>CAWJIA010000011.1:0-138222 GCA_963842805.1 uncultured Chloroflexia bacterium | reverse complement strand
ATATTTTAGGATATGTATGAGGAATGGATTAAAAAGTTTAAATCCGATACCTCGAATCCCATCGGGGTCGTATCTTCATGGGATACTTGACAGCTAAATTATTTTTATTTAGACTTCCCATCGTAGCCAGATTTGCAAACGGGGTGATCGAGGCGCTGTAATAATGGATACAGCTATAGTTGTAGTGTTGGCCGTCGGTGCCTTCCTTTTAGGCGCCTGTCCATTTGCTGTCTGGATAGGTAAATGGGCGCTTAAAAAAGATATACGCAGCTACGGCGATGGCAACCCCGGCTCAACCAATGTATTCAGGGCGGGCAGCAAGTTCTGGGGTGGGGCTGCTGTGGCAGTGGAAATATGCAAGGCCATGCCTTTCATCTTGATCGGCAGGCTGATTTTCGATATTACGACACCCACTTTGTATCTAATCGCGTTTTGCGCAATCCTGGGCCATGCTTTCTCCCCGTTTCTGAATTTCCGTGGTGGAAAGGCACTGGCGGTTTTCGGCGGTGTGGCTATAGCTTTGACGCAGTGGGACATCTTTGCGAGTATGATCATTTTATTGTTTGTTTGCGCACTGTTTATCGGCAATGATTCATGGGTTGTAATGATCAGCACCCTGGGTACATTAGCGATGCTGCTGGTCAACAGGGCGGATATGTGGGAAATCGTATTCGTTTGCGGCGTTACCGCCGTTTTTGCGGTCAAACATTTTCGCGATCTATGGGTGGATACCGGGCATCCCGGCCGTCTCATAGTTTGGATCAGGTCCAAAAGGAAAGCGGCCTGAAAAGTCTGCTTTGGAGCCGATAAAATTTGATTTATCAACTGCTGGTCTTGGCGGGACTGGTCATTTTTTTTATCAACCTCCTATTGAACCTTTTTACTCTTAAACGCCCCTCCAAAAAGGCCGACCTGCCCGCTGATCTTCCGCTTGTTTCCGTTCTTATTCCCGCCAGAAACGAAGAGAATAATATCGCCAAATGTCTTATGTCGGTATTGCAACAGGACTATCCCAATTTCGAGGTCCTGGTTGTAGACGATAATTCCACCGATCGAACACACGCAATTGTAAGCGAGATAGCCGAGGCGGATCCCAGAGTACGCCTTTACAGCGGTAAGTCTTTGCCTGCAGACTGGGCAGGCAAACCGTTCGCCTGTTATCAACTAGCTCAACATGCCGGAGGGGACTGGTTCTTGTTCGTGGATGCCGATACGGTCTGCGAAAGCCATATGATCAGGGGAACTCTGGACATCGCTATCAAATATCAGGTTGCGCTGCTGTCAGGGTTCCCCAGGCAGAAGTTAGCCGGGCTTACTCAGAAGATCGTTTTGCCCGTCCTTTTTTATTTTGCTCAGATGACCTGGTTCCCACTCTGGTTATTTCATAGCTCTAAAAAGCCCATGCCCACCATGATAATAGGGCAGTTCATTCTATTTAATAAGGCTGACTACTGGCGGATAGGCGGACATGAGGCGGTAAAGTCCAGGATAATGGAAGATGTTTGGTTTGGACTGGAGATGAGCAGGCGGGGCGGGCGGACTCTGGCGGTTGACCTGTCGAAGACCCTTACTACAGAGATGTACGGCAACCTGGCAGTGATGACTGAAGGGTGCATGAAATGGTTTTATTCCGTTGCCGCACTGTCGCCCTTAGCCCTGGTGGGATTTGTAAGCGCCGCTTATATATTCTTTTTAGCCCCATTCTATTGGGCCTACATAGATCCGGTTGACTCGCTGATGACCTCCGGACAATTGACGGAATTGAGCGTTATCATTGCGGCCCAGGTGTTTATCCTTTTATTAATGAGAGTTATAACCGATCAATATTTCAGGGGATCATCCATATCCTTTATTTTTCATCCGTTGGGCGTAGCGTTCTTGATTTTGGCGGTAGTTATCGGGGCTTCCCGGCGTGCCCTGGGAGCCGGGGTAGCCTGGAAAGACAGGGTCTATCAGGGCTTTACACATATAAAATAAATTTTCTCATCGGATACTGTCAAAAAGGCCGGTTTACTGTTACCATAGAAGCTTGAGGAACCGCCATGGATTTTGAATTCAGCGAAAAAGAGGAGCAATTGCGCCGGGAAATCCGTGAATTTGCCAGATGTGAGCTGGCTGGCCGGGACTTAATAACCGGCTTGGAAGAGGAGAGCCGTGACGAGGACTGGGAATTCGCCATGCAGATGTCAAAGAAGCTTTCTCAGAAAGGCTGGCTAACCATGGCCTGGCCCAAGGAGTATGGGGGCAGAGACGCTTCTTTTTGAGCAGCATGTCTATATGGATGAAGCCAGCTACCAGGGTATTCCCGGCATGACTATGGGCGTGAGCGGAATCGGGTGGGTGGGGCAGTCTTTGATGCTCTTTGGCAACGATGAACAGCGGAAAAAATATTTACCGCCAATTGCCGCGGGAGAGCCGGACGGCATATGGTGTACGGCTTACAGTGAGCCAAATGCAGGCTCCGATTTTGCCAATATCCAGGCACGCGCAGTCAGGGACGGCGACTATTACACTTTGAACGGACAGAAAATATGGACCAGCTGCGCCCACAGGGCGAGGTGGTGCTGGCTGGCGGTGAGAACGGACGCCAGCGTAAGTAAGAAGCAGCACGGTATCAGCCTGATCATTCTGGATATGAAAAGCCCGGGTATCACCATTAAACCAATTTACAATTACGCCGGCATTCATATTTTCAATGAGCTTTTTTTCGATAATGTCAGGGTGCCGGTGACAAATCTCGTCGGTACGGAAAACAGGGGCTGGTACCAACTCATGCAATCTCTGGCCTTTGAGAGGCACAGCGTTGCACCGCAATTTTACGGCACTGCCAGACGAATACTTGAAATTGTGATTAAGTATGCCCGCAGGACAAATTTACACGGAAAGCCGCTGGCGTCCGACCCGCTGGTAAAGCACAAGCTGGCGGAAAGGGCCATTGAGCTGGAAACGCTTAAATTATTTGGCTACGAAATAACCTGGAAGCTGAGTAAGGGGCTGATTCCAATATATGAAGCGGCCCGCAATAAAGCTTACTGCGATTTCGTGATGCAGCGCCTGGCGACCACGGGAAGCGAAATAATCGGCGCGTACTCGCAGGTTGACATGTGGTCTAAATGGGCAAAGATGGAGGGAAGTATTACACGTCTTTATATGATGTTCCCGGGAATCTCGATCGCTGCCGGTACTGATGAGATACAGAAAAATATTGTCGGCCAGTTCAAGATGGGATTGCCCAGGCCGTACTAGTTCGCTTAAGAGGGGAAAATGGATTTCGATCTTAATGAACAGCAGCAGATGTTGAGGACCATGGCCAGGGACTTTTTGTCACGTGAATGCACCAGAACGCATGTGAGGGAATTGGAGAAAGACAACCTGGGTTACGATCCCGACATGCTGGCAAAAATGGCGGGACTGGGATGGTTGGGCCTGGTACTACCGGAGAAATACGGTGGGACGGGAGCCGGTCTATTGGACCTTGTTGTACTGCTGGAAGAAATGGGAAGGAATATTACACCTGGTCCGTTCTTCTCGACTGTAGCGCTATGCGCCCTACCCCTGATGAAGTTTGGGACGGAAGTGCAAAAAGCAGCATATGCGGCCGATATTGCCAGGGGTAATAAAATATGGTCGCTGGCCTTAGCCGAAGAGTCCGGCAGCTATGATGCAGCCGATATAAATTGCCGGGCCGATTATAACGGCACGCACTATTTAATCAACGGCGAGAAATGGTTTATACCGTTTGCACATATTGCGGATTTCTTGATAGTTATTTGCCGGACCGAGGAGGTAAGCAATCCCCGGCAAGATTTGATTGCATTTATCATAGACACGAAGTGCCGGGGCTTGAAGATTGAGCTGATACCCACGATAGCCGGGGATGCGCAATGCAGGGTCAGGTTCAAGAACGCCAAGGCGGGCAAACAGGACATACTGGGTGGAGTGGGGAAAGGCCGGAAGGTGTTCGATTTTATTATGCAGAGCGCCACCATTTTAAAGTGCGCTGAAATATCCGGCGCCTGCCAGGCTGTACTGGACATGACGCTGGCTTATGCCAAGGAAAGGATTCAATTCGATAAACCCATTGGTTCCTTTATGGCCATCCAGCATAAGCTTGTGGATATGCTCACTGAGGTGGAAGGGCTTCAGTACCTGGTTTATTACGCCGCCTGGCTGCTGGCGTCGGGTCAGAAATCAGCCACCCAAATATCAATGGCCAAGGCCAAAGCAGCCGAAGTATACCAGCAGGTATGCATAGACGGTGTTAAGATACACGGTGCTATAGGATTTAGCATGGACCACGATATGGGCTGCTTTTTCAGGCGCATAAAATCAGCCGAATTCATGCTGGGAGATAGAGACACGCATCTCTTCAAAGTCGCCAGCGGTATCGGGCTTTAATTGACCGATCAATAAAAGTATAGCTTCATCAGCACCATTTTATGGAGATATTCATATACAATAATGTGCGTATAGGTAGTTGTGATTTACGATAAGATAGTGTAAAATCTGTCGCTGATGGACTGGCGACACCATTGAATACAGTTCCGGACAAAGGAGGAAAGATGGTAGGCATTAAGTCGTATGGGGCGCATATACCAAGATTTCGGTTGGATCGCAATGTAATGCAACTGGCGCTTTTATTTTTGGGTTTTGCGCCATTAAGGGGCGAAAAGGCGGTGGCCAACTGGGATGAAGACAGCATAACCATGGCAGTTGCTGCAGCAGTGGACTGCCTGAAGGACGAAAATAAAGACCGGGTTGACGGGATGTACTTTGCCAGCACGTCTCAGACATACGCCTTGAGGCAAAACGCCGGCATTGTGGCTGCAGCCCTGGATCTTAAGACCGATACCAGGACGGCAGATTTTACTGACTCGACCAAGTCAGGCACGGCTGCGCTTTTGGCTGCTGCCGACGCCATCGCCGCCGGATCGCTAAACAGTTGCCTGGTCTCCGCTGCGGATTGCAGGGTCAGCAAGGTCGGCAGTAATGGTGACTATACCTACGGAGACGGTGCAGCGGCATTTTTGCTCTCTAAAGAAAATGTGATCGCAAATATCGAGGGAGCTTTCTCAACTACCCATGATTTTGTGGACCGCAGGCGCCTTGAGGGTGAACGCATGGAACATATGTGGGAGGAGCGTTTTATCCGCGATGCCGGCTATATGAAATTTATTCCAGAGGCTGTTAAAGGGCTGGTCGATAAATACAAATTAAATATCAAGGATTTTTCCAGGGTTATCTATGCCTGTACGTTTGTCGGCGCTCATTCCGCTCTCGGCAAGGCGATGGGGCTGGCGCCGGAGCAGGTACAGGATCCGATGCTGAACAATGTCGGGGAAACCGGAGTGGCGCAGTCACTGATGATGCTGGCTGCAGCCCTGGAAGATGCCAAACCCGGGGATAAAATCATGGTGGTAAGCTTCGGGCAGGGATGCGATGCCTTCTACCTGACCGTTACAGATAATATAACGAAAATGAAAGGCAAGAAGGGCATTAAAGGCAACCTGGCCAATAAAGCGTCATTGGGGAGCTATGAAAAATACCTGGCTTTCCGCAAATTGATGCCTTCTGAGATTGGCATAAGAGGTGAGGAGACGCTCTATACATCGTTTTCAATAGTCTCCAGGGATAACCGGGAGATATACGGCATGGTAGGAACCAAGTGTAAGAAATGCGGCACTCCAGCCTGGCCGGCTCAGAGAATCTGTCCGAACCCCGACTGCGGTGCAGTCGACCAGATTGAGCCGTACAGATTTGCAGATAAGAAAGCTAATATATTTACCTATACCAGCGACTTCCTGGCTCCCAGCATTGATCCGCCGTCCTCCTATGGGTTCATTGATTTCGTCGGTGGTGGCAGGACGGGAGTAGATTTTACAGACTGTGATGCAAACAGCCTCAAAATAGGCATGCCGGTCGAGCTGAGTTTCAGGGTTAAATTTTCGGATGAGAAACGCGCGGCTGTGAACTACGGCTGGAAAGGGATCCCTGTAGTCTCGTAACCATCAGGAAAAACAAGGAGGACATGTAAATGGCCGAGGGAATTAGAGATAAAGTTGCCATAGTCGGTATGGGCTGCACCAAATTCGGCGAGCGCTTTGACGCAGGTCCACAGGACCTGATCGTGGAGGCGTTTGTTGAATGCCTGGAAGATGCGGGCATGGAAAAGAAAGACATTCAGGCCGCATGGTGGGGTGTGCACATGCCTGATATCAGCGTTGGACGGGGTGCAACCATACTGGGCCATACGCTAAAACTGCCTTTCATTCCCATAACCCGTGTTGAAAATTTCTGTGCCACCGGGTCCGAAGCACTGCGCGGCGCTGTATATGCAGTGGCATCCGGGGCTTATGATATCTGCCTGGCGCTGGGGATGGAGAAATTGAAAGATACCGGTTACGGCGGCCTGCCGGTGGCAGGGATGTTGGGTTACAAGATGCCGTTGGTCAATTTCAATTTGAGCGCGCCGGGCGGATTTGCTATGCTTGCTACCAAATATTTTTCGCAGTACAACCTCAGTCCTCAGGAAGGCAAGATGATGCTTGCCCAGGTTTCCGCCAAGAGCCACAGGAATGGCGTCCTCTCTCCCAAGGCACATCTCCGCAGGGAAATTACTGTGGAACAGATCATGAACGCTCCGATCATAGCATGGCCGCTGGGTCTTTTCGATTGCTGTGGTGTAAGCGACGGCGCGGCTGCAGCCATAGTCTGCAGGGCTGATCTGGCCAAAAAATTCAGGAAGGATCCCATATACGTTAAATCCCTGCAGATTGCAGTTTCTTCGGGCGAAGAGATGCTTTATACCAACTGGGACGGCTCGCACGTTGAGCCTGCCTATCGCGCCGGTATAGCTGCGTATAAAGAAGCGGGTATTAAGAACCCGCGCGAAGAGGTAAGCATGGCGGAGGTCCATGACTGTTTTTCCATCACCGAGGCGGTTACGATGGAAGACCTGCAGTTCAGCCCGAGGGGCAGGGTCAAAGAGGACATTGAGGCAGGCAGATTTAACCTGGACGGCGCTCAGCCTATTCAGCCTGATGGCGGCTTGAAATGTTTCGGGCACCCCATAGGGGCCAGCGGCTTAAGGATGATGTATGAGATGTACAAGCAACTGCAGGGTAAAGCCGATAAGAGGCAGATAAAGGACCCGAAAGTAGGGCTGACGCATAACATGGGCGGTTTTCCTTCTATGAACATAGTGAGCGTCTGCATCGTTGGAAAATAAAACACAGGGGAGGCGGTTTTATCATGACTGCATTTGTGGTTCTTGAAAGCTTGAAAAAGATGGTCGGGCAGACCGAGGAACCCATTGTTTTCAAAGTCGAGGAGGGCGCGATACAAAGATATGCGCGGGCGGTAGGAGATGCTAATCCTTTATATAATAATGTCGAGTATGCCTCTCAAAGCAAGTGGGGGCGTTTGCTGGCTCCACCGGCATTCTCCGGCTGGCCTGTAAAATCCGATGGTTTTGACATGATCAAATTCGTTGAAAAGCTAATCAAATCTGGAGCTCCTGCGGGGTTGCTGGATGGAGGTGTAGACTACGAGTTTTTTTCGATGGTAGTTGCAGGTGATACTCTCATCGCTGTTACTAAGATCGAAAGTATTGAAGGTCGTGAAACAAAGCTGGGTCCCACTATGATAACTACAGTGGAGACTACCTTCACTAACGAAAGGGGGGGCAAGGCATTCGTCATGCGGAATATGTTCCTGAATTTCTAAGACACCCAGTACTATATGAGGGAGGAACCATGGCAGAGCAGACATATTATGAAGATGTGGAAGTGGGAAGTGAAATAACTCCTCTGAAAAAAGTGGCAACCACCAGGATGCTGGTGCAATGGGCCGGTGCTTCCGGCGACTTTAACCCTCTGCACTATGAAGAAGATTTTGCAAAAAACCTTGGCGTCGGCCATCCAATTGTTCACGGGGCGCTCAAGAGAGCATGGCTGGTGAACCTGATGACCGACTGGATAGGTGAAGAGGGAAGGTTGAAGAGGTTGTCCTGCCGTTACCGCGGCATGGACTATCCACGCAAAATGAAGAATTTCGATGAACCGCAGGATGGCGAGACCTGGTGGTGCAAAGGCAAAGTAACCAGGAAATATATAGAAGGTGACGAGTTCCTGGCTGAGTGCGAGATCTGGGTTGAGAACGGAAAGGGAGATAAAACTACACAGGGAAGCGCTCTGGCGGTTCTACCTTCAAAATCTAAATAACAACCCTGTCTTCATTATCACGGCTTGTCCAAGTGCTAGACCGTGCGCACTTTCTTATTCAGCCCCCATTGCCATCCGCATTCGGCAGACATCCGTCTGTCTACGACCAAGAGAATTTTAGCGGATAATGCATTATAATAGGCCGGGGAGTAACTATTATGTATAACATAATCTGGGATGTGATTCTATCGGTCATAATAAGCTATCTGCTGGGGTCCATACCTTCTGCCTACTTAGTAGGCCGTGGTTTTAAAGTCGTAGATATAAGGCAAATCGGCAGCCACAATATGGGGGCCATGAATGTTTTCTATGTGATCGGGTTCTGGCCTGGAATACTGGTGCTGGCATGCGATGTCGGCAAAGGCATGCTGGCTCTGTACTTTACATACTTGCTATCCGTTTATTTGTTCCCACTTGACGCCAACTATGTTATCCCTCTCGAAATGATCTCCGGTATAGCAGTGATTGCCGGTCACAACTTTACGGTTTTTCTGAAATTCAAAGGCGGCAAAGGTGGAGCTACGGCTATTGGGGTACTGGCCTTTTTAGTGGCATGGATTTATTGGCTTGAGCTGGGTCCCGTTAAGTTGCCCATACCACGCGGATGGTTAGTTTACCTGGCCTCATTTCTTATAATAATGGCCATTACCCGCTGGCCTACGGCTGCGTACGGAGTCTCCTTTGCCGCTTTTCCACTGATAGCGTGGTATGTTTATAAGGATCCGGGACTGACCATATATTCCATCTGCATCGCCCTTGTACCTATATTAATGTATATACCGCGCCTCAAACAGATACTGGGCAAGTCGGATGGCAGCGTTAAAAGGGCCCTTTTCAGGAAAAATCTGAAAGATAGGATGTAATAGGTAAATCAGGTTATTTAATCTGGAAAGGATGGCCCTGGAGTTCGAAGTCGGGCAGGTAGTAATCGGAGGAACCCATTTCCTGCAGCCATCCATTTTCGAGGCCCAGCGTTTCCATCAGGGAAACAACCTGTGCGTATTCGTTAAAAGAAATCCTACGTGAAAGCATGGGTTCATTGTCGGCCAGGTAACAGGGGTGATACTGCGCCATAACGCTTACCGTAACATCCCTGGAAATATTGTCAGCCAGCCATGTCAATGAATCGGCGCTGCCGGCAATACCGTTGGGCAAGATCAGGTGGCGGACTATCAAGCCCCTCTGAGCTATGCCTGAAGAGTCGGTGACCAGATTGCCTACCTGCCTGTACATTTCACCTATTGCCTGTCTGCTTTGCATAACATAGTCCTTACCCTGAGAGAATTTAGCGGCCCACTCATCAGAAGAATACTTGATATCGGGCAGGTAAATATCTACTATGCCGTCAAGCAATTTCAAGGTAGATATCGAGTCGTAAGCATTGGTGTTGTAAACGATAGGCAACATCAGTCCCATGCGGGCGGCATGAAGGATTGCCTCTATGATTTGAGGCACGTAATGCGTGGGAGACACCAGGTTGATGTTGTGGCATTGAAGTTTCTCTTGAAGGTAAAGCATTACGTTTGCCAGTTCCTCGACGTTTAAGTAGCTGTCTTTGCGGTCCATCGCCTGGCTGATCTGATAGTTCTGACAGTAAATGCAACGCATATTGCAGCCGCTGAAAAATATAGTGCCGGACCCTTTGGAACCCGAAAGGACGGGCTCCTCACCATGATGGTCGCAGTAGCTGGATATACGGGCCAGACGTCCGGAGCGGCAAAATCCGCTATCGTTTTCCAGCCGGTTTACGTGACATTTACGCGGGCATATCTCACATCCGGCCAACAACCCTTTAAGGGTTGCGACGCGTTTTTCCAACTCTCCCGATTTATATAGTGAAACGTACGATGGCTCAAACATATAAGGCCTTTTAACCAAAGTAGTATAGGGTTGATAAAAGATTCAAGTCAAAAACTTTTTAATAGAGAGTCAGCAGTCGTGAACTGGTTCAGATATATAGCCTGAAGCAGATCAGTGGTTCTCACCGTTGAGGTCCGTTGACGCACTCTCGTTCCGAAAAAGGGCAACAACCTGCTCGGCGCTCGCCTTTACTTGTGATGTTTCTGACCCACGCCAGGATATACTTGCGTCGCGAGCCCTCTCAAGCATTTCGTTAAAAGTTATTAATTCATCGGCTGAAAAGTTGGTCTGGAATATTGTTCGTACTGAGGACTGCCAGGCTGGTAGAATGTCGCTGATCAGCTGCTTTCCTTCATTGGTCAGGGACACAACAACCAGTCGTCGATCACTCCTTGAGCGCCTGCGGCGTACTAATTTGCGCTCCTGAAGCTTATCAAGAAGCTGCACCATCGAATGCGGCTCACGCCTTGCGAGGATCGACAGCTGTGTGGCTGTCATGGGTGTATCCGCAAAGAGAAGGATCCATAATACAAAAGACTGTGATAATGTAAGGTCTACGGGCCTCATAATGGCTTCTTCGACCGCGGATTCATATTCCTCCCACGCCTGCACCAGATGATAGGGTGTGATAAGCGAATCAAGAATTGTTGGCTTTCCCGAAGCATCCTTTCCACGTCGCGAATTATTCATTTATTACCGCTCATCTTAACGGCATAGTTTACCATATTTTAAAGGATTGCAGTACATATATCATGATAATGTACTTGTCATAGCAGATATATTCTATATAGACATTATCTATACAGACATGGTATTATGTTCATACAAACCGGTAAATATTGGATTGTCACTGATATACTGAACCGGCACAAGGTGTTGATTCCTCAGTCAATAATAGGTATGATTGAGCATAGTTCAGCGGTGATAAAATCTTATTTTAACGGGGGTGTGGCCAGATGACACAGTATATAATTGCTCACGATGTAGGCACCAGCGGTAACAAGGCAGTTTTGGTTGATGTACAGGGTGGCGTCCATGGTAAATGCCTGATACCGTATGCTATCAAATACCCCAGGCCCGGCTGGGCGGAGCAGGAACCGGAAGGTTACTGGAGGGCGGTTACTCAGACTACCAAGCAACTTATGTCGGATACTGGCGTGTCTGCATCTGATGTCATTTGCATTGCCTACTCGACGCAGATGCTGGGCATTATTCCCATGGATGAGAAGACCGGCCCCCTGAGCGACGCCATTATATGGCTGGACTCCCGGGCGCCCGAGGAAGCCAGTTGGGTTATGAATAAATTTCTGGGACCGACGGTTTTTGCGGCTATCGCAGGGGCCATGATCAACGGGAAGGATGGCATACCCAAGCTCGTCTGGCTTAAGAAAAACCAGCCCGAGATATATAACAAGATGAAATGTTTCTTGGACGTGGATGGTTATCTGATATACCGCAGCACGGGGAAGATGGTTATGGACTGGAGCAATGCATCGGCCTTCGGGCTGGACCTTAAGAAGAAGACCTGGATGGATGCTATCTTTAAATACGTCGGGATCGATCCCGGCAAGCTGCCGCCCCTGGCCCGTTCCATTGACAAGGTGGGTGGCTTGACCAGGGAAGCGGCTCAACAGCTTGGGCTGCTGGAGGGTACGCCTGTAATGGGCGGATCCGGCGATGTTCCTTCCGCTGCGGTAGGCTCGGGCGCTGTGGGTGAGGGTGAGGGGCATATTAGCATGGGGACATCAGCCTGGGTTGGGGTTGTGACAAAGCGGACGCCCACGGGTAAAAACGGCATAGCAGCCATACAGTCGGCAGACCCCGAAAAGGCATTGCTCCTGGCGCAAATGGAGCTGGCCGGTGGTTGCCTGAACTGGCTGGGAGATCAGATATGCAAAACTGAAAAAGCCGACCCGGCAATACCCAATATATTCGGCTACATGGATGAAAAGGTTATGGGGGTCCCTGCAGGATCGGATTATCTTATATTTATGCCGTGGATGTACGGGGAAAGGTCTCCTATAGCGGATACATACATACGTTCCGGCTATCTTAACCTGACACCCGAACATACCCGTGAACATCTGCTGCGGGCGGTGTACGAGGGTATAGCCTATAACCTCAGGTGGATGATAGAAAGGATTGAAAAGGAGTACAAGTTCCCGCTGCCTTCACTCAGACTAATCGGCGGTGGTGCTCTGGGTCAGCCCTTGATGCAAATCCTGGCTGATGTAACGGGGAAACGCATTGAGACCGTAAAGAATCCTCAGGAAGCCGGTGCTGTTGGGGTTGCAATGTCTTCGGCGGTCGGCATGGGGATATATAAGGATTTTGATTCTTTGAAACAGGTGGTTGCCGTGGGTCACACATATGATCCACAGGATAAGAACAGAATGGTCTACGATACCCTCTTCAGCTCTTACAGGGATCTATATAGCCACCTGAGGAAATTTTACACCAAGCTTAATAAGCAAAGGTGTGATGTTAATAAATAACTAAGGAGGTATCCTGATGAAAGAAGATGAGTTGCTAAGTCAACCGATCGCGCTGCCGGATGGTATAGACTACGATGAGTACATAATAGGTACTTATACGGTCACATACCCGGCCATCTTCCCCATGCCCAAGCTGGCGCCTTTGCTTGCTGTTGAGCAGAGCACGGGAACATGGGTTGCGGTACCCGGCGAAACACCCGAAGTACGGCGTCAGCATATAGCCAAGGTAATAGGTGTATATGAGATACCTGACTACGAGTATGCTGTGCCCGGCGGTCTCCAAGAAAGGAACTGGCTGGTGCAGATCGCCTTCCCTGAAGTCAATATAGGTTCCCAGATACCCATGATGCTGACTGCCGTTGTCGGCAATATCTCAATGGCAGGACAGATAAAGCTGGTAGACATAAGATTTCCTAAAAAATATGTGGACGGCTTTAAGGGTCCAAAGTTCGGCATCGAAGGCATAAGAAAGCTGCTGGGTGTGAAGAAGAGGCCGTTGCTGAACAACATGGTCAAACCCTGCACCGGCTATCCGCTGGAAGTGGGTGCGGAATTGTTTAAACTCGCTGCCCTGGGTGGCTGCGATATAGTGAAGGACGATGAGCTGATTGCCGATGCATCCTTCAATTCAATGAAAGGCCGGGTAAAGCGCTATATGGAGATAGAGAAGCAGGTCTTCGAAGAGACCGGCGAGCATACGCTTTATACGGTAAATGTCTCGGACTCGGTGCCTAAAATATTTAAGAACGCCAAGCGGGCAGTGGAATTGGGCGTTAACGGCATAATGGTAAATTATATTGCCGTGGGCTTGCCCGTGTTGCAGGCGCTTGCGGAGGATCCTGAGATAAATGTCCCTATACTCGCCCATATGGATGTGGCCGGGGCGCTTTATATGTCGCCCTTCCATGGGATGAGCTCCCACCTGGTCCTGGGCAAATTACCCAGGCTGGCCGGCGCGGATATAGTGGTGATACCTGCGCCTTACGGTAAAGCGTCTGTCATTTTGGAGAAATTCGACGCCGTTGCTAGAAACCTTACCTATCCGTTTTATGGCATCAAGCCCACCTGGCCTATGCCATCGGGCGGGATAACGGCTTCCATGGTACCGAAGGTTATGCAGGAGCTGGGCAACGATATCGTCATCGGCTCCGGCGGCGGTATACATGCGCATCCCAGCGGACCGGTCGCGGGCGGTAAGGCTTTCAGACAATCCATCGAGGCAACTATGAAAGGTATATCGCTCGAAGAATATGCCAAGACGCATAAAGAGCTGGCTACTTCAATCCAGACATGGGGGGATCCCTTCAAGAAAGGCGTGTAAATTATCCCAAGACCATAGCCACAAGTTTTCTAAATCAGGCCCCTGATCAGGGGCCTGATTTTTTGTTTTGTTTATATATATATATTATTAAATGTATAGTCGATCAGCACCTGGGATTCGTCAAAACAACAGGGATGCGGCAGGCACTATTTTATTGTGGGGATACCGGGTTGAAGGATTATGATTTCATCGTGGTTGGTTCTGGCTGCGGACTGATAATTGTTGATGAAGCTATTGCACATGACTTAAAGGTGGCGCTGGTAGATGAGGGACCGCTGGGCGGTACCTGCCTCAACGTAGGTTGTATTCCGTCCAAAATGCTTACCTGTGTTGCCGACCGGGTAGTGGATATACAGGAGGCCAGGAAACTGGGCGTCAGGGCCAAAGTCACCTCGGTCAATTTTCAATCGGTTATGGGACGCATGCAAAAGGTAGTTGAAGATGGTCGGGATCATGTTAGAAAAACTGTGGTCAGGCAGAAAAAACTCGATTTCTATGAGGGAAGGGGACGCTTTGTAGATGACATGACTATGGAAGTAAACGGTGACAGAATCAAAGGCAAAAGGATTTTTTTGGCCTCGGGCTCAAGGATCCTGGTATCTCCCATCAAGGGACTTGAAACAGTTGATTACCTGACAAACGAGTCCGTTTTAAGTCTCAAAAAAAGACCTGAGAGTCTGGTGATAATAGGCGGTGGTTACATAGCGGTGGAGCTGGGGCATTTCTTTGCTGCCATGGGTACCAGGGTTAGCATGCTGGAAATGGCGGATAGGCTCATACTCTCGGAGGAGCCGGAAGTAGCCGAACTCCTGAAGGAGCGGCTAAGCCGGCGTATGCAGGTGCGAACCGGTGAACTTGTGAAGGAAGTCAGGGCCGGTATTGCAGGCAACGGCATTACAGTAGTCACTCAACTAAAAGCAACCGGGGAGATGAAAGAATATTCCGCGGAGAAAATCTTGCTGGCGGTTGGCCGCAGGTCGAATGCGGATACGCTGCAGGTGGAAAAAACCGGGGTGCAGCTGGATCAACGTGGATTTATAAAGGTTAACAGCTATATGCAAACGTCGCACCGTCATATTTTCGCGGTCGGAGATGCCAATGGCCAGCAGATGTTCACTCACATTGCCAACAGGGAAGCAGTGCTGGCGGCCGACCATGTACTGCATGGCACCCGGCAAAAGATGGACTATAGCGCGGCTCCGCATGCCGTCTATTCATATCCTCAAATAGCATCCGTGGGCATGACAGAGGAACAGGCCCGCACGGACCACAAAATACGGGTGGGTAAAACTAAATACAGCAGCGTGGCATATGGTGAGGCGCTGCTGGAAAGGGAAGGCTTTGCCAAGGCCATAATCGAGGAGGAAACCGATAAGATACTAGGATTCCACATTATAGGGCCTTATGCTCCGATTTTAATCCAGGAAGTCATCAATGCCATGCAATCAAAAGATAATGTGCATGAAATATTTGAAGGTACGCATATACATCCGGCTATGACCGAGCTGATACCAACTACCCTTGGTAACACCTGAATAAAAGGTGTCGTGCCTATATCATTTGCCTGAAGCTTGAGCCTGCTTCAATTCCTTTAGCAGGAAGGCGAATATAAGGATGCCCAGAGTATCCGCCAGAATCATGGGCACTGCGATTACGCTTACGAGCTTCAGTGCATCCTCGAAAGGACGAGCCATGAGGAGCAGGAGACCCATATCCGCCGCTTCCATGAGGAAGGCGAACAAAGTCGGTTTCCAGATGCCTATGTTACCTTTCCAGAGCGCGAAAAGAAGACCGCCGGCCAGTCCACTGGTTATGGTACCGATTGCGCATGGTAACGCTGTAAAACCACCCATGAAATAACGGTGTACCCCACCGATCAATCCCGCTCCAAGTCCTACCCATGGGCCTCCCAGGAAGCCGGCTATCATGGGCCCCAGGTTTCTGATATTGGCAATGGCCCCCGATGTTTGGATGCCCGTATAAGTCCCGTAAACGGCAAAAAGGCCAAATATGATTGCCAGTACTATCTGATCAAGGATGCTCAGTTTTTTTGCCAGCATGCGGTTGAAAAACTTGATATGGAAAAGCAGAAAGAAAACTACCAGCAAAAGGCTGGCCCTTTCAATGAGGGCCCACAAGATACCGAAAATAGATAAGTCCATTATATCTCCTTTCCCGGAACGGGCGTTTATTAAAGAACTGTCTTTGTTTACGGCGGATACATTTTACACCTGGTGGCGCTCAGTTTCCATAGTCTGAAAATAAAGGTGAGATAAAAAAATTGCAGACAGCCATTTACAAAAATGCATAAAATCTCCAAATAGATGCTGACAATTTGTTTATTCGCATCAAGCCCGGAGGTTTATCCGGCCGCACGGTTAAACAAAGAGCCGGTATACCTTTGAGTTTAAATGTGCCCATTTATTAAAGTAAATCAAGTATACGGATTAGTTCACTACGCATTTTAGGGTACGCTTTTAAGTTGCACATTTCTGTAAAAAAATAGCACTCTAAACCGATGTGTTGGATATCGGCATATGGTTTACTTTAATCAAAGTGAAATAAACCCCGGTTGTAGAATTTCCTGCTTGCGCAGTGAAGATAATCAGAGACTGAATTATTCAAAATGACCGTGCCGGATCCCGGCCGGTTGCCTGGCGGAGGTAGTGCTCCCGCACCTGATATTGATCACTTTAGAAATGCGTCGAAGCCTTGAATATATAAATCAGGAGTACTTTGATGAAAGCGTCACATGCTGCCGTATTCTACGCGATCTTTTTTGTTGTTGTCCTGGTTGTGACAGGAGGGTTTGTATTTAAAAGAACCACGCAGGATGTCTCACCGTTATGGCTAACTCCCCAGGAAGCCAAGAACGTGATCGACAAGACATCCGACGTGGTTGTAATTGATCTGTCACGCCATTTCTACAATGACGGACATCTTCCCGGCGCACTTAATTATCCGCGCTGCGCCCTCCGGTATGTGCTTTCAAATCTCGATAAAAATAAGACATATATTGTCTATTGCCATTGGACCGGGGATCCGCTTGCCAGTGCTTATGACCTGAAAGAAGCCGGGTTTAACAATGTCTATGCACTGGAAGGTAATTACGGCGCCTGGGTAGACGCCGGTTACCAGGTCGTAAACTAAGCTATTTAATGAATTTCCTTCCTAGAGTAAAAGGCGTCGCATATCCGGCACGTGGGATCGATGCCTTGGGAGAATAAGAAGTGTCAGAATATTCATGCGGCTTTGAAACCAGGGTATCCGAGTATGGTTTATCGGAATCATTGGCGGTCTCTGAAGTGCTTTGCTTGGTATGGCCAAGAGTGATCAGCAGGCCCGTAAGACATATGCCCAGGAAGGTGCCGAGGAATGGGAATATGAATTTCAGGAAGTGGATATGTAAAGCGGAGTCGACCTGGAGCCCGATCCAGAAAGCGCCGCCCATGCAACCTGGCATGATCACGAATATTGCGATCGGGAATTTGACCAGGAACTCTATGATGCCGGTATCGGTATTTTGCACCTTTTTCAGCATAGCGACATCACCCAAATTAATATTCCAAAGGCAGCAATGAAAGAGGCAACTATGGCAGCACCTATGAGCGCAGATACTAGCCCAACTGTATATTCATTACCGTCCATGACTATCCTCCTATTTATTATTTCCACGGTTCCCGGGCCTGCCGTCTTCAATCGCTGGTCCGGGACCGCCGGATTGCGGGGCTTTTATGCCCGGATGGTGTCCACAATAAGCATTGAATTCAATACTATAATCAATTCCTGTGCCTATATTTTTTTAAAGTGCTTGGCAAACGTTTGTCCAAGACAGCTAACCGTTGCCAGTTTTACGATCTGGCGGGAATTCGATCCTGTAAATATTTCAGGCAAATATCCGGGTAGTTGGAGGCGAGGCCCTGCAGAAACCGTCGCCCCGGCTTTTTGTCACCCGTCAAGACCAGGCATAGCATCGATGGGGATATGCCCAGCTTGGCTGCCAGCTTGGCATTGGTCAGCTTCTCCTGTTGCATTATATTGTAAAGCTCGGTCTCTAACCTCATGTTTACTATATTAAACAATAAATTTACTAGAATCAATATCCAAATGGACATTTTTGACATGATTTTTAAAAAGATTTACCATGGTAAACTGACAGACAGGGGAAAGGTGGTTAAATAAATGTTAGGAGATTTTGTAAAGGATACCCGTTTTAAGAGAGGTCTTTCTCAAGCGGAGCTGGCCAAGCTGGCTGACCTGTCACCTTCTTTTATTTGCCGCATTGAGAAAGGTGATTACAAATCGGTTACCTTGTCTTCACTGCAAAAATTGTCCCGCGCCCTGAAAGTCAGCATAAACGACCTGAGCAACCTCGTTTTAGATAAGAATCCCAAAGAGGATTTGCTAAAGAAAACGCCATATGAGATAATAAATGAGCTTTCGCTTTCTTTGCCGGCGATCGTGCCTGTATATGCGGAAATAAATAGCAGGCAGATAATTGAATATGTTTTTGTACCAAGGGAGTTGGCAGTAAACGGGGGAAAGGAGATGAAGCTGGTTGGGATTAAGGCAGCGGAGTTGGAGTACGGTAATGTGGTACATAAGGGTGACATAATTATTTGCGGCAAGGATGTGCCGGCCTCACCAGGTGATCTCTGCCTGAGGATGGAAGGTGAGGAAATGGTGGTTGCTCCCTATAAGAAGAAAGACGATTACTTTGCGGTCATCATTCAGGTAGTCAGAGTCGTTAAAAAACTGAACTAAATCGCAATTCCTTCTGTTGGGCAATTTCCTCAGGTGTTCTCTCAATCATTCATGCAGATCTAATGTAAATCCATTATCGAATAGATCGCCGGTGGTAACTGTCTCTGAATTGTGATCGTTGAACCCAAGGCGGGCTTTACCTGAACCGTAAAATAGGTATTTACTGTCAAATTGTCCGACATTGTATTTCCAGTACCGAGATCGTTAAGATTTATAGTTATCTCGAATTGCTCACCTGTTTCCAATAGTGCGTTGCCATTGCTGTAACCCAGGTCATGCTTGGACCATTTTACATTGTTGATGTAAGACCCGGCGGTAGTCAGGCTGATGACACATTTATTATGTGCGTTCAGCGTTCCGTCACAAGGCGTCATGTCAATAGGATTGCCGGCAATAGCGTTCTTGACTGTAAAAATGATCCTATCAGCCGTAGTGTTATCTGAGCTGCCGGCCACCACGGAACCCGAGATTTCCAGGTTGCTTTTGGCCTCGTTGAGGCCGGCATAAATGGTCTCCTTGCTTCTTTCAGCGGAAAAGAGGCCGGCGCTTAGAACCGCATAGCCGAAAACGGCAGCAACCGTGACAAACGCAATCAAAATAATCGCAGTATCCAGGCCCGTCATACCGCGTTGCCTGCGGTGCAAATTAGATATGACGCTGATCAATTTTCTAAGCATCTCTATATTTTACCTTCCGAGGTTTTCTAAATTATAGCTTCACTCGGAAGGCAATACATTACCCGGAGGTTTAATATAGGTGAGCCAAAAGTCTCTTTTTAGGTGGATAAATGAGGAAGGATATGGGCAATTGTGAGGCAAATGTGAATGGGGTTCTATGGTTTAATTCGGTTATATGAAGGGCCTATAACTCAATAACGGTTGCTTCCTTATCACCGGGCCCCAGCGAGAGAAGCTCGATGACGGGTCGATTGAAGCAACCGTTATTGGCGCAGGGAAAACTTAATGCAGATCCATCACGGCAACAATAGCCGGAGGTAGCTGCCTCTGAATAGTAAGGCTGGACCCTACTGACGGTTTAACCTGAATGTTAAACTGGTCATTGGCCGTCAGGTTTTCAGAAAGCACTTGTCCAAACCCGAGATCGAAAAAGTTGACGGTGATTTCGAACTGCAGGCCGGGTTCCAACAGGTTGCTGGTATTGTCAGTGCCAAGAGCGACTTTGGACCATTTTACGTTACTGAAGTAATCATTCTTGGTCGTCAGACTGATGACGGTTTTGTTTTGTAAATTGCCTGTGCCATCGCACTCGGTCATGTCGACGGGGTTGTCGGACATGGTAGCATTCCTCAATGTGAACTTTACCGCTAAGAGCGATTGGGTATTATTGTCGCCCAGTCCTACTACCGACCCCGATATCTCCATGGCACTCTTGGCCTCATTCAAACCGGCATAAACCGTCTCCTTGGCCCTTTCGGACGAAAACAGGCCTGCGCTGAGGACGGCGTAGCCAAAAACTGCGGCCACAGTTACAAAGGCGATAAGTATAATGGCGGTTTCCAACCCCGTCATGCCCTTTTCTCCCTTATGCATGTTGGATAGAGTTTTCATAAATTTGTTAAACATTTTCCCTCCGTTGGCGTGTCCGTTCCGAGTATAAATACCATAGCTTTTCCAATCGACTGAATTCAATTATATCTGCGTACACTCAATAATCAATCACCTATACGTCCTGAGTGAACCCGTACTTTAGTCCCAGCATGTATGGAAGTCCGGCCGCTTCTACGCATTTTGGCTTAATACTTATAAGGCGTATATGCGCTTTTGTGCGAATGTAAATTAAGTCTCATGACGGATGGCACTGCGTGTCATGCATGTTAAATTAAGGGCATAGAAAACAAAAGGTAAAATCAATAAAGGAGGTAAAGACAATGGCTGCAATAGAGATTGAAAACAAGAAGCTCAATGGGGTTGAGGAGGAGGCCAAGCTGAACTTCTGGGCAGGCAAGGAAACATGCTGGGATACATGCCATTGTCCCGAAATGATAAGGGCAGAGTGCCCGGCTACTAAGTACCAGTTTCTACCCTGCTGGGAGATAGAGGGAACCTACTGCAAATTGGATGATAGGGGGGCGACGGGGAAGGATACCGGCATCTGTGAAGTGTGCCAGGTATACAAGAAATACGGGGGTGGGAAACCGATCAGGTTGAAGCTGTTCGGCCGAGGCTTGGACACCATGCTGAAGGATCTGGAAAAGGTGGTGCAGTAATATTTAATAACAGAGAAAGTACTCACTGAATAAAAGGGCTGGAGTGACGCACCAGCCCTTTTTTATGATTTTGCGGCCGGAGGATTTAACACCCCCCTTAAAACTTTTCAGAAACCGTATCCAGTGGGATAGAATGAATACATGCTGTCCGACAGATTCGTTAAAATTATTACATTTATATTGGTTACATTAGTTGCCTTGAGTTGCTCTTCCAGGATTGCTTCGTCGAGTCAGTATCAGGCCATATCTTTCGATCCAAGGAGGCTATGCAACAGGGGAATCCAGCACGCGGGGGTATTACCGGGATCTTTATAAAGATGGTAAGTTCATTTGGAGCCTGAGCGGCACTTACCCGCCGAGGTTGATTGTTACGAAATGAAACCTGAATTAGGGTCTGAGCAATATGATTTAGCACCTCGATTAGTTAGGGCAGAAGCGGTAAAATAGGGCCGGTTTACAAAGTTGGGCAAAGATTACCTGCTCTTTTGGATGCTTTCCAGGACGACCTCAAAATATTCGACTTTCTCTTTTTTGAGTATGTCCTCGATCTTTTTCTTAATATCCAGTGACTTATTGGCTACTTTGCTGGGCTCCTCATCCGGGAGGGTAATGCGTACTGCGATATGAACGTCATTCGGCCTTGCATGTGTCATGTTGATTGACCTCCTTTCCTGGTATTGTGTTTATTTTAATGGATCTCGAGGAAACTTAGCTTATCCAGCCTCTCAAAATTGTGGCGGGAATCAATCCAGCGGACGGTGCCTGACCGACCGCGCATCTCGATAGATTCCGTGAAAGCCCCACCTCCGAAATAGCGTACTCCCTTGAGCAGCTCGCCACTGCTTACACCGGTGGCTGCAAAAAACACATCATCGCTACTGATAAGGTCTTCAGTCTTGTAGACCCTATCAACATTAACCCCTGCTGCCAAGCAGCTTTTTCTCTCACTGTCATCGCGTGGCCAGGCTTTACACTGGATACCTCCACCGATGCAGCGCAGGGCTGCAGCCGAGAGTACCCCTTCAGGTGTGCCGCCGATGCCCATCAGAACATCGACTTCCCTTTCTGGGAGGGCTGCTTCGATGCTGGCCGCCACATCACCGTCCGTAATCAATTTGATCCGGGCACCCGCTCTCCTGATTTCTTCCAGAAGCCGTTCATGGCGCGGCCTATCCAGGACGACCACCGTGACTTCGGATATCCTCTTTTTCTTGGCATCCGCTATATTTTTCAGGTTCTCATCGACCGAGGCGTTTATATCGATGCGGTCCTTGGCCTCGGGTCCGGTGACGATCTTGTTCATATAATAAAATTGTCTGGGGAAATGCATGGTGCCCCTGGCTGAGAGAGCTACCACGGCAATGGCGCCGGGCAGGCCTCTGGCCACTAGCCTTGTACCGTCGATCGGGTCAACGGCTATATCAACTTTCAACTCGGAGCCGTCGCCTATGTGCTCCCCTATATACAGCATGGGGGCATGGTCTTTCTCTCCCTCTCCGATGACTACGATTCCATCCATACGCACGTAGCCCAGGGTATAGCGCATGGCTGTTACTGCTGCCTGGTCCACGAGGTTTTTATCCCCCCTGCCCAGGAAGCGGGCTGCACCCAGGGCTGCCGCTTCGGTGACACGTACCAGCTCCATGGCTATATTGCGCTCGATAGGTCGCTCAAAATGACCGGCTTTTATATCCATTATTCAACCTCATCCCTAAATAGTGGACGCGCTTCACCAGCTATTATATTCGGTGCTGATCAAATAACATTATTGCACCTCTATCTGAGTGATGCAAAAGATTGATAAGGAACTGAAAATGCGTGGAATTGTGCAGAATTTTAACTGGTCGGGGTGGTCGGATTTGAACCGACGACCACCTGAACCCCATTCAGGTGCGCTACCAGGCTGCGCTACACCCCGGTGTCTATACGGCGAAAATATGTTATCATATTGGGCGATTGCGGGCAATGTGAGTTGCCTCAATTTTATTCTGTTAACGAGAGGTTTCTGAATTGGCTGGAAAACATCGTAAAGAAAAAGTTGAAAAAGCCCCCACCAAGCACCAGATTTCAAAATGGAAGAAGCAAGAAAGGCTTTCACGCCTCATTACCATCGCTACAATAGCGGTTGTAATCGTTATTGCGGGCATCATTGCATACGGTATTTATAGCGAGCAGGTAATGCCGTACGAGAAAACCGTGATCAAGGTCAATGACACATCTTTTAACATGGACTATTACATTAAAACCATGGAAGTTATGTCAGGGGGGGCGACCCCCGATATGATCAAATACTATCCGGATTCCACTGCGGTGACTATAGAACAGACCGAGCTGATCAAGGAAAAGGCGCCCGCCCTGGGCATAACTGCAAGTGATGACGAGATAAGTAAAGATCTCGAGCAAGCGAAGGCTACGCCCAGTCAGGTTACACGTGATTTTGCTATTGCCAGGGTCATGGCCAGAAAATATATGGACCAGCAGTGTTATCCCAACGTGCCTAAAACGGCAGAACAGGTTGAGGTTGAGGCTATGGCCCTGGAAGCTGAAAACCTGGCTCTGGACAGGCAGCAGAAATTGAACTCAGGCATGGGCGAGAATTTTACCCAATCGGCTACTATGCTCTCAATGGATCCCGTAACTCAGGGTAAAGGCGGTTACCTGGGTTGGATAGCTAAAGGTTATGAAAGCTATGGACTGGGCAACCTGCAAAATACGATATTGAAGGACGTCATCTTTACGCTCGACCCCAAGAAGGTAAGCGATCCCATATGGGATCCCAATTTGAAGAAGTCGTTCGGCTATTGGGTGGTCGAAGTATTGGAGAAGGACGATGCAAAAGGCGTACATGCCCGGGCTATCCTGCTCTCTTTGAAAGATGATGCTGATGCCGTAAGAACCAAACTGCTGAACGGCGAGAGCTGGGATGTGCTGGCCAAGCAATACTCTCAGGATGATGGTAGTAAAGATAACGGCGGCGACCTGGGTTGGATTCAGCCGGGAGCAGCCACCAATAAGGGTTCCATCGAGCGTATAGTGACCACCTTGGAACCCAATAAGATAAGCGATGTGCTGCGCGATCAAAGTATTACTACCAAAGGTGGCTACTGGCTGGTTGAGGTCTTGAACAAACAGTCCGATCGTCCCCTGGATGAGAGCGTAAAGCAATCCATCGCCTCAGACTGCCTTGATACCTGGGTGCAGGGGCTTATGAAGGAAGCCAAGATAGTGAACCTTCTGGACCAGAACCAGAAAGACTTCGCCGTAGACAAAGTTACCAAGGATAGGGGTCAATAGACTTTGGTTAAAAAGCGGACCATCAATATAGCTTTGCTGGGTATAGGCACGATCGGCAGCGGCGTGGCCCGGGTGCTTACGGCCAAAAAGAAAACATTGGCCCGCCAGGCTGGCAGCCCGCTGGCTCTTAAGAGGGTCGTTGAAAAGGATAGGGCAAGGCATGGCACCCTCGATCTCGATCCGGAGATATTTACCACCAACTATAAGAAGGCTGTTGATAGCGATGATATCGATATTATCATTGAATTGATCGGGGGCGAATATCCGGCCTACGACTATATCAAAGAAGCCCTGTCAAAAGGTAAGCATGTAGTAACGGCCAACAAAGAGGTCATGGCCAAACATGGCGCCGAGTTGCTTTCTATAGCGCAGAAGCATCACGCCGGGCTGCGTTTTGAAGCCAGCGTCGGGGGTGGTATACCGCTTATCTCACCGTTTCAGCGTGATCTGGTGGCCAATGATATACAGGCTATCTACGCCATCGTTAATGGCACAACAAATTATATACTCAGCAAGATGGCGCACGACAAGATAGATTTCGGCATCGCCCTAAAACAGGCTCAAAAGCTGGGGTATGCCGAGGCCAACCCGGCCAACGATATAGGCGGGCTGGATGCCGCATATAAGCTGGCCATACTTACGTCGCTGGGATTTGATATGGACGTAAATTTTGATGAGATCTATTTCGAAGGGATAGCCAAACTGAAATCGCGTGATTTCCGCTATGCCGCACAGTTCGGCTATGCCATAAAGCTGCTGGCTATCGCCAAGCGGTCAAACAGCCTGGTAGAGGCCAGGGTGCACCCTGTTCTTATTCCGGCCGAATCGCTGCTGGCCAAGGTCGACGGCGTTTACAATGCCATCTATGTGAGCGGTGATCTTGTGGGCAACGTACTTTTCTACGGCCAGGGCGCCGGACCTTCGGCTACTTCCAGCGCTGTGATTGCCGATGTCATAAATATAGCACAGAATATTAATACACGGCGTGATAACGCTCCCAAGTTTGTCCCGGAGAAAACTTCGGGAATTAAGTCTATGGCGGATATCGAGACCCGTTACTATTTCAGGATGAGTGTACTGGACCAGGCCGGTGTGCTGGCGCAGATCGCAAGCGTTATGGGTAGCCAGTCCATAAGTATCTCCTCCGTTATGCAGCAGGAGTCGGACCCGTCCAACAAGACGGCAGAGATCGTAATCATGACCCACAAGGCCCGTGAGAGTGCAGTGCAGAAAGCTATGAAGACGCTCAACAAACTGAAGGTAGTTAAAGAAATCAGCAATTTTATCAGGATAGAGGCTATTTAACCATGATCAGAGGAGTTTTGCATCGGCATAAGGAGTACCTGCCCATCACTTCCAAAACGCCCATGATCTCATTGGGCGAGGGCGATACTCCACTTGTAAAATCTGTAAACCTGGCTCGGGAATTGGGTGTCGGGGAACTATACTTTAAGCTGGAGGGCTGCAATCCCACAGGATCGTTTAAAGACCGGGGCATGGTTATGGCCATGGCCAAAGCCATTGAAGATGGCAGCAAACAGGCCATCTGCGCTTCGACCGGCAATACCAGCGCTTCCGCTGCGGCTTACGGTGCCCGCTTCGGACTCAAAGTCCTAATCTTGGTACCGAAGGGTAAGATAGCTATGGGTAAAATGGCCCAGGCCATCGCCTACGGTGCTGAGATAATATCCATCGAAGGGAACTTCGACCAGGCGCTTAAAGTCACCCGCATCCTGGCCGATAAATATCCCATAACCCTGGTAAATTCGCTCAACCCTTTCCGCATTGAGGGACAAAAGACGTCCTCCTTTGAGATAATTGACGATTTGGGCAGCGTGCCTGACTACCTTTTCATACCCGTGGGCAATGCCGGCAACATAACCGCCTACTGGAAAGGTTTTAAGGAATGGAAGAGCAATGGCAAAGTCGATCGGACTCCTGTTATGATGGGTTTTCAGGCGGTAGGGGCTGCACCCATAGTAAATAACATGATTATCGAAAGTCCGCAGACCATTGCCACTGCTATTCGCATAGGCAATCCTGCAAGCTGGAAGGGTGCTGTGGCAGCCAGGGATGAATCGGGAGGCGTCATTGAAAGCGTTACCGACGATGAGATACTGGCAGCCTATAAGCTTATGGCATCTAAAGAGGGTGTGTTCGGCGAGCCGGCATCGGCTGCGCCCCTGGCGGGACTGGTCAAGCTGGTTAGGCAGGGCAAAAACTTCAAGGGAAAGAAGATAGTCTGCATAGTTACCGGCAACGGCCTCAAGGACCCGGATATCCCCACCAAGTACGTTGAACCCTTCCCCGAACTGCCGGCTGACCTGGAAGTGATTGAAAAACATCTCGGCCTGAAAAAATAGGTATCCTATTCGCAGAGGAGGATTGCCATGTTGAAGGGTGTTGCGGAGAATGCAGGAGAATTCTATCAACACTATCCCCGGGTCGCTACTATTGTCACGGTTAACAGCAACGGCAGGAAGAATGCTATGGCTGTGGCCTGGCATTGCCCAGTATCCTTTAAACCGGCGCTGTATGGCATAGCGGTAGCGCCGAAGCGCTATACTTATCGTATGATATCAGATAGCCGGCAATTCGCCATCAACTTCATGCCTTATGAGAAGGCTGAAAATATTGCAGAGGTCGGGGGTAGCAGCGGAAGCTTTACCGATAAATTTACACAGTTCAACTTGGCCGAAGATCAGCCGATCAAGACCGATGTGCCGATATTAAAGGACGCTTACGCTGCCTATGAATGCAAGATTATCGACAACCGGATTTTTGGCGACCACGCTTGGATAATCGGAGAGATAGTAGCCGTGCATATGGCAAGGGATGTATTCAAGGAAAATGGCATACTGGACCTGAACCTGATCAGGCCAGCGCTTTACCTTGGTGGCGAGACCTATTGTTCGGGAGACAGGGGAAGCGTACGGGTTTATGACAGGGAGAAATACGGGAAGCACTGATTCAAACAGTGGTAAATAGATAGACATAATGTTGGACGCAGATAAAATCAAGAAATCAGTACAGGAGATTATCAAGGCCATAGGGGATGATCCTAAGCGGGAAGGCCTGGTGGATACGCCGCAGCGGTTGTCCGAAATGTACACTGAGCTTTTCTCCGGCATCAGCATGGATGCGGGCGAAGTACTGTCGACGGGATTTTCAGCCGGGCATCACGAGATGGTGATTGTAAGAGACATACCATTTTATTCCATGTGCGAGCACCACTTTCTACCTTTCTATGGGGTGGTAGATATCGGGTATATACCCAACGCTAATGGATGGGTAGTTGGGGTAAGCAAGCTGGCCAGGGTGGTCGAGATATTCTCGAGGCGGCTACAGCTCCAGGAGAAGATGACCAAGCAAATCGCAGACGTGATTATGCACTCATTAAAGCCGGATGGCGTGGGTGTGATTATTCAGGCGGAGCATCTGTGCATGACTATGCGCGGGATTAAGAAGCCGGGCAGCAATGTGGTTACTTCCGCCATGCGTGGCATCTTTGAAAAACGAGCTGTAACGCGTGCCGAGTTCCTTTCCCTAGTCAGCGGCAAATAGGTTCGCTTTCAGGTTCAATCCTGGATGAGGATCTTCTCACCTTCTTTAAGGCCGGACACGACCTCCGTCGATGTCTTATTTTGCAGGCCGATACTCACGCTCCTTTTTTCTGTGATACCTTTATCGGGATCTGTAACGACGGTGACGGTTAGATTTCCGGTTGGGCCCCTTAAAGCCCGGTTGGGCACTACCAACACGTTCTCACGTTTTCCCGTAACTATCTCGGCTGTGGCCGTGAGGGTCCCTTTTAACTCCAGGCCCTCGGTGGGATCCAGATAAATTTCTACGGGGAAGTCGACCTCGCCAGCTATGAGGTCGCCAAAGGGGGATATGAAGCTTACTTTGCCGGTTACTTTGCGTCCGGGGAATGCATCGATACTGATTATGGCCTCCTGGCCGACCTTAACGCCGGATATATCAACTTCGTCTACGGTGCCGATCATCTTGATGGTTTTGGTATCGACCAAATGGACGACAGGCTTGGATGAATAGTCGAACTGCGAAAGTTGGTCATTAACTTTGACTGGTACATCCACTACTGTCCCATCGAAGGGAGCCAGTATTTCGGTTTTAAGCAGGTCCTGCTTGGCCTGATCAAGGTTGATCATGGCCGTTTCTATATTCAGATTGTAGGCACGTAGGGTCTGGGGGCTGAGGCCCGACCGGTAAACTGTCTCACTTTCATTCAGTATCATGTTGCTCATAAGCAGGTCGTGCTCTGCCATGCGCAGTTTTTCTGATACTTTAACCCGGTCCAGATTATCATCGTACAACATGCTTTCTATCTCAGAGAGCGAGTCGAGCACCTGACGGGAGATGGCCAGTGAAGTTGAGGTATCGGGGTAAGTATATGCTCCAGGCAGACGAGAATTGCTCTTCACAATGGTATGCACATCATCGAGGCCAGAAATGAGGGCATCTATAGCATCGACGGCCGCCGTATAATCGCCTGTTTCCAGTAGTTTCTGAATCCCATCCAGCTTTTCGATCCTGGTGTCCAGAAGTGCAGTGATCTGGGTAAGTTCGGGGAAAGCAGGCATGGGCTGCTGTAAATCGTTATATTGCGTCTGGATTGTATCCAGCTTCGGATCTGCGTATACCGATCTTGCAGCCGACAGATCGTATTTAGCCAATGAAAGGCTGCTGGCGGCTTCGTAAGAATTGTTTTCAGAAAGGTATATACCGGCCTGCTTGATTTCATCCTGTGCCTGTTCGAAACGCATCAGCCCGGTAGCCAGGCTGTAAAACGTCGGATAACGGCCTCCGCAGCAGTTTTGCATCACATTATTGATGGTCTGTTCTACAAGGTATTGTTGCGCTTTAACTGCCAGCACCTCCGTTGTATCGTCGAGTGTGGCCAGCAAGGTTCCGGCCTTTACTACATCGCCCTTATCCACGCGGATTTCCTTAACGGTGCCCGGAAGGCCGAACTTTAAGTAAGCTTCGTTGGGCATATTAAGGTTACCGTCCGAAGTTATAGAGATCATGAGGTCGCCACGGGTAACGGTAGCCATCTGGTCGGCCTGTATCTGTTTCTTTGATTGAGAACAGGATGCGGCTGTTATCACCAGCAGCAGGACCAGCAAAGCATCCGTTAGCCCTCTTTTAGTCATGTTAATATGTACTATAGAACGGTAATTTAATTAATCTTCGCGAGAGAGATTATCCACTAAATGGAAAGTAAGAAATTATAACTTGCCGGCGATTCCCAGATAAGCAAAATAGATAGCGAATACAACAATAGTAACCAGCGCCACGGCAGCAGCAAATATCACTATCCGGAAAACCTCGAATTTCCTACCGAGAAAGCCACCGAGTGAAAGCACAAGACAGGATAAAAGCACAATAGCGAAGATGTAGGTCGCCGTTTTAGGGTCCGGCATGGTAACCTCCTCTTAAGTTATTCATTATCGCGAAGAATTAATCAGCGAGTCAATAAACAGAAGCGCTGCGATGATCACAATACATATGACAATCAGGGCAATCCAGAAAATCGGCCTGTGTATTATGCTGGTACTCACATCGGTCTGCATGATAATTACCCTGGGAGGACTGGTATCCTGCCGTATCGGGTTGATCGGCGGAGCGCGCATCATTTTTACTGACTGCAGGGACTGTTCTATTTGTAAGCTCCAGATGAATGCCGTGCCGCAGGTCGGGCAATTGGAGTAGCGGTTGTTTATGAGGCTGCCGCAGACCGGGCAGTTGTAAGAGAAGCCTTGCCTGCAATTGGTGCAAACAGGTTCACCTAAAGCATTGAAATTACCACAGACCGGGCATCGAAAGCTCTGGATCATGCTACAAATACAATAACATATTAGATATCAGCTCGCACGGGCAATAAAATAGTAGGCGGCATAGACAGTAAAACAGACCACTGCTATCAGCGCCAGCACCCCGGCAAACGTGACCAGTTTACCCGGTGTGATCTTCTTGCCGATGAATGCACCCAGAGCAAGCATAACGCAGAAGCCCAAAATGGCGAACAATGTCATAGCCAGTGATTGTGCATTAGGCATATAAACCTCCTGTCATAAAAATGACTGCTACTCTTATTATTATTCTCCCATAATCTGAAGGATGATTTCACGCGATCGCGGCCTTACGTCGAAATCCAGGATTACTATCTGCTGCCAGGTTCCGAGCGTCAGCCTTTTATGAACAAAAGGAACGGTAATCGACGGGCTGAGCAGTGAAGCCCTCACGTGTGCGTGGCCGTTGCCGTCGCCCCAGGCCTTGTTGTGTTCGTAGCTTATATTTGAAGGAATGATGCGCTCCCACATAGCCTTCATATCCATCACCAGGCCGGGTTCGAACTCGATAGTAGATACACCGGCCGTGGAGCCGGGTATAAAAACGGTTACGGTACCGTCATTAACGCCGGAATTGTTGACTTCCCTGGCGATTTCGGATGTAACGTTTAATATTTCGCCCTGCCCCTGTGTATCGATTTGGATCCTTTTGCAACTGACTGTCATATCCTGACCTCCTGCCATATTATATCGTTTATATCAAATACCGGTCCCTCTTTGCAGACGCGCTTCATGCTCTGCCTGGTGCGTATGCTGCATGAGTAGCAGGCGCCTACGCCACAGCCCATGCGAACTTCAAGTGAAACCTGGACAGGTCTCTCGACCGGCCAGCTATTCATATGCCTTTGCATTGTTTCATACATGGCCTGGGGGCCGCAAGCAAAAACCTGGTCGACCTTAGTTAAATACTCCGGGATCAGCTCAGCCACCGAGCCTTTCTTTCCGTAGCTTCCGTCGTCTGTAGCAAAAACTGTATCCGCCCCTTTCGGCAGCAGGCTTTGCGGGTACAAACCGGACTTAGTGCGAGCGCCGATCAATAGGGTGACTTTTTTCCCGGAAGACAGCGCTGTTTCAGCCAAGAATTTCAAAGGCGCTATCCCGATGCCGCCTGCCGCAATCAATATGTTCTTAGAATTTGAATCCATATTAAATCCGTTTCCCAGGGGGCCGATCAAATCCAACTCAGCGCCCTCTCTAAGCTCGCAAAGTTGTCGGGCGCCGCTTTTATGCGCTGGCCGGCCATCGATCGGCGGGGCGATAAGCAGGCTTACAATATCGGAGCCCTTAACAGTGTGTATGCTTATTGGCCGCCGCAGGACCATATCGCCGCCACATTGTAGCATGAAAAACTGCCCCGGTTTGCTACCTAACGCAAGTCCCGGCGACTGGACGTCCATAAGGAAAAAGGAGGCCTCCTGGTAGCGCAATAACTCCTTATTGTATAAGACACTATAGCGCAACAACTCTTGATTGTATAAGACTCTACCTTTAGTCTGTTTCAATTGATTTAACAGTCCCTTAATAATCTAACCCAAATAATCGGATAGAGGTTTAACATTATATGTTCCTTTGCTGCGCGTCAATGCTCTCAATGCTGCTCTGGCAGTATCCAGCGAAGTAAAGCAGGGTATCCTTCTTTCAACTGCGGTCCGGCGTATATGGAAACCGTCCTGCAGGGCAACGCGTCCACCCGTGATGGTGTTGACTATGCCGACTATTGTCCCGCTATTAATAATATCGATGATATCCGGGCTGCCTTCGCTGAGCTTTTTCTCAATGGCTGTCACCTCCATCCCATGGCTTTTAATCATGACTGCAGTTCCTTCTGTGGCATACAGGTGATAGCCCTGCGAAAAGAAACCGGAAATGATCGGCAAGGCCTCGTTCTTATTTTTATCGGCGATGCTGAAAAGCAGGTTGCCTTTGGGAGGTAGGATCAGTCCGGCAGCCATGAGGGCTTTGGCCATCGCTGCCTCAAAGTTATGATCTATGCCCATCACTTCTCCGGTCGACTTCATTTCAGGACCCAGATAAGTATCAACTCCGGTCAGCTTAGACATGGAGAAAACCGGGGCCTTAATGCCAACCAGTCTGCGTTTCCTGTAAAGTCCGGTGCCATACCCTTGCTCTTTTAAACTTATGCCAAGCATCACCTTGGTCGCCAGGCGAACCATAGGTATGCCCGTTACCTTTGAGATGAAGGGGATGGTCCTGCTGGCGCGGGGATTAACTTCTATAACATAGACGGACGATTCTTCATGATGCTCGCCGGGCATGATTACGAACTGTACGTTCATCAGCCCCCTGACCTTGAGCCCCAGCGCCATCCGGATGGTGTAGTCTACCAGCGTATCGACTTCCCTCATTGTCAGGTTAAGCCCGGGGTATACAGCTATGGAATCGCCACTGTGCACCCCCGCCCTCTCGATATGTTCCATGATCCCTGGAATCAGCACATCCGTGCCGTCGCAGATAGCATCTACCTCAACTTCCTTGCCTTCGAAGTATTTGTCGATCAGGACGGGATGCTTGCTGCCGAGGTCCAGCGCGCGGTTCATGTATTTGATCAGCTCTTCATCGCTGGCCACGATCTCCATGGCCTGGCCACCCAGCACATAGCTTGGCCTGACCAATACAGGATATTTCAGCATAGCGGCGGTGTTCAGCGCCTCTTTAACTGATGTAATGCCTGCCCCTGGCGGCTGGGGAATGCCCAACCCGTTCAAAAAGCTCTCAAATCTGCGCCGGTCCTCCGCTATATCGATGGCTTCGGCGCTCGATCCTATGATGGAAAGTCCGTTCGAAGCCAGTGGTTCTGCCAGGTTGATGGCCGTCTGACCGCCAAACTGAACTATGGCTGGGCAATTGATGGAGCGGTTGCCCAGGGTAGATTCATTTTGAATTATATTTCTAACGCTCTCATCATCCAGAGCCTCGAAATAAAGCCTGTCACTGGTATCGAAGTCGGTGGAAACGGTTTCCGGATTAGAGTTGACCATGATGCTTTTATAGCCGGCTTCCTGCAGGGCCCAGGCCGAATGAACGCTACAGTAGTCGAACTCGATACCCTGGCCGATGCGGATGGGCCCGCTGCCGATGACCAGCGCCTTCTGGGTATCCAGTGGTTCGGCTTCATTTTCTTCCTCGTAGGTGCTGTAGAAATAAGGTGTTTCGGCATCGAACTCTGCAGCGCAGGTATCCACCATTTTGTAAACAGGGCGTAGTTGCCATTCCTCCCTTTGGTCCCTCACCTGGTCCGGCAGGCGGTCCGCCAGCGTGCCTACCTGGGAGTCGGAGAAGCCCAGGCGCTTGGCCTCCAGAAGCAGGTTCCGGCTGAGCGGCTCGGCCAGCAGCCTCTTTTCCATATCTACAATATTCCTGGCTTTAAAAATGAACCACGGCTCGATGCCGGTATATACCGAAATATCCTCTACCGATTTTCCGCGTCGGAGTGCAGCCATGATGGCCCATAGCCTCAGGTCATTGGGATACAGGGGGTATGAATCGAGCGTGCCGTCTTTGCCCCAGTCGGCGCTTTCCCAAAGCAGCGATTTCTTACCGAATTCAAGTGAGCGTATGGCCTTCTGCAGCGCCGCTTCGAAGCAGCGGTCGATGGCCATAACCTCGCCGGTAGCTTTCATCTGAGTTCCCAGGCTGCGGTCCCCTGTTATGAATTTATCAAAGGGCCACCTGGGTATCTTGACCACGCAGTAGTCGAGGGCCGGTTCGAAGGCCGCCATGGTTTTGCCGGTCACCTTATTGGGGATCTCGTCCAATCGTTTTCCCGCCGCTATCTTGGCGGCTACCCTTGCTATAGGATATCCCGTAGCTTTACTTGCCAGAGCCGAACTTCGGCTAACCCGGGGATTAACTTCTATGACGTAATACTCGCTTTGCTTCACGTTTAGCTGGTCGGGCGCCCATTTAGAAGCCACTAGCGGGCTGGGGGTTAATGCGAACTGGATATTACAGCCGCCCTCTATGCCCAGCGCCCGGATGATCTTGAGGCTGGCGCTTCTCAACATCTGGTACTCTTTATCGGTCAGTGTCTGGCTGGGAGCCACAACGATACTGTCGCCGGTATGGATTCCCATGGGGTCTATATTCTCCATATTGCAGATGGTGATGCAGTTGTTGGCGGCATCCCTCATGACTTCATATTCCAGCTCTTTCCAGCCGAACAGGCAGCGCTCAACCAGGACCTGATGCGTCATACTCGAGGCCAGGCCATTGGTAACAATGCTTTTCAACTCATCCGTGGTCCGGGCGATGCCGCCTCCCGTGCCTCCCAACGTGAAGGAAGGACGGATGATCAGCGGTAGTCCTATCTCCTTCGAGAATTTAACGGCCTCTTCTACCGAGCTGACAGTGGTGCTTTCCGGGATAGGTTCGCCGATATCCTGTATGAGCTTTTTGAAGAGAGAACGCTCCTCAGCCTGCTTTATACTTTCCAGAGGCGTGCCAAGCATTCGCACATTGTACTTTTCCAAAATTCCGGCATCGGCCAGTTCGACGGCCAGGTTGAGACCCGTCTGGCCTCCAAGGGTTGGCAGCAGCCCGTCCGGCCTTTCGCTGGCAATGATCCTGCTGACAACGTCGACGGTGAGCGGCTCGATATAGACGATATCGGCTATGCCCTGGTCTGTCATGATCGTGGCCGGGTTGGAATTTACCAGCACGGTGATGATACCCTCTTCGCGTAGCGATTTGCAGGCCTGCGTACCGGCATAGTCGAATTCGGCGGCCTGCCCGATTATGATGGGCCCCGACCCGATAACCAGGACCTTGGAAGGTTTAGTCATTTAATCTATTTCCTTTCTTTTAACATATCCAGGAACCGCTCAAACAGATAAATATTGTCCTGCGGCCCGGGAGACCCTTCGGAATGATACTGGATGGAGATGATCGGCAACTTATTGTGGCGCAGCCCTTCGACCGTGCCGTCGTTCAAGTTGAGATGGCTAACTTCCAGACCGCCCTTGAGCGTTTCCAGGGCAATGGCATAGCCGTGGTTCTGGGTTGTTATATGGATGCGTCCTGTTTCAAGATCGCGTACGGGATGGTTGGCTCCTCGGTGGCCGAATTTGAGCTTAAATGTGTCGGCGCCAAGCGCTCGGCCTATCAGTTGATGGCCCAGGCAAATGCCCATGATAGGTACTTTGCCCAGCAGCTCTTTAATATTCCCGATAATATCTCCCAGCAGGGCCGGATCGCCCGGTCCCGGCGAAAGCACTATTCCGTCGGGCTTGAGTTTCAATATATCTGCGGGCGGCGTTGCGGCAGGAAGCACTGTGACCGAGCAGCCCAGCCCAGCCAGTATGCGAGCTATGTTATAGCGCAGCCCCGTATCAACTATGGCAACTTTGAACTTTAGGGGCCGGTCATCATTGGTAGCCCAGGCATATTTATGGTGGGTAGTTACCTCACGAACGAAGTCGGTCACGCCGTAGGTGGGGATCTTCTTCAGCTCGCTTATGCACTCGGCCACCGTAAGCTCGCTGGATATCATACCCATCATTACGCCCAGCGAACGTATGTGCCTGGTCAGGCTGCGCGTATCTATACCGCTCAGGCCAGGTATGCTACTGGCTTTAAGATACTCATCCAGAGTGGTTTTCTTTTGCCAGTGGCTGGGCACCTCGCAGTATTCACGGACTACAAAGCCCCGGACCTGTATCTTGCAGGACTCAAAGTCCGAATCGTTTATGCCGTAGTTGCCGATCAGCGGGTAGGTGGGCACTACTATTTGTCCGGCGAAAGACGGGTCCGTCAGCATTTCCTGGTAACCGGTCATGCTGGTGATGAATACGATCTCGCCGGGCGTAGTTGCTGCTGCTCCGAACGATGTGCCTTCGTAAAATGTCCCGTCCTCTAGTACCAGGACGGCATTCTTTGAATTTGTCATTTGGATATCCTTACCGATTTATCGATGTAGGCTATCTCGCCCGCATGAATTGTACCTGCAACCATACCCTTGAATTGCTGACCCTTGAAGGGCGTGTTCTTGCCCTTAGACAGCATGTTGGCCTCATCCAGAGTCCATTCCCTGGATATATCCAGCAGTGCAACGTCCGCGCGTGATCCGGCCTTGAGGGTTCCTGTGATGCCGTATCCCTGCTGCAGGACGGACGCCGGCCCGCAAGTCAGGAGGGCTATCAAGGTATTTAATTTGATCTTTCCCGAATGAACAAGCGTCATCAGGGCGGCGAAAGCGGTTTCGAATCCGCTTATGCCGAAGGCCGCTAGTTCGAACTCGCAAAGCTTATCCTCTCTGGCATGGGGCGCATGATCAGTAGAGACCGAGGTGATGGTCCTGTCATTGATGCCCTGTATCAGGGCTTCGATATCGGATGCAGTCCTGAGGGGGGGGTTGACCTTGGCATTGGTATCGTATATCAGCGGAACGCCCGGTTCCGCCGGTGACTCAATTATGCGCTCCTCTGTAAGCGTGATGTGATGTGGCGTGGCATCGGCGCTTACTTTCACTCCCCTGGCCATGGCCGACCTGATAATTTCCACTGAACCCCGGGTGCTTATATGGGTCAGGTGCAACGTAGCGCCCGTCATCTCTGCCAGGGCGATATCGCGTGCAACCATAGATTCTTCGGCCGCCGCCGGGATCCCTTTTATGCCCAGCCGGGCTGCTACCCAACCTTCGTGAAGATGGCCTCCCCGGGATAGGTCGAGGTCCTCACAGTGATCTATTATGGGAATCTCCAATCCGGCAGCGTAGCGCATTGCCAGCAGCATCAGTTGAGAGCTGCTGACCGGGCTGCCGTCGTCACTGAAGGCGACGCAGCCGGCATCTGCCAGCTCCGACATATCGGTCAGCTCCTTGCCCGCCCTGCCCTTGGTGATGCAGCCGACCGGTAAAACGGTTATCTGCGGCGCCTGGGAGGCGGCTGTTTTTCGAACGAAATCGACGGTTGCCGCGCTATCCAGCGGTGGATTGGTATTGGGCATGCAGCATATGGTGGTGTATCCTCCGCGAATAGCGGCTGCCGCTCCGCTGGCTATAGTCTCTTTCTCTTCGAACCCCGGCTCCCTGAGATGGCAGTGAAGGTCGATGAAGCCGGGGCAGGCCACCAAACCATCGGCCTGGATGGTAACCGCTGCAGATGCCTTTAAATTTGCACCGGACGATTTTATAAGCCCGTCTTCTATTAAGATGTCCATTTTTTCATCGATGCTCTGCGAGGGATCGATAACACGGGCGTTTTTAATCAAGATAGACCTGGATATCATTGGTTTTTCACCCCCGCCACCAGATAGAGAAGTGCCATGCGTATCGCCACCCCATTGGTAACCTGTTGTTCGATGAGGGAACTGCTGCTGTAGGCTACATCGTGGCTGATCTCAACGCCTTCATTCATGGGTCCGGGATGCATCACTATGGCATCGGGTCTGGTTTTCTTTAACCGCTCACTGTTGACCTGGTAGAGCCTTATATATTCGCGGATCGAGGATATGAACCCGCTCTGCTGCCGCTCCTTTTGCAGCCTGAGCGGCATGATGACGTCTGCCCCTTCCAGAGCCTGGTCGAGGTTGTGTTCAATAGTGACATGGTCAAGCCCGCATTTATCAAGCATTTCAGGCATACCCTGGGGTATTAATGTCTTCGGGGCGCAGAGCACCACATGCAGGCCGGTAGAGCGCATGCCCCAGATGTTGGATCTGGCAACCCTGCTGTGCATAATGTCCCCGATGATCACCACCTTGCGTCCTTTCAGATCGCCGAGCTGTCTTTTAATCGTGTAGAGGTCCAGTAGACCTTGGGAGGGGTGCGCGTGGCAGCCGTCGCCGGCATTGATAATGCTGGTTTGAAGGTGCCGTACGGCGATATAGGGTGCGCCAGAGCAGGGGTGCCGGATTATGATGGTGTCGACTTCCAGAGCCTGTAATGTGCGCAGGCTATCTATGAGCGATTCTCCTTTGGCCACGCTGCTTCTGGACGCATCCAGGCTTATTGTATCGGCGCCCATGTATTTGGCCGCTAATTCGAAAGAAGCACGGGTCCTGGTGCTTGGTTCGTAGAACAGGGTTGCGATGGTCTTGCCGCGCAACGTGGGCACTTTCTTTACCTCGCGGGCCAGGACTTCCATCATGCCGTTGGCTATTTCAAAGACCAGGGTGATCTCCTCGGGTGAGAAATCGTCCAGGTCGAGGACATTCCTGTGCCGCCATAACCCGATGGAAAGTGGGGGTAAAGATTCCTGCCCGGCCATGCTCAGTTTCGGTTCATTTAGGCTCATTATTTTCTCCATCCAACCTCCTGACCGCCACTTTATCTACGGCGTCCACCTCGCTGAGGAACACCTTTATCTCTTCATTATGGGCTGTAGGTATGTTTTTACCTACAAAATCGGCGCGTATCGGTAGCTCCCGGTGTCCCCGGTCTATCAGGACTGCAAGTTGAATGGTCTGCGGCCTGCCGAGGTCCATTAAGGCATCCAGCGCTGCGCGGATGCTCCTGCCGGTATAAAATACGTCGTCTACCAGGATCACCTGTTTGTTGGTTATGTCGAAAGGCAGGTAGGTCTGCTGCACGACGTGCTTGAAACCCAGGGATGTGACATCATCGCGGTAGAGTGTGATATCCAGGGACCCGACAGGTATATCGACCTGCTCCATAGTGCGGATTATCTTGGCCAGGCGCTGGGCCAGGGGCACACCGCGAGTTTTGATGCCCACAAATGCGATGCTTTTTGCGCCCTTATTGTGCTCCAGTATCTCATGGGCGATACGAACAAGAGCCCTTTCGATATCGGAAGAGTTAAGCAGTATCTTTTCAGACATAAAAAAACCTCTCGCCGCGCTGGCAAGAGGTCAGTTACAAGTGAAAACTGAATTTTGCAGTCTGATGAATTTACTTCACCATTCCCTTGCCAGCCTCGCTGGGCTGACTTAAAGGTTCATTTTCTACAAGTATACCATATACATCGGCGTTTAAGCAAAATTCAGATTTAACGGAGTAAATAGTACTGCCGTGTTTGATTATCGATTAGTTTTCGATAAAATAACAGGCGGTAGACTACGGCTATCAAATTGACATAATATTATACCAGGGAGGACGAATTGAAATTTGAAGTAAAGACAGGGGATATCAGCAAGGTCAAATGCGACGCTATAATCGTGAACCTGTTTGAAGGAGTTGCCAAACCGGGCGGCGCCACCGCTGCCGTGGATGCTGCATTGGGAGGGGCCATCAGCGGCTTGATAAAGACCGGAGAGTTCAAGGGCAAAGCCAGCGAAGTCCATGTATTGCATACCCTGGGGAAAATACCTGCCAGGCTGGTGGCTATTGCCGGGCTGGGAAAGAAGGAGGATTTTAAAACCGATACCGTGCGCAATATTATGGCGGAGGTTATACGCGCACTGGCCAGGCACAACTGCGAGTCTGCAGCTACCATACTACATGGGGCCGGCTCAGGCGGCCTGTCCGCCGAGGCGGCAGCCGAAGCTGTTGCCGAAGGGAGCATGCTGGGCGCTTACAAATTTAAAAAACACTTCACAAAAAAAGATAACGGACACGATGTTGATAATTTAACTCTGCTGAATAAAGACGCTTCGAATCTGAAGGACGTTAAAAGAGGGGCCGAGACCGGCAGGATCATAGCCGAAGCAACCATACTGGCCCGTGATATGGTGAATGAGCCGGGCAACCATATGACTCCCACCCATATGGCGGATATAGCTAAGAAAGTGGCCGAGGAATGCGGTCTCGATATCCTGATTATGGACCGTAAGCAGATGGAAAAAGAGGCCATGGGTGCTTTACTGGGCGTGGCGCAGGGCACCAGCCAGCCGCCCAAGTTCATTGTTCTAACCTACAAAGGTGGCCCTGCCTCCAAAGACACCATTGGTTTTATCGGCAAAGGGTTAACCTTCGATTCGGGCGGGATCTCTTTGAAGCCGCAGGAATTTATGTCTGATATGAAGGGAGATATGTCCGGCGCCGCCGCCGTCATTGCCGCCATTAGAGCGGTCGCCAAACTCAGATTAAAGATAAATGTGACTGCCATTGTGCCGGCTACTGAAAACCTGCCGGGTGGACGGGCGCTCAAGCCAGGGGATGTGCTGAAAGCATCCAACGGAAAGACGATAGAAGTGGTCAATACGGATGCAGAGGGGAGGCTCATTCTTTCCGATGCATTGTCATACGCTGTAAAAAAGGGGTTTTCACCTCTGATCGACCTTGCCACGTTGACAGGGGCCTGTCATGTAGCGCTGGGCGATCTCTATGCCGGGGTGTTCAGCAATAATCAAGCGCTGGCCGACAAAGTCATTAAAGCGGGCAAGGAAGCCGGAGAAAACCTGTGGCAACTGCCCTTACCGGAAGAATATAAGGAGCTGAATAAGAGCGATATCGCCGATATAAAGAATTCCGGCGGGAGGTATGCCGGCGCCATTACAGCGGCGCTGTTCTTGCAGGAATTTGCCGGCGGCAAACCCTGGCTGCATATGGATATTGCCGGGCCGTTCATGGCGGAAAAGGATAAGGGGGTGCTGGTTAAGGGGGCAACCGGCTTTGGTACCAGGACCTTGATAAGGTTGGCGATAAATCTAAGTAAATAGTGGAGGAAAACGGTGAAGATTAAATGGCTGGGACATTCATGTTTCCTGATTACATCGGACCAGGGAGTCAGGCTCCTCACAGACCCGTTCCACGCTGATTCGAGCTCCGGGCTGAAATACGCCGAGGTAAAAGAACCTGTCGACCTGGTTACGGTCAGTCACGATCATTTTGACCACAATAACACGGAGGCGCTACCGGGAAAGCCGGAGATATTAAAAGGACATATTAATAAGACAATAAAGGATGTATCCATCGGCGGGATCGCTTCATATCATGACGATACGAAAGGCAGCCAGCGGGGCGCCAATACTATCTTTTGTTTCGATGTGGATGGGATTAAAGTCTGCCACCTGGGGGACCTCGGCCACGATTTGGGCAAAGACGAAATCTACAAAATGGGACGGGTTGATATCCTGCTTATCCCCATAGGAGAGGTATTCACAATCGGTGTCGATACAGCGGGCAATATCTGCCAGCAAGTTAAACCACGCATGGTTATCCCCATGCACTATAAGACTGATCAATGCAGTTGGCTGAAATATGGGGTGGAGGATTTTATAAAGGGCAAGAGTGATGTTCGCAACCTCAGCGCCAACGAAGTGGAGATAAAAAAGGAAGCTCTGCCTCAGCAGATGGAAATCGTCGTTTTAAAATATACGGGCTAATCCTGCTGGCACATATCCGGGGACAACTTCTCAAGGGCGATACGCGCCGCCTCCGATTCGGCTACTTTCCTTGTCTTGCCCGAGCCGATGGCCAGCACAATTTCTCCCAGTGAGACTGACACGCAGAATACCTTGTCGTGGTCGGGGCCGGTGGCCTCTACAATCTCATATGCCGGCAGTGTTTTAAATTTAGCCTGTGTTAATTCCTGCAGGAGGGCTTTATAGTTAAGAACGGGCTTTCCCGCTTTGATGGCGGAAATGTCCTTCCTGTAATTAGACAGCACGAATTCACGGGCTTTGCCGATTCCCTGGTCAAGGAAAATTGCAGCGACCAGCGCTTCGAAGGTATCGGCCAGGTTATTGCGCCTCTCTCTCCCACCTGACGAGTCCTCTCCCTTCCCCAGTATCAGATAATCGCCCAGCTTGAGGGTGGTGGCTTTCTCGGCCAGTTTTTCCTGTCTCACCAGCGATATGCGCAGCTCCGTCAGCTTGCCTTCCGACAGGTTTGGGAATTCCCTGTAAAGCAGCTCTGCAAATACCATGGTGAGCACAGCGTCGCCCAGAAATTCCATGCGCTGGTTATCACGCATATCGGCGCCCGCATTTTCATTTATATAGGAAGTGTGGACAAATGCCTGCTGGAGAAGGGAAGGGTTATGGAAGTTTATTCCCAATGCCGATTGGATATCATGTAAATCAGACAATGTGTAGCCCTAAAGGGACAGGTCCAATTTAGTTGAACTCATCTTTTGCGAGAGAGGTGATAATTACCGACGGAATCCCGAAGAAAGGAAAGGCTATGCAGGAACCGATGGCCCCTGCCAGGGCGAAGACCCAGATCCTCCTCTGCAGTGCGTAGACGCCGCCGATGATTGAGACAATACCTATAAAAACGAAAACGAACGGTACGGCGAATAATGTGGAGAACATCTGCTCCACCCACTGAATCACTGCCGGCTGTACTATTTCGGGGTTGAAGCGCAGGGCCTCCTTGATAGCATTGAATATCCAGTTCAGCATCACGAAGTAAATGCCGCCGACCATGCCGATGGCGCCTGCCACAATGTCGAGTATGCCTGCCATAATGGGCTTCCAGGTAAATTTCATAGTCTGCTCCCCAATTACGATGTGCGTCGTTTCTTCGGTTTTCACTACAACTATTTTACAGGAAGTGTCAATAAGGTTGAAAGGGGCGGATGCTTGTCCGGCATTCCCGATGATATCCACCCGGTTGCCCTGAAATACGTGCCGATGATATAATCTCGACGCACTGGGGATTAGTCTAGCGGTAGGACAGCGGACTCTGAATCCGTGAGCCCAGGTTCGAATCCTGGATCCCCAGCCAGCTTCCTTATTTCATTCAGCCTATATCCGCTCGCATGCCGGATATAGATAATTGCAGGACAGGGAATATTATAAGCCTTTACTGCTCGGGGCCTAAATAATACTGAATTGTCGTTTCGAGGGGGCGTTGATATAATATTTAACGCTTCGTGTGGCGCATTCGTCTAGGGGTTTAGGACGCTGCCCTCTCAAGGCAGAGATCACCGGTTCGAATCCGGTATGCGCTACCAATATCACTTGCATCTCCACTTTTGTAGCTAAATCAATTTACATAAAATGTAGGTATTCCATTTTTGCTAATGGTTTGCTAATGAGAGGTCTCAGCTGGTTTGTTTTCATGGGTGGTGGAGAGTAGTTTGTCAAAAGCGACCGCTGCAGCTTCTTGAAGGCCAGGCACTACGTGTGAATATGTATCCAGGGTCATCTGTATACTGTAATGGCCTAACCTTTCCTGAACTATCTTAGGGTGTGTGCCCTGTTTGAGCATCATTGAAGCGTGGGTATGCCGAGCATCGTGCAGCCGTATGACTTTGATACCGATACGCGCAGCCAGCATTTGCCAAGCCCGCGTGACCGTATTAGGCCGCAACGGACTACCTTCAGTAGTTCCAAAAACCAAGTCAGTATCTGTCAAGGGGGAACCTGTCATCATCCTCTCCAACTTCTGTCTCTCATGGTGTTCTTTAAGTACCAGCGATGCTGAAGGAGGCAATGATATGGTTCGCCGACTCGTGGCTGACTTAGGTTCCGAAAATACGTATCTACCGTCCTTCAGGTGATGCAGGCTTCTATTAACATAAATTTGGCCCAATATAAGGTCTACAGCTCCCCAACTCAAAGCTAACACTTCTGACCGCCGCATCCCGGTGTAAAGGATTGTATAAAACAGTGCATAATATGGACTACCACGAGCACCCTCAAGGAACTGCTTTATTTCCTCTTCGTTCCACGTTTGCATTTCGGTGCGGTGTGTCTTTGGTGGTTCTACTGCATCGGCTACATTGCGCAAAACCAAGCGCCATTTGACCGCCGTCTGCAACGCTAAATGAACCACCGCATGATGATACTTTACGGTGTTGGGGTTTAGGCCGTTGTTTAGACATTCAGTATAGTGCTGTTGCAGGTGTTCAGGTCTTAAGTGTGTCAATGGGATTTTTCCGAGTGCCGGGATAAGGTAACGCCTGATAATTCCTTCATAGCGTTCAAATCCACGCGGCGAAAGTTTCGGTTTGGCGTAAGTTATTAGCCAATTCTGAAGATACTCAGACAGCAGTGTCTTAGTCGGCTTAATGAAATCGCCATTGTCGAGCTGATGCAAGATTTCGGCCAATCTTTTTTCAGCGTCCTTCTTTGTGCCCCTGATACTGACCCACTGTTGCTTCGACCTCCCCGTGGTTGGGTTGGTCCCCAAACTCACCACAATTGTGTAACTGCGCTTGCCCCGTTTAACTATATGACCTCTCATTTATTATCAGCCTCCCGTGCGTCAATTAGATATGTACTATTGATTTTGCGTTTGCTGATCCTGGTTTTCGGGATCAGCGATCTCAAAAAGGAATGTTTTCATCAAGTTCAGGAGATGAAGAGGTTCTGGATATTATCGGTTTTCGCCAAACTATTTTTTCACGTCGCAGAGAACCTTCGGGGATTCTATCTCCGGTTAATATCTCATACAGTTCTATATCCGAACCATCGCCAATAATTTTTGCCCCCGATAACTCGGCCCAACGTTCAACCATGCTATAGTGCCGAGCTTTGCTGGTAAGTAGTCCTATGTCCGTATCTTTAACAATGCGGTAAAGCCTCGCAACCCACCTGGCCTGCCTAATAGAAAAAGGCGCAGCCCAATCCCAATCAGGGAAGCTTTCTTGATAATGAACCCATGCTTTCAGTACCGAGGGTAAAGCATCTGGTGATAACGGATAATCTAAAAGAGAAGCCATTGACCAAGGCTGATCTAAACCTGTATCCAAGGAAGAGGTTCGTTTCCTGATTTTCGTCATTTCCTTCTGTATCGCGCTCAGTCCTGGCCATTTGCGATCCTCGTTATCCCTCTGGCATCCGAGTTGCTTATGCACCTCTTGTTGGACTTGCTTAGCACACCATTCGGGGTGGCTTAAGGCCACCTTAGCCACAATGATTTTCTCACGGTCGGTTATTAACCTACCTCTTGCCAAATTTCACCTGTTATCTTTATCTGCTTATCCGCGGCGGATATTTAATTATAATATTGACGGATAATATTTGATAGTACATACTGATAATCAATAATAATAACTTAGCATAAATATCAACCTTCGTCAATAGGAGGCATTAAATGGACGAAAGTAGGGTGCAAATAGAGACAATCATGACTGCAGGTGAGCGGCTTACACTGAGTGTTGCGGAAGCTGGAACACTATTAGGTGTAAGTCGGACGAGTGCCTATGCCTGGGCGAGATCAGGTTAGCTTCCAACCATTCGCCTCGGCAAACGCATATTAGTACCCAAGCACGCCCTTGAGCGTTTGCTTGAGAATACACGCGGATCAGGGCCGCCGACATACCGCAAAGACGATGCTGGGACCACGGACCATATCTCCCCAGAGTAAACTTTTTGCTATCTCAAGGCTCGCGCTTCAATCTTGAAGGCAGATACCCAGTCTGATGGATTTAGCTCCTTTTAGCTCCATGTCTGTCGATGGTGCTGCGCCTACGATGGCTATACAGGGCCCGCTACACATATATGAAAGTAGCCTCTCAATGTCGACCATGTATCCTCCTCCGATAAACAGTGGGATTCTCTTACTCCCCAATATTTGATGTCAAGTGCTGGAATATTTGATGTCAAGTGCTGGCTACGTAGCACTACCCCTCGGTGAAAGCCGCACGGAAAGAAAGTAACCCGGCAACTGATCTAGATAGGTAGGTTGCCCTACTGGGCTTTTTGAACTACATCCATCTTATAATGATGAACCTCAGATACTTCTACTAAGAGTACTGGTTTGAAGCTGTAGTGAAGCTATAACAGGGGTTTGACGGTGGCTGATTTAGATGATATATTTGATATACTTATTTATCATAATTATATGGGTCGGTGAAAAATGACGGATAAATTGCTAAGGAATGTTACAGAATCGATCTGGAGGCAGGCTAAATCCCAGGCGGCTTTGGGTGGCAAGAGCCTTAAGGACTGGGTGGAGGAGGCCATCGCAGACAAGATGGGCATAAGGAATCTACTCAAAGAAAAGAAAGATATGAGGAGGAAGCACTATGAAAGAGGGACAGCTAGTAATGATCAAGGAATGTCACAAGATTCCAGAGCTGGTAGGGCAGACAGCCGAGGTCGTCGTAACAAACGGTCTACAGCTAGGCAGTAAATACCCTATCCACGTTGTTATTGAGGGCTATGAGAACCCTGTTGGCTTCCGTGAAGATGAGCTGACGGTGATCGTTCAGGGATAATTATTGACCATAACGATTAAGGCCCTAATTACCAAGCAGCCGCACCGGACAAATGCCAAAACTTTCAAGTCCAGATTTAGATTTCCACAGGTTTTGGTTTTTGCCGTCACACCTTGTTGAACAAATCAGGTGATAGAGTAGCTTAGCAATAACTTCAAATTCGGGTACCCCGGCTGCGCGTTTTACACCTCGATATTGATGGTAGCATACATTTTCGCATATCTTTTTCAGTATCGCGCTGATATAATATGCATATCCGTACACAAGTGGTTTCAGATGGGGAAAGATAGCAGATCATCTACGGTTGAACCTCCAGAAAATTGGATAAATCCACGCTCTCTATCAGTGTGCCGTGAGCGCATGAACCTTGATCCCCAGCAGATCCAAGAGCTCTTTGATATTCCCAAAGAACGAGTGGTTAATTGGGAAAACTCCACCGATATCCCCAAACTATCAGATATCGAGATGTTGTCAGACATCTACAAATGTCCAGTAGGTTATTTCTTTATGGAGAATCCGCCGGTTCCAGGTAAGTACGAGACGATCAGTTACCGGGGACTATCTCGGGTAAAACTCGGTTGGTATGTTGACCGTAGAAGCGGCAGTCATGTCATAATGCGAAATGAAAATAAAAAACAAATCAGGCTGGTGATTCCGATCCATGGAAAATCGGTAAAGCCAGGTACATTAGGCAATATTTTGAAACATGCTCAAATCTCCGTTGAAGAATTGAAAGAGCTTCTTTAGGAGGCAATATTGTTAAAATATACGGTTATTCTGATACCTAAAGAAGGCGGCGGTTACTCAATCGAGGTTCCTGCATTGCCTGGTTGCTATACTCAAGGCGAAACAAAAGAGGAAGCTATAAGTATGGCAAAGGAAGCTATTGAACTTTATCTGGAATCTTGTAAGGCACACAACGAACTAATGCCCGCGGAAATGGGAATTGAATCTTTATCGGTCGAAGTTAGAGAACCAGTCGCATAATCGAGAGCCGACAACAACCCGTTCGTATACACAAGGCGAAATATTCAATGCCGCATTTTGCTGCCCATCGAATTGTCCAAATCTTCGAAGTTGAAGTCTGAATTCGAGTGGAAGTCAAAGGAAAAGACAAATTATCCGTTGGGTAAGTCAGCAAAACGGGCACCTGGTAGGGTGGTGAAGCAACTCCGGCCGTTATGTGGATTTTTCCATGATCAGGGCATGTAATTGCATAACCGATGCGGCCTACGGTAATTCCGCTTCCGTTATTCTTTACTTTCGGTCTTACTACCTCGTCATATTTTTGACCGCAATTCGGGCATTTTGCAGCATCTGGGGGAATCGTACATCCGCAATCAATACATCTTAAACCTAACATTTTACCCTCCTATAGGCACACATTTAGCGAAGATGGGATCCGGGATCAATCTTAAAAGGATTAGGCGCCGAGGAAATTTGAGAATTGAATATAACTGCCAGTGCTCGCCTTTGTTTTAATAAGTCAATAATATTATGGTACGATGGAGCCCGACCCTCCCTCGCCTCCACCATAACATCCCGATTTTTCCAAGCTATTTGCCCTGATTTCCAGGGGGTTAAATATGGTGATCTTGTTCTGTTCCTGCTTTAGGGATTCGAATAACGGATAGAAAGCTGGTTTCGGCTGAATCCCCACAATCGACTTTTTCTCTCCAATGTCCACATACACGGCTTCGAGCATGCCTGTCAGGATTCTATGCTTTTCTTCTAGAGTAGCCCTGTCCCAGATAAGTCCTAGGGATTCAAGCATCTGGCCGGCAACTTCCGCCCACTCGTGCAACCATGTTGCTAGATCGGAAATATACCGGGAGCTATTTTACAAGTATCCGATTGTACTCTCTCGCCTTTTCTTTTACAGAGGGAGCATCACGATCAATTACCGGAGTAAGCTTTAGGTATATTGCCATGATTTATTTGTTTTGAAATCGCTAATTCAATTCGCAAATAACATGGTGGCTTATCAAGTTTTTTCCTCGCAAAGAACATATTTCAGTATCTTACCCACGGCCGATTTGGGAAGTTCCGATCTGAATTCAACCGTGGTCGGCCACTTATATTTTGCCAGCTTGACACTGCAATACTTAATCATCTCTTCTTCTGTAGCCGTTTCTCCTTCTTTCAGGACGAGCACAAGTTTTACCTGCTCGCCTCGGGTCGGATGCAATACACCAATTGCAGCGGCTTCAGCTACCTTCGGGTGCTCAAGGTACACATCTTCAATTTCCTTGGGATAGACATTGTAGCCGCCCGAAATGACCATATCCTTTTTCCGGTCCACAACATAAAAATACCCGTCGTCATCCATCTTACCGATGTCGCCGGAGTGAAACCAGCCCCCCTTAAGGGCTTTGGCGGTTTCACCAGGCATGTTCAAGTATCCCTTCATGACCTGGGGGCCTTGTATCACAATTTCTCCAACCTCGCCCACAGGGACATCTCTTTCTCCGTCTTTCAGATCCACGATACGGGCCAGAGTATTTGGAAGCGGAATCCCGACACTACCTGGCTTTTCCAACCCATAGAAGGGATTCGCGTGGCTAACTGGTGAAAGCTCGGTCCCTCCGTACCCTTCCATGAGAGGGCTACCTGTCTTTTTCTCCATTTTCCCTATCACCTCGACCGGAAGTGCAGAGGCTCCTGAGCCGCAGAATTTAATGGATTTCATATAGACTTTGTCAAAATCCGGGTGGTTGAGCACTCCCAAGTACATGGTTGGGACAAGCAGAACCGCGGTGGGCTTGAATTTCCTTATTGCTTCAATGAGTGGGTCAGTCTTCGGTTGCGGAATCAGAATCTGCGCCCATCCCATGTATATCGACATATTCAGCCCAATGGTTAGTCCAAAAGCATGAAAATAGGGTGCGGCACACATGTTTATCTCTTTACCTTTCTTTAGATCTCCCTTGGATGGTCTGGTCAGCCACGCAACCATCTGCTGAACATTACAGCTTAGATTGCGCTGGGTCAGCATGGCCCCTTTTGAGACACCGGTTGTCCCTCCGGTATATTGGTATTGGGCAACATCGTCAAAGGAAAGATCGACAGTTGGTGGATTGGGAGAAGTCTTGGATAGTATATCCTCCCATTTGTATACATCTTCGGCCGGTTTGACGTCAACGCCAAGGACGGAAGTACAAATGATCTGCTTGATCCCTGTCTTTGGTCTCAGATCGATCAGCCTATTGCCAAATATATCCATGGTAATGACAGCCCTTGCGCCTGAATCGTTGAGCTGATATTCAAGCTCCCGGTCCGAATACAGGGGGTTGCTCATGACACCTATCGCGCCGATCCGCTGTATGGCATAATAGCCGATAACGAGAGGGATTAGATTCGGAAGAAGGATAGCAACGCTGTCCCCCTTTTTTATTCCGAAATCTGAAAGGCAGGTGGCCAAACGGTCCACCTTGTCCTTGAGTTCCTTATATGACATTTTGTCATCCTGAAAGAGAAGTGCATCATGGTCAGGGTATCTTTTTGCTGACCTTTCAAGAAAGTCCGGTAGGCAGAGTTCCTCAAACTCAATCTCTCCCGGAACACCATCCGCATAATGCTTCAGCCATGGTTTTGCCTGATAACTTACTTCCGCCATTTTCGTCCTCGCTTCATCTTTTATTTATGCGCTAAAACTGCTGTTCTGCCCTTGCAATAATATGGTTCTGCAGGCCTTTGCTGAGATCCACGAAATAGGTGCTGTAACCTGCAACTCTTACAATCAGGTTGGTGTACTTTTGGGGATGTTTCTGGGCATCCCTCAAGGTTGCATTGTCCACGACATTAAACTGGATATGAGGGACTCCCATATCGCACCAGGACCTGAGGTAGCTGATAAACTGTTCCTTATGCTCGTCATCCAGAAACTGGGGAAGGAACTTCTGATTCAGAAGCTGATTAAGGGGTTTGATTTTGGCGCATGATGCCAGAACGGCAGTGGGGCCGTTTATATCCCGGCCAAGCATTGGCGACAGGGTAGCATCGGAAAAAGGCTCGCCGTCTTTTCTACCATCGGGTGTGGCCGGTGTTCCGGGTCCAAGGCCATATGTCGCAGATACGCCGCTTCCGTCACCTCTCCATTTAGCACCGTGCTCATCGGTAAACTCCTGATAGATAGCTTCTGAACGTTCGTGAACCTCCTTGGCAAGAAGATCAACATAGTCGTCATCATTGCCAAATTTGGGGACCTGGTTTATGACCCTCTGGCGAAGATCTTCATGACCTTCCCAGTTTTTATCCAGGATGTCGATGAACTCCCGCATGGTCAATTCCTTGTCATCAAAAACCAGCTTCTTTATCGCAGCCAGGGAATCGGCCACATTGGTCGGACCGATGATGATGTTAAAGGCGTTAATAGAAGAAGTAGTATCGGCCCATTCTTGTGTATCCTGCCCACGCTCTATGCAGCCGTCCAGGGAGGCTGACAGGAAAGGCCTGGGAGCATATTTCCGCCAGAGTCCTCTGGAGGTGTTCTCCAGCTTTACCATCTTGCCGAAGAAGAATCTGACCTGATCGAGATACGCTTCAATAACATCCTGGATGCCGGTGAAGGTTTCAGGGTCAGGCGTCCGTGCACCGTATTGCTCGCCTGTCTTTGGATTAACGCCCCGGTGCAGAGCCCACCACAGACATTTCGGAAGTACAAAATAGCCTGATGCACGCCTTGCATTATTGTTTTTCCCGGGAATATCAAGGTACACACAACCGGGTACATGATAATTTCTGGCGTCCTTCAGGGGGGTACCCCATTTATTTATGAGAGGAATCAGTGCCTCGTCATTAAACAGGGAGGGATACCCGACTCCGGTTCTTATGACGTCCGTGGCTGCTGCAAGAAGTTCCTTGGGAGTGTTTTTGTGCACCCTCAGGGCGATGGTCGGCTGAAGCTGACGGAGGCCCTTAGCTGCTTCAAGGCATATATATGTCATATCATTGGTGACATCATGTCCGTTTTCGTCAATACCGCCCAGGGTGATTCCCTCAAGCTGCTGGACACCTCCATAGATACCGGTGATCATGGGAGAAAACCACTCCCCCGACTCCTCGAAATGTACGAACAGGTGCTGCAACAGTTCAATGGCTTCCCGTCTGGTGATCTTTCCTTTGGAAAGCTCCTTCTTATAGAGCGGATAAAAGAGAAGGTCAAACCGTCCGCCGCCTCCGAGGTTGGCGAACTCCATCTGCCCCTTAATCAGGGTAATAAACCAGAAGAACTGAAGGGCCTCGTGCAGGGTTTGTGCCGGATTTTCAGGCACCCGGTCACAAATTCTGGCGATCTGCTCAAGCTCCTTCTTCCTTTTTGGATCATTCTCCTTGGCAGCGTCCTCTCTTGCTCTTTCCGCATATCTTCGGGCAAAATCCACTGCTGCATCCAGAGTGATCAAAACGCCCTGCAAAAAATCATGCTGTTCAAGGTAATTATCAGGAATGGTGTCAATCACTTCCTGAAGCCTTTCCTCTGCCTCTTTTCTGAGACCTTTCAGGCCAATTTTGAACAGCCTTTCATAATTAGGGATGGACCCTGAGTCAAACAGAGACCAGAGGAATGTTCCTTCAAACTTGAAGTATTTTTCCAGGTCTCCCTTAAAGGCATTCTTGTGCAGGTCACTCAGGGTCTTGCCTTTCCAGTATTCAACAATCTTCTCCATCTCGGCGCGTCCCTCATCATCCAGGATCTCGCGAGCGTCATCGGAGTTCATGGCCCGCCAGGCAGATTTCCAGTTCACCTCTATGGGGTAGAAAAGATCGTCCGGGGTTGCTCCTGAATGGCCGACAATGCGCTCGTGGGGCGTAATATAAACAGGCAGATTTCTCAGGATGTGGGCCAGGGCCTTTGCCCGCCGCAGGACCATTGGTTCGCCTTCCGTAGCCTTGTATGATTCGGTCAAAAGGCGATTCCTTACAACATTCAGCTTGATGCTTGTTCTGTACATACCCCGTTTGTGCTCATCTTTCTCATACCCCTGCCGAACATTCCTGGACACCTTGATCGAGACATTCTGTCTGAGCATGCGGAGATCGTCACTAAGCTCCGGCCACGGTGTCCCGGTGCTTTTTTCAGTCATTACTCTACTCATTTTCGTCCTCGCTTCATCTTTTATTTATGCGCTAAAACTGCTGTTCTGCCCTTGCAATAATATGGTTCTGCAGGCCTTTGCTGAGATCCACGAAATAGGTGCTGTAACCTGCAACTCTTACAATCAGGTTGGTGTACTTTTGGGGATGTTTCTGGGCATCCCTCAAGGTTGCATTGTCCACGACATTAAACTGGATATGAGGGACTCCCATATCGCACCAGGACCTGAGGTAGCTGATAAACTGTTCCTTATGCTCGTCATCCAGAAACTGGGGAAGGAACTTCTGATTCAGAAGCTGATTAAGGGGTTTGATTTTGGCGCATGATGCCAGAACGGCAGTGGGGCCGTTTATATCCCGGCCAAGCATTGGCGACAGGGTAGCATCGGAAAAAGGCTCGCCGTCTTTTCTACCATCGGGTGTGGCCGGTGTTCCGGGTCCAAGGCCATATGTCGCAGATACGCCGCTTCCGTCACCTCTCCATTTAGCACCGTGCTCATCGGTAAACTCCTGATAGATAGCTTCTGAACGTTCGTGAACCTCCTTGGCAAGAAGATCAACATAGTCGTCATCATTGCCAAATTTGGGGACCTGGTTTATGACCCTCTGGCGAAGATCTTCATGACCTTCCCAGTTTTTATCCAGGATGTCGATGAACTCCCGCATGGTCAATTCCTTGTCATCAAAAACCAGCTTCTTTATCGCAGCCAGGGAATCGGCCACATTGGTCGGACCGATGATGATGTTAAAGGAGTTCATGTTTGAGGGATAGGCCCATCTTCTTGTATCCTGCCCACGCTCTATGCAGCCGTCCAGGAAGGCTGACAGGAAAGGCCTGGGCGCATATTCCCGGTAGAGTCCTCTGGAGGTGTTCTCCAGCTTTACCATCTTGCCGAAGAAGAATCTGACCTGATCGAGATACGCTTCAATAACATCCTGGATGCCGGTGAAGGTTTCAGGGTCAGGCGTCCGTGCACCGTATTGCTCGCCTGTCTTTGGATTAACGCCCCGGTGCAGAGCCCACCACAGACATTTCGGAAGTACAAAATAGCCTGATGCCCTGCGAACCAGGTTTTTACCGGGGACGTCAAGATAAACGCATCCGCTGACGGAGTAATTATAGATGTCCTTTTCAGCAACCTTCCATTCATGCAGGAGAGGAATCAGTGCCTCGTCATTAAACAGGGAGGGATACCCGACTCCGGTTCTTATGACGTCCGTGGCTGCTGCAAGAAGTTCCTTGGGAGTGTTTTTGTGCACCCTCAGGGCGATGGTCGGTTGAAGGATGTAAAGCTTTCTGGCAGCCTCAAGGGTTATATATGTTATGTCATTGGTGACATCATGTCCGTTTTCGTCAATACCGCCCAGGGTGATTCCTTGGAGCTGCTGGACACCGCCATAAATACCGGTGACCAGTGGTGAATACCACATCCCCGACTCCTCAAACTTCAACAAAAGATGCTCCATTAGCTCAAGCGCCTCTTCCCTGGTAATTCTGCCCTCGGCAAGATCATTCTGATAGTACGGACCAAAGAGGGCATCAAACCTGGCGCCGCATCCGAGGCTCACAAGCTCGATCTGTCTGGTGATCAGGTTGATAAACCAAAAGGACTGCAGAGCTTCGTAGTAAGTAGTTGCTGGCTCAGCAGGTACTCGGCGGCAGACTTCCGCAATCTGCTCAAGCTGCCTTTTCCATGCCCCATTTTTTTCACTTTTGGCAATCTCCTTTGCCTTTTTAGCATACCTTCGGGCAAAATCGATTGTTGCCTCCAAGCTGATGATAACAGCTTCTAAAAATTCACACTGCTCAAGGTAGTCATCGGGAATCGATGCTATTACCTTCTTTAGTTTTTCTTCAGCTTCCTTCTTTATTCCGTTGATCCCTTTTGTCAACAGTTTTTCATAGTTGGGAATTCCCAGTTCGTCCCAGTGGGACCAGAGGAATGTTCCTTCATATGTGAAGTATTTTTCCAGGTCTCCCTTGAAGGCATTTTTGCGCAGGTCACTCAGGGTCTTGCCTTTCCAGTATTCAACAATTTTCTCCATCTCGGCGCGTCCCTCATCATCCAGGATCTCGCGAGCGTCATCCGAATTCATGGCCCGCCAGGCAGATTTCCAGTTCACCTCTATGGGATAATAAAGATCGTTTGGTGTTGACCCGGAGTGGCCAACAATACGGGAGTTCGGGACAATGAATATACTCATATTCCTTAGGATATGCGCCAGGGCCTTTGCCCGCCGCAGGACCATTGGTTCGCTTTCCGTAGCCTTGTATGATTCGGTCAAAAGGCGATTCCTTTCCACATTCAGTTTGATGCTTGACCGGTACATGCCCCGTTTGTGCTCATCTTTCTGGTATCCCTGCCGAACATTCCTGGACACCTTGATCGAGACATTCTGTCTGAGCATGCGGAGATCGTCACTAAGCTCCGGCCACGGTGTCCCGGTGCTTTTTTCAGTCATTACTCTACTCATTTTCGTCCTCGCTTCATCTTTTATTTATGCGCTAAAACTGCTGTTCTGCCCTTGCAATAATATGGTTCTGCAGGCCTTTGCTGAGATCCACGAAATAGGTGCTGTAACCTGCAACTCTTACAATCAGGTTGGTGTACTTTTGGGGATGTTTCTGGGCATCCCTCAAGGTTGCATTGTCCACGACATTAAACTGGATATGAGGGACTCCCATATCGCACCAGGACCTGAGGTAGCTGATAAACTGTTCCTTATGCTCGTCATCCAGAAACTGGGGAAGGAACTTCTGATTCAGAAGCTGATTAAGGGGTTTGATTTTGGCGCATGATGCCAGAACGGCAGTGGGGCCGTTTATATCCCGGCCAAGCATTGGCGACAGGGTAGCATCGGAAAAAGGCTCGCCGTCTTTTCTACCATCGGGTGTGGCCGGTGTTCCGGGTCCAAGGCCATATGTCGCAGATACGCCGCTTCCGTCACCTCTCCATTTAGCACCGTGCTCATCGGTAAACTCCTGATAGATAGCTTCTGAACGTTCGTGAACCTCCTTGGCAAGAAGATCAACATAGTCGTCATCATTGCCAAATTTGGGGACCTGGTTTATGACCCTCTGGCGAAGATCTTCATGACCTTCCCAGTTTTTATCCAGGATGTCGATGAACTCCCGCATGGTCAATTCCTTGTCATCAAAAACCAGCTTCTTTATCGCAGCCAGGGAATCGGCCACATTGGTCGGACCGATGATGATGTTAAAGGCGTTAATAGAGGAAGTAGTATCGGCCCACTCCTTTGCATCCTGCCCACGCTCTATGCAGCCGTCCAGGAAGGCTGACAGGAAAGGCCTGGGCGCATATTCCCGGTAGAGTCCTCGGGAGGTGTTCTCCAGCTTTACCATCTTGCCGAAGAAGAATCTGACCTGATCGAGATACGTTTCAATAACATCCTGGATGCCGGTGAAGGTTTCAGGGTCAGGCGTCCGTGCACCGTATTGCTCGCCTGTCTTTGGATTAACGCCCCGGTGCAGAGCCCACCACAGACATTTCGGAAGTACAAAATAGCCTGATGCACGCCTTGCATTATTGTTTTTCCCGGGAATATCAAGGTACACACAGCCGAACACGTTATAATTTCTGGCGTCCTTCAGGGGGGTACCCCATTTATTTATGAGAGGAATCAGTGCCTCGTCATTAAACAGGGAGGGATACCCGACTCCGGTTCTTATGACGTCCGTGGCTGCTGCAAGAAGTTCCTTGGGAGTGTTTTTGTGCACCCTCAGGGCGATGGTCGGCTGAAGCTGACGGAGGCCCTTAGCTGCTTCAAGGCATATATATGTCATATCATTGGTGACATCATGTCCGTTTTCGTCAATACCGCCCAGGGTGATTCCCTCAAGCTGCTGGACACCTCCATAGATACCGGTGATCATGGGAGAAAACCACTCCCCCGACTCCTCGAAATGTACGAACAGGTGCTGTATCAGCTCAACAGCCTCCTTTCTGGTAATCCTCCGTTCAGCTAGATCTTTCTGGTAATAAGGGTTAAATAGAATATCAAACCTGCTACCGAGGGTAAGGTTTGCAAATTCAAGTTGCCCCTTAATCAGGGTAATAAACCAGAAGAACTGAAGGGCCTCGTGCAGGGTTTGTGCCGGATTTTCAGGCACCCGGTCACAAATTCTGGCGATCTGCTCAAGCTCCTTCTTCCTTTTTGGATCATTCTCCTTGGCAGCGTCCTCTCTTGCTCTTTCCGCATATCTTCGGGCAAAATCCACTGCTGCATCCAGAGTGATCAAAACGCCCTGCAAAAAATCATGCTGTTCAAGGTAATTATCAGGAATGGTGTCAATCACTTCCTGAAGCCTTTCCTCTGCCTCTTTTCTGAGACCTTTCAGGCCAATTTTGAACAGCCTTTCATAATTCGGTACGGCCCCTTCGTCCCAGTGGGACCAGAGGAATGTTCCTTCAAACTTGAAGTATTTTTCCAGGTCTCCCTTAAAGGCATTCTTGCGCAGGTCACTCAGGGTCTTGCCTTTCCAGTATTCAACAATCTTCTCCATCTCGGCGCGTCCCTCATCATCCAGGATCTCGCGAGCGTCATCGGAGTTCATGGCCCGCCAGGCAGATTCCCAGTTCACCTCTATGGGATAATAAAGCTCATCCGGGGTTGCTCCTGAATGGCCGACAATGCGCTCGTGGGGCACAGTATAAACAGGCAGATTTCTCAGGATGTGGGCCAGGGCCTTTGCCCGCCGCAGGACCATTGGTTCGCCTTCCGTAGCCTTGTATGATTCGGTCAAAAGGCGATTCCTTACAACATTCAGCTTGATGCTTGTTCTGTACATACCCCGTTTGTGCTCATCTTTCTCATACCCCTGCCGAACATTCCTGGACACCTTGATCGAGACATTCTGTCTGAGCATGCGGAGATCGTCACTAAGCTCCGGCCACGGTGTCCCGGTGCTTTTTTCAGTCATTACTCTACTCATTTTTTGTCCCTCCGTAAGAATTCTTGAAAATTTTTTACCTCCCGATTTCAACCTTCAACCCATATGATTCCATTGTCTTTCTGATCTTTTCTATAACTTTCTTCTCAGGAGGCTTGGTTCCCTGCATCGGATAGACCCGGCCTAGCGCCGGATATTTGGATGCCCCCAGCTCGTGGTATGGCAGCAGCGATACTTTTTCCACACCTATATCTAATCCCAATTCAGCAGTCTTTTTTATGTTTACTTCCGAATCATTGAACCCCGGGATAAGCGGTATCCTAATCCATATCCTCTTCCGCATAGCGATTTTTTTGGCATTTTCAAGTATAAGCTTATTCCCGACACCTGTGCCTTTCTTATGCATCCCTGTGTCCATGTGCTTGATATCCTGAAGAACAAGGTCAACATACTCGAGGACGTTCTCTATGTCCTGCCACGGTGCGTTGCTGGTGGTGTCTAAGGTGGTATGGATTCCTTTTTCCCGACAATTTTTAAACAGGTCTCTGACAAATTTCGGCTGAACAAGTGGTTCACCGCCCGATATTGTCATTCCGCCGTTTGAATTTTCATAGAATGTCCGGTCAGCTTCTACCTTTTTCATTACTTCTTCCACGGTCATGTAATGCCCGATAGATTCAATAGCCTTTGCCGGGCATACCCTGGCACATTCAAGGCAGTTGTTGCACCTCTCCCAGTTTATTTCCCTGTGTCCGTCTGTAAAGGCGATCGCCACAATTGGACAGGCCGCCGCACATTTTCCGCATGCGATACATCTCAGGTTACGGGTCATGGTCTCTTGATTCCGATTTATTGATTCCGGATTACTGCACCACTTGCAGGCCAGGGAACATCCCTTCATAAAGACCGTCGTTCTGATTCCAGGGCCGTCATCAAGAGAATACTTCTGGATGTTGAATACCAACCCTTTGCTATTGTTGTCAGAGTTGTTAAAACTCATGTCGTTAATCCCCTAATGACTGCTTACCCTGCAAACGCCTGCTCGGTCCTTTCGATTATATGGTCCTGGAGCCCTGTGGAAAGATCTACAAAATAGGCACTGTACCCGGCAACCCTTACAATTAGGTTGCTGTGCTTTTCAGGGTGTTTTTGGGCATCAAGAAGTGTTTCCCTGTCTATCACGTTGAACTGGATATGAGGGATTCCAAAATCGACCCATGACTTGATATAGTAGTAAAAGATTTCCCTGTTTTTCCCTTCCAGAAACTGGGGAAGAAACTTCTGGTTCAGCAGATGATTATAGGTCTTGAGTGTATCTATCTTCGAGCAGGATTTCAGTACGGCGGTCGGCCCGTTGACATCCATCCCAAGCATTGGTGAGATGGACCCATCCGCAAACCCGTCTCCGTCTTTTCTTCCGTCCGGCGTGGCTGGGGTGTCAAGAGACAGGCCGTAGCTGGCGGAAACCGCACTCCCATCTAGGTGAAAAGCGGAGCCATAAATATCTGAGAACTGTTCGACCACCTCTTCCGTCCGATGATGTAAGTCGTTGGCGATCATGTCTACATAATCATCGTCATTCCCAAATTTGGGTGCTGCCAGCATTATCAGACGTAACTCCTCATGCCCTTCCCAGTTTTTGTCCATGATTTCGATCAGTTGCTTCATGGTTACTCTTCTTTCAGCAAACACTACATTCTTTATAGCCGCCAGCGAATCAGCCACATTGGTCAACCCCACGGATATTGAAAAACTCTCGACACGTCCCTGATATCGCCACTTTCTCATATCCTGACCGCGCTCAATACAGCCATCGGTCAATGCAGATTCAAAGGGTCGCGGATACCGTTCGGCATATATGGCTCTTGTGATATTTTCCACTTTGACCTGTTTATCCATGAAGAATCTAACCTGCTCAATGTAGGCATCCATCACATCATCAATAGATTCAAAGTAGGCTGGATCCTTTGTAGCGGCTCCATATTGCTCTCCGTTTTTGGGATTGACTCCCTGGTGAAGTGCCCACCATAGGCACTTGGGCAGAGAAAAGTAGGTTGCGTTCCGGCGCAGAATATTCTTGCCGGGAACATCAAGGTAAACGCACCCGCTTATGGTGTAATTTCTTGCATCTTCGAGAGGGCAGTTCCATTTCATCATCAGAGGAATAAGCGCCTTGTCATTCTGAAGGGACGGATAGCCGACACCTGTCTTGATAACATCGATCGCCTTGAGGATAAGTTCTTTGGGAGTACCGTCATGAACTCTTAAGACAATGCTCGGTTGCAGGGTTGGCAATTCCAGGACAGAATTGAGGATCATGTAGCTTGTCTCTCCAGTAACATCCCTTCCCTCGGAGTCAACACCGCCAATGACAATGGACTGGAGAACCTGGACCCCCCCGTAAACCTGTGTGGTGGTCGGGGAGTACATCTGGCCAAGCTCTTCAAGGTGGATCCGGGTGTGTTTAATCAGCTCAATCGCTTCATCTCTGGTGATTTTACCCTCGGCGATATCCTTCTGGAAAAAGGGTTCCAGGGTCATGTCAAATCGGAGGCCGCATCCAAGGGTGATAAATTCAATCTGATGCCCGATAAGGTGTGTAAAAATGAAGGACTGGAGAGCTTCCTGGAAGGTAGATGCCGGGTTTGCTGGAACTTTTCTGCAGATACGAGCAATTTCCTCGAGCTCCTTTTTCCTCTTCTTGTCCTCCTCTTTTGTCGCCAATTCCTCTGCCTTTATAGCGTATCTCTCAGCCCATTTTATTGCTGCTCTCAGGGCAATGATTACTGCCTCCAGAAAATCCTTTTGCTGAATATAATCAGAAGGAAGGCTTGTTCCTAACTCCTTAAGTCTTTCTTCTGCTTTTCTAATAATCGCATTAAGTCCGGTGCTGATTACTTTGTCATAGTTCGGCACGCCCTGGTCTGACCATTGCGACCATAACATGGTACCTTCATATCTCCAGTACTTTTCAAGATCCGGGGAACCGCCAAACGCCCTTTTCCTTATATCACTTACCGCCTTTCCGTCCCAATACTCGACAAGCCTGTCGAGTTTCTCTCTGCCCGCATCATCAATTAGAGACCTTCCCTCACCATGGAGCAGCCTGTGCACCGACTTCCAGTTCTGCTCAATCGGCCAGAAGACTGCATCCGGCGATGATGCATAATTTCCTACTATTTTATCCCAGTCACGAATATATATGGTCATATTAAGGAGTATATGTTCAAGCGCCTTGGCCTGCCGAATCACGGCCGGTTCACCTTCGGTCGTTTTATAGGACTCGGTCAGCAGACCATTCCTCTCTGGGCAAACCTTTACACCGGGTCGATAAATCCCCTGCCCCTCTTCAATCTCCTGGCCCCTGCGAATGTTGCGTACTGCCTTAATACTGATCTTTTCAGCCAAGTGTTCAACCTTTTTGGATTTCGCTACTGTCATCTTATTTCTTCCCTTTTAAGCATTTTATGATAGTGTCCTATAAATTAAATTTGGGAGATAATGCATCTGAAAAAAGTATAGCAACCTCCTTGATTTCTGCCATCTTGTCAAAATTTCGATCACGATCTACCAGAAACCACCGGAGTGCCATATGGCTAAATGCTCCTAAAAACATATTTCCAAAAACCCTGATATTAATATTCTGCAGACTTCCCTCATTGATGATTTCCTGTATCAGTTTTTCAAGTTCGATCACGTAGTTGTGCTGGCTTATGTACGCGCGTGATTGATAAAAACGGCGGTTAAACTGAATCATGGTTAAGAAGACTACGGCAAAATTCGGATCATCCAGATACTGCTGAAAATGGTTCAGCATTAAAAGCCACAGCTTTCTAGGGGTGTTACCGCTGAAAGTCTGTTTAAGTTGTTCTAGGTGTCCTGCGAAACGTTCTTCCGCAATATAGACTAGAACATCTTCCTTATTTTTGAAATACTCATAAACTGTTCCGTCCGCCACACCAGCCTCGTGGGCGATCTCCGCAATGGTCGCCTTGGCATATCCGTTCTCGGCAAAAGCTTGGACTGCTGCTTGAAGAATACGTTGTCTTTTATCCGCAGGCTGATCTTCCATTTGGTATTTGCGCAAAAGCATTTGATCGAGAAGTTGCATAATATCTTCCAGGTCCAAAACAGCATTAGGCTTTTCTTTGCTTACAAAATATTGGATCGCCTCGTAATCCATGAGGCCAAAAATAATGTCCCGAACCAGCGGTACGTTCATGTCCGACCTGAAAACTTTCTCCCTGATACCTTCGTCGAGAATGGACGATAGAATTCCAGAATACTTACGAACCAGCTTGTAGGCATCAGATTCATAAAAATTCCGGTTGTTTCTACAGTCAAACAGAACTAGACGCATAAATTCTGTGTCTATATCGCTGTATCGCAGGTGGGCCCAGACAAGTTTACGTAATTTGTCATGAGCGCCGATGATCCCCTGTTCGTGTTCGTTAAGGAAAAGGAGGTATCTAGCCATATGTTCCTCAGCAACAGAGAACAACAGACTCTCCTTTCCTTTAAAATGCAGATAAATAGTTGGTTCTGTCGCGCCTGCTTCTTGCGCAATTTCGTTCAACTTAGAACCCTCGTATCCATTCTGGGCCATTCCTCTGGAAGCAGCGTTTAGAATATTCTGCCTGGTCAGCATCGGAGCCCGTTTGCGTTCGATCACTATGTCCCCAACATTAGTTTCATTCAGTTTGAATCTTGGCGTTATATGGAGCTATCTATGAAGCTTACTCGCTAAAATTGTCGAAACTACCATATTGCCATAACATTAGTATCATTCAGTACAAATAGTATAACTACATAGAATTATCTGTCAAGTTTCCTCCGCCAGCATTTTTATTTGTTGAAAATACTCTTATTTACACGACATAATCAAATATAGTTATCTAATATATAATCAAATTATTGAATACTACTAAAGTCTGCATGTTGCCGTTATCATGCCACACTTTGTTAAGACGAGGCTATTCACATTATTCTTCGGAGACATCCTATCTCTCCCTTTGCGTATCGTTCGCAATTTGGACGCCTGGCGGCATCCGGCGGTGTGTTACAGTCGCAGTTTGAACATTTCAGATCAGTCATATCATCCTCCCGCGTTGAACCTAACAGCCAACACTCTTCTTTGTATCAGTAGCTGAAGAATGAATGGTATGATGTAGGCGGGGCCTCCCTCATCTCCAACATAACCGGATAGTGCCTGTCACGCTGCTACCTGCCAGCCTGATAGTCTGCTGGCTGTGGGTCAGTCCATCGACCCTACCACCCCTCGCACAGTTTCCGGATTCGGGACGTTGCCAGGTGGGAAGTCAGCTTCCACAAGATCACTTTGCTAGGGAAGAAGTACCGTTCCATCTGCAGATTAGCTTCAAACCGGTACTTTTATCAGAAGTATCTGACGGGTAACTCATCCGTTAAGTCTATCTTTTTGCCAGCCCAAAACATTTGTTTACATGCAAGGATACAAGGATCGACAGGGATATCATTTTGCCGAAAAGGGATATCCTTGTCGATCGTGGGCTGAGAGTGGCTTACAAGGATACAAGGATATACTTGCCATAAAAGGGGGTACGGAGATATTAAAAATCATTTTAGCCCTTTTGATCGTTTTTTAATTTTTCCCTACCCTCTTTTCCAGGAATATATCCTTGTATCCTTGCATTTTACCCTTTGCCCCCTTTGATCGTAATACGGGCTGCGATGACAAATTCGAGAGTAGACATCTTAGCAACTCATCTGTTGTACATCTACGCTAGAAATTGGGGGCATCTTCGTCCTCTTCTTCCAGGCCATTACGTAAAATATGCTCCTCAACTATTGCGGGCGTAATATGAAACAGCGACCGGCCCCAACTCTTACAAAAGGTCACTTTACCAGGTGGGAAGTCCGCTCCAGCTTCAGATCAGTTGCAAAGATATCTGCTTTTGAGTCGCCTGACAGGCGATAAATATGTTGTTGCCGATTTTGGGGATTTTTCGGCACATCAAGTGCCCAACTTGCTACGGATGTATAAGGTGAATGAGGCCTATATACAGGGATATGCGGGTATGCTCTTTGGCGTGATAGAAGCGGTCAATGATTGGATCCGTTGTACGGGAAAAGAATTTGTAATTGACCCCAAAATGTTTAGACTTGCCTTTGCACAGACAAGCGAAGGCAGCGTGGAAGAGCATCGAAATACGTAATTGTTCGAGTCCCAAATATTCAACGAGTGTTATATAAGATCAATCCGGCGAATGCATCAATCCGATTACGCTCAACTAATAATACTTTATTAACCGGACATCGATAACTATCTGCGCCCGCTCGTAACATGGTTCCTGAAAGGGCGTCGGCCGTTGGACCGGTTAACAGCCGGCCTGGCTGTCATAGCAGGCGCAGGAACCAAGTAGTTGAAACCGTCCAGTGTCATGCGCTCCAGCGGCGCATTCAGCACGTTCTCAATGTCACGTATCAGGGAAGCATCTTCATGCGTAACAAGAGTCAACGCAATGCCCTTTTGTTCCACCCGGCCCGTACGGCCTATGCGGTGTGTATAGGCATCAACGCTCTCCGGCATATCGTAGTTGATTACGTGTGAAATGCTCAGGACATCGATGCCGCGGGCGGCAATGTCGGTCGCTACCAGGATTTTAACTGATCCGGAACGGAACGAATCCAGCGCGGCCTGGCGCCTGTTCTGGGCTAAATCACTGTGTATTTGCGCCACGTGGAAGCCGGCCCTCTCCAACTGCATGGCAACGCGGTCTGCGCGGCGCTTAGTGCGTGTGAATACCAGCACGGAGTCGGTTTCATTCTGCCGCAGGAACTCGATCAGCAGGGAGGTTTTTAAATGCTGCTTGACCGGATATACCGCGTGCGAAACGGTGTCGGCAGGTGCCGATTGCCCGATTTGAATAGTGACCGGGTTGCGTAATGTGTCCTTCACTAACCTGCGGATATCCGCCGGCATAGTGGCTGAAAAGAGCAGCGTCTGACGCCGCTCCATCACGCATTTCAGGATGCTTTTTATATCGGGAAGGAACCCCATGTCGAACATGCGGTCGGCCTCGTCGATTATCAGTATATCCAGTTTGGACAGGTCTATCGTCCCCTTCCAGATGTGGTCCAGGAGCCGGCCCGGGCAGGCAACAGCTATCTCTACGCCGCTGCGCAGCCTGCGCACCTGCTGGTCCATACCGACGCCGCCATAAATGGCTATGCTTTTTAAACCGGTTTTCTTGCCCAGGTCGTCGATTGCCTCGCAGGTTTGCTCGGCAAGCTCACGCGTGGGAGAAATGATAAGGGCTCCTATCTTGCCCCTGGGAAGCTGCAACAGGCGGTGCATTGCGGGCAGCAGGAAAGCCGCCGTTTTGCCCGTCCCGGTTTGCGCCAGGCCTATGATATCGCGGCCCTGCATAATCGGGGGGATGGCCTGCATCTGGATGGGCGTGGGCGTTGTGTAACCAGCTGCCTCTACGCCGGCCATGATGCTAGGATGGAGATTGAAATTTTGGAAACTCAAATGGATGACCTCTTAAATTATTAATTTAGCCAGGTTGGGCCATCCAAGAACTTGAGATAAATCTGAAGAGACTATACGAAGCTGGTGAATAACCTTAACTTGAACTATAGACACATTATATATTACATAAGGCTTTGTGTAAAGCTGGGACATAGGTTGAAAGCTTTTCCCGGCCGCGCAGAGGCCGTTCAGTTCTACATCGTGGGCAGTTGCCGATAAATACGATGTGAATTTGATTGATGCCGCTTTCTCCTGTATAGTTAAAGAGGTGGTCAAGTTTCGGTTATTGTTAACTGAATTACATTAACGCATTATCCCGCCTTAATTTATTCACGTTTTAGATGACCCCGACTTCAAGCCATTAGAAAAAAATTGGAGGTCATCACATGGGTTTCACCGACAAAAATCTAACCTGCGCCGACTGCAACAAAGAGTTCACGTTCAGCACCAACGATCAGGAATTTTACGCGTCCAAAGGTTATACCAACGAGCCCAAGCGCTGTCCTGATTGCAGGCAGGCCAGAAAATCATCCCGCGGCGGCGGCAATGGTGGCCGTCAGGGCTATGTGCGGCAGATGTATTCGACGGTATGCGCTCAGTGCGGCAAACAGGCCGAGATACCTTTCGAACCTCGAGCTGACAGGCCGGTCTATTGCAGCGATTGCTATAGTGCGATAAAACCGAAGATATAAAAAAGCTTCTTCAACTACACAAGCAGGTTACAGCCTGGAAATAACAAAATTTACCGGGTGTTATTGAGATATTCATATTGATAAATAGTAAAGAGATTGGGCTTAAGAGCCCATTCATTTCAACGCCGGGCCAGCAGTCATCGGTGGGCCTTGACGTCGTACTGGATGTTTTCGATGAAAAGGAAGTAGATGAATTCGCCCGCACCTCCTCTATCTGGGAAGACCTGGTATCGATTGAGAATGGGTTGGAGGAGCCGGCGGCGCTACGGCCGGATAACAAACTGCCGTTGCCATCCGCCATAGCGGCTGAGGTACCCGAATTCTATGATGACCCGATACATTTGTATCTGCGGGAGATCGGGAAAGTGGCCCTTCTTACTGCAAAGGAGGAGCGCTCTCTAGCAGGCAAGGTTGAGGACGGCCGTTACCTGGAAAGGCTGGAAAAGTTCTATATGGCCAATCCGGAACAATATGACCGGGAGATCAGCGTAATCCTGGCCAGCTTGCGAAAGCTGGTTTCCGCCTACCCGATAGTTCTGGCTTTATACAAAAGTCTGGGAATGAAGTGTGGAAGCAATTTCAAGCAAACGATTCTCAAACCGGAATTGAGGACTGCCATTGACGGCGTAGTAGAAATATCCTTTGTTGAAGCAATATGCGCAAGTTGCGGAAAGACGTTCATGGAAGTCTGGCGTGATATTGCCGATATATCCATATACAGCCGTCTGTTGCCCCTGAAAATCTATGACATCATCGGGAGCCGCACGTCGTGGGACCAGGTTGAGCTGCTCCTTAAAGACCCGGTGGATGAAAAATTGCTGACGGAGTTGCAACTCCTTAAAGACCAGTTCATACAATTTTCCAGCAGTGTAAAACGGGATGCGGATAAATCGTCAAGGCACCTTATTGAGGCCAACCTGAGGCTGGTAGTCAGTATCGCCAAGAAATACAGCCAGCAACATATGCCGATTCTGGATCTGATACAGGAAGGGAATATAGGTCTTGTGCGGGCCGTTGATAAATTCGAATACAGGCGGGGTTTTAAATTCAGCACTTATGCTACATGGTGGATACGGCAGGCCGTAACACGGGCGCTCGCCGACCAGTCACGCACTATCAGGATTCCAGTTCATATGGTGGAAAATATCAACAGGTTGTTGAGGACCCGCAGGCAGTTAAGCCAAGAGGGCGGCGGTGAGCCCAATATAGATGAGATTGCCCTGGCCATGGAGCTTTCCGTGGAAAAGGTAACGGAAATCCTGAAATTAACCAGGACCCCTTTATCGCTGGAGACGCCTGTCGGAGAAGAAGAAGACAGCCATTTGGGGGATTTTATAGAAGACAAGACAGGCTTGCCTCCCAGCGAGGTCGCAACCATTGGATTGCTCCGGACGCAGATAAATGAATTGCTTGGTGAATTGACTGACAGGGAAAGGCGGGTCATTTTATTGCGCTTCGGCCTGGAAGACGACAGGGCCAGGACGCTGGAGGAAGTGGGTCAGGAATTCAACGTGACCAGGGAACGCATCCGTCAGATCGAAGCCAAAGCTCTGCGTAAATTGCGTCATCCCAGCCGCAGCCGTAAACTCAAAGACTATCTGGATTAAATAATCACAGCGAAAAATAGCTAAATTCTGCACGGCCTCTGTTGACAATTTCATCAGCCTGTCAGGCATGATATTATTACGTGGAAATCCTGTTACCTATATCTGAAATAACGATCAAGCTGGAAAAGATCATATGGAAATGGAAAAACAGGTCAGGCAGCGCTATTCCAGGCAGGTGATGTTCCGCGGCATAGGTGAAGAGGGCCAGGAAAAACTGGAACAGAGCAGCATAGTAATAGTTGGGTGTGGGGCATTGGGCAGCAATGTGGCCAATCTACTGGTAAGGGCGGGAGTGGGCAAAGTAAGAATTATCGACAGGGACTTCGTAGAATATCATAACCTGCAGCGGCAGGTGCTTTTCGACGAAAACGACGTTAAAGAACAATTGCCCAAGGCCATAGCCGCCAAAAGGCGTCTGAATGCGATTAATTCGCTGGTTGAGGTCGAATCCGTAGTTGCCGATGTGAATGTGAGCAATGTGGAAAGGCTTTGCTCCGGCATGGATGTCATTATGGACGGCCTGGACAATCTGGGAACCCGCTATTTGATTAACGACGTCGCCCTTAAACTGGGTATTCCCTACGTCTACGGAGGAGCGATTTCATCATTCGGCATGACTATGACCATAATACCCGGCCGGACTCCCTGCTTCAGGTGCGTTTTCCCGGATATACTGCCCAGCGGGACCATGCCTACCTGTGAGACGGACGGGGTACTGGGCACGGCAGCTGCAGCTATCAGCTCGTTTGAAGCTACTGAGGCCATCAAAATACTGGTCGGCAATTACCAATTAAATAAGGACCTGATCAGCCTCGATATCTGGGATGGATCTTTCCAGCGCCTGCCCATATCACGGAAGGAAGGCTGCCCGGCCTGCAAGGGCAGCTATGACTTTCTTAAAGAAATAAAGACGCTTATAAAATCGTCGCTCTGCGGTCAGAGCCGGGCTGTACAGATAGTGGATACAACCGCCGGAGAGATAAAGTTCGAGCAACTTGCCGGGCGCCTGACCGATGTCCAGAACCTGACCTACAATGAATATATGCTGAGTTTTGATGTCGATAATTATCATATCACGGTCTTCCCGGACAGGCGTGCGATTATCCATAATACGCTTGATGAGGAACTGGCTGAAAAACTCTATGTCCGCTATATTCAGGCACGTTAACTTTAATTTGTAGGCAAAATAGCCCTTTGCTATACTACCTGCGATACAAGCGCATTCATTTAAAATCGAAGGAGTGAGGCACGGGTTTGTTTTTGAATTTGCTGCGTGATTTCGGCCTGACCTTTGTCCCGCTGTTCGTGGCCATGGATTCCATCAGCGTTATACCCATCCTGCTTACGCTCACTCAGGAAATGACCGATAGGCAGCGTGGTGGCGTGATCCGCAACGGGCTGATCACGGCCCTGGCCCTGGGGCTCATCTTCATTGCCATAGGCAAAGGCATCTTTATCTTTATGGGGATAACGGTGAACGATTTCCTGATAGCGGGCGGGCTGATCCTCTTTCTGCTGGGCGCCAAGGAACTGGTAGTCGGCAAGATGTTTGAGGCGCAGGCTTCTATGGGAGACAATGTGGTCGGCGTCGTGCCCCTCGGTACGCCGCTGGTTGTCGGCCCGGCCGTGCTTACTACTTTGCTGATACTTAATGACCAGTATAATATCTTAGTCGTAACATTCTCTTTCATCGTGAACCTGCTGATATCCTGGTTGTTCTTCGTCCAGGCCAACAAACTGGTTAAAATACTGGGGCGCGGCGGGGTGCTGGCAGTATCCAAAATATTCGCGCTGCTGCTGGCTGCTATCGCCATCAGCATGATCCACCGCGGGATCGCTAACTTCCCGGCGCCATAGCAGCTATAAATAAGCATTCGGAGGTTAAATTATGTGGCTGTGCACTAACTGCCGACATCTTGAAATGGCCGAGGCCAAACCCGAGCATTGCCCGGTGTGCGGCGCCCCCGCCGACCAGATGGAGCTTTATCAAAATACCAAAATAAAAGGCACCAAGACCCTTAAGAATTTGCAGCAGGGCTTTGCCGGTGAATCAAAGGCCAATATCCGCGACCTGGCCTTCGCTTTAAAGGCCGACCAGGAAGGTTTACCTGCGATCGGCGGACTTTTCCGGGCGGTAGCGCAGTCCGAGGCCATTCATGCCTCCCGCCACCTCCAACTGCTGGGAGTCATAGCCGACACGCAGGAGAACCTGCAGGCCGCATTTGAACGTGAAAACTATGCCAAGGACGCCTACCCGGACTTTATCAAAGACGCTAATGAGGAGGGGAATGCGGCGGTAGCCAAGGTGTTCGAGTTTCACCGCGATGTGGAAAGAGGCCATGCCAAGCTGTATGAAAAAGCGCTGGACCGCATGATGGACCCGCAGGGCGTGGAGTATTACGTCTGCAACGTCTGTGGCTATGTGGCAGTGGGCTCTGCTCCGGATGAATGCCCCATCTGCGGCGCTAAGAAAGAGCAGTTCAAACTGGTTGTTTGATTGCGCAGGCTACACTAGCGGCGCAATTTCGAGTACATATTTTCCAGGTCTTCCAGCCACAGGGCCGGCTCGGCATCGGAAGGCATCCTCCAGTCGCCCCTGGGCGACAGGCTGACCGAACCCACCTTCGGCCCCTCGGGCAGGCAGGTCCTCTTGAACTGGTTGGAGAAAAACCGTTTGATGAAATTCATCAGCCAGCGGTGGATATCTTCCAGGGTATAGTGGCCTTCGAACAGCTTCTGCTTGCGGGCTTCATTGGCCAGGAAAAGTATCTTGCCGGGACGGGTGCCCAGCCTGACCAGCGGATAGAGGAAGAAATCGGCCAGCTCAACGGGGCCTATAACATCTTCGCTCATCTGGCTGATCTTGCCCTTAGTGGGCCTTTTCAGCTCGGGGGAGATGGGGGTATCCAGCACATCGTACAGCACCTTCTGAGCCGGGGTGCCTGACAGCTCCTCATCCGCCACCCAGCGTATCAGGTAGCGCACCAGCGTCTTGGGCACCGATACGTTTATATGGTAGTGCGACATATGGTCGCCGGAGAAAGTGCTCCAGCCCAGCGCTACCTCGGTCAAATCGCCGGTGCCGAGCAGCATGCCGTGCAGCTCGTTGGCCTTGTTGAAAAGGAACTCGGTGCGATAGCGGGCCTGGTTATTTTCAAAAACGATGTCTTCGTTCTCGCCGTGCTCAAGGTCTGAAAGGTGCGCTTTGCAACTCGTGGAAATATCCACGCGCTTGATGTTTACCCCCAGGGCTTTGCACAGGCCGGTGGCATTATTGCGTGTGCGTTCGGTAGTACCGAAGCCCGGCATGGTGAAGGCGTAAATGTTTTTCCGTGGCATCTTGAGGAAGTCGGCGGTCTTGGCGGCGGCCAGCAGCGCCAGGGTGGAATCGAGGCCGCCCGATACACCCAGCACGACACGGTCGATTTTCGCCCCTGTCAGCTTTTTGGCCAGCGCCGCCACCTGCATGGAAAAGATGTCGTGGCACCTCTCAGCGCGCCTGGTCGGGTCCTTGGGAACGAAAGGCTGCGGGTCGATATCCCTCAGGAGCCCGGTTGCTGCAGTATCTTCTACATAGGTCTCGATGACGCGAAAGGGTTTTATATGCGCGGGAGACTGCCGGAAGCTGTTGAGTGTAATGCGGTCATGGACCAGCCTGTCCAGGTCGACATCCGCTGTAAGTAGAACTAGGTCCGGGATAAGCCTCTGCGATTCTTTGAGTATATTGCCGTTCTCGGCTATCAGGCAGTGGCCGCCGAAGACCACGTCGTTGGACGATTCGCCTATGCCGGCCGAAACATAGCAGGAAGCAGCCACGCAGCGGCCCGATTCAGAGGAGACCATGGTACGCCGCCAGTCTGCCTTGGCCAGTATTTCGTTGCTGGCGGAGATGTTGATCAGCACCGTAGCGCCGGCAAGGGCCTGGTATTCATGCGGCGCCAGAGGCACCCACATGTCTTCGCAAATCTCAATGCCGATGATGGCGGAAGGTATCCCGTGAAGTGTGAACAATATATTTGTGCCGAACGGCACGGCTCTGCCGGCGATATGCACGGTATCGGAGAGAGCATCCTCAGAGGAAACGAACCATCTGTTCTCATAAAATTCTTTATAAGAGGGCAGATAGGTCTTCGGTATAATCCCCAGTATCTGGCCGCCGCAGATCACCGCAGCGCAGTTGAAGACCTTCTGGTCGATGCACATCGGCAGCCCGGCTATCACCATCATATTCGAACCGGCTGTAGAGTCGACCAGCGAATTCAACCCCTCAGCGGCCTTTGACAGCAGCGATTCCTGCTGCACCAGGTCGCCCAGCGTATAACCGGTTATACACATTTCAGGCAGGGATAACACCTGCACACCGGCAGCGCCCGCTTTTTCGACTATATCCAAGATGGCTTTTATATTGAAGTCGACATCGGCAACCTTTAGTGCAGGCACAGCCGCGCCGATTCGCAGGAACCCGAGGTCCTTGCTTAGATTAACTGTTTGTACCAATTCAATCCCCCTAAAAAATCGGTTTCAACCCAGTTTTTTCAAACGGGGCAATGCATCTATTGTTTGCTGACGTCTCTTCGCAAACAATGCAGGCCGGGCTAGCTTTGGTTATAATAAAACGTCAATGAAATAAAATCAAAGTACTACATGTAATATTTTATAGGTTTTACGGAGAAATTCATATGATCAAGCTGGTTTTGCTGCGGCACGGTGAAAGCGTGTGGAATAGTGAGAACAGGTTCACCGGCTGGACCGACGTAGACCTTTCAGATAAGGGTATTAAGGAGGCCGCCAAGGCTGGCAGGGTATTACGCCAGCAGGGATATGTATTCGACCTTGCATTCACATCTGTGCTGAAGCGGGCCATCAGGACGCTCTGGATCGCACTGGATGAGCTGGACCTGATGTGGATACCGGTGAAAAATTCATGGCGTCTGAATGAGAGGCACTACGGCGCGCTGCAGGGCTTGAATAAGTCCGAGACGGCCCGTAAGTACGGCGAAGACCAGGTGTTGGTCTGGCGGCGAAGCTACGATATCCCGCCCCCGGCACTTGATAAGAAGGATGAGCGCTACCCGGGCCGTGAACCGAGGTACGCTGACCTGAAACTGGATCAAATACCCCTTTCGGAGAGCCTGAAGGATACCTACAGACGCTGCCTTCCCTACTGGCATACTTCTATTGCGCCGGCGGTAAAATCAGGCAAACGGGTCATAATTTCCGCTCACGGCAACAGTCTGCGGGCGCTGGTGAAATATCTTGATAATGTCTCCAATCAGGATATAGTCGGCCTTAATATTCCCACCGGCATCCCGCTGGTCTACGAGGTGGACTCCAACCTGAAAAAGTTGAAAAGCTATTACCTGGCCAGCGCCGAGGAGCTGGAGAAAGCTACCAGCGCCGTGGCCAACCAGGGCAAGGCTAAATAGCCGTTTCAGTCGCTCACTTGCGCATTTCTGTTTTAGTTGGGCCTGGCAGGTCTGGTATTATATCTGGCGTCAAATAAGGTGTAACGGTCTTTACACATGCGGATTTGCATTTTAAGCTATCGCAGCTACCCCTATTCAGGCGGCCAGGGCATTTACATGCGCTATTTGAGCAATGCCCTGCGGGACCTGGGGCACGAAGTAGACCTCATGTCGGGGCCTCCTTATCCCATCGTGGATGAAGGCGTAGGGCTGATAAAGCTGCCCAGCCTCGATCTGTATTCGATGACATCCGTTCAGAGGCTTTTTATAGACCCTCGCAAGCTCAATACCTATGCCAACTTCGTAGAGTGGGGTGGCACCGTGACCGGCTATTTCTCAGAGCCTCTGACCTTCGGCATGCGCGCCTACCAGTACCTCTGCCGCGACAGTAAAAAGCTCTACGACGTGATACACGACAACCAGACACTGTCCTACGGGATAGTCGACATACAAAAGGCCGGCTATCCCGTCGTGGAAACCATTCATCATCCGGTCACCAAGGATCGCGATCTGGCCATCAGCTCGGCGAAATCGATTAAAGACAAGCTGGGCTACCGGCGCTGGTTTTCCTTCACCGGCATGCAGATGAAGGTTGCGAAGCAATTGCCTTATATTATCACCGTCTCGGAGATGGCCAAACAGCATATTCACGAGGTCTTCAAGGTGCCTGAGGACAATCTCAGAGTGATTTACAACGGCATCGATACCGGGCTCTTCAGCCCTTCGGAAAGCGTAAAACGGCTGGAAAACATGATATTGATGGTGATGAGCCGTGACACTGCCGTCAAAGGCCTGCGCTTCCTGCTGGAAGCCCTGGCCGAATTGAGGAAAAAATACGATTTAAAACTTGTGGTAGTGGGCAGGACCATGGGAGACGGCCTGACGGAGAAGCTTATGGAGAGGTTGGGTGTCACCGCCAATGTAACCTTCCGCGACCGGATCGACACCGATGAGCTGATAGACCTCTACAGGTCGGCAACACTGGTGGCTGTGCCCTCCACCTACGAAGGGTTTGGGATACCGGCAGCCGAAGCCATGTCATGCGGCGCGCCAGTGGTATCCACCACAGCCGGGGCATTGCCAGAGGTGGTAGGTGACGCCGGGATACTGGTGCCACCCGCCGATTCCGCAGCGCTGGCCTTGGCCATTGCTCGCATGGTCGCTGATCCTGTCAAAAGGCTGGAATATAGCTCGCTGGGCCGTCGGCGCATCCTGGATAATTTCAACTGGAAGAACGCAGCCAAACGTACAGCCGATATATACCTCGAAGCTATCAAAGGCAGGGAATAAGGGTCTGTAATATACGCTCCAATTTGTTCCAGTATTGATTAACTGGTTAATTACATGTAAAATGTTCGGGTGCCTTGGGCATGATTATTAATAAAACGAGGTTGGCGGATATCCGATGCGCGTGTGTTTACTCAGTTACCGGGCATATAAATACTCCGGCGGACAGGGAGTATATGTAAAATATCTCAGCCAGTCTCTGCGGGACCTGGGACATGAGGTGGATGTGGTGGCCGGACCGCCCTATCCGGAACTTGCAGACGGCATCAGGCTAATCAAGCTTCCCAGCCTGGACCTTTATAGATACCCAGAGATCAGACGTTATTTTATCAATCCACTACTGTTAAATACCTGGCCTAACTTTGTGGAGTGGATCGGAGAATGCGGCGGCTTCTTTACCGAGCCGATGACCTTCGGGATGCGTGCCCACGATATGTTCCGCCAGAACGGACATTCGAAGAAATATGATATCGTGCATGACAACCAGTGCATTACAGAGGGGATATTAAAGATCAGGCAGATGGGAATGCCTATGGTTACCACCATTCACCATCCCATAACTATTGACCGGGAGCTGGCGCTTAAAGCATCACGCTCTTTCATCCGAACCCTGGGTATACGCCGCTGGTATGCCTTCTGCGACACTCAGATCAAGGTAGCCGGCCAGTTGTCACACTTCATCACGGATTCGCAGAATTCGCTGGATGAAATAGCGCAGAGCTTCGGTCTTACTTCTGATAAATTCAAGATAATCTACTGTGGTGTGGACCGAGAGACTTTCAAGGAAGCGCCGGGTTCGGTTAGATCGGATAATAGAATACTGGTAATCAACAGCGGCGACACGCCGTTAAAGGGTTTAAAGTATTTAATGGAGGCTGTTGCCGAACTGCGTAAAACAAGAAACATCGGGTTGACCATAGTCGGGCAGCCCATGAAGAACGGCTATACGCAGGGGCTGATAAGGTCGCTGCAGCTTGAGGACTGTGCCACATATACGGGCAAAATTGATACCGATGAGCTGGTCAGCCATTATTCCACCGCCGCTATGCTGGTTGTCCCTTCGATTTACGAGGGTTTCGGATTGCCGGCAGCCGAAGCTATGGCCTGCGGCACCCCGGTGATATCGACTACTGCGGGAGCTTTGCCCGAGGTTGTGGGTGATGCCGGCATCCTGATACCACCCGGCGATACAGGGGCAATAGTCGGCGCCGTCACTTCGTTGCTGGATGATGCAAACAAACGCAGGCAGCTAGGCAGGATGGGGGTTGAAAGGGTCGGGAGATTATTTAACTGGGAAAATACGGCCAGGCAAACGGCCGACTATTACAGGGAGGCAGTGGAGCTACAGGCCGCTCACGCCGGGGTTTAAAACTACTATGAGCATAAACAGCAGCACTCTTGATGCATCCGGCACGGAAAATCAATTGTCCCGGCAGTTCCTGAACCCCACGCTGGAGGGCATAGTCAGCGTGCAGGAACAGGGGGGCGCCGTGCCGGAACTGGAGGGCGGCATCGTAGAACCGTGGACCCATATAGAGTGCGCCATGGCCATCGACGCCGGCAGTTTCCACGACGAAGCGGAAAAAGCCTACGAGTGGCTGGCCAATGTCCAGCTTCCAGATGGGAGCTGGTATGCCAATTACAGGAACGGATTGCCCAAAGACATGTACAAGGTGTCGCACGCTATCTCTTATATTGCCGTGGGCATCTGGCACCATTATCTTATTAATGACGATGTTCGTTTTGTCGACAGGATGTGGCCAAGCGTGCGAAGAGCCGTAGACTATATTCTCGGGATGCGCGGCCCCCATGGGGAAATATACTGGGCCAGGGATGCCGATGACATTTTGTATCCATCAGCGCAGATTACCAGCTGCAGTTCTTCTTATTTAAGCATCAGATGCGCTTTAAAGATGGCAGAACTTATGGGCGAAGACCGCCGCGACTGGCGGGAAGCAAATAACGTATTGCGCTCAGCAATCTTGAGAATGCCTTTGCCTTACGTTGCAAAGTCCGAAGGCGACAGCCTATCAGCGTTTGCCATGGACTGGTATTATCCCGCATTGTGCAGCGTCATCAACGGGCGTGAAGCGATCAGCCGCATTTATGATAGCTGGGACAAATTCATAGTGCATGGCAAAGGATCGGTGTGCAACCTTGAAAAGCAGTGGGTCACAGCTGCCGAAACTAGCGAACTGGCCATTTCCCTGGCGGTGCACGGGGAATACCGGCAGGCTGCGATGGTCTACAACTGGATACACCACCTTCGTGATGATGACGGAGCCTACTGGTACGGCGTGGCTTATCCGGAAAATGAGATATGGCCGCTGGAGAAGCCGACCTGGACGGCCGCCGCAGTTATTCTGGCGGCGGATATGCTCAACCGGGAATCAGCAACAAACCTTCTTTTCGATCACCATGGGGCCGCTCTTCTTTAGTATCCCCAGCGTATTTACCATGGGCAGCTCCTCATAGTTGCCGCTCTTGACGGCTTTTTTATACACTTCGTAGGGCGCCTGACCGCCCTTCGAAGGATCCAGGTAAATATCGTGGAAAATCAGGTAGCCGCCCGGCGCCAGGTGAGGGTTCCAGCAGTTATAGTCCGATAGGGCAGTTTCATAACTATGGCCGCCGTCGATGAATACTAGGCTGAGCGGTGTGGACCAATTCCTGGCTGCCACCCTGGACCATGTAACCATAGGCACTACCGTATCTTCCAGCCCCGCTTTTTTTAAAGTGGCTCTCAGGATGGGGAAACTGTCTATTTCCTGCTTCTTCTCATCGTAGATCTCAGGATCGAAGTAGAGTTGCCCCGGCTGCTGCTCCTCCGAACCGCGGTGATGGTCTATGGTAAAAAGCGTAACGCCCTTGATTTTACAGGCTGCGCCTAAATAGACGGTGGACTTGCCACAGAAACTGCCTATCTCCAGACAGGGGCCTGAGGCGGATGCCTCCAGTGCCAGCCTGAAGAGGCATTGCCCCTCGTCCTCGGCCAGGTATCCTTTCACCTGTGATGCAAATGCAAAAGCGGATTTCTCTGTATCCATAACTTAAAACCACCCGAAAATACGGACATATACGGTTTAATACCTGCGCATATAATTGTAAAAGAATATGACGATGATCAAAACCAGTATGACGGTCGTGGCTATGATTACAGCTATCCACAGGTAGGACGGGGGCAGGGACTCCAGGGGCATTACGGGCCGGCTGCCGGCTATGACGAAAGTGCCTGTAGGGCTGGGATCGCTTTCAAACGGCGCCACAGCTTTCACCTGCCAGAAATAAATTCTGCCCGGCTCGAGCCGGTCCTCATATTTATATGCAGTCGTGGTCGTAACAGTCTGAACAATTACGTTTTTGAGGTCCTGATCATAAGCCAGGGTGAATTCATATTTTTTGGCATTTTTAACGGGTGTCCAGCTAAAGCCGACGGTAGGCTGGCAGTCCCGGCAGACGCCGTCGATGGGTGCCAGGAGCTGGGGACCGCTTACGCTGCTCCTCACAGCGAAACCCGGTTTGACCGAGAAAAACATGACCGGCGACCACAGGCTGTGAATGGCGGCGCCAGTTATGCTGCGGCTGCCCCTCACTTTCCAGTAGTATGGCTGGCCGGCTTCCAATATACCGGGGGGTATCCATACGCCCGGCGACAACTGCTGTGATTGGTCGAGCGTCGCTATCCACTTACCCGTCATCTTGTCCCACCCTATGACCCACGCACCCGTCTTGCTATCAACCGTGACCATATTGAAAATCTTCGTGGCGTTCTCCGATAGAAGCGTCGTAAAATTCACATCTTTGGCTATCAGCAGGTCGTAACCGAAGACATCTTTCAGTTGCCGCCACTTAATATCAATCTGTTGAGACCTGCCCGTCACCGGATCCACCCCGATGAAGCTGCCGGAGGGCGGCGCAGTGGGCCAGGGGCTTACCCTGGCTACCGAATCGATGAATTGCCAGAGGCAGCCTATCTTATTATCGTAGTTGTAAGGATTTGCACTGTTATCGATTGACCACAGCGTATTATTGGTATTGGAGGAGATTTTGAGCGATGTGGGTTCGCGGGTGAAGACGACGGGATAATTAATAGCGGGCGGTATGGGGAGGCCGTCTTTCAGCTCATCCCAATCGGGCGCCGGGGGCACTTTGACCCTGGGAGAGAGCGTACGGTCCACGCCCCCGCTGTTCTGTAGCGTGGTGGTGTCAAAGTTCCAGGAGCCATAAAGCACATCGCCGGCCATGGCGATCCCAAAAAAGGCGCGGTTGAGCGGCTCCAGTTCATCCCAGTCAGTGCTTGTGCCTACAGTCCACCTGTAAATAACCCCCTCGCTGCTGGGCTTAAAATCAGTGTTTACCGCCGCATAGATCATATTGTTCTGGTCGTACTTGCTGTCCGCGATAACATGCACGTTGCCGCTCTGCGGCAGCATTTTAAGTGCGGTGAATTTAGGCGAAGGTTGAGAAAAATCGGTCCAGGCTACATAGGCCTCGGGGTTTCCCAGTGTGTAGATGCCTGAGCCTACGAAGACTAGATCTGCGCTGGTAGGGTTGACCAGCGGGGTACATATGGTATGTGCGGGTATCAGCAAATCCGTGTTGACGAATTGCCCCGGCACCCAGTTGGTGTCTCCCATGGATAGTTGCCTTACCCGGTAATCCTCAAGTACGTAGATGGTCGATTCATCCCTAAATGCGATATCGCGCAGGGACGATATTCCGGCAAATACCGTTTCCCATTTCTGGCCCTCATCTGCTGTATACATGATATTGGGCGTGGTCAGGTCCCCCAGGATCAGGGCAGTGGAACCGGGCGTCTTATCGTTCACACGCAAGATCGTTCCGCTGTCACTGGTCGTGCGGGTCAGGATGCGTTCCCATTGATCCCCCAGCGTATCGCTGGTAGAGCGCCACACGCTGTCGAAGCTATTGGGCGCGCCCTTTTTATTAAGGGAAGACAGGTAGAGCACGCTGCTCTGGGTGGCATCGGGCGGAGCTTCAAGGGCGGCCGAATCGGACAGTTGATCGATGCTGGTATCTATCAGGCCGATCTGGTTCCAGCTCAGCCCGCCGTTGGAGCTATATGAAAAGGCGGATTCATCAAGAGGGACTCCAAGCGATTTTGAAAAAGGCCATTGACCCACTGCCCATGCTGTTCCACCTGTAATGTCGTTTTCAGAGCTGGTAGCGCAATAGGGAACGCCGTTATAGCCCCAGCCCAGTATGGCGTTGGCGCGGCCCGAATTCCCGCCGCCCGTGGGCGACTTATAATCGTTATAGTCCTGCGAGCTGGTCCAGGTGGCGGCACCCGGGCTGAACGACTGGGCATTGGAGCTTTGATAGACGGGGACCATGGCGGTAGCCGGGTCGGCCGTGGCCTCGCCAGCCAGCAGGATGCCACTGGCCTCACTGCCGTTGTAGGCAATCGAGTAAATGCGGCGTCCCGGTGGGAGTCCCGGGGGGACCACCGGCGGGGGGGTTATAGTGAATGGCGTGGCGCCGATAGAGGTATTTATATAAAAGACACCCGTCTGAGTGGTCCTGCCCATAAAATCTTGGAACGCTGTGTCGGATTGGATGCTGGCGAAACAGCCCATCAGGGCGGGGTTCTGTGCGTTGAAATCGGACGGCAGTGATAGGTCGGTTCCTATCACCACACCTGGAACCACACCTGAAGCCGCAGGGGCGAGCGGGATAGGGTAAGCGCCATACGGTGTATTCCAGATCGTGGAGTTGGTGGTTGTATCATGCTGCCCCAGGTTGAGGAATGGTGAAGTAGGATTGCACGTGATAACTGCCAGCGTCGAATCCGACCCGTAGTTGGGGGAGAATTTAAGGGATGTTATGGCTGCAGTTAAGACTGGCTGCGAAGACCATCCCGTACCGGCAGAGCCGTACTTAAGATTTAATACCTGTCCGGTTCCTGTAGTCGCTGTAGTGGTGCGTGTGCCGATGGCGATATCGCGATACGCGCCATATGACCTGGATATGTCTATGCAGCTTATATATTCGTCTGTTCCAATCTTGTCTGTAGCTGGTCCTGCCCCGTTAATTGTAGGGCCCGTATTTTGCCAGTTGTTTCCCCCATCGATGGATACATAGACCTGCTGAGGCCCTGGATTGGGTGGCAACGGTAGTGTAGTGAAGGTGACAACCACTACAAATTTCGGATCATCCGGGGCTACGGCCACCGACCAGACCGGTAAATTCGCCCCGGCGGCAGCAAGATCGCTGCTTATATCGGTGAAGCTGTATCCTCCGTTCACGGAGCGGAACAGCCTGCTGTTGGCCGTATCGGCGCAATAGATCACGCCGTTGCCCAGGGCCATGGAGTTGATCTCGCCAGGGCTGCAGATTACGTTGTCGGGGCCATTGTTAATCGGTGTCTTGACCACCGACCAGGTCAGCGTCCTGCCACTGGTATTGTCGGCATGGGCGGCCGGGCAGAACGAACATATATCTAAAATGCTCAGGACCAGTAAAAGAAGCATAACCATATGCGGTAGCCAAGTTTATCATACATAGGACTTTAGTCCCTGGTACTAGAGCAGCACAGTTTTTGGCAGGAATTCATTTATATTAGAGTTAGTCGAAATCTACCATAAACAATGAGATATTTGCAAAATACGAAATCGCATGCTAGATTAAGCTAAATGAATCTGAAATGCAGTGAAAACACAGGGCAGGCCATAGCTATTATCAACAAGCTCGAACATGGGGGCCGGCTGTTTGCTCTTGAAGCAAGCTGTGGCCGATTTTATATATGAGCAATTTATGCGCTTGCATATGCGGGGAAAGAAATGATTGAGATATTAGAATCTTCTCAAACGGCAACCCATGATCCCAAGGTGCTGCAGCTTATCAACGATATGATCGAAGGCCGTATTGAGGAGATACGTCCGGTTATCGACTTCACCAGGCAGTCCGGCGCGGTGTATCCCCAGGTTGAAGCGACGCTGGGCAAGACCTCGGAAGAGGTTATAAAAATACTGGACAGCCTGGTGCAAGAGCGCATGCTGGAAGGGCGCTTCTATGAGCGCCTGATCTTCTGCCCCGTATGTAATTCCATGAATTTGAGGCCCAGCTTGAGGTGCCCTAAATGCGGGTCGGGCAATGTTGCCAAGGGGAGGATACTGGAGCACTTCGCCTGCGGAAAGAACGGGTTGGAACAGGAGTTTATCGCCGGCGGGAAATATGTTTGCCCGCATTGTAAGAAGCCGCTTAAATTCCTGGGGACTGATTACCGCAGCTTGGGAGTGAATTATAAGTGCCAGAGTTGCGGCGGCCTGTCCACCGAGATCACCATGAAGTGGCAGTGCCTTAAGTGCTCCATCTTCTTCTCCGATGAAGAAGCTAAAGTCCAGACCATTAACTCCTACATTTTAAACGAGCAGAGCAGGAACTGGCTTACATTCGATATGGGCTTCAAGTCCAAGTTTATCACCTACCTGGAACAGCAGGGCTATAAGGTATTTGAAAAGGCCAGGGCGAGCAGCGGGTCCGGTTCGGGCGTCACGCATGTGCTGGATATGCTGGCCGAGCGTGACGACGGCTTCCTGACCTTTATCCTGGGCATCGGCATAGCCATCGGGCACAACTCGGAAAATATCGGCCTCGAAGACGTATTCAGGTTCGATAACAAGGCCTATGACCTGGGTATACATGATAAGATCCTGCTGGCCATGCCCGGGCTAAACAGCGAGGCCAGGCAATTTGCCCAGAGGCAGCGCATCAAATCGTTCAATGCCGACGAACTGGAGACATTCTTAAAGGGTGCAGGTGATAACTTGCCGGGCAACGTGAATAAAAAGCCGTTCAAATTTGAAAGCCGCAAACAGTTGTTGAAATACCTGCACGAACAGGGCTACAGGACGGAGGAAAAAGCCAGGATACGCGGCCGCTCGGGCGCTGAATATACCATGGATATCATCGCGTATTACGACGACGGCCTGTTCACGCATACCATATCCATCGGCATCCTGGCGGACCCCAAGGGGGTCGGTCTGGAAGCCGTATCCGCCTATGATACCAAGGCCTATGATATCGGAATCCACGATAAGATACTGCTGGCTTCGCCGGGTCTGGCCAAAGAGGCCCAGCAATTCGCCGACCAGCAGAAGATTAAAATCATAAATGTCGAGAAGGCGGACGCTTTAGGTTAAGGCCTATTTTAAGCAAGCGAGGCTAAGATGGCATCTGATTCTAAAGAAACAAAGGGCCGGGCCAATGCCAGCGGGTCGGCCAAGCCTGGTATTGCTAGGTTGAATGTCCAGTCGGACGGGCCCATGCCGGAGGCGCTGCAACTAGTGCCCGAGGATATCGCCAGGAAATATAATGTGCTGCCTCAATCCCTCGACGGCAACACGTGCCGCGTCTACATGGCCAATCCCAGTGACATACTCACCATAGAGAACCTGTCGATCTATACCAAAAAAAGGATTGAGCCGATACCTGCCACAGAGGCCGATATCAAGGAAGCCATTGATTACAATTACAGGACGCTGAAAGAGGGAGGAAAGGGTAGTGATCGTACTTCCGCAGCCCAGGCGTCAGTCGATGTCACGATGGCGGATGAGGCTTCCGATACACCTATAGCGCGCCAGCTGGACAGGCTGCTGGAGGAAGGTGTTAAGTCACGCGCCTCCGACATACATATCGAGCCGGATGAGATAAGGGTGCGCGTGCGTTACAGGATCGACGGCATTTTACATGAGGTCGCCTCACTGCCGCTGAGCGTGCATACCGCTTTGATTTCGCGCATCAAGATCCTTTCGGACATGAATATTGCCGACCACCGCCGGCCGCAGGACGGCCAGTTCTCTTTCGAGGCGGCCGGCAAGCGGATCGATGTGCGTGTGGCCACCATCAACACCGTCAACGGTGAGATGGGTGTGCTGCGGCTGCTGGATAAGTCCATGGCGGCGCTGGCCCTTCCCCAGATCGGCTTTCTCAGGGAGAGCCAGGAGCAATATGAAAAGATGTTGATGATGCCCTACGGCATGGTCCTGATCAGCGGCCCGACGGGCGCCGGCAAGACCACAACGCTGTATGCAGCCGTCAACTCCCTGGACAGCGTGGGCAAAAACATCATAACCATCGAAGATCCCGTCGAATACCGCTTTGAGAATATTAATCAGATACAGGTAAATATCAAGGCGGGCCTGACCTTTGCCGGCGGGCTGCGCTCCATCGTCAGGCTGGACCCGGATGTGATCCTGGTGGGTGAGATACGTGATAGCGAGACTGCGCAGATCGCCGTGCAGTCGGCGCTTACCGGGCATCTGGTCCTTTCATCCGTGCACGCCAATGAGACGGTGGGGGTGCTCTTCCGTTTGATCGACCTGGGCGTTGAGCCGTTCCTCATAAGCTCCGCATTGGTAGGCATAGTGGCCCAGAGGATGGTAAGGCGCGTCTGCCCTCACTGCGCCCGCAAGGTGACGGCGCCGCTGGTTGAGCAAATAGCTTATGAGAAGGAGATGGGCGAGAGCAGGACGGAGTTTATGTACGGCGCAGGCTGCAAGGAATGCGTATATTCCGGCTACCTGGGTCGCACCGCCATATTTGAGATATTGACCATGACCGATGAGCTGCGCCGCATGATCGTGGCGGGCGCCGGCAACCAGGACATCCATGCCACCGCCTTGAGCCAGGGCCTGGTTACTATTGCCAAAGACGGCATGATGAAGGCCAAAGCCGGGATCACCACCCCCTATGAAGTCCTCAGGAACGCCTTTTCCATCACTTAATAAGCACATGCAGGTACCATCTTGCTCAGATAGTACCGGATAGAAGGAATATGGAATACGAATATGTCGGATATACGGTAGACCGCCGGGTGGTAAAAGGCAGGATAACTGCCGACAGCGAGAAGAGCGCCGGTGACGCGCTTTTACGCGACGGGTACCAGATACTTAATGTAAAGCCCATAACCCCTTTCATCACGGGCATGCCTTCTTTTATGCAGCCGAAAATCAAGCCGGAAGATGTAGTGATGTTTTCCAGGCAGCTGGCCCTGCTTCTCGAGTCAGGGGTGGGGATCGTACAAAGCCTGGACCTGCTGCGCGCACAGTCGGCCAATAAGAATTTTTCTGCCATGCTGGGCAAGGTGGTGACCGACCTGCGCGCAGGGTTGGCGCTATCCATTGCCCTGGAAAAACACCCCGGGGCATTTAACAAGATGTTCTGTAAGATTATTGCAGTCGGCGAACAGACCGGCCAATTGGAGAGCGTATTGAGGAACCTTGCCGGCTATTCCGAGCAGGCCACGGCGGCTATGAGGAAGGTCAAGCAGGCGACAACTTATCCCGCTGTGGTGCTGGTCCTGGCCATTCTGGTGGCCATACTTATGGTCACCTTTATTTTGCCGCCGATCCTGGCCGTATTTAAAAACCTGGGCGGCAACCTGCCGCTCATCACGCAGATACTGATATGGGGGATTACATTCGCCACCAGCTACGGCATATACATATTGTTGGCTATTGCCATAGTGGGGGTAGCCGGCTATCTATACACCCGCACGCCTGAGGGCGCCTATCGGAAGGATGCCCTTTTATTGAGATTGCCGGTGTTGGGGAGGCTTATACTGCTCAACACCCTTTCACGCATCTGTCGCAGCATTACCCTCTTATTCAGGTCAGGCCTGCCCCTGCCCGATATATTAACTCTGACAGCTGATTCGGCAGGCAACAGGGTTATCGCCCAAGCCCTCAGGGATGTGGAGCAGGATATTATCAAGGGCGAGGCGCTGGCCGGGGCCATGAGGGGCAAGCACGTTTTCCTGCCGCTTATGGTGGAGATGACCAGGGTGGGAGAGGAGACGGGTAACCTCGACAGCACCTTGACGGTAGTCTCGGACAGCTTCGAAATTGAGGCGGCGGACAAGCTGCAGACGCTGCTGGGCTTGATCGAGCCTGCCATGACCGTAGCCATCGGCCTGGTGGTCGGCTTCCTGGCATTATCTATTTTCGTGCCTATCTACTCCGCCGTCAGCGTCGTCGGGGGGGGAGGGTAAAGGCGTGCGGTGGTTAAGCGCTGGGGGTGAGCGAGGTGTCAGCCTGGCGGAAGCCCTGGTTGCCGTCGCCATTCTGGGCTTTGTAGGAGTCACCCTGGTGGCCGGTATATATACCACCATCCAGGGCAATAATATTGCGCGCACCAATATGACAGCCGAGGGCCTGGCGCGTTATGAGTTGGAGTACGTAAGGTCTGTCGGCGACAACTGGACCAATATCCTCAAAGCTGGAACACCCGCTGGGAAGCCACCCTGGTCATATACAATACCGGGTGGATCTCCCGGATACCCGGCCTGGGATTCTTCTCACAACAGCCTTCCCCCGGGTTATACAGGCTATACAGTTACCGTGCAGGGTGCTTCGCTAGGCGCATCGCCGTATAACAGCGACCCCAAAATCCAGCAGGTGACAGTTACCGTTAAATATAATAACAAGCAAGAGGCGGGAATGACCGAATATATTATCGGCTATTAGATTACATAATATGAATATTTTTAAAAAGGGCAATGCGGCTGCAAAGTGGAGCAGGGGTTTTACACTGCTTGAACTTATTATTATCCTGTCAATCATCGGTGGGGCGAGCGCGGTTATGGCCCTGACATTCAGCGAGGCGACCAGGGTGACGAGCTCCGGTATGGCGCAGGCTATAGTGCTGGCTCAGGTCCACCAGGCCGGAGCATCGATAGCTAAAGACGTTGCCAGCGCCGACAATATAACGGCCGTCTCTCCAGGCAACCTGTGCTCGATGACCTGCTATCAATGGAGCGGGAGCGCATTCACTCGCAGCACCGTCACCTATAGAATAACCAATGGGAACTTGCTGCGCAACGGGAAATACATCGCGCAATATATAGACCCGGCCAGTACCTCTTTTATTAAGGTCAATCCAACGATTACAGAGAATAACACATATTTACTAACTATAAGGGCGGCTAAAAGTTTGGGTACAAATAAATATGCCAGCGACAATATAACATTCAAGTTTTACCAGAGGATGCCGCCGCAGTTGGGTGCATTGTGAGATTTAAGAAGTTTCTGAGAAAAATCGGCCGTAAAGAGCGCGGCATGATATTGCCCCTGGCTTTGATACTTCTTGTTGCGGCAACTTTAATAGTTGTGCCCGGGCTGGGGTTCATGTATTCACTCCTGACCATTAACTCCAATGCTCAGCAGGACATGGCGGCTTATTATGCGGCCGATTCGGGCATCCAGGCACTGTACTGGTACTGGAATACAAACCCCAACAATATTACTTCTACTTATCTTCCTACTATTCCTAATCCAATAAACGGGATGACGGTGACGGTAGCGGCGGCGGATAGCCGGGCTCCCGATAACTCATACGATAATTATACGATTACATCCAGCGCGGCCTCGGCCGGTAAAACCCGGGCAAAGGTAATTGCGCTAATCCGGGTTCCGGCGCCCGGCAACAATATATTCAACCAGGCAGCAGCCAGCCTCAATGGTAATTTTTCGATGACAGGCGGAGCCCATATACTATCCGATGGTAGGCAGGCCGGCAACTATGGCAATATTTATGCCAACGGGAATATAACTTTAACGCCAAGTGCAACGGTAGGAGGCACATGCTGTTCTGCCTGCAATACCTGCGGTTCAGGCACTGCTGCGCAGGGTGTGGCATCGGCAACCGGGACGGCAACGATCAGCAACTGCAATACCGGCACGTGTGACGGCAGCACGGTGACCAGCGCTGCCCCCGTCTCATATACTGTTAACGTCCAGACTTTCATCAACCAGGCCAGCGCCGGCACCCATTACGGCAGTAGCCCTGTGCCGGGCTATGGGACTTATACATTCCCGGGCCCGGCCTATATAACCGGCGACCTGACCATAGGGGGCAGCGTCACAGTCCATTTGAATGGCACAGTGTATTGCACGGGCAACCTGCATATTGCAAATAGCGGCGTAGTGGATGGGGCGTATACAATTGTATGTGGAGGAAATCTAACGTTAGACGGAAGCGCTAACGCAAACCTTGTGGCAGGGAATATACCCTTTATAATCTGTCAGGGCACTACGGTTACTATCGGCGGCAGCGGACAAGTAGCAGCCGTTATATATGCGCCCAATGCAGATGCCACTCTGAGCGGTTCCGCTTACGTGTACGGATCTGTTATAGCCAAGAGCATCACGATGCAAGGAAGCGCAATTATCAAGTACATGAGCGGCATCCACTCGGAGACCCAGATACCCGGCGCAGGCCTGGGTGGTACGCCCCTTTTAATTGGCTACAATTATCAGTGAGATACTCTGTTAAAATAGAGAGACGGGTTAAAACAGACTTATTTAATGTATAATATGCGCAATAGGCTGGTAGGAATAAATAGAATTGCGTCCACCCGCTAATTATTCCAAAAGTGCCACGAGTAGCCTGTTGCAAAGGCTACCCCGCCTGAGCACGTCCGTCTGGCTGATCATAGTAGGCGCCCTGTTTCTGATGGCTATCGTGCCCATCGCGATGTCCTACTCGGACGAGATCTACAGGCAGAGCGCCTTAAATAACAGGCTGGCGGAATTGGGCACGCAGTACAATAATCTCCAAGGGCAATTAACTGCGCAGACCTCCGTGGACAGTGAAATAAGCAAATTAAGCTCCGACATCGCCGCTCAGAGAGCAATTTACGGGAATGCCTGCGACAGCGTCGAGACAGCGCAGAAATTGATCAACCTGGCATTTCAATATGATATTACCATCACTTCCATGTCCATCTCATCTGGCACGTCTCAAATACAGGGAACAGACTATCCAGTGACTATTTATGCACTGGGCATGAATGGCTGGATCCAGAATTTTCTGAATTTCATTAGGGACCTGGATAAAACTTTGCCGTCCAGCGTAGCTACGGATATAACCATGCAGCCTGCTCAGGCCCAGGGGCTTCCGGACCAGGCCACTATTACATTGACGGTGTTTTGTACTAATCAATGAGAACGTCATGAAAAAATGTTAACGCTTAATATTGAAGATGATTCGGTAAGGATAACCCGGGTCAGCGGCAAACGGGTGATTTCCGCCGTTGAAGGGAATTTGACGGCCGGTTGGGTGCAGAATGGAGTGGTTATTGATAAAGATTCCGTAAGTCAGCAAATCATTAACCTGCTTACCACCAACAATATCCGCGAGAGGGAAGCCATAGCCTGCGTGAGCGGCGTGCACTCAATTTACCGGGTGGTATATGTGCCCAGGCTCGAAAGGGGTTTGCTGGCGGAGGCCGCCCGGAAAGAGATGGAACGCGTCAGTCCCGTCCCGCTGGAAACCCTTTATACATCCTGGCAGGACATCAAAATATCGGGTGTTGAATCGGCACTGTGCTTGCTGGGTTTGCCCCGTGATAATGTCGACTCGGTGATAGATACCCTGAAGCTGTGCGGCCTGAGGCTAAAATCGCTGGAGCTTAAGCCGCTGGCCGTAGACCGGGTGGTGGATGAACAGACCGCCGTGGTGGTCAATGTCCAGGTAAACGGCTTTGATATCAGCGTGCTGGACTCGGGGATACCCGAGCTGATGCGCAGCCTGACTTTTGCTCAAACAGACATGAGCCAGCCCGATAAAATATCCATCATCAACGATGAAATTATCAGGACGGTCAATTTTTATAATTCCAGCCATGCCGACAGGCAATTGGACAAGAATGCAAGGTGCTTCCTGAGCGGCGATCTGAGCGAGGGCCTGGCGCAGGTTATTCCGTACAGTATAAGACCTCTGCCTTCTAAGCTGGTTTATCCCGCCGGGGCCGATGAGGGCAGGTTTGCCGCCAATACCGGTATGGCCCTGAGGGGTACCGGCGCCGCGGCCAGGCTGATGAGGGTCAATATCGATGTCATGCCCCGGCTGGCCGCTGCTAAACCTGCGGCCAGAACCAGCACGCTTCCACTTTTCGCCCTGGCCCTTGCTTCAGTAATATTTATTGCCACCTATGTCCTTTATAGCTCGACAGCCGCACAGAATAATAGCCTGCAAATGCTGGTCAATGAGAAAACAAAGCAGGTTGTGGATACGCAGAAAAATGTCAAAGAGCAGGGAGATAAAGCCGCCCAACAACGCGACCAGTACCAGCAAACACTTAATGCCTTAAAAGCTCCGCTGGATTATCTGGCGCAGGAGAGAGCTTCTATCAACAGGGACTGGGGCGATTTAATGGCTCCCCTGCCTGGATTTATGTATTTGACGTCCATCCACGATGATGGCCAAAGCATAGTGGTCCAGGGCACAGCTCCCAACGGGGATATGGTGCTCGATTATGCCCGCAACCTCAAGCAGAATGGAAATTATAAGAAGGTAGATGTGACTTCCATAACCAGCACATCATACAATCAAACGCAATTTGAGATTACCCTGACAGCGGACAGGTAAAAAGCAGAACCTCAAGGAGATCCAAAGGCCATAGATGAATATCCAGGATTTGATAAAGCTGGCACAAGATAAAAAAGGCTCCGACCTCCATCTGGTAGCAGGCGTACCTCCCATATTGAGGATTGACGGCGAGTTAAAGCCGTTCCCCGAGTTCGGGATCATGGCGGGCGAGGAAATAGAGCGCCTCTTTCACCAGGTCGCGAATACGCATTTGAGGGATTTGTTAAAGAGCGAGCTGGAAGTTGATTTTGCGCATGAGCTTCCCGGTGGTGGGCGCGGCCGGTGTAATGCCTGCTGGCAGCAGGGCTCGATCAGTTTGGCCATACGTATTTTGTCGGACCATATACCGACGGTAGAAGAGATCGGGCTGCCGGATATTGCCAAGGAGCTGATAATACGTCCCAGGGGCCTGATACTGGTTACCGGCCCCACCGGCTCAGGTAAAAGCACGACCATTGCTGCTATGTTCAATCACCTTAACCACTCGCTGCAGAGGTATGTCGTTACCATCGAAGACCCTATCGAATACGTTCACCCCGGCCTTAAATGCGCCTTCTCACAGAGGGAGCTCGATCAGGATACACATTCGTTCGTTAATGCTTTAAAGTATGTGCTGAGGCAGGACCCGGATGTGATACTGGTAGGTGAAATGAGGGACCTTGAGACGGCCTCCGCCGTCCTGACCGTAGCCGAAACAGGCCATCTGGTGCTATCCACCGGGCATGCTCCCAGCGCAGCCCAATCCGTTGAGAGGATTGTGGACCTGTTCCCGCCCCATGAGAGGCAGATGGCCCAGGCCAGGCTGGCATCAACGCTACTGGCGGTTTTCTGCCAGGTGCTGGTGCCGCGTATAGGCGGAGGACGTGTGGCTGCCGTGGAAATCATGCTGGCCACCGCGGCTGTTAAAAACCTTATCAGGGAGGGGAAACCTTTCCTGATTCCCAACACCATTCGCACCAGCGCCAATCTGGGGATGAAGACGCTGGATGACGCGCTGGTAGACCTGTTCAGGAAAAAGGTAATATCGCGGGAATCGGTATATGCCTTCTGCCAGGATGCAGACGATATAAACAAAATATTGAGGTCGGATAATGGGTTTCCATGAAGCATGAAAACAGCATAAAGAGAGCGTGGATTTTAGTCCACGCTCTCTTTTATATCCGGATTACGTTAGCTGATTGTTTTTACGGGTAGGATGTCTGGGTTACCTTGCCGTACGTGTCAATGGAATAGGTTCCATGCGGCGAGCCCAGGAAATAGGGGGATAGTGCCGCCTGACCGGACGGGACGGCGCCGGTGTTGTCATACATATAGGCTGATACTGCCGTCTGTACATTGGCCAGCTCGGTTGCCGCAGCCTGCTCCTTACCAGCGCTCATGTACTTGGTAACGTTCAGTATTACCACAGCGGCGAGCACACCCAGGATGGAAATGACCACCAACAACTCGATTAGCGTAAAACCCTTTTGTGCTGATTTAAATAATTTCATAAGTTACCTCCTTAATTAGCTGCTCAACAAGCCGGATCGACCTGACCGGCTACGTTAATCTTCTGATCCCATTTTTGTCCTACGATTCAATTATACCGACCCCGATCGTAATGTAAATAGCCAATTGGTCACATTTTCATAGTACTAAGGTCACATTTTGGTATAATCCAAAGTTGCCCGCGGCATAGTATAATAAGTGAAAAACAGCGCATGTCCCGCTATAGATGCTAATGGAATTGATCAGCAATCGAAGCAGCAAATTGTTTGGCAGGCTGGAGACAGCCATCGAATGTATCTGGCTGCTGACGATCTTCCTGGTTCCCCTTGCTTACGATCCTTTTTGCCTCGACCCCTATTATTTTGTTAAATCGCTTACACTGGTTTTCCTGGTGTGCGCATTACTGGGCCTGGCGCTGGCTCAGTGGCTGCTCCGGAAGCATGAAATTAGTTGGAGGGACTTAACTGATAGAGTAAAATCATCGCCGCTGCAGGTTGCGGTACTGGTCTTCGGTTTGATATGGATGATATCGACCGCCTGTTCCATCATGCCCTATAAGAGCCTCTGGGGGAATTTGGCGGGCAGTGTAGGCTTGCTCCCCAATATATCCTGGATCATCTTTTTCCTGATCCTGTCACAGAAAGTAAGATCACGCCAACAGGTTTACCGTGCCCTGTATGCGCTGGTGATATCTTCAGCCATAGTTTGTTTGATCGGCATAGTGCAATTTTTCCTTGCGCCGTGGGGTTTATTGGGCGGCAGGGTAGTATCTATAGACGGCAACCCACTATCGTTAAGCGGTTTCATAGCCATGATTTTGCCGGTCACGCTGGCTTTAATCGTACTGACCTGGTATGCGCCGTTGTCCAGAACCCGGAAGTGGGTCAGGTTCATCGGCCTGCTGGTGGTATTTGTCCTGCAGATGTGTTGCCTGGCACTGGCGCAATATTCCATCACCCTGCTGCTATTCATAATAGGGATTTTCGCTTTCTTTGTGTTAGCGGGGATTTTCCTGCAGAGGAGGGCAACTCTGGCCCTCAGCATTTTTTCCCTCGTACTGGTTGGCATTATTGCTGCCGTACTGCTGGGGCAGATGCTGGTTCCACAAAACGGCGTTGCACCCGGCGAGAGCCGCAATCCCGGCGCCACAGTTGCCGAACAGGTTGGGCTGGGAACGTTGCCTATCCGTTTACAGACCTGGCAGTGCGCCCTCGAAGTAATTACTCAGTCACCTGAAATACCCTATCTGCAGGATAATCTGCACGGCTTACGGCGCCTCATCGGATATGGGCCCGAAACGTTCATAGCCGTGTCACAGACCAGGTTTCCTCCCGCCTGGAAAGGCACATATACCTTTGGGTCGCTGGTTATCTCGCAGCCCGAAAACCATTATCTGTACCTGGCACTGACCCTGGGCATCCTGGGATTGCTGGCCTTCCTGGTCATCCTAGGCATATTCTTCTACATGGGCTTCAAATATCTGCTGCGAAGCGGTGAAAGGGATTCAATTCTGCTTATGTCGGCTTTCATTGCTGCCATTGTGCAATACTGTGCCCATGTATTTTTCGACCCGTCGGTTATCACGCCGGAGCTGGTGTTCTGGCTGGTTTTAGCGCTGACCGTGGCCAATATCAAAATCGACTCCGCGGCAGAGATTAACCTGCCCAAACAGCCTGCCGGCATGTTGAATGAAGTGTGTAAACCCGAGGGAACAGGACCCGGCCTGATAAGGAAATTCATGGCAGTGATAGTATTTGCAATATTTATTATTATCGGAGCCGGCCTTACCGTCACTCCGTTACTGGCTAATACCTATGTTGAGAGCGGCCTCAGCCTATATAACAAAGATAAGAATGCTGCTATGGCCATGTATAGCGAGGCGGTAAGGATTGAACCCCAGCAATCTTACTATCAGAACTTCCTGGGCAACCTGGCTTATATGATGGCTCAAGAGAGCAAGGACCCCCAAGAGCAGTTAAAACTGCTCTCCCTCAGTGAGTCAGCTTACAAGGAGGCTATCCGCGTGGACCCGGCCATGGCTATCTGGTATTACAGGCTGGCTGATGTGGACGTCTACTGGGCTCTGAACGGTAATAAAGACAAATTTAATGATGCCCTTGGCCTATATGAGAAAGCCGACCGGATATTCCCGGCCAATCCGGTGATTTTAAACAAATGGGCGCTGGCGCTGATTTTCAAAGGAGATCATCAAGCTGCGGAACAGAAATTAGCTGACTCTACAAAGAGCGACCCGCTGTGGATACAGACCTCATTTTTTCAGGGACTGCTGCAAATATATAGAGGCGATAACCGGGCGGCGGCTGATTTTCTTATCACGCCTATTAAGGATGATGTGAAAGATGTAACCTACTATATGAACTTTTGCAGTGTATTGAACACTTACAGGGCTGGTGAAATAGATTCGGTAATCGGTGCTTTAAAATCCCGCATTGATAGTGACGGAGTCAACTGGAAGGGATATATGTTGTTGGGTATTTCCGATATCTACGGTGGGGACTACCAGGGCTCCGTTCAGGCCTTTAAGAAATCGGCCGCAATTGTACCGGACGAGGATATTACCTTGTTGGCAGGCGTCGTTGATGCTATGTTGAACAATGGAAGCGGATTTCAAACCGAAGGACAAGAAATCGTCAGCGGCTTGATGGATAAAGAATCAAAAATACACAGAAGTAATTAAATCACTTGGAAATTGTTTTAGCGCTTATTTTTTTCTTGATCGGCATTAGCTTCGGCAGTTTTTTGAATGTCGTGGCGGACCGGGTGCCCCAGCATAAATCGATTATATCCCCCCCGTCCCATTGTTTCCAGTGCGGTCATCCACTGGAAACAAGAGATCTCATACCTGTTGTCAGCTATGTTGTATTAAGGGGCAGGTGCCGTTACTGCGGCGCCGGCATAGCATTAAGGTCGATGCTGGTAGAGCTGATGACAGGGCTGCTCTTTGTGCTGGCATGGGCCGTATTGGGACTGCAATGGCAGTTGCCGGTTGTCCTACTCTACATCTCCATCCTGGTAGTACTATCCATCACCGACCTGGAGAGCGGTTTATTACCGGGAATAATTATCTATCCAGCCATCGGGATTGCCCTGATAATTACATTGGTCAAAACTCTCGCAGGCTTATCTCCCGATATAGTCAATGCAGCTATCGGATTTGCCTCAGGCTTCGGATTTTTCTTTCTAATCTGGTGCATAGCCAGGCTATTCAAAAAAGAAGTCATAGGATTGGGCGATGTTGTAATGGGAGGGTTGATCGGCGTTATGGTGGGTTTTCCCCTGGTCATGGCAGCAATATACCTGGCGGTTTTGACGGGTGGCCTGACCGCAATAGTCCTGGTAATACTCAGACTCAGGAAACTTACCGAGCCTGTTTCCTTCGGATTATTCCTGGCTTTGGGTACGCTGGTGACTTTGGTGTGGGGCAGGGAAATATATTTGTTTATAGCTTTACTGGTGCCCGGAGCCTGATAAAAATAAACAAAAATTTTATAAAAAAATTCTGTTGATCGTAAATAGGGTATTGACATGTATGCGTTTATGTGCTACTTTTGAAAACGTCCCAAGTAATCGAAGTTGGAACGGGGAGGCAGAGGTCCCTAGCACAAGGTAGGCGAAGGCCGAATAGTGTAAGGGGGGAAGATGAGGAACCGGGATACTGAGGTTACTTGGGGCTTTTTTATTCCAAAATCGCTATGAAGGGTAAGTTGCGGTATTTCCCCCTGACATCCAGGCCGTAGCCCACGACAAACTCGTCCGGTATCTCGAATCCGATATAGTCGAGATGTACATCGATTAAGCGCCTAACCCTCTTATCTAAAAGTGTGCACACTTTTAAACTCGCCGGCTTGCGTGTCGCAAGGTAGTTTAATACGTAGTTCAAGGTCATTCCCGTATCGATTATATCTTCCACCATCAATACGTGCTTGCCTCTGATATCAATATCCAGGTCTTTAGTTATTTTAATTAGCGAATCGGATTTGCCCTGGGGAGTGGATATCGCCATAAAATCGCATTCAAGGGGTATGGATATATTCTGCATCAGGTCCGACATAAAACATATGACCCCTTTAAGAATGCCAATAAGAATAAGGTCCTTCCCATGATAATCTTTCGATATCTGCTTGGCCAGCGACTTTACGCGCCTGTCGAGCTGCGTTTTATTGAACAGGTATTTTTGCACGCCGTTCATCTTGTTTTCGCCCAGGGGTATAAAATCGTATTTTACAAAAAGCTTTAGGTAATCGGCTTTATTGAGCAGTTTTACGTTGACATCCGGATACAGTTCTTTGAGCTGGCGCAGCTTATGGTTCTTCTCTGTGATAAGGCTTTGTCTGGAAGTTGTCAATTCGATATATAAATCTATCTCAGGCAGATAGAAATCCGGCGTGAACATCTCGGTGATTCTGTTAGCTTCCCAGGACAATGGAAATGAACGTGGCTCGTAAAGCCATTCCACCTGGTAAAAATCCAGCAACCTGGCAAACTCTTCTTCACTGGGGTGGCTGAAACTGGTCGGACGCACCGGCTTCAAAGGAAGGTGGGAGAAACTGGTGAGTTTCTTCTGCTGTGTGACATTGGTCTCATGATGTGTATTTAAGTACTGGTACAATTCGTTTTTTCCCACTGTCACCGCAATGATATTAGCCACGGTGGCAATGAAGTCTTTCTCATGAGGTTTGAAATGCTTTTTTTCATGGGTGTAAATCCTGATCTCCCCTATTACCTCCTCTTTCTGCAAAATAGGCGCACCCAGCAGCGACTTCAGATTTTCCTTAGCTGCTTGTTCGGGGAACTGAGTCCTTTTATCGACGATAATATCTTCAACAGCGACAGTCTTGCCGTCCAGGATCTCAGGGTAGCTTTTACGAGCGTTCAAGGCTCCTTTGCGTAAGTAGATGTCACTCAATCCGAAAGCGCCGATGATATCCAGATATTCACGCTGGGGGTTGAGCAGCATAATAGCACAGCCTGAAGCTTGCAAAGCTCGCGCTGCGCTGGCGGCAATCAGTCCCATTATTTTCTTTAAAGGTAAATCACTGTTGACTACTTTAGCTATCTGCTTGAATGCAAGAGAACAGCGATTTTCAGTGGCATCCATGCCTCTTCCACCCCTTCGTCCTAATGTAACATATCATCCGCATTTAGTATAGCCGCAACTCGGGCAAATGTGACAGCCCTCTTGATAAACAAGCAGATTTCCGCAGTCGGGGCATTGCCCGGTAGAGCTTCCGGTAGACTGGCTGATACTTTTTATGGGCACGATGTCATCATCTTTTTTTACGTATTTTTCCAATACGCTGCCGATAGCATCTGCGCAGGATAATATGGCACGTCCGTGCTCCCAGGAAACGGAAGGGCATCTGATGGCTCGCAGCTGTTTTATGACTGAGCTGACATCGATGCCCGATCTGAAAATAAGCGAAATGAGCCGACTGGTAGCTTCAAGCTGTGCGGAAGCACAGCCTCCGGCTTTACCCAGGCTGCAAAAAACTTCACATATTCCCTTATCATCAAAATTGACGGTCACATAAATATAACCGCACCCAGTGGTTACACGCTCAGTAATGCCCCTGGTGATCTTGGGCCTCTGGCGAGGAGAAAGCCTGGCTTCGGCCTCGGCTTCATTGTCCGTCCTCTTTTCCTTTTCTGTAACGGGTTCTTTCTGGCCCGTATTCAATACCTGGCTGTCGCGGCTCCTGTCTCTGTAAATTGTGATACCTTTCAATCCCAGCTTGTAAGCCATCAGATAAACGTTTTGCACGTCTTCTACGGTAGCTTCGTGAGGCAGGTTCACCGTTTTGGAAACGGCGCTATCTGTATATTTCTGGAAGGCAGCCTGGATTTTCACATGCCATTCGGGCGAGATGTCATGCGAGGTTACAAAAACATCCTTGACCTGCGCGGGCACTGACGGAATGTCATTTAATTTCCCTCCCTCCGCCAGCTTTTTCATGAGATCGGCTGAATAGAAACAATCCTTCTTTGCCGCTTCTTCAAAATAGGGGTTGATCTCTATTAATGTCTGCCCGTCGAGTATATGGCGGAAGTAACTTAAGGCGAATATCGGCTCGATACCGCTGGAGCAACCGGCTATAATGCTTAAGGTGCCGGTAGGAGCGATGGTGGTCCTGTTGGCATTTCTCACCCTGGGTCCGTTCCTGGTGTCATATATGCTGCCGTTGAAAGCAGGGAAGGTTCCCCTGGACCTTCCTAGCGATTCGGATTCCTTACTGGCTTCTTCCGAAACGAAACGCATTACCCTCTCGGCAGTTTCAAGCGCCCTATCCGAGTTGTATGGTATCTGCAACTGCATAAGCATGTCGGCGAAACCCATCACCCCCAGCCCGATCTTGCGGGTTTTACGGGTCATCTCCCCGATCTGGGGCAGAGGGAACTTATTGACCTCGATCACATCATCCAGAAATCTCACGGCCAGCTTGATAACCTCCCTGAGCTTATCATAGTCTATTTCGCTATGGCTGTTGACCCGTTTGACCATCCTTGATAAATTGATCGATCCCAGATTGCATGATTCATATGGCAACAGAGGTTGTTCACCGCAGGGGTTGGTGCTTTCTATTTTGCCCAGATTGGGAGTTGAGTTAGATTCATTTATCCTGTCCAGGAAGATTACGCCGGGGTCGCCTGTTCTCCATGCCATGTCTACTATCTTGCTGAAGACCTCCCTGGCGTTAAGCTTGCCCACAACCTCCTTGTTATGCGGATTGATCAGATCGTAGTCTGTATTCTGCTCCACAGCCTTCATAAAATGGTCGGTAATAGCTACCGAGATGTTGAAATTCGTAAATGCTTTCAGGTCTTCCTTGGATGAGATGAATTCCAGGATATCCGGGTGGTCTACATTCAATATGCCCATGTTGGCGCCGCGGCGCATGCCACCCTGTTTAATGACGTCTGTTGCTGTATCGAAGGCGCGCATGAAAGAGACAGGTCCGCTGGCGACGCCTCCCGTAGATCCTACCCTGTCCTTCTTGGGTCTGATGCGTGAGAAGGAAAAGCCTGTTCCTCCACCGCTTTTATGAATCAGAGCCGTATATTTAACGGCATCGAAGATTGACTCCATGGTGTCATCGATTGGCAGCACAAAGCAGGCCGATAGTTGTCCCAGCTCGCGGCCAGCATTCATGAGAGTGGGTGAATTGGGCAGGAATTCCAGCGACGTCATGAGACTGTAGAATTTGGCTTCCCACTCGGCAATCCTGGCAGATTTATCAAACACAAGCTCAGCGGAAGCAATGTAACTGCTGACCCGGTGGAACAACTCTTCGGGAGTCTCTATAACATTTCCCTGGCCATCTTTTTGCAGGTATCTTTTCTCCAGGACTATCAGAGCATTCTCAGTTAGCTTTAGTTCACTGGCGGCGGGCGCGATAACAGGAGCGGCCGAAGGCGTGACAGGGGGGCTTTCTACCGAGGCCTTTGAGCCGGCTTTCTCTGCCAGAAGTTCATTGACCACGGACTCTATCTGTTCCTTGCCGGGCGGTTGGGGAGCCAATGAAGCTACGAGGTTTTCCATACCGGGGAAAGTGCGTTCCACTTTTTTAGTTTTTGTGTGTTCTTCAAGAGACATACTCTTCTCCAACCTCAAAATTACTTGCTCTGTCAGGTCTTCCTGCTGATGCCTGTCGGCCAACCCCAGTGTCTGCATGTATGTAAAGACGGTCTTCGCAACGTAATTGCGCATTGGGTCCGATAGATAATTCTTCGATTGCTTATTAACCACGTTGCTGTTTCTTGCTTCTGCGTTTTTGCCCTGCGGCTTCCCTGGGATTTATCAGGGGCAACTGGCCGTCCAGAGGTGCCCCGTGTTTGCTCTCGATCAGAGTATCCACCGCTTGCTTTAAAGTGGTTATATCCGAGAACTCATAGTAAACACTGGCGAATCTGATATATGCGATGTGGTCTATGTCGGCCAGTTTGCTGACGATTATCTTCCCTATCAGCGAGCTGGGGACCTCAGTCTTGCCGAGGCGATACAGGTCGGTTTCGATTGTCTCGACCAGTTTTTCAATTGTCCCAGTCGGCATGGGACGCTTCTCACAGGCTTTGCGTATGCCTGAAAACAATTTCTCACGATTGAAATCTTCCCTTCTGCCGTCTTTCTTGATTACGTAGAGGCCCCTGTTCTGGATCCTCTCATAAGTCGTGAAGCGCTCCCTGCATTTAATACATTCACGACGCCTCCGTATTTCATCACCAAGGCTTCGCGAATCTATCACCTTAGATTCCATCTCTCCGCAAGAAGGGCACTTCATCATCAAACACTACACTGTGTGGTGTAGAAGGATACTAGCACAAGATATAGTAGGAGTCAATGGCTAACAATACATAATAAAAGAGGTCGGAGAAATTTCTCCGACCTCTTTGGGTCCGATGCATTAATCGATCTACACTTTGTTAGCGAGGCATTCTGCTAAAATCTGACTGGCGGGGTGCCCCCGATTGGGCATTGGGATAACGCGATCCTCTTCTCAGGAATGAAGGAACATCAAGGCTGTCTTCGGTTGCTCCACGCAACAGTCTGCGCAGTTCCACCTCGGTTGGAACCCCGGAACCATACTGTGCGGTGAACCCGGTAGCTATGATAGTGATCTGGACTTCATCCTCAAGCTGAGAATTGAAGACCACGCCGAATATGATGTTGGCGTCGGGATCGACTGATTGGGCAATTACGTCAGCCGCCTCGTTGCATTCGAAAAGCGTCAGGCTGCTGCCGCCGGTCACGTTGAATAGTACGCCTTTGGCGCCGCTGATAGAAACGTCGAGCATCGGGCTGGCCAGGGCCGCCTTGGCTGCCTCTACCGCCCTGTTGGAACCCTTGCCGTGGCCAACAGACATCCATGCCGGTCCGGAGTTCTTCATGATGGCCCTGATGTCAGCGAAATCCAGGTTGATAAGGCCAGGGACGGTTACCACTTCAGCAATAGCCTGCACGCCCAGCTTCAACACATCATCAGCCAACCGGAAAGCGTTGTCGACTGTGGTTTTGTTGTCGCAGAGCTCGATTATGCGGTCGTTGGGGATGATGACTAGGGTGTCTACCTTGTCGCAAAGCTGCAGGATACCCTCTTCGGCTACCTTCATGCGCCTTGCGCCTTCGAAGGCAAACGGTTTGGTCACGATGGCAATGGTCAGAGCGCCGGATGACCTGGCAACTTCAGCCACTACAGGGATGCTGCCTGTGCCGGTGCCGCCACCCATGCCTGCTGTGATGAATACCATGTCAGCGCCGGATACCACTTCCTGGATCGCCTGACGGCTTTCTTCGGCCGATTTCCTGCCGACATTATGGTCGCCGCCTGCGCCAAGCCCGCGTGTGAGTTTTTCACCGAGTTGGACGCGAACCGGGACCTCTGCCAGGGCTAATGCCTGCGCATCAGTATTCATACAGATGAATTCGACGCCCTTGATCCCCTCGCGGACCATGCGGGTGATAGCATTTGAGCCGCCACCGCCGCAGCCTATGGCTTTGATCTTAGCTGGTGCTGTTGAGAACATTGATTTCGACATACTTTCTAAAACCTCCTGCTATTTCAAAAATGTTTATTATCAGGCACTAAAGAATTTCTTGAGCATGCCCATGACGTTGCTTACCTGGCTGGTTCTGGCGTCGCCGCCCTTCGATTCCCATGTGGGCTTTCCTCCGGTCTTGATGGCCCAGAGGAGAAGACCCACGCCGGTAGCGTTGGCCGGGTCATGCAGCACATCAGTAATACCATAGACTCCCATTGGTTCTCCTATCCTGGTGGGGATGCGGATGGTGCCGCGGGCGAGAGCTTCCAGGCCGTTCATCTTGGATCCACCTCCGGTCATTACCAGTCCGGCAGGGGCCAGCGATGCATAGCTGGTATCCGGCATTTCCAGTAAGATAAGCCTGAGCAGCTCTTCCATGCGGTCCCGAAGTATGTTGCAAAGGTCTTTGTAGGAAACGCTGTGTCCATCTTCCACCGTCAGGGTGGAACCCTCGTCTTTCTGACCCGTCTCAGGGTAAACATTGCCGTACTTCTTCTTCATCGCTTCTGCGATTTCAAAGGGCAGACCTAGACCGATCGACAGGTCGCTTGTGAACTGGTAGCCGGCCACGGGTATGATGGAGGTGTGATAAATACTGCCGTCCTTAAATACGGCGATGTCAGTGGTACCTCCGCCGATATCTGCCATGATTACGCCGATCTCTTTTTCTTCCGGCGTAAGTACCGACTCGCCGCTGGCCAGTGGTTCGAGCACCAGGTCGTCGATTTCCACACCAACGCTACGAACACATTTAACCAGGTTCTGCACAGAAGCAGTGGAAGCGGTGATGATATGGGTTTCGACATCCAGCCTGAACCCATGCATGCCGACCGGGTTCTTGATTTTTTCCTGGGTGTCCAGACTGTAACCCCTGGGGATCTGGTGAAGGATTTTTCTGTCATCGGGGATGTTGATGTTCTTGGCAGATGACAGAACACGTGACAGGTCGTCCTGCCTGACAAGGCGGTCGGTTCGGGGTATAGCCACGACGCCATGACTATTGACCGAACTGATGTGCCTGCCGGTTACGCCGATGTAGGCTGACTCGATCTTGACACCGCTGGCCTGTTCAGCACGTTTGACCGATTCGGCAACCGAATCTCTGGCTTCATCAACGTTGACAACCATGCCTTTGTGTAAACCATGGGAAGGTACCTGGCCGACCCCAAGTACCTGCAGGGCACCGCCGGAATCAAGGGTGGCAACTATTGTACAAATCTTAGTTGTACCTACATCGATGCCGGTGATTAACCTTTTTGTCATTTATCCATGCCTCCTTCGATTTAGTGATACTTAACTGCTAAATTTCCTGGTGAGTAAATTAATACACGCTATAAGAAGTAAAGTATGGCAATAGCGATTATCAGGCTGATGAAAACGATGCCGTCAAAAACCATGCCGCTGAATATTGCCAGGAGTTTCCCATCCCTATTAAGAATGGTGCCGAATCTGCTTGCTTGTATCATTTTCCGTGCCTCCTGCTATTTTTATAATCTTTGCGCTATGCGGAGCTTGGCGCTCCTGCTGCGCGGGTTTATTTCGATTTCGGTTTCAGCCGGGGTAATGGGATGCCTGTTTATCAGGGTGATTTGCTGCTGGTGATGGCAGCGGCATTCGGGTATATTGCTGGGACATATGCAGGACCTGGTTTCTCGTAACATGAAATTCTTGACTATACGGTCTTCCAATGAATGGTAGCTGATGACCGCTAGCCTGCCCCCCGGGGCCAGGCATTTAAGGCTCTGGTCGAGGGCGGAGGTAAGGTGATCCAGTTCCCGGTTGACGGCTATGCGCAGGGCCTGAAAGGTCCTGGTAGCCGGATGAATCTTGGTATAGCGGTCGCCAACTGAACTGGAAACGATGGCGGCCAGTTCGGCCGTACCCGATATCGGCCTGTGCCTGACGATATTGCTGGCTATCCGATTGGCGTAAGACTCCTCACCGTAGATAAGTATGAGCTGGGCCAGCTTGGACTCGGGCATTTTGTTGACGATGTCGGCAGCCGTGAGCTGCTCATCGGGGTTGAACCTCATATCGAGCGGGCCGCTGCGCTGGAAACTGAATCCACGTTCATCGCTGGAAAGCTGAAGGGAAGAAAGGCCCAGGTCGAATAAAATACCATCTACCGGCATAAAACGGGTCTCCGTGCAAATTTGCTCCAGGTTATAGAAGTTGTCATTAACGATCATAGTGCTTTCGAAATAGTTATAGAGGTTGTGTTGTGCGATCCGAATGGCCTCAGGGTCCGAGTCTATACCCAGCAACTCACCACCGGGCTGGCATTTGGACAGTATGGCTGTTGAATGGCCGCCACCGCCTAAAGTACAGTCGACATATCGCTTCCCCGGCATCACGTCCAGCCCCTGAATGACCTCTGTGATCAGCACCGGCGTGTGGACCATTCTCTCTAACGTTAAGCTCATTTCTTCTCCTCAAGAATGTCCATTATTTGACTTGCGTCGTCCGAGGAAATCCTTTCTTTCTTCCAGTGTTCCGGATTCCAAATTTCAAAATAGTTGTTTACGCCGGCGATAGAGGCACTGTCGGAGATACCACATCTTTCCCTCAGCATTGAAGGCAGGGATATCCTGCCCTGATTATCTATCGTGACTTCGTTGGCATTGCTGAAGATAAAACGGTTTATCTTCCTTGCCTTATCAGACATGAGGAACCCGGTCGGGGCCTGGTTGGTGGTCATCTTGGCCCAGTCATCCCTGGTGTAGGCCGTGATACAGTTATCCGCCACCATGGTAAGCACAAGCCCATCATCAATGTCTTTGCGGAATTTGGGTGGCAAAGGCAGACGACCCTTGTTATCGACCTTGTATTCGTATTCGCCAACAAACATAATTAACTAACCTGACGGAGTTGTTATACCGGAAGGGCTTCTCTTTCAATCGTTCCAAGCATATTATTCAAGATGCTCCAATCGAGGCTGGCCAATTCACCAATGTACTTGGTTGTTTCGTTCTCCTGGTTTAGTGAGTAATGAGCCGTTCCATTAGAGCAATATTGTTCATTAATCACTCCTTTATCGATTAAATCCTTGATGATGTCACGCAGGTGATAACGCGTGATATCCAGAAAGTGTGCAATGCAATCCAGATCGAATTTAGTATGAGGGTGCTTCCCCCAGAAAAATAAAAGTCTCAATTTCAATCCCGTAAAACCATTTTCTTTTATAAACGAGAAAAGATCTGGCCCCACCATGTTCTCGCAACAATAATTAAATGCCATATCCTTTTCCCCTTATTTACCACTTTTTACCACTATTCACCATTATGGACACTTTTTACCCCACTTGTCAATAGCTAATCAGCCAAAAAACTTCGGTAATTTTTAGCGATTTTGGTGTAAAAAATAGCGACTTATTTTGAAAAACACCAGATAAATGGTTGTATGGGAGTAAAAACACAATATATTGTGCCAGATGGTCCGGATATTCACATATATATATAAAAGGTAAAAGCCTGAAGTTAAATTTTGTGGTTTAATACAGGTATGGTAGAATGGTTTGCTATTTTAGGTATATACGGACGATTGCACCCGTGTTACGTATTTATGTATTGACACTCTTCCCTGAGGCTTTTTCGGGATATCTGGCGCACAGCATTATCGGCAGAGCTGCCGAAAAGCAGGTCGTAGATATAAGATTACATAATATTAGGGATTTTACGCATGATAAGCATAATACGGTGGATGACTATCCCTATGGTGGGGGAGCGGGGATGGTCATGAAACCAGGCCCCATATTTGAAGCAGTCGAATTCGTAAAAACTGAAAATCAGGCAGCTGATTGTCGTATTATTCTGCTGACTCCCCAGGGAAGGTTGTTTACGCAGGAACTGGCAGGTAAGCTCATTGAGGAAAGCAATATAATATTGATATGCGGCCACTATGAGGGCATAGATGAGAGGGTTGCCCAGCACCTGGCTACAGACGAGATCAGTATCGGGGATTATTTATTGAGCGGCGGCGAGGTCGCGGCTATGGTGATCATAGATTGCCTGGTGAGGCTGTTGCCCGGTGCTATCGGTTCAAGTACTTCACTGGCAGAAGAGTCCCATATAGAGAGCCTGCTGGAATATCCTCAATACACCAGGCCGCCGGAATACAGAGGTTGGAAAGTGCCCGACGTATTGCTATCGGGTAATCATAAAGAGATTGCAGATTGGCGTCGAGCGGAGAGCCTGAGGCGGACCGCCAGCAGACGGCCGGACCTGTTGAATAAGGCTTTACTAACAGATAAAGAGCACAAGATGCTAAAATCTGTAGATTTGAACAATAATTAAATTCTAAGGAAAAGGATCATAAAATGGACATCAAGATTCTAGGAAAAACTAAAATAAACCCGAATTTGCCCAAGCTGTCGGCCGGTGATAATGTACGTGTTAGTTTCAAGATTAAGGAAGCCAGCAGGGAAAGGTTGCAGACGTTCCCCGGCCTGGTGATCAAAATTGCCAAGAACGGGGCTGGCGGGAATTTCACGGTTCGCAGGGTTACTTCCGGGGTAGGTGTTGAACATACATTTCCTTTGGCATCACCGCTGCTGGAAAAAATTGAAGTTGTAAGGCACGGTAAGGTGCGTCGTAGCAAATTATACTATATCAGGAGACTTAGCACCAAGGAAGCCAGGCTAAAGGAGAGGCGTGAGCGTATAGCCGAGAATGCTGTTATAGCTACGGCTGAAGATGCGCCTGCTGCCGAAGCTGCACCCGCCGATCCGTCTTCTGAATCTAAATAATTTGGATGAAATATGCTGAGGTGGCCGTCAATGCGCCTGGCGGCCATCGACATACTTTCTCCTACTCAATCCCGGATACACTAAAGGTGGAGGTTGGCTACGGGGTCCGGGTGCCTTTTGGTCCCAGACTCCTGCAGGGGATTATCATTGAGGTTACGGGTAAACCTTCTTTCCCCGATACCAGAGATATAGAGCAGGTTATCTCTTCATCCCCGATCATATCGTCCGAACGTATAAGGGTCGCTCTGTGGATTGCCGACTACTACATCTCGCCGCTTTGGAGCTCAATTGCCCTGTTTCTGCCCCCCGGTTTTGAAAGAAACACTGTTATCAAACCGAAATCATTAAAATATTTAGCGCTTGTTCCTGAAGGTGAACGGGCAAAAAGCGGTTCGGCCGGGAAAAGCGCATCAGCTAAACAGCGTGCTGTACTGGAATTGCTTTCCGAATCCGGAGGCAGATTACCGGTGCCCCAAATTCTGGGACAATTGCATCTGGACCGGAGCGTTATAAAGACGCTGCTGGCGAAAGGGTTGGCGATCGAGGAGGAAATAGAGGTAAGCCGTGACCCGCTGGCCCGCCGCGAGCTTGCTCTGGAACTGCCTTTCACATTCACCGATAACCAGAACCTGGCCTGGCGTCCAATAGAAAATGCCATGGATGGTAAGGGTGGTGCCGGTAAACCGAAGCTGTTTCTATTGCACGGCGTTACTGGTAGTGGCAAAACGGAGATATATTTGAGGGCGCTGGCAGAGACGATAAAGCGCGGTAAAAAAGGCATATGTTTGGTGCCTGAAATTTCTCTGACCACGCAAATCGTCAATCGTTTCTTTTCCAGGTTTCCGGGCAGGGTTGCCGTATTCCACAGCAAGCTTTCACAGGGAGAACAGTACGATGAATGGAGGCGTATCCAAGAGGGGGATTTTGACATAGTAATCGGCCCGCGTAGCGCCATCTTCTCTCCACAGCCCGACCTCGGATTGATCATAATGGACGAGGAACATGAATGGGCCTATAAGCAGTCCGACCAAACACCCAGATACCATGCCCGCGATGTGGCAGTACATCTGGCCAAGCTGACGGGTTCCACGCTGATCATGGGCAGCGCTACGCCGGATATCGAGACGTACTATAAGGCTGTTAATGGTGAATACGAGATTATCGAGCTAAAAGAACGTATCACACCATTGGGCAGTACACCTTTGCCGGAAGTTAGTGTTGTCAATATGAGGGATGAATTCAAGGCAGGGAACCGCGGCATCTTCAGCCGCTTGCTCAAAGCCCAGATAAGGCTGGCCCTCGAGCAGCAGGAGCAGGTTATACTTTTTATCAACCGGCGCGGCCAGTCGACCTTCGTGGAATGCATGAATTGCGGATTTGTGCCAAACTGCAAAAGGTGCTCGGGCTCCCTCACTTACCATTCTGCGGAGAAGCGACTGATATGCCATCACTGCCGGCGCACTTACCCCATTCTCAACACCTGTCCTAATTGTTCCAGCAAGGAGATTAAATATTTTGGCATCGGCACCGAAACGGTTGAAGCAGAATGCTGGAAATTATTCCCCTATGCCAGGGTGCTGCGCTTTGACAGTGATACTATGACCAAAACCCGGGAATATGAAAAAACTATGAACAGCTTTCGCAAACGTGAGATCGATATCTTAGTCGGCACCCAGATACTGGCTAAGGGCCTGGATTTTCCCAGCGTCTCTGTGGTAGGCATCGTTAACTCGGATACCGGTTTGAATCTGCCGGACTTCCGCTCGGGAGAAAGAACATTTCAGCTTTTGTGCCAGGTTGCAGGCAGGGCCGGTCGTGGAAAAATAGCAGGAAAAGCGGTTATTCAGACCTATAATCCAGGGTATTACGCTATCAGATATGCCGCGCTGCATGATTATCTCGGATTTTATAAGAGTGAATTGAACTATAGACGGGAGTTTGGTTACCCCCCGTTTTCCAGGATGGTTCGCTTGGTTTACAGCCATAGTAGTGAAGAGAAGTGCCGAGCGGAAGCCGGAAGGCTGGCCACAAATATCAAGTTAATTATCGAAGAACAAGGTGTGGAAAGGTTTAAATTAATAGGTCCTGCGCCAGCCTTTGTTTCAAGATTGCGAGGTAAACATCAGGTACAGCTAATCATACTGGGTGACAACGTTCAGAATATACTGGAAAAAGTGAATTTCCCACTGGGATGGATTTTGGACATTGACCCTGTTGGTATGCTTTAATTACTTAGCATGGCCGTATTGAGAATTCGTACCAACCCCGATCCTGTTCTCAGGAAAAAAGCCAAACGGGTCACTGACATCGATTCCGTACAGCGCTTTATTGACAACATGATCGAAACGCTGACTGCTGCGCCCGGTGTGGGTCTGGCGGCCAACCAGGTGGGGATACCCCTGCGCATCATAGTTATAAAAGCTCCTGAGGAGGAGGATGTCATAGCGTTGATTAACCCGGAAATAGTTGAAAAGAAGGGTGAAAGGTGTGTAATAGAGGGTTGTCTGAGCATACCAGGTTACCAGGCCGAGATAATAAGATCGGAGTCGGTCAAGGTTAGGGCCAGGGATAGGCATGGCAAACTGGTCCGCAAGAAGGCTACAGAACTGCTGGCCCAGGCACTTGAGCACGAAATAGATCACCTCAACGGGATCCTGTACATAGACTATCTTCAAGATCAGGACCAGTTACTTAAAACCGACGAAGAAACGGAATAGGCTTTTTGTAATCGGGTCGTCAGCCGTTCCAGTCCATCTCTACCACAAATTTGCCGGTCCAATTTTCCAGCGCTACCGGATAAAAGCCCGGCGTATCCTTTATGATCTGGAATTCGATATTCTGCATCTTGCCGGGACCCAGGTTAATTTCCTGCTGGCTCTCGGATAATCCCTTTACACGCAGAATTAGGGTGTGATTCCCTGTGATCTCACCCACGTTTGTTACTGAAGCTGTGACGATCACCGGTTGTCCCTGCCTGACACGTTCAGGGCCGATGGAGAAATTGCTGATAATGAATGAAGGCGGTACCAGGGGAATGGCTGTGAAAAAACCGCCGAGGCCGTCAATATCGGCATAGTAATCGCCGGGAACATCTTTAACGACCGTGAAACCGGCAGTTTGACTGGCGCCGGGTGGCAGGGAAAGGTCGCTGATGTTTTCAACGACCCCACCGATTCTCAGCACAACGCTGTATTTGCCGGTCTGCATCCCATTATTGGAGACGATGATGCTTATATTAACAGGCTCGCCCGCTTTGACCTTGTTTGGTGTAATAGTGAGGTTGCTAACCGAAAACTTGGGCACAATCATCGGTCCTGCTCCGGAGGCTGCAGGAGGTTGCATACCTGATTGAGCTGATGGGCCCATACCGGGAGGCATACCCTGCGACGGAATAGGTGATGTCATAGTCGGCGGGCCCGATTGCATATATTGCGGGCCGGGAGGAGGCATCTGCGGCGCTCCAGGAGACATTCCAGGCTGAGGCCGCTGCATCCCGAATGGCATTCCCGGTTGGCCACCCATTTGAGGGGGCATTCCCGGGCCCATCGGCTGTACCCCTGGAGGCATTCCCTGCATGGGAGGTTGTCCGCCAGGAGGAGAGCCCCTCATACCGGATGGCTGCATACCGGGTTGAAAGGGAGGTTGCATACCCGGTTGGTTTGGCTGTTGGAATGGTGGCTGCATACCCGGTTGCGGTTGCTGCTGGAACGGCTGCTGCATTCCAGGCATGCCCGGTGTAGACATATCCTGAGGCATCCCCGGCTGGCCTGGTGTTTGCATGCTCATGAACATCCCTTCCGGCATGCCAGCCATGCCCGGACGTTGCGGGACCCCTGGCATCTGGGCATCTCCCATACCTGGTCTACCCGGTTTGCCTTTTTGCTTGGCGCCCTTTTTAAGCTGCTCACCCGGCGCTCCCGGTTTTCGCTTAGAAGGTTTGGTTGCCATCAGAACAATCAACATAATAATCACCCCGAGCACGATTCCGAAGAATCCCCAGAGGTAAGGAGGAAACATATCCAGAAATGACCCGCTATCTTTAACCGTAAAAAACCCCTGTAAATTGCCGACTATGACTGCATTATTGCCGGAATCATCGGCATTTATCTGAAATATAATATTATCATTGGTCTGACCCGGGTCCAGTGTGATCGTCTGTGAAGTGCCTGTTTTGCCGTTGACTTGGACTGCGAGAGGGTAAATGATCTGTTGCTGACCCGAATTAGTGGCGCTAACTTTTATCGTGACTACATCACCTTTGTTGACTTCGGAGGGTGTTATAAAGGGTGAACCTTTCTTGAGGACCAGGCCGTCAGGCAAAGTGGTGTTATCTGCTGCGAAATATGAAGGATACGATGATCCAGAAGTTGAAACTGACCGTTCAAAACCGCATGAGCCAGGGTCGTTGGATAATACACTCTCAGCAAAAGCTGCACGAGGGGTAATAATCGCCATCAATATCAACAGTGCGATCGGTAACGATATCAGCAACCTTCTCATGTAATATTAGCCTCCAAAATATTTACCACACATGTCACCTTTGTAATACTCTACTCTAAAATTAAATGTAAATCAATAGTAATTAAGTATCACCGTCGTTTTCTATTTCTTCAAGACGGTCATCGTCAAGCCCAAAGTAATGGGCGATTTCGTGCTTCACTGTCCTGATGATTTCCTGCTTTAAGTCCTCTTCTGAGGAGCAGTCTGCCTCCAGGGGTTTTTGGAATATCGTTATTTTATCTGGCAGTGCCAGGTTGTAGCTATGGTCCCTTCTGGTTCGGGGAATTCCTTCGTATAAACCCAGAAGCTCGTATTTGTTTTTCAGTCCCAACCTTTTAATCTGGCTATTGCTGGGCCAGTCTTCCACGATTATATCGATATTTTCCAGGAGTTCTTTGAATTCCTCCGGAATGTTGGAAATGGCATCCAAAACCAGGTCCTCAAATTTCTCTCGGCGCATAACTTATTTCGCAAGCAATCTCTAAGACCATGATAACAATTTTTCGCCTCGACAACATTTCCACTTCTATACCACCCTGAATATTGACGATAGAGGGTTCTGAAGTTAAAATTTCCACTATTATGAAAGCTTCGAGTAAATACAACCCGCAAGAAATAGAGAAGAAATGGCAGGATAGATGGGCGGCAGACCACTTATATGAAGTCAAAGAGAATGACCCGAGGCCGAAATTTTATGCGTTAACCATGTTTCCCTATACATCGGGAGACCTGCACATTGGGCACTGGTATGCCATGGCTCCCTCTGATGTCTATGCCAGATATAAGAGTATGCAGGGATATAACGTTTTGCATCCTGTGGGTTTCGATGCTTTTGGACTGCCGGCGGAGAACAAGGCTATAGCTACGGGCGTGCATCCGGCCGACTGGACGATTAAAAATGTTGAGAATATGCGCCGCCAGCTTCGGACCATCGGCGCTATTTATGATTGGACCCGGGAAGTCGTCACCTGTCTGCCCGAATACTATAAATGGACCGAATGGTTTTTCTTGAAGCTTTATGAGGCCGGTCTCGCCTATCGCGGCAAGGCAGCCGTCAATTGGTGCCCCAAATGCCAGACGGTGCTGGCCAATGAACAGGTGGTGGGCGATGGTGTTTGCTGGCGCTGCGACAGTACTGTGGAGAAAAAGCAGCTCGAGCAATGGTTCTTTCGTATCACACGTTATGCCGATGAGCTGCTCGAATATAAAAACATAGACTGGCCCGAGCGCATCCGTATCATGCAGACCAACTGGATAAGTAAAAGCTACGGGGCCGATATTTCATTCGGGCTGGACCATCCGGGCATTGACGAAAAGGAGATCCGGGTATTTACAACCCGCCCTGACACGCTTTTCGGCGTCACCTTCTTTGTGCTGGCGCCTGAGCATCCGCTGGTTCATGCCCTGACTACCCCAAACAGAAAAGCCGAAGTCGAGGATTATATACGCAAGGCCCAAAGGCAGACCGAGTTCGAAAGGACCGCCGCCGAGACCGAGAAAACCGGCGTATTTTTGGGCAGTTACGTGATCAACCTTGTTAACGGTGAAAAGGTCCCCATCTGGATCGCAGATTACGTGCTGCCGCAATACGGCACCGGAGCAGTCATGGGCGTGCCTGCACACGATCAGAGGGACTTTGACTTTGCCAAGAAATACGGCATCCCCATCAGGATAGTTGTCGCGCCATATGATTGGGATGGCAAGGACCTTGAAGCCGCCCATATTGAAGGCGGCAAGATGGTCAACTCCTCCAAGCAGTTCGACGGTCTGGATAACGAAGCGATGAAATCGGCGATCTGCGATTACCTGGCAAGTAAAGGCTGGGGTGGAAAGACTATCACGTACCGGCTGCGTGACTGGCTGATATCACGTCAGAGATACTGGGGAGCACCCATCCCCATGATATATTGCCCCAAATGCGGCATCGTACCGGTGCCCGAAAAGGATCTTCCAGTATTATTACCACCCGACGTGGAGTTCCGGCCTACCGGCGAGTCGCCGCTCAAGTACTGCGAATCGTTCGTAAATACTACCTGCCCCGAATGCGGCGGCCCTGCCAAAAGGGAGACGGATACCATGGATACCTTTATGTGCTCTTCATGGTATTTCCTTCGGTACACAAGCCCCGGCTACGATAAATTCCCCTTTGAAAAAAGCAAGCTGAAATATTGGATGCCGGTCGATTTATATACCGGTGGAGCTGAACATGCAACCATGCACCTGCTGTATTCGCGTTTCTTTATCAAGGCCATACGTGATATGGGTCTGGTGGATTTCGACGAGCCCTTTACCAGGCTTTTTAACCAGGGCATCATAGTCTTCCAGGGCGAGAAAATGAGTAAATCTAAGGGCAACGTAGTCACACCGGATGACTATGTGTCCGATATGGGCGCCGATGCCGTGCGCGTCTACCTCATGTTCGTGGGTCCCTGGGAGCAGGGAGGTGAATGGAATGACAACGGCATCGTAGGTATGAGCCGCTGGCTGAGCAGGATCTGGAACCTGGCATCCTCGGATTATGCTGTAAAGGATGTGGACTCCGAGAGTGAAAAGGATTGCAAGCGGGTTATGCACAAGACAATAAAAAAAGCTTCCGAGGATATGGAGCGCTTCCGCTTCAACACTATGCTGGCCGCGCTCATGGAATACTCCAACTTATTGAACAAGGTTTTAGAGGCGGGCTCCGTTTCTAAGGCGACGTGGGATGAAGCCATCAAGAATCTACTTATTTTAATTGCGCCTTCAGCGCCGCACATGGCCGAAGAGTTGTGGCTGGGCCTCGGGCTACCCTACAGCATACATAAACAGAGATGGCCGGCATGGGACCCGGAGCTGGCTATAGATGAGGAAGTAACCCTGGTCGTACAGATAAACGGCAAGGTTCGGGATAAGCTGACGGTGCCGGCATCCATTACCGAAGACGAAGCTAAAAAAATAGCCTTTGATCAGGAACGTATTAAATCCTATACCTCGGGCAGGGACATCCTCAAAATCATTTACGTTGCTGGCAAGCTGCTCAACATCGTATTGAAATAGCGCCGCATTATAATAAGCGGTATTAAGCTGTATTACAGCGCGAGGTGAAAACATGCTTGAACCATTGATGACGGAGAAGCAAAAATTACTACGTGACGAAGTCAGGCAATATGTGAAATCGGTCCCCAAACAGCTATTGCTGGATATGGACGCCGATAAGATCAGGTATCCCCGTGAATATGTTATCGGCCTTGCCAAGAAAAACCTATTGGGCCTGCGCTTTTCCACCGAGTACGGTGGACGGGGATTGAAATGGGTGGACGAGGCCATAGCTCTGGAGGAAATCGGTGTACTCGGCATGTCCCTGGGCTGCCTGTTCTCCCTGGTCAGCATTGTCGGTGAGTCGCTCGACGTGTTCGGCACGGACAAGCAAAAACGCCAGTATCTGGAGCCTTTGCTCAAGGGCAAGATATTCTGTGCTGAAGCGCTGACGGAGCCCAGGGGCGGTTCCGATTTCTTTGGTGCCACCACGACGGCTGTGCAGAGAGGCGATTATTTCATTTTAAATGGCCAGAAAAGGTTTGTGGTTGGAGCTGAGGGTGCTGATATATTCCTGGTCTATGCCAGGACCGAGGGCTCGGCAGGCAAAAACATAAGCGCATTTATAGTCGAAAGGGACATGGGCGTCGAAGCCAAATATATATACGGCTTGCTCGGCACCAGGGGTGGTGGCGCCGGCAGACTGGTTTTTAAGGATACCAAGGTGCCTAAGGAAAACCTGGTATTGGGACTGAACCGGGGTGCCGAGGTATTCAACCAGATGATGATCCCGGAGAGGATGACCTCTGCGGCCGGCGCTATCGGCATGGCCAGGGCGGCGCTCGAGGTTGCAGCCAGGTATACCGACAAGAGAAAAGCCTTCGGCCGCAAGATCCGTGAGTTCGAAGGAGTAAGTTTCAGGATAGCTGACAGCGTGACCAAGCTCGATGCAGCCAGGATGCTGGTTTACGGCGCATCTTCAGCCGTCGACTCACTGGGAAGCACTGGCTATACCAGAAGGCTGGTATCGGAGGCCAAGAAATTCGGCACGGAAGCTGCCTGGGAGGTAATCAACAATGCTATGCAGGTAGTGGGAGGTATCGGCTACACCAACGTATATCCTATTGAGAAAATGTTGCGCGACGCCAGGCTTTCCATTATATGGACAGGCACCAGTGAGATAATGGACTTAATTATCCAGCATGAGTATTATCGTGAGACCCTGAAACCGGTTGAAAAGGTGCGCAATGTTGAGGAGGATGCGCAGGAGGCGGGAGCAGAGGAGGAAAAAATATACGAATGAAACCGTGCGTAAGAAGTGGACAAGTCTGAAGCTGGTGGTCTGCGCCAGAGTGTAGCTGCCAATATCCAAAATATACAGCGGCGCCTGGCTGATGCCTGTGAGAGGGGTCGCAGGGATATATCCACGGTCAAGGTTGTAGCGGTCACCAAGAACTTTCCAGCGGAGGCTGTGCATATGGCATTCCAGGTTGGCCTCAGGCATTTCGGAGAAAACAGGGTACAGGAAGCACAGGCCAAGTACAGTGAATTAAGCGACATCCGGTCGAAACTGACGTTGCATTTTATAGGGCATTTGCAGACCAATAAGGTTAGGGATGCCGTAAAAACGGTTGACATAATCCAGAGTGTGGACTCGCTGCGCCTGGCCAACATGCTAAATGAGAGTGCGGGCAAGAAATCGACCGTCCTGGTCCAGGTCAACATTGCGGAGGAGGAAACTAAATACGGCTTCCCGATTGAAAACCTGGACGCCAATATTAAGGTGGTCACAGCATTGCCTAACCTCGAGGTTCTGGGCTTGATGACCATTGGACCGGCAGTGGATGATCCTGAAAAGGTGCGGCCGGTATTTCGCAAGCTGAGAGAGTTAAATGAACATTTCGGGTTTAAAGAGCTTTCCATGGGCATGACCGATGATTTCGAGGTGGCTGTCGAAGAGGGAGCTACCATGATACGTATCGGACGGGCGATATTCGGTGAAAGGAGTTAAATCATGAAGATAGCTATACTGGGTGGTGGCACCATGGGGGAAGCCATCATTAGAAGCACATTGCACAAAAAACTGGCAGATCGGGGAGATATCATTATCAGCGATGTAATGAAGTCCCGGCGCGATTTTCTCAATAACAGGTATAAAGTGAAGGTAACCGGGGACAACCTGGCCGCTATCGAAAGCGCAGATGTGATTATACTGGCCATCAAGCCCCAGGACTTCCCGTTTATGCTCGGTCAACTGGCCGGGCGCCTTAAGTCCCAGTTGGTTATCTCCATAGCAGCGGGGATCAGCCTGCAGGCGATCTGTTCCGGGCTCAACTATTATAAAGTTGTGCGGGCCATGCCCAACACGCCCGCCCAGGTCGGCAAAGGCATGACCGCCTGGACTTCCGCCAAAGACCTGAGCGACAAAGATCGTGAAATTGCCGGTTCCATTTTATCGGCCATGGGCGAGGAGCAATACTTTGCCGATGAAAAGTATATAGACATGGCAACTGCCATCAGTGGAAGCGGTCCGGCCTATGTATTTTTGTTTATCGAATCTATGATCGATGCCGGAGTGCATATCGGCCTGCCTCGCAATGTGGCTACCAAGCTGGTGATCGAGACCATCGCTGGGTCTGCCGAAGCTATGAAAAAAATGGCCAAACACCCGGCCGAGCTTAAGAACATGGTTACCTCCCCGGGCGGCACGACAACCGACGCCCTTCTGCAGCTTGAAAGTGGGGGGTTGCGGTCTTTGATGATCAATGCGGTGGCTGCCGCCTACAACAAGGCTAAAAGCCTGGGCGCCCAATAGTCAGGCGGCTTCGGGTTTGCGGCAGTACAGCACCGTGCTCTTGGGGAATATGCGGTTCAGGCCGGCTTCCAGCCACTTTGTATACTTGTGGCCGGTGTAGATGTCCCACACCAGGAATTTATAGTACAGGGACGGGATGAAGGCCTTCTCATTTTTCAGTCCGAAGATGCCCTTGGACCACCACCAGACAGAATGCAGGGCATGCTTATACCTGACGGCGAAGATATCCAGATCGAATTTTTTCAACAGGTTCTGTATTTCCTTATATTTATAGATCCGTATGTGGCCGCCCGGGGTATTGTGATAGTCATCTGAAATCCGCCAGCAGATGGACTCGGCAAAATATGACGGCACGCTCACGGCCAGCAGGCCGCCTGGTTTCAAAACGCGGGTTAACTCAGCCACGGCTGCGGTATCATCTGGTATATGCTCCAGCACCTCGGAGCATATGACTTTATCAAATTGGGCATTTTCGAAAGGCAGGCTGAGGATGCTGCCGGAGACCATGTGCCAGGAACCGGCCGTTTCCGCTTTCTCATCCATCTGGTCGAGCATGAATTTGGCCCGCTGCAGGCTCTCCATGTCGAGATCGAAAGCTACCGAGGTCCCTTTATTGGCTTTGGAGGCCTGCCATATATGGCGCCCGTTGCCGCAGCCCGCGTCTAGAATGAATTCATTACCGGTGATCTCTAAAAGATCATGGTCAATGGTCAGCATTTATTAAGTTCTCTTAAGGTTGGGCTACTATTGAAGCAATCAGGCAGGGATTTTGCCGGGATGGAGCTTCTTCCATTTTTCCAGAAGCTGGTCCTTGGATTCCTTGTGTGCGGGATCGGCGACGCAGCAATCCACCGGGCAAACCTCAACGCACTTGGGTTTATCAAACCAGCCAACGCACTCAGTGCATTTGGCCGGATCAATCTCGTATATTGTCTCACCCTCTTTTATGGCTTCATTTTTGCATTCCGCCTCACAGGCGCCGCAGCTGATACAATCATCCGTAATTTTGTAAGCCATCTCTGTTCAAACCTCCGAAATTAATATTATGAATATTATATAAAGTAAAAACCGGTCTATATAATTAAGGTAACAGCTTCTTCTTCAAGGCCGCGCAAACATGGGCCGGCACCATGTCGTCCAGGTTGCCGCCCAGCTTGATTATTTCTTTTAGCAGGCTTGAGCTTAAGAACTGATACCTCAGATTGGCCATGAAGCACATCAGTTCAACATCGGGAGCCAGCTTTTTATTCATCAGCGCCATCTCGAACTCGCGCTCAAAATCGGAACTGGCCCTCAGCCCACGCACCACCACCTTGGCATTCATCTGGCGCGCAAACTCCACCGTCATGCCTGAATAAGCCCTGACATCAATGTTCTTATAATCCACCACCGCATTCTTGACCAGGTCAACCCTCTCGTCGATAGTGAAGAGAAGCGATTTAAGCGGTATGTCGTATACACCGATAACCACTTTATCGAATATGGATGAAGCCCGTTTTATGATATCCAGGTGTCCGTTGGTGATAGGGTCAAAGCTGCCGGGATACAGAGCGATAGTCAAGTTGCGACCTCCTTCTGGTATATTGAAATGCAAGTATCACCGTAGCGCTTTTCCTTGATCTTAAGCAGGCCGTCATAGCGGTCGTTAAGAGCGGAACGCGTGGCATGGGATACCAGTATTATCGAGTCCTCGTTTATCAGGCTGGATTGTGAGATGCCGGTAATCACTGTGCCCAGCGAAGTATCGGCGTAGGGCGGGTCCAAAAATATCATGTCGTACTTGCCATCCAGGAAACCCAGTGCTTTCATAACCGGGCAACAGTATACATGAGATTGGTCAATAAATCCCGTTTTCTTCAAATTCTGCTTTATGATCTGGCAACATCTATTGTTCTGGTCGACGAAATCGATCCACTTTACTTCACGGCTGAGGGCCTCGATGCCCAGGGCGCCGCTGCCTGCAAACAGGTCCAGGCCCCTCTCCCAGTTGCTTGCCATGGAGCCCAGCATGGAGAATATCGCCTCCCTTACTTTATCGGTAGTCGGCCTCACCAGGAGGCCTGGCAGCGTCTTAATTATTTGCCCTTTGGCTGAGCCGCCTGTAATACGCATTTTGGCTGATGTTGTACTGCACTTCTCAATGAAATAATAAATTCGAACACTAATTATAATACTCGCTATCACTCGTAAGTCAAGATAATAAAATTGATTTTGACATCGTTTTGCGACTTGTAATATACTAACCAACGGCTTTGAAAAGGGAGAGATTTAACACGTGCTCGAACAGTTTGGTTATGTAGGAATCCTCCTGATAATTGCAACAGGTTTCACCGTACTCATTTCCCTCTTACCCATGCTCTTCAAGGCGCTTGGCCTGATACCGGGCAAGAAAACGGCCGCCAAGCTGGTTCAGTATGAGTGCGGAATGCAGACCATCGGCAAGACCTGGGTGCAATTCAATTTCAGGTACTATTATTTTGCCGTCCTTTTCGTCCTTTTGGACATGCTGACCATCTTCCTTTATCCCTGGGCGGTTAATATCAAAGACTTAGGCATCGGCGGGCTAGTTGCGGTGGGTATATTTTTAGTCATCCTGGCTGTAGGATACATTTATGCCTGGCGTAAGGGAGCCCTGCAGTGGAAATAGTCAGGCCTGAAGTCAATACCCCACAGGAAGCGGATGCCGTCGAAGGCGCCTCCATCAATTCCCTCATCGCAGAGTGCACCAGTGCTATACCCGATCCTGACAGATGGATCGATGAAGCAGTCCATCGCAACATATTATTAACCACGGCGGATACCATCCTTGCATGGGGACGCCAGCGCTCCATATTCCCCATGTTATTCGCCACCGCCTGCTGCGGCATGGAAGTCATCTCCATGTCGGTATCCCGCTTCGACCTATCACGTTTCGGCATGGACGTGGTGCGTTTTTCGCCCAGGCAGGCCGATGTTATGCTCATCGCCGGCACCATTACCTGGAAGATGGCACTGGCCACCCGTATGATCTACGACCAGATGGCCGAGCCCAAGTGGGTGGTAGCCATGGGGGCCTGCGCCATCAGCGGCGGGACCTTCCGCGAGTCCTACAGCGTCACACCGGGCGTGAACCGCATCATGCCGGTGGATGTCTATATACCGGGATGCCCTCCCAAACCGGAAGCGGTCATCTTCGGTATCAACAGGCTGCACGCCAAGATCATCAAGGGGACCATGGATAATCCCATGTTGTCTTTGCAATAACTAAAAGCAGGATATTATAAGTTGACAGTCGTAACCAGCGGTGAAGAACTCGGGAAGAAGATAGCGGAAGCTATACCCGGAGCCGTCATCTCCAGCGATAAAACGTCAGTGATGGTGGAGAGCAAGGTGCTGACGCAGGTCGCCGATTTCCTAAAAACCAGCCCCGGGCTGGAATTCAACTATCTCAATTTTGCTACCGCCGTCGACTATATCGACTATTTCGAGCTTGTTTACAGGCTGCTTTCCCTTGAGCACAACCACAGCCTGATACTCAAAACCCGCTGCTACGATAGGGAAAATCCTACCGTCCAATCGGTTGTCGGGACCTGGCGGGCGGCCTATTTTCAGGAGCGGGAGATGTTCGACATGTTCGGCATCAAGTTCGAAGGCCACCCCGACCTGAGAAGGCTGCTCACCTGGGAAGGATTTAAAGGCTATCCTCTGCGGAGGGACTATCTATAAGATGCCTATCAAGACAGAGCCGTTTTATCTGAATCTAGGCCCGCAGCACCCATCGACACACGGCGTGTTCCGCCTGAGGGTGGAGCTTGACGGCGAGGTCGTGGTCAATGTGGAGCCGATCATCGGCTACCTGCACCGGGGCATCGAAAAGCTGGCTGAAGGCCGTACTTATACCCAGTGTATCCCTTTGACCGACAGGTTGGATTACGTCGCCTCCATGACCAATAACCTGGCCTATTGCCTGGCCGTGGAAAAGCTGATGGGTACCAGGGTCCCGGAGCGTGCTGAATACCTGAGGATCATCTTCTCCGAGCTGATGCGTATCGCCAGCCATTTCCTGGCGGTCGGCGCCTTCCTGAATGACTGCGGCGCCCTTGCTACTCCTTTGATTTATATGTGGCGTGAGCGCGAAAAAATCGTCGACTTTTGCGAGATGGTCTGCGGCCAGCGTCTCCTTTTCAACTATATGAGAGTAGGCGGCGTCAGCCAGGACGTGCCGGAAGAGTTCATGCCGGCACTCAAGAAATTTGTGGCCGAGATGCCCAAATACATCGACGAGTATGAGCAGCTTATCAAGCAAAATGAGATATTCCTGGCCCGCAGCAAAGGCGTGGGCATCCTGACCAAAGAAACAGCCGTCAGCATCGGCGCCAGCGGACCGGTATTGCGCGCCAGCGGCGTTAAATGGGATATCCGCAAGACCGACCCCTATTCGATCTACGAGAGATTTGATTTTGAAGTGCCCACCGGCCAAGCCGGCGATTGCTACGACCGGTTCTGGGTGCGCATGCGGGAGATGCGGCAGAGCGTCCGTATACTCGAGCAGGCCATGGCACAGATACCTGCCAAGGGGCCGGTCTGCGCCGAAGTGCCGCTGTTCTTCAGGCCTCCGCCCGGTGAAGCCTACGGTTATATCGAGGCGCCCAAAGGCAACCTCGGATTCTACGTGGTCAGCGACGGGTCGATCGCACCCTATAGAATGCATATTTATCCCCCTACCTTAATTAATGTAACGGCCCTGGCCGACATGGCGGTCGGCTGGAAGGTGGCCGACCTGATCATCATCTTCGGCAGCATCGACGTAGTACTGGGAGAAATAGACCGCTGATGACTCTGCTCGAACAATTTCAACAGATGTTAATGACTGCCGGCTTGCCGGACTGGGCGGCCTACCTGGTCCCTGCCCTGGTGGGGATAATATTGATCATCGCCATCTCCTTAACCCTGGTAATCATATTCATCTGGTGGGAGCGCAGGTTACTGGGGCGCTTTCAGCTTCGCCTGGGCCCAAACCGCTGCGGCCCGGAAGGAATTTTGCAGCCCATAGCCACCGGCCTCAAGCTGTTGCTGAAGGAAGATATCGTCCCGGCCAAGGCTGATAAGATCCTGCACTTCCTGGCGCCCATCGTGGTCTTCGTCCCCGTCCTGATGATCTTTGCCGTCGTGCCTGTCGATAGCGGGGCCATACTGGCCAATTTGAATGTCGGAATAATATATGTCGTAGCCATCAGCTCCATATCTACCATAGGTATCTTCATGGCGGCCTGGGGATCGAGCAACAAATTCGCCCTGATCTCGGGCATGCGCACGGTTGCGCAGATGGTGAGCTATGAGTTGCCCGTGGTACTCTCCATCGTCGGCGTGGCGCTGGTCGCAGGCTCGTTCTCCATGCTCAGCATCGTACAGTCGCAGAGCATCCCCTTCATCCTGGTGCAGCCGCTGGGAGGCGTGATCTTCTTCCTGGGTTGCCTGGCCGAGATGAACCGCTCGCCCTTCGACCTGCTGGAAGCCGATTCCGAGATAGTGGCCGGCTACCATACCGAGTACTCCGGCATGAAATTTGCCATGTTCTTCATGGGTGAATACGGCGTGGCCCTGGCCTATTCCACGGTTATCACCACGCTGTTTTGGGCGGTTGGAGCGGTCCTTTGCTGCCGCCTGTAATCTGGTTCCTGATCAAAGTTGTGCTGGTCTTCAGCTTTACTGTCTGGATGCGCGCCACACTGCCCAGGCTGCGCGTGGACCAGCTTATGAGCTTCGCCTGGAAAGGACTGCTGCCCATGGCGGTTATCAACCTTATCATAATTGCCATTGAAGTGCTGGTCCTGCCCGCATCCATGCTGTGGGTGATGGTCATCCTCAATTTCGCCTTCGCCGCCGCTTTAGTCCTGCTCTGGTCCCGACTATTCACACTGGGAGGTGGCAGGGTTGAAGTTTGAGCGTTACGGCATCGGCATTGCCAGGGGCATGGCGCTGACCCTCAAACATCTCTTCAGGCCGCCGCTAACCGTTCAATATCCCAACGAGAAGCTGGTCACCTCACGCAGGATACGCGGCAACGAGCTGGTCTGGTTCCCTGATAGATGCACCGGCTGCGGCACTTGCACCAAGGCCTGCCTGCAGGGCAATATCATCCTGGTAACCCACAGGGGTGAGGAAAATAAATACATCGTTGATAAATTCGAGCTCGATTCGGGCCGCTGCATTTTCTGCGGCCTTTGTGTCGAATCCTGTCCCTACGATGCACTGGCCATGGGCCTGAAATACGAATGCGCCCGGTACCGCAGGGACGATGCCATATTAAGCAAGGAAAAGCTGGCGCTGGCCGATGATCATCAGCCCAGCGGCTACTACCGCCCGCAATTCGCGGCCAAATTGCCGCTGCAGAGCCTTCTTATCTACGACAGGAAAGAGGGCGGGCAGAAGCTGAAGCTATTCCCGTTGAGCAAACGTAAGAGGGGGCCCGGTGCCTGATTTAATTTTCTACCTGCTGGCCGTTATAGCGCTGGCCGCGTCCATTGCTGTGATCATGGTGCGCGATATCTTCCGCGCCGCCCTGTGCCTGATCGTTCTGTTCATGTCGGTGGCAGGTTTCTTCCTGCTTCTGCATGCCGATTTCCTGGCCATCGTGCAGGTCCTCATCTACGTCGGCGCCATCTCCATCTTGATCATCGTAGCCATCATGCTCACCCGCGACGCCAGGCACGGCCTGCCGCTGGACAACTATAAATACTGGGCGGGAGCCGTCGGCCTGCTGCTGTTTATAGCCGTGGCTTGGGGTATCTTAAATACAAATTTTGTTAACTTTGGCGGCGCCCCGCTGGAACAGACTATTCAGCCCATAGGCAAGATGCTATTTGGCGACTATGTTTTGCCTGTCGAGATAGCCGCCGTGCTCCTGCTCTCCGCCATACTCGGCGCCATTGCAGTATTGAGGGATAAATGATGTTTACAGTAGGAATGTACCACTACCTTATTTTATCTGCCGTACTGTTCTGCATAGGGTTGGTGGGCGTCATCACCCAGCGCAACGTGATCAAGCTGATCATGTGCCTGGAGATCATGCTCAATGCCGTTAACATCACGCTGATCGCCTTCTCCACGCACCTAACCCCCCTCCAGCTGACCGGCCAGATATTCGCCATCTTCGTGATGGTGGTGGCCGCCGCCGAGGTAGCCGTTGGCATCGCCATCGTTTTCTCGATCTATCGCAGCCGCGAGAGCATAGACATGGAAAATTTCAATATATTGAAATGGTAATGATATGTGGGTACAGATTAAGAGCGCGCCTAATAAAATGATCGCCGATATGTGGAAGGACTTCTTCGAGGGTGAGGGCATCCCCACCCGCATACTTCCCGATTCCGAGAAGCTTGAGATGAAGGAGATGGTCCCCTACAAGATATATGTCTCTCAGGAGAGGGTACATGTCGTTCAGGAGGTCTTAAGGAAACTATAATGCCGACCATCGTCCCCTGGCTTATATTCTTACTGCCGTTCGCATCTTTCCTGCTGATCGGCCTTATCCTGCGGCCATTCCTCAACAGATGGCCCAAAGTAGCCGGCTATGTGACCATCGGCGCCGTCGGCGCCTCCTGCTCACTGGCCTTCTGGGTACTGCTGGCCGTGATGGGCGCCCCGGAACACAAACTGATGGTGGACGATATCCAGTGGACCCTGATCGGCAATCTCAATATCCATATCGGCGTTCTGGTGGACGCCCTGACGGCCGTCATGGTGGTGGTGGTCACCTTCGTCAGCCTCATGGTGCAGATCTACTCCCAGGGCTATATGAAGGGCGATCCGGGCTACCAGCGCTATTACGCCTTCATGTCCCTCTTCACCGCCTGCATGCTGGGACTGGTTTTGGCCAACAATATTTTATTCATGTTCGTATTCTGGGAGGGAGTCGGCCTCGGTTCCTACCTGCTGATCGGCTTCTGGTTCCACAGGCCCTCCGCCGCCAACGCCGCCAAGAAGGCCTTCATCGTCACCCGTGCGGGCGACTTCGGTTTCCTGGCCGCCATCCTTGTTCTGTACGCCAGCACCGGCACCTTCGACACCCAGACGCTTTACAACCTGGTTGCCACCGGCGCCCTGGCCGGCACGACCCTGACCTGGGTAGCCATCGGCATCTTCGCCGGCGCCGCCGGCAAATCGGCACAGTTCCCGCTGCATGTCTGGCTGCCGGACGCCATGGAAGGCCCCACCCCCGTCAGCTCCCTGATACATGCCGCCACCATGGTAGCGGCCGGCGTCTTCCTGGTAGCGAGGTTCTACCCGCTCTTCCAGCATTCCACCGAGGCCATGACTACCGTGGCGGTGATCGGCGCCTTCACGGCCATCTTTGCCGCCAGCATGGGGCTGGTAATGAACGATATCAAGCGCGTGCTGGCCTACTCCACCATCAGCCAGCTCGGCTACATGATGCTGGGCCTGGGCGCGGGCAGCGTGGCCATCGGCATCTTCCACCTCTTCACGCACGCCTTCTTCAAATGCCTGCTCTTCCTGGGCGCGGGCAGCGTCAACCATGGCAGCGGAACCTTCGACATGCGATTGATGGGCGGACTGCGCAAGGTCATGCCCTGGACCTATATAACCTTCGTCATCGGCTCGCTCAGCCTGGCCGGCATCTGGCCCCTGGCCGGATTCTGGAGCAAGGACCAGATCCTGGTGGCGGCTCTGGCCAATAACCCGGTGCTCTTTACCCTGGCCATCGTGACCGTCTTTATGACGGCCTTCTACATGTTCCGCGCCGTATTCATGACCTTCCACGGCGAATACAAGGGCGGCGCGGTGCCCGAGCATGGCGGACACGACGAGCATTCACACGGCCCGCACGAATCACCCGCCGTCATGGTTGTGCCTATGGTCGTGCTGGCCCTGCTGGCCATCTGCGCCGGCTGGTTCAACGTGACGGGTGGCTTCAGCATGTTGATGGGCAGCGAGGCCGAAGAGACCAATCTCGCGGCCTCCTTCCTGGGCGTTTTCAGCCATCCGCTGCCGCTGATATCCCTGATAGTGGCCCTGCTGGGCATCTTCCTGGCCTATGCCATGTACATAGCCAAATGGATCTCCCCAGCCAGGATCGGCAACGCCCTCAAGCCTATACACACGCTGCTTTACCGCAAATACTTCATGGACGAGCTTTACGAGAACGTCTTCGTCAAAACAATTTTATATAACGGCATCTTCAAGGCCATGGCCCTGTTCGATTCCAGCGTGGTCGACGGCGCCGTCAACGGCGTGGGGCAGGGGACGGCCGGTGCGGGCGGGGTCCTGCGCAAAATACAGAACGGCCAGACCCAGCTATATGTGATCTCAATTGCCATCGGCGCCATCGCCATAGCAATATGCGTATATTTATTCCATTGAGGTAAATGGTTTTGAATCTGAATTTGTTAAGCTGGATCATTTTTCTGCCGGTCATCGGTATTATTGTGATCGCCCTCCTGCCGAAGCCGGGCCAGAAAACTGTTAAATGGGTAGCCCTGGCCTTCGCCCTGGCCTCCTTCCTGATATCCATTGCCATGTTCTGGATGTTCGACAGGTCGGCCGCCGCTATCGGGCATATGCAGTTCGAAGAGAAGCTATCCTGGATACCGGCCATCAATGCTTACTACCACCTGGGCGTGGACGGCTTGAGCCTGCCGCTGGTCATATTAATGACCTTCCTGGGCGTCATCTCCGTGCTGGTCTCCTGGAAAATACAGCTCAGGCCCAAAGAGTACTTCATCTGGATACTGCTGCTGGAGAGCAGCATCCTGGGCGTCTTCTGCTCGCTGGACCTGATCTTATTCTTCCTGTTCTGGGAGCTGGAGCTGATCCCCATGTACTTCCTCATCTCCATCTGGGGCAGCGGGCGCAAGGAGTATGCCGCCAATAAATACCTTATATATACGCTGGTCGGCAGCTCATTCATGCTGGCCGGCATACTGAGCACCTATTTCATTACCCATACCTTCGACCTCACCGCCCTGGCGGGGATTCAGATCACCTCGTCATTTATTCCGCTCAGCGTACTATTCTTCCTGCTGATCGTGGGCTTCGCCATTAAACTGCCGGTCTTCCCGCTGCACACCTGGCTGCCGGACGCCCATACCAATGCCCCCACCGCCGCCAGCGTGATACTGGCCGGCGCCCTGCTGAAGATGGGCGGCTACGGCATGATCCGCCTGTGCGTCAGCATGCTGCCGCAGGTGGCCGTGCAGTACGCCCCCTTCATGTGCATGCTGGCCGTCATCGGCGTCGTTTACGGCGCGGCGGTCACCATGAGGCAGACCGACCTCAAGCGGCTGATCGCCTACAGCAGCGTCAGCCACATGGGCTATGTGCTGCTGGGCATCTTCGCCCTCAACCAGGTGAGCCTGGCGGGCGCCAGCCTGCAGATGTTCAGCCACGGCGTGATCACCGGCCTGCTGTTCGCCATGGTCGGCCTGGTCTACGATAAGACGCATACACGCGACCTCAACAACCTGAGCGGCCTGGCCCGCCAGATGCCGATCATCGCGGTGGTCTTCAGCATAGCCGGCCTGGCTTCGTTGGGCCTGCCCGGGACGGTGGGATTCATCGCCGAGTTCATAACCTTCGCCGGCAGCTTTGCCAGCGTGACCATTGCCGGCATGAAGATCTTCACCCTGATCGCCGTTACCGGCGTCGTGGTTACTGCGGGCTACATGCTCTGGATGCTGCAGCGCGTTTTCTACGGCTACCCGCTGGACAAATATAACGGCGTGAAGGATGCCGATGCCGTCGAGATGATCAGCACCTTCTCACTGGTGGCCGTCATCATGGCGGTGGGCATTTACCCGGCCGTGCTGACCAATGTAATTACCATGGGCATAGCGCCTATTGCGAAGTTGATTGGAATGTAACTTATGCTGAGCTGGATGGTTTAGATACATGTTGATTGATCAGATTAAATATATTGCGCCTGAGATAAGCCTCCTGTGCTTCGCCCTGCTTATCGTCATGGTGGACCTTTTCGTCAGCCGCAAAGGCATATTGCCCATCCTGGCCGTCATAGGCGCCCTGGTGGCCGCCGCCTTCAGCCTGGGACTATGGGGCAGCGGCGGAACGGCCGCCTTCAACAACATGATAGCCATCGACCAGTTCGGCCTCTTCTTCAAGCTCTTGATCCTGGCCGCGCTGGCCCTGGTGGTTATGGCCTCCAACAAATACGTCTTGAAGTTCGATAAGTTCCAGGGCGAATACTATGCCGTCCTGATGCTCTCTTCCATAGGTTTGATGCTGCTGGTCTCGGCCGTCAACCTCATCACCATTTATGTTTCCCTTGAGCTCAGCAGCATATCGCTCTATGCGCTGGTCAGCTTCCTCAAGGATAAGACCTCCAGCGAAGCCGGTCTGAAATACCTCATCCTGGGCGCCGTGGCCTCGGCCATACTGCTTTACGGCATGGCGTTGACCTATGGCCTGACGGAGAATACCGGCCTTACCGCTATTGCAGACTATTTCAAGACCTTGCCTGTCGGCGCGGCGGCCTCCTCGCCCCTGCTGCTGACCGGCCTGGTTTTGATCATTGCCGGGTTCGGCTTTAAGATCGCCAGCGTGCCCTTCCAGATGTGGGTGCCCGATGTTTACGAAGGAGCGCCGACTCCGATCACCGCTTACCTGTCGGTGGCCAGCAAGGCGGCCGGCTTTGCCGTTATTACACGTATCCTCATGACGGCCTTCGGCCTGCCGGACTGGCTGCATACCGAGTGGGCCATCATTATTGCTATCCTTGCGGCGTTGACCATGACCGTGGGTAACGTGACGGCCCTGGTGCAGACCAATATCAAGCGGCTCTTCGGGTATTCCAGCATAGCCCAGGCGGGCTATCTCATGGTGGGCCTGGCGGCCATGGGCATGGCCATGCAGGGCAACGCCGATATCCGCAGCGGCCTTATCTTCTTCCTCTTCAGCTACGCGCTGACCAACCTGGGCGCCTTCATCGCCATTATCGCCATCTCCAATAAGATCAACAGCGACAGGATCGAAGACTACTCCGGCATGGGCAAGCGCTCGCCGCTGCTGGCCGGCGCCCTGACCCTCTTCCTGGTATCACTGACGGGGCTGCCGCCCACGGCCGGGCTTATCGCCAAGATCTACATCTTCAATGGCGCCGTAAACCAGGGGCTGCTGTGGCTGGTCGTCATCGCTGTCATTAACAGCGTTATCTCGGCTTTCTACTATTTCAGGGTGGTCAAAGTGATGTGGATGGGCGAGCCGGTATCTCAGGACAAGGTGACTTCGTCCTGGCCCGAATGGACGGCGCTGGCCGTCTGCTGCATTATGGTGGTGGTCATTGGCGTGGTGCCGGGTGCCTTCATAGGCCTTACCCAGGCTGCCGTCAAGATCTTCGGAATCTAGCCAAAACTCACGTCATTGCGAGCATAGCGAAGCAATCCTTTGATCGAAGGTTCCGTAACTAACGACGAGGGACATATATTCCAATGCAAATGACATCCGGGCAGGGGGCGTTGAAGAGGGGCTTTAGCCCCTCTTAGAACAAAGATTCCCTCTCCCTGTGGGAGAGGGTCGGGGTGAGGGAAAAAATTTCATCGTAATGACGCGTTTGCCATTTGACACCCGTGATATACGGGTGTTACATTTCATACCTGTGAAGCGCATTGGCATTTTATACCATCCCAAAATCGGGAAATCCGAGCAATTTGCCGCTGATGTCGAGCAGTTTTTAAAGCGCAAAGGCGTGCCATGCTGGGTCCATTCTTCGTGGGATGAGGCAGGAGCTAAAAAGCACATCGAGGGTACAGACCTGGCCATCAGCGTGGGCGGCGATGGCACCATACTGCGTGTGGCCAGGATCATCTTTCCTCTTGAAATACCCATCGTGGGCATAAATTTCGGCAACCTGGGCTTTATGACCGAGCTGCGGGCCGAGGAAGCGCTGGACAAGCTGCCCGTCATTATCGACGGGGGTGGCTGGACCGAGCAAAGGGCCATGCTGCAGGCTGCGCTCAAACGCACAGGGAATAGATACCATGCCCTCAACGACGTGGTCGTGGGCCGGGGCAAATTCCTCAGGCTGGTCAACATCCAGGTTGATATCAACGGGGAACCCTTCACAACTTACCGGGCGGATGCAGTCATCGTGGCGACCTCTACCGGCAGCACAGGCTATTCGCTGGCTGCCGACGGCCCGATCCTTCAGCCCGAATCGCGCGACCTTATTCTGAAGGCCGTTTGCCCCCATTTAAGCATGGATAAGGCGGTGGTACTGACCCCGGCATCGGCCGTTAGGTTGAAGGTATTCACCAACCACGGAGCGGTCGTCAGCATGGACGGCCAGGTGGAGGAGCCGCTCAACACTGAAGATGAGATCGAAGTATCGCTCAGCCCCAATGTGACCAAATTCATCCGTTTAAGGCCCAAGAGCGAGTTTTACTCGACTCTGGTATCCAAACTGAAAGGGAAGTCGTTATGAAAGTTGAAAAAGCTACCATAGATGATGTCAAGCAGATGCACCAGCTTGTGAACAAGTTCGCGGGCAAAGGCGAGATGCTGCCGCGCGCTTTGAGCGAGATATATGAAAACCTGAGGGACTACCTGGTAGTACGCAATAAGGCCGGGAAGGTGGCCGCCTGCGTGGCGCTGCATATAAGCTGGGCCGACCTGGCCGAGGTCAAGGCGCTGGCGGTAGCCGGGGCGCAGCAGAGGAAGGGGGTGGGGGCGGAGCTGATCAGGGCCTGCGTGGAGGAATCGAAGGCGCTGGGCATACCACGCATATTCTGCCTGACCTACAAGCCCGGGTTTTTCAAGAAGCAGGGCTTCAAGGAAGTGGAGAAGACGGAATTGCCGCGCAAGATCTGGGCGGAGTGCTATAGCTGTCCCAAGTTCCCCGACTGCGACGAAGTAGCGCTGGTCTACGACGTAACGGCGGCCGGCTGATGCAGGAGAAACTCGTATCCAGCCAGACCATCTTTGAAGGGCATGCGGTGGGTCTGCGTATAGATACAATCCGGAAGGCGTCCGGCGAGGTAACCACCCGGGAGATCGTCCAGCATGCCGACTGCATCGCCGTGGTGGTCCTTGACGACAAAAATAGCGTAATACTGGAAAAGCAATACAGGAGGCCGGCGGGAAAGGTGCTGCTGGAGATACCGGCCGGCGGCATTGATGAGGGTGAGACGCCCGAGGAGGCCGTAAAGAGGGAGCTTCAGGAGGAAATCGGCTACCTGCCCGGCAAGGTTACCAGGCTGGGCGGTTTCTACGCTGCTCCCGGATACTGCACCGAGTACCTGCACCTGTTCCTGGCGACGGATTTAACCACGTCGCGATTAACTGCTGAAGATACGGACGAGATCGAGATCGTAAGGGTGCCTCTTTCCGAGATCAAAGGCCTGATCGATAGCGGCCAAATATGCGATGCTAAGAGCGTGGCTGGGCTGTTGCAGTTTTTTGGAAATATAGGGGTAATGATTAGATGAAAGCTCGGCTATTTCATTCTTTAGTAGAATTGCTGCTCACATTCGTCAACTAACTTATTTAACTTGTCCAATTGCTTTTCGCAGAATTCAATTACATCAGTATTGTAATATTCAGGGAAAAAGCGTCTTACAGTGTTAGGGTTACCCTGTGTTGAGACCTTAGAATCGGCTTCCTTAATATGTTCAATTTCCTTTTCGTTCGCTGGACCAATAATCATGTCTACCGTAAATGTTACTTCTCGGCTGGAACCAGTCATGACTGGTTCCTTGTGGACAGTCTCAACTCTTGCTTCATTTAGAAATTTGAAATCGGGGTCTGCGGACATTTGAGCTTGCTTAGAACCATACCAATTCATGAAGCCGTCTATGTATGAATATTGTTTTCGCATATAAGACGTTATACTACGAGCCGCCGCCAGAAAGGCACTTAGATTAAATGCGAAAATATTATCATCATCAAACGTGGCCTTCATCTCCTCAATAAAATGGTCAGCTTCATTCAGTTTGTGCCGAGTAGGATTTGTAATCATACTATCAGCCTTACTCCCGATATTTTAATTCTGGTATAGTTTTGAATAAATGCTTTCGCCGGGGCCGACGTAGGATTCGAAAATGTGCTGGTAGACAACGCCGCATTTCTGGGCGTACAGTTCCTTGCTATAGGTTTCGGGGAGTTGCTCCAGAACTTGCTCTACGGTGAGCTTGACGGCGGCACGGGTTTGCTGCTTTTTGCGCCAGTCGAGCACAAGCATTTCTTTCTTGAGCTTGGCTAATAGGTCCTTGGCCACTGTTTTGACCTGCAGGGTCTCCTTTTTAGTCAACCTGATTTCCGGATTAGTTAATAAATCAAATATAGCGAGCTCTTCTTCAGATAAATTCTCCGAGATAGCCCGTTTGTCTTCCTGATTTAGACCCTGGGTGAACTTCATTAACTGGTCAAAGAAATCATCGGCGCTAATAGAGCCGGAATTATATTCATCAATCATTTCCTGGAACTTCTGCAGGAAATCCATGCGTGTGCGGTTGAGGCGTACCATTTTCTGAAGCTTGCTATTAAGAGCACCTTTCAACTTCTCAATCTCGATGTGTTTTTTGCCTTGTTCGAACTGCTTGCGTAACTTTTCAAAGTCAATTTTGCTGAGGTCGATGATATTGTCTGTCTTGTATGCGCCAGTTGGTTCACGTATAGCAAAGCCGGCGATACTTATCGATTCATCCAGCAGTTTTTCAACCTCCCCCATAACTTTGGCGATATCGGCGGGAGGGGTAAGTGAGTTTATTTTATCCGCAAGACGAATGATGAGTGTATAGATGAGCAAATAGTCAAACAATATGGGATCGGGCTTGATGGCGCGGAAAACACGGTTTACATTCAGAGCAAGCTGAAGGTACTTCTGCTTACCTTCGTCATTTATCAGCACTTTATCTATGGAATCATCGAGAGCGCCTTCATAGGCTTGGGAATCGTGCAGGAGGATAGCTTTAACCGCCCCGTTAATCTGAGCCACCTTATCAAAACCCTCGGCCTTGATGACCTTGTCGACATCCACGCCAAGCTCTGCCAGAAATGCCTTCGTATCATTAATGGCCTGGTTCAACATAGCTATCAACTGGTCTTTATCCTTAATAGGCCTTTCACCGGATTCGGGGGTTGGGGCATAAATGGCAAGGGCTTTCTGCAAATCACGGAATACACCTATATAATCGACAATCAAGCCGTTGACTTTATCGGGGAAGACACGGTTGGCCCGGGCAATGGTCTGCATGAGGGTATGGTTGCGCATGGGCTTATCCAGGTAAATAGTAGAACAGCAAGGAACGTCAAAGCCGGTCATCCACATAGCACAGACAAAGACGATGCGCAGCTTATCGTTCTCATCCTTGAAGCGCTTGGCAAGGTCTTCTTTAACCATTTTCTTGCGGTGGGGAACGATATCAACGCCTTTACTTTTGAGTTCTTCGATCTCATTCTGGGACTGAGATACAACTACCGCCATCTCGGTCCCTTTCATATAATTGATGCGGGTTTCCAGCATAGATTTAACAAATACATCTGAGGTATCGAGCATGCCTTCGAGCTTCTTCAGATATTTAGCCCAGTATTTCTGCACTTTATCGTATAGTTTGACGGCCGTGGCCTTATCAACTGAGACAACCATGGCTTTGCCAGGACCATAAACGCCGGAAAAATCACGGCCCATATGATGGGAGACAATATCCTCGGCAATGCGCTCAAGGCGGTCATCTCTGGTTATCAGGTGATATTCACGAGCAAACTCACGCTCGAATTTCCTTTCCTGACGTTCATCCAGTTCGGCATTTTCAAGGATGGTTTCCATGTCTGTATTAAGTTGCTCATTAGTTAGCTGCAGCTCAGGTATGCGATTTTCATAGAAAAGGGGCACCGTGGCGCCGTCTTCTATGGACTGCTGGAAGTTATAGATGCTGACGTAATCACCAAATACCTGGCGGGTCTTTTGCTCACCGATCATAAGAGGGGTACCAGTAAAGCCAATAAAGGCTGCATTAGGTAAAGCGCTACGCATATTCATGGCGAAGATATCATACTGGGAGCGGTGCGCCTCATCAGTCATAACGATGATATCCGAGCGCTCCGAGATGACCGGGTACCTCTGGCCTTTCTCCGTGTGGAATTTCTGAATGAGAGTGAAGATATAGCGATGGTCCTCTTTGAGGAGCTGTTTGAGGTGAGCGCCGCTTTCTGCCTGACATTCCACCTCGGTGGTGGCATCGGAGTAGGCAAAATTCTTGTATATCTGCTGGTCGAGCTCGTCTCTATCAGTCACTATCAGGAAGGTCCAGTGGCCGGGTAATTTGCGCAGTACCTTCTGGGCGAAGTAGATCATGGAAACGCTCTTGCCGCTGCCCTGTGTATGCCAGAACACGCCGAGCCTTCCCTTATTCTCGCCTAGCTTTTGCAGCGCCTCAAAGGTATTGTTGACACCAAGGTACTGGTGATTCTTGGCGGTCAGCTTGATATAGCCACCCCTGGCCTCCATAAAGATAGCGAAGTTCTCGACCAGGTCCAACAGGCGGGATGGTTCACAGGTGCCGCGCAGCATGGTTTCAAGAGATACGATGCCCTTCTCGCCTTCAGAATTGATACGTTTCCATTCTGAGAAATGCTCCCAGAGCGCAGTAAGGCTACCAATGCGGGCCTTGCTGCCGTTGGAAAGAATAATGAAGCCGTTATACCAGAAAACCTGCGGGATAGCTGTTTTATAGTCAGTGAGGTTATCATCGTAAGCGCTTTTAAGCGCCTTGTGGCAAGCTTTAAGTTCGATAAACAGAAGAGGAATGCCGTTAACAAAGCCGACCAGGTCAGCCCTCCGGGTGTACATATCCCCCGTAATCCAAAACTGTGAAGCCAAGAAGAATTCATTATTTGCAGGGTTTTCCCAGTCAATAATCTTAACGACCTCAGTGACTTCTTCTTTGCTGGCAGAACGGAAGGAGATTTTAATTCCGTCTTTGAGAAGCCCATAGACGTCACGGTTGGCTGCCGCCATGCTCATCCTGCTGCGGTCACGCATAAGCTCACCAACTGCAATATTAAGCGCCTCAGACGGTATTCTCGGATTTAATTTCTGGAGTGCAGGCAACAGGCGTGATACAAGGACAACTTCGGAAGCTGTCTGACGGCTCAGGAAGCTTATGCCAGAGGCAAATTCATCAAAGCAATTAACCGCCTCCCATCCCAGCTTCTGTAGCAACTCAACGGAAGGCTGCTCAATAAGTTCATCCTCAGAATAGCCGCTAATCAGTTGCCTCCGTTGTTGCTAACATCAATATCAAGCTCAGACACGTCCAGCGCACCGGAGATCAGGCGAGGTAGCAGAAGGTCGCGAGTTTGGCGAAGTGATTGATTCTTCATAAACAGTGAATCGCTTAATTTAAACAGATCAGCAGCAATACCTTCAAATGATTGGATCAAATCAGAAGATGGCAGTAACAATTCGTAGTTCTCAATCTGGGTACCACTCATATTTGGCTGTGCAGCTCCATCAGCAAGGCTAAAAAACCTTCTCTGAATCTCGTGTTGGCTAAGAAATACCCAAACATATGCGCCGTAAGTCGGTTTAGCAACAATTTTGGCAACTCGTTGATTTACGAGCATAACCTCGTTTGTTCTCAGACGCCCAATTTTACCTGCAGTGGCACCAGTCATTGCTATCAGAAGGTCGCCCATTTTCGACAAATACTTAGATAATTTATCAGTGTAAATCTCTGTGGGTACACAATCTACGCTATCGATGTTGACCTCGTTATTATCAGTAATGTTGGTTATTTTTATCACTGGGATCCCAATTTTGCACCAGGTGGATGATCTAAAAGCGTATCCTGGCGTGACATCACAAATATCGGCAAGATGCGCCAGGCGCCACTCCCCCGGTATCTTCCCCAGTTTTGAATCGATCATGCGGATTTTTTCGTGGCCTGGAAAATGGAAGTTGACGAACCACTCGCGGTAGATGGACTGCGCCATCTCTTCCAAGATTTTGATGCGGCGGGTGTTGTTCTCGATTAGGTCGTCGTAAGCGGAGAGAATCGAGGCGATTTTGCGCTGGGTATGTATGGGTGGGAGACAAACATTAATAGTGTTGAGAATCGACAATGTTAGAAACTTGGTAGTAGCACCCGTGGATATATTTTTCATTAATTCCAATTTGGGTTGAAGCGCATAAAAGAGGTATTTTATATCTAATGAAGAACTATTTTGGGGACGTATTACATAGGTCCGTTGATAAGCATTGAATTTTCCCTTGAAATATTTGATCGGATAAATTGCATTTGCATTATTTCCGCCTAATAATACGCATTCACAATCAAAAGCCCATGTATCGGTACGAAAGATATCTTGAGAACATGTAAAGAAAGGATAAGGGCCATTTGGAGAGGCCGCATTAGAATTTAGTTTTCCAGTCTGAAAATTTACAAGATTACCTAAGGATTCTGTTTCATAATGAATCATGATTTGCTATCTGCCAATCGCCCCATATTTTCGGATATTGTCTCTTCCAAAGCTCTGGCTTCCGAATTTAAATGCTCCAATTCCTCATTTAGTTCCTCAAGTTTTGCTTTGAAATCGAAATCGCCTTCATCTCGTTCGGTTACTCCCACATAACGGCCGGGATTCAGGCTCCAGCCCTGGGATTCAATGTCTTTTATGGCAGCTACCTTACAGAGGCCGGGGAAATCCTTATACTGCTTGGGCACTTCGTCGAAATGCTGTTTAAAGATCATATCGCTGCCTTTTTCAAACTCCGGATTTTCCCCGCGGTTTAGGCGGACAACATTGGCAAGGAACTCGATATGCGCAGGCAAGAAATCGCGGTGAGCCCGGTCCACCTGGCGAAAAATATTACGAGCGTCAAGGAAGAGGACTTCATCCTTGCGCTCTTTATGTTTGCCTTTGTCCAAGAACCAGAGGGTGCAGGGCAAGGTAACCGTGTAGAAGAAGTTGGGGCCTATGCTCACGATCACATCAATGGCGCCTGACTGTATCAGTTTCTTGCGTATCTCCATCTCCGCGCCACGGGCATCAGCGGCGCTATTGGCCATGACAAAGCCTGCGCGGCCTTTTTCATTGAGCGCCGCGTAGAATACCTGTATCCAGAGATAGTTGGCGTTATCGGTGGAAGGCATACCCAGGGCAAAGCGGGGATCGTCCTTGACCTTTTCCTTGTCCACACCCGAGACATTAAAGGGGGGATTAGCCATAACGAAATCATACTTGCTACGGCTGTTATGGCGATCTTCGTAATAAGTATTGCCATCGCGAATGTCGCCGGAGAGGCCATGCACTGCCAAATTCATCTTGGATAACCGGATAGTCTCGGCGGTTTTTTCCTGGCCGTAGATGGATATCTCGGTGGCAGCCACCTTGCGGTGATGCTCGACGAACATAGCTGACTGGACGAACATGCCGCCGGAGCCGCAGGCGGGGTCAAATATCTTGCCATGGTAAGGCTCGATGATCTCAACTATGAGCTTGACCAGGCTGGTGGGGGTGAAGAACTCACCACCCTTCTGGCCTTCCTTGATGGCGAACTTGCCCAGGAAATATTCGTAGATCTTGCCGAAGGCGTCGCCCTCAATGTCCATGGGTAGGCCGCCCAAGATGCGGTATAGCTGAATGAGCGTGGCATTATCAAGGCGCTTATAGGTCTTGGGAAGGATGTCCTTAAGCTCCTCATTTTCCGCCTCGATGGCTTTCATGGCATCGATGGTGGCCTGGGCAAGGTCAGCACCCTCCGGCAATTTCCTTAGATTGGAAAAGCGAGCTTGCTCCGGCAGGTAGAGGACACCCCGGGCCTGGTAATCTTCTTTGCCGATGGCGCGACGTGAACCAGGTTTGGTGGAGCCAACAGGGCCGATCTGTTTCTCGGCCTCTGTGAAGCGGTGGTCGGCATAGCGAAGGAAGATGAGGCCGAGGACAGGGTTAGAGAATTCAGAAGGCCTGAGGCTGGAATTAGCCCAGAGCTGGTCCGCCGCCGCCCACAGACGGGATTCGATATCGCCGTTAGTTGAAGGCATGATAGTGCTCCTTACGGATAAAATATGCCCTTATAGTCAGATTATTTTTACACTTGTATATTGTGGTGTCAACTCGGATGCGAAATATAATACGTAATCACTATTTCCCATTGATTGATCGTCTATATTATTTACTTAAGATCTGCTTAGAAGTATAATCGACTAAATTATATCGATAATTCATATTGGGAGGTAGGTAATGGCATTAATGAAAAGCGTCGAGAAACGTATATGGGATTGTGAAGGATTTGATGTAGTAATAAGGTATAGAAGCGGGCGCAATATACGTTCTGATAAAGCTCGCTTGCCCATGTATCCATTCGATCACAAAGGTAGAAAAAATATGACCGTCACGGGGTGGAAACGTGTTAGATTTAATAAATGCTATCCTGGCCTAACTGTGACTGTTGTCAATGGGATTGGGAAAGCAGTCTCAGGCCGCATAACACTTGGGAAAGTGCGTGAATCTTATAGGTAGAAAAGAGTTCTGATTCTGTACTTTAATTTTCAGATGCGTAGCCATTGGTAAAACGTGGGATTAACTCAATCGGTATTCTTCTAGCTATTTAGCGGGTATTAATAAGGAACATTATAGTTCAGGCAATATTGGCAAAGGGGTGGAAAGATATGGTTGATTATGCTGAAGATACACAATATTATGATCGTGCTTATTTTGCCAACCTTCGTAGTAGCTATATTTCCAAATTAGGAAATAGTGGAATTCCATTAATTAAGATCGCTCCAAGATGGGCGAGAACGAAAACAGGCATGTGGGTGGCTATGCCGGCGGCTTCCGAAAGACATGAAGAGCGATGGTGGTTGGGGTTAAATGACCGGCTGATAGTTGAGAAAATAAGAGAAAGTGGCTTGGCCATAATACTACTTTGTGTGACGAAGGCTGAAGTTTTATTAGATTTTGTATTGGATCAGCGAATAATCACAGAGTTAAGGCCGATGTTATCCCGTTCGGGTGACGAACTTAAATTCAATGTAAGAGAGCATAATCAGCGTTTTGCACTTACAGTGCCCAAGCATCGACCGATCGATATAACTGGATATAAAGGAAAAGTCAATATTTTGCTTTAATGAGCGCTGGTATACTGGTTCCTATACCAAAATTGTATTATTTACTTAAGAACTGACTGGAAGTATAATCGTGCAAAATTATATTAATCGAGGAACACCTCTTAATCAGGAGAGAGGAGCAATTAATGGTTAGACGACTTCTACTTATGTTGATGCTGGCTGTTTTGAGCTTTTCGCTTTTACCCGGCTGCAGTGCTTCCATCCCGACCGGTACAACTGGTACACCCTCCAGGTCTGCAACCCAGGGAACAGAAGACCCTATCGCCAACCAATTTAAGGCGCAGGGCCTGACCCTGGTCCAGCAGGGCAATTACAAAGACGCTATTACGGCCTTTAACCAGGCTATTACGCTGCAATCCCAAAATTCAGAGCTGTATACCGACCGCGGCGCAGCATACGAGCTGTCCGGGGATATAGACTCAGCTATAAGCGATTACACCAAAGCCATCGCCCTTAATAACCAGGATTTCACCCCCTACTATTTGCGCGCACGTAACTATATTATTAAAGGAGCGCCGGCTCAGGCTATGGACGATTTAAACAGAGCTATTGAGCTTAATCCCAACTATGCGCTGGCCTACGAGAAGCGCGGACTGGTTTACGAATCACTTAAACAATATGACAAGGCCCTTGCGGATTACACAAAGTCGATCGAACTGGAACCGGCGGCGGTTACCTATTACAACCGGGCCGCAGTTTACTGGGGTAATAATGACAGGACGAAGGCGCTTGACGACCTGAATAAGGCCATAGGGTTGGATCCCAAATATGCCGCGGCCTACTTTTCCCGCGGCCAGGTCAACGAGGCGCTGGGTAATAAAACACAGGCCGTTGCAGACTTCAATTCCGCTATCGCCAATACGACCAATCAACAGATGATAGACTTTATTCAAAAAGAGCTGCAAAAGCTCGGACAGTAGGCCACTTTTCGCTGCGCTGGCAATTCTGCCCTCACCCCGGCCCTCTCCCACTGGGAGAGG
>CAWJIA010000010.1:0-20058 GCA_963842805.1 uncultured Chloroflexia bacterium | reverse complement strand
TGGTATGCTCAGCAGCAGCCACCGTATTGCCGGTGGGCGCATTGACCACCATGATACCCTGTTGGGTGGCGGCGTTAACATCCACGTTGTCCAGCCCTACCCCGGCGCGGGCGATGATCTGCAACCTGGTGCCGCACTTAATCACGTCAGCGGTTACCTGGGTCTCGCTACGCACAATCAGGGCATCATAATTGCCGATTATTGCTTTCAGCTCATCCGGTTTGAGGCCAAGCTTAACGTCAACGTCGGTCTTGGCCTTCAGGCTTTCCATGCCCTCGGGAGCCAGAGGATCAGCTACAAGTACTTTCATATTTATAAACCCCCTAAATTATCGGTAAATTCCAAGCTCCAAATAAGCTTATTGACACGTCATTGCGAGCGGTAGCGAAGCAATCTCCGGGTTGCTAACCCTAGCCTTCGATCAAAGGATTGCCACGGCACTCCGTGCCTCGCAATGACGTTCAAGACAAATAGGGGCTTGGCTTCTTATCTTTACTTTTTGGCTTTGAGCAGCGCTTGATCCATGGCCGCGGTTATCTCGTCCATATCCTTGTCCGTGATAAATCCGAGATGCCCGATGCGGAAGGCCTTTCCTTTCATGGCGCCCTGGCCTCCGGCGATCTCCACTTTATACTCGGTCCGCAAGATGGTGCGGAACTTGGCCTCATCGATATCTTCCGGCGCGTGCACAGCCGTCACGGTGTTGGAAGCGAATTTCTCTTCCGGAACCAGCTTGAGCCCCTTGGATTTCACCCAGGCCCTGGCCTTATTGGCAATACGTGTATGGCGCGCGAAGATGTTCTGCAGTCCCTCTTTGAGCATCATGTCCAGGGCAACATCCAGGCCGAAATAGATTGAGACGGCCGGCGTCCAGGGTGTCTGGCCGTCCGCCGCGAATTTCTTGGCACGGCTATAATCGAAATAGAACCTAGGCATCTTGGCTTCGGCGTGGGCCTTCCAGGCTTTCTCGCTGATACTGACAAAGGCCAGCCCGGGCGGGACCATCCAGCCTTTCTGCGAGCCGGTGACCACCACGTCAAGGCCCCAGGCATCGACCGGCAGGTCGATGGAGCTCATGCTGCTGACCGCGTCCACCAGGATCAGCTTATCGAACTCTTTCACAGCCCTTGCTATCTCCTTGAGGGGATTGGTAGTGCCGGTGGAGGTCTCGTTATGCGTGACCAATACGGCCTTGATAGCCGGGTTCTCCTTCAAAGCCTTCCTGATATCATCGGGGTTGGCCGCCTGGCCCCAGGCATATTTGAGCGGGATAACCTCAGCACCGTATATAGAGGCGCAATCAGCAAAGCGGTCACCGAAATAACCGATGGAAACACCCAGCACCTTGTCTTTCGGCGAGAGAATATTAACAACTGCGGATTCGAGGCCGCCGGTACCCGCAGTAGTCAGGACGACGAGATCGTTTTTGGTCTGAAAGCACTCTTGCAGCCTGGGGACGATCCGGTTAGTCATCTCGGCAAATGCCTTGCCGCGATGATTGATCATCTGGCGGCCGACGGCCTTCAGTACGTCATCCGGGCAGGGGGTTGGGCCGGGTATTCTCAATTGCATGGTTCAGCCTCCAAAAAAATTAGTCCATAAATTATATATGATTTAGCAGATGATTGGAATTTAAATATGCGCGTATATTTATCAGCGCTGAGCGATTTATCCCTCACCCCTACCCCTCTCCCGTGGAGAGGGAATTTCTTTTCCCCTAAGAGGGAACAGGTTCCCTCTTCAACGCCTTCCCCCCTCTACTACACATGGAGAGTATCATATTTAAAAGAGGGGCTAAAGCCCCTCTTCGACGCCCCTTACCCGAACGACCTTACCGTTAGAATAGATAACCCGCCTCGCTGGATACGAAGAGGAACAGATTCTATCTTTAACGACCCTAAGCCTACTCATTAATAACGTCATTGCGAGGAACGAAGTGACGAAGCAATCTCATGGCATTAAGCCTAGCCTTTCGCCTTCGATCAAAGGATTGCCACGCTTCGCTCGCAATGACATGGGTTCACTCACTCTTTTTATTTCTCTCTTACAATTTCAAAATAATGTCTTTTCCCTACCTTAACAATACTTCCGTCCCTGATTTCATTCTCGCTGATATCAATTGTTACAGTCTTACCATCTATATCTACTGCATTCTGTTCAATGAGTCGTCTCGCCGCCGCTCTACTTTTAGCCAATCCCGCATCAACTATGAGAGCACTTAGGGTCCTTGTGACCTTATATTCTAACGAGACCTGCAGACCAATTTTAACCTTTGTTATATCATCCGGCAGCTCTTTATGCTGCACGGTGCGGGCGAACTCGGCGGCAGCCTCACCGGCAGATTTAGCATTCCAGAAGTCCTTGACCAGCTCGTGAGCCAGCAGTTTTTTAACTTCCATGGGGTTTATCTTGCCCTCGGACATGCGGGCGCTGTTATGCTCGATCTCAGCGTCCGGCATATCGGTCAACAGCTCCAGATAGGGAATTATCATCTCATCGTTGATGGACATGGTCTTGCCGTACATTTCATTGGGTGGATCGGTGACGCCGATATAGTTGCCCAGACTCTTGCTCATTTTTTGCACCCCGTCCGTGCCGATTAAAAGCGGCATGAGAAAAACCTGTTGTGGCCGCTGCCCGACCATCTCCTGCAACTGCCGGCCCACCATGCAGTTGAACACCTGGTCAGTGCCGCCGAATTCGACGTCCGCTTCGATCATAACCGAATCGTAACCCTGCATCAGCGGGTACATCAGTTCAGTAATGGCTATGGCATGTCCCTCGGCATAACGTTTGGCAAAGTCCTCGCGGGCCAGGAACTGGGCTACGGTGAATTTTGCCGTCAGCCTGATGATGTCCTCCAGGCCGAACTTGCCCTTATCGAACCACTCGCTCTGCCAGCGTACCTCGGTCTTTTCCTTATCGACGATCCTGAAAAACTGCTCCATATAGGTTTGGGCGTTGAATTTCACCTGCTCGGCGGTCAGCATGGGACGGGTCAATGAGCGCCCGGTGGGATCGCCGATCCTGGCCGTCCAGTCCCCCACGATCAGAACCACCTGATGCCCCAGGTCCTGGAACTGGCGCAGCTTGCGCAGGCCCACCACATGGCCCATATGGATATCCGTGAAGCTGGGATCGAAACCCTGCTTCAAGCGCAGCGGCTTGCCTGATTCCAGCATCTTGATCAACTCTTCCTCATTGATGATCTGGGTAACTCCCCTCTTCAAAAGCTTCTTAAGATCAGTTTCTGATAGTTTCTTCATCAGGTTATTACCTCTTGTTAAGATTACGGAATATTTCCCTGGCCTGCTGCACATCTATGTGCATTTGCTTTTTCAGATCTTCTACGCCGTCAAATTTGATCTCGTCCCTCAATCTGGCTATCAGATCGATCCTGAGGTACTGCCCGTAAAGGTCGCCGTCGAAGTCCAGAAGGTAGGTCTCGATGAGGCGCTTCAGCCCGTCGAAAGTGGGGCGCACCCCGATGTTTGTCACAGAATGAAGCTGTTGGCCCTGACAGTGCGCAACAGTCACATAGATGCCGTCTTTGGGAAGGGCCTGCTCGGGCTGAACCTTGAGGTTGGCCGTGGGGAAGCCGAGCATGTGGCCGCGGCGGTCCCCCTGCACAACGGTGCCTTCCAGGCTGAAATGCCTTCCCAGCATCTTCTCCACCTTTAAAAGGTCACCCTCGATCAACAGCCTGCGGATGGCGCTGCTGCTGATGACCTCATCGCCCAGCCTGGCCGGCTTGACCACCTCCACGCGAAAATCCAGCTCCTGTCCGATCTCACGCAGGTGGGCGGGGTCGCCTTGCCTCTGTTTACCGAGGGCAAAATCGGGGCCGAGCACCAGGTCGCACATTTTCAGATATTTTTTTAGCAGCAGGACAAATTCCCGGGCGGTTAGTCCGGCTACGCTGCTGGTGAATGTCACCGGCACTACCACGTCAACGCCAATTGCCTTTAATAGCCTTACCCTTTCTTCGGGCGTGCAGATCCAGGGCAGGGTGTCCCGCCTTCTTAAAACTTTCTCAGGGTGCGTTTTAAAGGTGACTACGCCCGCAAGGCAGCCCTTCTCCCTGGCCCTGGCTACCAGGTGGTCCAGCAGGTATTTATGGCCAAGGTGCACGCCATCGAATACGCCTATCGTCAGCAGCGTTGGTTGCGCAGGCGTAAAGGCGGATAGTTCGTCTTCTATATTCATAGCGTCGATCAGGCCGATATTTTAACATTATTGCCGCTGCCATTCATAGCCGTTGGCACGCAATTAATAGCGGAGCCGCCCTTTATTCGTGAGAAATCAATGGGGACGGGAACCTTTTAGCTGGCAGTCCGGCCTTCTCGGAACCGCTTCTTTTTACACCTTAGCCGCTGTGTTATAATAGCGCATAATCACTTTACTCAAGGGGGGAAGGAATGAAAATCAAAGATATTATGACCTGGAATGTGGTTACCATAACCAGTGATACCCCGATCATGGAAGCACGAAAAATTTTGGAGACACATAAGATTCGGCGCGTGCCGGTGGTGGACAGGGGCAAGCTTGTCGGCCTGGTCACGCTGGACCGCATCATAGGCGTCGGCCCGTCTCAGGCCACCAGCCTCAGTATCTGGGAGATAAACTACCTGCTGGCCAAGATGAAGGTCGGCGAGATCATGCAGAAAGATGTTGTTACGATTGAGCCCGATGCCTCCATTGAGCAGGGCCTTTCCCGCGGCTTCAATAAGAAGGTCGGCATTATGCCCGTAGTCGAAAATGGCAAAGTTATAGGCGTGGTGACAACCACCGACTTCATGCTTAAAGTACTGAACGTGTCGCTGGGGGTGGGCCTGCATGGCATCCGCCTGAATATTGCCAACGCCAGCCAGGCCAAAGATATCAGGGAAATCATGGAAATAGTTGAAAAGAGCGGCCTTAAGGTGATTGCAGCACATACCATGCCTCCGGCGGAAGACAGCCCCATGGGCTTCTCCCTGCAGCTTGATACGGACGACGTCAAAGACCTGATGAAACAGATCGAAGCCAAAGGCCACAAGGTGGTCATCGTACCCAAGTAATTGCTGCTTGAGTTTAAAAATCGGGACAGGGCTTCGGCCCTGTCCTTGTATATAGGAGGAAAAGCTCCAAGCTCCAAATTCCAAGCTCCAATATAAGATTCTCAAGATTTGAAATTTATAAAATTGGAATTTGTTTGAAATTTGGTTTTTGGAATTTGGAATTTTTGATGATAACCGTAGCTCTCTATATTCTATTCGTTGTAGCTTCCTACCTTATCGGCGCGATACCTTTTATGATCCTCATAAGCCGCGCCAGGGGCGTAGATATATCTCACGAGCCTGACCTGCACCAGGCCATGTGGTACAAGGTAGGCAGGAGGTGGGGGCTCCTGGCAGTCCTGCTGGATATCCTCAAAGGGGTAGTCCCCGTCGTAGCCGGCCTGCTGCTTCAATTTCCCCTTCTGGTCACGGTTATGGCGGGATTGGCCGCCGTTTGCGGGCAGATGTGGCCTGTTTTCCGCAAATTCGACGGCGAGCGCGGCAATACCACAGGGGGAGGCATGGTCATCATACTAACCCTCCTGCTTAACGGCATCCCGACCTTAATCATCGCGGTCTGTTTTGTCCTTCTGGGCATCATTCTCAGGACAGTTTCCAGGTGGCGTGCCAGCGGCGCTACGCTCAACGAGCGCCTCCGGTTCCGAGGGAGTCACAGCATGGTGCTGCCGCTGCTGGTAATGGCCGGCTTTGCCTCCTGCCCCGTCACAGCTCCCATATTTAGTTTACCCATTGAGATGACGCTTGGCTTCCTGGCGCTTGTTCTGCTCCTTCTCATCCGCCGGGTGACGGCCGGACTGATGAGCGACCTGGGCAACGGCTTCCACTGGAGCGTGATCGTAAACAGGCTTCTCTACGACAGAAGCGAAATCTAAACCCCACGAGGGGAAATTCCAAAAGCCAAAAGCCAAATTCCAACCCCTCTGGGGAAAACCCTAAATGCTAAACACTAAATCCCAAATAAACACAAATTGTTTTGGGTTTTAGGCTTTGAATTTGTTTAGAACTTAGAGTTTAGTATTTAGAATTTAAAATTTGTTTGGATTTTGGAACTTGGAGCTTGGAATTTTTTTAATGGGGTTGCATCCCCGCGGGTCATAGTTGTTGACCTAATGGTTATTGCCCATAGTGATTGCCTGGTGTATGATGTTACTAAAGTACCGGTACGAGAGTTCTATTGACAGATGCAGGGAAAATAAAAGTCATCATTGCGGACCAGCAGCCGCTCTTCCGCAAGGGCATTGAGTTCTTCCTCAAGCAGGCTGACGATGTTGAGATCTGCGCCGAGGCCAGCACGGAAGCCGACCTGGTAACCGCGGTCGTGAGAGATACGCCGGACGTTGTGCTGCTGGATATCAGCCTGGCCAGCGATGGAATGGAACTGGCCAAGGTGGTAAAGCAGCATGTGCCCAGCGTGGCCGTGATCGTCATCTCGCCTTCGCCCAATGACGAAGGGCTTTTCATGGCCATCAAAGCCCGCGCCGCAGGCTATGTCAGCCGCAATATAGCATCTGATGAACTCATCTCCATCATCCGGCGCTCATCCAAAGGCGAATACCCGCTCAACGATACCTTCCTTTCGCAGCCCAAGGTTGCGGCCCAGGTGATGGAGCAGTTCCAGGACTTCTCCTGGGGCAAGGGCGTTGAGAGCTTCATCTCCCCTTTGACGCCACGCGAGACCGAAATACTCAACTATATGGCTAAAGGCTATCTCAACAAGCAGATCGCCAACATGCTGGATATCAGCGAGCAGACTATCAAGAACCACGTCACATCTATCCTGCGCAAGCTGGATGCCAACGCCCGCACGCAGGCTGTCATCACCGCCGTCCGCCGCGGCATCATCTCGCTGAGCTAGCGCCCAGCCGGCTCTATCAAAACCCGCTGTCCGGAGGCATGCTGGGGATTAGAACGGGAAATTACTCGATTTTCGAGACTGCAATCAATAGCATGTGAACTTCACGCGATTGTCCAGATAGTGGTTCTTGCAAAGGGCTCGTCAAAAGGAACAAAACCGATAAAATCTTTCCTTTTATACATGCTTAATGCATTCATGGCTTTCTGATAGTGCGCCCTATCCGAGTTGTCCAAAATCAAATATCCGCCCGGACGTATTTTCCTGACCGCCTCCGCAATACAAAAGGGTCGCGATCGTCCGTCTACCAATACCAGATCAAAATAGCGATCGGGGTAATTGCGAATGAACTTTACGTACTTTTCAAAACTTGCTTCGGCATATCTCGGAAAGGTCTGGCAGATGTAGTCCTGTTGTCCTGCCTTCTTTATTTCGGGCTCAATCAGAAACAGATGGCTATTGACCAATCGCCTATCAGCGATTATGCCTGATAGTTTGGAATACCAGTCCCTGTCATGCTCGACGGAAATTACTTCGGCGACCCTTTGTGCAAAGAAAAGCGTAGACCCGCCTGAACTGTATTCGAATACTTTCATATCCGGTTTTATATGCCTTTTTACCCAGTAAATCGCGCCGTAGGTTAACCAGGGTGATTCATAGTCGATGGCATTTGCCAGGGGATTATTTTTCTTGATCCATAAGGTTTTCAGCCACTCAACAAAATAGCGCAGCCAACCAGGGTTGGTCAAAAAAAACCAAAATAACTCTTTATAAGATAATATTGGCCCCGTAATACTGATATCTTTTCTTGAACCGTCCAGATATTTCATCTTAGTCCTGACCATATTTCCTATACCAGCGGCCGAAAGTAGTCAACGCTGTCAAGGTGGTGGCAAATTCACCCTGCCTTGACATATGCAGGTTATAAATATTCTTGATGCTCTCAAGATCGAATATCTCGGGGGTCAGGTATTGGGGATCCTCTATGGTAGCTCGTATGTAATTTTTTAAATTAGGGTTAAAACGATAAAGCTCACCGTAATTTGGCCAGGGGCCGTCTGTAAGATACGGTTGTTTGGGCTTAAAAATATAGCGCTTTAAGACTGCCTGTGCCATAACTATTATCCATTCCGGCCAATCAGCAATTATAAAAGCCGGTAATCCCGTATTGGCATAGGGAATCAAAGCCTGGGAAAGCGATAGCCTGGTAAGGACTTTTTTAATCAACCTGCCATTAATTTTCTGCCTGGCGGGAATGGCATATGTCAGATCAAGGATATCGTTATCCCAGATCGCCAGCCGTGGTTCTAAAAATTGCCGGGTATGATGAGGCCATAAAAAGTTCATATTCTGGCGGGCCGAATAGCAAAGGAACACATAATTTATGCGGTCTGAAGCCGGCAATGCCTCCGCCTCGGGAGTCTCCTTAAAATAAGATTCAACCGTAGCTATCAAACCATCTAGAATCTGATGTTTTGGTGTTTTGAATATGGGATGCCCTGCTGCATCCACGCAACCCTGCTGGAAAATCCCTGAGATGACATCCTGTATAGCCAGGCCAGGCAGGGGAATGTACTTCCCGCGCCAAATGATATGTTTATGCGGCATTTGAGTATCTTTTAATAACACGCCAAAACCATATCCATCCAATAAAATATCGGCTTCAGAACGAATACTCTCTAGAAAACCAAGGTTCTGAGAACACCAAAATTCGTACATTCCATCGCCAATATCTATGGCCATATCCGCATAGCGGAAGTAATGGTCAAAATCACGCTTCAGAAAAACATGCTTGCATCCTTTTCCGGCCGCCACCCTGCGCGCAATTCGCACTTCCCGGTTCTCAAACTCTGACTGTGTAAAAGCCACAGTTATTTTGTTTTCCGCATCAGCATTAAATATAGTTCTTGAATCGTTGCCGCCGCTCAACAGGATGCCATAGCGATGATCGCTCCGCGTCCTTCGCCTGACAGCTCTTTTAAAGGCTTCTGCAAGGGCCTCAGCATAGTATCCATCACTACGCGATTCGCCCTTGTACACAGGTTTCCAATACCGGTCGACTGTTAATTTGCCCTGATTAAACTGTAGCACGCTGGCCGGTGGAAGAGACTTGATATCCTGATAATATGTCCGCTCCCCCAATACGGATCGGAAATAAAAAAACTCATAAACCGCCTGCATATCAAGTCTTCTTGGAAGCTGCGGGAATTTGAGCATAGGACGTAGCTGGCTGCCGAAAACCAACTGCCTGTTATTACAAAAGTAATAAAAAAGCCGTGATAAAAACCGGTCGCTGACCAGCAGGATTTTATCTGAATCCAAATGGTATAAAACTATTACATATGACCCGTTTAGCATGGAAAAGGCATTAGCACCATATTTCTCATAAAGGTGCAGACAATATTCTGCATCATTATTTTCGTTCTTAAAGACATGACCTCCACGAATTAGCTGCCGCTTATCTGCCTCATAATCAAATACCTCGCCATCCATGAAGATGCAAATTGAATTATCCTCATTTAAGATGGGCTGCTTTGCCGGATTTATTACTCCGTGATGAACCCTGGCGACAGATAGCTTTGGGCTGTCCCATTGATTGAATATATCCCAGTCAGCGTATGAGATATCATGGGACATTGAACCGACCAGTGTTTTCAAATACTCGTTATCACATGCAGCTTGCGTATATATGCCAACTAAACCCGCCATTATTTCTCCAGATTACTTAAAAATGTGACATCATACTATGGCTATTTAAAACATTATTTAAACACTAAATAATGAAAAATATATTTCGCTATATATTATTATATATTAGTATTATTGTTAACAATGCTTTCGGCAGAAGGAGAAGTGCATGAAAACCAAATTTCCATCAAAGGGAATGCCTGGAAACCAGATCTTTGATGAGATCAAAGGCATGAAATCTGGTGATAGTAATTGGGTAAATGGACGACTGTTCAGCCTGGTATTTAATGCCGGTGAAGAAATCAAAGATTTTTCGGAAAAGGCTTTCACTATTTTTATTAATGAGAATGGCCTCAGCCCATTTAATTTCCCCAGTCTTTTAAAGATGGAGAATGAAGTTGTTGGCATGATGATTGACCTGTTGGGCGGCGATAACCATACTGCTGGCAGCTTTACGACTGGCGGAACGGAAAGCCTGATGGTAGTAATAAAAACTGCTCGTGATTACGCCCGCTATCACAAGCCGCATATACAGGAACCTGAGCTTATTATGCCTTTATCCGCTCATCCTTCCATCAATAAAGCGGCCCACTATTTAGGGATAAAGGCAGTAATAATTCCAACTGACAATAACTCAGAGATCGATTTGGTTGCTTTGCGCAAAGCTATTAATACGAATACTATCATGATTATCGGCTCTGCACCGTCTTATCCACACGGCATCATAGATCCCATAGAAGAAATGGGGAAAATTGCGCTGGAACAGCAGATCTGGTTTCATGTTGATGCCTGTGTTGGTGGCATGATACTGCCTTTTATTAAAAAAGCGGGCTACGTCTTGCCGAACTTCGACCTAAATGTGCCGGGCGTGTGGTCGATTTCCGCAGATATTCACAAATATGGCTTCGTTCCAAAAGGAGCCTCAGTCATACTGTATCGCAATGCCGAGTTGCGTAAATATCAGTTTTATATATATGTAGACTGGCCGGGGGGTATATATGCTACGCCATCAATGGCAGGGTTGAGATCAGGTGGCCCATTGGCTGCCAGTTGGGGAATCATAAAATTCCTCGGTCAGGAGGGGTTTATAAAGCTAGCAGATACAGCAATGAAAACATCACAAAAGTTGCAGGAAGGCGTGAGGGAAACACCGGGGCTTTATGTAATTGGCAAGCCGCAGGCTACATTGTTTGCCATTGCCAGTGATAGCGTCAACATTTACACTTTAGGAGACAAGCTGAAGTCCAAACGCTGGCATCTTGATTATCAACAGAAACCTCCCAGCTTACACATGACGGTAATGCCCGGGCATGCCCAGATCATCCGATCTTTCATAGCAGACTTACATGAAACAGCGGAGGAGATTATCAGGTCAAAAGAGAAAAATGCGAGCGGCGAAGGCGCTCTTTATGAGATGCTTGCATCGATGCCGGATCGTCAGATGGCAAAAGATCTTACATGCGGGTTTCTAGGTGACATGTTCAAAGCTGAATAGCAGATGGTGATTAACTTCGTTGACTTATTTAATATTCTTCAACTCGCTTTAAGATAACGGTAATATCAGCACCCAACCTGCGTAAAAGCCACGGTTATTTTGTATTCCACATCTGCATTAAATATAGTTCTTGAATCTATGCCGCCGCTCAACAGGATGCCGTTGTAGAACTGCACGAACTCACCCAGCGCCCCTTTGCCGACCTCGAGGTTATTGCCGGCAGCCCTGGCCAGAGCGGCAATCTTCCGGCGGGACCTGCGGCTCATCAGCAGCAGGTCGGGCTTGGCGCCCTTGACCGCATCGATGAGCTGGTCGAGCATGGCAAGGGTCAAGGTAGCGCCGGTTGCTCCGGCGGCGACGAGCTGATCGCTGGCGGTTCCGGTATCGATGAGCTTGATCAGCCCGTCAAATTGGTTGGGAGTGCCGGAATTGTCGCCATAGACGAGCTTGTCTTCAAGCTCGTGCCTGATGGCCTTGGCGGTCAGCTCGATGATGGCGCTTTCCACGTCCATGATGTTTGACCTGGTCTGCCTGATGTAGTTATCCACATCGGCATTCTGGCCCAGGATCGCCAGGGTGGCCGTCTTCTGCGTGAAGGTTACGGCGGGGCTGGTGGTCCAGTCATCATTGACGGCGTGCCACTCGGCGGACGGCAGGGCTTTCTCACGGTTGTACGTGAGGGCATTGCCCACGATCTCAACCCACGGCATGAGTTGAAGAAGAGGGCAATCCTTGATAATGGTTTCGATGACACCCTGGTACATGGTGTCATTTGAAAGTTTCGCTGCTTCGGTTAAAGTTGTTGCCATTTTTTCTCCTTGATCACCCATCCCCTGGCCCCTTCCCTTGAGGGAAGGGGAGACCATTTTTTCCTAAGAGGGAACAGGTTCCCTCTTCAACGCCTTTTTCCTTGTTGCACGCAGGGGTCAGGGTGATTCTTTCATTTATTTTTCTTGCACATCATTACGAGTGTAGTTGCTCACGTCATTGCGAGCGTAGCGAAGCAATCCTTTGATCGAAGTCACGTGGCTCGACGCAATGCCATGGGATTGCCACGTCGCCCTGCGGGCTCCTCGCAATGACATGGTTAAATCGTCCACTCGCAATGACATACAAAATTGTGGATGAAGTGATTCCTCTTTTATTTATTCTGTTTTTTGATGCCTGCGGCGATCTTCTCCCTGGGGGAATATCCGGACGTATCCGGGCCCGACCTTTCGGGAGCGCCGGCAGGGATGGTTAAATTCTTGAGGTCTTCCTCGATCTTTGACCGGACCTTACCGACCAGAGCGGCTGCCCTGGTCATGGAAGATTCGATCTCGGCGATGGTAGTTCCGGCTATCAGCTCCTCGATGAAAAGGGGATTGGAGCCGACTGCCAGCTTGCGATAGGACTTGACCGCCTCGTCAAAGCTGGTTTTCAGCGTTGAGTAATCGGCTGCCCGGGCGTCCAGCGTTTTCTTCGCTTCGACTATGACTGCCTCTTTCTCAGCGACTGCCGCCTCGAGTGCGGTAATCTTGGCGCTCAAAGCCTGCTCCGCTTCGCTTACGGCGGGGGCGGCCGGAGGCTCGGGGGTGGTGTTTTCCGGAGGTTGGGGGGTAGTATTTTCTTCTGACATATTTCTCCTTATAGTTAAACCACGGCCTGCATATCAGCGGCGGTATTTCTCACTCTCGAGCCGCCCTGTGTAGACTGTGCTTTAAACTCATTATTCTGTGACAGTATCTGCATGCGCTCCTCCATCCATTTCTCAAATTCCAGCTCGGGATCCCGCACTCCCAGATTATCCATAGCGGTACGGCGGGAATGGACGCCCGACTGAACGAGGAGCTGCTCATTCTGGGCTTCTTTGGCCCTATCCTGAGGCAGCACCGGCCCCCAGATAACCTTCTGGGACACGGCCGTCAGGTCCTGGCGCATGAACTTGGCCCAGAGCTGCAAGATCATCTCATTGCGCCGCTTGTAAACATTGTTGCGGACCAGGCGCTTGCGGTTGACCTTCTGTAAAAGCGATTGAAGCTCGACCTCGAGGGCTACGCCTGAAAGCTCATGCTGCATGCCGCCGAAGGCCGCCCTGGGGGCTTCCGATAGATCATGCATCGTTTGATATACCAGATTGATATAATCGATGTGGAGGCGGATTCCGCCGCCCTGCAGCAGGTCCAGCAAATAAGCCTTGGTATCGGCGGGCAAATTCCAGACTGCGCCGGGCCTGACCTGAATATCCTCCGAGCTTTCCACGCCCTCAAGGACGGCTATCGGGTTTCCTGATACCTCGAGGATGCGGGAAAGCTGGGATAACGCACGGTTAAGCTCCTTCTGCGGCTCCTGCAGCGGTGGGATATCGGAGATGCCCCAGAATTCTTTCGGCTGCCGCAGGTTGGGAAAGATGATAAACGGTATAAAGCCGTAGGGGTTCGGCTTGCGGTCGATCACATCATTGTCCAGGAAGAGCACGAAATCCTTGACGGTCCATAACTCCGTGAGATAAGCCGTCTTCTTGGAGATGGTCTTCTTGTAGAGCATTAAAATCTCGTCCTGGGTGAGCTGGTACTTGCAGGCGACCTGATACACCCGGGTGAGATCGTCACCCGTCCACCAGGCGTAAAGGCCGTTGACGTCGGGTGCGGTGATGCGGATGCGCTTCTCCACGGCGTCCCAGGTAACCTTGTAGCAGCCATCCCCCAGGATAGCGGCGTCAATCTCGGTGGCATAATCCAGCTCCACGACATTATTCTGATCAAGGACCTGGTAGACCACGGCCTCGGCCTGCTTGGCAAGGTCGGGGGAAGGTGTGCTATCAAAGGATTGCTTCGCCCGGATTATTCGCAATGCCTGGTTACCTGGCTTCGCGGATTGTTGGATCTCTCAATGACGAGACTGGCCAGCGGCTCGAAGGAGTAGTTGAGGCCGTTCATCAGGTAGCTGGTGATCTTATCAATTGCGATCTTGGAATAATTGAAGACGAGCTGACGGTTCTTGCTGGTCTTGGCCCACTGGCTGCCGCCGTAAAAGTCGAGGTTGGACTTGTAGGAGCTGAGACGGTCCTTATCGAGCTGGGATAAATCCTGCGGTTTAAAATCAGCCATCATATACCTTATATATACCTAATATTTGAACAACAATTGCCGGTCAGGATTTAAGCGAAAGGTGCGGCCGGGACAATTCCACTGCGTTAACAGATTGCTGCCGACCCTGTTCCAGCGCCCTCTGGACAGTACGAGTGCTAACCCCGAAGGCAGCCGCTATCTCCCGACATGTAATCCCGCTGGCCCTCATTTCCTTAATCCGGCCGGCGCGGTCGGCGATCCGCCTCTTTTGCCGACCGCGCGGCTCCTCCTCAATGCACTTCTGCAGCGGACATTCCAGGCAGGCCGGGTGCAGGTCACAACCCCCGTCCCTCCAGTTCCCGTATTCCCGCGGCGTAACCGTCCCGTCCATGATGCGGAATATTAGTACATTTGTACTAGTTTATCAATAATCTTATGTCGCTTCCGTATCTGGGAGCTTGACAAAGGGAAGTGAAAGGCATATAAATTTTGCTATGAGGATATGTATATATCTGTGTGGTATTTTTGCGCTTTTTATTGCGCTCCCCGCGCTCGAACCCGCCCTGCCGGTTGATGCCCAGGGCTGCGCGGGCGGCAAATGTGGAATAACGACAACCCTCTCGCCCAGCACGGGCCCGACCGGCAGCCAGGTCAACCTGAGCATCCAGAGCGGCGCCTACCCGCTGGACGGCAATTACGACATCTGGTTCAGCAAATCGCCGACCATGGCGGACGATCCCACTGCCGTCAAGGTGGCCGAGGGCTTTAACCAGAGGCTACAGCAGTCGGTCAGCATCAATATCAGCGTCCCCGAGGCCAGCGCCGGCACCAGCTACTTCCATTTCATCAAGGCCGGTATGGCCGAGCAGATGATCAACTTCTCCTTTACCGTAACCCCCTCGCTCGCCATGAATGACGCCCAGGTCAGCTCCGGCGCCAGCGAGAACGTGACCGGTACCGGCTTCACAGCCGACGATGCTGTGACACTGTACATCGACGGCGTGGCCAGCAGCATGGCTGCCTCCAGCGACGACCAGGGCAGCTTCAGTGTACAGCTGCCCATACCGCCGCTGGGCGCCGGCACGCACGTCATCAAGGCCACCGCCAAAAAGCTTTACAACCAGGACGCTTCGGCGCGCTTCAAGATCGCCGCCTCCATCAAGGTCGAACCGCAGATGCCCAAGGTCGGCGATAGCGCCACCATCACCGGCGACGGCTTCGCCGCCGCCAGCGACGTCTCGATTAAATACGACGACACGGTGGTCGCCAACTCCCCCAACAGCGACAAGGCCGGCCACTTCATCTATAATTTCACGGTCCCCGAAACCTCAGCCGCCAAGCATACCATCACCGCCACCGACGCCTCGGGCAACGTGGCCACCTGGCAGCTTCCGGTGGAGAGCAATCCTCCGACCGTACCTACACCCGTATCGCCCACCTCCGACCGTTTCGGAATCATGGGCGGCCAGCCCGTGACCTTCACGTGGACGCCGGCCAAGGATGACAGCGGCGGCTCGGTAACTTACAATGTTGAGGTGGCCGACAACCTCAACTTCTTCCCCCTGCTGGCCGGCATGCGCCGGACCAATATCCGCGACACGCAGGTCACCATGAACCTCGATCCGGGCACCTATTACTGGCACGTACAGGCCGTGGATCAGTCGGGCAACAAGAGCAAATGGGCGCTCTCGCCCTACGCCTTCCAGGTGGGCCTGATCAACATGTGGCTGGTGGTGGGCGCCAGCCTGGTGCTGCTGGTCATCTTCATACTGCTGCTCAGGGCCTTCATACAGCGCATACGGGGTTATTATTACTAAGGTAATCCCCTCACCCCCTGCCCCTGTGTCCTTCTATTAGCAATGTCATTGCGAGGAGCGCAGCGACGTGGCAATCCCATGGCATTATGTCTGGCAATCGCCTTCGTTTAAAGGATTGCTTCGCTTCGCTCGCAATGACGTGTGTAAGTCGCTCGCAATGATTGTTTATTTTTCCCTCTCCCCCTGCCCCCTCTCCCAGGAGAGGGGAATTTTTTTGTTCTAAGAGGGAACAGGTTCCCTCTTCAACGCCTTCCTTTTTTATAAGAGGGGCTTAAGCCCCTCTTCAACGCCCCTTACCCGGATGGCCTTACCGTTAGAATACGTATCCCACGCCGCTTCCAAAAATTGGAATTTGGTTTTGGGAATTTGGAATTTTATCTTTTTCCTCTTCCCTTTTATTTTATAAGAAAATTACGATCGGGTTGTGTTCTTGACAGGGTATGTTATACTAGTATCCAAGGCAAGCTATACTTGTTTATTGCTTGTTCGTTGTGCATTGGGAATAAATATGCAAGGAGGTGATGTTGCATGAGCAATGCCGTGGCAGCCTGTAAGCGCTGCCGGGGCAAAATTATCCACGGCCCTGGTCCCGGGGCATACCGTCTTTACCAGGGGGGCAGCCGCAGCCGTGCGGGCTTTAACAGCAGGGCAGGATAATACCCTTACCAGCGGTAAGCCAGGTTATCCGTAAAAAAACTCCCGTGCAAGGAGGTCGAAATTCATTGCAGGGGGTTCCCGACAGATTAAATCCGGGGTCCGGAAACGGATCCCTGAAAAGGGTTTTCGGGTTTGAAAAATTCAGGAGGAATAATGAAAACTAGGTTTCCAAGAATACTTGGAGTTTTCGCAGCTATATTCATGGTGGCCTCCTTCGTAATCCCGGCCAGCATCGCTGCTCCGGCAGCGGTCTCTGCTGACCCGGGCATTATGAGATGGGACACCGTGCTTACCCCCAACTCGATGCCGCTCAAGATGGACATCGATAACACTCAAATGGTAGCTTACTGGGTATCCGACGCTTACATGATTACCGGCCCCTCGAGCGACGCCACTAACGTGCTTGCCGGCATGAGTGCCGAGCCCAGGGGCAGCGAAATAATCAGCATGGCTGTCGGCAACGACGGCATGTCTCTAGCGTGGATAGTCAGGGACTGGGAATATGCACTGACATCGTTCACCCCCGGCTATCTGAACGTCATCAACACCAGCAACACCTCAGGCATCTCCGCACCAAGCACCAAAGAGCTGGGCCTGCTGCGCTCTCCCGGCTTCATCCTGGGCGCAGGCGACCCGCTGATTGATCCCAGGGGGAATGGCGCGCCCTCCAACCTCTACCAGGTAGCAATGGCGCCCGACGATCCCAAGTTCATAGCGGTCTCCTGCGACGGCACCACCGGCGGTGCGGTAGGTACCAGCGGAGCCACCTACGGCATCGAAAGCGGCCCCAAGAGGATCTATGTATCCTCCGACTCCGGCAACACCTGGGACCTGGCCTTTGACGGCACTACCCTGGCCGCAGATGAGTATATCCGCAACATGGATATCTCGATCGACTACGGCGGCAAACGCGACATCGGCTTTGTCACCACCACCACCAGTGGGGCGGGCAGATGGTTTGTCAGGGCCTCCAGCGGCTTCAACAGCTGGCAGGACCAGAATGCCGCTCCATCCATCGCCATGCCGGCCGGCACCGGCACCGGCACATCGAGCTATAACTACTATGCCATCAAATTCTCGCCCACCTATAACGGCGACTCCTCTGTAGCGCTGGTAGCCGCGGATGGCACCGGCACCTTTTACAACGTGGCACAGCGCGACCTCAACCAGAACTACACCGTGGGCTGGGCCTTCGGCAACTCCATCGAGGTCAAGAATAGCGCAAATGCCGGGTTCCCAAACTCCCCGAACTATACACAGCTTAATAATGTAGGCCTGCAGCTCCCGTCCGACTTCTCCGGCCAGTCGTCCTCACTGCGCAGGGCTTACATCAGCCTGGATGCTTATTCGCCTATTCTCCAAAAGAACTCCCAGGACGGCATCTACCGCATCGACGACACCACCGTCTACGTCCTGATGGACACCACCCAGAACAACAATAAGTCCATCTACAGCATCGCCTACTTCGGCACCTACGCCTCGGGCAAACTGCTGGCAGGCGAGCACATGGGATTCCCCTGCACGGCCACCGTGCCCACCTGGTTCACGGATTCGCCGACCACCTGCCCGATCCCATGCTGGTATCCCGCACTTAAAGCCACCACCGGCGCAGCCGGCTATTTCCTCTGCAGTACCGGCGGCCAGAACGGCGTGGGCGCAGCCTTAGTCGGCTGGAACGCCGACGGCTCCCTGGGCCTGGTCTCCACCGGCTCACTGGCGGCCATTGCCACCGACTCTGCTCCCGCTCTGCCGACTTCGGTGCCCAGCATGCTTGCCTATAAGACCGGCGGTGCTGGCGCCTTCCCCACTAATATCACAGGCACCCAGACACCCGGCCAGGCTAATGCCTGGCAGTACACGGCAAGCACCAGCGGCCCCGATATCTCCGAGCGGTAGCCTTACCCTTGATTGGACCGCAACCTCCGTTAACGGCGCCTGGTGGCAAAACCTAGTATTCGGCCATCCCGATGCTGGCAGCGTCGTCGGAGGATACCTGGGCGGCGTCAATCCTGACGACGAATCAGCCTTCGCCATCAGCCGCAACAACGGCGAGACCTGGAACCAGCTTTCACTCATCGACACCACCATCGACTGGTTCAACGATGTAGCCGTTGCCCCCGACTGCACCACCATCTACCTGGCTTCAGTTAACAACAACAGAGCCGCATTCGGCGATACCAAACGTTGCGGCTGTAACGAGTTCGACTCAGTATGGCGCACCACCATCAATCCCAACGTGGCCGCGCCTCTGCCTGCGGTACCGCCGCTGGGCACCTACTGGGAACGCGTATACTGCCGCACGACATCAGGCGGCTGCACCGTCCCGCAGTCCGAACTTCCCATCCTGCGCGTGGTAGAATCCTGCACCGACAAGAAAGACGGTGAGATCGTTGGCTGGGCGGCACAGAACGCTTATGCCACCTCTACCCTTACCAAAATGGGCACGGATCCTGGCACCTACACCTACGTCGCCAACGGGAACAGCGGCGGCGTGATGGCCTGGTCGCCCGACTTCGGCGACTACTGGTCCAGTATCACCCCCAGATACCCCGTACAGGACTTCGTATTCGAAAGCAGCACCACTATGTACGTGCTGAGCGCAAGCGGCGTTGTCCAGAGGCTGCCTTACACCGGCACCTCCTGGTCTCACCAACCTGCCCAACTACGACACCTCGCTGCTCTTCGCTCACACCATCGCAGCCGTTCCCGACGGCCAGGTCCTGGTCGGCGGCGCGGTAAATTCACCTTATCCCGCAGCATACTCGCTGGACAAGGCCGTCACCCTCAACGTAACGGCCGATCCTATACCCGGCCATGGCAACGAACACGTCATCTTTGACGTCGACTTTGCCAACAACCAGTTCATCTACATGGCCGACGACGCCGACAGCGGCATCGGCACCGTCTACCGCAACACCATACCGTCACTCGGCAGGTGGGTTGACGGCGACATGATGAGCGCTGCCAACGGCAACGGCTATGTATTCGCAAACGCAGGCTACGGCGCAGCACCCAACGGCCTGGACTGGCCAGCGGGCGACAATCCTCCGCACATCGTCGGCCAGTACGGCCTGGTGCAGGCCTTCACCGGCGATCCTCAGCCTGCCCTTTACTCGGCACATGACAACGTTACCAACACTTCCATGCAATTCGACAGCGCAGTCTGCCGCACGCTCAAACCGCGCGACGGCATGCCCAAGCCGGGCATACAGTGGGCCTGTCTCGATGTGTTCGCACCGCTGACTCAGGCAGGCGTGTGGTTCACACTCGAGCCGACCTCGCTTAAATTCTGCGGCTGCTGCACACTTGACACCAACACCACCCTCTATGCCATCGACAACGAGGCCGTATCACAAGATCCTTTCGGCGATGCTGTAGCTAGCACAACCGCCATCTGGTTGGGCCACGAACAGTATGGTTATGGAGGTTCTCCAGCTCA
>CAWJIA010000009.1:0-29176 GCA_963842805.1 uncultured Chloroflexia bacterium | reverse complement strand
GTGTAACGCCGATCCTCCACGGCGTAAATATGACCGTGGAGACAAACGAAATGGTTGCGCTGCTGGGCTCCAACGGCGCCGGCAAGTCAACGCTGATCAATACCATCCTGGGGATGTTAAAGCCTACCAAAGGCAAGATAATATTCCAGGGCGAGAGCATAGAAAAGTTGCCGACCTACGAAATCATTAAGCGTGGGATTGCCGAGGTGCCGGAGGCACGCAGGATTTTCCCTTATATGAGCGTGATGGATAACCTGCTGGTTGGGTCTTATAACAAAACCGCCTGGCCGGTCAGAAAGAAAACCCTGGAAAGGGTTTTCAATATGTTCCCCATATTGAAAGAGCGTAAAAATCAGTCAGCGGGCACGCTGAGCGGAGGTGAGCAGCAGATGATGGTGATCGCCCGCGGACTGATGTCCAATCCTAAAATGCTGATGGTGGATGAGCCTTCGCTGGGGCTGGCGCCTAAAATACTCGAGCTGGTATACGACACCCTGGCCAAATTAAAAGAGGAGAAAATTACACTGATATTATCAGAACAAAATGCCATGCAGGCCCTGACCATTGCCGGACGGGGCTACATCATGGAGAATGGTCGCGTCATCTATGCGGATGTAAGCGAAAAATTGCTGGACAGCGATGTGGTGAAGAAAGCTTACCTCGGGATGTAAATAATGGACGATTATTTCGATTACACAAAAAAGCTGTTCGATCCCTCGAAAACCAAGGAGAAACCCGAGGTATTCAAGGGTTTAAGGGTACTGGATTTTACACATGTTATATACGGGCCCACCGCTGCCAAGATACTGGGGCAGTACGGTGCCGAGGTTATAAAATTCGAGCTGCCCTGGGTGGGGGACCTTTGGCGTTTCGGCGTATACTGGGGCAGCTTCTGGAGACATTCCAGCGTATGCTTCCATTTCGTGCAATACGGAAAATATTTCTTTGCCCTTAACCTGAAATTGCCCAAAGCCAGGGAAATAATCTACAAGCTGGTGGAACAATCGGATGTCGTGGTGGAAAACTTTGCGGCAGGGACCGCCGAGACCTGGGGCGTGGGATACAGCCAACTCGGTAAAATTAATCCGGGCCTGATTTATCTCAGTTGTGCCACTTATGGGCAATACGGTCCGATGAGGTTCTTCCCAGGCTGGGACTTGCTGGCGCAGGCCGCCAGCGGCGTTATCAGCCTGACCGGCTATCCTGACACGGATAAATATTATAAGTTGCCGGACTATGTAGGAGATTTCTTACCGGGAAACGTCGGAGCTCTGGCCGTCATAATGGCGCTCAACTACCGCAAGAAAACGGGCAAAGGCCAGTATATCGATTTGGCCCAGGCGGAAGCCTTAATGCGCATCATGCCCAACTTTACCTATGAAAGCATAACCGGCGAAGATTTGGGGCGAGTTGGGAATACGGACCCGGCAATGGCCCCTTCGGGCATATTCAAGTCCAGTGACGGCAAGTTCGTAGCCATTGCGGCTGTAACAGATGAGCAGTATAAGGCTATTTGCCAGGCGATGGGCAAGCCCGAACTGATAACCAAATATAGGGACTCATTTGACCGGTTGAAGGCCGAGAATGCCAAAGAGCTTCACGATGCGACTGAAGCATGGGTAAAATCCAGCAACGCCGAAAACCTTGTTGATTCAGCTAAAAAATATGGATTTTCCATAGGCCTGGTTGAGGATGACTACGAGATTACTTATGACCAGTGGAGGCAGGAAAGGGGCAGCGTAATCGTTTTTCAGGATGATATGTATGGCAAACTCATGATACCTGGTCCGTCAGCCATGCTGAGCAAAACACCCGGCAGGATCAAGTGGCTGGCCAGGCCTCTTGGTTACCACAACCGCTACGTGCTCAAACAACTGCTGGGGTATTCTGAGGAAGAGATCAAGCAACTGGAAAAGGAAAGAGTTGTAGGCTACTGGGACGATAGGCCCGGCATCAAACCACCCGTTTACTATGACCTGTCCCAGGACGCCGTATTCAATTACAAGGGCTGATAAATGAGCAAGAGCGAGAAAGAGCAGATATTGGTCAGATACGGCGGAAGCCGTAAGGAACGGGAAGAGTTCCTCCGTGCCATGATCAACCCCGAGGGCAAGCCGGAAGTGCTCGGCGATGTCACGGTGCTGGATTTAAGCTATGCCAATTTGTCAGGTGACATATGCTCGAGCATATTTGCCGAATTCGGCGCCGAGGTAATCAAGATAGAACCTCCTGAAGGAGACCCGTCCCGTAAGATAACTCCCTACGGCGTAAATCGCAGCGGCGTTGGGGTCCCTTTTATCATGGAGGCGCGTAACAAGCGCTATTTTACCCTCGATATTAAGACCGAGGAGGGGTGCCGGGACTTAAAGAGCCTGGCTGCAAAGGCGCAAATAGTCATCGAGACCTATGCACCCGGCACCATGGACTCATGGGGGATCGGTTACCGCCAGTTGACTGAGATCAATCCGGGCCTGGTGTATATAGCTATCAGCCCTTACGGGCAATATGGGGAAAAGGCCAAAGAGTTTATCAACGTCCCCGATTCGGATATAACCGCCCAGGCATTATCTGGTGTATGCGCCAATATTGGCGATATGCCTGGTTCCGGAGAGCCGTATAACTGGCCGCTGAAGGCCGGGGTATGGCTGAGCTGGTACATTTCGGGTATTGAGGCGGCCCTGGGAGGCGCCATAGCGCGCTATTACTCTCAGGCTACCGGTGAAGGACAGATGGTGGATGTGGCCACGGCTGATTCTTATGCTTCGCTGGTGGGGTATCCCGTCACCATCGGGTTCACCTGGAACAAGGCACGGCCCAGAATCGGTATACACGATTTTGCCATATACCCGTATGGATTCTGGAAAAGCAAGGATGGCATTGTGGCCATTGCGGCTGGCAGGGACCATGACTTCAGGGCGCTGCTCAAAGTGTTAAAGCTGTGGAAGCATGAAGATGACTACCGTTTCACCTTCGACAGGATACCTGACATACTCGACCAGGTAGAGCAATTTTACAAGATCATTGAAGATCAAACGGTCAAATACACTTCTGATGAGCTGGTCAAAATGGCGCTTGAGTACAGCATCAAGTCCGCCCGTTCCAAATGGCGCGGCGGCGGCGTTCCTATAATTATGAAAGTGCAAAAGCCGGCGACTACCATGCAGAACCCTCACTGGACCAAGCGCCAATCCTTCCGGGAATTCGATGATGAGATGCTGGGCAAATTTAAAATGCCCGTCAATTTTGTTAAGATGTCTGAGTCTCCGCCGCGTATCAAGTGGGTCAAATGTAAGATCGGCCAGGATAACGACTACGTGCGTGAGAAGTACCTAAAATAACAGCCCGTTTAACAGGCATAAAAAAAGAGCCTTCCGGTTAGGAAGGCTCTTTTTTACTGTTCAGACTATTGTGTCTCAGGCTTGGTGAAGCTCAAAGTGAAAGTGGTGTCCACCGATTTGCTGAAGTTGGGATTCGAGATGGTGGCCTTTCCGCTGACATCGTATTGGCAGGGTCCGTCGGGGAGGTTCTTCCATTCGTCATCCAAAGGGTTCTGGACGGCATCCACCAGGCCGCGGATCTTCAGATATACGGCTGCCGCGGTTGCGTTATCGACAACACCTTTGGCGATATCAGCAGTCGCAGGGCCACTCCTGATAGTATTGAGAATATTTAGGGCTGGATAGTCCCACAGGTTGGGTTCCTTGCCGCCCAGCAGCTTCCAGGGAGCTGCGCCGGCGAGGTGAGCCAGGACATACGGCATGCTTTGTTCCATGTAATAGCCCTCGAATGCCACTCCTCCGAAACCGGTGAAAGGTAGAACGTTGGCATAGGTCAGTTGGACGGCGGTCTTGGCCGGTATCGATATTGCGGGACCAACCGTTTTCTGAGTCAGCGCCTGGTCGCCAAGTTTGATAGTGTAATTAAACGAGTCAAGCGTGACGGGGAAATCATTGGGGTTCTCTATTGTAAAGAACGCATCGGCAACCAGCGTCTCTTCGCCCTGCCACTCATTGGAGATTAAGTTAAGGGTGACCGTAGCGGGCTTCATCTCAGAGGGGGTACAGGCCGCAGATGCGAGCATGACGGCGAGCATAATGATTACAACGGGTAGATATAATTTTTTCAATTTAGCACCTCCTCCTTATTATTTGACACCGGCTGCAGCTCTAAGCTGTGCAGGGGTCTGATATTTATCCAGTTGCGCGTATTTTCCGGGGTACATTGGTATGTATTCACCGTTAGCCTGAATCTGGGCTGAGCCGATCGCCATACCGTTTGGTAACAGTTTCGTGGGATCAGTGGGATCGGCGCATACACGGGAATGGAAGAAGCCGGGTACCTTGGCCATTTCGTACTTGACCGCGCCAAGTGTGCCGTTATCGACCTGAACCGTCTCCAGAGCGGTAATCAGCTTGCCCACGTCATCCGTACCCCCGGCCATCTCAATGGCCGCCTTGATCTGGTAAATGTCATCGTAAGCACAGAGCACATGCATCTGGCAGGGTATGCCCCTGGCTCTGGCTTTGGTTACAACAGCCATGTTGTAGTCGGTGATCGGCGTTTCGTAAGATGCCGTCAGCGCACCCAGGGCCTTGCCGCCGGTAAGCTGCCAGAAATCGTGGGTCTGGTTTACGCCGCCATAGAGGTATAACTGTATGTCTTTAGCCGGAGAGTCGGCCCACTGCTTGGCAATTACCTCCGTATCGGTAAACCAGCTGGAAACGACGAAGATCATGTCAGCGCCAGCCTTGGAGATCTGGTCCATTATCGGCAGGTACATACCCGCCCTGGCGCTGAAAGGTTTGCTGTATACAACGTCGATGCCATACTTGTCTTTGGCCATCTGATCCCAGGTAGGAAGATTGAGGGTCGGATAGCCATTGCGGAAGAGCAGTGTCCAGGCCAGGTTTTCATAGAGCAGAGCCCATTTTTTAGGGGCCAAACCCTTGGGTGTGTTAGGACCGTTTGGGTTGGACCAGGAAAAAATGAGGTTTGCCCAGGCGAAATGACCGGGTTCGGGATTGAAATCACGGAAGATCATCTTCTCGTTGTCGTAGTTCTGGATCACTGAGCTGGTGACCTCCACGCCGCTGGCCCCATTGGCAATCATAATGTGCGGGAAATCTTTATAAAGCTCTATCGATTTCTGCTTGGTTGCCAGCGCAATCTCGGTCCTGCCCTCCACAAAGTAGAACGTTGCCTTGTCCCCCATGACCATTCTTTGTACGGCTGCCACTGATAGCGACGTCTCGCCCTTGCCGTCCTCGATAACATACTTGATGGGCCTGCCCAGGATGCCTCCCGCTGCATTGATCTCTTCGACAGCCATCTGCTGTATATCCATGCAGGGTTTGGTGCCCGGTGACGCAACGTTGCCGACGTAGCCGATGACGATGGGGGCTTTCCCCGTCGATGGCTGCGCGCAGCCGCTCACGATCACGGCAGCTATGAGTGTGAAAATAATGGTTAGTGAAAGAATCGTGCCCTTGGTCTTCATTGCCACCTCCTCTTTATAGTGAAGCCATTATATCACATGCCGTCAACAAATTGTGCGGCTATTTAGATATGCGGAGAGTTGGCCGAACGTTCAATCGATGTATGTAAAAAAGATTGGCCGCAGATGCTTTTTACATCTGCGGCCAGTCCGGGTTGCCGTTGTTGCGCTTAAAGTTTGGGCGTATTGCCGAGCCGGTCAAAGGTATAGGGTTTGTTGACCTTGATGCCGGCCAGCCGCTTGGCGATATTCTTGGTGTTTTCGAGGTTATATGCGCCCATGATGGCGATCTGCTCCATCCTGGGAGAACCACCACCATGTACACCGGCATATTGCATAACGCCGGACGCCTCCGAACAGGTCAGGCCCTGCACCCAGGCGAAGGCCTTAAGCACATCATGAACGTCGACATCCGGATTACGAGCCATATATTTTTCCATGAAAGGCCTGGTTTCCTCGTTTACCCAGTCTGCGGGGCGGGGGAGCGTGGCCGGCATGCCTCCCGCTATATCCGCCACGATGTCATATTCATGATAAATATTGAGGCCGGCATGCCTGCGGCTCACGTTGCAGTACATGATATCGGGAACAAAAGTGCCCGAAGGTGATTTGCTACCGTTAATAGCGGCGGCGATACCGCTGCCATAAACAAGTTCTGATGTACATATCAGTTCGGCCAGCTTTTCCCTGACATGGTGCTCTTTTTCTATGCCGTTTACCTCGGCCATAAGGGCTGCGGCGCCCGTTAGCACGTCGGTCATGGCCGGCTTGCAGCCCGTATAACTATGGCGGTGATATTGAGCGAACATCAGGGCCAGGTAGCCGCCCATATCAGTTTCGCCGCACAGGAAGACGTTGTCCCAGGGAACAAAAACATCGTCGAAAACGGTCATGGAATCGGAACCGCCCCAGGGCCCGGGCCCGCTGAATCCCTCGGGGTATTCGAGCATGGCGACGCTGACAATCTGTTTTACTCCTTCCGCATCAGCCGGTATGGTAAACGCCACCGCCCAGTCGCTCTCCTCCTTGGTGAGGGCCCTGGTCGGCATTACGTTGATTTGCTCGACCACGGACGCGTAGGAATTATGCACCTTGGCGCCGCGCACTACGATGCCGTCGCTCTTTTTCTCCACGATCCTGAGATAAAGATCGGGGTCTTTCTGCTCGTGCGGCCTCCACGGCCGGTTACCTTTAACATCGGTCTGGGCACAGCATGACGTGCGGTCGTTGGCCTGGAAGTCCCTAAGCCATTTTTCAAAGCGCTTATTGTACTCGGTGCCATATTTCTGATCGCACATGTACGTTACTACCGAAAGAGCATTGGTCGAGTCAATGCCCATGCATCTGGCGATGCAGCCGCCGACCTGCTGGGAAGTTATCCTGGTCATCTTCTGCTTGGCCAGCAAGTCCCCGATGCTGCGGTGGATGTGTGTAAAGCGGTTGATCTTTTCGCCGGTTAGATGGGAAGTTGCGGTTAGTATATCCTGGTAGTCTTTGAACTCCGGGTCCGTGATCATATCATAGGTCTTGGCGATGATATTTATAGCTCCCTCAAGCCGTTTGAAATCACGATCTACCAGTTTGCCGTCGTTGTAGATATTGCGCCTCATTTTGGTAAGTCTTTTCCTGTACTCGCTTGACGAAATCATGATAACTCCTTAAATATTTAATCTTTACGGGACTTCTATTTTTGTGTTGCCCTCGATTTTCTAGTCGAAAATAATACGGTTTAGATAGTCATGCCACCGTCAATAATAAGGTTCTGACCCGTGATAAAACCGGCCTCGTTTGAGGCCAGGAACACAGCCGCCCGGGCCATATCTTCTGGCTCAGCTATGCGTTTTAAGGGGGTTCTGGCCATGATGTACTTATAGATTTCGGGGTTACCCCATAAGGCCTGGCTGAACTGGGTTTTAGTCTGACCGGGTGAAAGGGTGTTAGCCCTTATTCCATAGCCTGCCCACTGTTGCGCCATGACCTTGGTGGCCATATTTACGCCCGCCTTGCTGACCGAATAGATCGGTAAAATATCGGGCGTGACCCCGGCGATGGAAGATACATTGATAATTACGCCTCCGCCATGCTCCTTCATGACACGGGCGACGGACTGGCTGAGGAAAAACAGGCCTTTGAGATTGAGGTTCATGATGGAGTCCCAGGCCCGCTCCGAGACATCGATAGCGGAGTCCATGGTCGGGTTGGTAGCAGCATCATTTACCAGGATGTCTATTCTGCCGAATTCTTCTACAGCTTTAGAGACCAGCGCAGTAATATCCTCCATCCTGCCGATGTGCGCCGCTACGGGTAAAGCCTTAACGCCACAGGCCTTGATTTCCACGGCAACTTTCTCCAGGTCGGCTATCTTGCGACTGGTCAATACAATATCGGCCCCCGATTTTGCCATTTCAAGCGCTATAGCCCTGCCAATACCACGACTGGCGCCGGTTATCATCGCCACCTTGTTTTTAAGTGAAATCTCCATTGACCGTTCTCCTCGTAATTATTTCCCGCCGAAGTAAATATTGACTCTTTTTCAGTATTATCAGCGCGGGTGCCGACCAACCTTGATGATAGATTCTTGATCTAAAGCTGTCAAGGACGGCCATAAATCGCCTTACTGCGTTGTTGCGTAGCAACCATGGATGTCGGGGTATATCCCATCCGTCTCAAGGGCTTTTTTCATGGCTTCAATTGCTACTTCCAGCTGGCTGTCAGAGGGCTGACGCGTAGTCAGAGCCTGCAGCCACAATCCCGGTATAAGAAGCCACCTGACAAAGCGGTTGCGGCTGTGTTTGGCTTCAAATTTCAATAGCTCATAGCTGATAGCAGCGATGATGGGGATCAAAATAATACGCGATATAATGCCAATCCATATCGGCGGACGCCCCAGCAGGGCGAAGACCACCACAGCAATGACCAGCACGACCAGCAGAAAGCTGGTGCCGCAGCGGGTATGGGCCGTGGAATAATTCCGCACGCTGTGGACATTCAAAGGTACGCCTGATTCGTAGGCATTCACGGACATATGCTCGGCCCCGTGATAAGCGAAGATCTCCCGGATGTCGCGCATGCGCCCAATCATCATTAGATAAACGACGAAGAAAGCGATGCGGATGACCCCCTCGATGAGATTACTGAGAAAGGAGGAAGCAATGTAGGCATCGAAGACCCGTACTATTAGTAGCGGAAGTACGAAAAAAAGGGCCACAGCCAGCACTACTCCCACGACAATGCTTCCCCAGATCATGCCGGACGTTATTTTCTCATCCTCGGTCTCGGTTGAGACTCTTGCCGAATACATGAGAGCGCTCGTGCCCAGGGCTACCGTCTCTATAAGCATGATGATGCCTCTGACCAGGGGCATATTGCGCCATTTCCCTTTATACAGGGTAGCCAGGGGTTGGCTGCTGGTTTCAATTCCGCCGTCCATTCTGCGGACAGCGATGGCGGAGCTGACGCGTCCTCGGATCATCACCCCGCCCATGACCGCCTGGCCGCCGTAACTAAAAGGATTCTCCTTCTTCATTTACCTAAAGAAAAGGGGCGGTTTCAATATCCGCCCCTTTGGCTTGTCTGCCTGATTATTATTTCTCTTTCTTTTCCCTCTTGTAGCGCTTGTTGAAACGCTCTACACGGCCTGCTGTATCTATAATCTTCTGCTCCCCGGTGAAGAACGGATGGCATTTATTGCACAGCTCAACCCGGAGGGTCTGCCTGGTGGATCCGGTTGTGAAGGTGTTCCCGCATGAGCATGTCACCTTGGCATCCGTATAATATTTGGGATGAATTTTCTCTTTCATGTTTATTGTCCTGGGTAAACGCTGACCTTTTTCTTATTTTTAGCGTGGGGCTCAAATTTAATGAAGCCGTCGATCGTGGCAAATAGCGTATAGTCCCTGCCTACGCCGACATTGGTTCCCGGGTGTATCTTGGTGCCGCGCTGCCTGACAATGATGGTGCCGGCATTGACTTTCTGGCCGCCGTACCTTTTAACTCCCAGCCGCTTCGATTCGCTATCGCGGCCGCCGCGTGTGCTTCCTCCGCCTTTCTTGTGTGCCATTAGTTATCACCTCCGGTTGCGGCTTTAGCTTTCGTGGTCCTTTTGCGGACTTTGCCGCCCGGCTTAACGATTTCCTTGATCAAAAGCCTGGTATAAGGCTGCCTGTGCCCTGTCTTGGTCCGGGAGCGCACTTTATTCTTGTAGCGGAAAACTATGATCTTGCGCGCCTTGCCCTCTTCGATACAGGTAGCAATGACTTTAGCGCCCTTGATTTCGGGGCTGCCGATAATTGCCTCTTCTCCATCGGATATCATCAGGACCTGGCTTAATTCCACGTCTTTGCCTTTTTCTACGTGCAGCAACTCGGTATTGATCACCTGTCCCGCCCTGACGCGGAACTGTTTGCCCCCGGCCGTCACGATTGCGTAAGAATTGTTCATTTTTTCATTCTCTGTTCAAAACAATAACCGTATAAATATATCAATCGGTTGTTCTTGTGTCAAATATCACGCGGCAAAATGCTGAGGAGTATTTGCCTGGAGGCGGGACGGGGTCCTGAAGCTTTTCACGATTGAAGACAGGACTACTGTTCAGCTTCGCAATCACCGCTACTGGCGACATCGCAGTGCTTCAAGTATATCAAATCGCTGGTGACCGAATCGCGCACAAGGTAACCACCGTCTATTTGGCTGACTATATCGAACCACCTGCCCGCTTCGTTCTGTACTTTTTGAGGACTGATTGAAAAATCCATCGTTTCAGATATCCGGTTTCTCCCGAAATCTATTCTAACATATCTGGTAAAAACTGCAAGGCTTAAAGGTTGAGCGCTATCTCAGCCCCTTTTTCCACCGCCGCCAGTATTTTGCCCGGCTTGTCGGCATCGCCGATTACGTATACTTCGCTCACCAGGCCATTGACTTGTTCCGCCAGTTCGTTGACCGGGATGGCCCCCATGGCCAGCACAAAGGTGTCGAAGGGCCCTATCTTGCGTTCTCCCTCCGGTGTGGCAACCAGCGCCGAACTATCCGATATGGCGTTGACTTTAGTCTGCGTCAGCATAATTACGCGTTTTTCTTTGAGGCGTTTCCTCAGGAAAAAGCGAGCCGCCGGGCCTATATCCCTGGCCGTATGCTTGAGCATTTCCACCACGGTGACGTGCTTACCCTTGCTTGCCAGATAATCCGCAGTCTCGCAGCCTACCAGGCCTCCCCCGATGACCAGCACATTATCCCCAACCTCTTCGGAACAAAGGGCCTTGCGGGCGCTCATTACGTTCTTGCCGTTTATTCCCGGTATGTTGGGTATGGCCGGCTCTGACCCTGTGGCTATAATCAGGACATCCGGTTTGAGTTGCCTGACGATATCGGCGGTGAGCTTCTTACCGATGTGGATATCTACTCCAAGGCCCCTGATGGCCTTTATTCTCGATTGAGCCACTTCGCAGTAGATGGCTTTATAAGGCGGGATGGCAACCAGCTTGGTTTGGCCGCCGAGGTACCCGTCTTTTTCGAATAATATAACCCTGTGACCGCGGAAGGCAGCCGTACGCGCCGCTTCCAGCCCGCTAGGTCCGCCGCCGGCAACCAGCACTGTGCGGGGTTTGGACACCGCCGGCCGGGCATATTGCTCTTCCTTTCCCAGGGCGAGGTTCTGAACGCAGGCAATGGAAAGCCTCAGCCATATGGCCAGCCCCTCTATGCAGGCTTCGTTGCATGAAAGGCATTTAACTATGTCCTGTGTTCGGCCCTCTTTGACTTTATTAGGCCAGTCTGGGTCGGTTAGCGACTGTCGGCCGATATGCACAAGATCAGCCTGGCCTGACCGGATAATTTCCGCCGCTACGGATGGCTCGTTAATGCGTCCGACCACTAGTATGGGGACGTTGAATACTTTTTTAAATTCCGCCGAAGTCCGGGCGTTAAATCCCTGCGGCATATCCGCCGGCGCACTTGTATACTGGCTGGACTCCATCACGCCGATGGAAACATCCACAGCGTTTATGCCCGCCTCGACCAGCCGTTTCATCATCTCGATGCTCTCGGAAGCAGTGCGTCCTTCGGGTACCATCTCTTCGGCGCTGATGCGGAAAAGCAGAGGGAAATCCGGGCCTACGAGCTGGCGTGACCGTTTAACTATCTCCAATGGGAAGCGCAGGAAGCCCTCGAATCCGCCCCCGTACTCGTCCGTGCGTTTGTTGGCGTAAGCAGACATAAATTCGGATATCAGGTAGCCATGCGCCCCATGAAACTCCACTGCGTCGCAGCCGGCCTCCTTAACGCGCAGCGCTCCCCGTGCGAATTTTTCGACCATACCTTTGATCTCGCCCACGGTCAGGGCGCGGCATGGCTGATGCTGGATAGGCTCGGGGATCGGGGAGGGCGCCACAGGTTCCTGGCCTCCGATGTAGCGTGAGAATGTGCTGCGGCCGGGATGATAAATCTGGACCGCCAGCCTGGCGCCGTATTTGTGAACCGTATCAACCAGCTTTTTAAAACCGGGTATAAACTTGTCATCGTAGAGGCATAGGGCATGATCGCTGCCGAGCCCCGTCTCACCGTCTATGGCTGTGATCTCCACGATGATAAGACCGAAGCCTCCTTTGGCCCGCAGTTCGTGATATTTTATCAGCCTGTCGGAGACCCCACCGCCATCGTCCGCAAACCCGGTGCCCATAGGGGGCACGCTGACCCGGTTTTTAACCCCCATAGTGCCTATTTTTATGGGCTGAAAAAGAACTGAATAATCTTCTGGCATCTCTCGGCTCCTGGATAGCGAATTCTGAATAAACCAACTGTAAGCATACCACTTATCACGGATCGATATGCAAATTGGGATTCAGCAGCAGGAGTAGTGATAAAATATGGGCCAACTGTGAATATAGAAGGCCCGCACAATGGAAATCACTTTTTTGAATAAATATAAGATTGACGATGAGTATAGCAGGATAGATTTTTACCGGGTCCAGAAATGGCTTTCATCAGCCTACTGGAGCATCGGGATCGGAAAGGAGGAGATAGAAAGGGGGGCCCGTAACTCATCCATTGTGGTAGGGGCTTACGTGGGTCATGAGCAGGTGGCCTTCCTCAGGGTTATCAGCTATAAGACACGCTTCGCCTATATCCTGGACGTATTCGTCGATGAGGCCCACCGCAGACAGGGGCTGGCCAAAGCCCTGATCAACTATGTTTTCGAGCATCTTGACTTCAAGGAAGTTTATATGTGGCTGCTGACTACATGCAATGCGCACCCCGTTTACAGAGGACTGGGTTTTAAACCGGTGGAAAATCCTCAGGACTGGATGACTATATCAAAGGGCAGGGTGAACAGGTCTTGAAGCTAGCCTGAGCGTCCGATCAGCTTTTGCAGCAAGGCCCTCGCTTTTTGCGCCGCCCTGCCGCGGTGGCTGATCTCGTTCTTCAGCTCGTGCGAAATCTCGGCTACGGTCTGACCATATTCCGGCAGGTAAAACACAGGATCGTAGCCGAAGCCGTTGAGACCGCGAGGCTCCAAAGCAATACAGCCCCTGCACTCTCCCGAAACGATCTCAACTTTGCCGCCGGGCTCTGCAATGGCAATCACGCACCTGAACCTGGCATTGCGTAATTCGCAGGGGACCCCTTTAAGCTTCTCAAGCAGGAAATTCACCCTGTCGGCATCTGAGGCGTTTTCGCCTGCGTAGCGGGACGAGCGCACGCCGGGCTCGCCCCCCAGTGCCTCAACCTCCAGTCCGGAATCGTCGGCTAAAGTAACCAGCCCGCTCAGTGCAGCGTAGAAGGCTGCCTTTGAGCGGGCGTTCTCTTCGAAGGTGGAATAGTTCTCTTCAGCTTCCTGGCTGATGCCGGCCTGATCGAGCGTGACCAGTTCCAGGTCCAACCCTTTCAAAAGCGATACATATTCGGCGGCCTTGCCGCGGTTGGTCGTGGCCAGCAAAAGCCTGGGCATAAGACCGTCTATATGCTCTCGAACCTGTGCTGGAGCTTTTTCATAACCTGGGGCATGGTGGTATATTCCATCTCGTCCAGTGGCAGCCTGTGGGGCTCGAACGGGCCGTGCCGCCTGAGCATATCGGCCATATCCAGTCCCTGCTGGCGTGCGTTATTAAAAGCGATATCGTCGAACATATCAAGCGGGCCAACCAGCTTTCCGTTAGCCAGTTGGAAGCCGGCGGCTACCACACGGGGCGGACCGTCAAAGCGCGTGGGAACAGCCTCGCGGATGGCTACCGGGATCAGGGGACCGTGATGAGAGCCGCGCATCCAGCCTTCCACGATGTGAGGGCGTGCAAAAGGCTCGAGCACTTCGCCGACCGCCGGGAAGATGCCCTGGGCGCGCACTATGCATACTGGGTCGTCCTTGCCAACATAACGTCCTGCAAGCATGGAAAGCTTCTGAGTAGAGGAACTGGCTGCTATCTCGCCGGTCTCACGAGAATAGACCGCCTTGACCGAATACCTGGATGGGGACCCGATGAAAACCAGCAGGTCATATATCTCTTCAGGGCAGTCAAAAGTAATCTTTTTACTCTCTTTCACATCGTGGACTTCGAACTTGAAGCCCTTGTGCATGTTGGAGGAAATAACCAATCCGATGGAATTAAAAGGGTCGCCGAAAATCGAATACAGGGGCAGGTTCCAGGCGCCCGAAGCCGTCTTATCTGCCATGAACACGACCACCGGCTCCGCCTCCCTCTCTTCAATCTCCATCTCAGCTACGCCGGGGCCCTGGCCTTTAACATTGCCGGAGAAGGCGTCAACCAGCAGGTCCTGCCCTGCGCCGTGCAGCTTTAGTTTTTTAGCAACAACCGTGGCGCTTTTGAATGCATTCCAGGCCATCTCATGTACTTCCCTGTTGTCCACGCCGTGGGTGTGCGTCAGGATGAACTGTAAATCGTCTCCGCACTTGGTAACGTGGTAATCGATGATGAGCCCGGACTTCTTGGCCTTGGCCATGGACGCTTCGCCGTCTGCCATTAAATCGGGGTGCATTCCGCAGTGCCCCACCCATCCGCCAATGTCAGCCTTAATGACGCTAAGAGTTAATTTCATGGGGCCTCCTTTTTATGGCCACCCGTTCAAGTGGAGATACTACTTTGAAAAACGGGAATAAGTAATACATCCAGGCACTTTATAAAATATTGGGTGGGGCAACGATTTAAAAATCCGCCCAAAGTTGAATTTTATCAGATGCCCGATTTTGATGTCAAAGCAATTGCCGTGTGTGATGACACATTTTATATTCACAGTGCTATAATTTGCTGGAGGAGCAGGCTATGGTGGAGGGCGTACTTTATGATAAGCTGGCCGGGCAGCGCGTACGCTGCAACGTATGCCTGTGGCGCTGTGTGATCAACCCGGGCAAGCTGGGGGTCTGCTGTGTGAGGCGGAACGAAGGCGGAAAGCTAGTGCCCCTGAACTATGCAATGGTCTCATCCGTGGCCGCCGACCCGATAGAGAAAAAACCGCTCTTCCACTTCTTCCCCGGCAGTTCGGTCCTGTCCTTCGGCACAATAGGCTGTAATTTCCATTGCATACACTGCCAGAACTGGGAAATAGCCTGTGTGGAGGAGCCGCACACCTTCGAGGGGTCGCTGCGCAAAATATCACCGGACGAGGCTGTCCGCATGGCGAAAAGCAGCGGTTATAAAGGCCTGGCCTGGACTTACAACGAGCCTACGATCTGGTTCGAGTATACACTGGATTCAGCCAGGCTGGCCCATGAGAACGGACTTTACACTGTCTACGTTACCAACGGCTATATGACGCCCGAAGCGCTGGATACCATAGGTCCCTACTTGGATTCCTGGCGGGTGGACATCAAGGGCTTTACGGACAAACTCTACCACGAACTGGGGAAGGTGCGTAACTGGCGTTCCATCCTCGAAGTGGCCGAAAGGGCCAAAAATAAATGGAATATGCATATCGAGGTGGTTACCAATATCATCCCCGGCATGAACGACGACCGGGAGCAACTGGCGGGCATCGCTGGCTGGATAAAGGCGGGCCTGGGTGAGCTCACCCCATGGCATGTAACTCGCTTTCATCCCGACCGTAACCTGATGCATATACCGCCCACGCCCATCGCCACCCTGGAAAAAGCCTGGGATATAGGAAAAGAAGCGGGACTGCGTTTTGTTTATCCGGGCAACGTCCCGGGCCATTCCCGCGAGAATACCGTCTGCTATAATTGCGGCAGCCTGGTGATTGAAAGGGTGGGTTACAACATTCGTCTTATGGCGCTCAAGGGGACGAGCTGTGCCGTTTGCGGCGCCGATTTAAATATCAGAAATTCCATTAACGCAGGGGTGAAAACATGATCAGGGAAGCTGCTGTTGCAGGTCAGTTCTATCCCGGCTGGCCGGATGAATTGAAGGAGATGATCCAGTTCATGACCGGCAAGGAAACCGCTAAAATGGATGCCATAGGTGTGGTGTCACCTCATGCAGGATACATCTATTCCGGGCCGGTGGCAGGGGCGGTCTTTTCCCGTATAAAGTTTAAGGATACGTTCATCCTGATGGGGCCCAACCATCGTGGCATGGGCAAGCCTTTCAGCATTATGGCCGAGGGTAGTTGGAGGACTCCCCTGGGTGATGTGCGCATCGATACCGAGCTGGCCAGCGCCGTCTTAAAGGCATCCAGCAACCTGAAGGAAGACAGCCTGGCGCATCGCTACGAGCATTCACTGGAAGTCCAGGTCCCATTTTTGCAATTCTTCAGACGTGATGTCATGATAGTCCCAATCGTACTGTCGCAGGCCGACCCCTCTGTTTACAAGGAGATCGGCGTTGCCTTGGTGTCGGCGCTGAAAGAGACCGGCGCCGACGCCGTGATCGTGGCCAGCAGCGATATGACCCACTATGAGTCCAATGAACGGGCTCGCAGCAAAGACCAGAAGGCTATCGAGGCTATACTCGATCTTGATGCCGACGAGCTGATAGAACGCATAAACAAATACGATATCACGATGTGCGGGTATGCCGCTGCAGTGAGCCTGATAACGGCAGCCAAAGAACTGGGGGCCGGCAAAACTGAGCTGGTGAAATACCAGACCAGCGGGGATACTTCGGGTGACTACACAAGTGTGGTTGGTTATGCCGGGATAATAATCGGCAAGTAAGAGGTGCTTAATGACGGAAAATATGAATCCGGTAGTGCAGCTTGCCAGGCAGGCGGTGGAAAGCTATGTGAAGGACGGGGAGGTAATACGGCCGCGCAAGCTTTCGCCTGAGATGAAGGAAAAGGCCGGCGTATTTGTTTCTCTCAAAAAGCACGGGCAATTACGGGGCTGCATCGGTACTTTCGAACCGACCGAATCCAATGTGGCCGAAGAGATAGTGCGCAATGCCATCGCCTCCGCGGCAGGTGACCCCAGGTTTAACCCGGTCAGACCCTCTGAATTGCCGGACCTCGATTATAGCGTTGATATCCTCACTCCACCTGAACCCGTGGAAGACATATCCAAGCTCAATGCTAAAAAGCACGGAGTGATCGTCCAGTGCGGCTACAGGCGGGGCCTGCTCCTGCCGGACCTGGAAGGGGTCAAGGACGTAGAAACGCAGATCGCCATCTGCCGTCAGAAAGCAGGCATCGGCAGCAACGAGCCGATCAAGCTTTTTAGCTTTCAGGTGCGCAGATACAGGTAAAAACGGGTGTTGCTATACCCTCCCGTATCTGTTATGGTATATATCGTCGGAAGGAATGTATCGGAATTTGCAGAATAAGAGCGTGGCCTGCAACGCATCCAGCAAATATATATTCCCGGGGATAGACGAGATATGAAGCTGGTAGTCATCGGGATAGGTGATTGCGGCAGCAACCTGGCGGCGGAGTTCGTCCGTTTAAACAGCAGGGCCAAAGCCGAGACCAGCGTTGAAATACTCGTAAGATCGTATGCCATAAATGACGACCTTGCTAGCCTCAATACGGTCAAAAAAATGGGCGACAAGCTGCTCACTATACAGCTGCCAACCCCGGAAAGTTCCAGCAAGGCGTCGGAAGTTGGCGCCGACCTCATGCGCGCCAACGGCGACCGCATCATCGCTACCATGAGGGCGGGGGAATTCTTCGAGACGGATGCCTTCCTGCTGGTGGCCGGTAGCGCAGGCTTCATAGGCTCTGGCGGCATTTCTATCCTGGCCAGGAAATTGAAGGACAGGTACGTCAATAAGCCGGTTTATGCCATCATTGTGCTGCCATTTGCCTCCGAAGACAAAGTGCCCACGTTCGTTTACAATACCGCACTGTGTCTGAAATCCATAGATAAGACCTCCGATGCCGTCTTCCTTTTCGATAACGAGAAGGTGAGGTCCGAGGCAAGCGTCAAATCGACGGCCGGGAACGACGAGATCAACCGGGAGATGGTGCTTCCCTTTTTCGATCTCTGCCGGGCCAGCGAAAAGGTCGATCTCAAGTATGTGGGGACAAGCAATATTGGCGTGGGCGAAATCGTCCAGTCACTTAACGGCTGGACCGCTATCGGCTACGGCAGCGCCCAAATACCCTCCGGTGGATTTTCGCTTTTCAAAAAGTCGGAGAGCTTCGAGAACAAGGGTGAAGAGACGGTGAAGGCTATGGAGGCCATGAGCCAGGCTCTCAGCCATTTCTCGATCGAATGCAAATTGGAAGATGCCCGCAAGGCGCTCTACATGCTCTGCGTGCCCAGCAAGAATGCCAATATCGGGATGACAAGGGCGGTGGGAAACCGAATGCGCGAGCTTACCAATAATGGCGAGGTAAGGGGCGGGGATTTTTACGGTGTCAAAGATTATGCTACAGTTACGCTGATAGCTTCCGGGATACCGTATCTTGAGAAGATAAAGGACTACTACGAGCGGGCTTCGAGCCTGGCTCCGGAACTTAAGAAAAACGAGACACAATTAACATGACCCTTTTCGACCTCGGTTCGCCTGAACTGGAAGGTCATAAGGGCGCCGGGGACATCAAGGAACCGCTTTCAGCTTCTTCAATGCCGCTCGCCGCCAGGATGCGCCCGCGCAATTTCGGCGAATACGTCGGTCAGCAGAATATCATCGGCGAGGGTAGGGTGCTGCGCAAGGCTATCGAAGCAGACCAGCTTCCCTCCATTATCCTGTGGGGGCCGCCGGGCAGTGGCAAGACCACGCTGGCCCATGTCATCGCCAACGTCTCCCGTTTTTATTTTGTGCCCATGAGTGCGGTAACTGCGGGGGTAGCTGACCTGCGCAGGGTGATAGACGAGGCCCGCAAAAGGCGGAAGGCCAGCGGGCAGCGCACCATACTTTTTATTGATGAAATCCATCGCTTTAATAAAAGCCAGCAGGATGCCATCCTGCCCTACGTAGAGAACGGCGAAGTGACCTTCATCGGTGCCACGACGGAAAACCCCTCGTTCGAAGTGATTTCGGCGCTGCTATCGCGCTGCCGGGTTTTCACCCTCGACGCCCTAGCCGATGAGGAGGTTAAAACCATCTTGGAGAGGGCTCTGCAAGATAAAGAGAACGGCCTGGCTGCGCTTAATGTGAACCTGGCTGAAGACGCTCTTCAGCTCCTCGTAACCGCCTCCAATGGTGATGCAAGGGTGGCCTTAAATGCCCTCGAGATGGCAGCCCAGGCTGTCAAACCGGGTAAGGACGGTGCACGGAGCATATCCCTGGTCGATATAGAAGAATCGATGCAAAAGCGCGCCCTGCTATACGACAAAGCAGGCGACCAGCACTATGATTTCATCTCGGCGCTGCATAAAACGCTGCGCGGCTCGGACCCAGACGCCGCACTATACTGGCTGGGACGTATGCTGGAGGCGGGAGAGGACCCGCTTTATATCGTCAGGCGGCTGATACGTTTTGCCTCTGAAGACGTAGGCATGGCCGATCCCCAGGCGCTGGTAGTGGTAGTGGCGGCGCAGCAGGCCATCCACTTTGTCGGTATGCCTGAATGCAACCTGGCCCTGGCCCAGGCCGTTATCTATCTGGCCACTGCTCCCAAGAGTAATTCGCTGTATGCTGCTTATTCACGTGTGCAGAGGGATGTGGAGACCACGCGCAATGATCCGGTGCCCCTCCATCTCCGCAATGCACCCACTAACCTGATGAAGAACCTGGGCTATGGCAAGGGGTATAAGTATGCCCATGACTATGAAGGCCACTTCGTGGAGCAGCAAAACCTGCCGGATTCCATGAAAGGGAAACGCTACTATTTCCCTTCGGAGCAGGGCTTCGAGAAGACGATACTGGCCAGGTTGAGGGCCTGGTGGGGAAGCCGGATGGATAAAAAAGAATGAAAGCGCTGCGCGTTACCTTTCCTTGCGCCGACCTGAAGCTGGAGGGCATGTATTTCGATGGAGAATGGGAATGGACAGTTCCCGCCGTCGTCATATGCCATCCGCACCCTCTTTACGGAGGGTCGATGCGCAATAACGTGACTTATGCTGTAGCCGACGCTCTCGGCGGAGCCGCCATGGCCGCCCTCCTATTTAACTTTCGCGGCGTAGGAGGCAGCGAAGGAAGTTACGGCGGAGGCATAGCGGAGCAGCAGGATATAGTATCGGCCCTGGACTGGCTTCAAGGGCAAAAAGGCATAGACAAAGGCAGGTTGGGCCTGGCCGGTTACTCATTCGGGGCAGGCGTGGCTTTGCCCGTTGCCTGCACTGACGAGCGCGTGAAGGGGATTGCGCTTATCTCACCTTATTTCGAAAGCTCGCCGCAGGCCCTGTTGAAGACGTGCCATAAACACAGGCTGATTTTGGGGGGCAGCAACGACTTGGAGGTTTCACCGGAGGTTGTTGCTTCCTATGGACGCCAGGCTGCCGAAACTACCAAACTGCGTATTATCGAAGGCCCCGACCACTTCTGGGCCGGTTACGAGCAGGAGATGGGCCAGGCCGTCGCCGATTTTTTCAGCGAATTGTTCAGATAGGGAATCAGGGTATATAGCCTTTGCTCTGCATTGTCCTTAAGCTTGCGTTGGCCGTATCTATCTGTGTCTGGTCCTTGGTTATTTCCAGCGCCTTGCGCAGGTCGGCGGCTTCCAGCGGATAGTATGCCAGGTTTTTCGACATCTGGGCCAGGATATCATAGGCCGCCGCCCGGTTTAAATAAGCTTCAGGTATGGTCGGATCCATTTGGATGGCCCGGTTCAGGACGTCAAGGCCGTTTTCTACATCGGCATTTGTGATGAGTATTTCTCCCAGCGATACCTGCGCCCTGGCGTTATCAGGATTCAGTTCCACCGCTTTCCTGGCGTCAGCCACCGCTTTTTCCAGTTGCAGGTTCCCTCTGTAGGAGATGGCGCGCTCCAGGTACATGCCAGCGAGGTCATCGGCAAAAGGATCATGGGGGTTGGGCACGGTTGTGGCACTGTTAGTAAGGTCGATGGCCCTGTTAAGGTCCTGCAGGGCATGGTCAAAATCATTATTGGAATTATAAAGATGGCCGCGATAGTAATATGCCATCGGGTCACTGTCATCCAGCCCGATGGCTGCATTCAGGTCTGTCAAGGCCGAGTTCACGTTCTTGAGGTCGATATTAGCCAGTCCCCGCATCTTGTAGGCCTCGGCCAGGTCGGGATCGATGCTTAAAGCCTTGTCGAATTCCTTCACTGCGCCTGTCATATTGTCCGTGATGATGTAGATTTTCCCCCGGTAGCTATAGGCGGGCGCCACGTTGGGGTTGATGTTAATGGCTGCGTTTATGTCGGCCAGTGAGTCTTTGGTGTCGCCCTTGGCATAGTAGGCCGAGCCGCGGTTGAAGAAGGCGTCATATTCATTGGGGTCAAGTGCGATGGCTTTGGTGGCGGCATCGATAGCCTTATCCCATTCGCCTTTGTGCACGTAGAGCCAGCTAAGGTTGGTATAGGCCAGCTTGGCCTTGGGGTCCAACTCCACGGTCTTGATCAGGTCGTCTATGGCCGGATCGTACTGATTTTTTGCCAGGTAGGCAAAAGCGCGGTTCTGGTAGTTATCCGGCCTGCTGGGGTCCAGCTGGATGGCTTTGGTAAAATCAGCGATGGCCGGGTCCCATTCCGCCCTGGCATTATAGACAGCACCCCTGTGTGTGTAGGCGGTCACCATATTGGGATTGGACTCGATGGCCTTGGTATACTCCGCTATAGCCTCTACGAACTGCCCCTGGTCGTAATATGTATCACCCTGCCTGAGATACTCGGTGGTTGCGTCCCCGCAGGCCTGGAATAATATCAAGGCCGAAATGATTAAAGCAATCAGATTGCCTGTTTTTTTCATTGAATGTTCACCTTTTAAATTATATAGGGCTATTAAACCAACGGGCATCCAGGCTCGCAAATTTCCTGGCTAAAATGCTATTTATATAGCATACCAGATAACCTGCCGGGGAGTGAAAACCATTGAGTGATGTGGCATCTATTTGACCATCAACTTGCGGGTACGAATGAGCACCCCGATTCTGCGGTGCAGGTCGGCTAAAGTGCCGTCATTCTTGATGGAGTAGTCGGCCATGGCTGCGGTCTTAGAGATTTTAAATACGTCTTCCTCATTTTTGTCCTGCACCACGAATTCTTTGTAAGTAGCCGCGTCCCTTCCCTCGTGGCGGAGCCGAAGCCGTTTGAAACGCAGCCTGGGATCGGTCACCTCAACCTGTATCATAGTAAAGCTATCTCCGAAATGCTCTTTAAGCACCCGCACATCTGCGGGTGCCCGGATGCCGCTGATGCCGGCGATTTTCCATTTTCTCTTAATTATCTCTTCGGCAACCATCCTGACGAAACAGCCCTTCCCCAGCTTGCGAAAGCATCGCTCCGAAATCTCTTCAAGGTTTTCCCGTGTGGGTTCCAGGCCCTCCTCGTCTGCCATCCGGCGCACAATGTCGCCGGTGGAAATGTAGGGGATACCATACCTGGCAGAGAGATATTTTAGGATTTCATCTTTCCCGGAGCCTATCTTGCCAACCGTACCGATTGCCCTTGTATTCATATCCACCACCTGAAAAGATATGCAAAATATTAACATTTAAGTAAGATGGAATGTAAATTTACGATGCGGTTCACGGGTAAAAAGTGTAGAATATGCGTTGGTCAGCTTGAAGGAGGCCGATAATGGATATTATAGAGGCGTTGAAGTCCCGTAAGAGTATTCGAGGCTTTAAGAAAGATCCCATTCCGAGAGCAACTATACAGGCTATTCTGGAAGCCGCTGTTCGTACGCCTTCCGGTATGAATACACAGCCCTGGGAGTTCGTGGTGGCCTCGGGCAATGCCCTTGATCAAATACGGGAAGAGTGCGGCAGGCTCTTCGATGCCGCCAGCTTTCCAACCAATGATATGCTGCGCAAGCCTTACGAGGGGGTTTACCGTCAGCGGCAGGTTGATCTGGCCATGGAGATTTTCCGGCTGATGGGAATTGCACGTGAAGATAAGGAAGCACGTAAAAAATGGATGTCACGCGGGTTCCGGTTGTTCGATGCGCCCTGCGAGATCGTTATCTGCGCCGATAGGGAGATGGAGTTTCACCTGGATATGCTGGGCATCGGGGCGCTGTGCCAGAGCATATGCCTGGCTGCGCTGGAACATGGCCTGGGGACCTGCATTGCCGACCAGGGCATAATGTACGACCAGGTATGGCGAAAGTACGCTAGCATACCGGATTCCAAGCGGCTAATTGCCGGTATCTCACTGGGCTATCCCGACCCCGACTTCCCCGCTAACAAATTGGTCACGCCCAGGGAGCCGGTCGATAAAATCACCACATGGCTTGGATTCTAAAAACCTATAAGGAGATTATGAGATGGGCACGAAAGGGAATTTGCGCGCGGTGAATGAGGCGGATGTTAAACAGGCCTTTGCCTTTACGGATGAGGTGGTGGATAACTATCCCGGCCGCATAACCGGCAGCGAATCCTGCCGTAAAGCAGGGCTGAGGGTTAAAGAGGAGTTCGAGAAATTCTGCGATCCTGGATCGGTAAAAATCGAGGAATTCATCATTCATCCCTGGAGCTTCCTCAAATATATTCCTGGGCTGGTCGTGGTCTATTTTATCTGTGCCTTCCTGCTCTATTTCGGCTATTACTGGTGGGCGCTGCTCGGCCTGGCCCTCTGCATCTTCGTCTTCACCGGGCAGTTCGTCTTCTACCGGCCGCTGCTTGATCCCCTCTTCCCCGCCCGCAAGGCCTATAACGTGTCGGGTGCCATCGAGCCGAAGGGCGAGGTCAGGCAGCAGGTCATCGTTAGTGCGCACCACGATGCCGCCTATGTCTTCCAGATTCTGGCACATATGCCCAAGCTATATACTCCGATCATGGGCCTGTGCGTGCTCTTCCTGGTAGCAGCATTTCTTATCTCGCTGGTGGCATCTATAATATCCCTGTTCGGGATCCAGATTGCGCTGTGGATAGCGATAGTATTGATCGTGGGCGGCATCTTCCAGATACCGCTGCTGTTCTTTACCACCTCAGCGGTGGTCCCCGGCGCAGGCGACAACATGATCGCCGTAGCCATAGCCGCCGGCATAGGTAGGATTTTGGGCGAGGCAAAGGCAGGAGGGAACAATCCGCTGAATCATACCCGCTTGGTCATGGCTTCTTTCGATGCCGAGGAATGCGGTATCCGGGGAGCCCGGGCTTATATCAGGGCGCACAAGGAGGAATTGCTCAAGACCAGAACTTACGTCCTGAATATGGATACCATCTACCAGGTGAAAGACCTGAATTTCATGGATGCCGACCTTAATTCCACCGTGAAGCTGTCGCACCAGATGGCTCAGCAGTGTGTTGACATCGCCGCATCTACGGGCTACAAAGCCGCCATATCCCGCATGTCCCCCGGCGGAGGTAGCACGGATGCCGCAGCCTTCGGCGAGGTCGGCATCGAGGCCACCAATCTGGCGGCTATGAGCTTTAACATCAAGGACTATGAACAGGGCTTCGTGTATCACACGCCCAGGGACTTAAGTAAATATATAGAGCCGGAAGCGGTGGAGGCCTCTTTGAAGGTCGTCCGGCAGTACATACTGGAAAAAGACAGCCCGGCTTAACAAATTTAATATCCGGCCTGCCGATATGTTACTATATAGTGTAAATGTCTACATTTGATTTCTATTTCCGCACGCGGTTGAGACCGTACCACCAGTAGACCTTCTCAGGGGGCTACCTTGACTTCAGCATTCCGTGAAAATATAAGAAATATTGCTATTATTGCGCATGTCGACCATGGCAAGACCAGCCTGGTGGACGCCCTGCTCAAGCAGAGCAAGGTTTTCCGCGAGAACCAGCAGATGGGCGAATTAATCATGGACCGCAATGCGCTGGAGCGTGAGAAGGGCATAACCATTCTGGCCAAGAACACGGCCGTCATGTATCGCGGCGTCAAGATAAACATCATCGATACGCCCGGACATGCCGATTTCAGCGGTGAAGTCGAGCGTGTGGTGAACATGGCCGACGGCTGCCTGCTGCTGGTGGACTCGGTGGAAGGCCCCATGCCCCAGACCCGCTTCGTGCTGCAACAGGCCTTCAACAAGGGCCTCAAGCCTATCGTGGTCATCAATAAAATCGACCGGGAAAACGCACGCATAGCCGAGGTCGTCAGCCTTACCCAGGACCTTTTCCTGGAGCTGGCTACCAACTCCGACCAGCTTGATTTCCCCGTTCTCTATGCCAGCGCCAGGAACGGCACCTGCACGACCGATCCGGATGTGGAAGGCACCGACATGGTGCCGCTTTTCGAGGCCATACTCAAGCAGGTCCCGCCCCCCGCTATCGATGACGGCCCGTTCCAGATGCTGGTTTCCAATCTCGATTACGATAACTATAAGGGCAGGTTTGCCATGGGCAGGATCAGCCGTGGCAGCGTCAAACCCAAGGATATGATAGCCGTAATAGGCGCCGACGGCATACCCAAAAAATACGAGGTTGACGATGTATTTACCTTTATGGGGCTGACCCGCACCTCAGTGGATGAAGCATCGGCCGGCGAGATCATATCCATCACCGGGCTGGAAAACGTAAGCATAGGCGACACGGTAGTCAACCCTGATAATCCCGAGGCCCTGCCGCGTATAGAGATCGGCGAGCCGACCGTAAAGATAACCATGGGCGTAAACGGCTCACCCTTCGCCGGTCGTGAGGGTAAGTATTGCACATCACGGCAGTTGCGCGAAAGGCTCTACCGTGAGCTGGAGGTCAACATCAGCCTGCACGTGCAGGATACTGACAGCCCCGACCTTTTCCTGGTATCAGGTCGCGGTGAGTTGCACCTGGCCATACTGGTGGAGACCATGCGCCGCCAGGACTACGAGTTCGAGATTTCACGTCCGGAAGCGATTATTCATGAGGAAAACGGCAAACTGCTGGAGCCGGTCGAGCAGTTGATCCTGGATACGCGCGAAGATTATATCGGTGTGATCACAGAGATGCTGGCCAGGCGTTTGGGCAAGATGACGGATATGCACAACGACGGCAGAGGCAATCTGCGCATGGAGTATCACATACCCACACGGGGCCTGATAGGGTTCCGCAGCGCCTACCTGACGGCTACGCGTGGCGAAGGCATTATGAATACACTCTTCCTGGGGTACGAGCCGTTTGCCGGGGAGATAGCCTCGACCCGCAGCGGTGCGCTGGTGGCTGCCGAGGAAGGTGTGTCTGTCACCTATGGCCTCAACAATGCGCAGGAGCGCGGCATCACGTTCATTGATCCCGGCACCCCCGTGTATGAAGGCATGATAGTGGGCATGAACTCCCGCCCCACCGACCTGGCGGTCAATATCTGCAAGGAAAAGAAACAGACTAACATCCGGTCATCTACCTCGGATATAGCCGTTAGGCTGACGCCGCCCTTGAAGTTCAGCCTGGAGGAATCCATGGATTTCATCAACAGCGACGAACTAGTGGAAGTAACCCCCAAAAATATAAGGCTCAGGAAAAGGCTGCTTACACAGAACCAGCGGTTCAGGGCCAAGAAGGCGGCGGAAAGGGGATGACAGGAAGACTCAGATCTTATTCGGCAAGAAATAGGGTTTGATTGGAGGATAGTCCATAAATTTGCTAAAAAATAAGCTAAACTACTAATATCCATTTAACCAATAGTCGCTTATAATTATAATTTGTACGGTTTGTGACAGCCTTACGTACCCGTAGGGGAGAATTTAATAGTATGAAAATATTACTGGTCTATCCGGAATACCCGGATACTTTCTGGAGTTTTAAGCACGCTTTAAAGTTCGTTAATAAAAAGGCCGCCTTTCCGCCGCTCGGGCTTTTGACCGTAGCCGGCATGCTGCCTCACGAACATGAGCTCAAACTGGTGGACCTGAATACCCGCAAATTGAAAGACCGCCATATCAAGTGGGCCGATCTGGTCTTTATCAGCGCCATGGTGGTGCAGAAGGATTCTGCCCACAAAGTCATTAAGAAGTGCAAGAGCCTGGGCGCCCGTGTGGTGGCCGGCGGACCGCTCTTCACCACTCAATATGAGGATTTCCCCAATGTGGACCATTTCGTGCTGAACGAGGCCGAAGTTACGCTGCCGCCCTTCCTGGAAGACCTGAAAAAGGGCTGCGCCCAGCAAATCTATACTTCCGATATCCGGCCTGATATCCGGCTGGCGCCCGTGCCCAAGTGGGACCTGGTTGATATCAATAAGTACTCCGCCATGTCCGTTCAATATTCCCGCGGCTGCCCCTTTGACTGCGAGTTCTGCGACATAGTGGTGCTTAACGGCAGGGTGCCAAGGACCAAGAGCAGGGAGCAGTTGCTGTGCGAGCTGGAGGCGATTTACAAAACGGGCTGGCGTGAGAGCGTATTCATTGTGGACGACAATTTTATCGGCAACAAAAAGAAGCTCAAAGCGGAGATCCTGCCGGCCATCATCGACTGGATGAAGAAAAGGCATTACCCGTTCACATTTTTAACGCAGACATCCATAAACCTGGCCGACGATGAATACCTGATGCAGCTTATGACCAGGGCCAATTTCAACCAGGTCTTCATCGGGATCGAGTCGCCCAGCAAGGAAAGCCTGGCCGAATGCGGCAAAACACAGAACGAGTCGCGCGACCTGGCAACGGCCATTAAAAAGCTTCAAAACCGCGGCCTGGAAGTACAGGGCGGCTTCATCGTGGGATTCGACCACGACCCCCAGGCGATTTTCCAGGACATCATCAACTTCGTGCAGGGCAGCGGCGTGGTGACGGCTATGGTAGGACTGCTGCACGCTCCCAACGGCACCAGGCTCTACAAACGTTTAAAGAGCGAGAACCGTCTTATCGGCAGCTTCTCGGGCAACAATACCGACCTGTCCATCAATTTCGTGCCCAAAATGAACATAAAAACCCTGATGGACGGCTACAAAAGGATAGTGGATACACTGTATGCTCCCAAGCAGTACTACGAAAGGGTCATAACCTTTTTAAAGGAATACAAGCACAAATCGCCCAGGACAGGCCGCTTGAAGCCACAGCATTATATGGCGCTTTTCAAGTCCTTCTGGATTTTAGGCGTAAAAGAGAGGGGCAGGCAGTATTTCTGGAAGCTGGTTTTCTGGACCATGCTCAAACGCCCGAGGCAATTCCCTATGTCGATTACTCTGGCGATCTACGGCTTTCATTTCCGGCAGGTTGCGCATCGATATGGATCGCCTATGAATTTAGCCGGAGCCTGATTTGAGCCCGCTGATAAGCCGCTGAAGTTGTGCGATGATTTTTTCGTCCCCGGCCACCTGCCGCGGCTTTTTAGCCAGTGCGGTCACACAGCCGGCCCACTTCATATTGCAAACGGCCGCATAGGTTTTGAGGTTGTCGATAGCGCTGCCTATCCCCTCTTCGCCTACGGCGATGCCGGCGAAGGCTTTGCCCTCCAACCTCGGCCATATGGGGCAGGTCCGGTCGATGAAATTCTTCAACAGGCCTGAAAGCATTTCAAAATAGACCGGTGTGCCGTAGACGATGAGGTGGGCTTCCAGCAGCCCGGGATAGATATCCTGCATATCATCCTTGATGCTGCAGATACCTTTTCTGTCCTTACCGCCTTTTTCGCAGGTAAGGCAGCCCCTGCACGACTTTATGTCCTGCTTGCGCAGAAGGATGAGGTCAGATGAGATGCCGCTGGATACGGCCAAGGCATGCAACTGCTTGAGCATCCATTCCGTATTGCCGTTGCGCGGTGATCCGCAGACGCTGAACAGTTTCATGCTTCAGTCCAGGTCGGATTTAGTGAAACCCGTGAAGAAACAGCTCCGGTTACCCGTGTGGCAGGTTGGGCCGGCGGGCTCGGCCTTGACCAGCAGCGTATCGCTGTCGCAATCCTTCGATATGGAACGCACCTTCAGCACATTGCCGGAAGTGCTACCCTTGTGCCACAACTCCTGCCGGCTTCGGCTATAGAACCACATCTCGCCGCTCTCCAAAGTCAGCTTGAGCGACTCTTTGCTGGCATAGCCCAACATGAGGACGGTGCCGTCGGCAGCGTCCTGGATTATAACGGGTATAAGTCCTCTATCATCGAATTTCAACATAATAAACTCCTTTAGTCCGGATTGGAGGGGGCCGCTGTAAGATCAGGCTACGGCCAGGGCTTCCGAGAGGTCAATGTCGCCGGTGTAAAGGGCTTTGCCTATGATAGCACCTTCAACCCCTATAGCGGCAAGTTTATGCAGGTGCTCGACAGATGCTATGCCTCCCGAGGCGATGACAGGTATCTGCAGGCTGTTGACCAGCTCCTGTGTGGCTTCGAAGTT
>CAWJIA010000008.1:0-22214 GCA_963842805.1 uncultured Chloroflexia bacterium | reverse complement strand
CGACTGGGTATGTTCGCCCAGCAGCGGCGCCAGCAGATTTTCGACGTATTTGATACCCGTCCGCATAATGGCTGAAGTCCAATGCCTTAAACCACTAAAAGTAAAATATTTCTACCACTATATATAGTTGTTTACAATGTTAAAAATACTATTTAAGGTCATTGACTTACAAAAATTGTAACTGTATACTTTGGGCACTATTATATTTGGGGGTATTCTATGAAGCTGTCGTGTCTGCAGGAGAATCTTAACAAAGGCTTAGGTATCATCGGCAGAGCAGTTGCTACAAGAACCACCCTACCAATTACACAGAACGTATTGATCTCCACCGATCAGTCTCAGCTCAAGCTGGCGGCCACCAATCTGGAGATCGCCATAAGCTCCTGGATAGGGGCCAAGATAGAAAGTGAAGGCTCTATAACCGTGCCCGCGCGCGTCTTCACGGATTTTATAAGCTCATTGCCCAACGACGTTATCAGCCTTAACCTAAAGCACCACACGCTGGAGATCAAATGCGGACGCTATGAAGCCCGCATAAATGGTCTGGATGCGGCAGATTTCCCACCCATACCCCAGGTGGGCGACGGCTTCATGACCAGGATACTGGAGGAGGAGCTGAAGCAGGCCATCAGCCAGGTCGCCTTCGCCGCGGCCACCGAGGAATCGCGCCCCGTTCTGACCGGCGTGCAGACCGAGTTTGAGGGCGGCAAGCTTACTTTGGCAGCCGCCGACGGCTTCAGGCTGGCCGTTCATCGCTCCAACCTGATCGAGCCGGTGAAGGACAAGGTTACCATGATCATACCTGCCAAGGCCTATCATGAGCTGAATCGCCTTATGACCGAGCCCGACCAGGAAGTCGAGATAACGCAGAATGCACAGAAGAGCCAGGTGCTCTTCAAGCTCAAGAATATCGAAATGGTTTCACAAATTATCCAGGGCACCTTCCCCAACTACTCTCAACTTATTCCGCAGACCTATGGCACCAAGGCCAGGATAGACGTAGCTGAGTTCCAGAGGGCCATCAAGATGGCATCCATCTTCGCGCGTGACGGCAGCGGCATAGCGCGTGTGATCGTTACGCCCGGTGCTACCGTCGAAGCCGGCAAGATCACCATTTCAGCCCGCGCCGACGAGATCGGTGACAATGTAGGCGAGATCGATGCGCTGGTGGACGGCGAGGCCGCCAAGATAGCCTTCAACGCCAGATATCTCTCCGACGTGCTGTCGGTCATCAAGCAGGCGCAGGTATCACTGGAAGTCACCACCCCCTCCAACCCGGGCGTCATCAGGCCGGTCGGCGTGGACAACTACGACCACGTCGTCATGCCAATGTTTGTTCAATGGTAAGTAATGAGTCTGATGACTGTGTGGCGGTTATCTCAACCGGAATAATGCCGGTGATCTTCACCTTTTCCTTTGTCGCCTCAATCCTAAGAGCTAAGGCTTCAAATGCTAGGCGCTTGTCCTCAGAGCTGCATCGCTCAATACGCCGCCTAACACTTGAATAGAACTCGCTTAGCTTGACCTCGGCGTTTTCAAGGTTGACTATTTGCGTCTTTGCTAGTTTCAGTTCTTCCAACCGCTTTAAGCCGCCTTCGCGCTCACGCTTGGTTCGGTTAATCTCGTCCAGCACATAATCTTGAGTAAATTCGCCCGTTTTCAAGAGGCTTATCAGACGTTTTTCCTGGTTGGGATTTTCCTTAACTTGACGCTCGACAGTCCTGATTTCTTTGTCCAGTGATGTGATGTCTCTATGTGTCCTGACAATCTCAGATTGTCTCCTCAATTCCTCTAGCATGACCTCAGGATGAGAGAGGATATCTTTCACCTTATCCCACACAAGCTCTTCCACAGCCTGCATGTCAGAGCTCAATCCAATTCTTCTATAAACTTATCAATATCAGTAATTGTTTTAGGTATAGGATCATCTTTAGGATAACCTATTGCACAACCATTTATTCCATATTCTTGTCCAGAAATATTGAGCAGTGCACAGAATTCTTTGCTGTTTATCATTTCAGCAGTCATTGAAACCAAATGGAACCCTAGCCCTAATTCAGTCGCCTTTAGCCACATGTTTTGTAAACAGTGGGCAAGAGATTGTTGTTCGACTGACCTTCCCCCACGCTTAGTATCACATCCTACTAGAGTCCGGCGATTTGCTTGAGAGCATCCCGCAGGGCCGCACTCAACTGCTCGTTCAAGTTCAACAACCGCTTGATTAATTCTCGAGCGTTTTCCTCAAGGATCGTATTCGGGTCAAGGTCTTCAAACATGACGGCGTTAGTTTACCTGCTTATTTCCAAACCGGAAAGTGTTTAACGATCCCCGCACCTCCACCATCTTATTGAACGATACGAATTTACTTAAAAATACAAACTATTTGTTCTTCCAATTTTGGAAGATACCGAAGACCGGGTCCCACTCTGTCACGGTTGATTCTGAGACGAGCCCTTGGATCATGTAGGGGTCCTTTGAAATCAAATCTAGTGCTTCCTCGCGGCTTGTCACAGACAGAATAAGCATCGCTGATTTTTGAGGGGTACCGATAAAGGGGCCGGATGCACGCAAGGTTCCCTCTTTGATGAGGTTCTCCAAGTATTCGACATGGGCTGAGAGGTACTTCTTCCATCCCTCAACATCAGGATGGACATACGTTACTACAAAGAATTTCATATCTAAGTTTCCAATAAGTAGAGAATCCCCAAATACGCCGTGATTATCAAGCAATTTTGATGACGGGGTATCGTTTAATCACAGTCGTGATGGCGGAATATTAGCACATATCCCTGTATTTGACGACATCACCAACGGACAAAGCTTACTCACCGATTCGATTAAACAATTCAAGCGCTCGATGTTGCCAATAATAAGTTTAAAGAACTAGTAGAAGTCATCGACAAAGAGATTATTATTACATCCTATTGACCTGAAACGGCATCCAGTGTGGCGTTTAAGCTTTTAGAGATGTTGACGTCTACAGAGACAATAAAAAATCGTTCGATCTGCCATGGTTTTGGGAGGGTAACTACCGTGAGCATACTCCTATATCGTACCCTTAGCTCCACCACATAGCTATAAAATAACTATAAAGTAGCAACTACGAACCCTTGCCTATGCGGAATGTAGTTACAACAATTGAACGTGAGATTGTGCTTGTAAAAAGCAACTCCTCGAATCAGTGATCGTATCCTTAAGTCGGGAAAGTCGCTTTTAAGCTCTGGGTGCGATACTCACAACAATAGTCCAGATTGCGGCCGGTACAGAAAAGGAAGCATCTACAAAATCCACAAAATTCGCATTACAACTGGTACAGAAAAGGGGACATCTCCGTCCCGTTAATTATAATGCATCAAGTAGTCTGAATACCTAGTGGAATAAATATAAAGTGACTAAAATTCCATTTCAGGTCGAAAACGCTTATTGCTTAGTAGCCTAGGTATCTGGTGCCGTGCCACACCGGCGAACATGGTCTTCACACGGCTGTTGATACGCCGCAGAGGCTGATCGCCGGCAGCAAGTTGTACCAGTTCAAGCAGGTGGTAGATTTGGGGAGCGTTGGGATAGAAAAGGGTGCCCGAACCTAGCATCTGCATGCATCCGGCACAATAAACACACAGCAAGTCGGCGCCGGTTTTCCTGGCTTCATTTATCCTCTTCAGCGTGGAAAGTGTTATGCGGGCAGTATTGTAGTTGCTTCTCATGCTGAAACCCGCACCGATGCCGCAACAGACCATGCGCTCCTTGCTGCGCGGCATTTCAACTACTTCTACGCCGATATGCTCCAGGATTTTACGCGGCAACATGAGATAGTCCGGCTCGAGGAACTTGGCATAGCAGGAATCCTGCACCGTGGCACGCAGTTTAAGCTTGTTGACCACCTTGATCTGGCCGCTCTCCAGTTGCTCCCAGAGGTAGCGCACCAGTGGCTTGAACTTGGCCTCGAACTTAATGCCCAGCCTTTGCGGCAGCATTTTGGTGAAGGAGAACGTCCCTGCCGTGCACATCATCAGTATCTCACGTGCACCCATTTCGGCAAACCTGGCCTGCATCTTTTTGCCCTGTACCGCGGCAAGATCGTAGTAGCCCATGCGGAAAAAGGTTTCGCTGCAGCACCAGTCCAGCCCGCCCCTTATCGGTATAGGAGGCAAAAGGGAGGTTTTCGTCAGGTAAGGCACCGTTGTAACATTGCATCCCGGATAAATAAACTCCGCGCACGGGGATTTATCGTCCCATTTCGCCACCATTTCCTTCTCGTCGGCGGGCAGTCTCTCCAATATATAGCTGCGGAAATTGAGCTTTTGCATCGGCAGGAAATAGCGCGACCTTTCCAGCAGCCCCCGTGCCTTGTACTCGCGCCACCAGTAGTCCATGATGGTCTCGCAGGGTGCCGCGTCATTGGGACAGAAATCATCGCAGTCAAAGCAGGAGGTGCACGATAGCGAAACACGATCGCTCATCTCTCCTTTGTTGATCTTCTCCTTCTCCCTGCGGGCGGTCTCCAGCGGCAGCGACATCTCAGGGCACTTTGAGAGGCAGTCGCCACAGAGCTTGCACTTCTGCACATCATGAAACCTGTATTCTTTAGCATCAGCCATGGTTAAACCTCCTCCGGCCGGCCAGCGCCAGCCGCACCAACGCTGTCAATATGGAAAGAGAAAAAGGATTCTGCATTGCCGAGTTATTAAAAAAGCCGTTGTAAAATGCGCATAGGCGGTCAGACTTGAAATCTAAATCTACAGGCCAGGGAGCGCCATGGATAGTAGCCAGGTCGATTCTGAAGCGTTGCCGGGCTGCACTTTGCAAAAGCATGCGTGTGATGTTGGCAGACATGATGGCAATGATGTTGAATGCACGCCGGCGTGTCCGGTGCAGCGGCAGCCTGCCTTCAGCCATGTCCAGCAGCTCCAGGATATGGTAGATCTCCAATTTGCTGCCGACAAGCTCCCTGACCACGGAGAAGATGAAGTAGCAGGCAGCACAGTAAACCACCAGGCAATCAGCACCTGTGGCCTCCGCTTCTGCGAGCCGCTTTTTACCCTGCGCCATGAGATCGAAGAGGTCGAAGCGTCCCGCCGCGGCGCCGAAACCACAGCATAGTGCATCCTCCTTATTATGCTGCATCTCACTTATTTTCACCCCACATGCCTGCACAAGCTCCCTCACGGGCGACCAAACGGCATCTCCGGCGGCCTTGGAGAAGCAGTTATCATGTATTGCTACACGTTTATTCACCTTGCAGCTTAATTTCAATTTGCCACTGCGCAGCATATCCAGGAGATAATGCTCCAGCGGCACGACCTCAAAGTCAAAGCTGGTATTAAACCTCTGCGGCAGGATCTTGCCCAGCATGGCATATTCGGCGGCCATCAGGGTCACCACTTTTCTGGGTCTGAGCTCGTTGAAAACGTCCTGCAATCTCAATCCAACCCGGTCCACCACATCGAGCAGTCCGAGCTGGTAGATGTGCCCGCCGCTGCACCAGTTGCGCTCGTCGCCGTAGGGTGTCAGGCCAGCCAGTAAAGGCGTCATTGTGAGATAGGGTGAAAAGGCGCTGAAACATCCGGTTAGCAGGATATCCTTGCCAGACTTCCCGCTCCTGGTGCGCCAGTTCTTAATCAGCCCCTGCTCATCCGGCGGCATCAGGGTATAGAGTTGGCTCCAGATGGATGCCGGGTCTCCGGGCATCACCATGCGCGCCAGCGCCGGGAGCCCCTTTTTTTGGTACCTCTCGTTCCAGCGCAGTAGTATCAGCTCATAGGGGTCGAGGCCATTAGGGCAGTATAAATCACAAGAAAGGCAGGTGGTGCATTTCTCCAGCACCATGTTTGATTGTCCGCTGTTCAGGCGCTGCTTTTCTGCTATCGACCTATCCTGTTCTAAGTTGAGTACAGGGCAGGAAGAAAGGCAGGTGCCGCAGAGATTACAGCGCTCGGAAGAATCGAACTTCGTAGTATCTAGCATCAAAATACGGCAAGGTCCTCGCAAGGGTTTTATGGCTCAGCAACTCGATTTTTAATGGCGCTGGTAAGTGGTATGGGAAACTCACCCACATTCACACCAGGTTGGCAGGACTCACGGTTTGGCAAGCGCCGGGGTTTGCTCCATGGCGATCATCGAGTAAGCGTCATCCATTTTGTACAAAAAGAAAGCAAGTCACCATTATCCGGGTGTCTAACTTTTTAAAATTAATTCTCTGCTAGTGGCTAGCTTTTACCTATCCTGTACATTTTTGTTCCGCATACAGAACACACACCCTTGGTTGCTGGCCTGCCATTCTTCATCTTTACAGCTTTAGTGTCTTTCATCTCTCTCTTCTTACGACATTTCATACAGTATGCCTGCATTAGATAAACCTCCCCGTTAGTATTGCCACCACAATAGGCCATTCTACATTCGATGTCAATATTCGATCATTTATTACTGATACAGCTATTGTTTCAAGGTGTATCTGAGTTATTGGTAAGATGCAAATAAACAATAGCCTTATTCGTTTAATAATAAGTTGTTACTTAGGGAGAATTTAAAATTGAAAGTCGGTTTTTTCACTTGAAGGTGTCCGTCAAAAGGTGAGGCTTGTCGGCAGCAGTATAATAGAGATCGGCCTCAAGGAGCTTTAGGGAATATAGCTTTGAACTTTTGGAGCTTTGAGTTTATTTAGAGTTGATGGTTTCGAGCTTGAGGTTTCATCGAATAGATTTGAAAGGAGCTCAGTTATGACTTTGCCGCTGTTTGAAAAATACCCCGCACTGGAAAAGCATCTCCCCTGGATTTCGCTGGCAAACTGGCCGACGCCTGTACATAAGCTTGAGAACCTTGGCAATGCCGTAGGTTATCCAAATATCTGGATAAAACGTGATGACAAGTCATCCGAGTTTTACGGCGGCAACAAAGTGCGCAAGCTGGAATTTATTGCTGGCTGATGCTCAGAAAAAGGGCTTTAAATGGATCGTCACCTACGGGGGCATCGGTACCAATCATGGTCTGGCCACGACCATCCATGCCGGGCGGTTGGGCATTAAAACGGCGCTGGTGCTAATACGCCAGCCGCTGACTGACCACGTGCAGGAAAATCTGCTTCTGGACCGCCATTTCGGCGCTGAGATACACTATGCTTCCTCAACCCTCGTCGGTGGCTTCCAGACGGCCGGTATCTACCTGCGGCACGGCATGGTCTACTTCATATCTCCCGGCGGCTCGTCTACACTGGGTAGCCTGGGCTACGTCAACGCCGCGCTGGAGCTTAAAAAACAGGTGGATGCCGGCCTGTTGCCCGAACCAGAGTATATCTTTTGCGCCCTCGGTTCCAAGGGTACTATGGCCGGGCTCTTGCTGGGAACGAAACTTGCCGGCATGAAGACGAAAGTCGTCGGTGTACGGGTTGCCGAGCTCTGGATCACCAAACCTGAGAACATATTCCGCCTGGCCAATCGCATGGTTGCCCTGCTCCGTAAATATGACAGAAGCGTTCCAGCACTCAAATTCACCATGGAAGACGTGCATGTAACCCATGATTTCTTTGGCGGCGAATACGGCCGGGTGACGCCTGCGGGCAAAGCTGCAATGGCGCTCATGCGGGAAACCGAAAAGATAAAACTCGAACTGACCTACACAGCTAAAACCGTTGCTGGAATGCTCGATTTTGTCCAGAGGCATCCGGAGCTGAAAAACGCCCCGGTTTTATATTGGCACACCTATAATGCGGTCGACTTCACCCATGTTCTGCTTGAGGACCACGATCACACTAAGCTGCCTGAAACGGTACAATGGTGCTTCCAGGAAAACCTAGTGCCCTGCCTGGGAGGGGAAAAGGACAGCGCCGGCGAAAAATAATACGAAACAGAGACCTTTTTCCAGGATGCTACGTATATGCCGCACAATAAACAGTAAGGAGGAAAGAATTGTCGCAAACAGAACCTGAGCAATCTGGCGAAGTCAAACTGGGCCGCGCCCTCGGTCTTGGCGGCGGCATAGCTCTTGTGATAGGAAGCATCATCGGCATGGGCATTTACTCGATGCTCGCCCCGATTGCCGCCAACTCGGGTAATGCCATGTGGTTGGCTTTTGTGATTGCCATTATCATTTCAGCCGTCGGTGTAATACCGATAATCCAGGCTGCCAGCGCAGTGCCGCGTGCGGGCATGGGTTACCTTCTCGCCAGCCGTCTTGCCAATCCACTTCTGGGAAGTCTTATTTCTATCTGGGCTGTAATCGGCGGCGCCGCCGCTTCGGGGGTGATCAGTATCGGTTTTGCGGGCAATATAGCAGCATACTGGTCATGGGGCATTGACAAAGCGCTTGAGATTAAGATCCTCTCGCTTTGCATTCCGGTTGTATTCATGGGACTTTACCTCTTCAAACTTCAGCTTGCAAACTGGGTACAGATAGTCATGGTCATCTTCAAGGTTCTTGCCCTCAGTTTATTTATAGTTGCCGGAATATTTATAGTGACCCATCCCATTCAGCTGTCTTTCGTGGGGCCTAAAGGGATAGGAGGCATGGTATTTGCAGTAATTTTATGTTATACCACGTGCATGGGTTTCCAGGTGATCGCTGAGATGGGTGAGGAGATGACACATCCCAAACGCAATATACCGCTTTCCATGCTTATTGGAGGCCTGATCGTCCTTGTCATCTACGTTCTGGTGGGGGCGGTCTTCCTGAGTACCACGACATATGACTATGATACCATGATGAAAATGAAGTCGCCGGTTATAGATTCCGCAAGGACATTTCTCCCTGAGGGATGGGTGGCCTTTATCGGGTTTGGCGCGCTTTTTGCCGCAGTTACGGCAATAAACGCCGGTGCCATGGCTCTGCCTCGTGAAATACTGGCACAGGCACGCGATAACCTGCTTCCTTCGGGCCTTGCGAAAGTGAATGCACGGACACTTTCCCCCATCCGGGCCATTGGCGTATATTTCGTGGTGTTGTTCCTGCTCCTGTGCCTCCAGTTTGTAAATGTTGACATGGATTTCTACGGTGTCCTGGCTGCAGTAGGCATACTGGTTATGACCATAGTCAGTGCCTTCGCAGTGATCAGACTGCCCACTAAGTTTCCAGAAGCGTATAAGAAGGCGTATATCAAATTGTCCAAACCCTGGCTCATCGTCTTTGCTATACTCACCGCAGTTACCAGCCTCCCCTTCATTGTGCTGGTATTGCTGGATTATAAGAATACAATGCTGATTATCGGAATATTGATAGGCATTACGATTATCTTTACACTCTATTATCTCCTGCGCGTAAGGTGGTTGAAAAAACAGGGTGTCAACTGGGAGGAAAGAACAAAGAAGATCACCGGGTTCGAAGAATAGTATCTCATGCCTGGGGCTGCTGCGGTTTACGGCAGCAGCAGTCCTGTCGGCATCGCCATGAAGTATATACGAATGTAAATAAGGCCCTACGGCGCAAGGATATCAATCCCCTGACCCCTGTATCTTGAGGTACATGATAGCATGCCCGTGCGGAATGTAGTTACAACAATTGAACGTGAGATTGCGCTTATAAAAAGCAGTTCTTAACAAAATATCCACTACATGTGAAAAGCAGACCAATTGCCGCTTTGACTGTTTAACAGCCCTTTTGATACGCTTTCATTGAAAGGAGGCAAGCGGTTATCGGCTTTTAGACAGCTTGTTTTGGGATCATGAAGTCGTTGACAGTGCTCATCCGCTCTTGCCCGTCCGCCAGCGCCAACCAATAAGCTGCCGTACGAATGAGCTCTTGAAGTTTAACTTGGATCGTATGGTAAAAGGAGATTTGCTGGTTAAATAAAAAGGGGGCAGTATATGGAATCAATCTGGCAATGGGGAATTAATCTGATCATAGCCATCCAGCAGGTACATGGTCCCTTGCTCGACAGCGTTTTCCGCGGTATCACTTTTGCGGGTGAGGAGCAGTTCTATTTGGTCCTCTTACCCTTGATTCTCTGGTGCATCGACTACAGCTTCGGTGCGGTGCTGGCCGTCTTCTTCCTGCTTTCAAACTCTCTTAATATCATTTTGAAAGATCTATTTCAGCAGCCGCGTCCCTTCGACCTCAATCCCGGCCTGAAGCTTTCTCAGGCTGACGGATACGGGATGCCGAGCGGGCATGCGCAATTGGTGGTCACGGTGTGGGGCGCAATCGCCATCAGAGTTCGGAAGACATGGTTCTGGATCGTAGCTGTCGCTATAATTTTGCTAATCGGGTTCTCACGTGTCTATCTGGGGGTACACTTTCCAACGGACGTGCTTGCTGGCTGGATTATCGGCTCTATATTGCTCGCTATTTATATTGCGGTCAGGTATCCACTGGGGAAATGGCTATCTGGACTTAATCTGTGGCTACAGCTTTTGCTGGCCATGGGAGTCCCGGTGTTTTTGCTTTTGCTTAATCGCAGTGCTGAAGCGCTCAGCAGTTCAGGTACATTGTTCGGGATAGCCGTAGGCTTGGTATTCGCGCGGCGATATGTTTCATTCAGTGTACGCGGACCTTGGTGGCATCGCGTAGTGCGTTTTCTTATAGGTATTATAGTTTTATTGGCGCTTTACCTGGGGCTCAAGGCAGTGTTCCCACCCGATGGGACTGCATTAGGAGCCATATTCCGTTTCCTGCGTTATGGGCTGGTTGGTGGCTGGGTGGTCCTTGGAGCTCCCTGGCTCTTCCGGCTTATGCGACTAGCGCCGGCTGCCGGTTGAAATAATTTATCATGCACGACCTGGTCGACCTCTTTCCCGTCATGGCTTACAAATTGCACTGACACAAGCGGATGCTCGTCCTGATCCTCTGAAGCTTCGTAGCCCTTAACACGTAGCAGTGAGCCATACTCGGCCAATTCCACAACGTACCGGTCCAACCATGCGCCCTCCAGCAGAGGTACCTTTCTGAGGAATGGCACTGGCACCGTGTCCAGCCGCGCCACTGTGCCCGACTGCACCCGGCCTGAGTCCACGAGTGCCTGGAGACCCGTCACCATCTCGTCATAGTGTGCGCTATATTGGGCATCGGTGATGTTTGCCAGGTGCAAACGAACGTCGTGGTTCTATATCATGTCACCGGGCTGCAGTTTGGATGTTTTAAATAACGTGTCTCGCCGCATCAACGCGCGAACCCGAGCCAGTAGTTCGCTAAAAGCAAAAGGCTTGGTCAGATAGTCGTCAGCTATCGTGCGCCTGATGCCTTTCTGAGGTGCACCGCCGTGGTTCCCGTAATCAACATTGTATGGAGGGTCTGTGAATGACATCGTCGCCCTGGACTGGCCAACAAGGCGCTGTACGGCCTCACGGTTCGTCGAATCGCCGCATGCCAGCCTGTGGTCGCCCAGCAGCCACAGGTCGCCCCGTTTGGCCACAGGTGCGCTCCGTGCGGTTTTAATAGCCTCCTCCAAGTCGAAGTTTTCCACCTGTTCCCGCTTCTCCCTGGCATTCAGGCTCTTAAGCAGCTTCTTTAGTTCATCTTCTTCAAAGCCGGAAAGCGTCAGATCAAGGTCGGGTACACGGTTTAAGTCTTCTAATAGCCTGGCCAGTAACTCCTGATCGAACGAGCCGGAGATCTTATTCAGTGCGATGTTCAGCAAACGTGACTGTTCCACTGTCAGATCCACCCACACCACCGGCACAGTCTTGTAGCCGAGGCGTCGTGCGGCTAGCAGCCGTTGGTGGCCGCCAATTACCGTCTTATCCTCATTTCGGGCGATGATAGGGTCGACCAGGCCGAACTCTCGTATGCTGCGGGTGAGGGCCTCTAATTCCTGGTCACTGATACAACGTTGGTTGGCGGGGTCGGGCTTTAGATTCCCAATCTCGATATACTCAATATTGATAGCATTTTGGGATGACATGTTAATCTTTGACCTCCTTTCTCGGCCTCTTGGAGCGGTGCCTTCTTAGCTCGTGCACGGTATCTGCAGGAGCGCCACGGCCACGTAGTTTGCCTGGTTCGAGACTATCGGTGGGAGCCTGCTTGAGATCGGGCTTGAAGTCAATGGTAGCCGTGCCCATGTCGTTTCTGAATTCGTTAAGTGGACCTGCCGCAGAGGTAAGCTTTTTCAAATAGCGTTCGCAGGTTACAGGATTACAGCCGGCTATCTGTGCCCCTGAGTAAATGGCTTCGCTCTTCGGCATCGGCAGGTTCTGTAAGAGCCATTCGGTGAATACAGGTTCAAACATGCTATTAGCTTTCATTTCCACACTGCCAGATCGATATTCCAATGTGTCCTTGGCCACTTTGGTGCTTATGCTTCCATACCTTCTCTCTCTCACACACACATTTTTAGCACTATACCATCGGATGGTGCGGAGCTTCTTGGTCACCTGCACGGAACGAAATTGCAGGTTATGTGTCTGGCAAAGAAGATGAAGATTATCAGGCTCCCAGTTGGAGGGGTTGTTGTCGGCGTGGTCTATCTGCAGCTTCACCTTCTCAGGGCTGCTCTTGCAAATAAGGCAGTATTCACCATCGCGGCTGGCGATAAAGCTATAGGCTATCCGGTGCTGGTTGATCTGAAAGCGATTGGCCATACTAGACTTCTCTCCATTGTTTAGGCTGCGGAGGAGGGGGCGTTCTTGGTCTTGATGCCTTCCCTCGTATTGGCAGACCTTCGGCCCGAGGGAAATACCACTATGCGTTGAACGGTGCAGTTCTTTTCTTTGTGAATGCCCGTGCGGAATGTAATCACAATAATTGAACGTGAGATTGCGCTGGTGAAAAGCAGCTTCTCAAATCAGAATAATCCGATGCCTCTCTTGTAGGGCAATGGCACGCAGTGGTAGCCGACAGAAATATGATCCTTGATTTCTCGTATTAAACTGAGGCTCAGGCGGTTGGCTATGATATAATATCTTTATAAGCGCATATTTGCTTAATTGGTAGATTGGGAGGTAGAAAATGGAGAACCCGTACAGCGGAAAACCATGGCTCAAGCACTACGATAAGCATGTCCCGGAAAAGCTCAAGTACCCCCAAAAGTTGTACTCAGAAGTATTCCGGGAAACCGTAGGGAAGGTGAAGGACAGGGTGGCTGTCTACTATGCCGGGGCACCCATAACTTTCGCTGAACTGGACACTATGTCCAACAGGTTTGCAAATTTCCTCAGGGAGAAGGGACTTAAGCCGGGCGACGTGGTGGGCGTACACTTGCCCAACGTACCGGCGTACTACATCTCTATACTGGGGATATTAAAGGCCGGGTGTGTGCTCACGGGCGTCAGCCCCCTGCTCACGCAGAGGGAGCTGGAATACCAGTTCAACGATTCCGGTGCCAGGGCCCTGGTGGCCATGGACCTGCTGTGGGGCAACGTCGGCGCAATAATCGCTAATACCGGCGTTAAACTAGTGGCCATGGTCGGCATTGCTGATTTTCTGCCCACCGATAAGCCTTCTTCGCCGGGCGCCCTGCCCTCGCTACCTGGCATAAATATAGAACACTATATGGATATCGTCAAGAATTATCCTGCAACTCAACCTGAATTACGGATGGATCCTGGTGCCAACTGCCTGATGCAGTATACGGGGGGTACCACTGGGCCATCCAAGGGTGCGACGCTGACGCACAACAACATGGTGCACCACATCTTGCAGATCACAACCTGGGTGGACACCAAGATGGGATCTACCACGGTGCTGTCGGCGTTCCCTCTTTTCCACCAGGCGGGCCTTGCCCTGGGCATGTGGAGTATGGCCATGGGTAACGCGCAGGTGGCGGTTGCCAATCCCAGGGACATCGCGGGCGTTATCAACCTGATAAAGGCACATAAGCCCACCATCCTGGTCAATGTGCCCACCATATATATCGAGCTGTCCCGGCATCCGGCTTTCAAGGAAATCGATTTCTCTAACCTCGAATGGTGCCTGAGTGGTGCGGCCCCATTCCCTCCAGAAAATATCAAGGAGCTTGAATCTATTGTCGGAAAGGGCAAAATAATCGAGGTCCTGGGCATGACAGAGACCAGCCCCATAACGACGAGTTTACCGCGCTACGGTATGAAAAAAGCCGGATCGATTGGCATCCCCATCTGCGATACTGAGATAAAGGTGGTTGACCCCGTGACCAAGGAAATAGTGCCGCAGGGAGAGTCAGGCGAACTGGTGGCTCGCGGCCCGCAGGTTTTCACCAAGGGGTACCATAACAAGCCCGAGGAAACTGCCAACACCCTGCGCGATGGGTGGATTTATACCGGTGATATCGTGCGCATGGACGAGGACGGTTATTTCTGGATGGTCGACAGGCTCAAGGACATGGTCAATGTATCCGGGTTCAAGGTCTTCACCCGCGAGCTTGACGATATCATCGCGGCACATCCCGATGTAGCTATGGCGGCAACCGTGGGTATACCCGATCCTAATCGTCCCGGCTCCGAGTTGGTGGCCACCGCCGTGGTACTGAAGCCCGGCGTGGAGAAAAGCGATACGACCAGTGCCAGCATTATAGAGTTCATTAAGGCGCGCGAGGCTCCGTACAAGATACCCAAGAAGCTTGTCTTCATGGACCAGCTGCCCACGAGCTCTGTGGGGAAGGTCCTCAAGCGTGAGCTCCGCGATATACTGCAGAAGTAAACAGAGCCAAATAGTCTGGCGGGATTTCACTATTTGCCGGAGGGGCTGAATTATTGCCAGCCCTGCTGGCATTTGTTTCCCTACGGGCGTGAACATGATTGAGTGACTTTCGCACATTGCTAATTACAGCTATGCCATTGACAAGGCATACCCCTTACCTTCAATATAGGTATACCTACAGTTGAGCAATGATCCCGATGTTTGTCCAGTGGTAGGTTATTCTAAGAGAATAACCACTTGAATCTCCCCCAATTTATGCCCTTGGCGAATGCTTAGACATCGAAGGGCCGTTTCAGGTCGTCTTCTGTTAATTGACCGGTCAATTTACGTTTGAGCTTGCATATATACAGCGAAATAGTATAATGATCCGTGAAAACAATCTCCTTCTAAATCCTGCCAATCCCCCAGGCAGGAAAAGACAAAGTCCAAGAGAACGAACCGGGAGGTATGATATACATGGAGTTTAACGGCACAACCTTAGTCACCGGCGCTGCAGGTTTCATGGGGAGCCATCTGGTTGAATACCTGGTCTCAAAAGGCGTTCGAGTCAGGGCTACCGCCCGTCCCCGTAAGGACACATCCTTCTTCGATAAGCTCGGCGTGGAGTATGTTGCCGCCGACCTTACCAAGCCGGAGACCGTCCCGGCCCTGTTTGAAGGTAATGTGGACAGGGTGTTTCACCTCGGCGCAATCTGCAATTTTTCCACACCCTATAAGAAGCTTTATCCCACGAACGTCTTGGGGGTGGAGTGTATAACCGGGCTGGCGCTCAAGGCCAAAGTCAAAAGATTCGTACACGTCGCTTCCACCAGTGCCTACGGCCCCTATCGGGGGGCCCCCTTTACCGAGGACGGCCCCAGGGAGCCGCAGGATGATTATGGCAGAAGTAAGAGGGACGGCGAGAATAAGGTGCTGCAGAGGATCAAGGAGGGGCTGCCTGTGGTGATGACCCGCCCCTGCACCGTGTATGGACCCCGCTGCACCGACGGCGCCGGCAAAGCCTTCTCCAGGCCGACTTCCATCACTGCTATTCCCGGGAAGGGCACGCAGCTTCTATCTAATGTGCGGGCCGAGGATGTGGCTGCAGCCGTGGAATACCTCTCCCACCTGGATGAGGCCGTGGGGCAGGTCTACAACATAGCCGATGACAGCCATCCCACCGTTGAAGAAGCCCTGACCATGGCGGCGCTTGCCTTTGATACAAAACCACCTTCATTGCACCTGCCTCTCTGGCTGGTAGGCATTGTGGCCAAGATTAACGGCATGACGGCCGGCGGGAAGGTGCCGGACCTGGAGTTTGATGCCGTCAGGTATCTTTACGATGACTACGTAGTGGATAATTCAAAGCTCAAGAAGACCGGCTACAAGTTCTTGTATCCCGACTTCACAAAATCAATGGACCAGATGAAGGAGTGGTACAAGACTCAGATAACTCAATAATTGACCTTGATCATTGGTAATTTATTAAAAGCGGAGGTTGATATGGCTCAAACAATAGTTATTACCGGTTTGGCGGACGGCATGGGGCGGGACGTAGCGAAACTCCTGGCCCAGTCCGGAGATTCTATCGCCGGTTTCGATGTAGATGAAGCAGGCGTTAATTCCCTGCGAGAGGAGTTGAGCAAAATCGGGGGAGACCATTTGCTGACTACAATGGACATCACGGACCGGCCCGGCATCCTCAAATTCCGCGACCAGGTACTGCAAAAGTACGGCAAGGTGGACACCGTGGTATCCAACGTCGGCATAGGCTTTTTCGACCCCTTCGAAGAGGTTAATCTGGAAAAGGCTTTAAAATGCCTCGAGATCAACGTCATTGGCTGTGCCGCCATTTTCCAGGCTTTCATCCCTTCGCTGAGAAAGCAGGGCGGCGGCAAACTCATTGCCATGTCTTCGCTGGTCGGCCAGATCCCCTTCCCATTTGAATCCATCTATACGGCCAGCAAGTTCGCCATCGAAGGCATGGTCGATGCCCTGCGACTGGAGGTAGCACCGTTCGGCATCCGCGTGGCCCTGATCGAACCGGCACAGGTTTCTACCAAATTTGCCGCCAAAATCCATCACCTTCCGCCCGAGGGTTCGCCTTATAGGGAAAGGGCCAAGAGGTTTATAGATAAGGATAACGAGCTTGTCAAAACGGCGCCCACGCCCATCCAGGGGGCTCAGATAATTGTCAAGGTGTTAAAGTCGGATAAGCCCAAGCTGCATAATCAGATGGCTTTCAGGGACTCATTTTTTATGATGATCAACAAATGGCTGCCCGTGTCGGTCAGGGATAATATCCTTGTGAATTTCATGGATATCAAGGTGTAACAGCCATATCCAAAAGGAGACCGCTATGAAAGAACGAAGTGGTTCCGTAACTACAGCGCCGCGATCTAGAGTGGGAAGGCTCAGGGAGCGCATCATCGATGCTCCTCAGGAGGTATGTGTCGAGCGGGCACGCTATCTGACTCAATCTATGTCCAGGCATTGGACCGAGAATCCCCTGGCACGGATGAGCCTGGCATTAGAGCACATCCTGAATAACATCAGCGTTATCATTAGAGATGACGAGATAATAGTAGGCTGCAGGACCAGCAAACTTAAGGGAGCGCCGCTTTTCCCGGAGAACAAGTCCAGATGGATGGAAGGAGACCTGGAGAACTTCGATAAAAGGGTTTTGCAGCGGGCGCATATTACCGCCGGCGAGCAGCAGGAGCTGCGGGATGAAATCCTTCCGTTCTGGAAGGGCAAGACTGTAGAGGAGCACCTTGAGGAACTGATACCGGCGGACGTGGCTGCCGATATGGATAAGTATATCTTCACCATGATGTTGGAGATCACTTATGGCATCGGCCATTTCACGATGGACCACCCAAAGGTCCTTAAAATCGGCCTCGCGGGCCTTATAAAAGAGTCTGAGAGAAAATATGCGGCGCTGTCCAGCGAGGAACAGTCTTCGGAAAAGGGATTTTTTTATCAAGCTGTCATACGCTCCCTCAAGGCGGCACACAGTTTTGCCCGGCGCTATGCCGATCTGGCACGGTCAATGGCGGAAACCGAGAGCGACGGCGTGCGTGCCGCTGAGCTGAGAGAGATAGCCCGGGTCTGTGACCGTGTGCCCGAACACCCGGCAGCTTCTTTCCACGAGGCGGTGCAAAGCGTCTATTTTATCCACTTGATTTCCCAGATTGAATCGGGCGGCAATTCTATCTCGCTAGGGCGAATAGACCAGATCCTCTATCCGTACTACAAAGCCGATAAGGAAACAGGGAAAATCACCACTGACAAGGCCCAGGAACTGCTCGCTTTGCTTTTCCTGAAAACCAACGAGATATGGAATGTCCTTGAGGAGGCTTTCATCCCCGGTGGTGAGGGAGCCGAGGGGAAGACGACGCAGAACGTGACCGTCGGAGGAGTCGGCATAGGCGGCAACGATGCCACCAACGAGCTGAGCTACATTGGGCTCGATGCCTTTGCTGAAATCCGCACGGTCCAGCCCAATTTCGGCGTCCGCCTGGGTTCCAAAGCTCCTGAGGGATTTTTCGTGAAAGCGGCAGATTACGCCAGGGACGGCGTGCCGCTGCACCTCTTCAACGATGATGCCATCGTAAAGTCCCTGGTTATGGGCGGCCACAAGCTGGAGGATGCCCGCAATTACGGTGTAGTAGGATGCCTTGAGGCGAACGCCCAGGGGAAGACCTTCGGCTCGACCTTTGCCGTCCAATTTAATGGAATCAAATGCGTGGAGTTTGCGCTGAGCAACGGCATTGATAATATCTTTGGCTATCAGTCGGGACTGGAGAGCGGCGATCCCGCTGGCTTTACCTCTTTTGAAGATGTCTGGGATGCCTATGCTGCTCAAGTGTCCCATTTCCTGGGCCAGGTGGTTAAGGGCATGAATGCATTGGACAGGGCCATAGCGGATATGGTTCCCTCCCCCTTTGCATCGGCCATGATCGAGGGGCCCCTGGAAAAAGGTATTGATCTGACACGGGGAGGCGCTATTTACAATTCAACCGGCGTGCAGTATATGGGTTTCTCCAACGCTGCGGACAGCTTGTACTCAATGAAGAAGGCGGTCTTTGAAGATAGGAAGGTGTCTATCGGCGAGCTGTGTGAGTGGCTGAGCAATGATTGGCTGGACAATGAAGACAAGAAAGCTTACTTTCTGAACAAGGTACCCAAGTATGGAAACGATAATGACGAAGTCGATGCCATGGCCGCCAGGGTAGTGAATCACTATTGCGATGAACTGGCAAAATATAAGAATTTCAGGGGCGGCGCTTTTTGGCCCGGGATATTCTCCGTGGCATTCCATATTGCCTTCGGCGCTTTTACAGGTGCGACCCCGGACGGCAGGGCCGCCGGCGCAATTCTGGGGAACGGCCTCACTCCCAGCGAAGGCAGCGCCGTGTCAGGTGTTACTGCCGTCATGAATTCAGTGACCAAGCTCCCCCTTGTCAGGGTATATAACGGATGTAACCTTAACCTAAGATTTGCCGGAAACAAGGTTAAACCGGATAACCTCACGGCTTTAGTAAAAGGGTATTTTGAGCGGGGAGGTTTTCAAGTCCAGTTTAACATGATAAGCACGGAGAAGCTGAAAGACGCCCAGGTACATCCGGAAAAATATCGCGATTTAGTGGTTAGGATAAGCGGCTATTCAGTGTATTTTACCGACCTGAGCGGGGTAGCCCAGGACGAGATAATAAGCCGCAGCCAATTCGCACTGTAATAGCCATCCCTGATCCCGGCTCGCTTCCATAACGGTGAGCGAAGTAGATTTGCCAGCAGGAGGTATAAAATGGGTCATTACTATAAGGATACCACTCAGCTTTACGATATTTACGGCCACTTAATGGAGCGCCTGCTCACAGACGAGAAAATAGGGCCAAAGTTTGGCAGCGCCGGGATCATCATCAAATTCATATATACGGACCCGGACGGCGAGATAACCATAGATTTAAAAAATCCGCCGTCGAAACCCGGGTATTACGGCAGCTATTACCTGGGGCCATGCGATGTCAAGGAAGATGTTTGGTCTAAACAGTCGGCCGATTTTTCACACAGTTTCTGGCACGGTTATGAAAACCCGGTGGCGGCGGTGGCCAAGGGGAAGATCAGCCAGGGAGGCAACATCGTTGCCATGTTAAAGCTCTTACCGGTGATAAAGCCGGCATTCGTGATGTTCCCCAAGGTGCTAGTGGATATGGGCCGCGGCGATCTCGTCATTCAAAAGAAATAACAGGGGTAGAACCATGTTTGGCTATCACGGCAAGTTCCTGCAGGTGGACCTGGGTACCGGGTTAACAGAAGTCCTGGAACTCAAAGAAGATGACCTGAAGAAGTTCATTGGCGGCTCCAGCCTTGCTGCCATGTTAATGTACGACAGGATTAATCCCGGGCAGAGCGCCCTGTCGCCCGACACCCCGTTGGTCTTTGCTACGGGCCCTTTCACCGGCACCAAGGTCCCGATGGTCAGCCGCCTTGCGATATGCGGTATATCTCCGCTTACAGGTATATGGGGTGAGTCTACCACAGGGGGAACATTCCCCTTCAAGCTCAAAGCCTCAGGTTTCGACGGCATCATCATAACAGGTAAAGCAGATAGGCCGGTATACCTGTATTTGAACAACGGCAACGCAGAAATCAGGGACGCATCCGGCCTTTGGGGCATTGATACCTACGAGACCCAGAAAAAACTAAAAGATGAACTGCAAGATGCCGGCGTGAGCGTTGCCTGCATAGGGCCGGCCGGCGAAAGACTGGTGCCATATGCCTGCGTTATGAATGACAAAGGCAGAGCTGCCGGGCGATGCGGGCTTGGCGCCTTAATGGGTTCCAAGAAGCTAAAGGCTGTTGTGGCGGTCGGAAATTTAAAGCCGGAACCGGCGAACAAAGAAAAAATCGACGAACTCACCAAGCAGGCTCGAAATACGGTTATATCTCATTATATGAACCCCATATACCGGGAATTAGGTACGCTGGTATATATGGAACTGGGCATGGCGCTGGGGGACGTCCCCGCCAAGTACTTCACCAAAAGCGTCTTCCCTGCTGAAAAAATAGGCGGGAAAGCTCTCAAGGAAACCTACAACGCAGCTAAAGACGCCTGTTACGGTTGCCCGATGATGTGTGCTCGGGTGGTGAAGCATTTCAATGGTATAGATGAAATCCATGGCCCGGAATATGAAACGGCGGCAGCCTTCGGATCGCTCTGCATGAACTTCGACCTCGACTCGATCGTCATGGCCAATCACCTGTGCAACGCTTACGGCCTGGACACGATGTCGGCAGGTGTAAGCATAGCCTATGCCATGCACCTCTACGAGAAGGGCATCCTTACGAAGGAGAGGGCGGGCATGGAAATCGAGTGGGGAAACGGCGACCTGATTGTCAGGCTGGTCGAGATGATTGCCAACCGGCAGGGCATAGGCGAGTTGCTGGGTGAAGGCGTAAGAAGAATGGCTGAAGAGTTGAAGGCTGACCCGGAGGAAGCTGCGCATGTCAAAGGGCTGGAACTGCCCATGCACGATGCAAGGGCTTTTCAGGGTCAGGCGCTATGCTATGCCACAGGGCCGCGGGGCGCCTGCCATTTAAAGGGCACCCACTATAGATTCGACCTTGGCTCCCTGTCCGTGCCCGAGCTGGGTATTGCTCCCAGCGACAGACTCAAGTCGGAAGGAAAAGCTGAAGTCTCAGCTATAGTTCAGAACTATAACGAGGTCTTTGATTCGCTGCTTTTATGCAAGTTCGCCCCCCTCTCTGCAACACAGATAAGCGAGATGCTCAGCAATATCACCGGATCGGACTACACCCCCACCGACCTTAATACCGTCGGTGAAAGGTCAATCAATATAAAAAGGGCAATCAATAATAAACTTGGCGTAAGCAGAGAAGATGACAGAATGCCCCGCATCTGTATCCAGGCGCTAACAGAAGGAAGCACTGAAGGTAAATCTCCTGATATGGGCCTGATGCTCAGGGAATATTACGATTATAGAAAGTGGGACTGGGAAACGGGCAAGCCTTCAAGACAGAAGCTAGTAGAACTTGGCCTGGAGCAAGCTGCCGGCGACCTGTGGCCTTCCTCGTAGGTTTGGGGCTACGGCCAGGTTTAAGGTCTCTAATTTGCATATATCATCGGTTGCCGTCCTCATAGAAACATGGCATGAGTCACCGGCAGGAGCTTGCAATGGACATTAAATTTAAGTTTGAACAAAAGAAGATCGGCAATGCCCTGGTGAATGTTTACGCCAACCGTCCTGCGAGTGTTTACAGCATGTTTTTGAATGCAGTAGACAAGCACCCGCAGCGCCAGGCGATAAAATTCGGTGATGTCAGCATCACCTACGCCGAGCTCGGCAGGAGGGTTGACGCCCTGTCCTCGGCGCTGGCCGGCAACTATAAGGTTGGTAAGGGAGACAGGGTGGCGGTGTTTTTGAAAAATGACGATGCCTTCCCTCCGGTTTTTCTAGCCATCTCCAAGCTTGGGGCTGTATCTGTTGTGCTTAATACGCGGCTTACTAAAGCGGAGCTGGAAAATCAGCTCGATATGACTCAGCCTGTAGCTGCTATTATCGACGGTGAGATATGGGACAAGGGGCTGGACAGATTGATAAAACGCAAAATCGAGCGAAACAGTCTGGCTGAAATCTGGGCCGGCGGCGGCACACGCCCGGCTGCAGACT
>CAWJIA010000007.1:0-104587 GCA_963842805.1 uncultured Chloroflexia bacterium | reverse complement strand
GGTTAGGGCTGGTATAGCCGAGCGCCAACTCGGCCAGTGATAACGAATATGCCATGAAGTCAATGAAAATTGCCAGCATTTTATTCAAATTAATTCGTAATACAAAAACGATGCGGATAAACGGGGTACAGGTATAAATGTCAGACGGTCATATCCAAGGCACAACCGTCTAAATTTAAGTCATTTTAGCATCCCCGAACTTAATTTAGCAAAACTGGCCCCCGAAAATCGGAAGGGTTAGTTGGACAGAATATCCGGTTAACGAATCAATTAATTTCGTAAACCAGTTGCACGCTGGCCTGAAATTCCAGCTCACCCGGGCTTATAGACGTGGGGGCTGCAGATGGTACCGCTGCACCAGCCACTTTCATGTAATTGGTTTCTGTATAAGGCACATAGGGGGTGCTTTCGCTTATATACAAGAGTTTGCCGAGCTTAACTCCCGATACTTGCGACATTTGCCTGGCCCTGTCCATAGCATCCTGGATAGCCTTCTCCCTGGCTATTTTCTGTAGCGGTGTGGGATCATCCACCATAAAGCTTATGCTGTTGACCCTGATCAGGTCGCCGCCCGCTTCTGCAGCGGCATCGATTATTGCTCCTGCCTTAGTAATATCCCTGATCTTGGCGGTCACCATGTTGGAAACCTGATATCCAATAACTATATTGGTATTTTGTTTATCGTCCCAGCGTGTCAATTGTTGAATGCTGAACTGCGATGTGGAAATGTCTTTATCCGCAATGCCACCGCTTTTCAGCACCTGCATGATATTATCCATGGCATCGGCAGCCGCCTTTTGAGCTTGGGCTACCGTATTAGCCTCTGACTGCACACCCAGTTGCAGTGCGACAACATCGGGAACACCGGTCGTCTTGCCCTGCCCGTCCACCCACAATCCCAGGTTTTGCTGACTGACGATAATGCCTCCTGAGCTGGCTACAGCGGGAGGGCCCTGATATACGATTGCCGGAGCTGGCGCGCATCCGCCGGAAGCCAAACTGATTATAAATAGAAGCACACCAACCAAAATAGAACTCTGTAATCTCATCTTTACCTCCTGAAAATTATTATTGCCTGCTATCCAGTTAAAAGCAACTATTAGTTTGCCTTTATTTACGTCTATTAGAACGATAACATTCAGTTTGAGGTTTAGCACTATTAGCGGAAAGACGGCTTATATCATATAATTATCCAAATCCAATTCAAGGACCGGTTTTGAGATTATTTAAAGAATTCCTGATAACGCTTCTTATAGCAGTAGTCATTTTTATCTGCCTCCAGATTTCCATAAAAAGCTTTGAGGTTTTCAATATCTCCATGCAGCCTACGTACTATGAGGGAGACCTCATTATCGTAAATAAGCTTGAATACCATTTTGATGACCCAAAACGCGGCGATGTCATAGTACTATATGCTCCCGGCAGCGACGCCAGACCTTTATTTGATTTGTTTTTTACCCAGCACACAACACAATTCATCAAACGGCTAATTGCCTTGCCGGGCGATACCGTGGAAATCATGAACCAGCAGGTGTTCGTTAACGGCACCGCTCTGACCGAACCGTATATAAAGGAGCCGCCAAAATATTTCTATCCTGAGCAAGTTATACCTCCCGGCAAGTACTTCGTACTGGGCGATAATCGTAATAACAGCAATGATTCTCATACCGGCTGGCTGGTGCCCGGCGATGATATCATAGGCAAGGTATGGTTCCGCTACTGGACGGCAGCTTACCCTGATATACGCTACGTGATGATACCGGTATTCGGCGTAATTGTCGGCATCCTGGTTATCCTGGTAATAGTCGATGCAGTCAAAGGCAATAAGATAGATTAATACTGGATGGCGCGGGGATATGGCCATGGATGAAAAAAAATTGTTGAAAATATTCAAGGATGCGGGGGTTTTGATGGAAGGCCATTTCCTTTTGACTTCAGGCCTGCATTCACCGGTTTACTGGGAGAAGTTCAAGAACCTGCAATATCCTGAATATACTTCACAACTTTGCGAGTTGATAGCTGAACATTATAAAAATGAGCGTATTGAGGTGGTTGCCGGCCCCACGCTTGGAGGTGTGATACTGGCCTTCGAAACCGCCCGGCAGCTTAAAATACGATGCGCTTTTGCAGAAAAAGAAGGAACAACACGGGTCTTTCGCCGTGGACTTGCCATCGAAAAAGGTCACCGTGTGCTGGTGGTAGACGATATCCTCACAACGGGTGGTTCGGTAATAGAGGTGATCAATGCTGTCAAATCATCCGGCGGACTCATTGTCGGTATCGGGATTTTAGTTGACCGATCCGAACGAAAAATGGACCTCGGATTCCCAATCTTTAGCTGCTTGAGATCAATCACTCAGACCTATAAGCCCGCGGAATGCCCGCTTTGTTCCGAGGGTGTTCCCCTGGTCAGGCTGGGAGGTTAAGCCTTTCATCACTGCCCCTTTATGCGGACCGAGACATTATAAGTATTGGGGTCGGTTTCGTTGGGAACGGTGGCCGAGAATTTTATAGAATCGCCGGGTTTCATTTCCACATTGTTAGAATCTAAAGTCGCCAGAATCTCGCTTCCCGGCTTGCCCGCTATGGTAATCAAGATCGGCACCTCAATATCTTTGGTCAGCACAGGCAGGTCACCGGTATTTTTAATCTCTCCCTTGATATAAGTTTGTGTGGGGGCGGGCGGTAATTCCTCAATAGACATCGAATGGTTCAATATAACGATCTGAGTGCTTCCCTGGCTAATACCGATGCCGAAGGACTTTTGTTCTGAGATCGCTTCATTTCGATATTGATCAACGGACTTCACCTTGAAATAGTATATAGCCTTGGGACTGAGATCCATCAGGTCAACCGTGTGCTTCGTCACCATAGCCTCTTTTTCCGGAGTTGTGACCGCATATTCACCTATTGTATTCCACAGTACCTGGCTGGTGGACGGCTTATCTGTTAGCCAGCTTATCTCCACCGAATTATAGGAAATATTATCGACGGCTATATCACTTATTTGCGGAGGGACATTATCCCAGACCATTGTTTGGCTGACCGGAGACTGCGAAGTATTGTCAACCGGGCGTGGATGAGACGGTGTTTCAAGGAATTTCGTTAGCCCAAATATGCCGACCGCCGCAACAGCAATAACTAAAACTAACCCCAATAGTGGCGCCAGCCAGGAGCCTCTTTTCCCCCTTTTCTGGCTTTCGGCTTGTCTTCCGCCCTGGCCCGACTGCTGATCCTCATCAAAAGGCCAGGTTAACGTATTACTGCAACTGGTACACTGGGGCTGGCTTGCTTTAACGGGAGAGCCGCAGTCCGGGCAGTAGTATTGGAAAGGCGCTCCGCAATTACGGCAGGTTTCATCGCCCATCCTGTTTTTAACTCCACACATATAACACGGAAAAAATTTCTTCAGCATTGTTCTCCTGTAAAAGTAATCAGAAACTATTTTAATGGCAATCAGACGTCAATTCAATGTTTTATATGCTTGCATGGTAATGCACTGATTTTTGCATTCAAATCGAATCTTAGAAAATTGACACTCCGGTTATCTAAAAGCTAAAATATCGCTCGCGCCGAGGTAGCTCAGTCGGTAGAGCAGTAGACTGAAAATCTACGTGTCCCCAGTTCGATTCTGGGCCTCGGCACCGTTTGTTTGCCGATAGGCCGAAGTGGCGGAATGGTAGACGCGGCAGTCTCAAAAACTGTTGAGGGGCAACTCTCGTGTCGGTTCGAGTCCGACCTTCGGCACCAGTCTCAATAATTTTATTTTTAATCACAATAAAGCTGCACAAAAAAGCCGCTGTTCACCAACAGCGGCCTTGATAATTTCACAGGGAAGCGGATATCAGCTAGCCAATTGTATGCCGGCGTAGACGACAAGGGCGATCAACAATATGATATCGATCAACATTCCGCCGAATAGGATCAGCAACCTGTTATCCTTGTCGATGATCTGCGTAAGCTTAATTTGTATCATCATCCGGCTCCTTTCATTTATTATCTATGCTTGTAAAACGCCCGCATAATTGAAAAGTTTAGGTCGCATGCAATTTTCTAAATAACGTTGGATTGACCGCTGCAAAAGCTGTATGATAACCTTAAAACCGCACTGCCGAGTTGTGTAGTGGTAGCACGATGGACTTTGGATCCATTTGCCCAGGTTCGAATCCTGGCTCGGCAGCCAGTTCTTAAAAAAAGTCTCAGAGTATTTTTATTTTATCTTCCGCCCTTACCTCACCGCTGCGAATGACCCGTGCAAAGACCCCTTCCCTGGGCATAATACATTTGCCTGCTTTTTTAAATATAGCGCATCCCACATGGCACTGTTTGCCTATCTGAGTTATTTCCAATATTGCCTTTTCTCCGACCTGTAATTGAGCTCCGATCGGAAGCGCAACCAGGTCTATCCCCCTGGTTGTCAGGTTCTCAGCGAAATCCCCGGGCTTGAAATCGTAACCTTCGTCGTTCATTTTGCCTATGCTCTCTATCGCCAGCAAGCTTATCTCCCTTTTCTCTTCCCCACCCGCATGAGCATCGCTTACCAGGCCGACCTTTTCCTGCAATAGCCCGCAATCCAGAGGGTGTTTGGCCGTCCCTTTTTTATCGCTTCTGTTAACTGCTACTATACTGGGCATTTTTCAACCTGCTTTTGATGAAGTCACTATACCGGAACTATATAGATTACTTTATAGTGAAAGGACCGGACCCCGGTTGAGAATCTTTCATGGTATAGGCCGAGGTGGCGGTTTCGAAATTCAAACCTATTTCGAGAGGGTAAGACATGGCCACGTTGCAGGCGCGTTTGGCGGCCTGCATGACCACGGGATTGTAGGAGGCAATCTCCCGTGCCATCTTCATCACCTCGTCCATTAACTTATCTTTGGCATAGATATGCTGGATGAGGCCGATTCTCAGTGCCTCGGCGGCATCGATGCGGCGGCCGGTATAGATGAGCTCCTTGGCCATTCCGATGCCCACGGCCCTGGGCAAGCGCTGGCATCCGCCGAGGTCCGGTATTATACCGAGCTGCACTTCTGGCAGCGAGAATACGGCCGAATCTACAGCCAACCTGATATCGCAGGCCAGGGCCAACTCCAATCCCCCTCCCAGGCAATAGCCATTGATGGCGGCGATGACCGGCGCCGCCAATCTCTCATACATAGAAAAAACGTCACGCAGCTTGCGTATGCCGTCGCAATAGTCCCGGATATGCGGTCCGGTAATAAAATTCTCCCCTGCGGTTATCCTCTTCAAATCGATGCCTGAGCAAAACGATTTGTCGCCGGCGCCCGTGATAACGGCCACCCTAACATCAGGATCGCAATCGATATCTTCGGCCACCCGCTTCAACTCATCATTCATGGCTTTATACCAGGCATTGAGCGACTTTGGCCTGTTCAGCGTAATAACAGCAATATGGTCTTTGACGTCATAGATCAGGTCGTTGTATTCAGGCATGGTCTTCTCCTGGACAAGTATTCGATTTCCGTTAATAGTTTACTTTATCAATGCCCTTCAGACCCAGTATCGACCTTGCCTCGTCGGGGGTGGCCGGCTCGATGCTCAGTTCGCGCATAATGCGTATGATCTTTTCCACCTGTTCGCCGCTGCTTTTAGCCAGCACGCCTTTACTGAGATATAGGCTGTCCTCCAGGCCAACCCTGACGTTCCCGCCCAGGGCCAGGGCCACGGAGCAGAGGGGCATCTGGTTCCTACCGGCGCCCATTCCGGACCACGTGAAATTATCGGCGCCCAGTGCTTCGCGTGATGCGTTATACAGGCTTAGCAAACTATTGACTGTGGCGGGCACGCCGCCCAGAACACCCGTAAGAAACTGGAGATGAACGGGAGTCTTGAGTTGGCCGCGTTCGATCATAAAGGCCGCGTTGTTTACCATGCCAAGGTCGTATATCTCCAACTCCGGCTTGGTCTCGTTAGCCGCAAATATATGGAGGAACTCACGCAGCGTTTTGAAAGTGTTGGGGAAGATGTAGTCCTCCGTAGACAGCATGGCCAGTTTTTCCCAGGGATACTTCCAGGTCTTTATCTTTTCCGCCACCGGAAAGGCTGAAAAATTCATGGAGCCGAAACTAATTGACCCCAGTTCTGGTTTGAAGCTGGTGATGGGCGCCGCCCTCTGCTCGGTGCTGATCCCCAGGCCGCCGCTGGTGGATAAAGATATCACCACCTTGCTCTTAGCCTTGATCCCGGTCAGCACTTCTCTGAAAAGCTCTATATCCGGCAGGGGCATCCCATTTTCAGGGTTCCTCACATGTACCTGTATTATAGCTGCGCCGGCCTCGGCAGCCCTGATTCCATCCTCGATGATCTGTTGCTGCGTTACCGGCAAATAGGGCGACATGCTGGGATAATGAGCCGATCCCGTGAGAGCAGCTGTAACGATGACTTTTTCTTTCGGCATCACAAAACCTCCCAATCGTTATTGGACCGTGTCTGCAGTATAACTGAGGGTTGCCAGGGCTCACGCGAAGACAAGAGGTTAACTCGTAAAATGTTAGTTTATGGCCTCCTAAAAGTCAATTGAATGTTTGTATTCAAACCATACAAGTGATAGTATTTACACTTCGTAAGCCGGTTGAGGTAGCGCGCACTTAACCCGGCTTTATTTATATACAAGATATAAGAGCGGGAAGTTATCAGCGTGAAAATAGACCTGCACGTACACACCAGTGAGTTCTCGCCGGACAGCACCATGGGACCGGAGAAGGCCATCCAGGCTGCCATAGAACTGGGGCTGGACGGCATATGTTTCACCGAACACGACAGGTCCTGGGGGAAAGATGCTATTTTAAAGCTGAGCGAAAAGTACAGTTTTCCGGTGTTCAGGGGGGTCGAATACATGATCAAAGAGGGTGGGGAGATACTGGTCTTTGGGCTCAACCGCACCTATCCCTCAATTATCGACATAGTCACCTTGCGCAAGCAATGTCTGGAGGCGGGCGGCTTCATGATCGCGGCCCATCCCTTCAGGGGTTTCCCCTCCAATACCGTGACCGATTTTAACGCCGCCGCCGAGCTGGTATTGAAGAGGCCTGTATTCGATAAGGTCGATGGTCTCGAAGGCTATAACGGCCGTAACATCGAGACCAATAACGATTTCGCCTGCAGACTGGCCCAAAGGTTAGGGCTGCCTGTTTCGGGCGGCAGTGATGCCCACGCCGAATACGAGCTCGGAAAATGTGTTACCATATTCGAGCATAATATCCAGAGTGAAGCTGAATTCATCGCAGAACTGAAAGCGGGGAGATTTACCGGTTCGGTAAATAGCGGCAGGACATGATAATTGCAGGGGTTACCGGGACCATCGGAACGGGCAAGAGCAGCGTGGCGCGCATGTTCGCCGACCTCGGCGCCTTCGTTATCGATGCCGACCAGCTTGCGCACGATGTGGTTGAACCTGGCAAATCAGCCTGGCAGGGCATAGTCGATTATTTCGGCCGGGATATTCTCAACGAAGACCAGACGCTCAACAGGCAAAAGCTGGCTGATATAGTCTTCTCCAGCCCCGAAAAACTCAGGAAACTGGATTCGATTGTGCATCCCGAAGTCCTCAGAGAAGACCAGCGGCTGGTCGAGGAAAGAAATGCCGTTGACCCCAACGGCCTGATTATCAAGGATATTCCACTGTTGCTGGAAGTCGGGCCCGAGATAGCGCACATGCTGGTGCAGAAGATAATTGTTGTCTATGCCTCCGAGGAAGCTCAAATTAAGAGGCTTATTGCCCGGGGCTTATCTGAAGAAGACGTCCGCAGCCGTATAAAATCGCAGGTGCCAGTCCGGGAGAAAATGAAATTTGCCGACTTCACCGTCAATAACGACGGTACGATGAAAGAGACCAGGCAGCAAGTAAAAGCGATATACGACAAATTGATGCAGCATTAATACTTTTGCCCCCATACACTCTCAATGTTATAATATCTCGTTTCTTTGGGCTAAGGTTGTTCTCACAGCCTGAACGTGTTATTCCTCGGTAGCTCAACGGTAGAGCGGGCGGCTGTTAACCGCTAGGTCGTAGGTTCGAATCCTACCCGAGGAGCCAGTTTAATGGCGGGCGAACCTTTTCGTCCGTGTCGATATTATTTCTTATTGTTTGCTGTTCCCCCACGGCATATATTTCCAACATTATTTCTCGTTCATTTACCCTGGCGCTCTTTAGGACAGCGCCTATTAACTCCCGACGTTCAAATGGCTTTAATTGAGCGTAAATCTCACCTATGCTTGCCAGTGCTCGTTTAACCTCATCCTCCTTAATTGTCTGATCCTGTATTTGCCAGATTGCCTCGTCGGCCTCGTCGATGCCAGCTTCAAGCTCAGACCGGCGGCGAGCAAGTTCGCTCAGTTTCTCTTTGATAAATGCGTTGGCTCCTTGCTTATCACCGCCCGACCAGTGTTCAAGCAGTCTGTCAGCCTGGTTCTTGACCTCAGCCAAACTTTTTAAAAGGGATTGCCGCCGTTTTTCCAAAGCAGCCTCTGTTTCAGCAAGCGTGAGTTGGTCTCCTCCGTCAGGCGCTTGATAAGGACGCCGTCACCAGCCAGGTGTTGGATACGCTCCAGCACCGCCGCCTCGATCTCTTCGGCGGCCACTCTCAAGCCGCACTCCTTGTTCTTGCACACGTAGTAGTAATATCTGGTCCCAAGCCGCCCTGTCCCGGACCGGCCTTCCATCTCGCTACCGCAGCGGCCACACCTCAGGACGCCGCGGCTTAGGACATAAGCGTGCTTGATCGTTTCTGCGGCATTTCGGTTGGTCTGGCCGTTCTCCGCCATCAGCCGCTGCACCGCCTCGAACTTCTCTCGTTCTACAATGGCCGGCTCATATCGATACTGGGTGGCCTCCAGGTGTCCGAAAATGGTGACCTTGCTATCCATAGCCTAAGCGACTCCGACGAGTATCCCCAAATCGGCGGGAGCATGGACCTGGCCTGGGGAGCAAAAAGGGTCATTGTAACTATGACCCATACACACAAAGATGGAACGCCCAAGCTGGTGCGGAGTTTAACTTACCCGCTGAGCACGGCAAAATGCGTTGACCTGATAGTCACTGACCTGGCAGTGATCGAAGTAACAGACACGGGACTTATCCTCAAAGAGTTTGCACCCGGCTGGAGCGCGGAGGAGATCCTATCACTGACTGAAGCACGTCTCTCTGTAGCGGACGATGTCAGAGTTATGGAGCTCTAACGTCTGTCCAAACAATTGACGGGGCGGTTTCTACGCCGCTCCTGGATCCCGGCTCGAGAAAGAGACAATGCATTCTATAATTATATATACGAATAACATAATGGATATACTTCTTTTTACCACCGCCGGTAAACTATGCTATGCTAACGTTGCATATTAATTTCCTGATGATGTCATCGTGGAGATTCGCCAATTGAAGAAAAATGGATTCGCTTTGCTATTCATCGTACTACTCAGGAATTGAACAAGAATAAAGCATGGAAGTAGGCCGCAGGAATTCCTGGCATGACCTGATGTTGAATTAATAGCGGCGTATCACTGTATACTGGAACTGGGAGACAAGAGATGAAGCTTGGCATAGTATTTTTAGTGATCGGAATCTTATTATTGATTATAACAATTCCATACTCAATAATTAGTATTGTTTCGAGTATCAATGAAATGAGCCAGGGCAAAGTCTCCGGTGGGTTCTCCGGATATTTATCTATTATTGGTGTTTTTCTCGGATTCATCTCAATATCAATCGGGGCCACGGAGATATTCTTCAGGAAAAAAAGGTAACACGCAGGTGCCTGTAAGCAAGTAACTAACAAGTAACTAATATTATGTTCCAGACAACTAAAGACCAATCCGCAGTTTCTGACGCTTGATTAGATTGTGAAGGATAACAGTAAATGAGCATCTGGGAAAGCATTAAAATGGCTGTAGGATCTATCCTGGCCAGTAAACTGCGGTCGGGATTGACAATGCTCGGAATGGTCATTGGCGTCTGCGCTGTTGTACTGTTGGTTTCCCTCGGCCAGGGATTCCAGTCCGGCGTAACCAATATTTTTGCTAGCATGGGAGCCAATGCATTTTACGTGCTGAGTTCCCCGGATAAAACGCTAAACGTTGTTCGCCCACTGACGGTGGACGATGCCAATGCCCTGGCTAATAAGGACTTAGCTCCTGATATATCAGTGGTGTCCCCGACGCTGAGCAGAAACGTCACCGTGCAGTATGGCAATAATAGCTCCTATTTGCCTGCTACGGGCGTTTATCCGGTTATAACTCAGATCAGGACTTACACCCAGGATCAGGGGCGGTTCATTAACGATCAGGACGTGGCAAGCAGAGCCAGAGTGTGTGAGCTGAGCTGGCAAACCGAGCAGGACCTGTTCAACGGCCAAGATGCTATAGGGCAGAGCGTGAGAGTCCACGGAGAGAAATACAAAGTAATAGGCACAATTCAGAAGATGGGCGGGCCACAGGGTGATGGGTATATACTAATGCCTTTGAGTACTATGCATGCTAACCTGACTGGCGGAATCAACGTGCAGAGCATTGCCGTCCTGGCTACCAGCCCGGATCAGGTGGATAATGCTATAAATGAGGTGACTGCTATACTTAACGCCAGACACTTTATCCAGCCGGGAGCTTCATCAGATTTTACTATCAGAGATATGCGCCAGATACTTCAAACCATGATGGCCACGCTAGCTGGTTTCGCTCTATTCATGGGTGCGGTTGGCGGCATATCGCTGGTGGTGGGCGGCATCGGCATCATGAATATCATGCTCGTCTCGGTCAGCGAGCGAACAAGGGAAATCGGTTTACGCAAGGCCATCGGCGCCAAACACCGCGATATATTGTTTCAGTTCCTTATCGAGGCATCTGTATTGAGCCTTACGGGAGGGTTGATAGGCTTGATGCTCGCCGTTGTCGCCGCATCAACCATGGGCCAAGTCACCCTTGGCCGGGCGACCTTTGTGCCGCAGATATCAGCTGGTATTGTTATAATTGCTCTCGGTGTCTCTATCGGCACCGGGTTATTATCCGGCACCTATCCCGCCTACCGCGCTGCACAGCTGGATCCCATTGAGTCATTGAGACATGAGTAAATGCCTAGGTCCTGCAACCTTGCAGCGCAAAATTATTGTCCTGACTGATACTGAATTTTCAGTTCCCGCACTATCTCGTGATAGTGTGCGCTATGCTCCGCGTCGGTTGCTTAAGCCACCACACCATAGTCAGGACCATAACAAGATGACGGATTGTTCAATTTAAGCTATATGACCACGCAGACATGCTTATGTTCGTTCAGTGGTGACCAGCGTTAGATTGAAATAAAGAATGGCAAAGAATATGCCTTCGGTCAATGGATTGCTTCTCTGACGCACAATGATATATTAACAAGGCCGCAGCAGGTCTGCTGCGGCCCTTTAGGTCAGCCTTAGATAACTGCTAACGCTGCCTTCTCCTGGTTGCCATGAGGATTACGCCGCCGGGGCGTTACTTGCGAAGGCAATAGTCGCTTATTTGGGGCTCCCTTAGAAATTGGTATCACTGTCAAATCTTCCTCTCCCTTCCGACCCAGTACTTCTCTTTGACCAGCCGCCTGAGTATCTTGCCGGTTGGGGTCATGGGGAGCTCGGTTACGAAATCGACCGACCTGGGCCTTTTGTATCCGGCCAGCTTGCCTTTGGTAAAGTCCAGGATGTCTTTCTCCGTGGCCGATGTTCCTTCTTCGAGCATGACCACCGCCTTCAAGGATTCACCCCAGAAGTCGTCGGGGACGCCCACCACCGCCACTTCCCTGACACCCGGGAACTGACAGATGGCGTTTTCCACCTCGGTCGGGTAGATGTTTTCCCCGCCGGAAATGATCATGTCGTTCTTGCGGTCAACCAGGTACAGGTATCCTTCCGCATCCAGGTAGCCCATATCGCCCACCGTGCACCAGTCGCCTCTGAAAGCGGCCTTGGTGGCCTCGGGATTCTTATAGTATTCCTTGAATATGTTTATCCCGCGGGCGTATATTTCGCCTATCTCACCGCGCGGCAGATCGTTTCCGTTGGCATCAAGTATTTGTAGCTCTTTGCCAAAAGCAGCCTGTCCAACCGATGCCATCTTCCTCAACTGGTCTTCCGGCCTCAGGCTGGAGACGATCCCTGTCTCAGTGGAGCCGTAGCCCTCGAAAAGGCGCGCGTTTTTGAAAAATGACAATATTTCCTGCTTTGTCTTGGGAGAGATTGGCGCCGACGATGACATCAGCGTCTTCACACTGGAGACGTCATATTTGGCTTTTATATCTTTGGGCAGGCCGAGAATGATGTTGTACATGGTGGGCACCATGCTGGATAGGTTCACCTTGTATTTATCGATTATACTCAGGATCTCTTCTCCATTAAAGCCGCGCAGGTGATAAATATAGATTGTTGCCCCGTTAAGGAAGGAGCCCACGGAGTTCCAGATGGAATTTGAGTGGAATGTGGGCATTACGATGAGGTTCACCAGCCCTGCCGTCATCTCGTACTCGATATTTATGGCAATGGCCAGTTCCACGTCAGTTTGATTCTGTATCACTGCGCCCTTTGGGAAGCCGGTCGTGCCCGAGGTGTAGCCGATGAAGAATATATCTTCCGGTCCAACCTGGACATCGGGCTCGCTTTCTTTGCCAAGATTGATCAGGTCTTCATATAGTTTGCCCGAATCGCCGAATTTCTTGTTGCCTACTACCCAGTATTTGTCAGAGGGAATGCGGCTTATGCCTTTGGCGGCCAGTTCCATGGTAGGCAAGAACTCTTCGCCGAGTATCATGGCCGTGGTATCGGAGTTGTCGATTATATAAGCTATTTCATTCGGCTGGAAGCGCCAATTGACCGGTACCATGACGATGCCAGCCTTGGCGCAGGCCATGATTATTTCCAGGAACTGGTAGCAATTCATCAGCAGGATGCCGAGCTTGTCCCCTTTCTTCACCCCGCTCTTGAGAAGGCTGTTGGCAAGTCGGTTGACCCGCCTGTTGAAGGCATCATAGGTGAGGGAAACATTGTCGCCGACTATGGCAAGATGGTGCGGGTACCTGTTGACGCTGTGCTGCAATAAATCGCCGATTACCAGATTCATTGTTCTCAACCTCCTCGCAATTTATGACGGGTACCGCCGGGGACGAACTGAGGTGGACCCCATTAGTAGGACAGGATAGGGGCCTTACTAAGAGAGAGTCCTGCCATTCCTACAGTGTTTGTTACCAAGCATTCTACCACGTTGGTACAACTATTCTCCACGGCACCGTCGAAGTAGCGCCGGCTGATGAACCCAACGGCCTCCTGGAAGGCATATAATCCGGCCAGGAATACTTGCGCACACTCCTTCCATTCCTTCAGGCGTACCGCTTTCATTTCACAGCTTGATATGCAGAAACGCATATCATCAAGCAGGCGCTGGCGTTGCCCAAGGCGATACTCGCTGTCGGGAAACGTCTCGTACCGCGGCTCCGGATAACAGCCGAGCTCATCTACGGGTACATCTGCCAAGGCTGCCACGCCTTCGCCCCCTTTAGCATCCACCCAAATGTTCCAGGAAGTGGTTACGAAGCCCCGTTGTATCTCGGACTGCGGGTCACCTTTGACTTTTCGCCCCCGCCAACACCGGTAGTCTTCAAAATGAAGATAGGGCCGTCCGTCGATCTCCCTTCTCCGCCCCGGGAACCTGGCCAGGACGCGCAGCGCCCGCCGGCGTAGCGATTGAGTCTCAGCCTGGTCGATCTCTTTCCCGTCATGGCTGACAAATTGCACTGATGCAAGTGGATGCTCGTCCTGATCCTCGGAAATTTCGTAACCCTTAGCCCGTAGCAGTGAGCCATACTGGGCCAGTTCCACAACATACCTGTCCAACCATATATCCTCCAGCAGAGGTACCTTTCTGAGGAAGGACACCGGCACCGTCTCCAGCCGCGCCACTGTGCCTGACAGCACCTGGCCTGAGTCCACGAGTGCCTGGAGAGCCGTCACCATTTGCTCATAGTGTGCGCTATATTCGGCGTCGGTGATGTTTGCCAGGCCGCTGGTAAAATCACTCACCAACCCTAGATCGAGCCAACTGAGCCTCGTCTTCAATTATTGTAACTACATTCCATACATGCACAGATTTGTTTAACTGGCAGCCATACTGGCCGCCTTTTCATGGAGTGTCATTGGGCATGCCGTATCTAAGAAGTGGACAGACGATTCACACATTTGTGGCTCTGATTTCATTGGAAATAGTCATCAGAGATTATGCTAAGATTAAGACAGGAGCAAAGTGAACTAGATTTTTACGTAGTAGGCACATCCTCATCGTTTCTGAAAGGAGGTTGAAAGATGAAGCCCGCCAAGCAAATCAGGGATGCACTAGGTATCGAAAGGGAAGCTGTGGGAGTGAAATACACCGATGAGTCCCCTTCGGCTAAGCTAGCCGATGGCCAATATGCTGTGTGTAATGGCATACTGGAAGCGGCCGGTGGCAAAGTGATAATGCTCTCTGGAGAGACTTGTGCTTGCCCTGGAGGAAAGAGCCATCTTGGACTTACTGAGGCAAGAAGCGTACCGCTTAAAATGCTCGTTGAGGGAGAGAAGCTATGGTGTGATGTTAAGACAGCTACAAGATCACGCATTGAATCACAAAAGATAGCTGCTCCACCTCTGAACATTGCCAGCAAGGTCTATCTATATCCCATCAGCAAAGATATTTTCGTGCCTGATTTAGTCATTTTCCTCGTGAATGCGGAACAGGTATCGAGGCTTGTTACGCTAGCCCAATTCTGGGATGGCAAAACGCCTTCATTTGAAATGAGAGGGTCGCTCTGCTGGAGTTCTATCACCTATCCTATTGTATCAGGGAACTTCAACATTACTGCCGGGGATATAAGCGCCAGGAGGATGGCGGGATGGGATGAGAATATCATGATTGCCACAGTTCCAGTGGAGAAAGTACAAGGCATTGCGGATGCAATAGACAAGAGCACTGCGGGAACTGCTGCACCGTCCCGGCAGTTCGAGCAGATGACCGCCAGAGTAAGACGGGTAAAGAAATGACTCAACAATTGCGAATGAATGGATAAATCTGTTGAAGTTCCTTACGTGCGACGCTACTCAGTTTTGGCTGCGATTATGCTGGGTAGCATTATGGGGCCCATAGACGCCAGTATAGTCAATACAGTCCTTCCCAGTATCACCCAGTCGTTCGGCATAAGTATCTCTGTAGCGCAATGGGTTCCGACTATATATCTACTGACCATTAGCAGTCTGATCCTCTTCTATGGCCGCCTGGGCGATATTCTTGGATATAAAAAGGTGTACCTGTACGGCCTTGGCGGCTTTGTCGTTGCCTCTTGTCTGTGTGGCTTCTCACCTGCGATATCGTGGCTCATCGCCTTTCGAGCTATCCAGGGACTCGCTGCCGGCATGATGATGGCAGTGCCATATGCCATCATAGCCGCATCCTTCCCATCAGCAGAGCGGGGCAAAGCGCTAGGTATTAATGCCATTAGTATCTCAGCTGGCTTAGCAATAGGGCCATCCCTTGGGGGTTTCGTCACTTTCTTACTTGGCTGGCGCTTTGTTTTCCTGATAAACATCCCCATAGGTATTGCCGCCTTGCTTTGGGGACATCGTATTATCCCTGAATTAAAAGGGCTACCCGGCAAGATAGACGTCCCGGGAGCAGTAACCGCCTTTATTTGCCTCCTCTCTGTTCTTCTATTTGTAAATGGCTTTCAGAGTTTAGGCGTCAATTACATTGCCGGCATTATGCTACTGGTCGCAGTTCTGGCGGGTATTAGTTTCCTTTGGATAGAGAGCAAAGTTAGGTACCCGATGGTCAATTTAAACCTTTTTAGAAATGTAACCTTTGCTTTTGCCAATGTCAGTGCTTTACTCAATTTCATGTCGCAGTACGTAATGGTTTTTCTTACACCTTTCTACCTCCAAAGGGTGCCGCACTACGCTCCGAATAACATAGGTCTAATCATGACCTCTTTCCCATTGGCTGTCATGGCGGTCGCTCCTTTCAGTGGTTCCCTTTCCGACCGGATAGGCACAAGGGCACTGGCATGTCTTGGCGCTGCCATATGTTCCTTCTCACTCTTCCTCATGAGCCAATTGCCAGCTTCCGCCAGTTCAGCGGATATTGTGTGGAGATTAGCTCTCTTCGGTCTGGGCACAGGTATTTTCCAATCCCCGAATAACAGCACAGTGATGGGCAGTGTACCGAAACCTCATCTAGGTATAGCTTCTGGAATCTTGGCAACAATGCGAAACACGGGCATGGTTCTGGGCATTGCTACGGGAGGGGCGGTGCTATATGCTTTTGCTCCTTCCTATATCCTTCAAAAGGCCACGCTTGACAGTTCGGAAGCTGCAGCTTTCTTATCAGGCTTAAAGTATGCTTACATAGCAGGGGGAACCTTGACCGGGTTAGCCGCTCTTACTTCCCTCGTCAGAAACAGGGGACAAAAGAACAGCGCAAGCGAGAACCTTATTAGCTCTGGATAACAAAGGTTCAGTCTGTTTATCCATTGCACAAGAACTCTAGTTCTTAGTGGACTATGTGATCCTACTCCAGTCTATGGTCCAGCATGAGATTCGATTTGAAAATAGAGCAACACGCTATCAAGGGTGCTGAGCCGTTGAAGATCATGCAGATAACGCCAAAAGGCGTTAAGTCCACTGGTGCACGGGGAGCCATCACGATTCGGTCATAGTATGCGCTATATTCGGCGCAGGTAATGTCTGCCAGGCCGTTTCTTATGGGGACTTCCTTAATAAATTGATAGATGGCTGCTGCTTGTTCTACACTTACTTAGGCGATAAAGTTGCAATCAGTCCCTTCTTTCCAAATAAAAGAGCGGGAGCAAAAAAGGGTTCATAAGTATTGGAGGAGTGATTGTCCCTTTTCAATTCAGAAAGGCAATGGGCCGACTTTTGGGTAGGGCGGGTAGGATGGCAGCCGAGCTGGGCAGCCAGGAGAATAGCCGAGAGCTGTGACGCAACAAGCCTGATAGCTGACATAGGGGGTGCTCACGGTAGGGATAGTTTCTGGCTCAGCGCAAAAGGATTCAGAGTAGTGCTTCTGGAACCTAATGCCTACTCTCTGAAAATGGCGCTTCAAAGGATCAAGGACCTGTGTATACACATTGACATAGTAAGAAGTGCCCTGCCAAACTTGCCTGTACGTGACAAGTCTTTCAACGCCGTAACTTTCTACTGGGGCTTGCACTCCTATCCTGATGAAGAAAAGTTGAGGGCACTCGTGGAAATAGAGAGAGTCATGGCCAATGGCGGTCTGTTACTTTCCGCAAGTTTTTGGTCCTGGAGTGGCCATAGTGTCCCATTGAGCATACACTTGGTTCCGAAGAAAGAAGATTTCATCGCTTGGCATGAAAAAGCTGGTTTCCGTACTCTAAAAGTTACCGATATGGCAGATGAAACTCACACCTTTGAAAAATCGTGGTGTGGTGAGTTCAAAGCCGTAAAAACATAGCATAGGGAAATTCAGAAAGAGAGGACGGTCTTTTAATCGTAATCTAGAAATCAATTCGACTGAATATAACGCTTAATTGTCTAGCCCGTTTCTCTAGGCTTCACGAAGTCTGAAACACTTGCTACATATAGCAAGTGGATAACATCTTTCTGGATCGTGTTAGAGGTTGAAAAGGTTGCCCGTGTGCGAGACAGAGGATATCTTGTCACTCTTTGTCTATGTGGACGTATTTACCCCCACGGAGCCAAGATGCACCAGCAGAAATGAGGCACATGACGATTGAGAAACCCAATACTATCTTTAATCCATGGCTAAAAGCATCAGAAATTAGCTGAGGAAAATAGGACTTGCTGGTAAGCAGCGCTGCGGCCGCCGGGTTCAGAGAATTTACCACTTGAGGTCCTAGAAGTGTACCCAAAGGATTATAGCCCAGGAGCGCTGCAAAGAGGTAACTGAAAGGCGGAACCTGAGAGAGCTTAGTAGCCACCGTCGTCGCCACTCCGTTCTGAGTTAGGCCATTGAATATTGCTTGTGGCACAGAAGCATTCAGCCCAATGGTCATGAGTGTGAAGTAGATGCCTTGCGAGAGTGGCATTCCCAGGTTTTGAAACGTGGAACGCATGCCTGATGCCGCACCACGATCCCTTGCAGGAACGCTGTTCATTATAGCTGCCATGTTGGGTGAGATAAAGAACCCAAGACCGGCGCCGCTACAGATCAGTATCAAGGCGAAGTGGACGTAGGAGAAATCCACTGGCAAGGTCATCAACAACGTAAGGGCAATAGCTTCTAAAATCATACCTCCTGTAGAAAAGAAACGCGCACCAAACCGGTCGGAAAGGCGTCCGGAAAGAGGACCAACGATCATGATAGTTGCTACCTCAGGGAGTATGCAAATACCTGCCCACAGAGGAGTGACCTTAAAGTCGTACCCATGTAGAGGCAGCCAAATTCCCTGAAGCCAAATGCTGAGCATAATCACTAGGCCGCCTCGAGCCAAAGCCTGAAGGAATCCCGCAATATTTCCCGCGGTGAAAGCCCTGATCCGAAAGAGGGCAAGTCGAAACATAGGGGCGCTGGCCTGTCGCTCCCACGCTATGAATAATGCAAGTAATACGAGCCCGCCTAGGAGCATACCCAACACGAATGGAGAGGTCCATCCCATGACCTCAGTCCCATAAGGGATAATGCCATATATGATACTGACAAGTATCATAGTGAGGCCGGCAGCAAAAGTACCATTTCCGATCCAATCGATCTTCTCCGCCTTATGTACGCCTAGTTCCCTGAGCATCCAGTAAGCCCAGATGGTTCCAAAGATACCTATGGGTACATTCACCAAGAACACCCAACGCCAATGGGCCTCCGCTAGCAACCCTCCAACCAAAAGGCCAATGAACTGCCCTGCATTGAATGTCACCATGTTAATACCCAATGCCATGCCTCGCTGTCCCACAGGAAAGGCATCGGTCAAGATAGCCGCTGAATTTGCTATCAACAATGCACCGCCAATCGCCTGGACAATGCGAAAGAGAATCAACTCGATAGCCCCTGCGGATCCAGCACTCCATGTTAGAGACAACAAAATGGACCCGGTGCTGAAGATAACAAACCCAAGGTTATACATCCGCACCCGCCCGAACATATCACCAATGCGCCCCACAGTCACAAGTGCTACAGCCAGCACCAGCGGATATCCCATAAGTATCCACAATAGATAAGTAGTGTTGACGGGATCCAGTGGATTGAGGTTGATTCCCCTGAAGATAGCCGGCAGAGCAATCATGGTGGTCGACCCATTCAGAGACGACATCAACGTTCCCAAAGTCGTGTTAGAAAGGGCTATCCACTTGTAGTTCTTGCCAGGTGATCGCTGTTCTGTCGCTTTGATATCGAACATACCTATATATTCTCTTGTGGTGGCATTGTTGCGGCGGCCTCGTCTACTAATCGGTCAGCTATAAATGCCATATCTACATAAGATGATTTCTCCGTTGAGCCATTATCATTCTAAGGATATTCAACGGGCCTTACAACCTTTCACAGGTTCGTGATTAATGGTAAAAGTAGCGATATTCTTCACCTTATGCCCACCCTATCTGACCCTTGCTTTCTATCCATGGTAGATATTGGTGGTATTGGGAGCAACCATTTATGAAGCGTAACTACAATGTTATAATTTGAAATGGAGTATCCTTTAATATCGCAGAGGAAAACGATCCAGGTACGAGGTAACCAAGGGAGATTCAAGTGCTTGAAACATTAATGGTCCCATTAGATGGCTCTAGCGCCGCAGAAATAGTATTTCCGTTTATTGAGGAGATCTCGTCCAAGTTTAGTTCTCGGATTAGTCTCGTCACCGTTGCGGACTCTGGCCGTGCCCGTTTGGATCAACTTTATCGCTCTTACCTCGAGCGAGTCAAGGAACGATTACAGAGCCAGCTCAATGACCGCGGAGTTAAGGAAACAACTAAGATATTGATCGAGGTGCTTTTCGGTGATCCGACTGATCAGATATTGCACTACGCTGACATGACAGACGCCAGCCTTATAGTCATCGCAAGCCAGGGTTCTTCGGGGCGCGGTGACCCGCTTTTAGGCGGCACTGTTGCAAAAGTGCTTCGGACTTCGAGAAGGCCCGTGCTGCTAATTAGGACAGCAGTCAACAAGGCCGCTGCTCATCATAAGACACTATTCGAAAGGATTCTGGTACCACTTGACGGCTCTAGAGAGGGAGAGGCCGCAATTCCCTTTACGGAAGGGCTTGCCCGAATGTTTGGTAGTGAGTTAGTCTTGTTCCATGTAATGGATTCTATAGCAATGTCGACAGATTATGGATTCGATTCGAGCTGCTGTATACCTCAGGAGTTCTACGATAGCCTCCGGGATTCCGCTATGGCTTATCTTGATCGCACGAAACAGCAATTGATTCAGAAGGGTTTAAAGGTAACCAGCGAAATAAAAGATGGCTCACCGGCAGACTTCATTATCGGCTATGCAAAATCGAAGGCTATCCAGGTTATAGCTATGTCGACGCACGGGCGATCGGGCATAGGACGATGGGTTTTTGGTAGCGTCACAGACAAGGTCTTGCATTCTGGCGATGCAGCCGTATTAATGGTCCGAACAGTCAAGAAATGACCGTCAGGTCATAGACCTGACCGGGTGTTAGCCTGACTGCACCCGGCCCGCGTCCACGGGGAAGCCATCACCATTTGGTCATAGTGTGCGCCATGTTAAGCGTCTAAAAATCATATGGCAACACTGAGACATTACAGGAATTAAGCCCTATAAGAATTGAGTATGTTTTGGGGGTAAGCTTCACGGCGATACGGGGAGAAGAAAATTTATAGCAAGGATTTAACAGTGCTGTTCGAATTTATTACCATTGGACGAACATCGGGATATCTGTTATGCCGCGCTAAAAATCACAGAGCAAAGGTATCTGTCAATTAACATTGGTATGTATGTTGATCCATAATAAAAATCATAGGACTAAAGCCATTTAACGCTGCCCCCACAAGCGCTTTCTCTTTTCATGCATGACATCCTCTTGTACCGAGCGGCTCTGCCGCTGTCCGCTGAAGCCGGTTTTAGGCAGGCTTTTGGGCGATACCCCGAATATGAGTATATACTACATTCATCCCAGAGAACGGAGTAACATTCACTATTTCTATGATCGCTAAACTCGAGCAACGTATATGCCTTTCAATATCTCGCGTAAGGTCGCACCCGCATGCTATTATCTTACTAAATCCATTTAATCGAATTTGCCATTTCCGTATTTTCTCATCCCGCGCAATGCCATGTTCCAAGAAATGGAGGCGTCCCCCAGGTTTCAATATCCGGTATGTATCTCTAAGTACAGCATCAACATTATCCACTGTGCATAATACATCTACAATTACGACCGTATCAAAACGCCCCTCCTCAAAAGGAAGCTGCTCGCCTCGCCCTTGATGCCATTCAATGGATCGCCCCCATGTATTCGCACGCAATTCAGCCCTATGACGCATTGCTTCTGATGGCTCTACTGTCACTAACGCTTTAATGTTATCTGGGTAATAAGGAATATTTATACCAGTGCCAATCCCAATCTCAAGTATTTCCCCCCTAACCTCACGTAAAAGGAGATGGCGTTGCTCAGCCATTTCTTTCGGTTCAGTAACCTCTAGCAGCCAGGGAAATATCTTATTCGCATAAATACTCATTAGCTGCCTCATTTACCAACCCGCTGGCTTCCTCTAGTAACTATATCACTTCTCCAGTTAGTCGCACAAGCATACTAGGTTGCCCTAGAAAAAAGGTAACTCCGTATTTTAATAGTTTAGGTTTTAGATAGTTCGAGATCTGTCTGCAATGGTCACTTTTTTAGCTTCATGGTGGGCCATAGTGGATTTGAACCAGCATAACTTTCGTTTTGCCGTTTTCAGGACGGCTCCATTAAGCTGGGAACATCTCCTATTAGCCAGCTCTTTGTATGGAGACCCATCACAATCAAACCATAGCAATTACCGCACTATCTCACCACAGTGTTGATTGTGCTGCCTGGCCGTGACCCAGCTTACCCTGTTCCTTGGTGGCAATCACAGTAAGTGGTAACATAATCTTGGCGTCCACTACAGCCAAATTCCCGAATATGGCCAGGGTGAAGGAAAAATTGGAGGACCACAAAATGGAGTTACACACTGTATATTTTGCCAAACCGGGCAAGGAGAATACCGAGGAGACACTCAATATTGCCAGGCGGCGCGCCAAGGAATTGGATATCAAAACGATCGTGATTGCGTCAACCACCGGCTGGACAGCCGTGAAGGCTGCAGATGTCTTCAAAGGCCTGAACCTGATCGTTGTAACACACTCAGCCGGCTTCAAGGAACACAATGCCCAGGAGTTCACGGAGGAAAACCGGAAGATAGTTGAGAGCAAGGGCATAAAAATACTGACCACCACGCACCTTTTCGGAGGCCTCAACCGGGCCATGCGGCAGAGCTCCATCCCGCAGGCTCCCACAACTTACATCATAGGAGACATCGTAGCCAATACGCTGCGCATCTTCGGCCAGGGCATGAAGGTGGCCTGCGAGATAGCCAGCATGGCGGCAGATGCCGGGCTGGTGCGGGTTGACGAAGATATCATCTCCATCGCCGGCACGGGCGCGGCAGACGCCGGCCGCGGAGCAGACGTGGCCATAGTGCTGAGGCCGGCCTACGCTCACCTGTTTTTCGAAACCCACGTCAAAGAGATACTATGTAAGCCCCACTTGTAACCGGCTTGCCCGCTACTTGAGCACCTCTTTCAGAGCTCTGGCCGCGGTATAGATGCAGCCTACGCCGCAGATATAATGTGCCACCTGCAGCGCCTCCGCTATCTCCTCTTTGGTAGCCCCTGCCTCAATCGCCTGGCCAGCTAGGGCCTTCACGCCATCCGAGGCGCCGTGCACTGCGTCCAATACCATGGCGATCAGCAACTTTATTTTTCTGGGTAGCACACCGTCGGCCAAGGCCTGTTTCTGGTTGTCGGTAATCCGCGCCAGGAGTTTCGGGTCGAGATCATCGTAGATTTTCAAAGGATTTTCGGGCATATCACCATCTCCTCTTTGCCATCATGCAAAGCGATCGTAAGGTTACTAACCCTTGAGGGATTGGGACCACACACACGGGCCGCAGGAATTGGTACAGGATTGTCCACTGCCGACGTGGCCCCAGTTCTGCAGAAATAGCAAGCTCGTATTGTCCGCCACCGCTATCTGGTTCTGCCAGGCGGTCAGCATCTCAAACAGGCAGAAAATTGCAAGGACCAATGTGAGGCGCAGCACCTGGTGTCTCATAATTCCACTCCTTATATTGTACACCATGAAGGAATAGTGTTGGTTCGGAGACGGACCTGGCCTTATCTATGATCAAGGGTACAGTTGACCTTCCCCCGGATTTAGCTGCATTTGGTCTAAGTCCATGAGTGCACCCCGAAGCTATCACCATCTCGTGATAGTGTGCGCTATACTAAGCGTCGGTAATGTCTGCCAGTCGATTACTAAAGTCCTCTCCTGCCCTGAACCTCTCAAACTGGACATCGTCACCAATTGTTGTAACCACATTCCACACGAGCACGCTATCATAGCACTCGAGATAAAGGGGTCAGGGTGAGGGTGATTAAGAGCATTTATGGCACCATGCGGGTTGCCCGCTCGATGAAAGCGTCCTGCAGTTTCTTGAAGGGTGAACGTACCACCATGGCTGCCAGCCACACCATAAAGGCCATGCCGGCGTTCAGCGGGAAAACGTTGTTCATAATGGCTTCACCCTGTGCGAATCCCTTCATCGCACCACCAGCAATAATCTTCTCCTGGGATTTCAGCAGCTTTTCCCTGACGTTTTTTATATCCACCCCCACCAGTTCGCCATTCTTTTTTAATACGCGACCCCTAATCATCACCGTATCGATATTGCCTACGTTGGCCGCCATTATGATCGAGTTTACAGGGTTGTTCACAGGGAACATATTTATGTCGTCCGTTCTCAGCATGATTAGGTCTGCTTCCTTGCCCGGGGTCAGGCTTCCTGTATTTTTATCTAGCCCTATCGCTTCGGCACCCTTGATAGTGGCTATCTCGAGCAACTGCAGGGTCGTGGGGGTGATTACCTTCGGCATCCTTCCGGCTTTATACAAAGCATCGTTCTGCAGCGCCCGCTGGATGCCCATGTTCAAACGTATCTGAGTAAACATGTCGGCGCTCTGGTTTGAGACAATATCTATACCAATGCCCGTGCGCCCGCCGAAGGAGAGCAACCTCCAGGTGACCGGGTAACCCATTCCCATCTGCAACTCCGTCTCCGGCGTATTGATCACGGCCGCGCCGTATTTGGCGCAAAGCTTAAGCTCATGGTCAGTCAAGCTCCAGCCGTGTATAAAAAGTATATCCTCACCCATTAGCCCGGCCCGGTTCAGCCTCTCTATGTACCGTGTCCACTTGTTCTGGGCTCCCATACCAACGTGAGCGCTAATCCGCTTAGCACCGATCTCCCTGGCGAATCCCAACTCTCTCCGCGAGAGCTCCATAGGGAAGAAGTCGGCCTCGGTCAGCGCTATGCCCATTTGCACGTGGCCAACGGCGGAACTGAAATATTTTGCCTTAATACGCCTGGCGTCGTCATAATGCCACTTCGGGCTCATCAGGACTGCCGGCGTCAGTCTCTCCCCAGGCTTTGCATTGCCGTACATACCATAGCATAAGATGCCCCGCATGCCGGACTCTGTGAAGGCCCGCACAACCTCGTCCGCATGCTCGGGCGTATTCATGATGTGAGAGTGGTCGACTATGGTGGTCACGCCGGCGTTCAACGCCTCCAAGAACCCCGCATAGGTGCCGAGATAGGCGTCATCCGGATCGTAGAAGGAGCTATATATGCTCCTGATCCGCGCAGAATAATCGTACAGACTCCAATTTGCTGTGATGGCTCTGAGCTGGGACTGCCACATATGGCGGTGACAGTCGACAAAGCCCGGCATGATAATCATGCTCTGCGCATCAATCACTTCGGCGTCCTCAATGGCGAGGTTGGGCCCAATGTTCATGATTATCCCGTCCTCGATGAATATGGAAGCGTTTTTCAATACGCCCCGTGTGGGGTCCATCGTGACCAGTGTTCCACCCTTGATCAGCATCCTGCTCTTCTCTGCCATATCGGCCTCCTTAATAATTTAGCCAGCCACCCATCACCGGCCTTTCCCCATAATTATCAAAACAATGCTAGACGCAGTCCCACAGGATGTCAATACCATTTCGGACCCGGACTCACTTTGAATTTTTGAGAGAGTTTCGTTCAGAAGCCACTTCTCACAAGCGCAATCTCACATTCAATTATTGTAACTACATTCCACACGGGCAGAGGTTCATTTCTAATTTGTATGGTAGGCCGCAAGGGCGCGGAGGGAGCTTTGACATCCGCATAGCACCGGCATATTATCATGATCAAGGGCGATGACAGATGATAATCGCTTAATTGAGAATTGAAATGGGAAATCCCAGATAGAATATTGCATGATTGTCCTGAGGGTGTTGAAGAGGGGCTAAAGACCCTCTTAGAAAAAAGAATCCCTCTCCCAAAGGAGAGGGAAAGGGTGAGTATAAATGTCAGACCACTTTCTAAAAAAATTCGTCTACCCTGACAGCATAGCCGTTATAGGCGCCACCCAAAACCAATTGGCGATAAACTACCACCTGGTAGAAAATCTTATCAATCTTGGATACACAGGAAAAATCTATCCCATTAACCCCAAAGCAGACCAAGTACTTGGCCACAAAGCCTACAAAAGCTTCAATGACATTGGCGAATATGTCGATCTAGTAGTGATATCAATAGCTGCCCGCAATGTGCCTGAAATTGTAAAAGAGCTGCCTGGTGATAAAATTGGCGGCGTGGTACTGGTCACGGGCGGCTTCTCCGAGACAGGTGAAGAGGGCAGGAGAATTCAGGACGAGATAGCCAGAGTGTTGAAAGAAAAAAGGATCAGGGCCATTGGCCCCAACGCACTCAGTCCTATAAACAGCCGCAACGGGCTCGCCATAAGCTTTTTCAGCATTAGTAAATTGCCTGTCGGGGGTTTATCGTTCATCTTCCAGTCCGGTATGTATGAACCGCGCTTCAACTGGCTGCTGTCGGATTTTCACCTCGGCCTGAGCAAGCTGATCGATCTCGGCAACAAGATGGACGTAACTGAAACGGACACGCTGGAATACCTGTCGCAGGACCCCGAGACGACGGTTATTTGCATGCACCTGGAAACCATCAAGGGTGACGGGTCCAGGTTCTTCGCCCTGCTGCGAGAGACAGCGCAGAAAAAACCGGTTATCGTCTTGAAGGGCGGCAGGACCGAGGCGGGCGCAAAGGCAGCCATGTCGCATACAGGATCGCTTGTGCAGGGTAGCACGGCTGTCTTTGATGCCGCATTGAAGCAGGCCGGGGCGATAAAAGCGGAGACACTGGATGAATTCTTTTACCTGGGCAAGGCCTTTTCCTATTTGAAGCCGCCACGGGGGAACCGTATCGCCATTGCCACTTTCCCCGGAGGAGAAGCGGTCCTCACTACTGATGCCATTTATCAAAATGGGCTGGTCATGGCAAAGCCCGGCAAGTCCAGTTATGAGAAGCTTAGCAAGACCTTTCCGGCTTGGGAGATAGACCTTAACCCCTATGACTTCGGTATTATTTATACGTTCAATCTTTTTAATAATAACCACGGCGCATTCATCGAGGCCATGGCGGACGATGACAACGTGGACTGCATGGCAGTCCAATTGCCCCCCAGAGGCATGATCCCGGACCCTGACAGTTTTTGCTCGCCGTTCCTGACAGCTGCCCAAAAAGGCAAGCCTCTTGTCATTTGGCCGCCGGAAATGCTTCGCTTCGACAGCGATATCATCACCTGGCTTGAAGCCCATTCAATCCCCGTCTTTCCTTCGGCTGTGATTGCAGTGAAGTGCCTGGCGGCGTTGATGAGAAACGAAGCGCAATCGGTGTCTGGCGGATAATCACGAATCGCTGGCAAATTTACCTGACTATACCAAAGTGTTCGGTTCCAAAAGTATCCCATTTCGCTGATTGACAACAAGCCAGTCTTTACAATCTCTGTCTGCTATAGCCTACTAAATAATAGATTTATCTGGACAATAGTATCCGCACGGGCAGCAGTTCATAGTTGCTATACATGCCAATGTTCGTTCAGTGGTGACCGTGGTTATATTGAAATAAAGAATGGCACAGAATAATCGTACACATGGCCGGATAGACATCCCAATGCACACTCTCAATTCTTGGCCCTACATGCCCTCACTCTATAGGTACCGCTCCATCAGCTCTACGGCGGCCAGGTCTTCTCCCCTGAAGCTCAAGGTCTCAGCTTTCGCCTGACTGCACCTTGCCTGAGTCCACCAATGGATGGAGAGCCATCACCATTCGGTCATAGTGTGCGCTATATTCGGTATCGGTAATGTCTGCCAGGTGCAAACGAACGTCATGGTTCTATACCATGTTATCTGGCTGTAGTTTTGGTGTTTTGAATAAAATGTTACGCTAAATTAGCGCGCGAACTCGAGCCAGAAGTTCGCTAAAAGCAAAAGGCTTGGTCAAATAGTCATCAGCACCGGAATCGAGCCCCTTAACTCTATCCTCAACGCTGTCCCTGGCGGTAAGCATTAAGATGGGCATACTCACCTGCTTTGCCCGCAGTTCCCGACAAACTACGATTCCGTCTTTCTTTGGGAGCATAATATCGAGAAGGATAAGGTCGTAGGGCGTGGTTTCAGCCATGTGTTGGGCCTCCTCACCGTCGTAGACACAGTCAGTTGAGTATCCTTCTTCGACAAGACCTCGCTTGATAACGCCAGCAAGCCGCCTATCATCCTCGACCAGTAAAATCCGCATTCCGCCTCCTTATGCAGAACATAACCCATATTTTTCTATTGCCCCCATTATATGAAAATAAGATGAACAGAAGATGAAAGGATGTGCGATCTGAAGATCTATACAACTATTAATTTTGCCTTCATCTTCTATTTATAAATAGTATTTAGCGTGGGCCTAAGTGTTAAGTACGCAGAAGCTTTACAGTAAGATTATTTTTAGTATGGCTAAGTTGAAGCTATTTCGTGGAGACGACTTATATCAGGGTTTTGTGTCTGATGTTGTACTCCATTGCATGGCTGCCTTTTGAACCGGATCCCAGGGGCTGGATAAAGGTGGAGTATATGAAAGATCTAGATCGCAAAGGTTTTCAACTAACATGCCATTAAAAAGCGCCGTAGCAATTATATCGATACGTTTGGCGATTTCTGAGTCGCGATGCCCAACGATTTGCACGCCCAGCAGGCGTCCAGTACGGCGGTCGCCGGTTATACAAATGGTCATTTCCTTTGCTCCCGAATAATATGCATTGTGATCAAAGGTAGTCAAAGTGACGGTCAAAGGATCGAAACCGGCCTTAGCTGCCTGTATGTCCCGCAATCCAGTTCCGGCTGCTATCTGATCGAATACCTTAACCACCTGGGTTCCTAGAGTGCCCTGAAACTCACTATTGCCGCCAACCATGTTTTCACCGGCTACCCGACCCTGTTTGTGGGCAGTAGTACCCAGAGGCATATAGGCGTTGCTCTTCAGGATATGGTGCCAGGTCTCAGAACAGTCACCAGCGGCCAGAATATCCGGTATATTAGTAGCCATAGTCTGATCTACTCGGATAGCTCCACCAACTCCCAAGGCAATACCTGTAGTTTGAGCTAATTGGGTGGAAGGCTTGACTCCTGTGGCTACCAGCACCATATCAGCCGTCGAGGTTTCACCGGCAGCTGCGTGAACAAGTAAGCTGTCGTATTTGCGCTCAACACTCTGGACAGCCCTGCCGGTGATAACCCTCACACCCCTAGCTTCAAGCTCAGTCCTGATTAAACGGCCCAAAGCAGGATCCATAGTATTTAATATCTCGGGGGTAAACTCCAATAAGGTCACCTCTTGCCCTCGATGGGCCAAGGCATCGGCCATTTCCAGGCCGATATACCCACCGCCAATAATCACAGACCGGCGGGGGTTCTTCTGCTCTATAAATTCGTGCATGGCAAAGCCGTCCGCCATCCAGCGCAAAAGGAAAACGCCGGTCTGGTCCAATCCAGTAATAGGTGGCCTGGCTGATTCAGCCCCGGTAGCAATTAAGAGCTTATCGTAGGTTATCTCCTGGGTTTGCCCTTTACTCGAGATTATCCGCACGCTCTTTGTTTCCGGAAGAATCGCTTCCGCCCGCTTATTGGGAAGCAACCGGATGCCTTGTTTTTCGAACTCCTCCGCGCTGTGATGGGCTAACGAGCGCCAGTCAGTGACCTCTCCACTCAGAAAAAACGGTAGGCCGCAGATGCTGAATCCGGGATAGCCGTCCGCAATCACCACAGTAACGTCGGCTTGCGTATTAAGCTCCTTTATACGCAGGGCTGCGCTGATTCCGGCATCGCTGCCCCCAATGATAAGCATGTGAGGCATTCAGATTTCTCCTTTTCGAATAGGCTTCAACAGTTAGTATAGCAATCCATTTGAGTTTAAAACAAAAGAAGGCGTGGATGAACCTGCAATACCATCGTCTGACCATTTTCAGAATGGCTCCATTAAACCGGGCACATCTCAAAGCAGTTACGTTTTTTCTTCCTACCGGGCCAGGCCGATATGGTGCTCGCCATCCTTGTGTTGGCCCTGTATGCCCTCACTCTACAGGTGCCGCTCCAGCAGTTCCACGGCGGCCAGGTCTTCTCTCTGAAGCTCAAGGCCTCGGCTTTAGTCTGACTGCACCCGGCCTGAGTCCACGAGTGCACGGAGAGCCGTTACCATTCGGTCATAGTGTGCGCTATATTCGGCGTCGGTGATGTCGGCCAGGCCGTTGCTAAAATCCTCTCCAGCCCTGAACCAGTCGAACTGGTAGCTTAATCTCAAGGTGTGAGAAGTCCTAGCACCATACCACTATACAGAAGTTCCCAAAACATCGTTGTAAAACTATATGTACTGATATATAATTTGGGTATCAGACTAACTAAGGCAAAGGGGCAGGTCGTTATGGTTCGCAAGTTCTCAGCTATTCTCGTGCTTTTGCTCGTATTGACCGTTATTGCCTTGGGCTTTTCTGGCTATGGGTACACCCAATTAAAAACGTCTCTGTCGATACAGAACCTTGGACCACACATCGAACTCCGCATTGGATCACTGGGAACCGCGGTTATTGATTTAGTGAGCGGGAACTTGTCGGGAGACGATGCTTCAGGTATTGTCAAGGGTTTGAGTTTTGATGGCACAATAAATATGCATAATCTATTGCCAATTCCACTTTATATCCCGAATATGACGCACTCTGTCTCTATTAACGGCTATAAATGCCAAGAGGTGATACGGACAAAGGAAGCATGGATCGCCCCCTTTGGCGACATTTCATGGCCCTGCAGCTTACTGATCGAAACCAAGGATTTATCACCGCTTCTCCTTAATGTCCTCGGCAAGGGCGGTGATATTGAAATAGTGATTGCCTCGGAAATGAATTTAGGCGGCATTACTATTAATAAGTCTACGACCAAACAATACACGTTGGAAGGCCTCCTGTAATGCATCAGCCGTGGCTCTTCAGGGACCGCATAGGCCATTATTCCCAGTGTTAGTTTTGTTGGCTGGTATGCTGGGGGCTAACGTCACTTCCACGACCATGGGCAACATTGTAACTGCAGGCACTATCTTAAGCAGCGGGACTGTTGGACAGTACAACTTGCGGGGGTTACCGGGACTATCGGCACGGGCAAGAGCACCGTGGCTCGCATGTTCGCCGGCCTGGGCGCCTTCGTTATCGACGCCGACCAACTGGCGCACGATGTGGTTGAGCCTGGCAAATCAGCCTGGCAGGGCATAGTCGATTATTTCGGCAGGGACATTCTCAATGAAGACCAGAGGCTCAACAGGCAAAAGCTGGCTGATATAGTCTTTTCCAACCCCGAAAGGCTTAAGAAGCTGGACTCGATCGTGCATCCCGAAGTCCTCAAGGAGGACCAGCGGCTGGTGGAGCAGAGAAAGGCTGTTGATCCCAACGGCTTAATTATTAAGGACATACCCCTGCTGCTGGAAGTCGGGCCCGAGGTAGCGCACCTTCTGGTGGAAAAGATAATTGTTGTTTACGCCTCCGAGGAAACTCAGATTAAGAGGCTTATTGCCCGAGGCTTATCTGAAGAAGACGCCCGCAGCCGTATAAAATCCCAGGTTCCCGTCCGGGAGAAAATGAAATATGCCGACTTCACCGTCAATAATGACGGCAGCCTGGAAGAGACCAGGCAACAGGTAAAAGCGATATACGATAAGTTAATGCAGCATTAATGTTTTTGCCCCCATCCACACTCAATGTTATAATATCTCGTTTTCTTCTGGCGCAGGCAGTTACACTCTGCCTGAATGTCCATTCCTCGGTAGCTCAACGGTAGAGAGGGCGGCTGTTAACCGCTAGGTCGTAGGTTCGAATCCTACCCGAGGAGCCAATTTCTCCGTCCTAAAGGTCGTTTAACTTCCAAAATGTGATTCCTTATCAGCTTCCCGTATCATATTATAGTCGGGTTTAGTATGGCTCGATAAGTAGACTTTTATAATTGATTTTAGTATTGTTTAACTTGATTGGCAATGTAATGTTGCTTCATGTGGAATTGCCCGGAGGACGAAAATATGGCAGGTGGTGAACCGGTAGAATTGTTTGGTTATCGTTTTATTGCCAAGCCAATGTCACGTTTACATCGAATCCCGGGGGATTTCTTTCCGTACTGGCAAGCACTCAAACCAACATTTATTTTGAATGTGACTAAAATCGAACAAGCCGCCCAAGGTAAGTACGTAGACTGGCTTGTGATATTTTCCAATGGTCACACCACCGGAGGTAAAGTAAATATTCCGGCCCTGAGTATGGGTGAACACAGTAATCCTTTTGTCATCGGGGACAAGTTTCTTGGATACACGGGTGACACCATACTTGCTGTACCGTTTAATAGTGACGGAAAGATCCAGTATCGCACCCTCTATGCGTTTCATACAACACCGAAGGCATGGCTTGCTTTGACATTGATTGCTGGCCTTATTGCAGGCTTATTTGCTTCATTATTTCAGTGGATAGCTAATTTATTCAATTAAAAAAGCGCGCTAAGATTCAGATTGAATGCCATGAATAATAAAACCGAACGTGATTGGGTTCCGATAATAATAAGCATAGCTGCAGTGGTTATTAGCGGAGTAATCAGTGGGGCAACTTTTCTATATAACTATTGGAATACCGAATATATGAAGCAACCCCGGATAGAAGCTGTCTGTCAGACGGTAACTGATGATAACGGCTCATCCAAGGAAGTTATAAACATTACGAACAAAGGGGGCCATATTGAAGGATTTCATGCAAATGTTAGAACTGTGATAACCATACACATTGATAAATGGTTATTGTCTGAAAATAAAACAACAATAGTATCATTAACGCCAAAACCACTTTATCTTGAAGTAGGGTATTTTGATAATAATAACACCCAATATACAAATACGAAAGGCGATTTAATAGCCACCATCCACGCAATCGATAGCAGCAGCAAAATAGATTCCTTGTTGCAAGATACAGAGAATGAAGCCGCGCATGAAGCCGGTAACTATATATGCACTGCTTTTTGTGACTACACATTGATAGTGACGTATTTGCCTGCCGGTAATACTGAATATTATTACGTCCCTCGAGATTTTGGCACTGCTTTTCAATATATAGATACGTCGAACATACAGAACATAATTAATTCTGCCACCTTGAATAGTTTTTATGGGCTTAGTAGGACAATCGGCTGGTATAAGCCTCCTACTATAGACAATCTCAGTGGCAAAGTTCTATGGTCTTGGTGTAAAAACCAGATCACAAAATAAGATTCTGCCGGCTACCCGCTTAATTGACACTTCTGCTATACTTGTATAATCATCGTTTGGGAGGTTGATATGAGTAGCAGAATGCGAAGTCTTCAGGCGACAATTGCAATAGCAAAAGCACGACAAGAAATACTAAAGAAATATGGCCTAGACTCGGTTGGCGAAAGCACTTTAATTGCCGAAATGGAAAAGATGGTTGAGGATGAAAAAGCAATAGAGATGGCAAAAGCCAACCAACCTCAGGTAATTCAGCCAATTAAAAAAAGTTGGCAGGATAATATTTGGCTCTTTCTTGTTATCGGTATCGTAATTGGCGCTGGGGCGCTCATATTAGGCCAACTGATACTGAACGCCATTCGCTGAGGATGAATATCAATGAACGAAAAGATTAACAAACGAGATGAAGAAAAAAAGAAAGTCAACGCTTTATATTGGGTAATAATATCTGTATCCACTATCGTTGCAGGTTTTATATCTGTGTTGATAGGATTTATTACAAGACTATTATCATTGAATATTGCTGCCATACCATCTGAATATGCGACGATGCTTCCCATTGTACTCACGATTTGTTCAGGATTGGTGACAATATTTAGCTTTATTGTGATTTTGTATAACCAACAACGTCATGATAGAAATCTTATGAATATTTCGCTCTGCGAATATGAAGAGGAATTTTTACGGGATATTGACACAGATTTTACCAGACTGGTAGACGAAGGGGGGCATTAAATGGCTACACAAAATGAAGTCACAAGCAAACCGCTTCACCCTATGGCTAAGGAACTAGCCAAAAGATATGTGGATGAGTTTGCCGTGTCCCTTCTACTCAAATCTAAAATTAGAGCCTATAGCCGTAAGGCAGAGGAAGTACTTAGCAATGATATAGAAGAGGCATTTAATGCCCTTGCGAAAGAACGTGTGCAGAATTGGGGCAAAGAATTTGCCACAATATTGGGCGGTGTTTTGTTCGGCACCTTTGTTCCAGGGTTCATCAACTCTCTCTCACCAGCCAATATTCTATTAATTGTGGTTTGGGTTATTGTGGGATTCGGTGGAATCTCTCTCATTTTCTGGGGTCTTTACAGACGTTAACTTAGTGAGGAGTCCATTTTTCCTCCTTGTTGCCAACAGCTAAGTTAAAAGGGCCGTAATGCTCTGCATTACGGCCCTTTGCGTAAGCTAACTCGGGTCCCTATTTGGGCGGAAACATGGACTCCACTACGAGTTCGGCGATATCCTTGGCGACCAGTGTTTCCTCGGCGCCCTTTGCCTTGATGGCATCGGTGAACATCTGCACACAGTAAGGACATGCAGTTGCCACGGTGTCGGCGCCGACGTCCAGCACCTGCTGGATGCGGGCCTCGCTGATACGTGTGCCAAGCCTTTCCTCCATCCAGAAGCGCCCACCACCGCCACCACAGCAGAACCCGCTGTTCCTGGAGCGCTCCATCTCGAGAAGCGGAAGCTTGTTGATGGACTGCAAAACATGCCTCTGGGGATCGTAGATATCGTTATGCCTGCCGAGGTAGCAGGAATCGTGATAGGTGATCCTGTTCTCTTTCATCACGGCCGGCTTGATCTTACCTTCGTTGATCAGATTGGAGATAAAGGTACTGTGATGGATAACCTCAAAATTACCGCCAAACTGTGGAAATTCATTCTTGATAGTGTTGAAGCAATGCGGGCATATGGTGATGATCTTCTTGATATTGTAGCCCTTGAACTGCTCGACACTTTGCGCGGCCAGAGTCTGGAAAAGATACTCGTTGCCGAGACGCCTGGCCGGCTCACCGCAGCACATTTCCTGGGCGCCCAAGATACCGAAATTGACACCGGCCTCTTTGAGAATTTTAACGGTGGCAATAGCAATCTTGGTACTGCGCTCTTCCAGGGATGCGGCGCAGCCGGCGAAGAATACGTAATCGACGTTGCTGTCCTCAGACAACTGCTTTATATCGAGTCCGCTGGTCCAATCCGTCCTGGTCAGCGTGGTGCCTTTGCAGCTATGGCCCCTGGCCTCTATACACTTGAGAACGGATTCGCCCGTCTCCGGTATCTGGGCCAGGTCGAGAACGAGGTGACGCCTCATATCTACTATTTTATCGATATGCTCAATGAAAACCGGGCAGACATCCTGGCAGGCACGGCAGGTGGTGCAGGACCAGATCTCGTCCTCGAGTATCACCTGGCCGACCATCGCTTTTTCTTCTGTGGCAACATTCGTTGCGGCACCCGGGCCGGACGCTGCAGCAGCCTTTTTGGCGGCCATCAGCGCAGGGGCCTGTTCCAGCCAGTATGTTTTCAAGTCCTGTATGATTTTGCGGGGCGACAGGGGCTTGTCCGTTAGATATGCGGGACAGCGGTCCTGGCAGCGGCCGCAATTGGTGCAGGCGTCAAGGTCAAACAGCTGCTTCCAGGTGAAGTCCTGTATCCTGCCCACGCCGTAGGTCTCGGCATTCTCCAGGTCCACCAGGCTGAGAGCGCCCTTGGGCCTGGAAGTCTTAAACAGGACGTTAACCGGCGAAATCAGTATATGGGTCAGCTTCTCCCATGAGAGGATTATGTATAAAACCGAGCCGACCGTAATGACCACGTGGAAGTACCAGAGGACCTGGTACCACAGCAACCTGGTGGCATCGGGCAGATTGGCGAACATGCCGGCGATCCAGAAACCGACGAAGCGTGCCTGCCCCCATTCAGGATGGACGTAATATTCTGGCTGGGTGAGCCCGATGTTATCCGGCACCGCGGCGATCATGCGGAAACCCTGCAGGAAGAAGCCCGTGACCACCACGATTAAGATCAGAAGAAGGGCAACCCCGTCATCGAATATTGCATTGAGCCTCTTAGGCCTTTGAATGTAGCGCCTCACAAAGGCCAGCACCAGTCCCACCAGCACCATGACCCCGCCGATGTTCCATAGCCCGCCGAGGTAGATGTATACCGGGCCATGGATGAACTCCGCGCCGAAGGGCGCAAATAAATAGTGGTTCAAAAAGTCGAGGCCCGCCCCCAGGAAAAGAAGAATACAACCGATAAAGATCAGGAAATGCATAATTCCCGGGTAAGGGTCCCTGAAAAAGCGTACGTGGAAGATGGCATCCAGGATGGTTATCTTGATGAATTCGCCTATCCTTTTGCCGGGATTGTCAAAGCGCTTATCCGGCTTGCCAAGCATCCACATCTGGTAACGTTTGTACACCGCATACCCGATGAGCAGTACAGCAACTACGGCTGCAGTATAGAGACTGATCTGAACGAAGAAGGGGATATGCCAGAAAATTTCGCGAGATGCGTCCATGTTTCTCCTTTCGCGCGGTTATTTGTCTGAAAACCGAGATATTATATCATTTTTTATATTCTGTTCCATCCGCCTTTTCACGTATGGCAGGCGTGTATAAATGATTAATCGCCCGGGTAATGCAGCCGCTAACCGGCAATGGAGAATGTTAATTCAAATCGATGTGTCGGCCTGCCGCGCCGAAAAGCTTTTCAATACAGGCTCTGGGAATATCCGCCGAACCCAGTGCTATCTCCCTGTCATCCTGGAAATGGTGATAATCGGTCCCTCCGGTGGTGAGCAGGTCGTATTTTTGCGCCATTTTGACCAGTTTTTCAGTAACGTGCCTGGGATATTGAGCGTAGTAAGCTTCAAGCCCCACCAGTCCAGCCGCCTTCAATTCCACAATCATCTCATCCAGGCCCTGTATGTCAGCCGGATGGGCCAAAACAGGCACGCCGCGGGCCTTTTTAATGATCTCCACAGCTTCGACCGGCTTGATTTTCTCACGCTCCACGTAGGCCGGCCCGTTGCGCCCGATATACTTGTCAAAGGCTTCGTGCTCGCTGACAACGTATCCTTTCTCGAGCATGGCCTGCGCTATATGCGGCCGGCATACGGATTCACCCCTGGCCAGCTCCTGTATCCTTTGCCATTCTAAAGGTTTGCCCAACTTGCGAAGCTTCTCGATCATTTTACGGGCCCGGCCCACCCTAGACTCCCTGATCTTCTCCAGCGATGCGGCCAGGTCCTTGTCCTTGAAATCCAGAAAATAGCCCAGGACGTGCAGTTCGCCCGACGCCAGGTCGGTATTTATCTCGACCCCGGGAATAACATAGAGGTGAGGAAAGTTACGCGCAGCATCAAGCGCCTCTTCGATCCCGCCTATGCTATCATGGTCGGTAACGGCTATGACTTCCAATCCCCTACCGGCGGCCATTTTTACCACCTCGGCCGGCGTTAACCTGCCGTCCGAAGCCGTTGTATGCAAATGCAGGTCGTACTTCAATTCTAAGTCTCCTCTCTCCGGATGCGCTCAATGCTTTTAGCCTTGCCCGTTTTATCATCGATGTCCAGCAGGATGGCGTCGAAGGCAGAGCGTCCCTTGCCGACGGATAACCTGTGCGGTAACCCGACCAGGAAGCTGGTCAACACGTTATCGACATCATCGCCGATAATGGAGTCCATGGGGCCTACCATGCCTACATCCGTCACATAGGCGGTGCCGTTGGGCAGGATGTGGCTATCGGTGGTGCCGATATGTGTGTGCGTGCCGTAAACGGCGCTTACCCGGCCGTCCAGGTATCTCCCCATGGCCACTTTTTCAGAAGTCGCCTCGGCGTGAAAATCAACCACTATTATTTTGGGCAGCGGGTCCAGGGTAGAGAGCAGCCAATCCATGGCCCGGAAGGGGCAGTCATACTGCCCGACGAAGACACGCCCGATCAGGTTTACGACCAGGACCGTGTTGGATATTTTATAGCCGCAGCCCGGGGCGCCGGGAGGAAAGTTAAGGGGCCTGATTATAGGTAACTCGCCATCCAGATGATTGATTATCTCACGCTGCGCCCATACATGGTTGCCGGTGGTAATTACGTCTACGCCGGCATCTACCAGGTCATGGGCGGTATTGACCGTTATCCCGATACCGTGAGCCGAGTTTTCCCCATTGGCTATAACCAGCTTTACGCTGTATTCATTAATTAAGCCTGGAAGAAACTGCTTAACCGCATCCCTTCCAGGCTTGCCGATAACATCGCCAATTGCCAGGATTTCCAAAGGCGCCTACCTCAATTATTTATTTTGCGTAGTCAACCGCCCTAACCTCTCGCATAACAGTGACTTTTATCTGCCCCGGATATTCAAGGCTCTCTTCAATTTTCTTGACTATGTCACGTGCCAGCCGCATAGCAGACAGGTCGTCCACCTGGTCCGGTTTTACGATAATACGCACCTCGCGTCCCGCCTGGATGGCGAAGGCCTTTTCAACTCCGGGAAAGCTGCTGGCGACATTTTCCAGCGCTTCGATCCTCTTAATATACTGGTCGAGAGATTCACGCCTGGCTCCCAGCCTGGACCCGCTTATCTGATCGGCAGTTGCCAGTATGAAGCCCAGTGTACTTGTGGTAGTGGCTTCGCCGTGATGCTCGGATACGGCCTGAACTACTTCAGCCGACTTATCCCATTGCTTGACCAGATTGGCGCCAATCAATGCATGCGGACCTTCAACCTCATGGTCGACCGCTTTGCCGATATCATGTAATAGAGCAGCCCTCTTGGCCAGCATTACATTGGCGCCGATCTCTGCTGCCAGCATGCCGGCAATATGGGCGACTTCCAGACTATGGGTCAGAACGTTTTGTCCGTAGCTTGTTCGGTATTTAAGGCGTCCCAAAAGTTTCATCAACTCCGGATGCAGGCCCTGCACCCCGGCTTTCCTGGTGGCCTGCTCGCCTTCTATTCGTATGGTTGATTCCACCTCGCTTTTGGCTTTTTCCACCACTTCCTCGATGCGGGCCGGATGTATCCTCCCGTCGAGGATAAGATTTGTGAGGGCTACCCTGGCGACCTCCCTGCGTATGGGGTCGAAGCTCGAAATGGTTACCGACTCCGGAGTGTCATCGATTATCAGATCGACGCCCGTTGCCTGCTCCAGGGCGCGTATATTGCGCCCCTCGCGGCCGATAAGGCGGCCTTTCATATCATCATTGGGCAGGGCCACCACCGAAACTGTTGTTTCGGAGACAACATCGGTGGCGCATCTCTGGATGGTGGTTGCCAGTATATCCCGGGCCTTGGCGTCTATTTCATCTTTTATGCGGACTTCCCATTCACGTACCTTGCGTGAAGCGTCTTCCTTAATCTCATCCTCTACCGCATTTAGAAGCTGTTGTTTGGCTTCCTCACTGGACATTCCCGAAATAGCTTCCAGGCGTTGTAATTGCTTGCCTTTTACCTCTTCGACCTCAGCTTTGATGGTTTCTATCTCTTTCTCACGCCCCATCAAGCTCCGCTCCCGTCTTTCGAGAGCTTCCAGCTTCCTCTCTAACCGCTCTTCGCGCTGACTGGACCGCCGTTCGAGCCTTTGCAGCTCATATCTTCTCTCCCTGCTTTCCGCTTCCGCAGCCGCCCTTACTTTGACAGCTTCTTCTTTGGCATCGAGCACCATCTGCTCGTATTTGGTTTGAGCGCTCTCTAGTAGCTTCTTCGCCTCATTCTGTGCGAGTCGTATTTGTTGATTCGCCAACAGCTGCCGGGTGAAGTATCCGACAAGCAAAAACAAAACGGCAACAAGGCCGACAATCAGATAATATATCCAATCCATAATATAAATGCCTCTCTTTGTAAACAAACAAAGTTAATTTACACATAGTTAATAAACCTTAATAAACAATTATACTCTTAATAGGATATCTACGACTAGTACCCGGCCGAAAATATTTTATTTTTCGGCTTTCTTTCCGGTAATCTCATGCCATAAACGCATGGTTACACTGTTAACCGCATCCACAGCATAGCCTCGCCTGGCCAGATAGGCAGCTAGCCTTCTGGCAAATTCGGGATACTCCAGCCCTTTAAGCAGCTTCGCTTTTTTCAAGCCGGCCTTGTAGGCGCCGGCTTCATCTTCGACTCCCTGTGTGGCCTCATTGGCAATATCGTAATCAACCCCTTTTTGCAACAATTCCCTCTTGATCATCAAACGGCTTTTAGGATTGTATACCACCCGGCTCCTGGTCCAGTTCTCAGCGAAAGCCCGGTCGTCTATTAAATTCAACTTCTTTAATTTGGCGATGGCAGTTGTCACCGATTCGCCCTGGAATCGCCTCTTGTAAAGCAGATGCTGCTTCAGTTCAGCCTCGCTCCTGGGCCGGTATTCCAGATAGTTGAGTGCCGCCTCATAGCACCTGTCGGCGTCATCCTCTTTAATGATCTTATCCAGTTTGCGGACATCTATCTCTGAGTACAAACGGAGGCCGGCCTTTTCAACCAGCCTCTTATCGATGCTTATGGTTGATCCATCATCGAAAAGGACATCGACCATTCCCCTGGTCTTGCCGGCCTTTAACTCGACGATTTTCTTAGGCATCTGACTCAATCATCTAAGAGGTTATTCAGCGGCCTCCTTACCGTCGCCCGATGCGTGTCCGGATAAGGCAATACTGCGTATCTGTTTCTCCAACTCAAGCGTTATTTCAGGATGCTGCGTCAGGTATTCGCGCGCCTTTTCCCTACCCTGGCCCAGCTTGGTGCCGTTGAAATCGAAGAATGCGCCCGACTTTTTAATAACACCGGAGCTCACGCCCAGGTCTATGACATCGCCCTCTTTGCTTATGCCGCAATTAAACATGATGTCGAACTCGGCAACACGATACGGAGGCGCCATTTTATTTTTTACGACTTTGGCGCGTACCCGGTTGCCTATTATTTCGGCGCCGTTTTTTATGGCATCAGCCTTTCTCAAATCGATTCTTACAGAGCTATAAAATTTAAGCGCCCTTCCACCCGGCGTCACCTCCGGGCTGCCGTAGAATACCCCCACCTTTTCACGCAACTGGTTAATAAAAACTACGGCTGTGTTGGACTTGCTGATTTCGCCAGTAAGTTTTCGCAGCGCCTGCGACATCAGCCTGGCCTGCAGCCCAACATGAGATTCGCCCATTTCGCCTTCGATTTCAGCCCGGGGAACCAGGGCGGCCACACTATCTATTACCACCACATCAAGGGCATGCGTCCTGACCATACGCTCTGCAATATCCAGGGCTTCTTCACCGGTGCCCGGTTGGGCGCCCTTGAGCGCATTTACATTCACGCCGCATAACGAGGCATAATTCGTATCGAGGGCATGTTCCGCATCGATATAAAGCACGAGCCCGCCCATTTTTTGTGCCTGTGCAATTATATTTAGAGCAAGGGTGGTCTTCCCTGAAGCCTCAGCACCGAATATCTCGGTAACCCGGCCACGGGGTATGCCACCCACCCCCAGAGCCAGGTCCAGGCTCAACGACCCCGTGGGGATGACCTCCACCTTAACCTTGGCCAGCCTCTCACCCAGCGACATAATCGAGCCGATACCATATTGCTTCTCAATTTGATTGATTGCCAAATCCAGTGCCTTTTCTTTTTCCAGTTTCACTTTTTCCGACTCCATTTCGCCTCCTAAAAATATGCTAATTGATCCTAATTATTCATATTTTAACACAATTGTACTAAAAATAAAATAGCCCCGCAAAAATATTTTTCCTTTGGCAAATAATATGTAATAAAAAGGCGGGCCGCCTTTCGACGGCCCGCCCTGATCCCATGTAGAGTACAGTTTTACTTTGCCTCGGCCTGCTCCATCTCCTTTAAATGTGTATCCATTCCCTTTCCGAACAACTTCAACCTCACCGGCTCCCCATTCCCGTATTTTTTATAGACCCTGCAGGTCTGGCACATCGTTGTATCTTTCCCGCTGGACCCCATGTCATCCAGCTTGCAGTAAGTACCCTCTATCTCCCAGCAAGGGAGAAACTGGTATTGCGTTACCGGGCACTCATTTTTTATCACATCCGGGCAGTTGCACAGGTCCCAGCACGGCGATTTATCCGTCCAGAAGTTGGCCTTCTTATCTGTCCGGTCTTCAGTTTGTATTCCGTTGGCTACTTCCGCAACTTTCGGCATTTGATTTACTCCTTTATCGTTTCAGCGTTTGTTACGCTTACAATTTAACAATTACCGAAGGCTTTACCATCCGCAGTATTGCGCAAACTGATTATGCGCAAAAGCGCAATAACAAATGATTGGGGCTAAGCAATATTACTTAGAGCAGCTATAAATAGGCCTGAAATGCAATTTGACTGGGGCCGGCGTAATGAGCTAAATTTTTATTTGAGGTTTAGGTTAATGCCAATTTATGAATATCAATGCCCTAAATGTGATTGCAGATTCGAATTGATGCGTCCTTTGTCAAAATCCGAGGAGCTTGGCGATTGTCCCAAATGCAAGAGCCCCTCTAAACGGGCTATGTCCCGTTTCGTATCCCGTTCCAAGTCCGATCTAAGCATGCTGAGCCACATGCCTTCCAGCAGCGGAAGTTCGTGCTCAGGCTGTAGTTCCACTAACTGCTCTTCCTGCGGCGGCGGTTAACGCTTATATCCCCTGCAGACCGCTTTATGCTCTCTTTGCGTTAGAGGATATTTTTCTGCGCACTAGAAAAGAGGCAGTCCAGACAGCAATTGATAAACCCATTATAGTGGCGACCATAAATAGCGCTGCATCGTTAAAGAAACCCTCCGGGAACATCATGATCAGGTAGTCTTTGCTGGGATCCAATATCCACAGGTTATTGGAAAAGCTGACGTAGTGAAACAGGAGAAAGAGGCTGTCAAAATCTATAAATGCCCAGCTAATCAACAGTGCCGTGAAGGCCGCCGTGATTATCGAACCGATTTCTAATCCCCTTAATATCCTGTTTATTCCCATCCGCAAGTAGGTGACGACGCCCAATAGGATGAATAGGATCACTGAAACTATTTGCATGATATGAAATAACCGGACAATCTTAAGCACATCTTCCATGTGGATTAACTCTTTTTCATTGTAGAGCTGCCTCGTACCGTCTTTGCTGTCCACGGTTAACTGGGGAGTCGGGCTTTTCCCGTTAAAGTAGTCCACCATTTGCCGGGCTACGTCATCCAACTGCGTTTTGTTTATACCTGTGACCTGGCTGATCTGATACCTGTCGAACCCGTACTCATACAGACGTTCGCATCCCGTATACATGTTGGTCGTGGTGGAAATAATAAGAAATGGAATCGAAATTATCCAGAGAAGGAAGACAACTATAAAAACATATTTCATTATATGATCCTCAAGTATTGACCCCGGATGATATTTTACTGCCTATATTAGGGTGAGCGCTAAAAATTTCTTGTGTTATAATTTTAACCGTTCCACAGGTGCAAAGAATGTTTACCCATCTCCATGTTCATACTGAGTATAGTTTACTTGACGGGTACTGCAGGGTTGTCCCTTTAGTCCACAAAGCCAAAGACCTCGGCATGCACAGCCTGGCCATTACCGATCACGGTAATATGTACGGCGTGATTGATTTCTATAAGACAGCTAGGGAATGCGGGATTAAACCTATCATAGGGTGCGAAGTCTATGTCGCCGCCCAGAATTACAGGACCAAAGATCCATCCAACAAAGCCAATTCTCATCTAACGCTCCTGGCTATGAATAATACAGGCTACAGCAACCTTATTCAATTGGTGACGCTGGCCAATACCGAAGGGTTCTATTATAAGCCCCGGATAGATAAAGAGCTGCTGTGCAAATATAAAGACGGCCTGATCCTTCTCTCAGGCTGTGCACAGGGCGAACTGGGCCGCCTGATCCTGCAAAACCGGCAGGATATTTTGCAGGAAACCGCAAGCTGGTATAAGGATAATTTCCAGCATTTTTATATCGAGATTCAGAAACACCCTATTCCGGATATCGAAAAGATCAACGCCAGCCTTATCGAGATGGCTGGCAAGCTGGATATCCCTCTGGTGGCAACTAACGATGTCCATTATGTAAATAAGGAAGACGCCTACATCCAGGACATATTGCTCTGTATCGGGACCAATACGACAGTAAATGACGAAAGGCGTTTAAAAATGGCGGGCGATTACTTCTACCTTAAGAGCCCCAAGGAAATGGCAGACGAGTATGCAGACCTGCCGTCGGCCATAGAGAATACAGGTAAGATAGCCGATCTATGTGACGTCGAGATAGAGTTCGGAAAGCCCCATCTTCCACAGGTAGAATTGCCGGCCGGCAAAACCTCGCAGTCGCATTTATCCATCCTTTGCTGGAGGGGATTTAAAGAGCGCTTGCCGGATGCCGATACCGAAGCGGAGAAACGACTGGCATACGAACTCGACGTTATCGAAAAGACGCAATTTGCCGATTATTTTCTGGTTGTCCACGATCTTATATCGTTTGTGCGTGAAAACGGCATATTCTTTGGCGTCCGCGGCAGCGCGGCAGCCAGCCTGGCGCTATATTGCCTGGGTATAACGGATATCAATCCCCTTAACTACAAGCTGGTTTTTGAGCGTTTTCTAAATATCGAACGCCGCGAAATGCCGGACATCGACCTCGATTTCCAGGACGACCGGCGTGATGAAGTCATCTCTTACGCCAACCACAAATACGGTACCGACCATGTTGCGCAGATCATTACCTTCGGCACACTCGGGGCCAGGGCCGCTATAAGAGATGTGGGCAGGGCGCTGGGCCTGAACTATGGTACTGTCGATCAGGTGGCCAGGCTGATACCAACCCGCCCCAATATACGGCTGGATGAAGCCTTCCTGGAAGTTAAAGAGCTCCAGGATATGTATGCCGCCGATGAGCTTATCCGCAAACTTATAGATACAGCCAAGAAACTGGAAGGTATCTCCAGACATTCCAGCACCCATGCTGCCGGCGTGGTAATTTCCAGGGACCCTTTGACTCAATACCTGCCGCTGCAACGGGCAAATAAGGATAGCGATCAGAATGCAACAATGACCCAGTTTTCCATGGATAACGTTGCCAAGCTTGGCCTGCTCAAACTGGACTTCCTCGGGTTAGCCAATCTTACCCTACTGGCTGAAGCTAAAAAAGTCATCTTTGAAAACCAGGGCATTGAAATAGATTTCCTGAATATGCCTCTTGACGATAAAAAGTCCTTCGATCTTCTGGCTTCGGGGGAAACTACCGGCATATTCCAACTGGAAAGCGCTGGAATGCGCCGCTACATTAAAGAGCTGCAACCGACCAAATTTACGGATATTGCGGCCATGGTCGCCCTGTATCGTCCGGGCCCCATGGAGCACATCCCAACATTTATTCGGGCCAAACACGGGATAGAATCGGTCCACTATCCACACCCCGACCTTTTGCCCATTCTGGAAGATACCTACGGAGTGATCGTCTACCAGGACCAGGTGCTTTTTATCGTTCAAAGATTTGCCGGGTACAGTCTGGGTCGTGCCGACATTATACGCAAGGCCATGGGTAAGAAAATTCCGGAAGTCATGAAGAAGGAAAAGCAGAACTTCGTCGAAGGCGCCAAAACCAAGGGATACACCGAAGAAGAGGCCAATGCCATATTCGGATTAATCGAACCCTTCGCCGGTTATGCTTTTAACAAGGCCCACTCCGTAAGCTATGCGCGCATAGCTTACGAAACAGCTTACCTCAAGGCTAATTACCCGGTAGAGTATATGACCGCCTTTTTAAACACGTATTACGATAAGCAGGAGAGGATCGTCACTGCCGTTGCAGAGTGCCGGCGTATCAATATAGAGGTGCTCAAACCGGATGTAAACCACAGTCATGCGGACTTCGTTGTCGAGGGCAAGGGCAGAAATGCAGGCATCAGATTCGGACTTGCTTCAATCAAGAACGTAGGCACCAATGCACTTGAACCGGTACTGGCTGAGCGTTTCCGCGGAGGGGAATTCAAATCCATTGAGGATTTCTGCAGCCGGGTTGACCTGCGTTATGTCAATAAAAAAGTTATGGAAAGTCTGATAAAAGCAGGCGCCCTGGATTGCCTGGGTCAGCGGGGCTCACTACTGGCTGCAGCCGACCGCATCATGTCACTATCACAGCGGGGACAGAAGCAGAAGGAAAGCGGCCAGTCCAGCATGTTCGACATATTCGGGCAGAGCGTCTCTGTACCCCTGCCGGCCCTGGATCTGGATAATTTCGACGCCGCGCTTCCGGAAAAACTGGCCTGGGAAAAGGAATTAATGGGTACCTATTTCTCAGAGCATCCCTTAACCACCCTGGCCTCCAAACTTGCCGAACATGCCAGCGTGCTGTGCGGCCAGATAACCAACGAGATGGCCGGAGAAAAAGTTATCGTAGCCGGCATGATTTCAACGGTCAGGCATGCCTCCACCAAAAATAACCGCGTTTTCGTCATCGCCACCTTCGAGGACTTGAATGGAAGCATCGAAGTTATAGTCTGGTCCGACGTATACACACAGACGCAGGACCCTCTGGGTCGAAGGCAATATACTGATCATAGAAGGGACTGTAAAAGTCAGGGAAGACCGCGTCAGCATTAGCTGCGCCCGGGTGAGAAAATACGAGCCTGAAGCAACCTTGCCACCTGTCGAAAGCAATAATCACTACGTGGCACCTAAAAAACTGGTGATTAATCTTAATCAGAGCAACGATACCGAGCAGGACCGTGTATATCTACAGCATATCTTAGAGGTCCTGAAAAGATATCCGGGGAAAGACAGCGTACAACTTGCTATACGTGACCGGGGCAAGATAACCCGCCTAGATATCCCTGATATTAAAATCGACTACTGCAACGAGCTTATGAAAGAGCTAAACCCCATCCTGGCCTGTTAACTGCTCGCCTTAGATAAAGATTAATTCATTGTGCCTGAATGAATTCCCTGATTAATTGATTTACCAACCCCGGCTTCTCTCGAACTACCCAGTGTGTGGCATCCGGCACCCTCTTGACCGTCAAAGAAGTTACATATTTTTCCAGACCCTCAATACAGCCGGTCAGCAGGGCAGTATCTTTTTCTCCCCATATGACCAGTGTCGGGACATTAATTACGGGCAACGACTCACCCCTGGCCGGCTTTTTTATAGCTTCCTCATAGTTTTCAAGGATGCTCATATTGCTTGCCCTGTAATAATTTAAACCTCCCGTTAACGCTCCGGGCTGTGACCAGGCGTTGACATATCCCTGTATATCTTCAGCGCTAAGCACGCCGCTTTTGATCAAGTCACCAAAAGCCAACTTTAATAGTAGCGAGTAATTGTTCTCGGATAATTTCGACTCGATCCCCGGTTTCCTGAACATTACCATGTAGCTGCTGGCTTTACGCTGGTCGGGATTGTTACGGAGCTCTCTTTCGAAGGTGACCGGATGGGGAGCATTGATCATGATCAGCTTTTCCAGATATTGAGGGAAAAACATGGCAAAAAGCCAGGCAACAGCGCCGCCCCAATCGTGCGCAACAAGGATGAATTTCTTATAACCCAGGTTTTCAGCAAATTGACGTATATCTTCTACCAGGATCGGCTGCTTATATTGATCGACCTCCGAGGGTTTAGAGGATAGATTGAAGCCCCGCATATCCGGCGCCACCGCCAGATGATCACGGCCGAATTCATCGAGCTGTTTCTTCCACATGCCCCAATATTCGGGAAAGCCATGCAGAAACATCATCAGGTCGCCCTTGCCTGTGCAAGCGTAGTGAAGTTTTATATTATTGACATCGGCGTAAGCATGCTCTATCAATTTACATCTCCCACTGTGCGGCATATAGGTTTAATTCTAATTCAGCTTGCAGCCTTCCAGCGATAACAGCTTGAGCTTGGTGTCGATAATGGATGCCTTACCGGCAAAACCGCCGGGGGTTCCATTCTTACGGATCACTCTGTGGCAGGGGATGATAATGGGTACGGGATTTCTGGCCAGGGCCTGACCAACGGCCCTGCAGGCGTTTTTATGGCCCATTTTGTCAGCCACCCATTTATAGCTTTTTACCTGGCCGTAAGGGATATTTGCGACTGTTTTCCATACATCCCTTTGAAATTGCGTTGACCCACTTAGATCCAGCCCACAATCAAATCGTGTCGGTTTTCCATTGAAATAGTTTACCAATTGTTTTTCCAGTCCCCTGAATTTGGTCGCTTCTACATAGCTAGTACAGCTATCGTCAATTTCCAGGCATTTTTTCGCTTCCCCCTCACTCCCACAAGGAAACGTCAATTTTCTAAGCCCTTTTTCCGTGAAAAGTGCCCCAACCCAACCCCAACGCGTATGCATTAAGGTATAGAACATATTTAAGTCCTCCGACTATACGCCGCTGATTCTAGCAAATTCGGCAGCATATATATTGTAGGCATTTGTATCGTATAGAATGAAATGCACTTGCATTATAGGCGTGGAGTTAGAATTTAAATACTTAACGACGCTATTGACCGCTATACGGGCGGCGGGTTCCAGGGGATAGCCGTAAACCCCCGTGCTGATGGCCGGGAATGAAATACTCTTGATCTGGTTGGCCGAGGCCAGTTTTAAACATTCCGTATAGCAGCCCGCCAGCGTGGCATCCTCGCCGCCGTTGCCTCCCCGCCACACCGGCCCTACCGTATGTAAAACATATTTAGCAGGCAGCTTTCCTCCTGTAGTAATTACAGCTTGGCCGGCAGGCAGTCTGCCCTGTTCGGAAACAATCTTACGGCATTCTTCCACGATGGCAGGGCCCCCAGCACGGTGTATAGCTCCATCAACGCCACCACCACCCATTAAACTTGAATTGGCGGCATTGACGATGGCATCTACCTTTTCCCGGGTAATATCCCCCTGGATTGCCAGGAGCAAGGTTTCCTTAACTTTAACCTTTACCACCGCTCAACCCCCTTTCTTTAGAATCCGTATTGCCAGGCTCTAGGAAAACTGGGGCTGTATAAGCCCGTATTTACCATCTTTGCGTCTGTACACTATGTTCACGGAATTATCCCTGGCATTCAAGAATATAAAGAAATCGTGGCCGATAAATTCCATCTGGTCGATAGCCTGCGAAGTGGTCATAGGTTTGACCAAAAAGCTTTTCGATTTGGCTACCCTTGACTTTTCAACAACTTTTTTTTCTTCTTCGACGTCGAGCATTCTGATAGATTCCGGCTCCCTCCCCTTGTTAATTTCGTACCTTTTCTTGTATTTAGTAACCAGGCGTTCCATCACCTCAAATACTTCATCTACAGCGGAACGAATACTGTCCCCTTTATGCTCTCCCCTCAGCAGAAATCCATTGATGTTTATGGTTACTTGAGCAGTATATATCTGCCGCGTTTTGGACTTTTCATCCACCAGTTCCAATTTGATTGTGCTAATAGTATTAAGATATTTATGAAGCTTCGCCAATTTTTCTTCGGCATAGTCTTTGATTTCAGAATCCAAACTGATGTTTCTGGCAGTAACCTGGATTTCCATTACTAACTCCTGCTTAATATTTCTCTGGCCAAGGTGAAACCAATAACGCTTTTTGCTCCGGCCGCCTTTAATACCGTGGCGCACGCTTCAAGCGTGTTGCCTGACGTACAGACATCATCAATAATAATGATATCCTGTCCGGCCGCTTCAGGGCTTTGACACCGAAAAACATTCTCCATATTTGCCCTGCGCTCGTCAGCGCTTTTTGTACGTGCCTGCGGCATATTATTCCTTACACGCACAACCAGATTGCCCTTAACCGGCACTTCAATGTGTTTGGCTATTTCCCGCGCCAGCAACTCCGATTGATTGTATCCTCTTTCGCGTATCCGTTTTTTATGCAGCGGCACGGGCAGCAGGCAATCGCCCTTTAATCCGTTATTCCTGTAGTATACCGCCATATATTCACCCAGGTTACTGGATATAGCTCGCAGGTTGCGATATTTAAGCTCATGGATTGCCGTCCTGATGGTTCCTTCGAAGACAAATACAGAACGCACAGCATCTATACGATTATTCTGTTTTCCCCAGCACTCCTGGCAGTAATGGCCGCTTGTTTCGGGCCTGCCGCATTTCTGACACAACGGCGGATAGATTCTGGGCAACTTTTTAGCGCAATCATTACAAATAAAGCCACCGATTTGTCCGCAACCGATGCATTCCCGCGGAAAGAATAAATCGATGACTTCACTGCGGAGTTGTTTCAACCACACGGTCAAAACCTTAACTCCATTTGCTATCCGCTGTGTTCCACCGCCTGTTACTATATCTTAATGAGTACGTAGCGTATGGCTTGCCCCGCTGAAAATAGGCTCATTCAAATATATGTCGCCATTTCTGATTTTTAAGTTGAACCCGCATTCAGGATTAGTGCATACCCAGGCTTTATAATGTATCGCTGCCCCCTGGCTTCCGAAATCGGACAGCGGAACCAAATCACCGGTTTTGCATTTTAAACACTTTGGAAAGGAATAGTTTTCCACTATTATTTCCACCTCCTCCAAGGATGCATAGAGTATAGCATTAATCAAAATTCAATAGCAAGTAAATTGGGCGTGTTGACGGTCAGTCAATTTATTTACCGTCCAGTCAACCGGAACTCCGCCAATTGGGTGTACACTGCTCCGGCCGGTGTAAGCTGGCTTCGCATCAAAGAAACGGCTTCAATCTTCATGGAGAAAGTCTGTTGGAAGCTTGCATCTTTAACTAACGCACCAAACTCCACTCTATCCTCTTTTGAGCAGTCCTCTTTAATCCTGGCCAGTGTCAGATGCGCAGTGAAAGGCCGATTTTCCTGTGGAAATCCTATACGCGATAGTGCTCCATCGATTTTTCCCTGCAGCTTAAGCAACTCCTCGATATCACCACCCAATCCCAACCAGAACACGCGTGCCCGCTGCAAATTTGGAAAGCACCCGGTCTCGGATGTCCTGATGAAAAAAGCCTGGCTATCCTTTGCTATATCGTGCAACTCTTTTTTAATGAAATCTAACTGCTTCGATTTAACATTTCCCAGGAATTTCAGAGTAAGATGCACAGATCCGGGGTTAACCCACTTCACAAACCTCTGCTGCGGCCTCTTCAGTCCGGCTTGAAACTCGCTCATCCTTTCCCTGAGCTCTGTCGGCAACTCAATAGCTATAAAAGCGCGAATTTCCTGGTCGGCCATCATTTAGCCTTCGAGGTACTAATCATTCAGTAAGAAAAGCCTCGAAGCATTTCCATAGAGGATATTATTCATCTGCTCTTTCCCCAGACCGGCGGCCTTTATCTGATCTATAACCCGATCCTGATCAATCAAGGGCCAGTCACTGCCAAACAATAATTTTTCACTGCCTGTGATGGTCTCAAGCGCGTTATAGATACCGGGACTATAGAGAAACGGCGCCGCGGCAGTATCATAGTACGCGTTCTTTAAAACCTGCTTTACCTCCGGCATCAACTCATAAAAAGGCAATCCACCTCCGAAGTGAGCCAGTACTACCTTAAGCTGCGGAAATTTTTTAATAAAATCATACAATAGCCCCGGTACAATATTGCCTTTCCCGGGATATTCATGCCCGACCGGCTCCGAAGCATGCAAGGAAAGTACCATTTTATTTTTAATGATTGCTTCGATAAATGCGGCCAAAGACTCATTTTGGTTTAGATCGAAGCCCTGAACGTCCGGGCGCAATTCTCCTATGCCTTTTACACCGCAGGCACCGCATCTTTCGATCTCTTTGATTGCAGCTTGTGTATCAAGGGGCTGCACCGCACAAAATCCGATCAGCCTTTCAGGATATCTGGTTACAGACTCGACGATATAATCATTGGTCCGGCAGCACATGTCCTGGCTCTCCCAGCCGATATTTAGCACAACCGATCTGGATATCCCCCTATTGTCCATATTTCTAATCAATTCGTCGGCCGAATACATTTCGGCCTTGGGATGAGAATACAATAGTCTGAAGCACGCGTCGGAATAACAGATATCTTCTCTCCTGCTTATTATTTCCGGCGAGAAAATGTGGGTATGGGCATCGATAATCATCATAAGCATTATAGTTTACAGTCGTGCTAATCTCAATTAACTTGGAGGAGACCGCGATTTAAAATAGACATATTAATCTATGGTATCTTATAATAAATCCAGATACAGCTATCCAGTGATGATTTCAGTAGCATATTCTCTCATCGGCTTCTCCTGCAATATCTTGTAAGTATGACAGACAACAATATCAGCAACCTGGAAAACACCGCCCGCAAACTCCGACGCGATGTTATCACCATGATTTCCAAGGCTGGCAGCGGGCACCCCGGCGGCTCGCTCTCGGCCGCCGATATCGTGACTGCCCTGTACTTTAGCATCATGCGGCATGATCCTAAAAACCCTCACTGGCCCGACCGGGACCGATTCATCCTCAGCAAAGGGCATGCGGCCCCTATTTTGTACGCTGCACTGGCTGAATGCGGATATTTCCCCCTGGAATGGCTGGATACGCTGCGTAAGGTCGGAACCTGTCTGCAAGGGCATACCGATAGTAATTTAACGCCGGGCGTGGATGTATCGGCAGGGTCCCTGGGCCAGGGTTTGTCGGTTGGGATCGGCATGGCGCTGGCTGCCAAGCTGGATAGAAAGGACTACCGCACCTATGTTTTGCTGGGTGACGGCGAATGTGATGAAGGCCAGATATGGGAAGCAGCCATGTTTGCGCCCAACTATAAACTGGATAATTTAACCACCATAGTTGACTATAATGGATTGCAACTTGATGGCAGCACCAAGGATATAATGAACCTGGAGCCTTTTATAAATAAGTGGCGTTCCTTCAACTGGGAAGTAATGGAAATCAACGGGCATGATATCGCACAGATCATTGATGCCGCGAGCAGGGCAAGGAAGGTTGCCGCTAAACCTGTGCTTATCGTCGCTCACACAATTAAAGGCAAGGGTGTAAGCTTCATGGAAAACAACATTGACTTTCACGGAAAGGCGCCTAACAAAGCCGAGACTGAACTGGCCCTTAAAGAGTTAGCATGACTAATTACAGCGAACTTACCGCCCGGGAAGCCTTCGGCAAAGTGCTGACCGAACTGGCTGCGACCGATAATCGAATTGTAGTTCTGGATGCTGATGTCTCACGATCCACAATGACAAAGTATTTCGCCCAGTCGTTTCCCGACAGGTTTATCGAATGCGGATTGGCCGAACAGAACATGATAAGCATTGCCGCCGGTCTTGCTTCTTGCGGGAAAATCCCCGTCGCCAGCACATTTGCCGTATTCGCTTCCAGCCGATGCTTCGACCAAGTACGCATGTGCATTGCACAACCCCACAGCAACGTAAAGGTAGTGGCAACACACGGCGGGATTACGGTGGGGGAAGACGGTTCCTCACATCAGGCCATCGAAGATTTAGCTCTTTACTGCTCACTGCCCCACTTTAACGTTATTGTACCATCCGATGCCATTGAAACTGTGGAGGTCATTAAAACAGCTATATCTACGGAGGGGCCTTTTTATATTAGGCTCGGGCGTTCCAAAACACCCGTCTTATATCCCAGCGGGTGTTTGTTTAAATTAGGCCAGGCAGACAGACTCAGGGACGGAGGGGAGGCCACAATAATAGCCATCGGCATCATGGTGTCCATGGCAGTCCGGGCCGCAGATTCCTTGAGCAAATCAGGCATTCAATGCAGAGTTCTAAATATGTCGACTCTGAAGCCAATAGATGAAAAATCGATACTTGATGCCGTATCAGACACAGGAGCAATCGTCACCGCAGAAGAACATCTGCTCCACGGGGGACTGGCAAGCATGGTGGCCCAAATAACATCCTGCAATACGCCTGTTCCCCTCGCATCGCTGGGCATTAACGACACCTATTGTAAATCGGGTAAGCCCGAAGAACTGCTTGAACTGCAGGGGCTGACGGTTGCGGATATCGAGGAAGCCGTCAAAAGCGTGATCAGACGGAAAAAAGGCCTGTAATTTTTGTATGCCGACATTTAATTAATGCTACTATTAATTGAACTGGTTTATTGATATGGAAAACATTCTGCGTACGACCCTTATCCACAAAGAGAAGGTTGAGGTGTTCCTGAACAATTTAGAGAAACTTCGCAGCGACGGGGCTGTAGATGATGTCTCCTATAACGCGCTCAAAATGGAATACTCGTCCAACCTGCAGTCTGCGCTGGCTAAAATCGATCTGATCAGGCAGGATTTGAATAAAAGAATCAATATGCAATCTACAGAGCTATCCATCTATAAACAGGAGCTGGCTAACTTGGGTGCCAGATTTGAAGTCGGTCAACTTTCGGCTTCTGCATACTTGAAATTATCCAAGCAACCTGAAAAAAAAGCTGCAGCCGTCGAAGAACAAATATCCCATTTTACATCCCTGCTAAATGCACAGCACTCCAATGATGTCTCCGTGCCTACAGTAACCGGCTTGCAGGCGCTCGTTTCGCTCATATCGAATTTCGGGAAAAAACCTGCGGGTGCACAATTAAACCTGCCAAGCCGCATTCCTACAATTACTTCACAAATACCGGTTAAAGAAAGGCCGTTCCATGATACGGCTACCGTAACAAACCTGCAGATATTGCCGGACCGCGTGCGCCCGGGCTGCACCGTCGGAGTCATTGCGACTTTAGTCAACCCCGGGCCTGATCCAGTGACACATAAGGCCGAATTTAAAGTCAATCAAAAATTAGAGACTGTAAACGATGTGGCCCTCAACCCCGGCCAAAGCGAAGAGGTCACCTTCATGATCGTTGCCGGAGCTCCCGGTGATTACTACGTCTCCGTCGATAATGCCAACGGCATTTATCGAGTCATTACCGGCGCATAGCAAAGAAATGAAAACACGTTTACTGGCACTTTTCACCGCATTTTGTGCTCTGGCTATATTAGTTGCAGTTGCGCTTTACAGCAATCTGGCCATCTATATCTCGATAATTGCCATAGGCCTGGCACTTGCCCTTCAAAAATACGTTGCCAGCTACTTCGGCTATTTTATCATCGTCTTCTCAAATATGCTTCACGAAGGTGACCGTATACGGATTGACAGCTACAAGGGGGATGTCCGGCACATCGGCATCTTTTACCTTACGCTGGATGAAGTGGGCGAGGACGAGAAATTGGGTGGCGAACTTACAGGTAAAATATTACATGTGCCCAACCTGATTGTGCTGGACAAGCCGGTCCTGAATTTCTCCAAAAGCTGTGAAAAGAACTGCAAAATAATGCAGTGCGATTATATTTTCGACGAAATACGTATACCTATATCTTCCGATAGCGATATAGCGCATGCTGTGTGGCTTCTCGAAGACATAATCAACAGTGAAGATAAAGAATATCTTAAGCAGTCCAAAGAGGCCTTCAAGGACAATTATCCCGCATTTTTGCATGAGGCCGAGAGCGATCGCCGTGTTTTAATACACGTGGATGAGAATAGGATATGGCTTAAAGGAAAATTCGTAACCCCTTACGGCTATAAGAACGAGCTTCGTACCAAAATGTATTTGCGGTTTATCGATCATATCAAAAACGAAGCCACTATCAAACTGGCCTGAACCACTGATCTAATACCGATTTAGAATTACGCTAACCTACCGATTAGGTCTTGTCACCGGCATCAGATCAAATAAATAAAAGGGATGGTGCCGAGGGAGGGACTTGAACCCACACTCCCGTGAGGGAAGCGGATTTTAAGTCCGCCGCGTCTGCCATTCCGCCACCTCGGCATACTTGTTGGAGGCGGCGAGCGGATTTGAACCGCTGCATAGGGGTTTTGCAGACCCCCGCCTTAACCACTTGGCTACGCCGCCACGAAATAAAAATGGAGCGGAAGACGGGATTCGAACCCGCGACATCCTCCTTGGCAAGGAGGCATTCTACCACTGAATTACTTCCGCTCACACCACATAAAGATAATATTCAAATTGGTGCCGAGGAGGAGATTTGAACTCCTACGGGCTTACGCCCACCACCCCCTCAAGATGGCGTGTCTACCAGATTCCACCACCTCGGCATGGCAGGGGTGGCAGGATTCGAACCCACGACACGCGGTTTTGGAGACCGCTGCTCTACCAGCTGAGCTACACCCCTAAATTATACTAAAAATATGTATTTTTAAAAGTACCCCTGGTGCGAGTCGAACGCACGACACGCGGTTTAGGAAACCGCTGCTCTATCCACTGAGCTACAGGGGCATGAACCTGATCTATGGGCGCAGCCTTCTTATTACGAACCCTTCGGGTGTTAAATACCGACTCTCTTCGCCTTCCCCTGGGCTCCTGGCAGCTTCACGCTTCACAAGTTCCTTTCCGCCTGCCGGCAATTCGGCTTTTATCCGTGTTTTCTCGCTATCTTTTGTTATCAGAATACCTTGAGGCATCCTCGCAGGTTCTTTCCTGACAGGTTCTTTTCGTGCCGGGGCTTTCCTTAAAGGTTCCTTTCTAACACGTTCCTCAACAGCCCTAGCCTGTTGAATCTGCTTCACCGACGCCTTTTCTTCCGATTCCTTGATCTCTGCCTTGGGCAGCATCTTGGGTTCTTTCAAAATCCTTCCGGTCTTGCCATAGCTGCTGCGCTGCCCTCTGTCGGAGACCTCCCCGGGTTCTTCAGTCTCCAGTGCACCTAAAAGGGCCCCCGCCGTTCCTGTTTTACGCATATCGGTCAGAGTGGCCTCAAGGTCTTTTATTAAGTCGGTTAATTCAATAGAATCAGCTTCCTCTTCCTCGGAAGCCCAACTCTCAATCTCGGTAGCATAGTGCTGCAATTTAAAGCTATGCTGTTCAAGCTGCTTTATCCATTCGGCCAGTTCCTTGGACGCGGTCTGAATCTCGGGGATCTCCATCTCCAATAAGTTTTTTATTATATTCTGCACAACACTCTTTCGAGGCTTTGCTGCCATTTCCCCCTCTTGCGCAGCCGATTCGGCCGTCGCTATCTATAAAGTCGATTATAACTGTAAGAAATTATATCAACGCCCCTAAGGCATTGCAATCAAAGCCACTAGGATTGAGCTTTCTTCACGAACACGTGCAACTTCCCACCCTCTTCCTCAATGCCCAGGAACTGGTTCCCGGTCATCTCGGCCCAGTTAGGCATATCCTGCTTTATCCCATCATCATCCACGACGACTTCAAGCACCTGGCCGGGTTGCATTTCTTTTATTTTCCGGGCGGTATGCACGATGGGCATCGGGCAGTACAGACCGAGGCAATCAACTGTTACATCAGCTTTCATAGTACCACTCCTAAATAAACAGACTTATTTTGCTTTTACTGGCTTCAGCGACATACGTGGCAACGCCGGCAAAGCTGTCGACCTCCGGGATAAAGGCATCCTTAGTAATGCCCATCATACCTATGGTGGTGGTACAGGCAATAAACTTTACGTCAAGCTCTTTGGCCAATTTGATCAGCTCATCCAACTGAGGCCAATTAATATCCTTCATCAGCCTCTGCATCATGGCCTTGCCCATCCCCATCATATGGAACTTTGACATGGGCAATCGTTTGACGCCGCCGCGGTTCATGAAGTTCAACATGTTGCGCATAATGCCCTTGCTCTTTATGCTGCCTTCGTTCTTCTTTATGACGTTAAGTCCCCAGAACGTAAAGAATATGGTTACGTCCATACCTGAACTGGCCCCGCCGACCGCTATATTGAATGCTGCCAGTGCCTTATCCATTTCACCCGAGAAAAGGATAAGGGTCATCTTTTCTTTCTCAGTCATCTTCAACCTCCTTTTACTAAAGTGGTTTACCGCAGCTAGGACATTTGACGGCTTTTTCTTCCATTATGACGGCTCCACAACTGGAGCACCTTCCAAAACTAACCTTGCAAATGGTGCAAAAAGGTGAATCCTCCACGATGATTTCAACATCGCAGTAAGGGCAGATGCAGCGGCAAATTACGGGTTTTTCATCCTTTCTAGGTTTCGCAGGCATGTTCATCTTCCTCCTCCGGTTCTTCTTGATCAGTAAGTCCCGGTATATCTATCTTATTTTTAATTGCATAATTCCTGATGGCTTTTCTTAAGGCTTGTGCCCCAAGGTTCGAACAGTGGAATTTATTTTTGGGAAGCCCTTCCAACTCCTTGGCCACCATGGCCGGCGTAACAGTCAACGCTTCCTCAAGTGTTTTCCCCTTGACCATATCGCTGACCATGCTCGAGACCGCGATAGCCGCCCCGCAGCCAAAAGTCTTGTACTTCACGTCCTCCAGGCGATTATCTTTTACCTTTATGTAAAATGTCATCATGTCGCCGCAGACCGGGTTCCCGATTTCCCCGACGCCATCCGCGTCGGCTATTTCACCCACATTATGCGGGTTCATGAAATGTTGCATCACCTTTTCACTGTATACAGGCATAATTATCACCCCTTCTGCTCTTTGATAAATTTTGAATACAAAGGAGACATTTGCCTCAACCGGTCCACAACCTGCGGCAGCTTCTCCAGCACATACGTAACATCCTCTTCGCTGCTATCCAGGCCCAGGGTAAACAGCATGGAACCCTGTGATATTTCATGCGATATCCCCATAGCCAGGAGTACATGAGACGCCTTCAGCGCACGGGAAGTGCAGGCGGAACCGCTCGCCGCAGCTATACCCTGGCTGTCTAATAGCATGAGCATTCCCTCGCCCTCGATGAACCTAATACAGAAGCTTGCATAATTGGGCAAACGCTGAGTAGGATGCCCAGTTAGTATGGAATGCTCTATTTTGTTCAATACTCCCTCTATCAACAAATCCCGCAGACGGATAAATCTGCTACTCTTTTCAGGGATTTGGGTTTTGGCTATCTCCGCAGCCTTTCCCAATCCCACAATAGCCGGTACATCTTCGGTGCCCGGCCGTCGGCCGCCTTCCTGGATACCGCCGTCCATGAGGGGCAGTATCCGCACACCTCGCTTTACCCACAGTGCTGCGCTGCCTCGAGGTCCGTAAAACTGGTTGCCTGCCAGGCTGAGAGCATGGATTCCCAGTTGCTTTACATTGATGGGAATATTTCCAGTGCTGGCCACCGCGTCGGTATGGAAAACCGGACTATCTTTAGGCAGTTTTTTAGCAATCTCAGCTATCGGCTCAATCGTGCCTACCTCACCATTAGCATGCATGATGGAAACCAGCACCGTATCCTTCCTGATATTACGGACCACTTCTTCTGGATCTACTATGCCGCAGCTGTTCACAGGCACCATCGTAACCTCAAACCCCTCTTTCTCCAAAGTACGTGCAGAATTTATCACGGAGAAATGTTCTATGGCGGAAATTATAATATGCTTCCCTTTATCAGCCCTGGCTTTTGCCATCCCCTTGATCGCCATATTATTGGACTCCGTGCCGCTGGATGTGAAGAACACCTCCTCAGCAACACCACCTATCAAAGTAGCTACCTGTTCACGCGCTCCTTCTATAGCATCCCTTGCTCCATCCCCCCATGAATGCAATGACTGAGGGTTGCCAAACGTTTCTTTTAGAAACGGCATCATGGCCTCCCTCACCTCTGGAAGCAGCGGCGCAGCCGCCACATTGTCCATATATACTTTTCTCATCTTACCCCACTATACAAATGTTAATTCAATTATTAGACACAGCAAAATTATATAGCCAGCATTTTATCGAGGGCCAATTTAGCCCTCATCCTGATATCTTCCGGTACTTTAATCTCGTATTTCATGTCCTCTAACGACCATAACACTTTCTCGAGTGTGATCTTTTTCATATTGGGGCAAAGGGCCTTCCGCGTGACAGGAACAAAGGTTTTTACCGGATTCTCTTTGCCCAGCCTGTGCAGCAGCCCGCTTTCCGTGGCGATAATCATCACCTTGGCATCAGTCTGGCGTGCAAATTTTATCATACCGCCCGTGCTCAACACCCTGTCGGCTAGTGCAATAACGTCTGGCCGGCATTCTGGATGCACCAGCACCAGCGCATCGGGATATTTCTCTTTCTGTTTCAATATGTCCTCGGGTTGAATCTTAGCATGGGTCGGACAATAGCCCTGCCATACTATCAAAGGTCGATTAACCTGGGTGGCTACGTACTGCCCCAGGTAGTGGTCTGGCACAAACAGGATCTCGCCTTCGCCGATGCTTTTTACCACCTCGATCGCGTTGGCCGACGTACAACATATCTCCGACTCGGCTTTTACAGCTGCCGAAGAGTTGACGTAACAGACAACATGTACACCCGGCAGCTCTTTCTTTTTTCCAATAAGGTCTTTGGCAGTGATCATGTCGGCCATCGGGCAACTGGCGCCCTCGTCCGGCAGCAATACGACTTTATCGGGAGAAAGAATGGAGGCGGTCTCCGCCATAAAATGCACACCGCAAAATACGATTACTCTGGCATTGGTTTTGGCCGCTTCCCTGCTCAGTTCCAGGGAATCGCCGACAAAATCCCCGATATCCTGCACTTCCGGCCGCTGATAGTTATGCACCAGGATTATGGCGCCGTGCCTCCGCTTAAGTTGGAGTATTTTATCAACCAGTTCCTTATTTTTATCTTCAGGCTCCATCTATTTTCCCTGAACTTATTTGCCAGCGCATTCCTTCTTATATATGCCAGCAATTTCCATGGCTATCCTGACTACGCTCGTCGCATCCTCCCCGAGCGCAAAAAACAGGGGTTCCTTGCCCCATCCATCACCTTCGTAAAATAATACGGGCACCTGTCCGCCCTGATCCACTAAATATTTCACCTTCCAGGGTATGGACATACCGTCGATGTCGGATGCCTCCTGGGGCTCTTTCGTCCGGTCAATCCAGCCATACGGCAATTTCTTTTCGCGGGCATATCTCTTAACTATCCCGATTACTTCTTTATCGCATTTGAAATTGATTCCTGAATTGATCGAGGGATTATATTTACGTGCCTCCAGAATAAGCCGTGCCATATGGTCCGAGGCGCCCCATCGAGGCATGCCCGACGCATGCGGATACCCATTTACCACAGTCATCCTACCATCGATGGCAGCTACATCCTTGCCGGTTTTGGCTCCGCGTATAGCATAGGCCACGTTGACACGCACCTCGGGCATCAGCAGAGAAAATTCCTTACACTTCTGCAGGCGGTTGACAGCCAGTAACAGGTTGCCCAAAACTGTCTCGTCACTGTTTTTCTTAATCGGCATTTATTACTTCATCCAATCTGTTTTTGTATGAGCTTATGATACAATCAGTAAGGCCTTAAATCAAACGTTGCCGCACCTTTGATATTACGCAAACGAGCATTTCATATAGTAGTAACGTGATTTTATTAATGCTAAAATAATACGAATTCACAATCGGAGTGAGGTGGAGCATGCCTGATAACAAATATATCCTTTCCATCGATCAGGGAACAACAGGGACTGCAGCTATACTGTTTAATGCAGAAGGTAAACCGATTGCGGATGCGGATAGGGAGATAAAACAACTCTACCCCCAGCCCGGCTGGGTAGAACACGATCCCAGGGAGATATTTCAATCTGCACTAGATGTTGCTCATGCTGCAGTAAAAAAAGCCAGCATTTCACTATCCGACATAGCCGGCATCGGCATCACCAACCAGCGCGAAACTACAGTAGTCTGGGACAAAAAGACTGGTGAACCTGTCAGCAATGCCATCGTATGGCAGTGCCGGCGAACCGCTGCCCTTGTGGAGGACCTTAAGAACAAAGGCCTGGCTGAGGTAATTTATCAGAAAACAGGTCTGATACCGGATGCATACTTTTCTGCTACTAAGGTGCGCTGGATTTTGGATCATATTACCGATGGACAAAAGCGCGCGGAGAAGGGAGACCTGCTTTTCGGCACAATCGACACGTGGCTAGCATGGAAATTAAGCGGTGGCAAAGCTCATGTTACGGATTACAGTAACGCCTCACGTACCATGCTATACAATATCAATACATTGCAATGGGATAAGGATATTCTGGCTGCCCTCAATCTTCCCGCCAATATGTTACCCAGAGTTATACCTTCCAGCCTAGCGTATGCTGTGACTGCACCGGGAATTTTTAATAAACAAGAGATTAACCTTTGCGCCATAGCGGGTGATCAACAAGCTGCGCTCTTCGGACAGGCCTGCTACTCACCCGGCATGGCTAAAAACACCTATGGCACCGGTTCTTTTATATTGCTTAACAGTGGAGAGAAACCGACAGTATCCAAAAAAGGGCTGCTGACTAGCCTGGCCTGGGGATTGGAAGGCAAAATCATTTACGCGCTGGAAGGCAGTGTTTTCATCACTGGCGCAGCCATTCAATGGTTGCGCGATGGCCTCAAGATTATTCAAACCGCCTCGCAAAGCGAGGCACTGGCTGCATCAGAACCGGACAATGGAGGAGTATATTTCGTTCCTGCACTGGCAGGCCTTGGCGCCCCTTACTGGGACATGTATGCCAGAGGCACTATTATAGGTATAACCAGGGGCACAACCAACGGCCACATCGCCAGGGCTACTCTGGAAGCCATAGCTTTCCAAGTCCGGGACGTAGTGGATACCATGAAATTAGAAGCGGGCATAAAAATTCCAATTCTACGGGTGGATGGCGGTGGAACTGCCAATTCACTGCTAATGCAATTTCAGGCAGATATCATGAATATGCCTATCCAGGTTGCCGCCGTGGCCGAGACCACCGCGCTCGGCGTAGCCTATCTGGCCGGTCTGGCTACCGGACTATGGAAAAATACTGACGAAATAGCTAAAAAATGGCGCTCCTCAGCTATATTCGAACCTAAGATGTCTACTGATCAGCGTGATCAATTATATTCTAATTGGCTGCGCGCGGTTGAAAGGGCTCATGGGTGGATTAATAAATAGCTTGAGGTGAAAGATGAAAAGAGATTTCAAATCGATATCCAGTAAAACTTACGATGTAATCGTAATCGGCGGCGGTATCGTGGGAACGGGAGTCGCCCGTGATACTACCTTACGGGGACTGGATACGCTGTTAGTAGAGAAAGATGATTTCGGTTCCGGAACGACATCCCGTTCAACCAGGCTTGTCCACGGAGGATTGCGCTACCTGGCCCAACTTGATTTCGGCCTGGTCAGGCAAGACCTCAGCGAGAGAGAAGTTATGCTGCGTATCGCTCCCCACCTGGTGCACCACCTACCATTTCTTATTCCTGTGCACAATACATTCCTGAATATCAAAATGGCTCTGGGGGTGACACTCTATGATGTCATTTCCTTCGATAAAACCCTTCCTAATCATAAATATTTCTCTAAAAAGAAAACCCTTGAGCTTGAACCGGGATTGAAAGTAAACAACCTGCAGGGTTCTTACCTGTATTCAGATTGCGAAATAGCCTTGACTGAAAGGTTGAACTTCGAGACTGCGCTTTCCGCCTATCAAGGCGGCGCGACGGTGGTCAATCATGCCCGTGTCACCAACCTGCTACGTGAAGACAATAGCGTCACCGGCGTGGAAATAATAGATGAGATATCCGGCGAGATATTGCAGGCTAAAGGGAAACTGATCGTCAATGCGGCAGGGCATTGGGCGGATGTGGTCAAAGACATGATATTTATAAACAAACCGGCCTATTTGCGCAGAACCAAAGGCGTTCACATCATGATACCCAAGATTTCCAGTGACGCCCTGGTACTTTTTTCACCGGTCGACGGTCGACTTTTCTTCGTAATACCCTGGAGGGAATACTCCCTGGTGGGCACGACCGATACGGACTACAAAGATAACCTTGATGCTGTATTTGCAACCGCAGCAGACGTCAAGTACATCCTTGATGGCTTGCATTTCGCTTATCCCGGCGTTAAAACCGACGATATTTTCTATGCCTATGCTGGTTTGAGATCCCTGGCGCTCAAACCGGGGAAATCAGCCTCGAATACATCGAGAAGTCATGAGCTAGTTGACCATAGTAAAGTCGATAAACTGGATGGACTGGTAACTATCCTCGGCGGCAAAATAACCGCATACAGGGCCGTAGCAAGGGACGCAACGGACCTTATTTGCAAGAAAATGAGCCATAAAGCAAGGTGTACAACCGCAGAGAAGCCTTTGCCGGGAGCGCCGGAGCTTACGGATGTAGAGGTCAAGAACCTGGCAGCCGAAAGCGGCCTGCCACATGGAGTGGTAAGCCATTTATCACAGCTATACGGATCGCGCTGCCGTGAGGTGATCGCTATTGCCAAGCAGGAAGTTTCCGGAGCACAGCAGATCAGCGCAGGTGGCCCGGATATCATCGCTCAAATCCGGCATGCGGTTAAAATGGAGAGTTGCATGACGGTCAGTGACTTCATGGTCAGGCGCAGCATTGTCGGGCTCAGGAAAGACCAGGGAGCCGATGCGGCAGCGGCTGTTGCAAAGGAAATGCAAAAACTGCTGAACTGGACCGAAGAGGAAAAGAACCGTCAGATCCAGGCGCAAAATTTCCTCTCCTCATTGGGTCAGCGCTTTAGGAATCCTTGAGCAATTGCATTGGTAGCCATCATCCCGGAACCTGCAGTAGTGGGAGTGCCGTTCTTTTCAATGATAGTAGTGCACATGCCCCCTATTAATTATCAAACATTTTAGATATTATTTATATAAGGAGGTATGGATATGAGAAAAAAGGTGCTGGCTATGGTCGCACTTTTAACAATTGTCCTCACCCTTATTCCAGTCGGCCGTGTTCAGGCAGACTATGGAATCAGTCCTACTCAGGGTGTTGTTGGGCTGCAAGTGACGGCTACCGGGTTACAGAGTGGTTATTCTTATAATATCAAGTGGGATGATGTTTCCATTCAGCAGGGCACAGCTGATACAAGTGGTTCTGCCTCGTTTGCAGTCCCGGAATCGTATGGTGGCGAACACACTGTAATAATAGAAGTGCCGACCGGCACGCAAGTATACAGTGGAACGTTTACTGTCATGCCATATATTGCAGTCACTCCTAATTCCGGCGCTCAGGGCACAGCCATTACAGTTGCCGGGCATGGCTTTGGCGTAAGCGAAAAAAACGTCGCGGTCACCTATGACGGTACTATCGTGAGTTCCGGCATTACAGCCGATGCCAATGGTGCATGGAATACCAGCCTGTCAGCGCCGTCATCTGTTGGTGGCATCCACTATATAGCCGCCTCCGGCGATGTGACTATAGCCTCCGATGTGGCCGCTAAGCCGTTTACCGTCAGTCCCGTAGTAACAATGGATCCCACCGCGGGCGGCGTTGGCACCCTGGTAACACTCACCGGGACCGGCTTCGCCACTGCCGAAGGGATCAAAGTACAGTTTTCTTCCATGGACATGCGAACGGACATCACAGCGCAAGTTAATGGCTCCTGGAGCACTTCCTTCTCTGTGCCCAACTCCAATAAGGGCAGCCATTTAGTTAACATAATCGGCGATAATACCACATCAATCCCTAACCTGATTTTTACTGTTTCCCCGGAGGTATTGGTCAGCCCAAGCTCAGCATATGCCGGAGATGATATTAAAATCACCGGCAGCGGGTTTGCCAACAACGAAACCACCATAGAGGTTCTATTCGACGGTAATCAGATACTCAGGAACCTGGTGGCGGATGACACCGGTAACTGGTCTTCTCCCTTTCAACTGCCGGAATCGGTTAATGGCCCCCATACCTTGAATGCAGACGGAAAAATGACAACTTCCGCAGATGTTACCCCTTCCACCATAACCACTCTTTCGCAGATAGCGGTTGTGCCGAAGACCGGCTTCGTTAACGATGAGCTCAGGGTTACCGGTTCAGGATTTAGCGGCAGTAAAGATTTCAGCGTTTCGTTTGGCAATGCCACAGCCGCAAGCGGGACAACTAACGATGCTGGCAGCTTCCAGACTATCTTTAAAGTGCCCGGCGGCAAGAGCGGCCCGATTACCATCACAGCGACTGACCTGAAAAATGTCACCGCTTCGACCGTATTCGCGGTGGATACAACACCCCCCGATGTTCCGCAAATATCTTCCCCCAAAGATGGCGCTACGGTCGGTTTCATGGGGGATACCAAGGTTGCCTTCAAGTGGACAGATGTTTCAAGCCGCAATGGCATTACCTATGATGTTGAGGTCAGCGACCAGTCAAATTTCGCCAAAACCCTGATCTCACAAACCAAACTGACCGAGGCCAAATATACCCTGAGCGAAGCTGAAGCGCTTCCGAACGGTGAATACTACTGGCACGTCCGGGCCGTCGACGGGGCCGGCAATACCAGCGCCTGGACTACCACTACTCTAGTTAAAGTAGGATTTTTAACCACGACTACTCTTATCCTTATAGGCGTGGGTATATTAGCTCTTGTGATCCTGGTAGCAGTTTTAAAAAGGAAACCGCATAAGAAGAAGAGGGTAAGGAGGGATTGGGAATAGCACCCGGTTTATATCGCAGGCTCCGAAAATAAAAGGCCCATCGTAACGATGGGCCTTTTATTTTATGTTTAAAACCCTTCTTAGCCCTCTTAAAAGTTTATGAATTATTAATAATTTGCTGGAAATTTGTGATTTCTTTTTTACTTATTTTTTATAGTCTAACGAGGCTTTGACCCTACCCCACCTTATAGTCCAAAATGAACTAGAGTTTTCTTGCTTTTAAGGGCACCCGGGTGGCCCTGCATTCGTAGAAATAATTACAGCCTGTTAACAGTTTATTAATTATTGCTATTTTTGAGGTAGCTGGTGGGCGGTAATGGACTTGAACCAATGACCTCTGCGATGTCAACGCAGCGCTCTAACCACTGAGCTAACCGCCCTTGGAACAATTTGGCATTTTATCAACGGTATCGAGTATAGTCAAGAACGCCCGGTTTGGGCTGATTTGCGTTGAAAAAAGTCATCCCTTGGTAGACAACTTGGAATTGCCGGTCAGAGAAACATGCACATCCGTACCGCATTTTGGGCACGTCACTTCAATGGTCATAACAGGCTTGCGCATCACCCGCTCGATCAGTGTAGATACCATCGTATCAAGCTGGTCGATCCTTTTATACATCATTTCCAGCCGCTTTTCCATCTGGGCCAGTTTGTCCAACTGTTTCTCGGCGTCCTCGTATTTCTTATCCATCTCCATACTTCTGCTCTAATATAGATGTTACTATAAAGAAAGAAGGAGGAGAAATCAAGGACTTCTCCTCCTTCTTTAAGGCATTCAGATCGTCCTCACAGGCTCTTTTCTTGCACTCCCATAGCGTTTAAATCTTCCTTATCACGCTTCATATGCTCCTCGAGCTTCCCACCCATCGTCTGTTCCAGGTATTTGCTATAGGCTTCCCTGGCCGTTGGAGAACTGCGAACGGCAAGCTTGGCACATTCCCACTCTTCGGCAACTAGCTGGTCCTGGCGCTCAGGGCCAAGGGGAAATTCTACATCCATCATTGCTTCCGCCCGTTCTATTATCCTGTTCATAACCGCCCTTCTAAGTCGGTCAAAAGAGAGCAATTCCTGATCTTCGTAAGGCCGCGAAGTCCATTGTTCGTTAGCCATAATTACGACCTCCCGTTCACGCTTTTTGTGACCTTATAATATTCTGCAACTAGTACGATGTCAAGATTCTTAAAGGCCTACCGCCCCCCGTTATTTATCAAGCCAATAGCTTCAATTCTATACCCTGGTGGTGTATAATCCATATTCACCGGCTCATGCGCTTCACTACATCAATTCCATTCCATTTTTTATATATCTGTAACATTTCTAACTTTTTATTTATGACTTCTTAATAATTAATTTATTAATATCCCAGTAAGAAATATGAAAAGGAGAGGATTAAAGATGAGAAGATTGGCACTTTTACTATGCTTATTACTGATAGCCGCTGCTGGATGCATTTACTATCAAGCTCCCGCTTCTGTTCAAACTCCCGTGGGGCAACCGGCCCAACAGTCGAATACACCACCCACCATTGCTGCTTTTACCGGCGTCCCAGCTTCCATTAATGCAGGCAATTCATCAACCCTGCTCTGGACGGTAGCCAATGCTACCTCAGTAAGCATCGATCAGAACGTAGGCGTTGTGCCCTTAGCCGGGACAGTTGCAGTGTCACCAGGCGTTACAACTATGTATACCCTTAACGCAGTTAACGCTTACGGGACCAGTACGGCCACAGCCACCATCACTGTCAATAGCACATCGGTTCCAACGACAACATATCCTTACCCGCAACCTACGCCTTATCCCAATCCGATTCCTACCCCTCCCTCTTCGTCTTACTTTGCCATTACCAATGTTTTAGCAACAGTCGACGCACCATCTTATTCCGGCCCATGCCCTAAGACCCTGACATTCACCGCAATCATCACTGCCAACGGAGCTGGAACGGCTACCTATGGATGGGAAAGGAGCGATGGCTCGCCCGGCCTTCACCACAGCGTCACCTTCACTGCAGCAGGTTCGCAAACAGTAAGCGAAACCTGGCAATTGGGAGCAACATATACAGGATGGGAGCAGCTACACGTTTTTAATCCCAACGATATTATATCCAACCATGCCAACTTCACTCTTAACTGTGGATTTGCGGTGACGGGAGCCACGGCCACTGTTACTCCGGTCGTGACTGGCGCCTGCCCCAAGACCATAGCCTTCTCCGGTCTAATTACTGTGAATGGTGGGCCCATGACCGTCACCTACAGATGGGAAAGGAGCGACGGAGCGCTGGGTCCAACGCAAAACATATTTTTTGGCGCAGCCAGTTCGCAGACAGTTAACGAGTCCTGGCAACTGGGAGCTTCCTATTCAGGATGGGAGCGTCTGCACATACTGTCTCCTAACGATATGCTCTCCAACCAGGCTAGTTTCACTCTAACCTGTTTTTAACAACTATTAAAACTGAGTTGCTCCCGCAAGGCCTGAATGCTTTGACAACCGGATATTCGGAGGTTAAAATGAATTCACTTTGCGGGAGTAACTCAGCGGAAGAGTTCCTGCCTTCCAAGCAGGCTGTCGCGGGTTCGAATCCCGTCTCCCGCTCCACCACATATTGGTACACCTTCTTATCTCAGATACGTCCAAACAATTGCTAATTGCGGAAATATCATGTAAATATACTTGGGCTGAATTTGCCTGTCCTCAGTATTCGGCTCAAAGCTAAGCTCAAAGTTACGGGTTTAGGAAGTCCGACCCGTAACTGCAGCTATTACCTTAGTACTGGTGGACCTCGTACCTAATCGCTATTTACATCAGTCGTGAAACGTTTTATAGTGCAAAAGGGGGTTACCAGAATATATAAGTATGAATGCATTTACCAGGTCTATTGAAAAAGGTTTTACGCTAATTGAGTTGCTGGTGGTAATATCGATCCTCGGTGTACTGGCAGCGGTTGTTGTACTCAATATCACCAGATACATGGGAGCCGGGTTGAACGAGACGGCAGCAACTGAGTTAGCCAATGTACAGACAGCGGTGTCTGCCTACATGTTTGATAATTCGGGCCACGCTCCTGCCAATACTGCTGACCTGTCGCCATATTTCCTTGGGACTCCGCACGGCACTTACAATATTGACTCCACTGGGAAAGTTACACAAGAATCATATGACTAACATATTCCAAATTGGCCGAAGTTTCTCAGCCCGCCTCTTTTTCACCGTTCAAAGACAATCCTCAATTGCGGTACCAAAGTACTAAACGCCCAGGTACTAACAGGGGATTCAATATACTGTCCCACCAGAGTAAGCTAATAATATGGTTAATGCGCCCGGGCGTGGTAGAAGTGATATGTCAACAAGCCATTCTATATCACGCATAGAAAAATTCTTACATGGCGCTCTCACGATTGTCGTCGGCATATTGACGTTTGCTGCTTTAATTTGCGCTATCATGTTTTTCTCATTCGGCAGTTATAGCGAATATTCGCTTCCAGGACAGACAGTAAGCGCCGGCGCTCTTCAGGATAAGATTAAATCGGAATCCCAGTCAGTGGAAGCAGCCAATACCAGCAGTTCCAGCAACGGTTCTCTTTCGGGGGCCGGTGGCAAAGTAAGCGGGGGAAACAGCAGTGGAGGCGCTTATACCACTGGCAGCAGCGGTAACGTGGATGGCAGCAACAGCAGCAGCGACGTTGCCAGCAATGGCAATGCTAGCAGTAATAGCGACAGTGGCACCAGCAGCAATAGCAGCGTCGACAATAGTGGCACCGGCAATAATTCGGGTAGTGGCGATGCAGGCACCGGTGGATCCACTAGCGAATCTGTCGGCTCTGGCAGCACAGGCAGTGGCAACTCGGACAACAATAATTCGGCCAATAATGGATCGGGCAGTGATTCTACAAACACGGCCCACAGGATTAAAAGCGCCTGTTTCGGCGGTATCGGCCACTGCTATACCGGACAGTAGTCCGATAAATACCACTTGCTTTAGGTCATCTCGTCTTGCAATCATACTCTTCAGGGTGCTAATTTAAAAAATCTGGGCGTTTTCTGATTATGGCATCCCTTATCTTGCTCCTCTTCAACAGTTTAGCTGTCATACATAAGCTCTCAATCTCATAATACTGCTTGCCAACCAAAGGTTTGCAGTATAGAATAATCCTGCATTTATGTAATGGTGATGGATGTGAATCCTATGAGAATGAGGGAATTGCTTGATCTGGCCATTCAACGCAGGGCATCGGATTTACATTTGACTGTCTCATCCAAGCCCACCCTGCGCATTGACGGTAATCTGACCCCGGTCGAGGACCTGAAACCGCTATCGCCCAAAGAGGTTGAGGGTTTTCTTGAAGAAATCGCCAATCCCGAGAGAAGGGAAGAATATGCAAAGCACCGTGAGCTGGATTTTGCCTATAGCATCCCTGGGTTAACCCGGTGCCGGGTCAACATACTACAACAGAGATCTTCCATCAGCATCGCCATCAGGCTAATCCCGTTCGGCATCCCCACCATCGAGCAGTTAAACTTGCCAGCCATCTGTAAAAGACTGATACTAAAACCTTCAGGCCTGATCTTAATGACCGGACCAACCGGCAGTGGGAAATCCAGCACCATTGCGGCTATGATTCAACACCTCAACGAGACCAAGGCAAGCAACGTCATTACAATTGAAGACCCCATAGAATTCGTTTATTCCAATAAACTGAGCCTGATACTGCAGAGAGATGTAGGTGAAGATACGGACTCATTTGATTCCGCACTTATGCATGCGCTTCGGCACGATCCCGATGTCATTGTCCTGGGCGAAATACGCGATCTGGACACAATGACTATAGCTATCAGGGCTGCCGAAACCGGCCATTTAGTGCTTGGTACTTTGCATACTATCGATGCATCGCAGACAATAAACCGTATCGTAGACATGTTCCCTGGAGTTCAACAGGACCAGATCAGGAATCAGCTCAGCCTTGTGCTGACCGCTATTGTCTGCCAGACTCTGGTTCCCCGGGCCGACGGAGTAGGCAGGGTTCCGGCCTGTGAAGTAATGATTGCCAATATGCCGATTAGAAACACCATCCGAGAAGGACGTATTCACCAGTTGTATAGCATAATACAAGTTTCCAGGAGAGAAGGAATGCAGAGTTTGAACCAGGCGCTGGCCGACCTGCTAATGAAGGGGACTATCAACGAAGAACAGGCGTTCCTGAGGACTAATAATCTAGAGGAACTGAGAGGAATTTACGAATCCTACAAGCATTAACATCATTGACATATAAAATCAGCAGAATTATTCATCAAGGCAACTTATATCGAGCAAAAACCCTGAGCCACCGCCATCCCGTGCCGGTAGCGTTGTAGTTATTATTGTTATACTGGTCGATATCCTTCTCACGCTTTCTATTATAGATGTTGAACCATTTTCTTCTTCCGCACCTCTATCAGAAAATCGGTACAAAACTTTCCAACGGTGATTCAGCAGGCATTTATCCCGATGGCCTTGGCCGTGTTACCAACGGCTACCATATCCACACCGGCATCTACAGATATCACCACACAGACGATCGGCAACTGGTCCTATACACTAAACAGCATTGATTGGTCAGGCAGCACGTCATTGTCATTCCACGCCAGATCTATTTTAATCATATTTTAGAATGCACCGGACTTTAGAACGGTCCGAAAAATAGAAAATTCAGCCAACTATACCCATTTAAAGGAAGGGCGCCGTAACTTACCGACGTTTGCGTAAAGTATACCAGAACAAAATCCCCCACCGCATGGCTTCTCCAATGCAAACCTGATATTTTATTAATTAGAAATTGCCTTTTGAAGTTCGGTAAAACTGGTTAATTTCGAGCCTTCTTCAATAAACTGAGCTAAAGTCGAATATTTTGCTCTCAGCTTCTGCATAGCGCCATAGATCGGGCTTACTGCGCCGGGGTCCTGTCCGTATATGCCGTGAAAAGCGAAATAAGCCTGGTTTAATTTCCTTATGGCATATCCATTCTCATTGAAAACCAGGCAACGTTCATTCATGTACTGCTCGGCTCCCTTTATATCTCCTTGTGCTAACAATACGTCAACATTTTTCCTGGTCAGGCGCATCTCCTGATCGAAATCGAAACCCCGGCCTGACTGTGGCCCTTGTTGCCCGTCCAGATTTTTATAGTACCTTTCATATACCTTTTTGCCGATCTCACCGGCCATAAGTCCGGCCAGCGTTTCATTCATTGTTATCACTTCTGGGTTTTGGCTTACGCCTAACGAATCCAGCAAATATAAATAGCCCAGAGGCCTGAAGGCCAGATCCTGGTGAGACCACTCCTCTGCCGCGGAGTCAAGCACGTCCCTGACCGACATATTCGGAGATACTATGGCAGGATAGGCTACCGCAATACCACCCAGATCAACCACCAGGGATGAGAAATTGAGGCCGTCGAGCTGGTTTTCCAGGGATTCCACCTGGCTTAAACTCAAATCCGGCGAAAGTAAGATACGGTCGAAATATTCGATTTTACTTCTGGGAGATAAGACCAGCAGCAAAGGCGGCCTTTCCAACCTGATACGAACGGGGGGAATAATGTTAATGCCTTGATCTTTTAGTACAGATTCAATCTGGCTGTCCAGGCCACTAAAATCAACCCCATCATTACCTTGGCTGTGGCTATTTTTCAAAGGCTGGAGAAAATTCTCCAGTTCCCAGCCGGGAATTTCGAGAGAATACGGTTCGGCAATCTGTTTGATCTCTTTTTTCAGGTCGGATACGCTAGCGATACCGGGCGCTTTTGATGGTATTTCCGCTGCACAACCTGATAGTAAAGATATTAAGATAGATATATAAATAAAGAATTTGCTCAAATCATGACCATTTCAAACTTCAACTGAAGTTGCCCTGAATATTTCTCAATCTTAATGACAGCTCTTGAATATCGGTGATTGGAATCTGACATGTGCTGTACTCGCAAATATAAACGGTTGCCTTTCCGCCGGTCATGACGCGATCTCTTATTAGCTCAACCCTCTGGTCAACTGCATCCCCAGTTGGATCATATGCACATATCACCTTGTTGGGCAGATATTCGTTGTAAATCGTGTGGACAAATTTATCCGAATCCCCTGCTTCGCTCCTGCCTGCTATAACCAGTTCAAGTCCCGCAGATAGATAGAAGTCCAATGCGCACAGCCAGTTCGCAAAACCCCTGGGTAAGGACTTCATCTGCTCTTGCATACCCGCTAGAGAATGTTCGGCGATCTTTTTATAAGAAGAGCCTCCGGTCAATGCCGACACATAAAACAGTGCCCTGACGGCGGCTGAGTTCCCCGAAGGAATAGGGCTGTCAACCAGGTTGCGCGGCCGGATAAAAAGCTTTTCGCTTACATCTGGGGTATCATACAAAAGTCCATCCGAACTGCTTGTGAATTCGGCGATCATGGCATCGGATAGCGATACAGCCAGGTTCAGATATTTGGTTGAAAAACTTATCGCCTGCAAATCCAGCAGGCCCAGAATAACCAGCGCATAGTCCTCAAGATAGCGCTGGGCACCCGCCTTCCCACCGCTATATATATGTGACAGCTTGCCATTATGCATCATTTTACCGGCTATAAAGTCAGCACACAATTCCGCAGCCTCAAGATAGTCTTTTCTTTCCAGCGTTGCTGCCGCTTCGCATAGGCTGCGTATCGCCAGGCCGTTCCAGGATGCAATAATTTTATCATCCATATTTGGCCTGACCCTCCGCTGCCTGACCTTGCTCATTTCAGCTTTGGCCCCAGCCAGGAAGTCTTTATCTACAGCAGTCTGGCCTGTCACATAAAGTACGTTTCTTCCTTCGAAATTTCCGGCTTCTGTTACCCCATAATAACGGCTGATATTTTCAGCATCCTCATTGCCGACAATTTTATTTATCTCATCTCTTGTCCACGTATAATACTTTCCCTCCAGGCCCTCACTATCCGCATCCTGTGAGCTGTAAAAACCACCGCCCTTTGATCGTAGTTCCTTGATCAGATAGTCCAGGGTCTCGCAAGCAATTTTCTGATAAAGCTCATTATGTGTAGCCTGATACGCATGCAGGTAAAGGCTACCCAACTGGGCATTATCATAAAGCATCTTTTCGAAGTGTGGTATGCGCCACTGATTATCCGTGGAATAGCGGTGGAAACCGCCCTCCAATTGATCATATATGCCGCCGTTCGCCATTTTCCTGAGTGTCAGCTCGACCATATCAAGTATTTGCTTATCCTTTTTACGTGCCGCGGTGCTTAATAAGAATTCCAGGACCATAGCTTCAGGGAACTTTGGAGCATCGCCAAATCCGCCGTTGTCATGATCGAAATCTAGCCATAATTTTTCATAAGCCTCATCCAGCAATTCTGTTGTCAATATTCCTACGGTTATTGGCCCCGGCTCTCGCTGCAGGGCAGACTGCAATTCAACCCCATGCTGCTCAATTTCCGTTTTATCTTGGCTGTAAGCCTGAGCCATTACTTTCAAAATATAGCTAAAGCCGGGCAGGCCGTGCCGATTCTCCGGAGGAAAATAGGTGCCGCCAAAAAAGGGAATGCCCGCTGGCGTTAAAAATATGCTCAAAGGCCAGCCTCCCCTCCCGGTTAGTGCCTGGACCGCCTGCATATAAATATGGTCGATCTCCGGACGTTCTTCCCTGTCCACTTTAATGCTGACAAAATTGTCGTTAAGATATTTGGCTATTTCCTCATTCTCGAAGGATTCATGCGCCATGACATGGCACCAGTGGCAGGACGAGTAACCTATACTGAGGAAAATCGGCCTGTCCTCTTTCCTGGCTTTAATAAACGCCGAATCTCCCCACGGATACCAGTCTACGGGATTTTTTACATGCTGAAGCAGGTAGGGGCTTGATTCGCCTGCCAGGTGGTTCAACTTTTCGTTTCCGTTCACCATTTCACTAAAAACCCCGTGTTTATTGTGCACTAAAAAGGCAGCCTGTCCAAATATTCTCTATTCGCGCTACGCATTTTGGCTTAATACTTTTGTACCATTTATGCGCTTGTGCGCAAATTTAAATTAAGCGTCACGACGGATGCCGTGCGTTGTAGCAAATGTTAAATTTAACGTATAAAAGAGAACAAGATCAGAAAAATACTAAAGGAGTCAACTAAAATGGCTGAGATGATGGAAAGGACTCAAAAGGTAGAAACAGGCGACGAGACTTCACAATTCAATTTCTGGACTGACAAGCAACCTTGCTGGGAAAAATGTCACTGCCCTGAAATGATGAAAGACGAGTGCCCGGCGACCAGGTACCAGTTCCTGCCCTGCTGGGAGATCGAAGGCACATACTGCAAGCTCGATGACCGTGGCGCAACCGGCAAAGATACCAGCATCTGCGAAGTATGCCGGGTCTACAAGAAATATGGACATGACGAACCCATCCGGTTGAAGCTCTTCGGCAAGGGCATGGATACACAGCTCAAATCTATCGAAAAAATAGCGCAGTAATTGCCAACCTACTCCTTTAGCAGCTATAGAGAGCCGGCCCCCCGGGGTCGGCTCTTTTTGCGTCCGGCCTACATTTTATTAATATGTGACTTTTATTACTTCAGCAAGCTAAAATATTGTTATAATTGGATAAACGTGATAAATATAAATACAGGCTTGAAAATGGGGATGCCGAAAACGGTGGATCACAAATTCTCAGGGTGATATTCCTAAATATAGCTTTGCAGGTATGAGGAATGGCAGAATTTTTTAGAAGTGGCGAACTATACCGTATTGCAATGCAAATGGAAAGAACCGGCCTCGCTTTCTATACGGCAGTTGCAGCACAGTCAAAGGATGTATCGAGCAAGGCTGTCTATGAATATCTGGCATCGGCCGAAAAGAGACATCTGAAAACGTTCAGAAAATTATGGAATAGGACGGGTAAGTCAGCACCTCCTGAGAGCTATAAGGGAGAATATGATAAATACCTTAAAGCCCTGATTAAAAATACGGTTTTCCCCAGTACCGCTGCCTCTAAGAGCCGGGCTGCTAAATCGGGGCCGTACGCAGCCTTAAAAACAAGTATACAGGCGGAGAAAGACAGCATCCTTTTCTATATGGAACTGCTGAACTTATTGCCCGTTCCAGAGAAGGAGGCCGTTAAGAAGATACTTGTTGAAGAGAAGCGCCATCTCCGGCGGTTGCTGGAATACCAGGTGGACTTCGCAGGTTGTTTTAAATAGCTATGGATCTTAAAGGAAGCCAAACAGAACAACTGCTGGAAAAAGCATTCTCGAGGGAATTATTAGTACGCGCACGCTATAAATATTATGCCGAAACTGCCCGTAAGCAGGGTTTGGAACAGGTAGCAGATATTTTCGAGGCGACCTCTTCCAACGAAGCCGAGCACGCCACTCATGAATTCCATTTCCTGGGCGGGTCCCCGAATACAATTACTAATATTGAAAATGCCGTAGCACGCGAGTTTGAAGAAGCGCAAAAATTCTACCCGGAAGCAGAGGCCATCGCTCGGGAGGAGGGCTTCTCCGAGATAGCAGACTTCTTTAACCGCACAGCCAAAGTGGAGCAAAAGCACGGTGAAAACCTGCAGGCCGTGCTCAAATCTTTAAATACATCAGAACCGCTTAAAGGCAAGACCGTCGGCCATTCCGCCATCACCCTATCGCAGACCATGATGCCCAGCCAGACAAATCCGGTGGGCTTTGTGCACGGTGGAGAATTGATGAAAATGATGGACAACACGGCAGCTATTGTTGCACTGAGGCACAGCCAGCATCCGGTGGTAACCGCTCAGGTGGATACCATTACCTTTAAGAACCCCGTCCATATAGGCGAGTTGGTTACAATTGACGCCAGGCTGACATTCGTTAGCCATGCGACTATGGAAACCAGTATCATGGCCACCGCGGAAAATATGTTGAGCGGCGAAAAAAGAATTGTGCTTACAGCTACATTTATTTTCGTTGCGCTGGATACGAACGGCAAGACTATCGAGGTCCCTCCACTTATTATCAGCACTGAGGAGGAGGAAAGGCTTTTCGCCGAAGGGCAGGCTAGATACAACACACGCAAACAAAGAACAAAATAGGAGCCTAATATGACGGATGAACAACACAGGTTGGTAGAAGCGCTCAAATATGCTATACAGATGGAGGTCGACGGCAAAAAATACTATACACTGGTTAGCCAAGAGATAACTAGCAAGGTCGGCAAGGAGCTTTATGCCTACCTGGCTGAGCAGGAGGACCATCACAGGAAAAAATTCGAGGCCATTTACAAAGCGACTGTTGATAAACAGGGATGGCCTGCTGAGGTCGTACAGCCAGCCCAGACTTTTAAGCTTACGACACTGTTCGGTCAAGCTATAAAAAGTGAGGGGAAAACAGTAAAACCAAACCAGTATGCACTTGACGCCACAGCCAAAGCCCTAGGCATGGAGATCAAATCGCGGGACTTCTATAAGGAGCAGTCGCTTAAATCGGCCGCCGATATAGAAAAGAAATTCTTCTCGTGTATAGCCGCTGAAGAACAGGGACACTATCTGGCCCTGGTCGATTACAAAGAATATATATCCGATCCGGTTGGCTGGTTTACCAGGACCGAACATCCCCACATGGATGGAGTTTAGCGCGTCTTATTGAACTTACATTGAGTATTTGACCAAGTATTTCAAATAAAGCTTAGGGGGTATTAGTCAGTGGATACCAAAGCACTTCATGCGCTTACATACGGTCTGTACATTGTATCGTCATTTAAAGGGGATAAGATCAACGGGCAGATCATTAATACTGCCACGCAGATTTGCGCCGAGCCGGCCGTTATCGGGGTGATTGTTAACCGAAATAACCTTACACATGAATATATTACCAGCAGCCAGGCCTTCGCTGTTTCCATCCTTGCGCAGGAAACCCCCATCAAATTCATCGGCACATTTGGGTTCAAGAGCGGACGGGAAATTGACAAATTCGCAGGGGTGAATTACAAGCGCGGAGTAACTCAGTCACCCATAGTTCTCGATAATACAGTAGCTTTCCTGGAGGCCAAGGTTATCAGCCACCTGGATGTATACACACATACTATCTTCGTTGGCTTGCTGACGGATGCGGGCGTTATAAAAGAAGCGGAATCTCTGACTTACTCCTACTATCAGCAGGTTAAACGCGGCACCACACCAAAATCGGCGTCCAGCTATATTGCAGAAAATAAGGAGGAGAAGATAAAGATGGATAAATACCAATGCTCTGTTTGCGGATATATTTATGATCCTGAAAAAGGCGACCCTGATGGCGGGATCAAGCCGGGAACCAAATTTGAAGATATACCAGCCGACTGGACATGTCCTGTATGCGGCGCCAGCAAAGACCAATTTGTTAAGCTATAACGGAGTTAATAATGAGTTATCACGAGATTAAGCCCGGAATATATTCAGTGGGAGCAGTCGACTGGGACAGGCGTTTATTCGACGCCCTGATTCCTTTGCCGGACGGAACCAGCTACAACTCTTACCTGATAAAAGGTAGCGACAAAACAGCCCTGATCGATACAGTCGATCCTGCCATGGACTATGTACTAATCGACAACCTGGACCGGTTAAATGTAGAGCAAATAGATTACATCATATGTAACCATGCTGAGCAGGACCACGCCGGTAGTATTACCATCATGCTGGACCTTTATCCTGAGGCTCACGTTATATGCACGCCCAAATGCAAGGGCATGCTGATAGACCTCCTGCACCTGGATGAATGCGTTTTTCAGACTGTGAACGACAAGGACACGCTATCACTGGGAGATCGTACCCTCGAATTCATCCATGCCCCCTGGGTGCACTGGCCGGAGACCATGTTGACCTATTTGCGGGAAGATAGGGTGCTGTTCCCCTGTGACTTCTTCGGCTCACACCTGGCCCAATCTGCGCTTTTCGTGCAGGATGAAAGACTGGTATACGAGTCCGCTAAAAGGTATTTCGGCGAAATAATGATGCCTTTCAGGACCAATATCCAGAAAAATATGGACAAGCTGAAAGACTATAAGATCGATATCATTGCTCCCAGCCACGGTCCCGCTTACGACAAGCCGGAGTTCATCCTTAACGCCTACAGGAGCTGGGTCTATGATGAGCCGCGGAATATCGTCCTGCTTCCCTATGTATCCATGCACGGCAGCACCCGCGAGATGGTCGAATACTTCGTACAAGCCCTGACCGAGAGGAACGTCAATGTGAAACAATTCGACCTTACGGTAGCCGATCCCGGTAAGCTGGCCATCACGCTGGTCGATGCTGCCACCCTGGTTCTGGGCACATGCACGGTACTGGGGGGTGCGCACCCGCTGGCCGCCAACGTTACCTTTCTGGCCAATGCGCTGAGGCCCAATTTGAAGTTTGCCAGCATTATCGGGTCATATGGCTGGGGCAGCAGGGCTATCGAACAAATTACCGGTATGCTCTCTAACCTTAAGTTGGAGGTCCTGGATCCGGTCTATATCAAGGGCAGCCCCGGCGACGTAGATTTCAAAGCTCTGGATAAACTGGCCGAAACGATCGCCCAGAAGCATAGAGAGCGTGGGTATACATAAATTGTAGATGAGGTGAGACTATGACATATTGGATGTGTGAGAACTGTAATTTTGTGATTGAGAACGCTAAACCACCCGAGCCATGCCCGGGTTGCAAGATCAAATGCGCTTTCATGGACGTGACCTGCTATACGCCGGATTGCGGGGGTATAGGTACGCTTGACTCTAAACTGGTGGCGCAGCGGGTGATGAAAAAGGAAAAGCCCGGCAAGGTCGTGCGCTTCAGTGACTTAATCAGGGGAAGAACCTCGGAGGGTAAGGAGAAACATATCCCGTTCATCGAGATGGCCAAAAGACAAGGATCCGGTGGCAAAGACCTGATAGAAATCGAGGTGGGCAAGCAGGCGCCACACCCCAATACGCCGGAGCATTACATAGTCTGGGTACAGGCCTTTGGTGCCAAGAAGGATGGCCAGGTGCTCGACTTGGGAAGGCAAGTTTTCCGGCCCCGGGCCGGAAAACCCGTCTATCAGTTTGAAATCGACTCTTCGCAATTCAGGCACCTGTTTTCATTTGCCTACTGCAATCAGCACGGCGTCTGGGAACAACACCTTGAACTGTAATCAAAGTTAACTATAAATATTTGAATATGCAATGCATTTTGCAGGACATCAGGTGAAAACTAGATGGCAGTAGTTGGATCGGATGGGGCACAGGGGGAGTCAATCTCGAAGATACTTCTGGCAATCATGGCCTAGATGTCAACTCCGGAACTGATCGCCCAGAGCACGGGGTTGGCCTTATTCCTCATTAAAAGCGGCCAGCATGACCTGGAGAAGGCCAGACTGGTCAGACACGAGTAGGGAGAAGAACATTACGTCCTGGACCAGAAAAGCATAGAACTGTTGAGTTAATATATAACTTACGAGTGTAGCGATCTGCTAATAAGGGGGTGTTCACATGGCAATTGATCCCGTATGTGGAATGAAGGTAGATGAGAAAAAGGCGCCGGCGACATCCGAGTACAAGGGTAAAAAATATTTTTTCTGTGCCATCGGCTGCAAGAAAGCTTTCGACGCCAACCCTGAGAAATACCTGGCGCAAAAGAAACAGCAGTAATACTGCTCAAATCCACGTTCATATCTGAATAGGGAGATCTTCATGTTTTTATTAAAATCCCATTGTAATCACAGGTCCGTAGCAATTTGTCTGTACATCATATCTGTCGTATTAATAATCGGCCTGTCAGCCTGTCAAGCGCCTCAGCAAACACCACCTATCCAAACCCAGTCAACTCCACCAATTCAACCCCCCGTTAACCCTCCGTCTGCCAGTGTCACATGGACTGCCGATGGCATCATCTCACCTGGCGAATATCAGAACCACAAGGCTTTTGATGATTTTGAGATCAACTGGTCCAATGATGATCAATACGTTTATATCGGCATACAGGCTAAGACCACGGGATGGGTTGCTATTGGCTTCGGCGCTGAAACGTTCATGAAAAATGCCAATATTGTTCAGGGTTATTTCAGCGATGGCAAGGCAGTAGTAGCTGACGAGTACAGTACCGGCAATTTCGGTCCCCATCCGGATGTAACCACGCTGGGCGGAACATACGCCATATTGGATTCCGGCGGCAAGCAGGCTGATGGCTATACCGTAATCGAATTCAAGCGCAAACTCGACCCAGGCGACCAATTCCACAAGGCGCTTGTCAAAGGCAGCAATAATATTATCTGGGCTTACGGGTCAGATAATCAGTTCTTGATAAAGCACGTGTCGCGAGGAACAGGCGAGATAATTATTCAATAACGTTAGACAGTCTACAATTCAATTGAAGGTGCCTTATGAACGCGTTTTTCGCTCGATAGTACCTGCAACGACCATCTTTGTCTTCGGCATCCTGAACATCACCCAGTGATAACTTTCTAAAGGATGAACATTATGAAAATCAAGATTATTTACCTGTTAATTGTCATGGGTACTTTGATGCCAGCCGTTCTGCAGGCCCGTTCAGCCGGGTCGACTTCGGGGGCGCTGAAGGAATTGGAATCGGTGTAGATCAAGGAATATGAGGGCCAAAAGCTGTCTTCCATCGGGGATTTCCATTAGAATTCCATCAAAGGTCCGCAGTACGTCGATAATCTGACCTATCGCTTGAAAGTGGACGGCCTGGTTCAGCAACCGCTCATATACACGTATGATGATGTCATCAATAACCATCAAAGTTATCAGAAGCTCGTTACGCTCGATTGCGTCGAGGGATGGTCTGTAACCATCCTCTGGCAAGGGGTGCTGATTAATGACCTCATCGCCCGAGCTGGCATTAAACCCGAAGCGAAAATAATCATCTTCCATGCCTATGACGGCTATACCACCTCACTACCCCTCCAGTACATTCAGGATAACAATATCATGCTGGCTTATAAGATGAACGACGTTGTCTTGCCTCCCGAACGCGGTTTCCCCTTCGAACTGGTGGCTGAGCAGAAATGGGGTTATAAATGGATCAAGTGGGTGACTGAGATCGAGCTATCCAGCGATGAAAACTACCGTGGCTATTGGGAGCAGGCAGGCTATTCCAATGAAGGCAACCTGGATAAGCCGTTTTTTGATCGCTAATTATATCTTTCCGACAGGCTTCCCGCCATCATTTTTCCTCAAAACCCGGACAGATGTATAATATTAACTTTGAAATTCACTTCGCTAGGATGAAAAATAAGCCCGAAAATACTATACCTTTACTTGTGCTCATAATCATTTTACTTCCCGCCATCTCAATATCATGGCCGATTCGAGCCAGGTTACTTATGACCCCGCCAAGACCTATGCCGCCGTGATTGCCATCGATTTGCCCAGCGCCCGTGCAACAATAGATGATATCAGGCAGAAATCAGCCGCAGAAGGCTTCAAGATCGGTCCCGTCCAATACTACCAGATGGACAATGGAGACTTTGTAACAATTGTCAACAAAATAACTTCCCGAGCTCATATCGGACTCCTCTGGATAGCCGGTGGGCTCGAAGATATTCCCCGTATTCAAGATGCCGTAATCAAAGCCAGGTATTCAGGTCAAACACGCTTAATGCCCGTTTCTGGCATAGTACCCTATCACCCTCAGGCTACCGGTGATCGGTAAGCCTCCTATTAACGGTTAGCTTTAGACCGTCGATCCCGGACACGGTAACCTCCTGGTCTTTAGCCAGGTTTCCATCGTCGGAGCGGGCCTTCCACAATTCGCCTCGCACCCTTACAAAACCATCCGGGGTCAACGCTTTTTCTACCACACCAGTACTGCCGACTATCGATTCGGGCGCATTAACTTTCTTGTAGGATATAGTGGGATGCCCAATGCGGTACATAATATAGGAATATATAGCGAAAACGACCAGGGCCAACCAGAGCACCCAGGCCGGTAAAACAATCCCGAAGATAGGCAATATCCACAAAATAAGGGCCGCTATGGCAGCTTCTTCAACAGCAGTGCTTATGATGGAATAAACTGTGTGCCAGCGGGCCGGATTACGCTTACTTAATTTGCCGGGGGTTTTCGTATCGTCCTTATCCTGGTTCACAGCTACGATTATGTCATAAAAGCCGTTATAGGTAAATCCCCATACAATAATTGCCAGGCTAAATGATATAATCTTCACAAACCGGTTGTTATAGCAGAATTCAGATGGCAGAAATCGATAGCGTAAAGCATAGGATAGCCCAACTCAGAGATCAGCTCAATTACCACAGCCGCCGTTACTATGCCCTAGATAGCCCGGAGATAAGCGACTCGGAATACGATGTGCTCATGCAGGAGCTTAAGAAGCTCGAAGAGGGGCATCCCGACCTGATTACTCCCGATTCTCCCACACAGAGGGTTGGCGCCGAGCCCATATCTGCCTTTGGCATCGTTAACCACCCCCATCCACTCCTCAGCCTAGCCAACGCCTTCAGCGACGAGGACCTGGATGCCTGGCACAAACGTATTTCCAACCTGTTGCCCGACCATGATTTCGACTTTGTCTGCGAGTTAAAGATCGACGGACTGGCTGTTGCACTGACCTACGAAAACCACGTGTTTACCGTGGGCGCCACACGTGGCAATGGCTTGCAGGGCGAGAATATAACGCAAAACCTAAAGACCATCAGGAGCATCCCCCTTTCCGTGCCCGCGAATTCGCCCGCCAGGTTTGAAGTTAGGGGAGAAGCCTATCTGCCTAAAGACGGCCTCAAGAAGCTCAATGAGGAGCGCACCACAGAAGGCTTGCCATTATTCGCCAATCCCCGCAATGCGGCAGCCGGTTCAGTAAGGCAGCTTGACCCCAGGATAACCGCCCGCCGTCCTCTTGATACCTTTATCTATCAGTTGGGCTGGGTCGAGGGCAGAAATTTGCCCACCACTCACTGGGAAATCATGCAGTATTTGAAGTCTTTGGGATTTAAGATCAACCCCCATGTGACCCACTGCCGCAACATCGATGAGGTCAAAGAATATTTTCACGGGTGGACGGACAGGCGCGAACAATTGCCCTACGACATCGACGGCGTTGTCATTAAGGTCAACTCCATCGCCTTTCAGGAGGAACTGGGCGCCGTCGGCCACGATCCACGCTGGGCCATAGCCTATAAATTCCCGGCAGTCCAAGGTACCACCCGGCTGCTGGATATAGGAATAAACGTGGGCAGGACCGGCAGCCTCAATCCTTTCGCCATACTCGAGCCGGTCAATATCGGTGGCGTTACTATCAGTAAGGCCACTTTGCACAATGAGGACGATATCCACCGCAAGGACATCCGCATCGGAGACTGGGTGCTGTTGCAGCGCGCCGGTGAGGTCATACCCGAGATCGTAGAGCCCATCATCAGCCGCCGCACAGGTGATGAAAAGGTCTTTTATATGCCCAAAACCTGCCCGGAATGCGGGGCCGAGGTTATCAGGATTGAGGGTGAGGCCGTTCATCGCTGCACCAATACCGCCTGCCCTGCGCAGGCGCTGGAATCGATTATCCACTTCGCCAGCAAAGGGGCTATGGATATTGACGGAGTGGGCAAAAAGCTCTGCCAGGCACTTTTCGAAAAGGAGCTTATCAAGGATTCCGGCGATCTGTATTACCTCAAGCGTGAGCAATTGCTCCGCATGGAAAGGATGGGTGAGAGGAGCGTTTCGCGGGTGCTGAATTCTATCGAGTCCAGCAAGCAAAGGCCCCTGGCGCAGCTTATCTTCGCCCTAGGCATACCCAATATCGGCGGCGAGACTGCCTCCGTGCTGATGCAGCATTACAATAGCATAGACGCATTCTCAAAGGCCGGGCGTGAGCAGCTGATGAGTATACCGTCCATCGGGCCCAAGGTATCCGACGGGATTCTGGCCTTCTTCCGCCAGCCTCAGAATACTGCCATCATCGATAAACTCAGAAAGGCGGGGTTGAAGATGGAATCGGCTGAGACCATGCGCAAGGACCTGCCGCTGTGGGAACAGGAGTTCGTCATTACCGGTAAAATGGAGTCGGCAGGAAGGCAGGAGTTGGAAACGAAGATCAGGGCGCTGGGGGGCAAGGCCGGCTCAGACGTGACCCGCAAGACCGATTACTTGGTGGTCGGAGCCGACCCGGGTTCCAAGCTGGCACGCGCACAATCTCTGGGCACAAGAATCCTCAGTGAAAATGAGTTACTGGCTATATTGAAAAATGCTGAGGCCGCTCTGAAATAATACGCTAAGAACCATGAAAATTATTGTAGGACTGGGCAACCCCGGAAGTAAATACAAAAACAACCGCCACAATATCGGCTTCCGCTGTATAGACTATATCGCGGAGAAATACTCCATTCCGTTCAAGAAACGCCTCTGCCGGTCGGACACAGGCAGGGGAACAATAGCCGGTGAAGAAGTAATGCTTGTCAAGCCCCACACCTTCGTCAACCTCAGCGGTGACGCTGTCGCGTGTCTACTGGATAAGTTTCATGCTGATCCTGATTACCTTCTAGTAATTCACGATGACCTCGACTTGCCTACCGGCAGGCTGAGGCTCAGGTTGGGAGGCCGTTCCGGTGGCCACCGGGGAATCAAATCCATTATAAACTGCACCGGCAGCCAGGATTTTTACCGGGTCAGGATAGGTATATCGCGGCCCGACAATACAAGCAGCCGGCTAAAGGACGAGGGCGATATAATCGATTATGTGCTGGGCGATTTCACCTCAACCGAAGAGGAACTTATTCAACACGCTTTAGCAAGCGCCGCCGAAGCTATTTCATGCATCCTGACCGAAGGCATGACCACAGCCATGAACAGGTACAACAGACGTACGGCCATTTAACAGCAGAAATTTCCCTGACCTCTTCGCGTAATTTTAGCCTGTTTAATTCAGATTGTCCGTTAAAAAAAACGGATGGTATAATGACATCGCTTCAAATTATCGCCATGTTAATCATCTCGCTCCAACCAAAATGCTTCGAATGAATAAATAGAGGAAGATACGTATGAGTGGCAGCAAGAAAATAAAGGCCGTTAATGCACGTCAGATAATCGATTCCAGGGGCAATCCTACTATATCCGTGGAAGTCTTACTGGATGGAGGCGTAAGCGGCAAGGCCGCTGTACCGTCTGGAGCCAGCACAGGAAAATACGAGGCTCTGGAACTTCGGGACGGCGATAAAAAGATATACGGTGGTCTGGGTGTTCTGAAAGCCATCGACAACGTGGTAAAAATAATTCAACCCGCAATCATCGGTTTCGAGGCATCGAACCAAGAAAAGCTGGACACCAGACTAATCGAGCTGGACGGCACTCCCGATAAATCGCACCTAGGAGCCAACGCCATACTGGGAGTTTCACTTGCTGCTGCACACGCCGCGGCTAAATCGGTCAATAAGCCGCTTTATCGATACATAGGGGGAGAAGGCTCAATCACCCTGCCGGTTCCTATGATGAATATCCTCAATGGCGGCAAGCACGCAGAGAACTCAACCGACCTGCAGGAATTCATGGTCATGCCAACCGGCGCCAAAAACTTCGCACAGGCCATGCAGATGGGATGCGAGGTCTACCATTCTCTGAAAAAAGTGATCATGGGCAGGAAACTTAATGCCAACGTCGGGGATGAGGGGGGATTCGCACCCTCTCTGCCCTCAAACAAGGACGCCATCGAGGTTATACTCGCTGCCATCGAAGCCGCTGGATATAAGCCTGGGGCTGATTGCAATATCGCCATCGACGCGGCGGCTAGCAGCTTCTATAAAGACGGCAAATATATCTTGAAGAGCGAGGGCCGCACTCTCAGTGGCGCTGAGATGGTGGACTTCTATGCCGACTGGGTCGCCAGATATCCCATTATCAGCATAGAGGACGGCCTAGATGAAGATGATTGGGATAGCTGGGTCTTACTTAACAAGAAGCTGGGCAACAAGATGCAATTGATCGGCGACGACATCTATGTTACCAACGTTAAAAGGCTCCAAAAGGGCATCGATATTCGGGCCTCCAACTCGATATTGATCAAAGTCAACCAGATCGGAACTCTCACTGAAACACTGGCGGCCATCCAAATGGCCCGTAAGGCAGGATGGACGGCCGTCATCAGCCACAGGTCGGGTGAGACCGAGGATACAACCATCGCCGACCTTGCGGTGGCTGAAAACTCGGGCCAGATCAAAACCGGCGCACCCTGCCGCAGCGAGAGGGTAGCCAAATATAACCGTCTCCTTAAGATCGAAGAGGAACTGGGAAGCAAGGCCAAATATTTAGGCCGCAAGGCATTAATTGTTTAGGGGGAAAAAGCTTCATGGAACTGTTTAAGGGCATCAATCAAATCAAACTACCCCTGCCCAATGCCAGCCTGGACAGCGTGAACGTCTATATCATCGAAGGAGCCAGCGGCAACCTGATGATCGATACCGGCTGGAACACACCGGAATGCTTCAACGCTCTGGCTCAGGAGATGAAGAATAGCGGCTTCGCTATGAAGGATATTACCGATATCGTTATTACGCACATCCACCCCGATCATTTCGGACTGGCCGGCAAGATCGCCGAGCTCTCCGGAGCGAAGATCTTGGTCGGGGAAATAGAAAACGGCTTGCTGGATTCGCGCTATAACCATCCCGAAAACCTGATTCAGCAAATGTCCGCCTTTCTTAAGGCCAACGGCGTGCCAGATTGGGAATTGAAAATGCTCGCCGAAGCCTCTTTAAACATACGCAATAATGTGTCGCCGGCTAAGTTCGTCACAACACTGACGCCGGGTGACAAAGTCAGTATGGACCCCTTCGAGTTTCAGGTATTACTTACCCCCGGACATTCTCCGGGCCACATCTGCTTATACGAGCAGAGCAAGAAATACCTGTTTTCGGGCGACCACGTTCTGGCCGAGGTAATTCCCAACATCAGCTACCACCCCCAATCCGGCGAAAACCCGCTTGGCGATTATGTAAACTCGCTCAATTCTTTGGCCGATCTGGAAGTGCGCTTCGTATTTCCAGGGCATGGATCTGTCTTCAGCGGCCTGGCCCCTAAAATAGATGATATAATGCATTTACATCGCGATCGGATGAGGGGCATTCAAAAGGTGATGGGTGTGGAGATGAAAAGCGGCTACGACGTAGCCAAAAACATCCCATGGATCATCAACGGCGAGATAGTGCAGTACGATAAGCTGGAGCCGATAGACCGCAGGCTGGCCCTACTGGAAACACTGGCCCACCTGCAATTTATGACTACTGAGCAGCAGGGCAAAAAAGTAATCGAGGGAGAAAAAACGGTTTACTACTCGGGAGAATGATGCAGGACAAGCTATTAAAGAAAATCCAGTCCCTTAACCTTGAATACAGTGACCATCCCCAGCCTCAACTACTTGTCGCTATGCCCAATCCCTCGGCCGAGCAGGAATATGAGGTACAGGTAGTATCGCCTGAGTTCACAGCTCTCTGCCCTGTTAATACTGCGCAGCCCGATTTCGCCACGGTCACCATAAAATATGTACCTGATAAATATATTGTCGAGTTCAAATCGCTTAAATTATATTTAACTAGCTACAGGACGGTAGCAATTTTCTATGAAGCGTCAACCAATCGCATCCTCAAAGATCTGGTTAAAGCAGTCAAGCCGAGGTCGATGGAAGTGATAACCGACTGGAACGTCAGGGGCGGGATCTCGACCAGGATCACATGTTCGTACGATAAGAAAAAGCCTATATAAGGAGGTTTTATCCATGGCTTATAAAATAGGTATCAACGGATTCGGACGCATTGGCCGGCTGGTCTACCGTACCATGAGGCAGCATTACGGCGATAAGCTCGACATAGTGGCCGTTAACGACCTCACGGACGCTAAGACCAACGCCCACATGCTGAAATATGACAGCACTTACGGCATCTATCCTGGCAAGATCGAAGCCACTGCTGATTCCATTATCGTTGACGGTGCTGCTACCAAAGTAATCGCCGAACGCGACCCGGCCAAAATACCCTGGAAGGACCTGGGCATTGAAATCGTGGTCGAATCCACGGGACTTTTCACCGACGGCCTCAAAGCAGCAGCCCATTTTCAGGGAGGGGCTAAAAAAGTCATCATCTCGGCACCGGCCACCAATGAAGATATAACCATCGTCATGGGCGTGAACGACGATAAATACGATGCTAAAAAACATAAGATCATCTCGAACGCCTCATGCACCACCAACGGCATAGCGCCCGTGGTCAAAGTGTTGAACGATAGCTTCGGCATCAGCAAAGGTCTGCTGACGACCGTTCATGCCTATACCAACGACCAGAGGTTGCTGGATATGTATCATAAGGACCTGCGCAGGGCCAGGGCGGCTGCCCTCAATATCGTCCCCACTTCCACCGGCGCTGCCAGGGCTGTGGCGCTGGTGCTGCCCGAAATGAAGGGCAAACTGCACGGCATCGCCCTGAGGATTCCCACACCAACTGTATCTATCTGCGACTTCGTATGCAATTTGAACACTGAAGTCACCCCCGAGCAGATCAACGCCAAATTCAAAGAGGCCGCCGCCGGCAAAATGGTTGGCATACTTGAATACTGCGACGAACCGCTGGTCAGCACTGACTTCAAAGGCAACCAGCATAGTTCCATCTTCGACTCTCTCCAAACCATGGTGCTGGGCGGCAACATGGCCAAAGTGATCGCCTGGTACGATAATGAATGGGGCTATAGCTGCCGTATGGCCGACCTGGCCATCATGATATTCAACAAAGGGCTTTAACCCGAAGTATCTATTTTACCGGGAAGGAAACGCCGGTCAGCTTTTCGCTGACCTCCCAGAGCTTTCGAGCCGCCTCAACATCGTAAGTCACGGGCGATGTTTTGCACATCGCCCCCTGCGTTTTAACATGCTGGAATTTCAGATGCTCCCTCGTCTGGAAATATTTGCCTGACAGGCCTTCAACCTCAGGTGAAGAAGCCAGGTAAACCGGCAGCCTGGCGCCCTCATCAGGACCTTTGGTAAAGGTCTTGAACAAATAATTGATGAGCGGGTTGGAGTTTTCCCACAGCCGGGAGGCTACACCTCCCGGGCAAACGCAGTTAGCCGTCACCCCCGTCCCCTCCAGCCTGCGCCCCAGTTCATAGGTAAAGAAAATGTCAGCCAGCTTCGACTGTGCGTAGGCAGTATCCCGGTTGTATCTCTTCTCACCCTGCAGGTCAGCAAAGTCCAGTTTGGCCGAGCGATGGGCCATGGAGGAGAGGTTGACCACTCTCGAAGGGGCACCCGCTTTGAGCAAATTTATCAGCAGGTTGGTCAGCATAAAATACGCCAGGTAGTTAACGGCGAAAGTCATCTCGATGCCGTCCTCGGTCATTACCCTTTTGTCCATAACTATCCCCGCGTTATTAACTAGTACATGCAACTCCTCATATTTTAATTTCACAGAAGCCGCCAGCCGCCTTATTTGATGCTGTGATGACAGGTCGGCTAGAAAAAGCTCGAGTGATTTACTTCCGCTTTTTTGCCGGATCTCCGCCAGTGTCTCCCGCCCCCTCTCCGCATCGCGGCAGACCATTATAACCGAGCCCCCCTGCTTCGCCAGACCCAGCGCTATCTCCTTGCCTATACCCGAGCTGGCGCCCGTGACCACACAGTACCTAGCGATCATATCATCTGGCACCATTCTTTCCTTTCATTATTCAACCTTGACTGCCCTGACCAAGCGTTCCACACTCTTCTCAACATACAGATTATCCTGAATACTTAATTTAATGGCATGGTTGGGGCACACTTCCACACAGTGACCGCAACCCAAGCAACCTTCGGCTATCACGGAGCGTCCATCAGTCAAGCTGATCTTTCCGATGAAGCAGGCTGGGCCGCAGGTACCGCAGCCGGTGCACGCTTCGGTCACCTCAACGCTCACTCCGGGCATCCTGGTTACCTTGCTGGCAATTTGCGGGTTTATATCCGGCATAAACCGCCACAAGCAGCAGCAGGGACAACAGTTGCATACAGATAGCAGGTTTTCCCCGGGTCCGATACCCAGCCAAACACTGTCCAGCTTGTTTCGGCCTATGAGGTGAAATAACCCTTTTTCGTTGCAACGCCTTATATGCTCATGGGCTTCTTCTTTAGATACCAACTTGCCCAAGGCAGGATTGATACCCAGCACGGCCTTGCCCATGAATAAACACCCCAGGCTCTGCGGATAGTCCTTGCAGTTCGAACTCTCGCGGCAAATGCAGAAATTCATCACCCAATGATAGTTGGCGGCATCTATAAAACGGTGTATGACCTCCGAGGGTAAAATGGTTTGCCGGGGTGACTCTAGGTCCTTTTCCACCGTCACTACCCTGTCTTTGGGTAAGTAGATAATATCATCCCTCTCAAACAGCCAGCGCTCAAAAGCCCGGTCCAGCACGGGCAGCCTGGTCAACCGGGCCAGCATGAACCTTAGCGGGAACCCAATTTCGATTAGTTTGACCATCCAGATGGGCCTGGACATTACACTAATACTCTCATAAAGGATAACCTTTGAAACACCGTTGGTTTACCGACAAATTTTAAACGAGAAACAATAGAAAAACAATCCGTATAAACTTTCTATTGCATTCCACGTTTCTATATAATAGACGCCAGGCCACTTAGAGGTAACCTGGTGTTATTTGAAGAACAACTTGTACAGAGGGCCGTAAATGGAGACCAGGAAGCATTTACGCAAATATATGATATGCACTTTGATCGGATATATCGTTATATCTACCTCAAAGTGCACAGCCAGGCCGTGGCCGAGGACTTAACCCAGGACGTGTTTATTAAGGCGTATGAGGCGATAAATTCTTATAAATGGCGTGACCTTCCGTTTACCGCCTGGCTATTCAGGATTGCCCACAACCGGGTTATCGATTATATCCGCAAAATCTCCAGGGAAAAAAACGTCAGCCTAGATGAAGCCGATGCCATATCCTCCGGCGACCCGGTCTATATCACCGAACAGAATTTCGAAGTATTCCAACTTAAGGACGCCCTCCGGCAGCTCCCGGATGCCCAGAGGGAAGTGGCAAACCTGCGCTTCATCTCGGAGCTGTCCATAGCGGAGGTAGCTTCAACACTGGGTAAAAGCGAGGGAACGGTCAAGGCCCTTCAGTTTAATGCCGTGGCATCCTTGAGAAAATTACTTTACGGTAGAATCGATGTCTAAGAGAATCGAAGAAGTATTTAACGACTGCTTTGAAAGGCTGCTCCTGGGAGAGAGCCTTGAAAGCTGCTTGCACAGGTACCCAGAGTACGCAGCCGAGCTGGATTCCATGCTGCGCACGGCCTTCGACATCAAGCGGAAAGCATTCCCAGTGCAGCCCCGGCCGGAATTCAAATACTGGGCGCGCATCAGGATGCAGAATGTCCAGTATTATTCAGCCCCTGAGCCGATAGAGGAAAAGGTCAGCGCCTCCAACCTGAGGCGCAATCTGGCCTTTTCCCTGGCCGCCCTGCTGGTCTTCCTTATAGCCTCCAGCGGCACGGCCGCGGCTTCCTCTCAGGCTATGCCGGACGAACCTCTGTACGGTGTAAAGATGGCGGTCGAACAGACTCAGCTTACTCTGACGACCTCCGAAATAGATAAGGCCACGCTTTACGCCCAACTTGCTGAAAAAAGGGCGCAGGAAATTGCAGTCATGGCCGATAAGGGCAAAACGGACCAGGTAATAGCTACCACCGCTAAATTAAACTACCAACTTGATCAGGCGGATGCCCTGCTGGCCAAATACCAGGCTGCGCTTGCGGCTTCCGGTGTTTATCCGGGCTCATCAACCACCGCCACACGCACTGTGACAGTACCGCCTATCACTTATGTACCGGTTGCGCCTCCGATTCCCCAAGTAACGACGCCGGCCCCGGCTGCCATTCCCCCTCTATCTGCCATAACTTCCACTGCAGTTTCGGAGAATACCACCGTGGAAAATACTACCCTGGTGACAGCTCCCGTACAGCCTACGACTGCCGTCGCTACAGAAAACTCCACCGTGGAAAATACTACCCTGGTGACAGCTCCCGTACAGCCTACGACTGCCCTCGCTACAGAAAACTCCACCGCTGAAAATACTACCCTGGTGACAGCTCCCGTACAGCCTACCACTGCCGTCGCTGCAGAAAACTCCACCGCTGAAAATACTACCCTGGTGACAGCTCCCGTACAGCCTACGACTGCCGTCGCTACAGAAAACTACACAGCTGAAAATACTACCCTGGTGACAGCTCCCCTTCAGCCTACCACTGCTGTCGCTACAGAAAACTACACCGCTGAAAATGCAACCACGGCAGCGTCTACGGCTACCAGTGATAACGGAACGCAGGCGGGTTCAAAACGTTCCGCAGCCTTCGCACAGCACCTGAATGACATGAACAAGGCCAAGTCTGATATCGACGCCTCGACGGATAAGAGCCTTACCATACTTCAGAACGCCCTGGACAAGGCTCCCGAATCGGTGAAATCAAGCCTCACTGACGCTATTCAGAAAACCAGGGCAGCCAGGGCGCGCATCACGTCCCTGCAAACCTCTAGTGATAACCAGACGTCCACCACATCGGTTACCAATACCACTACGAATAATTCCAACCAGCAGCAGAATACAACCAACAGCAACAACGATAAACACAGGCGCTAGTAAATCACACGGCACCAATAATTAACGCAATTTTAAAGGTAGTCTTAAACAGCGCCTCAAATTTGCGGATATTCAGGGAGGGTTAGAAAGTGATTAAAAATATACTCAAACGGACGACCTTCATCGGCCTTGTCATCTCAATCCTGGCCCTGGCCGGCTGTTCGTTCTTTCAATCTTCCGCAGTCAACCAATCGTCTAAGATTTATACGTCTCCGGCGGCGATCCCATCCACGGCCCCGATGCCTGCCCCACCTTCACTCGTGGCACAGGACTACAGCGCTGGCGGCTCATACAGCTCCAATACGGCCAGCCAGGAAGCTGAACAGGCTTCCGACCGCAAGATCGTACGCACAGGGTCGGCCACGCTGGAGGTAGCCGATATCGACAAGACGTTGGACTCCATCGCCGCACTGGCCGTCCAGTATAACGGCTACGTGGTGTCGTCCAACCGTTACAACGGCGACCAGAACCAGGTGTACGATAACTCCGTCATGGTCCCCGCTACCGGCAGCCAGGGCGGCGATATCTCCCTGAGAGTGCCGGCCGATAAATTCGACGAGATCATGCAGAAGCTGCGCGCTCTGGCCGTCAAAGTTCTGAGCGAAAACACCAACAGCCAGGACGTAACCGAGCAGTACGCCGACCTTCAGGCTCAGCTCAAGAACCAGCAGGCCGCTGAAGCTCAGTACCTGGATATACTCAAGAAGGCCGACAACGTCAAAGACATACTGGCAGTGCAACAAGAGTTGACCACTGTCAGGGGAACCATTGAGAGCCTCCAGGGGCGTATCCAGTACCTTGACCGCACATCCGACATGTCCCTCATATCCATTACACTGGTTAAGACCAAACCCATCGGTGAAAGCACGTGGGATATCACAGGCATCTTTAAGTCCGCTGTCGACGGCCTGATAGCCTTCGGCAAAGCCTTACTCTCCATACTGATCTGGCTCCTGGTCTTCTCACCGGTCTGGATAATCATACTGGTGGTAATCTGGCTGATACTCAGGTACAGAAGGAAGTCTAAGAAGGCCTGAGTAATTTCAGCCAAATACGTTATAATAAAGGACAGCTTTAAATAAAGCTGTCCTTTATTTTTCATATGGATTATACAATGTGTGCAAACCGGAGGAGGCCGCTGTGAAACCCATCGAATGGCTGGGCGACCGGCTAAAGCTCCTGGACCAGACCGCGCTGCCGCACAAAGAAAAATACCTGGAGACATCCGATTATAGGCAGGTCATCAGCGCCGTCAAACAACTCAAAGTGCGCGGCGCACCGGCCATTGGCGTGGCCACAGCCTACGGCATCGCGCTGGCAGGCCTGGAGATCAAAACCAGCAATAAAGCCTCCTACATTAAACAACTCGACCTCATATTAAAGCAGTTCGCCGCTGCCAGGCCTACCGCCGTCAATCTTTTTTACGCCATCGGTCGTATGCGGCAGGCTGTTAAAAACAAAAACACCGTTGCCGCTATCCGGGAAGCGATTGTCAAGACCGCCGTCGCCATTCACCGTGAGGAAGACCGGGCCATGGCCGCCCTCAGCAAATACGGAGCAGAGTTAATAGAGGACGGTTTCACGTTGCTCACACACTGCAACACCGGGCAGCTTGCCACTGGCGTGCGCTACGGCACGGCCCTGGGTGTGATCAAGGCGGCCGCCGAACAGTGCAAAAGCATCTCCGTCTACGCCGACGAGACGCGTCCCCTGCTGCAGGGATCACGTTTAACGTCCTGGGAGCTTTCCCGTCTGCACATACCGTTCACACTCATCACAGACAATATGGCCGGCTATTTCCTCAGCCGGCGTAAGATCGACTGTGTCATCGTGGGCGCCGACCGCATCGCCGCCAATGGGGATACGGCCAACAAGATCGGCACCTATTCGCTGGCCGTGCTGGCCAAAGCAAACCACGTCCCCTTCTATATCGCCGCCCCCACCAGCAGCATCGATATCTCGCTCAAATCAGGCACCACCATCCCCATTGAGCAGCGCAGCCCTCAGGAGGTGCTCAAACTCCGGGGGTTAGCCATAGCGCCCTCCGGCACAAATGCGGCCAATCCGGCCTTCGATGTCACGCCCGCTAAATATATAGCAGCCATCATCACTGAAAAAGGTATAATTAGACCGCCCTTTAAAACCACTATCCAATCTATATTACAGGAGGCTCGTTAATGCAGGAAGCAAAGGTAGGAATAATCGGCGGCAGCGGACTCTACCAACTGGAAGGTCTGACCAAGGTCAGGGAAGTCAGGATTAAGACGCCGTTCGGCGATCCCAGCGACGCCATTGTGCTGGGGCACCTCGAGGGTGTCAACGTTGCCTTCCTTCCGCGCCACGGGGTAGGCCATCGCATCATGCCGACCGAGTTGCCTTCAAGGGCCAATATTTACGCCTTCAAGTCGCTGGGCGTTGAGTATATAATCGCCATCTCGACGGTGGGCAGCCTCAAGGAGAAGATCAAGCCCACCGATATAGTGATACCCGACCAGATCATAGACCGCAGTACGTTGCGCCCCAACACCTTCTTCGGCAACGGCATCGTCGGACACATTGCTTTCGCCGACCCCTACTGCCCCGACCTGGGCGATGTCCTTTACGACTCGGCCCATAAGACAGGAGCGCGCGTCCACGACGGTGGCATCTGCATCGTCATGGAAGGGCCCCAGTTCTCGACGCGTGCCGAGTCCGAGCTTTACCGGTCCTGGGGCGCCGACGTCATCCTGATGACGGCCCTGCCGGAGGCCAAGCTGGCCCGCGAGGCTGAGATCTGCTACGGTATGATGGCTATCGTCACGGACTATGATTGCTGGAACGAGGTTAGCGAGACCGTCTCGGCCGAGATGGTGATATCCAATTTGTTGAAGACCCTCGAAACGGCCAAAAAAGCGTTGAAGCATGCCATCGTCAACCTGCCTGCTAAAAGGGAGTGCGCTTGCAGCCATGCCCTGGAAAATGCCATAATTACCGCCCCCGAGCTGATCCCGGAAAAAGTTAAAAAAGACCTGAATATAATAATAGGCAAGTACATTAAATAGCTTTACAACCATGAACAGGCCCAACTTCAACTGCATGGCAACCATGATCGGCAGCGTGCCCTACGCTGACGCCGAGACCGGCTGCGCCCGGGTGGAGAATTTCCTAAAAAACATACCCGCCTGGCCTCAATTGCCCATGCGCTCCAACCTGGAAAACATGTATATACAGTACAGCGAGGGCTTCCCGGGCATAGTGGTCGACGACCAGAAAATAACGGTCGTCCCGGGCTTCAATTTCGATCAATTGCTCGAACAGATTTTCACCGATGCTCACGAGGGCAACTGCGATAATTACGGGATAACCCGCGATTATGCCGCCGGGCTCTACTGCGCTGCATCGCACGGGTGGGACCATGCGTTCGTCAAAGGACAGATAACCGGGCCTATAAGCTGGGGGCTCTGCGTCACCGACAGCTCGGGCCGCGGCATTATTTACGATGATACCCTGGCCGATGCGGCAGTTAAGTTCCTGCAGTTGAAGGCCGCCTGGATGGAAAAGTTCCTAAGTAAAGCGGCCCGGCAAACCTTAATATTTGTGGACGAGCCCTATCTGACCTCGCTGGGATCAGCCTTCGTAGCCTTAAGCAACGAACAGGTATCCTCATCCATAGCCGAGGTCCTGGGCGGCATACAGGGGCTGAAGGGCGTTCACTGCTGCGGTGGTACCGACTGGCCGCTGCTGCTTAAACTGCCCATAGATATCCTCAGCTTCGACGCCTATAATTATCTGGATTCCCTGCTCTGCTACCGCTCCGAGGCTGTATCCTTCATCAAAGGAGGAGGCTCCATAGCCTGGGGCATCGTGCCCAACGACGCCGACATACTCTTAAAAGAGACCCTGCCCAGCCTTTACGACCGGTTCAATACGGCCATAGCCCAGTTCGCAGTGGAGGGTCTAACGGTAGAGGAAATAGCGGCGCACAGCCTGATTACCCCCACCTGCGGCCTGGCCTCTCTCACTCCGGGGATGGCCGACGAAGCGCTTTACCTGTTAAAGGCGCTTTCCCAAAAAGCACGCGACCACTACGGTTTATAAACCTGTTTAATTTGAAATCCCCACTTACTTTAGAGATAATACACGCGGAAATAAATATAAAAGGAACGATATCAAGGTAGTGCGCAATGAATAAAAGAAAGAGAATGGCAATCCTTAAACACCGTCACAAGAGGAAGAGGGCTGAAGAAAGAAAGAAAGCCTTACTGATCTCCTCCGGCGGAACTTTTAAGCCCGTCGTCAAAGTCGCTCCTAAAAAAGAGAAGGGATTGCCCAAGCCGGTCAAGGCCCTGGCCGATATGCTGAAACCGAAGAAGGCTAAGCCAGTCCATAAAGCTACTCCTGCCAAAGAAAAGGTCGCCCCGGCCAGGAAGGCCGCTGTAGCCGCGAAACCCGAAAAAGTCGCAAAGGTTGAAAAAGCCGCCAAAGTCGAAAAAGCTGAGAAACCCAAGAAAGCTCCGGTTAAGAAGAAGGCCGTGAAGGCCGAGGCCGAGCCGGCAGCTGCCAAAACCGAGGAGCCTAAAAAGAGTTCAAGCAGGAAAAAGAAGCCTGACTCCAGCGAAAAAAGTTAATGGGTCAAGCTTATCTGCTTACCGGCATGCCTGGTACGGGTAAAACCAGCATAATCCGGCAGGCGATTACCCAATCGCAATGCGATGCCGGCGGCTTCTTCACGCAGGAAATAAGAAGTGTGGGCATACGGGAGGGCTTCCGCATCGTCACATTAGGCGGCAAGGAAGCCATCTTCGCCCACATCACCATTGACAGCCCCTTCAGGGTAGGCAAATACGGGATCGATATCAGCGCTCTGGACGGGACCGGCGTCGAAGCCATCTATGATGCTTTGGAGCACCATAAAGTCGTGGTCATCGACGAGATAGGCAAGATGGAGCTTTTCTCCCCGCGCTTCATCAAGGCGGTCCAGGATGCCCTGGCCAGCACCAAAAAAGTCCTCGGCACCATTACCCTGAGGCCCCATCCTCTGGCCGATTCCATTCGGGAGAACCGAAACATCCGGGTTGCCGAGCTGACCAGGAACAACCAGAGATACGTGCTGGCCGAGATATTGACCTGGTTGAAAAATAGCTGACGCATGGAAATCGATCTTCAACCTGTAGGAACGATAAGCGACGGTATCCTGCAGGAGCTCAAGCAAGGCCTCCAAAAGACCTTCGGCTGCCCCGTAAAGATCAATAAGCCCCTTCCTATACCCTCCTCCTCGTTCAACCCTGAAAGGGAGCAGTACCTGTCCGACGCCTTCATCGACCTGCTCAAACATTCACGCAAAGCGACGGGACCGGTGCTGGGCGTCACGGACGTCAATTTATATACGAGCGGGCTGAACTTTGTTTTCGGCCAGGCCAGCGAGGAGGGCGGGGCGGCTGTCATCTCGCTCAACTTGCTTCGGCAAGAGAACTACGGCCTGCCGGTCGACCCTGGCCTGCTGGCGGAACGCGCCCTCAAAGAGGCCGTCCATGAGCTGGGACATACCTTTGGCATGGTCCACTGCCCGGACGGCAACTGCGTCATGCACTTCTCCAACAGCCTCATCGACACCGACATCAAGAAGCCTTTTTTCTGCGGACGTTGCCGGCCAAAACTGAAATTATAAACGTCAATTTGTCATATTTCCCTATAAAAATCAGTCGACCGACCGTTCGTTTACCGGGGTAATTGACAAACTCAAAATTATTGCCTAACATATTAATTGTCCATCGACCCTTAGTGGCGGTGAGGCAGAAGTCCTAAAACTGAATAACAAGTCCGCTTGGATCAGCGATGACCGAGACGGTTTATAGCAGGTTAGTAAACCATAACCTTCTCGTGCCTTTGCCGAGAAGGTATTTTTGTGGCCTTTTAAGGTGAAATATGGTACAGCCTAGACCTACAGTTGGATTTATAGGCGCCGGAGTAACAGGCACGGCGCTGGCCAGTCAACTATATCATTGCGGCTACCATATTTCCGCCGTCTACAGCAGAAGCCTGTCATCTTCCATGAGGCTTGCCTCACGTGTGCAGGACTGCGCCGCCTATCACAACCCGCAGGATGTGGCCGACCACGCCTCCATTGTATTCATCACCACCCCCGACGATATCATCCAGGATATAGCCTCTGGCCTGCAATGGCACGCTGGCCAGACAGTGGTCCACTGCAGCGGCGTGCACTCCACCGATATCCTCGAATCGGCCCACAAGTGGGGCGCCTTCAACTGCTGTCTGCATCCGCTTCAAACTTTCGCCAGCATCGAAGAGGCTATTCGAAACATCTCCGGCTCTACTTTCGCCCTGGAGGGCGACGAGCCTGCTATGTCCATCGGCCGTCAGATGGCAGCCGCCATGCAAGGCACCGTTATCACGCTCAAGCCGGGCGACAAGGTGCTGTATCACGCTGCCGCCGTCACGCTTTCCAACTACCTGGTAACCCTCATGAAGACCGCCGCTGAGTTCTGGCAGTCCTTCGGCATACCCCAGGACGAGGCCGTCAAAGCGCTGTTGCCGCTGCTCAAAGGCACGGTCAACAATATCGAGCGAGTCGGCATACCGGACTGCCTCACCGGCCCCATAGCCCGGGGAGATGTCCGCACTGTTGAAAAACATATCAATGCCCTGCGCAGGGAGCATCCTGAGCTGCTGGAGTTCTACCGTGTGCTGGGTCTCAAAACGCTCCCTATCGCGCTCAGCAAAGGGCATATCGGGCTGGAAACCGCTGAGGAGATACGCGAGTTGTTGCAGGCGGATACAGGCCGTGAGCCTCCATCCAGCATCGACTTGTACGGGGAGCTTGAGTCTAATCCGGCCGCAGGTTTTCTTCACCACCTCCCCCGTTGAAAAATGCGCATTAAGATTGATTTATATTAAGGAGTAGTAGGATGTCAACCAGAACCATGCTCAAAAGTAAGATACACAGGGCGAGGGTGACGGACTGTAACATCGATTATGAAGGCAGCATAACCATCGATACCGACCTGCTCAGGGCGGCCGACATCCTGCCGTATGAGCGGGTCGAGATATTGAACGTCAATAACGGGGTCAGATTCAGAACTTATGCCATAGAGGGCCAACCGGGTGCGGGAGATATATGTTTGAACGGGGCCGCCGCCAGGCTGGCCTCCAAAGGCGATGTAGTCATTATCTTAACCTACCATGAAGTTCCCTCCGAAGAGGCTTCCCACGTCAAACCCAGGCTGGTCTATGTCGACGCCGATAACCATATCAGAGCCACTAAAAACGTCGACGACTGGATGGACCACCTGATCGCAGCTAAATAGTAACGGCGGCCTGTGATGCGCGTAACGATCGCTAAAATCCAGGAGATGAAGCAGAGCGGTGAGAAGATCGTTATGCTCACCGCCTACGATTATTCCACTGCTAAAATAGTTGACCAGGCCGGTATCCCCCTGATACTGGTCGGCGATACCCTGGGCATGGTTGTCCTGGGCTATGAGACCACACTGCGTGTCACCATGGAGGATATGATCCACCATACCAAAGCGGTGGTGCGCGGCTCCAGCCAGGCGATGGTCATCGGCGACATGCCCTTTCTGACCTATCAGCTCGGCGAGTCCGAAACGCTGCGCAACGCCGGCCGCTTCATGCAGGAAGCCGGTTGCCAGGCGGTCAAGCTCGAAGGCGGCGTCACGGTCGCCGCCACGGTTAAGCGCATTGTCGAAAGCGGCATCCCTATTATGGGCCACATCGGTCTAACGCCTCAATCCATTTACCAGTTGAGCGGCCACCGTGTACAGGGCAAGACTCAGGATACCGCCAAAAGGCTGCTTAACGATGCCCTTGCTTTGGAGCAGGCCGGGGCCTTTGCCGTGGTGCTGGAGCTTGTGCCTGCTCCGCTGGCCAGGCTTATCACCAGCAGGCTGAAGATACCCACCATCGGCATCGGGGCCGGGCCTTACTGTGACGGCCAGGTGCAGGTAATCCACGATATGCTGGGGCTTTTCACCGACTTTGTGCCCAAGCATTCCAAGCAGTACGCCAGGTTGGCCGCTGATATTAAATCGGCCGTAGCCGGCTATATCGACGAGGTCAAAGAGGGGACATTCCCGGGTCCTGAGCACGGTTCGACCATGGATGAGAGCCTGCTTGAGGGCCTTTGAGCTTTAAAGCATGCAGACATCCCGTTCCATAGAGGAAATGAAACGCCTGCGCAGAAAATGCAGCGGTTCTGTGGGCTTCGTGCCTACCATGGGCTACCTCCACGAGGGGCATCTCGAGCTGGTCAGACTGGCTAAAAATGAAAACCACGTAGCCGTGGTCAGCATCTTCGTCAACCCTACGCAGTTCGCGCCCAACGAGGACTTCAAGGCCTATCCCCGGGACCTCGATCGCGACCTTGCCTTGCTGGAAAGCGCCGGGACCGATATCGTTTTCATCCCCGGCGACAAAGATATGTTTCCGTCGGGCTATGACACCTGGGTGGAGGTCAAGGGCATAACGCAAACACTGGAAGGCCGCTCGCGTCCCACACACTTCCAGGGCGTAACCACGGTCTGCAGCAAGCTCTTCAATATCGTCGAACCCAACCGGGCTTATTTCGGTCAGAAGGACGCCCAGCAGGCGCTGGTAATCGAGAAAATGGTCGATGACCTCAACATGAACCTGCGGATTATCGTGGCGCCGACCATCAGGGAAACGGACGGGCTGGCCATGAGCAGCCGCAATACATATTTGACGCCCGAAGACCGCCAATTTGCTCCCGTGCTTCATAAGGCCCTGCAACTGGCCTCGGACATGTATGGTAAGGGTGAGCGCGACGCCATTTTAATCAAGAACTCCATGACCAGGCTGATAACCGCCGTGCCCTCGGCCAAGATAGACTACATCAGTATCGCCGACATCGGTACCCTGCGGGAAGTGAATGCGATCAGGGGCAGGGTCCTCGTCTCGCTGGCCGTCAAACTCGGCAAGCCCCGGTTGCTCGACAACGTCATTCTCGGGTAAACCTCAAAGCAAATTCCAAACTCCCGTATTCTAACGACACTGGACATGTCTTCCGATGGTAAGGCCGTCCGGGCAGGGGGCGTTGAAGAGGGGCTTTAGCCCCTCTTTTAAATACATTACCCTCTCCCGGGGGGGGAGGGCCAGGGTGAGGGGACAGATCAGTAAATCCTTTTTTTAAAAAACACGTGCTACAATTCATACAAAAATACATGGAGGTATGGATGTGGCTACTGTTCAAATCTTCGACGTCAAACAGAACAAGGCAGTGACGGTTGAGAAAATCGAGAAGCCGGATGAGGAATGGAAGAAGCTGCTGACCCCCAGGCAGTACGAGATCACCACCAGGAAAGGGACTGAAACTCCGGGCACCTGCCCCTTTAACGAAGTTCACGGGCCGGGTATCTTCAAATGCGTCCGCTGTGATACCGACCTTTTCAATTATACGACCAAGTTCGAATCGGGTACCGGCTGGCCCAGCTTTTATCAACCCGTCTCACCACTCAACCTTGTCGAGCAGCCCGACAACAGCCTGGGGATGAGGCGTACGGAAGTGCTGTGCACACGCTGCGGCTCGCACCTGGGCCACGTTTTCGATGACGGCCCCAAGCCGACCGGCAAACGCTACTGCATGAACGGCTTCGCCCTTAAATTCGTGCCGCAGGACAAGTAGCGGAGAGGACCGCCACCTCAATAGACGCCTTTTTGAAGAAGGTAAGTCATTGCGAGTGAAGCGAAGCAATCCTTTGAACGAAGGTGGTTGCCAGACTTAATCCCATAAGATTGCCACGTCGCTACGCTCCTCGCAATGACGTTGTTAATAAATGTCACAAATTTGTAACTTTTTGTCTTCGGAATATTATGACTAATTAATCATCGCTCATTTATACTGACACCATACTCAAGTGCAGGACAAGTTACGCAGATTTACGAAAGCAATAGTTGGCAAATTATTTCGGAGGAGGGAGTCAGATGTTATTTCAAATAGTCCATACCCATACCAATGAAACCTGTCCAGGCCAGTCAGCCGAGAAGTCTAAGGGCGCCGGTGAATGGTGGCAGTCATTTAAAAAGACGTCCGGAGTAAAGGTGCTGGCCGGATATGTTTCTCCATTGGACCATACCTTTTACATTACAGTGGAGGCCGACGATTATGCCATTCTGTCAAAAGCACTGGGGCCAATTTTCGGCCTTGGAGCAGGACACGTTATTCCGCTTCTCACGCTGGACCAGATACTTCCTATGGCTGAAGCCGGGGCATTCCGCTCTTCCAAATAGGGGACTCTTGCCGCGTCTATAAGTAAACTTGTCATTGCGAGCGCAGCGAAGCAATCCTTTGTACGAAGGCGATTGCCAGGCCTAATTCCATGAGATTGCCACGTCGCTACGCTCCTCGCAATGACGTGTAAATAGAGGGCTGGGAGCGTCGAAGAGGGCATTTTTTTCTTCGTATCCAACGAAGCGGAAACCCGTATTCCCGGATAATGTAGTCCGGGCAGGAGGCGTTGAAGAGGGGCTTTAGCCCCTCTTTTAAATAGAATCCCCTCTCCCTGGCAGGGAGAGGGCAGGGTGAGGGTATAAATTCCTCTTATAATTGATTATCAAATCCACAGTGTGGACAGCGTACCGAGGGCTGGTTGTAAGAAGGCGGCAGCCTTAACAAAGTCCCACAATTCGAGCACGTGAGCGACCTGTAATTGTGCATCTTCCACAGCATATCCGAGGTCTGGCGTGTGCGGTCGAGCTGGTCCTGCAGTTCCCCGGCCTGCCCCCCGGGATTCGCCTCCCTCAATCCTACAGCCGCTGTTTCCTTGAGCGCCGAGGCGGGGATGACGCTCTCCTTCTCAACCTCTTTATAAGATTTCTCATAGTCGGCGTAGGAAGCCCCGGACATGGCGTGCAGTATGCGTATCCTGTCGTCCAGCGGCGGGTGCGTGGCGAAGAGGTCGTTGCCCGCCGAGCCTCCCTTAT
>CAWJIA010000006.1:0-183927 GCA_963842805.1 uncultured Chloroflexia bacterium | reverse complement strand
GGTCCAGAGTCTCATAAAACTTGGGCAGGCCGTAATTGGCTATTGGAATCATCTGCAAATATTCCAACAGGTGGGGGTTCTTAGCAACAAGTGCCTGCGTCTGTTTAGACAGCAGGCTTAAGATGTTGCAACCATCGGATTTTTTCCTTGTTGCCGCATCCGGAACCGGGAAAGGGAGCAGTATTTCAGGCATATAGTAAAACCTCTTTAAATTCCATCAGGCCCTGGCCCTGCCCAGCGGCATGACACGCATTCCGATGCCGGGGTCCACGTCAAAGCTCATGATATTGCCGGTATTCTTGTCAGCACCACGTACTTTGGCTACCTCCAGGACCTTGACCAATTTATCGCCCACCTCCTCTATTCGGAGTCTTAAGTGTGCATCGCAAGCCGATCTGATCCGGATCAATACCTGTTCATCAAAAGCATATGTGTGAGTTATATTAATAATCGTCCTGCCGCCGTCACACAATTTTTTACATTTTTCAAAATACTCGATGATCTGTTCTACCGATGTATGGGCAATTATCGGGGTCAGAGAGTCCACGACAATCAGCTTGTAGGTGGGATAGGCCATAATTCCCGATATTATCGTGGCAAACGTATCCATAGCCTTCATTTTGGATGGCTCCACCGTAAATATCTTTATCCAGCCTAGAAGCAGGGGTTCGATAATGCTCAGCCCCAGGCTCTCCATCTGACCGTGCATGCTTTTAACAGTATTTTCCGTTGTAAAAAGCAGGACCCTGTGGCGGGCGTTCAGTGCACCCCACATCATCTGCTGCGACAGTACCGACTTGCCTGCATCGGACTGTCCCTCAATTAGCGTCAACGAACCTACGGGTATCCCGCCGCCGAGCCGCTTATCGATCTCGGAGTGCCCCGTACAAATTATTTCGTCTTGCGACCGTGCATCTTCATCCGATGCCAATATTTTCGTCATATTATCCTCTTAAAACTATGCCTCTCTATATCGGCTACCAGCCGAATGCTATCTGGCTCCGGGCGCCGTTCGGCGTTACCACCGTGGCCAGGTTGGTCATATTCTCAGTGGCGGCAGGCCACAGATTAATCACTATTTGCATCTCCTCACCCGGGTTCAAAATATTGGGCTGGTATATTTCCGGCTTGCCCTGGAAAAAAAAAGGCACCGGTTGTCCATCCCGGCGTAGCTGCCGAATACGGTATCCAGTAAGTGCCCCCATCCTGATACCGCACAATAACATCCCAGGCTGCGTAATTGGCCAGCGATGTATTGCCCATATTAGCTACATAGAGGGCCACACTATTACCGCCCGGTGATGTCGTGGCGTTTTCGCAAGCGATGCTGGTATTAACCATGTCCCGTGATGTCACTTCTTCCTGTCTCAGCGCGTCCGCTGTCGTATTTACAGCATTGAGTGCAGCCATGGACATGGAAACTGCAGCGGCAATCAGTAAGGCAATGCAAACAAGTGTGATTGCGAAATTCTCCATGGCTCTCCTAGGCTTGCGCTATAAATATCCTGGTCAGATATCCCATTGGGCAGCACAAATTTAAAATAGTATGAACCGGAAGGGGCGGAGGCTAAGTAAATTGTTATCTTGACTGTGCCTGTCGGCGCCCATTCAGTCCCATTTTCGATTGTATAGCTCCAGTAGGGTAGGGCCGATCCAACGCCGCCAAAGGGGATCCTGGCAAAATTCCCCTCGGGTCCGAAAAATACATCGCTATTTTGTATTCCGAGTATCCTCGATGCCCCGACATTTTTTATCCACACATAAACGGTGCTGTCGCTGTCCGACATCTCGATTATCTCGATCTTACACCTGATCCTGTCATCGATCTTTCCGGTGGCATCGGCTATGGCGCCCGTGCTCTGCGTTATGGCCGGGTAAATGGCATTAATAACCACCATACAGCAGACAACTCCTCCTATTATCAGCAGGAGGGTAACCATCACTTTATCCACGTCTTGACTCCTTCATCACCGATAACATGGAAAGCAGGGCGCTGTCGTGTTCCTCGGATCCTCCCATCAAACTTTCCAACTGTGCCAACGTTGCCAGGTAATCGGTCGCCGTCGGAGACTGCTTGGAAGTAGATTCATATCTTGAGATATGCACCATCCTGATCAGGACATCCTTTATATTGGTAGGTATTCGGTCCATGGCACTCGACATCTCCACCAGAGCCTCCGTCCTGTCTTTACCGAGTTTTTGGCACGCCTGGTCAACCCATTGTGTCATGCCTGCAATCACTACCAGGTCGACCCTGCTGCCAGCCAGGGTAGCCGTTCCGCCCTTTTTCTTGCCGTTTCTGGGGGAGGCCGTTTTAGCAGTTAACTGCTCTTCCTTCTCTTCCTCGGCGGAGTCGTCTATATCTGGCTCGGCCTCCAGTTCAACCGGGATAACATTTTTCTTTTTGCCGCGGTTATTCCTGGGCTTCGGCGCCGGCTCTTCTTCCGCCTCTGTTTCATCCTCCTGCGGCGACCCTGCCGAAGGCCCGGGGCCAGCTGAAGGACCCGATTCGGGCGCATTATCGGGCGGGCCTCCCGGGCCTGGAAGTCCGGGGTTATTGGCGTCGAAATCGGCAAACGGCTTGCCAAAAGATAAATCGGGATCGTCAAGACCGGCGTTGGCTGCCGGTTGATTGCCGTCTTTGCCTAAATCAAATATATCCGGTGGTACCTCCGGTTCCTTGTCTTTTTGATCGGGCCCGGCAGGTGGTATGCCGGTATTGGGTACCATGCTGAAATTAAAGGGGTTTTGTATATTGAGGTACTGCTCACGGATATCCAGCAGGATCGTCTTGACCTCATTTTTTAATATCTTTAATTCTTCTTCCAGAAGTTTTATTCTTTGTTCTTCGTTCATACGATTTACCCCTTTTTATGGTGGGCATCCGCCCGGGCGGATGCCCACTTTTTACATTACCACCTGTAAATCAAGTTACTAGTTCATAAGGCTTAGTGCAGGTCCATCACCGGTTCGATAGCCGGAGGCAACTGCCTCTGTATGGTGATGGTGGAGCCCAGCGACGGCTTAACCTGCAGACTGAATGTATCATTGCGCTGCAGAGGCTGGCTCAGGCTCAAACCTGTGCCGAGGTCGGACAGATCAACGGTGATCTCAAACTGCTCGCCGGTTTCCAAAAGGTTGTTGCCGTTGTCATCGCCGATGGCGACAAAGGACCATTTCACGTTGTTGAGGTAGTCATTCTTGGTCGTCAGGCTGATGACGCACTTGTTCGTGCCTAGCGTGGCCCCGGAGTTGGGGGTCATGTCGATGGGGTTGCCGGCTATGGCATTCTTAACCGTGAAAAGGATCGTCGTAAGATTGTCGGTGTTGCCGTAGCCTATTACAGAGCCCGAAAGCTCCATGTTGCTCTTGGCCTCATTCAGGCCGGCATAGATGGTTTCCTTGCCCCTCTCTGCGGAGAAGAGGCCTGCACTCAGTACTGCATAGCCGAATACGGCCGCCACAGTCACGAATGCAATCAGTATGATGGCGGTCTCCAGACCGGTCATACCTTTTTCTCCCCTGTGGAGATGGAACATTGCTTTCATTAACTTAATCATTTTTTCCTCCTTACTAAAGGTTCAAAGCACCTTAGTGCAGATCCATCACCGGTTCAATTGCCGGAGGCAGCTGCCTCTGGATGGTGATGGTGGAGCCCAGCGACGGCTTAACCTGCAGGCTGAACGTATCATTGGCCTGCAGAGGCGCGGTCAGGGCCAGAGAGCTCACATCGACGGTGATTTCAAACTGTTCGCCGGTTTCCAAAAGGTCATTGCCATTGTCGTCGCCGATAGCGGCTTTGGACCATTCTACGTTATTGAGATAGTCATTCTTGGTCGTCAGGCTGATGACGGTTTTGTTCTTGCCGCTGCCGTCATTTATGGTCATGTCGATGGGGTTGCCGGCTATGGCGTTCTTAACCGTGAAAAGGATGCTGGTAACGTTTTCAGAATTGCCCTTGGCCAGTACCGAGCCCGAAAGCTCCAGGTTGCTCTTGGCCTCATTCAGGCCGGCATAGATGCTTGCCTTGCCCTGCTCTGCGGAGAACAGGCCTGCACTCAGTACTGCATAGCCGAATACGGATGCCACAGTCACGAATGCGATCAGTATGATGGCGGTCTCCAGACCGGTCATACCTTTTTCTCCCCTGTGGAGATTGAACATTGCTTTCATTAACTTAATCATTTTTTCCTCCTTATTAAAGGTTTCGACCATTTGTTTAATTTTGATTTCCTTTTTTAATTTTTGATGTCAACCCTGATAGGCTGTCACCTCCTGCTGATTTTGTTTATATTGTGTTCTCTATGAACTTGCTGACACCTCCTTACTCATATTCAAGAAAAATAATCCACATCTTCATAATTTAACAAGGGTAAAATTGCTGCCCTGCTGAAATAAAACCATGCGCCATAGATGGACTATGCGAATTGCTCCAATTAAATCGCTGCGTCTTACATCCCCGGTAAGAAAACCCGAAGCCCCGCTTTCAATGGCCGGCACCAGAAAGTTTTGCTCATCATTTAACACGATGACGCCTACCTGAGGTGAGCATTCCTTAATATATGAAATGACTTTGGTGCTGTCGGTGCCCCTCAACCTTCCATCCAGGATTACGATATCGGGGGATACTTTTACGACCAGGTCCAGTGCTTCTTTGCCGTCACGGGCCTCACCGATTACCTTTATGCTTTCATCACCTGCCAGCATGTGGCGGATGCCCTCACGCATAGCCTCGCTGCTGTCTACCACCAGTACACGAATCGCGTCCTCAACCAGGTTGCCTGTTGAATCTGTAAATGCGCCTGTTGATCGTGTAATCATGACCCTCCTCAGTTATCGCATATCTCAAGATACTAATCTTTAGTTTTGCTCTATTTTGGCATGGCCGGCGTTGAGCGGTAAGTCCCAAATGGTTTCATTATGGTGACCGTATTAGCTCATACTTTTGGCCCCGATATGCCCGCGCATGGGGAGAATCGTAAAGAGGGCAATAAAAAAAGGCCCGCCAGCGGGCCTTTAAAATTTAACGGTAAGACTGATCCCTGTTACAGCATATTTCTTCGGTAGGCTTCAGCTACAGCCTGAGTGCGGTCGACCGCATCCAGCTTATTGAAAATAGTGTTGGTTTCCCTTTTTACGGTTGCTTCGCTAACGCATAGCTTGATGGCTATTTCCTTATTGGTAATACCCGCTGCGATCAACCGCAGGATATCGAGCTGCCGGGTTGTAAGCAGTGTATTCCGGCTTAGCTGGGCCACATTGCCAAACTGTGTAAATAGGGTACGTGTAATGGAAGGCGCAAACGGTGACTGGCCTTCAAACGCCAGCTTAATGGCCCTGGAAAGCTCCTCTCTGCCAATATCCTTCAAAAGATATCCCACCGCGCCGGCCTCGGCAGCCTGGGCCAGGTATTTATCTTCATATACGGTAAGTATTATTATATTGGCCTTACATTCCTTGGCTTTAAGTTGCCTGGTAGCTTCGATCCCACCCATGCCAGGCATTCTGACATCCATTAATATAATATCCGGGTTCAGTTCGGCGGCTTTAATGATAGCCTCTTCCCCTGATTTTGCTTCTCCAATGACATCAATCCGCTCATCCAGCTCCAGCATGCGACGCAACCCCTCGCGCACCAGCTGCTGATCATCCACCAGCATAACCCTTATCAATTTTCTATCACTGCTCATTTCCTGCCACTATTGAGCTGATGTGAGCCGAATCACTATGTGTTAAGAGCGGCAGCCGGCCGAATATCTTCGTGCCGTTGCCGGGGGCTGTAAGGATGTTTAATGCACCCCCCAGCATTTCTGCCCTCTCTTTCATAGTGATTAACCCGATGCTGCTTTTGGCTACCTTGTCGCTTAGAGCATCCGACAGGTCGAATCCCTGTCCGTCATCAGTTATTTCAACTATGGCATATTCTAAATCAAATTTCAAAACAAGGTCAACGTGTGATGCTTGCGCGTGCTTCCTGACGTTATTCAAGGCTTCCAATATTATACGGTATATGCTCACTTCCTGCACAAGGGACAGAGTGTTCATGCTGCCAATTATCTTAAATTCACAGGTTGCGCCATTTTCGCGGTTAAAACCCTCCACTTGCCTGCGCAACGCCTCGATTAAGCCAAGCTCCGCCAATGCAATGGGGTGAAGGTCGAGTATAATCCGCCTCAGTTCCTTAATGCTCTGATTGAGTATATTATTGGTCCGCTTTATCTCGGTTACCGTGTCATCGTGCCGTGCAGATGTCAGAAAGGCTTCGCATAATTGCATTCCATATGAAGCGCTAACCAGCCACTGCGCTAAACCGTCATGCAGCTCGGAGGAAATCCTTCTCCGCTCATCCTCCTGGGCAGTCAGCGATTTCTTTAAAAACCGCTCAAGGTTCCTTTGTTGCATCCTCACGCTTTCGAACAAAGTGGCATTTTCTATAGCGATAGCCGCCTGCCCCGCCAATATATACAAAAGCTCCAGGTCACCCTCTGTAAACGGGTTGCGCGAGGTGATCTTGCTGCAGTTGATAACGCCGATTACCTTCTTTTTTAACAATAAGGGCACGCAGAGCGAAGAAACTATCTCCGGATTGCCGCTGAAGTTAAGCTGCTTGGCTTCACCGTTCAGCAGGATGGCACGGCCGGACTCGACAACCGACCACGCTATGCTGTCATCGGAGATATCTTCGCCCTTGCCAATCAATTCGCCGGGCAGGCCTATGGCCGCCTTGATGGTCAACTGCTGGGTGAACTCATCCAGCAGCATCAGTGACACCCGGTCAGCCCTTGTCTCAATGCATACCAGGTTAACAATCCTGGGGAATATCTTATCAGCGTCCAGTTCCGATACCAGTGATTTATTCAGCTCAAATAAAGGTAATAATGTTTTTAACCGCATATTCTCTTTGGCCAGCCGGCTGCGTTGCAACACCTCTTCAACCACTTTCTTCAGGTTCTTTTCATCCACCGGTTTTTCCAATATGGCCTGAGCACCCGCCTGAAAAGCCTTAATAAGAATATCTGGCGAATCGTTCTGTGTCATCACTATTACGCCGATTTCAGGACTGAGAAAACGCGCCCTGTGTAAAACTTCCAGGGTGTTATCATCCTGAATGGCCAGATTGAAAATCAGCACATCAATATTTTTGCGCTGGATAATGGAAAGGGCTTCTGAACAGGACTCAGATTTAATTACCGTGAAACCGCTGTTGGTTAATGCGTTTTTTACCGCTGCTGCTGTCGTGCGATCGTCATCAACCAGCAGAATGCTCTCTTTATACATTGCGATCCTTAAAGATTATTCCTCGGTTTAGCTCTTTATATTCTTATATATATCTTAATAATTATACTATTTCTTCTTCGGCCACCAGCCCCACCAGTTTTCCTGACCGCATTTAGTACACTTGACCTTCATTGCGACAACCCCGACGGACCCACATGACCCGCAATTGAAGATCTTATTGATATTGTAGCCGGCTGTTCCCCTCAAACCTTCTGAAATTACTTCCACCTGGCTGCTTACGTTCTGAATCTGCTGTACAGCAGCTTTGAAGGCAGCCGGGTTGACCTTGGTTGCGGGATTATTGCTGTTATTATCAAGCTTGGTAATCATCACTTCGAGCCTGGCAATGCGATCTACGATCTCAGCCATCCTTTCCTGCAACGCATTGATATCGCCGGCCGCGATGCATTCATCATGACTGTGACCGCCACCCAAAGTCGGCTCTTCCATTGACCTGGGTACTGGCGCCGCGCTCACTTTCTGAACGTTTTGCAGCGGCGGCGCAGCCGGTTTCGGCTTGACTTCCGCCGTGGTGCTGGCTGCGGCTCTATGTACCGATCCCGGTCTATTGGCAACGCTCTTGGTCACCATTGAATCGATTTCATCCTGCGTCAGCATTTTACTCGTATCGTCCATAGCACACCTTCTATGTTAAGTTCCTGTCATCCAATTAATACTCATTCAATTCGCTTATCAAAATATTCCTTTTGCTATCTTTGGTCAGGTCGATATCACGTTTAACATCCTTATAGCCTGGCTTCTCATTACACTCCAGCTCGCACCCTGTGCATATGTCGGGTATCTCTTCCATCGGCTCCCTGGAGGCCGTGCTAATAATGCGGATAATAGGTCTCTTAAGACATTCCGGGTTTGATTTGCTTACTATACCCATTCGCCCGTCATTAAGTTTAACCATTGCGCCTGCCGGGTACACCGGTACTGTTTTAGCAAATACCCTGACCAGCTCAGGATCGAATAGCTCGCCACTGTAAGCAAAAATATATTCTATGGCATCCTGTGAAGATACAATGCTGTGCTCAATAGCAAAGGCAGGGAGAAATTCCTCGCGATGGGGCCGCTTCGAAGCGAGCGCAAAGCCTACATCGGTCATTCCGAGTATGCGCGCCGGGAGGCATATTTCCTTACCTTTTAAACCGAAGGGGTAGCCGCTTCCGTTCCACCTTTCGTGATGCTGCAATATGATGTTGGCGGTTTCGGGCCCGATCTCAGTATATCGGGCCATGATCTGCGACCCATATACCGGGTGCCTCTGCACCGCTTTCATTTCTGCATTATTTAAATACCCAGGGTTCTCCAGAATGCCCTGAGGCAAAAGCACATAACCTACATTCTGAAAAAGGGAGGCCATCCCTACTTGTTTTACCTCACGTTTATTCATGCCGCTGGCCTTACCTATCAGCATGGAAAGAGCCGCAACCTTAACCGGGTGCACGTAATTATAATCACGCAAGGAAAAACATCCGGCAATGGAAGCATCGCCCTTCTTTTCAGAAAGCAGTGATTCCATCAGCTCATCCATCAGGTTGTTCATCAGCACAAGGTCAATGGGCTGCTGGCTCCTGCCCGTCAACATGGTCCGGCATTCGATCAATGCCCTGCGCAGCGATTTGGATATCGCTCCTTCCAACTGCGGAGGCACAAAAGAAGAGGGCTGGATATCTTCCGTTTTACTATTGATGATAAATAGTTCCCCTACGCCTATATCGTCAATTTGGGCAATATCACGGACATCGAGCACCGTCCCCTTCTGTAAAACGATATCGCCCCAATTGTCACAGATTGGGGACGCCAACTCCATACCCGGCCTGGCATAAATTGCCGATATGCGCTGCATCTATTTAATACCTTCCAGTGCTAATTTTAGTCGTCTTCAATACTCCATCACCTGCACAATCAGTTTTCTCTGGTGCTCGGCATCGGCCAGGTTATAATCGTAAGTCTTACCCAGTTCCCTCAGATTGCTGTCGTAGCAAATGCGAACCTTGGGCCTTGAAAAATAACCATTGTTGGCACTAGATACGATGCCGACTTCACCCGTATTCAACTTAACCATGATGCCCGAGGGATAAGTAGGCAACTGCCGGGTAAAAATCTTGACCAGGTCCGGGTCGAACAGCTCGCCGCTATAGGCCACGATGAATTCCATAGCCTGATGCGGCCTGAGGAAATCTGCATCGCTGAAATCACCTGAAAAGGCGTTAACAAATTCCTGCGCTTCCTTGGGCAATATGCAGCCGCGATGCGGCCTTTTAGATACGAGCGCAACGATACTGTCTGTGATGCCCAGTATACGGGCTCCGTGACAGATACTCCTGCCCCTCAACCCCTGGGGGTAGCCGCTGCCGTTCCAGCGCTCATGGTGTTGCTGGATTATCAGGGCCGTTTCTTGAGCAGCCTGCCCATAACGCTTTACTATCTCGGCACCGTAGGTGGGGTGCTTCTGTACCGTCTGCGTTTCGACTTCATCCAGAGGCCCTTCTTTATCAACCAGTCCCTCTGGCAAAGCGGCATAGCCGATGTTCTGCAGAAGAGTAGCCATGCCCAGATTGATAAGCTCGGTCTGCCCCATCCCGGCGGCCTTGCCCATCAACAAAGAAAGGCTGGTTACCTTGACGGGATGCACGTAATCATAGTCTTTAGCTGAATGGCATCCAACAACTACCGGTTCACCCATCGCCACCGGGAAAAGTTGCTGTACCATCTCAAAAACACCCTGCCGTATTTGCGACAGGTCTATCATTTGTGCCTTGCCTGAACCGATAATATGCTGGGCTTTACGCAGTACCTGCCTTAAAGATGCCGCTATAGAGCCCTCCAGTTCGGGCGTTATCAGCGGCCAGGCCATTACATCATCCACCCGTTTGTCCATAATAAAGAGCTCACCCACTCCCAGTTCCTCCAGGTTTTCCACCTGCGCAGATGAGAGCTTGGTCCCCTCCTTTAAGAGCAGTTTGCCGAAGCAGTCATATAATGCACGGCCCAGAAACATAGTTGGTTTAGCGTATTTAGCAGAAATCCTTCTCATTTTTTTACCTTCCATAAGTATTTTCTATTTTAAACTTTTGCCAAAGACGCGGAGTTTCTCTTCTGATAAAAGCACGACCCTAATTTGCCGAATCCTAATTTGGTGGCACTGATCATAAATTCGGTGGCCCCCACGAAAAGGATGCCATTCTCCCTTAACGACTCATAAAACCCCTGATTGAGCTTTTCCTTGGCTTCCTCGGTAAAATAAATTGTTACGTTGCGGCAGGCGATCAGGTCAAAGCCCGTCTCGAATCTATCTGCCAGCAGATTATGACGTTTGAAAACCGCCTTTTCTTTGATTTCTTTCTTCACCCAGTAGTCACCGTTATCCAGCGTGAAATACTTGGCGATCAGATGTTTGGGGACATTTTTCATCAGGTCTTCCCTGTACGGTCCGCCCGCTGCCGCCCTTGCCAGGCTGAGTTCATCCATATCTGTCCCCAGTATCCTGTAATTCACTTTTTTACGATTCTCGCATAGCAGCATGGCAATAGAATATGCTTCCGCTCCGCTGGAGCAACCTGCGCTCCATATATTGATGTAGTCCTTTTTTTCCAATAAGGCCGGCAGTATATTATTCTCCAGTTCCTGGAATACAGCAGCATCTCGGCAAAATTCGGTCACATTTATGGTGATAAAATCACATAGCTTTTTGCGGCTTGGTTCATCCTGCTCTATGATGCGGCAGTAATGGATAACATCTTTTTCATTGGTGTTCTCTATGAAGGCGGACAGACGCCGGCGCATCTGCTGGCTTTTGTAGCTGTCCAGATCGATGCCCGTCATGGTCAGCACTTTCTTTTTGAGAACTAAATATTCCTGATCAGTCATAATTCAAATTCTCACCATGGATTCACTGGGTATGCGGCAAGCCGTCATTATTTCATCTACCATCCTGTTTATCGGCACAATCTTATCCGCCAGGCCGGCCTCGGCCACGCTCCTCGGCATACCATAGACCACGCAGGTTGATTCGTCTTCGGCCAGGATCATTCCACCCCCCGCTTTTATCATAGCGGCGCCCTCGGTGCCATCGGACCCCATTCCGGTTAATATAACTCCCAGGCAACGCGATCCATACGCTCTGGAAGCTGCTTCCATAGTTACATCCACGGCAGGCCGCAGCCCGCAGCGCGGCTCATCCTGGTTAAGGCTTATCTGGCCGTTGAGTTTCATCACCATATGAAACCCTCCCGGCGCCAGCAGGGCCTGTCCCGGCGAAACCCTGTCTCCCGGCTCCGCTTCCTTAACACGAATTTGGCTTATTTCATCAAGCCTTTCGGCTATAGATTTCGTAAATTTGGGCGGCATATGCTGTACAATCAGTACTGCCGCCGGTAAATCGGCCGGTAAATTCGGCACGACCTCGTATAGCGCACGGGGACCGCCCGTTGAGCTACCGATGATCACCACCCTGTTCAACTTTCCCTGCGCGGAGGAGTTTTTAGCCGGTGGTTTTGTCTTGCTCCTCTCAAGGTCTGCAACTATTCTCTTAAGCCTGGAGGTAACCTTAGCCACATCAATCTTGGACGCCTGCTTGATTTTCTGAATCAGTTCCGTATCCGATTCCAGCGAGCCCGCTGGGTTAATCAGCGATGGTTTAAGGAAGAAGTCCACTGCTCCGATTTCGAGTGCCCTTACAGTAACATCAGCCCCTTCCGCCGTCAGGTTGCTCAACATCACAACCGGAGTGGGATATTCGGCCATTATGCGTTGCAGCGCAATTACGCCATCCAGCTTGGGCATTTCCACGTCGAGCGTGACAACATCCGGCTTTAGCACCTTAATTTTCTCGATTGCGTCAAGGCCGTCACGGGCCGTACCCGCAATTTCTATTTGCGCGTCGTTAGCCAGCTGTTTGGCGATCATAATTCTGGCAAAAGCCGAATCGTCGACTATCAATACCCTTACACGTTTATCAGTATCTATCATGTTTCAGTGCGTCCACTCTATGGTAGCTATTCTTTAACTGATCATCTTTTTCACGGCCGCCAGGACACGATCTGCATCAAAAGGCTTGACTACAAAATCTTTGGCGCCCGTCTTGAGCGCCTCCATTACCATGGACTGCTGGCCCATTGCCGTCACCATGGCAACTCTAGCGCCGGGGTCCATCTTCATCAGCTCTTTCAATGTGGATAGCCCATCCATATTCGGCATCGTGATGTCCAGCAGAACGCCATCGGGCTTGTTTTCCTTATACTTTTCGATGGCTTCTGCACCATCCGCCGCTTCGGCAACCTCAAATCCGTTGTCAGCAAGCAGCTTCGTGCATCTCATGCGCATAAATGCCGCGTCGTCTACTACCAGTATCTTGGCCAAGATTTACCTCCTTCAATATGTTTGCTAGGACTTAACCACGGGCTCCCGCCCGGGTGTTTGTCGGATCTATTCTCCTGATAATTCAATTTTTACAACCATGCCTTAATTCCACAAGTGGTAAGAGTTTATTTTTGTTGAGCCAATAAGCTATTGTTGTTCCTCGCTTAATTTATACTTGGCTACTATTTGCTTAAACTCATCAGCAATCTGGGTAAGCTTATTGCCTGCCTGCATAACCTGCTGAATTTGCGAGCCGACTTCCTGGGAGGCCGCTGAAACCTGCTCGGTGGCAGCGCTGTTTTCTTCGGCCACACCGGCCACTTCTTGAACCGATCTGGATACGGATTTGGCCGTGGCAGACATCTGCTCGGTAGCTGCGGTATTCTCCTCGACTATGGCGCTGATATTGTCGCTTAATTTCACCATTTCGGAACTCATGGCAGTCAGCTGCTCCGAAGCAGCAGATATCTGCTCCACCTCACCACCCATTGCCCGTGATTGTTTCAATATTTCTTCCAGGGATTGACCGGCGCTGGAAGCCAGTCCGTAACCACCGGCGATCTGCTCGGTGCCTTTGTCCATGGCTGTTATCGTCTGGGACACACCGGTTTGGATGCCACTGATAAGCTCGGCTATCTCTTTGGTAGCAGAGGAGGCCCTTTCAGCCAGCTTTCTTACCTCATCAGCCACTACGGCAAAGCCCCTGCCCTGCTCGCCGGCCCGAGCCGCCTCGATAGCCGCATTGAGCGCCAGAAGGTTTGTCTGATCGGCTATATCGTTGATGGTGGCGACAATCTTGCCGATCTCGCGTGAGCGCGTGCCCAAACCGTTAACCTTTTCCGACGCAGCTTCAATAGTCTTCTTGATTTCCTCCATGCCCTTTATGGTCTTTTGTACCATCTCAGCGCCTTTATGCGCCGTATCGGTAGCCGATTTTGCGCTGCCGGTGGCTTTTACGGTGTTAGATGAGACCTGTGTTATAGCACTGGAAACCTGGCTCACTACCTGAACATTTTTCTCAATGATAGCGGCCTGTTCCTGCGCACCCCTGGCTATCTGGTCGATGGCCCTTACCAGTTGGTCCAGGGCTTTCATGGTGTCCTGCATCGTGGTCGCCTGATCACTGGCGCCGTTGGCCACCTGCTGGCTGGCACTGGCTATCTGGCGGGTCGCCTGGTCAGCCAGCTCTGTGGTCTGACCTAGTTGTTCACCTGCTTCCATAAGCTCTCTGGATATCCGTTTCAGCATGCGGACCACATCTATATGGCCGTCTCCAGACTTATTTACAACCGCTTTCAATTTGGCAAGTTCACCCTTGTAGTCCCCCTTTACAGTGGACGTCAAATCCAAACGGGCCTGATCATCCATGACAGCAAATACTTCATTAAGCGGGGTCACTACCGTATCAAGAACATAGTTGATGCCGTTTATCATGTCGGCCCAGGCCCCCCTGAATCTAGAGGCGTCTCCTCTGGCGGCAAGGTTCCCTTCTCCAGCCTCCCTGGTCAATCTATCAACCTCATTCATAACTCCGTTTATACCGTCAATAAACTCGTTGAATAGTTTGTATTGCTCCTTCCATACTCCATGATTGCTCTCTTCCCGTTGTTCCCATTTGACCAGGTTCCTCTCACCGTTGGATATCTTGACAAAATATTCATGATGCCCGATATGCAGGCCCAGCAGCCCATCCAGGCATAAATTCGTTCCCTTGGCAATCTTCCTCAAGACGCCGTCGAATTTCTTGTAGTCTACCCTGCCGTCGATTTTACCCAGTGAGATGCCTCCAAATACGCTGCCCATTTCAAGAGCAAGCGTCAGCTCCCTGGTAGCATCGATAAAATATTCCATGGCGCCGATTATGTTGCCCTCTTCATCTTTGACCGGGATAGTGTAGCAGCGGAAAAACTTATCACCCTTCGGCGTCTTGACCACAACTTCACTGCTGTAAGTATTGCCATCAGCAAATACCTGGCAAGCCTGGCACTTGGGCGTATTGCACAGCGGGAATTTAAAAAGGTCATGGCATTTCTGGCCGATGCAGTCCTCCTTGCTGCGGCCCAGGGCTTCAGCGCCGGCCGCATTGGCATACTCTATCGTATATTCTTTATCAATAACCACGACGGGCGCGGGCAGCACATCCATGTAATCATGGGAGGGTATTCTTGCCTTGCCGTTCCTGCGAAACAACGACTTCTTTTTGTCTTTGTTCGGCAATAAACTATGGCTTCCGTTGCCGTTTCCGGACCCATTATTCTTTTTCTGTTTGTCTAAACTGATCATTTCGCCCACCTTAAATAAGAGTTATTTTTATTTTCATTGCTGCAATATCTACTTCACCCCGTTATGTCGCCTTCGGGAAGCTTATAGGAAGACAGAAGCTCTGTGAAGTCGCCGGACATTTTGGAGAGCGCCATGCCGGATTCCACTACATCGTGTGACTGAGCGCTGATCTGCTCGGCGGCCGCGGATACTTCCTCTGTTGAGGAGCTGTTTTCCTCCGATACGCCAGCCACATCCCCCACTGATTTGGACACCTGTTTGACCGTTTCATCCATGCTCCCGGTGATGGCCATGTTCTCTTCCGCAACGGCGCTTATGTTGTCGCTGAGTTTGACCATCTCCGAGCTCATGTTAGATAGCTTTTGGGTGGCAGAAGAAATTTGCTCGACCTCTTTTCCCATCTCTCTGGATTTTGTCAATATCTCATCGAGGGAACAGCCAGCCCTGGTAGCCAGCTCATATCCGCTGGCGACCTCCTGGGTACCCTTGGTCATGCCATTGATCGTGTCCTGCACCCCGCTTTGTATGTTGTTGATAAGCTCTTCAATTTCCTTGGTGGAAGTCGATGCCCTTTCAGCCAGCTTCCTGACCTCATCGGCTACTACTGCAAAACCCCTGCCCTGCTCCCCCGCCCTGGCTGCTTCGATGGCGGCGTTGAGGGCCAGCAGATTAGTCTGGTCGGCTATATCGTTGATGGTGGCAACGATCTTCCCTATCTCCCTGGAACGCTCGCCCAGGCCACTGACTTTATCTGAGGTGCTATCCATGGTCTTCATGATATTTTCCATACCCTTAATGGTATTCTGTACCATATCTGCACCTTTCTGAGCCGCTTCCGAGGTATCTTTAGAGCTGGTGGTAGTCTGTCTGGCGCTGGCAGAAACCTGACTGATGGCCTCGGAAACCTGGTTTACCACCTGGACATTTTTCTCGATCATCTCAGCCTGTTCCTGTGCGCCCTTTGCTATCTGGTTGATAGCGGAAACCAGCTTCCCGACGGCGGACAGCGTCTGCTGCATAGACGAAGCCTGTTCCGATGCGCCCCTGGCCACCTGCTGGCTGGAAGCCGCAATCTGTTCCGTGGCCTCACGTGACTGTTCAGCCGACTGCTTGAGATGCGCGCTGGCAGTGGCAAGATCATTCGAAACCTTCTTCAGCGTTTTCATTACATTGATCCTGCCGTTGAGAGACTCATTGACTGCATCCCTGAGCCTGCCGAGGTCGCCTTTATATTCGCCGCTGACCTTGACAGTTAGATCGTTTTGCGACTCCATGCTCAACACGCGGAAAACCTCGTCCAGCGGTTCTATAAATGAATCTAGGATTGTATTGAGGCCGTTCACCATGTCCGCCCAAGCGCCTTTGAATTTGCCGGCATCGCCCCTTATATCCAGCTTGCCCTCGGCCGAATCCCGGGTCAACCTCTGCATTTCTTCCAAAAAGTTATTTATCGAAATGATGAATTCATTGAAAGTGCCGAACATCGTCTTCCAGATTCCGTGCTGGGTCTCTTTCTGCTCGGGCCAAAGTTCCAGTTTCTCTCCACGCGCGATTTTGATGAAGTATTGATTTTGAGTCATGATCAGGCCGAGTAAGGAATCAAGGAGCATGTTGGTGCCTTTAACATGCTTGCGCAGCACTCCATCAAATTGTTTGTGGTCGGCCCTGGCCTCGGGCTTTCCCAGAGCAATATTGCCGTATAGATTTCCCATCTCGAGAGCGAAGGCCAATTCCCTGGTAGCATCTATGAAATATTCTATGGCGCCGATGATTTCGCCACTGTCATCTTTAACCGGCACGGTGTAGCAGCGGAAGAACACGTCGCCTTTAGGCGCCTTGACCACCACTTCGCTGCTGTAGGTGTTGCCGTCGGCAAAGGCCTTGCACGCCTGGCAGTTAGGGGTATTGCAGAATTTGAATTTAAACAGTTCATAACATTTTTGCCCCAGGCAGGTCTCTCTGACGCCTGTTAGGATCTCCACCCCGGGACTATTGATGAACTGTATTGTGAATTCCCTGTCGAAGAATACGACCGGTACAGGCAAAAGATCTATGAAACTAAAATTATAAATACTTTTAGCTGCCTTGCCGCTTTTCCCGGACGGCGCGGCTTTGGACCTGCCGTGCCCGAATAGCGAGCCTGTCAGCGCCTGGCCGGCATTTCCATTGCCTTTCTTTTCCTTTGCTGGGATCATCCTGTTTCCTCCTTAACTACCTGGCTCGTTAACAATCATGCGCACACACGTAAATTAGTTTTTTCATAGTTCACCTACCGCGCTGGCTGTAGTCCTAAACTTTGTAACACCGGTATCGACGTTCAACCACATAGAGCGGCCCAGTGTACCCCTTATATCCTCGGCCTTAATGGAAAGTTTATTTTCAGCGACGGCTTTTTTGACGGCCGCGATATTGCGATCGCCTATATCCAGTATGCTTCCCATGGCAATCGTATGGATGATTTTGGCCCCTCCCGCGATTTTAAGCACGATCCTGCTTTTTATAGCCCCTTTTCGTTCCATCGCATTTACCATGATTGGCAAGGCTGTATTGGCATACTTGGTCGGGGACTTTCCACAATCTATATTGTTGCCATGGGGCAAAACTACATGCACCATCGCACCAACCCGTGCCACGGGATCATAAGCGCTTATACCTATACATGAACCCAATCCCAGGCAGGCGAGGATCATGTTTGGATCATTGGAGACCTGCATTTCTCCCAGACCCACAACTACCATCTCCTCATTTTTTACCGAGCTGAGTGTCAAGTGATGCCTCCGGCAGCAGTAATGAGTGGCAGTTTCATGAAGCTGGCGTTGGGCATGATTAAAAATGTGCCCTGTATAGTCTGGTCACTGACGCCGAAAGATGTTTCGGCAATAAAAACATCGTCACATTCTGCAAGTATCTCCGCAAGAGCGATATCCAGGATAGCTCCCGCCATTTCAAGCAGGACCACCGGCGGGGACGGTTCAAGCAGGATGCCCAGGGAATCGGCCACCGCATTTAGGAAAAAGGTGCCGGTTATATTGCCCATTTCGCCGAGAGCCGATTGTGTCATTTCGTCAAGGCTTTTACAGGTGCCGGCGGGGTTGCCCATCAGCAGGTCCAGGATACTGTAGGCAAATTCAGGCTGGTGGGCCAGGAGGATGTGCCCGTTGCTGGCTCCTGAAAAGGTGATATATACACCGATAACCATGCGCTCAGGTCCGCCCAGCACATAGGGCATTTCCTTGGCAGGGATCTTGCGGATACCGATAGAATTGATCTGAAAATCCCGTCCCACCATTTGCGAGAGACCGTTAATAGCATTGGTCATGCCTTTCCTAACTAAACCGTCCCAGACGGCGATTTCCTTATTTTCCAAGACTTGGTTATTTTCCATACTTATTTTTGACCTCCTGAAGCCATATTTCACATTATGCGTTAACGGTTACCTCATATTTATTGGGACTGCGTCCCTGCTGGGCATACATCCTGATCAAGGTGGGTATATCGAAAATTAAAGCCACCTCACCATTTCCCAGGATGGTGGCTCCGGCAATCCCTTTTAGTTCACCGAGATATTTGCCGAGGGGCTTTATAACAAACTCCATTTGTTCCTTCAGTTCGTCCACCACGATACCCGCAACCTTTTCTCCCGCTTTGACGACCAGCACATATTTGTCATCCTTTTCAGATACGACATCGACCATATCGAGCACCCTGTTCACCCTCATGAGCGGTACGATGCTGTCTCTCAGAAGCATGACCTCCCTGGTTTGAATCGTTCTGATATCCGCCCTGTTGATTTTTATGGTCTCTATAACCGATACCAGCGGCACTATGAATGTTGAGCCGGCGGTGGTTACAACCAGACCCTGGAATACAGCAACCGTCAGCGGCAACTTGATGGTGAAGGTTGTTCCTTTGTCTAAATGGGTATCCAGCGTCATGGTACCATTGAGGCGGTCGACATTATTGCGCACTATATCCAGCCCTACTCCCCGGCCGGATACTTCCGTAGCTTTTTCAGCGGTGGACATGCCTGAGGAGAAGATCAGGTCGATTGCTTCCGCATCCGTCATCTTGCCGGCTGCATCAGCAGAAATGAACCCCTTCCTGACGGCTGACTCTTTTACTTTATTGGGATCGATGCCCCTGCCGTCATCCTCCAGCTTAATTACGATATGCCCCTCTTCCTGGAAAGCTGAAAGCCTTAACATAGCCTTCGGGGGCTTGCCTTTGGAGCTTCTTTCGTCCGGCACCTCTATACCGTGATCTATAGCATTCCTGAGAAGGTGAATCAGAGGATCCTGGATCTTTTCTATAATGGTGCGGTCAAGCTCCGTGCTTTCGCCTTTTATTACAAAATCCAGGTTCTTCTGTTGTTTTTGAGCCAGGTCCCGTACCAGCCTTGGGAATTTGCTGAAGACCAGGCTGATAGGCACCATGCGTACCTTCATAATATCCTGGTATAGCTCATTGATGACCTTGATGATATGGTTGGAGGTATCACCCAGGTCATGCACCAGTTCATGATCGGGATATTCCATCTCCAGCATTTTGCCGACCTGGCTGATCCTGGAGCGATCGATAACCAGCTCCTCTACCATATTCATGATGCTGTCCAGCACCGTTACATCCACCCGGATGCTCTGCATAACCTCGGCCTTAATATCGGGACCTGCCAGCTTTATCTCCGGACTTATTGACGTTTTAGCGGTTTCGGCCGGCCCGGCCGGTTGAATTTCATCCAGGGTGCCGACCGCCAACAGCTTTGCTCCTTCAGTGGACCCGTAAGGGGCGACGATTACTTTCTCGATATCTGAAATCAAACTCAATCCGGCAACAATCTCATCGTGTAGCCTGGCGCAACATACTACGGCTGTAAATTCGGGTGATACTTTTTCCTGCTCAATTTCCTGAAGGCAAGGGCTGGAAGCAATTAAATCGCCGATGGTCGTCAGATCGTTGTAAATCTGGAGGCTGCGCACAGCCAGCCATTCGCTGCGGCGGTCTATGAGCGCCTTCACAATATATGCATTCGAGCCCTTCTTGACGGCGTCAGCTATCTTCTTTTCGGCATTCTTATTCAGCGTGATGAGCTTGGTCTGCTTTTTATCTCCATTATGATGCTCCTTTTTGGCTGGCCCGGCGCCCTCTGCCACACCACCTTCGGCGGCCTGGTTGAGTTGCGCTACTATTGACAAAATATCGATGTCGCTTTCCTGGCGTGACAAGACTTCGCTTTTTAACACTTTGAGTGCATCCAGCCCGAAAAGCAGGGCATCTATGATCTTTGCATTTACAGTTATTTTATTGTTGCGCAGCTTATCCAGAAGGCTTTCCATGGCGTGCATAACTTCTGCCATGCGTTCATGTCCCAGCATGGCGGATGAACCCTTTAGGGTGTGTGCGGCCCGAAATATTTCCTGCAGTAGAGCCTGGTCGTTTCCTTCATTTTCGAGCTTGATGATATCTTTATCTAATAATTGAATGTGTTCCTCGGCCTCCTCCATGAAAACCTTGAGTTCTTCAGCACTGATTTCACAACTTACAATCATCTTTTGTTTCCATAACCCGGCTCATTCATAATGCTCAAAACCGGAAACTCCTTCTTTATCGCTAGGCTACGGCATACTCTTTGCTTTTGTTATTGTTCTTAACATCTCCTGATTTTTTCTTGTTACGGCCATTTTTAGGCGCCGCCGGTTCACCCTCCTTTTTCCCGGCAGCCTCTGCAGCGCTTGCGCTTAGAACGCGGGAAATCTCCTCAACATCGGCCTTCGAGGCCAAAAGCTTATTTAAATCCATCAGGATTATCAGGCGGTCAGCCAGTTTGGCAATGCCGCGCAGATAATCCGCACTACCCTGCATGACCATGGAAGACGGAGTATCGATTGCAGAAGTGGGCACCCTCAACACTTCCGTAACAGCATCCACGATGACACCCACCTCCCCTTCTGTAACGTCGATGATAACGATACGGCTCTCATCCGTTTGCTCGCTGGCCTTAAATCCCAGACGCTTCCTCAAATCCATAACGGGAAGTACCTTACCGCGGAGATTAATTACGCCTTCCACATAAGACATGGCACCCGGCACCTTTGTTATGTTCTGCATGCGCATAATCTCGCGGACGTCTGAGATGTCAAATCCATAATGTTCCGAGGCCAGGTCGAAGACCACCAGTTGAATTTCATTCATTGCCTTGTCTGCATCTGCCATTTCTATCGTCTCCTTATAAAAGAGTAATGCGCTCTGTGATAGTTCCAGGCGGCAATAATCCCCCGGCTTGTCCGTCCGAATTATTACCCGGTGTTAATCCCCGTCTACTCTCGGATTTTTTATTCAGCAAATATGTCCCATTGTGTCAGTACAACCAATCGCAAACAAGTCGCAAAGGGCTAATTTTGATGAGCCAATCGGGTCTCTAATAGTTGAGCCATCAGGCAACATGCAGCCAGGTCACAGCTTCTTTTTTCCCTGGAACTTTCCCTGCAAGCTGGCCGTGGAAGGCCGCTTAATACATGCAACAGGCGGATTTATGTTGAAAGGCATGAGGTCAGAAGCAAATATTTATAAGCCAACCGGGTTATAACTGATTAGCGGTTAGAATTGCATGAAGCTGAAGGGGGTATTATAGATATAGCCAGTCTTAATTGGTAAAGCAGCAGGGAATTACAGGTTTTATGGCGTTTACGGAGTTGAGAGGGGAGACAGATACCATTTCAATATCTCTACGCCCCACAGGAGCGCCGCCATCCCACCCAGGCATAAAAACGGTCCGAAGGGCATGGGATCCTTACGGCTCCTGCGGCCACTTAGAAGCAACAGTCCTGCTATCAGTCCGCCGCCTATCACGCTGAGAAAAAGGGCTACAAATATGATAGGGAACCCTGTCATCAGGCCGATTAAGGCTGCCAGCTTGACATCCCCCAGCGCCATGCCGCCGCGCGAAACCAGGGCAACCAGCAGCAGCAAAATAAACCCCGTCAATGCACCCAGCAGGGAACTCACCATATAGTTATTGACGATCGAGAAGAAGCCCGTAGCGGGAATATGAAAAAACCAACGCGGCTCGAAATTGAAAGCCATCACAGCAGCCGAAAGGACGAATACTATGATGAACCCCGGGTAGGTGATCACGTTGGGCAACAACATCTTCTCAAGATCGGTTACCAGCAGGATGAGCAGCACCAGGCAATAAATAGCCGTCAGCGATAGCTCCCAGGTCAAGCCGAACCTCCAGGCGAGGTAGGCAAAGAGAATCCCGCAGCCTATCTCCACCAGGATCAGGTGAAGGCCGAGCGGCTTGCCGCAGTGAGGACAACGGCCTTTAGCCAGAGCGAAGCCAAGTATAGGGACCATGTATAGCCACCCCCACTTTTGCGTGCACTCACGGCAGCCGGAAAATACGAAAGAGCGGGGCTCCCGGGTAACGCCGCCGGCGATATAGTTGACCAGGCTGCCACAGAATAACCCGGTTATAAAAAGCAATATATATATAAAGTACATGAGCAATTCAACAACAACAAGATATTGGCGCGAACCTGCGCCTCAAACTGATCGGATGACCGGCACTACGGGACTAAGGTTTCTGCGCTAAGTCCCTCCAGGCGGCCATAGCAAACACCAGTGCCAGCAGACCAAATGCTACCGCAGTATAGGGCTGATTGTCGAGGAACGAAGCGGCAATAGCACCGTAAATGGCGGCAACAGCTCCGAATAACCAGACATATTTCATGCGTGGCACCTCCCTTTCCTCTAATAATGCCCGAATACAAAGCAAAGGTCAATAGCTTTGTATGATTTTTTAAATATTTTATGCTACTATGAGTAGAAGTCACGATATTTTTATTTTTATTGTGACTAATTAATATGAAACATTCACATATATCACCCTTTCTTAAAGAGATAGTCAGTGACCGCTACGCTTTCTTCTGGGAGGTCCCCGAGGGAAAGTTCAACATCTGCCGGAAGACGGCTACCCGGCTGCAGATGTCGACGCCCGGCGCCCGTCTGGATAAAATTGACGAGGCTTCTCCGTTTATCGTCTGCAAGACTACAGGCAAACGTTATTACGCCCCCTTGAGGAAAAATCCGGTCCTGCACCGCATGTTCTGCAATATTACGGACGATTCGGGCATTCTTAAATTCGCCGCGACCTACGGATTGCTGGGCTTCACCCGGTTCCATGACATTCGCCGGCGCGATCGTCAGTTGAGGATAAAGCTGCTGGTGGAATCGGCCCAGAGGTGGCGCTATGAGCTATCGGAAATGAAACGACTGATCTATTTGTGGGATATTCTCAAGAACCGCCGGTACTCACTGCTGGCTGCCCTGATGACCCGTGAAGAGGATGGAATCTATATAATTTTGAACAAACGCCGGGACCTGATTGCCACTGCCGATTCCGACCTGGGGCGTAGATGGGTACAGTTTGGCGAACAGCCCCAGGAAGCCGCCCTCCTGTATCTCACCAATTGCATCAATGTCAAAATACGGGGCGGTATATATCCCAGGGCACTGCCGACCTATAAGAAAAGGCTTTATCTCTTCCCGGACAACCTGTTGACCGCCATGTGGCTGATGTTCCTCTGGGAGGTCATCGGCGAGGTGAGGCCCTGCCTCTGCCCCGGCTGCAACAACTGGTTCGATCCCATGAGGAGCACCCGAAAAACCTGCAGCGACAGGTGCAGGAAAAGGGTCTCCAGGGAGAAGGGGGAACGTAAGCCATCGAACTAGCTGTGCGGGATATCACCCGCGGAGATATTTGTCCTCGCCCATGCCGAAATAGTCTTTGATCTCCACCTTGAGGCCGCTGCGGTCGGTTATTGACCCGCTGCAATAGCCGAAAGGCCCCCTGTAGCGCACCTTGAGCACCAGGTAGTTTATATTGATCTCGCCCATGACAACAGGCCTGAATGTCAGGTCGACCATGCCATAGGGATCGTTTATCTGCCATTCCCCTTCATCACCGTTGGGCCTGCTGAACTTCACAGAAGGTAGCAGGTTCAATTTCCCATCGACCCACAGGCAGTTCTCATTATATTTCTCCGGGTCGACGGACTGGTTGTCCGTCAGATTAAAGCCGATCAACCGCTTATCCGGGCTGTAACCGGCGGCCGTAACCCAATCATATTTCATCCTATAGGGATAGAACCCCTTGTGGTCGTCGATAATGGCAAAACTGCTGCTGCGCAAAAATACCGTTTTCTCGCCGCCGATCGTCATGCTGCCCTGCATGGGCATCAGGCATTTGTGAGAATACATGCCCCTGTTGGTACCAAAAGGTATCGATACAACGATGGGTTCCACCAGCCCTTCATCGTGAAACATTTCGAAATGGGCCTCAATATCCGGCACCGCAGCCTGACTGCTGATCTTTACATTTATATAAAACCTGCCCCTGGCCAGTTGGCTGACTATTTCAATAAAACTGTTTTTATCCTGGTAGGACTGCCTGGCCTGCCATAGAGAGGCAGGGACCTTAATTATCAAGGGAGGCAGTACTTTTTCAAAAACGTATTTCTTGTTGTTTTGCCTGTCGTAAGCAATGAACTGCGCCAGCGCCGATATTTTGGCGCTATAGAGCACTGCCAGCAGAAACCAGCGCTCATTGCCCAGCTGAAAGGCCTGCCATTCTTTGAGCCGGGAGGAGAGTACCGGTTTGGGCAGCCACATGCCCAGAGGCCTGTCCGCATCCAGCGGGTTGACCTCCTTGAACTGGCTGCTATAGGTGCCAAAATTGTATTTGCCGTCTGACACCAGGCTGGGGGGCGCCGGTAAAATAGGCCTTGGTAAATAATCTTTCATCTCCACTTCCCCTTTTTTAACGCCATTGTGCAACATCCCCTGCAAAATATCAAAACCGGCCGGCCGTGAAACTTTATGGCTGCTATACGGTGCTGCCCACGGCATAGCCGGCCTTGGTGGCTTCAAAGACACCGCCGATGCTGAAGGAGTCCCCGATATTATGTATTTCAGTGGCTATGCGTTCCCTCAGGCAGGCCTCATACAGGCTGTCATCCTGCTTCAGCCCGATAGCCAGGATAACCAGGTCGGTTTCCATCTCGAGCTCTTTATTTTCAACAGAGATTTTCCCGGCCAGGGGGTTGGGGATATTTTCGGGCAGCACCGCCGACCACGTGTTATACGGGTCGGGCACGCTGCGGGATACGTTCCGGGCCACGGTAACCGAGCCCTGCCCTATTTTTACCAGGCTTGTGCAATTCATCAATCTGACCCCGGCTTTTTCCAGGTAGTGGATCAACTGGCCGCGGTTGGCGGTGCAGGCATCCTTCATGAAGTAGGGGAGCATCTCAACAACGGTCGCCTTCTTTCCCATCTCATAAGCCAGCATATAAGCGACTTCACACCCCAGGGACTCTCCGCCTATCACTACCAGCCTCTGCGCTTCCCCGGCCAGTGCCGGGTCGCGCAGGAAATCGACTGCCTGCACCACGAAGTGCTGCCCGACACCTTCTATATCAGGCCTGACAGGCCGTGCGCCGGTGCATGTAACAATAACGTCAAAACCATGTTCCTTCAACGATTCCGGCGTAATATCTGTACTGAGATATAGCTTCAACTGATAGGTGTTATGCACGTGCTGAACGAGGTTTTCGAGGTACTGCAAATAGTTGGCCACATCATATTTGATCTTAGGGACAGAGCCCGGCACCAGCTCACCTCCAACCCTATCGAGCTTTTCATACAGGCTGACATTATGCCCCCTTTCGGCCGCCGTGCAAGCGCAAACTATGCCGGCGGGACCCGCTCCCACCACCGCTATCTTCCTGGGCCTGGCCGCCGGCGCCGGCCTCAGGCTGAGCACATCCTCGAACCCGCAGCGGGGATTGACCGCGCATTGTATATGGCCTCCGCGGATAAATTCATTCAGACAGGCCTCCTGGTCGCCGATGCAGGGCCGGATATCGCGCACCCGGCCGGCATAGGCCTTGTTGGGCCATTCCGGGTCGGCCAGCAGCGGCCTGGCGAGCATGACCATATCGCACATACCGGAGCGCAGGGCATGCTCGGCCAGGTCGGGATACCCCAGTTTGCCGACCCCGACCACCGGGACCTGCTGGCCGGCATTGGACCTGATATCCTTGGCAGCGAAATAATCTTTTACCAGTTTGGCGACCGGCAAGAAAAGTCCGGGCGGCATGGGGCCGGGTGGATGCGGCAGCCACCAGTTATCATAGCAGCCCAGGTCGACATCGAAGATATCCACTCCTGCTTTGACCAGGTTGGACATGTAGTCCAGCGTCATCTCAACGGTACGCTCCCTGCTGAATTTCTTGAGGGAGCCGACCTTCGCCATGCGTTTACCGTAAGTCTCGTTCAAAGCCAGCGAGAGGTCGATGCGGTACATGACCGGGTAGAGCTCGCCGCAACGCCGCCTGATCTCTCTCACCAGCTCAATGCCGAACGCCTGCCAGTCCGAGAAGCGTCCCAGCCTGCGCCTGTTGAAGGCCGTATTGGTCATCTGCTCCAGCAGGTAGCCTTCGTGTCCGTGCAGGTAAACGCCGTCGACCAGAAGGACCCGGGCATCGGCGGCGGCCTGGCCCGCATTTTTGATTATCCTGCGGCATTCGCCGTCCGTCAGCGGGCGGCAGGGGATGGAGGGCATATAAAAATTAGGGTTCCAGGAGGCCGAAACCGGCAGCTTGAACTTCTTCACCAGGCATTCGGGGGAGCCGACGCGCCCCAGCCCGGGCGTGAGCTGGATAAAGAACCTGGCGCCGTAGGAGTGCACTCCCTCCGCCAGTATCCTCCAGCCGGGGAAGACCGTGCGAGAACGGTCGATGCGCGGCAATACGGTGAGGTCGCCAGGCTCAGTCAGCGAAGGATCGACATTAAAGCTGACCGGCACCAGGCCGGAGGTAATCAGTCCAGCGCCTCCCCGGGCACGCTCCACAAAATAGCTCACCATCTTGTTATTGGGCCGGCCCGTTTCATCACACATGCAAACATTCCCCATGGGCCCCATAACAATACGGTTCTTGATTTTGATGCTGTTGACATCGATCGGAGAGAATAATTTCTCGTAGGGATAAAGTTTATCCGTCATCCTTCCTTCATCCAGCCGCTTCTCATCTCTGAACCAGTCCCCATATCCGTCGACCAGTTCCCTCACCATATTTTGATCTTTCTTCACCATATCTCCCCCTTTGGGCAATATTCCAACGGTTATTTTAATTATATGCAGGGGAAATTACTACAAAGTCGGGATTTACACGTAAAACCTTTGGCAAACCATTAGCCAAAAGGCCGATTTGAGTGGAGCCAGCGGTCAGAGTCGAACTGACGACCGGCGGTTTACGAAACCGCTGCTCTACCACTGAGCTACGCTGGCATATGAAGCTATCTATAATTGTTTGGCGTTATTTTTCCGGGAAAATCCTGTAGGCAGTACTCAATCCGGCAAGGCCATGGCATCTTCCTGCATGCCACTTATTATATGAGAGCAGCCACCCGTTGTAAAAGCTGAACTTGCCTGGCATGGAGCCTCGCTGATCACCTTAGATTTAACACCCCTCATTAATTATAAGACCGGCAAATGCATGGCTTAATACGGCTAAATCAACAGCCGTATTAAGAGGACTTGGTGTGTGCATTGACGTACGCATGGCAAAGGGATATTATCATGACCAATAGCAGTGCACTAATAATTGCTCAGCTGCGAATTGCAGTTAGCCATCCCCGGTGATATAGCAAAAAGCTTTAATATATCTGAGTCGGTAAATGAATTTCGAAGTCATTCAGGCAGCCCGTGAGAAAAGGGCAGCCGTCATTGCTGTCTGCGGCGGACTCATCAGCGCGGTCAGCCACGGCAGGATACCTTCAAAGCTGGATGTTACAGTTTCAGAAGCGCTTGTCCTGGGACTGATCAAGCAGAACGTCCGAACCTTCTTCGCGGTATTCGGGCATGGAAGTACGGACCTGGCCGAGGTGCTCCGTATCTACCAGCAGCACGGCCTGGTAAAGGTACTGAACACCCGCAGCGAGGTCGAGGCATCCCACGCCGCAACTGCCCTGCGTTGGGTCACCGATCAGAAATCAGCCGTTGTTACATCTATAGGGCCGGGCGCCCTGCAGGCGCTGGCAGCCTCGTTGGTGCCAGCATCTGACGGATTGGGCATCTGGTATATACTTGGGGATGAGACCACCGATGACGAAGGGCCAAACATGCAGCAGATCCCTCATTATGAACAGGACCTGTTCCTGCGCCTTTTTTCTACCATGGGGCAGGCCTATTCCCTGCATACTCCCGGGGCCATTTCGACAGCGCTGCGGCGGGGACAATCCGCCGTGGACCATCCCTTCCGGGCCGGTCCTTTTTTTTACTCTTACCAATGAATATCCAACCTGTTTTGATCGAGAGGTTCAACCTGCGCGAGCTTACTACAGCGTTGACTGTTAAACCCGCAGCCGCGGAGGCCGATTATGCAACTGCCGCCGACTGGCTGCTATCGGCAAAAAAAGTAGCTTTACGGGTGGGAGGCGGAGCGCGCAATGCGGGCTCCGCAGTGGCAGAATTGCTCGACCTTGTGGATGGAATGGCGGTAATCTCGCCGCTGGCCTCCGGCGTCTTACCTTATAGCAATCCCCGCAATATGACGGTGGGAGGCTCCAAGGGCACCCTCTGCGGAAACTATGCTATGGAGCACGCAGACCTGTTGCTGGCAATAGGCTCTCGCTTCGTCTGCCAGTCCGACTGCTCACGCACCGCCTACCCAAAAGTTCAGCGTGTAATCAATATTAACACTGAGCCTGAAGCGGCACTGCATTACAGTGATACGCTGCCACTGGTCGGGGATGCCCGGCTTACGCTGCAGCGGCTGCTGAAAGAGCTAAAAAAGAAGCAGGCAAAGAATAACAATCAGCCTTCGGCCTGGTTCAAGGCCTGCAGTCGTCAGCGTCAGGCGTGGGAAAAATTCAAGCAGCGACGTTATAAGCACCCCACCCTTTTCGATGAGAAATGGAAAAGGGAAGTGCTCACTCAGCCAGCCGCTATCAAGGCCGCCAGCGATTGGGCCAGGGCGAAAGGCGTGGTTAAGTTCTTCGATGCCGGCGATGTGCAGGCCAACGGTTTTCAGATCGTGGAAGACGAAGTGCCGGGCTTCACCTTCACGGACACCGGCGCCAGCTATATGGGATTTGCCGCGTCGGCCCTGCTCTCTACCGCTGCCTCCGAGAAGAAATTTTTCGGCCTGGCCTTCACGGGAGACGGCTCCTTCACCATGAACCCGCAGATCTTGATCGATGGGATCCAGCATGGCGCCAGGGGTTGCATTCTGCTGCTGGATAACCGCCGCATGAGCGCCATCACAGGACTGCAGAAAGCCCAGTACAATCACGAGTTTGCTACCGACGACTCGGTTGTAGTGGACTATGTGGCCTGGGCCAATGCAGTAAAAGGCGTACAGGCCATGAGCGGCGGATTTTCCAGGAGCTCGCTATTAAAAGCTTTGGACAGAGCGTATGGATATGACGGGCTTTCATTGATACATGTGCCGGTATATTCAGGAGATAACGAATTGGGCGGGATGGGTGTCTTCGGGCGCTGGAACGTGGGAAACTGGTGCGAAAGCACTCAGGCTTTGCGTCATGAAATCGGGCTATGAGAAATAGGGTTTTATGACGACAGAATATAGCGATCAACAGATAAGAGAGCTTGAGCAGATTGCAGTCGCTTTGAGGCGAGATAGCCTGAGGATGATTTATCAACGTCAGGCAGGACACCCGGGCGGCTCGCTCTCGGCCGCCGATATCATGGCCGTGCTCTATTTCCATGTTATGCGGATTGATCCTCAAAATCCGGGCTGGCCGGACCGCGATCGTTTCATTCTGAGCAAGGGACATGCCTCAGCACTGCTATATTCACTCTTGCGCGACGCGGGTTTTTCCCAGCCTCTGACCTCGATCACTGGGGCGAGCTGACCTGTCACCTGCAAGGACACCCGGACCGGCTGAAAACCCCGGGGGTCGACATGACCAGCGGTATATTGGGCCACGGCATCGCTGTGGGAGCGGGACTGGCGTTGGCGCGCAAGCTGCAGAGCAGGAGCTACCGAGTCTACGTTCTGCTGGGGGACGGCGAGTGCCAGGGAGGCATAGTCTGGGAAGGAGCCAACGCCTGCGCCAAATTCGGCCTGGCCAACCTGACGGCAATCGTAGACTATAACAAAGTACAACTCGACGGGCCAGTGCAAGAGATAATGCCAATGGAGCCTTTTGCCGATAAATGGCGTTCCTTCCGCTGGAATGTGATCGAAATCGACGGGCACAGCATAGGGCAGATACTGTCTTCCCTGGATCAAGCACATAGTGTAAAAGGAAAGCCCAGCGTCATCATCGCTAATACAATTAAAGGGAAGGGCGTCTCCTTCATGGAAAACAAGGCACAGTGGCACGGCATAGCGCCAAATAAAGAGCAATTCCAGGCCGCCCTGGCTGAGCTGGGCGGAGGAAGTAAATAACATGAGCAACCCGGCCATGCGCGAAGCCTATGGCAAGGCCCTGGCGGACTACGGTGCAGTCAATCCTGCGGTGGTGGCGCTGGATGCCGACACGTCGTCCTCCACCCTCTCCAGCTATTTCGCATCACGTTTCCCCACGCGTTTTTTCAATGTCGGCATTGCGGAGCCATGTATGATAGATATGAGCGCAGGGCTGGCGCTGGGGGGTATGCTGCCCTTCGTTAACGCCTTCGCCGCTCTGGTTGCCCTGCGGGCGCTCGAGCAGATACGCACCTGCATATGTTATAACAGGGCCAACGTCAAAATTGCGGCCAGCTATGCCGGCGTCTCAGATTTCAAGGACGGGCCGACGCATCATGCCATCACGGATATCGCCATCATGCGCTCTTTACCCGAGATGACCGTTATCGTTCCCGCCGATGCCGGCGAGGCTGCAGCCTTCGTCAAATTGATTGCTGAATATGATGGACCCGTCTATTTACGGCTCAACCGCTCGGCCACACAACCGGTTTCACAACCCGATGATAACTTGCAGATAGGCAGGGGTATCGTGCGCAGGCCGGGAAGTGATGTTACCATAATTGCCTGCGGATCTATGGCCGGACGCAGCCTGCAGGCCGCAGACATATTGGCCGGTCGGGGAGTCGATGCCTGCGTGCTGGATATGCACACGGTCAAGCCGCTCGATAATGAATTAATTCTAAAGTTGGCTGGGGAAACAGGCGCAGTGGTTACTGCCGAGGAACATACTGTGATAGGCGGGCTGGGGTCGGCGGTAGCCGAACTTCTGGCGCAGGAAATGCCTGTGCCTCAGGCCTGCGTGGGCATCAAGGACACTTTTGCCTGCACCGGGCCCGACCCTGAGACCATCATGGATGCCTACGGCCTTGGCGTCAGGGACATTGCCGATGCCGCTTTGAGAGTTATGGAGAAGAAGAAGAAATAAGCCGGAGGAAAGATGCGTATAGCTGTTATCAGCGAGACCAGTGCCGCAGATAAAAATGTCGATATCATGACCGCCCTGGACGGATTGGGACATGAGGTTGTCAACGTCGGCATGAAAAAAGGCGGCGAGCAGACTGAGCTATCTTACATCCATACCGGCTTGATGGCCGCAATATTACTTAATGCCGGGACTGTTGATTTTGTAGTAGGCGGCTGCGGCACGGGGCAGGGTTTCCTCAATTCGGTCATGCAATACCCGGGCGTCTCCTGCGGACTGATACGGTCGCCTCTGGATGGCTGGCTTTTCATGCAGATTAATGGGGGAAACTGCATCTCGTTGGGGCTTAACCAGGGCTATGGTTGGGCGGGAGACATGGACCTGAAGTTCATCTTCGAAAAACTGTTCAGTGTGGAAAAAGGATTCGGTTATCCGCCTCAGCGGCGTGAACCACAGAGGCAATCGCGATTGCTTCTGGAAAAACTCAACAATCTCACGCATAAAAATATGCCGGAAATTATCCCACTGATTCCGGAAGATATTATCAGCACCGTCGTCAATTATCCCGGTTTTTTACCTCTGATAGAATCAAGTCCAAAAGCCGGTCAGGCGATCTTATCAGCATTGCTAAAAAGAGCGCAACGCAGTCAAATTGGGTGAATAGACCACGATGAATAGGAGGTTGAAAAAGTGAGCACGAAACCAGTAAGTGTCGCTATCGTCGGCTGCGGCCGTATCTCTGACCTGCATGAACTAGGGTATCGCGGACGGGAAGACGCTAAGATCATGGCCGTATGCGATACGAACAAAGGCCTCGCCAATGCCAAAGCTAAAGCCTGGGGAGTGGAAAAGGTTTTCTACGACTATAACAGGTTGCTGGAAGACAGGGACATAGAGCTGGTTGAGCTGCTCGTGCCGCATCACCTTCATGCCGAGATGACCATAGCTGCCTGCAGGGCAGGCAAGCATGTCAGCGTGCAAAAACCTATGGCCACCTGCGTTGCAGATGCAGACCGCATGATAGAAGCGGCGCAGAAGGCCGGCGTATTGTTGCGGATCTATGAAACGTTCGTGTTCTATCCCCCTGCCGTACAGGCCAAAAAAATGATCGAAGCCGGAGAGATAGGGGAACCGCAAATGTTGCGTATGCATGTAAGTACGGGCAAGACCGAGTGTGGTTGGGAAGTGCCGTTCGAAGCCTGGGTGTGGCGTTTTAATGAAAAAGAATGTGGCGGCGGTCCACTTGTTTTCGATCATGGCTATCATCTTTTTTCCCTGGCTTACTACCTCATGGGCCCGGTGGAAAAGGTGTATGCATGGATTGATAAATCAACTATTCTGCCGGAAGTTAATATTGATGCCCCAGCGGTTATCATGTTTAAGTTTAGAGGAGACAGGCGGTACGGAGTATTTGATGTGGAGCATACGCCCAATATGCATATACCATCCGATTACTATGTGGATGACGACCGCATTGAGATAATCGGCGATAAGGGGATACTTCTCATCAACCGTTATACAACACGAACTATTGATTTGCCCGAACTATTACTGTACAAGGACGGTAAGACTATCCCCGTACCTGTCGACCGGGTGGATTGGTCAGAGAGTTTTATTGACTGCACAGGGCATTTGATTGACACGCTAAAGAGCGGGGGGCAACCTGTCCTGGACGGCCAAACAGGAAAAGCTGTGCTCCAGTTTACGCTCGCCGCTCTTGAATCGTCTAAAACGGGACGCGAGATAAAGCCGGACGATTTGAAATAAGCTATCGAGCAATCCAGGAGGTTCATCTGTGGGGAATACTCGTGAAATCCTTAACTATATTGGGGGAAAGTGGCAGCCTTCCAGTGGTGCTGATTATCAGGATGTGGTCAATCCGGCCACGGCCGAGGTACTGGGACGCGTGCCACTCTCACCGGCCATTGACATAGAGCTGGCCGCTCAAGCGGCTTCCGATGTTTTCACACAGTGGAGACAAACCCCCGCTGCTGACCGTGTACAGTTTCTCTTCAAACTGAAGAATCTATTGGAGGAGAATTTCGAAGAGCTTGCACGCACGATCACAATGGAATGTGGGAAGACGATCGACGAATCCAGGGGCGAGACGCGCCGCCTGATCGAAAACGTGGAGGTAGCCTGCGGTATACCTTTATTAATGCAGGGCTATAATTCAGAGGATATCGCCCCCGGCATAGACGAGTTTATGATCCGCCAGCCGGTGGGCGTCTGCGCAATGATCGCTCCCTTCAATTTCCCCGGCATGGTCCCTTTCTGGTTCCTGCCATATGCCATAGCATGTGGAAACACGTACATCGTAAAACCTTCGGAGAGAGTTCCTCTGACCATGCAGAATATATTCCGTCTCGTGGAGAAAACGGGGTTGCCGGCCGGGGTGCTTAACCTCGTGAACGGCTCTAAAGTTGCGGTTGATGCAATCCTGGACCATCCGGCCATACGGGCTGTCAGCTTTGTAGGTTCAACACCTGTAGCCAGGTACATTTACAGCCGGGCCACGGCCAACGGCAAACGCGCACAGTGCCAGGGCGGGGCTAAAAATCCGGTGGTGGTTCTGCCTGATGCTGACATGGATACCTCTACGCGTATTATCGCTGATAGCCTTTTCGGCTGCGCCGGCCAGCGCTGCCTGGCCGCTTCACTGGTGATAACAGTAGGCGAAGCGCGTAGCGTTTTTACGGAGGCTATTACTGGAGCCGCTAGCAGCAGGGTGGTTGGCTATGGCCTCGATGAGAAAGTGCAGATGGGGCCGGTGATCACACCGCAGAGCAAAGAACGCATTGAAGCATTGATCGGAAAAGGGCAGCTGGAGGGGGCGAAGATCCTGGTGGACGGGCGCAATACCCACATCCCCGGCTATGCGCACGGCAACTTTGTACGCCCGACTGTTCTACAGGATGTGCCCCCTGATGGAGAGATCGTCAGAACGGAGATCTTCGGCCCGGTTCTGGGGATGCTGCACGCAGGCAACCTGGACCAGGCTATATCCATGATCAATAGCGGCAAATATGGAAATATGGCCTGCCTCTTCACCAGCAGCGGGCCTGCAGCACGCAAGTTCCGCTATGAGGTTATTGCCGGCAATATAGGAATCAATCTCGGCATTGCCGCGCCCATGGCCTTTTTCCCTTTCACGGGATGGAAAGAGAGCTTCTTTGGCGACTTACACGGGCAGGGCATGGATGCCGTGGAATTCTTTACACAAAAGAAAGTGGCCATTGAGCGCTGGCCCAAAGAGTGGAAACGTAAGTTTTAATAGTACATTAGATTAGTTTACGGATGTGAGGTAAATTACCTAATCTTTATATTGATAATCTTACATTGAAAGGAGGCAAGCGGTTACCACCCTTTATCCTGGCTTAATGATGTCCAGGTGGTTGCGGGAATCCGGCACGAGGTTGAAAAATGATCTCGACCTATGCAAGAATTGAGGATACCTAAGGTCTACCAGATTGGATTTCAAACCGACCGTGTGCCTTCGGCTCAAGGACACGGCCGGGCGAAATAATATTCTATCGCTAACGATGAGGAGTTTATGATGGAAGAAAAGAAGCTTTCGGTGGGCGTGAAGCTCGGATACGGCGTCTGCGACTTTGGCGGGAACCTGTTTTTTACGGCTACGGCCTTCGTTCTGGCGAACTACCTTACGGATTCGGTGGGCCTTTCCGCTGCTCTGGCAGGCATAGCGTTGATGGTGGGCAGGTTGTGGGACGCCTTCTATGACCCTGTCATAGGCTTTATTTCCGACAAGACGGCGACAAAAATGGGCAGGCGCAGGCCGTTCATGCTGGGGGGCGTTATCCCGCTCTTCGTAGCGGTCATAATAATGTTCACCAACCCGGCCCTCATCGCCGGCGCCGGTATAAGCCAGACAACGCTTTTTATCTACGTTATGGTTGTTTATATTATCCTGTGCACAGCATACTCGACGGTGAACATTCCCTATTCTTCCCTGGCACCCGAGCTCACGACCGACTACAACGAGAGATCGTCTCTCAACGGTTACCGTTTCGGCTTCGCCGCCATAGGTACTCTGCTGGGCGCCGGCCTGGCCCTGCCAATAGTGGGCCTGGCGCCGAACAAGAACCTGGGCTTTGTGCTGATGGGCACCATCTTCGGTACGGTGATGCTGGTCTCCGCACTGGTTACTATATTTACGGTGAAAGAACCGGCACACTTGAAACCGGCCAAGACGATGGGCTTCGTCAAGACTTACACCGAAGTCTTTAAGAATCGACCTTACGTGCTGATACTGCTTACATACGTATTGCATATCCTGGCCATCACCATAGTCAGCGCCATCGCCATCTACTACTTCAAGTACATACTGGCCGCGGAAGGCATGACTACCTACGCCATGGTAATACTGATCGTGACGGCCATGATCTTTATCCCCGTCAGCGTCGCACTGAGTAAGAAGGTAGGCAAGAAACTCGTGTACGGAGCAGGCTTTGTCATCATGGCAGCCATGCTCCTCACCATCTTCTTCCTGGGCCACATCCTGGGCGTAACCTTCATGCTTATAATGATGTTTTTCACGGGCATTGGCTTCGGTTTCACCTATGCCATGCCGTATGCCATCGTGGCCGATGCCATCGAGTTTGACTACTTGAGGACCGGTGAGCGCAGGGAAGGGGCATTTTTCGGCGTGTGGACGTGGGGTCTGAAGATCGGTCAGGCGCTGGCCATCGGCGTCATGCTCATGATATTGGAGGCCATGGGTTACGTGGCCAATGTCATGCCGCAATTGCCCACCGCCCAGTTAGGCATAAGGCTTTTCCTGGGGCCGGTCTCCGCGGCTATATTCATCGCCGCCGCCGTCGTGCTGTATTTCTACCCGATAACCGAAAAGCGCTACAAGGAGATCTGCAAGGAAATCGCTGAGAAGGAGGCTAAAAATCGCTAGAGCCGATGAACCACATCCGCTGCTGACGCGTTCACTATTGCGGTCCACGTACACCTTGCTCCGCACATTAATAACGACCAAACACATGGCTTAGCGGTGCGTGTCATTGCGGGCCGCAAAGGAAGGATGCTCCCTGGCTACGATCTGGAAAACCAGCGCGGCTGTGAACAGCAGGGCGGCATTGAAGATCAGCGGGAAATTATAGCCGTTCATATCTGCCAGCCATCCCTGGAAAACCGGGCCGACGACAAAGCCCAGATCGCAGACAGCCCTGAAGATGCTCATGCCTCCACTGGAGTTTTGGCCCGAAAGTATGTCGGCTACGTATGCAGCCGGGGTGGGCCCGGTTATGCCAATGCCTAATCCGAATACCACACAGCTTAAGAGCAGGAACTGGTAATTGGCGCTCAACACCCACATCACCAGGGAGACCGCCAGGAGAATGCACCCGGGTAGGACCGTGGGCTTTCTGCCCACCTTGTCGGACACCCTGCCGATGACCAGCAGCACGATGATATTGACCGCGGCTATTACGGTGACGGCCACACCTATTTCGCTTGGAGTTAAGCCGAGGCGGTCGTGGGAAAGCAGAGGCAATAGCTGATACCGTGACCCGTTGTTGGTAAAGAATATGCAAAAAGTTATGATGCAGATCAGGATAAAATTGGGGTTAGCCAGCAAATCTTTGATGCTAAGCCTTGCTCCTGCTGCAGGCGGAGGGTCACCCGGCTCTTCAATCATTTGTCCGGCATGGTGGGGATGCGTCTCGGGCAGCCGCAAGAAGGCCCAAACCGCTGCCAGCGCGCAGAAAAAGGCATATACGTAGAACACTGCCGGCAGGCCGAAGTACTGGCCGATAAAGCCGCCGCTAAGCGGTCCCAGGCCGTAGCCGATCCAGGTGCTGCCCATATACCACCCCATGTTGTTGCCGCGGTTATGCACGGTGCTGATATCGGTCAGCATGATCATAGCCGTGGTGGTGTAGAGGGCATAGCCTGTACCCTGAACAAAGCGGCAGGCTAAAAAAAGCCAGTAGCCAGGCGCCAGCGCGCAGCCCACCGAGCCCACAGCCATTACCAGAGAGCCTGCTATAAGGGTCGGTCGGCGGCCCAGCCGCTCGGCAATCCTGCCCGCCGGGATATCCACGATAGCACTGGCAACGGCGAAAGTGGTTATGATGAGACCGACCAGCGCCATGTTTATGCCGAACTGCCGGGCATACAGCGCCAGGATGGGGCTGACCTGCCCCATCCCCATCAGCATGAGCATGCCCTCTATGCAGAGGATGAACAGGGTCTCATTACGTTTAATATAATTTAGCAATGAAGGCCAATACCGTGAAAGGATTTATGAATGACTAACCGAAAAATCTTATATATTGTAGTCGAACAGGCCGGGGCAGCGATAATTTCCGTGTATTTCAATCATCCGGGCAAGCAATTTTATTAATATTAATGTATATAATAGGCACATGGGATATTGACAAGACGCAGCAGGTAATGATAAAGTACCGCTATAAATTACGTATCTATCTGTTTGCGTAATTTTAGGGTAATCGCAACTGCTTATCGGGATGAGGCCTGGTAAGATAAAACGTGTACAAAACTATTTTAAATACACTAATGTGGCAGGAGGTGACAACTTAAAATAAATCCGCGCATCTGACCAGAGAATTGTTTACTGATAATATTTAACTAATAGGGAGGTAACGGTGCATTCTAAGAAAATAGTTATAACCATCACCCAGGTTCTCATGGCGCTGATGCTGTGCATCAGCTATTTTACTGTGGCGGCACCCCAGAAAGCCGCGGCCAGCTCCGGGGTTACTCCGGGCGCAGTTGCCTGGTCATTGCCGCCCGCACACGGACATCCGTTCGACCCGTCAGCCGGCACCCCGTTCCTGTCCATGGGCTACAGCCAGGCCGAGTATTTCATGTCAGACGCGGCTGGGGCTGGGAATGGTGCCAATGTTTATGCGCCTGTCGTCCTTGCAGGACCAGGATTCGCTATACACACCACGGCCAGTGGCATCCACTACACCACCCGCGTCCTGATACGCTACCCGAGCAACCCGGCCAACTTCAGCGGCAATGTGATCGTTGAAATGCTTAACCCCAGCGGCACCTTCGATCTGGCCACCGGCTGGACCTGCTTCTGGAATCAGATAATTCACGACGGCGATATCTGGGTAGGCATGACCTGCAGGTATGTCGTGGTGGATAACCCTTTGCCAACGGGTCACACCGGCCTGAAAACGTTCGACTCCACGCGCTATGCTGCTCTCGATTTCAGCGGCCACGAGCGCGAGCTATGCTGGGACATGTTTGCTCAGCTTGGCTATGCGCTTAAACACAATAACAATCTGCCGCCAGCGCTTACAGGCTATAATGTTAAGCATCTCATCGCCCACGGCTACTCGCAGACCGGCGCCTTCATGATTACCTGGATAAACTTCTTCGAACCCTATTTCATTGCAGATATTTACGATGCTATTAACCCCATGGCCGCCGGCGGCCCGGCCTGGGTCAACGACACCGATATAAACGACCCCGTTATTCTTGCAAGGGATGGGCTGATACCCTTCGGCGGCTACCCTTATACTGATCCGCGCAGGTTCATTCAGCCCTGCGGCAAACCTGTCATACACATAGATACCGAGTCCGAGGTTAACACGGGGAATACCGGGTTCCTCAGCCCCGTTCCGACCCGGCGTGCCGACGCCAACACTGCAACCGATAAATTCCGCCATTATGATATACCCGGCGCCTGCCACATTAACGCGGAGGGCTTTGCCGTTTACCCGGCGGCAGCCGACATCGCTGCGTCGCTGGGTGGCTACGGTTTGTCCTGGTGCTGTAAGGAGAGTCAGAGTAGCTTCAGTGATTTCCACCAGGAATACCCCTTCCACGCCGCTTACAGCAATCTTAAGGCCTGGATGAGCGGCTCTCCCCCTCCCAGCGAGGCCTCATTTATCACCGTAAACACAAGCGGTGTTATACAAAGGGACGCCAACGGCAATGCACTGGGCGGCCTCAGGACTCCCTGGGTCGACTTCCCCACCAATACCTATCTCCCGGCCATGACACCCTGCCCCACCTGCGGCATAACCTGCGGTGCCTTCTCTGCCTTCTGCTTCCTTCAAGGCACGGTGACTCCTCTCGCCTGCACAAAAATCATCAAGCTTTATACCAGCTTGACTGATTACAACACCAAGTTCAACAACGAGACCGGTGTTCTCATAACTGCCGGATGGTTCAACCTCTGGGAGAAGGCCGCTATCCTGGCCACTAAGGGGACCTTCGCCTGCACCTGGCCCCTCAGTGGACATACCCCGCAACAGTCATCTTCGGCAGGAGGGGTTTCCGCGGGGACAAACGCTGGTCCCGCGGCCATAGCCAATGTCACAGTCCAGAGCGCCTCGCTCTCCGCTGAAAGGGTAGCCCCGGGCGCTCCCGTTACCGTCACCGCCAACGTGGCCAACACCGGCACGGCCGACGGCTCAAGCCAGATCAAGCTGTACGTCAACGGCCAGGAAGAGGCCCATCAGGGCGTGACGCTCGGCAGCGGCAGCAGGACTCCCATAAAATTCACCGTCAGCCGCGATGAGCCCGGCACCTACTCCGTCTACGCAGGCAGCATACCGGCCGGCAGCTTCGTGGTCGACCAGTTCGCCGATCCCAACATGCTCCTCTACATCAGCGGCGCATTGCTGCTCTTCGCATTGGTCGGCGGCGTGATCTTCATGGCAACCAGGAGACGCTAGAACTTAATAACAGGCCGGCGTCTTAAACGCCGACTCTGACACGACATCGATGAGCGGCGCTGCTAAAAAAGCAGCGCCGCTCCTTATTACACCATCAACTGTAATAATACTCGGAGGCCAAACCTGCGTTGTTTGACAGCGCAAGGCAAAGAGTTTAGAATTTTCAACCGACAGTTGCCTCTCTGTATCCCAGATGGGCTGCCAGTTAGAATAAAAAAGGAGTTGATTTTTTGTGCCCGAAGTAAGAATAGGAGAAGGGGAAAGTTTTGAAAGCCTCTTGAGGCGTTTCACCCGAAAAGTTCAACAGGAAGGTATCATCAGCGAGGTGCGCCGCAGGGGCTTTTTTGAAAAACCCAGCATAAAGCGGAAGCGCAAAGAGGCAACCAAGCGCCGCAAAAGCAATAAAACAGCGTAACCATGTCACTGCAAGAAAAACTTAATACCGATCTCAAGACGGCCATGCGTGCCAGGGATGAGGTGCGCATGCTGGTCCTGCGCTCCCTGCTTTCGGCCATGAACTACGCCGAGATCGCCAAGCAGAAGAAGCTGGACGACGGCGGCATCATCGAGGTTATCTCCAGGGAGATCAAGCAGCGCCGCGAGAGCATCGAGGCCTATGAGAAGGGCAACCGGCCGGACCTTGTCAACCAGGAGAAGGCCGAGATGGCCGTACTGCAGGAGTATATGCCGGCCCAGATGGGCCGCGACGAGGTCACGGCCCTGGTCCAGAAAGTAATTGAAGAAGTGGGCGCCAAAGGCGCTGGCGATAAGGGCAAGGTCATGCAGAAGCTTATGCCGCAGGTCAAAGGCAAAGCCGACGGCGGCGAGGTTAATAACATCGTAACCGAGTTGCTTGGCAAATTATGACCACGTTCAGGCTACCGTCCCATCCCGCCAGCCGGGATAGTTGAAAAATATTCGTAAACGGCTCAGCGCCGTAATTTTTATCTTAAGAGAGTTCAATTGAAATTCGGCATAGTAGTCTTCCCCGGCACCTGGAGCGACCGCGACTGCTATTATGCCGTCAGCAATATACTGGGGCAAAAGGCCGCCTACATCTGGCATAAAGAGACCGACCTGTCCGGATTCGACTGCATCGTGCTCCCTGGCGGCTTCTCCTACGGCGACTACCTGCGCACCGGCGCCATAGCCCGCTTTTCACCCGTAATGGAAGCGGTGGCCGACTACTCTCAAAAAGGCAGGCCGGTGATAGGCATTTGCAACGGCTTCCAGGTATTATGCGAGGCCCATCTGCTGCCCGGCGTGTTGCGCCAGAATGACCATCTGCAGTACCGCTGCCAGTGGACCTACCTAAAAACTATAAACACCTCCACCACCTTTACGTCTAAATGCAAACAGGGCCAGGTACTGAAAATACCGATCTCGCACTACGAGGGCCGCTACTATGCGGATGACGATATACTCAAGGAACTGGAAGACACCTCTCGCGTCGTCTTCCGCTACGCCACGCCGGAGGGGCAGGTGACACAGGAGGCCAACCCCAACGGCGCCCTGAACAATATAGCCGGCATTATCAATAAGCAGGGCAACGTGCTGGGCATGATGCCTCACCCGGAGCGCTCCTGCGAAGACATCCTGGGCAGCACCGACGGCAATTTCATCTGGGAGTCGATCATTGCCAGTATCTAAAGAACAGCTTGAAGAAATAGCCCTCAGCCGCAAGGAATATAACCTGATCATGCAGAAGCTGGGCCGCGAGCCGACCGAGGTTGAGCTCGGCCTGTTCGGCTCCCTGTGGAGCGAGCACTGCGGCTACAAGCATTCCAAGGCGCTGCTCAAGCTCTTCCCCAACAAGAGCAAATATGTGCTGGTCAAGCCGGGCGAGGAGAACGCCGGCGTGATAGATATCGGCGACGGCCAGGTGGTGGGCTTCAAGATGGAATCACACAACCACCCATCCTATATCGAACCCTACCAGGGAGCGGCCACAGGCGTGGGCGGCATTGTGCGCGATATCTTCACCATGGGCCTCCGGCCTATGGCACTTATGAACTCGCTGCGCTTTGGTCCGCTCTCTCAGCCGCACAACCGCTACCTTTTCGGCGGCGTGGTGGGCGGCATCGGCGGTTACGGCAACTGCCTGGGCATCGCCGATGTGGGCGGCGAGATCTATTTCGATGACTGCTATACAGGCAACCCGCTGGTCAACGCCTTCTGCCTGGGAACAGGCAAGGCCGGGGAACTCGTCAAAGGCCGCGCTTCGGGCGAGGGCAACCTCATCATGCTGGTGGGGGCCGATACCGGCCGTGACGGACTGCACGGGGCATCGGGACTGGCCTCCCGCACCTTCGAGGAAGTACGTGAACTGCGCTCGGCGGTCCAGGTGGGCAATCCCTTCATGGAGAAATTGCTGATCGAGGCCTGCCTGGAGCTGGCCAAAACCGATTGGATCGTGGGCATGCAGGACTGCGGCGCTGCCGGGCTGACCAGCGCTACGGTGGAAGCGGCCGACAAGGGTGGCTCAGGCATGGATATAGATGTTCAAAAGGTACCCCGGCGGGAAAAAGGCATGACGCCCTATGAGGTGATGCTCTCCGAATCGCAGGAGAGGATGATCGTCATAGTCAAGAAAGGATACGAGGGTAAAGTAAAGGCGCTCTTCGACCGCTGGGAGCTGCACTCCGATATTATCGGCACGGTCACTTCGGACCGCATGGTGACCATACGGGACAGCGGACAGGTGGTGGCCCATGCTCCCGTGGAGATACTTAATACACCGCCTGTTTACCGCTTCCGTCCCAAGAGGCCGGCCTGGCTGGACGGCCTGCAGAATTTGAATTTAAGCAGAATCAAGAACATTCCCTATGGGCAGGCCGGCAAAATACTGTTGAAATTGCTGGCGGCGCCCAATATCTGCAGCAAACACAAGGTCTACCGGCAGTACGACCACCAGGTGGGGGATAATACCGTGGTGCTGCCCGGCAGCGACGCCGCCGTACTGCGCATCCAGGAGACGACCAAAGCTATATCCATGGTATGCGACGGCAACGGCCGTTACTGTTATGTCAACCCATTCCTGGGTGGGGTGATCGCGGTGGCCGAGGCGGCCCGTAACACAGCCTGCAGCGGGGCCAGGCCCATGGCCATCACCAACTGCCTCAACTTCGGCAACCCCGACAAGAACGACGTTTACTACCAGCTTCAGGAATGCATCAAGGGCATGTCGCAAGCCTGCAAAAAACTCAAGACGCCTGTGATTAGCGGCAACGTCAGCCTGTACAACGAGACCAGGGGAGTAGCCATCTTCCCTACCCCCGTGGTGGGCATGGTGGGGCTGATCAAGAACGCTAAGCGCCACTGCACATCGGCCTTTAAACATAGCGGCGACATCGTTTTCCTGCTGGGCAACCCGGGCGATGATGCCGGGCTGGGCAGCAGCGAATATCTGGAGCTGATACACGGCAGGGTCGAGGGCAGCCAGCAGATAGACCTTGAGACGGAAAAACGGGTGCAGGACTGCGTGATCAAGGCCATCGAGCGCGGCCTGCTGAACTCCGCCCACGATTGTTCGGACGGCGGCCTGGCCGTGGCGCTGGCCGAGAGCTGCATACAGGGCGGCATCGGCTTCAGCGGCAGGCTTGATATAAAAGGCCGGCTGGATACGGCCTTATTCGGAGAATCACAATCGAGGATCGTCGTCTCCGTCAGCCCGGGCGCAGCCAGGCGGCTGGAAAGCCTGGCCTTCAGGTTTAATGTACCTGTTACCAGGCTGGGCACCGTCGGGGGCATGCAATTCAACATTAAGGGACATGTAGATTTGCCCGTCGGCGAGCTCCACCAGGCCTGGTGGAACGGCCTTTAAACACCGCATAGCGATAATAAATTCCGGAGAAAACTAAATTGGCAGAAGTATCTGAATTCAGGGGCGTTAGATATAACCCCGAAAAAATCCGCCGCTTGGCAGACGTCATCTGCCCGCCTTACGATGTGATCTCGCCGTCGGAGCAGCAGGCGCTCTACGATAAAAGTGAATACAACATGGTGCGGCTGGAATACGGCCTGGACAAGAAGGGCGATAACGAGCGCACCAACAAATACATCCGCGCCCGTGACACCATGAACCAGTGGCTCAAAGAAGGCATCCTGCTGCAGGACTCGGTTCCCAACTACTACGTTCACGAACACATCTTCGAGATCGGCCAATCCAAGAAAAGGCGGCTTGAGCTGTTTGCCTGCGTGCGGCTGGAACCCTGGGAGCGCAAGGTAGTATTTCCGCATGAGTTCACCATACAGAAGGCCAAGGATGACCGCCTGAGCCTGATGAAAGCCTGCGCCGCCAATTTCAGTCCTATTTTCGGGCTCTATGAGGACCCTGGCAATAAAATCAACCAGCTTGTGGTCAACCGGGTGAAGTCCACTCCCACCTATAGTTTCGAGCGCGGCGACAGCCATAAGTTCTGGGCGGTCAACGAGCCGGAGTTCGTCCAGCGCGTGGGCCACTTCATCATAGCCAAGTCGATCTATATCGCCGACGGACACCACCGCTATGAGACTGCGCTGGCCTACAGGGACTATCGCCGTCAGATGGACCCCCACGGCAGTGAAGCGGGATCTTATAACTTCGTGATGATGGCGCTGGTATCATTCTCCGACCCCGGCATCGTCATACTGCCCATCCACCGGCTGGTACACGGCCTATCCGCCTCCGTTATAGACAAATTCAAGAAGGAGTTGGGGGAATATTTCGAAGTCCACGGCTCTGACAGCGGGCCTGCCTTCGGCAACAGGCCGGGAAACATCAGGATTTACGGCCTGGACAAGGGCGAGGTCACGGGCCTGACCCTGCGTTCCGGGATCAAGGTCAATGATTTCCTGGAGCATAAGCGTTCACAGGAATACGGGAAGCTGGATGTCAGCGTGGCACAGCACATTATCTGCGAAAAACTGCTGGGGCTTCCGGCCGGCGATACAGATAAGCTGGCTTATACTCCCAGCGGTGAATCAGCCTGCAAGCTGGTCGACAGCGGGCAGTATCAGTTCGCCATCCTCCTGAACCCCGTCCCGGTTACCACCATCAAGGCCATAGCCGATGCCAACGACCGCATGCCGCGCAAGTCCACCTTCTTCTACCCCAAGCTGCCATCCGGGCTGGTCATGCACAGGCTGGACGGGGAAGTCTAAATCTCTTCAAACTCATAAACCGTGCTCGAATAGGCCTGTTTAATGGCTTCGTCCAAGGACGAGCGCCTGGGTTCACGTACAGAAAGCAGCCTGTTAATTGCTTTGTCCTCCAGCAAGCGGAAGAAAGCGCATTGCCGCCACATAGTCAGGAGCGTGTCACGCGTCCCGCCATATAGAATATAGTCGATCTCCTTAAGGTGCGGCTCCATCAAGTCCCTGGCATGGCCCTCGATACGGGTGAAAAATGTCTCCATCTGTTTCTCGCGGTGGCGGGCAAAACGCTGCGATGAGGAGCCGCCCTTGTGGTGACGGGCGTGCACCAGACCCGTTCCGGCCTTGCCATCGATCAGTTGCTCCCCTTTGAAAAGCCCGACAGCATAATGTCCCAGCCTGACCAGCACCAGCGCCAGTCGCCAGTCGTGCTTCAACAAGGCGAGCAAATGCGATGGGTCATAGCAACGGGCACTGGCATTTGTGCGAAGAGGAAACGGTGGCCATACCACATATGCCCTCCCCGAAACATAGAAAATGACGGCGCCTGTGGGCGATTTGGCGGCATTTTCCGTCAGCTCATCCAAAAGGCTGCCGCGGTCCAGCCAGGAACCCAGCGTCTTCTCAATCTCAGCCCTGCCGGTCGAAGGGGCTATATAAACCGTGCAGGCCGGAGGCTGGTCATTCAACTTCTCCAACCAGCGGAGCGCCCCCGAGCGGGACAAAATTGATTGGTTAGGAATAAGCCTTCTCCATCAGCAAAAACGTTACAACTTTGTAATTTTTCTCCCTCTAATTATATTACTTTTTTATCCCCTGATTGTTAGGATTTTAAATATGCACCTACCGGAGCATAAATTAAGAGGAGGAAAGACTAATGGAAAAGCAAAAGCATCATGAAGAGCTCATAAAAGGGATTTCAGAACAACTGGGGCCCATACTGGAGAAATCGGCACAAGCCATTTACATTTATTTGGACGACACCCACAAAATTTGTAACGGGAGACTGGCCGATTTACTGGGCTACAAGTCAGCGCAAGAATGGGCCGATACCGAGGCTCCCCTTGCCGATGTTGTGGAGAAAGATCAACAGAAAGTCATCACAGCTTATGAAAATGCTTCTGAGAAAATGATGGCAAGCAACATTGAGGTTACCATGAAAAAGATCAAGACCGGTAACCCCGTTAAGGTTGCCATGATAATGGCCCCCATGATATATGACGGGCATGTCTTCACATTGCAGTTTCTCAGCAAGATATAAGCAAGGAATTGCCTCCAACAAAACGGTAAATTTGTCCAGATTACAGGGTTTAACTTTCACCTGGCTGCCTGTAATGACATCAGGCGAGTTGAGCTATGGTTACGCCGTCTCCACCCTCGCCCTGTCTTCCGGGGCGGAACGATTTGACCAACTGATGTGTCGCCAGCGCCTCACGCACCACGCTACGTACCGCGCCCGTGCCGTAGCCATGGATGATGCGCACCTCGTCCAGGTGCGACATGAAGGCATCGTTTAAATAGGTGTCCAACTCGGCCTCCGCTATATCGGCGCGGTGTCCCCTCAGGTCCAGTTCAAGCGCTGCCGGCCTTATGGTCCTGGGCCTTACCACTGTTTTCTCAATATCGGTTTCGGAACCGGGTGAATCCAGCTTCTCCACGCCGTCGATTCGCAAGGACAGCCTTACATCCCCCACCTGCGCCTCCAGCCTCCCCTGGTCTTCATCGATGGAAACCACCCTGGCCACCGTATCCATATCCCTCAACCGTATGCTATCCCCCACGCACAATTTCCAGTCCGCAGGCTTCGGCTCATTTAGCGCCGACAGCCTTTCGGCCAGCTCCCTGCTCTGACGGTCGGCCTCCTTTCCGATGCTTTCCAACTGCTTTTTGGCCCGGTCTATCCTTTCCCTTGACCTCTGCTTCTTAAGCTCGTTTTCGGCTTCCCTGATGGAGCGGTACAGCCCGGCCACCTCGCTGTTGAGATTATCCTGGATCTGTCGCACCATTTCCTTCTCGCTGGCCTTTATCCGCTTGAGCTCATCTTCCAATTTGCCGGTTAAATCGGTGGCGGAGGATTTTTCCTTTTCCAGCGACCTGCGCAACTCTTCGAGCCTTTTCCTCTCGGCTGCCAGGTCTACCAGCATGACCTCCACTTCCTGCGAACCCCTGGACATGATGCTGCGGGCATTGCTGACTATATCCTCCGGCAGTCCGTAGCGGGTGGCGATATTCAGGGCGTTGCTGCCGCCCGGGATTCCCACGCTCAGGTGGTAGGTAGGAGAGAGGGTGATGGGGTCGAAGTCCAGCGAGGCATTGCGCAGCCCCTTAGTGAGATGGGCAAAAGCCTTAAGCTCGCTGTAATGGGTGGTCACCACGACATTGGTGCCCTTGCCTACAAAATGCGCCAGAACAGCCTGCGCCAGGGCGGAGCCTTCGCCGGGGTCGGTGCTGATGCCGAGCTCGTCCAGCAGCGCCAGGCTGTGCGAGGTGGAATTCTTAACAATACGAGCGATATTGCTGATATGGGCGCCGAAGGTGGAAAGCGTCCGCTCGATGCTCTGCTCGTCTCCGATATCGGCAAAAACTTCATCGTAAACCGGTATCAGCGTACCGTCCGAGCAGGGAATGGGCAGCCCGGCCTGAGCCATCAGCACCAGCAGGCCGATGGTCTTGAGGGCCACCGTTTTGCCGCCCGCGTTGGGCCCGCTGATGAGCAGGATGGAGAAGTCCCGGCCGATCTCCACATTGAGTGGCACGGCCTCACCTCTCAACAGCGGATGCCTGGCATTGACCAGGTTGAGGGACCGGTCGCTGTCATCACCTGTATAGATCTCCGGCTCCACGGCCCTGGCCTTCTCGGCGAAGAGCGCCTTGGCCAGCGCCAGGTCCAGCCTGGCCAGTACCTCGATATTATGAACGATGTCCCCGGCCGCTGCGCCCGCCGCCGCGCTGAGCGCAGACAATATCCTTTCGATCTCCTGCCTTTCCTCGACCTCGAGCTGCCGCAGCTCGTTGCCGGCCTCGATGGTCTCCATGGGCTCGATGAAGACAGTAGCCCCGGTATTGGAGACGTCATGGACAATACCTTTCAGCTCACGCTTGGAGTCTATTTTTACCGGCAGCACATACCTGCCATTACGCTCGGTGATGATCTGTTCCTGCAGCATGGCCTGGCCTTTTTTCGATTTCATAATGGAAGCCAGCCGGTCCTGCAGGCGCCGGCGGGTATCCTTCAGCTTCCAACGCACATCGGCCAGGTGCGGCGAGGCCGAGTCAAGCACCTCGCCGGCCGGCGACAGGCAGTTGCTTATCTCGCCTTCCAGCTCCGACAGCATGGCCATATCCTGCACGATGCCCCACAGGGCCGGCAGGTCACCGGACAGCTTGCTCAGGCCGTTGCGCGCCAGCCGCGATGCGGCCACGGTTTTCAGTATCTTGAGCAGAGTTTGAGCATCCAGGGAAACGCCCTTCTCCGCCCTGCTTACGTCCTCCCGCACATCGAAGGCCTCGCTGATGTGGAAATCGGGCCTGACGGAAAGCAGTCGGCGCGCCTCGGCGGACTGCTTAAGCAAAAGCCGCACCCATTCTGCATCGGAGACCGGCTCCAGAGCCAGAGCCAGCTCGCGACCCGCCGAAAAGGATGTGTAGTTGGCCAGCCTTTCCATCACACGGGGAAATTCCAGCATCTCGATACTGCTTTTATTCAACTCTAAAAACCTCGAATACAGCAGGTAATTGTACTCGAATCAGCAAAAGCTGTCAGCCAGCGGTATGGAAAAGGGCGCCGCAGCTTATTGACAAATATAAATATTGGTGCAAGAATTCCGCTAACGATAAATACTTGTGATTGCCAAATTCCGGATTCGGGAGGTTAAGATGAAACTTAGTTGCAGGCGTCTCATGGGCCTGGCGGCAGGCATTATAATTTTGCTCTTTTCAACCTTTTCCGTAGCAATTTCATCGCCGCCGGTTCTTGCGAACCTTATTTCTTCAAACTGGACCTTAATGAACACCGGCACCACAAATTGGATTTACGAAGTCTGGGGCAGCTCCGGCAGCGACGTATTTGCCGTAGGTCAGGGTGGAATCATCCTGCATTACAACGGCATCGCCTGGAGCGCCATGACCAGCCCTGTAACCGGTAATTTATATAGTGTCTGGGGCAGCTCCGGCCGCGACGTATTTGCCGTAGGTGATGCTGGAAAAATCCTGCACTACGACGGCAGCGCCTGGAGCACCATGACCAGCCCGGCGACAGGTTATGTCTTTAGCGTCTGGGGCACATCACCACAGCAACGTCTAGCAGTCGGTTATGACGGCATCAATGGCACTATCTTCCACTACGACGGCACATCCTGGGGCGCCATCCCCTATCGGCGCAGGCCCAGCATTACGCAGTATCTGGGGCAGCGACAGCAGCCATATTATCGCTGTGGGCGATACCGCCACTATCCTTCTTTATAACGGCAGCATCTGGAGCGCCATGACCAGCAGCAGACCACTGACCAGCTCATCGGAGCCTGGGGTAGCTCTGCCAGCAGCTGCAATGTATACGCCACCAGTCAGACCACCCCCGAGATCTTCCACTATGACGGCAGCTTCTTGGAGCCAAGCGTCCACTCTCGGCCTTATGTAATGCTGTGGGGCATCTGGGGAAGTTCGTATAAAGATATCTACGTTGTTGGCGGCAGTGGAGGCATCATACATTACGACGGCACAGCCTGGACTGCGATTACCAGCCCTACTACCAATAATCTTTCAGGCATCTGGGGCGCCTGCGCCAATGATATCTTCGCCGTTGGCGATCAGGGCACCATACTGCATTTCGGCAATGGATGCCCCCGCTCAGCCTCGGTTAACACGAGCCTGGGTACAGCCAACTTTTCCACCAACGCCGGTTATATTTCAGGCCTGACCAACCTCCCACCCAGCAGTATGCCGTGCTCATCCAACGGTTTCCTCTTCCCCTTCGGCATGTTCTCCTACAACATAACCAACCTCGCCCCGGGTCAGACAGTCAACGTCACGATCAGCACCCCCACCTCCATGCCCACGGGTTCCAAGGTCTTCAAATGCCAGAACGGTAACCTGACCGACTTCTCAGCCTATTCCACACAGCTTGATCCCAATACCTTCGCCTGACGCTTACGGACGGCAGCCAGGGCGATGCCGACGGCCTGGCCAACGGCGCCATCGTCGACCCCTGCGGCCCGGCCTACCAGATCACCAGCCCGCAACAGTCATCCTCGGCGGGGTGTTTCCTCAACATCCCAGGGTCCCGCGCCCATAGCCAATATCACAGTCCAGAGCGCCTCGCTCTCCACTGACAAAGTAGCCCCGGGCGCACCCGTTACCGTCACCGCCAACGTAGCCAACACCGGCACGGCCGACGGCTCAAGCCAGATCAAGCTCTACGTCAACGGCCAGGAAGAGGCCCATCAGGGCGTAACGCTCTCCAGCGGCAGCAGTACCCATAAAGTTCACCGTCAGCCGCGATGAGCCCGGCACCTATTCCGTCTACGTGGGCAGCATACCGGCCGGCAGCTTCGTAGTCGACCAGTTCGCCGATCCCAACATCTTCCTCTACATCAGCGGCGCCTTGCTGCTCTTTGTACTGGCCGGCGGCGTGATCTTCATGGCAATCAGAAGGCCATAACGTTTCTCTAAAGCTAAACAAAGGGGCCGCAGCCCTTAGCTGCGGCCCTTAACTTTTCCTGTGAGAGATACCGCCTTTTTACGCTTTCCAAATACACTGTAAGTGCCTCAAGCTATTGACAGACTTACTCATTATGAAATAATCGACCCAGTGGTTTTCTAATAAATTCTTAATAAATCTTTTTTAATCTTTTAAATCACAAAGCATTTATTAGATACTTGGCACTTACTGTTGTTGTGGAGTGCAAAGCACGACTGAAATAATTAAGCGAGCAGAATACTGGAGGAGATGTACATGTTAAGTAAGTTTTCAAAGGCGGCTCACCATCATTCCGCGATGGAGAAGTTTATCCGGGCAAGCATATTTATTATTATGCTTTGCTCACTCTGGCTGATGTTCCCAACTGATGGAGCGGCAGGAGTAGGTAATTGCGATCTACCTACAATAACCTCGTTCAATCCGACCTCGGGGGGCCCGGGGACAACCGTAGTCATCACAGGCACAAACTTAAATGATCTCATGTCAGTCAAATTCGGCAATTGCACAGCCACTAAACAAACCGTGGTCTCTCAAACTCAGATAACAGCTACAGTGTGCACTGGTTGTATGGGCACGGGCGCGATTACGGTTATAACCCGGTGTGGTTCAGTCACCAGCGTGGCTAAGTTCAACTGTCATCAACTTACAGGCGCTGGCAACCAAGGCAAATCGTCTTCATCCGGAGGGATTACTGTGTGGCAGGAGCCGATGCACATATCCAATGTCGCAGTCCAGACGCCTCGCTCTCCACTGATAAAGTAGCCCCGGGCGCACCCGTTACCGTCACCGCCAACGTGGCCAACAACGGCACGGCCGACGGCTCAAGCCAGATCAAGCTCTACGTCAACGGACAGGAAGAGGCCCATCAGGGCGTAACGCTCTCCAGCGGCAGCAGTAACCCAGTAAAGTTCACTGTCAGCCGCGATGAGCCCGGCACCTACTCCGTATACGTGGGCAGCATACCGGCCGGCAGCTTCGTGGTCGACCAGTTCGCCGATCCCAACCTCATCCTCTACATCAGCGGCGCATTGCTGCTCTTCGCACTGGCCGGCGGCGTGATCTTCATGGCAACTAGAAGGCGATAACAGTTTCTCTAAGCTGAAATAAGGGGCCGCAGCTTTAAAAGCTGCGGCCCTTAACTTTTCCTGTGAGAGATATTACAGTTTGACTACTTTGACGGCCGTGATGCCGGGTACCTTGAGTATCTGTTTAACCTGCTCCTCGCCGGCCGGCTCATCCAAAGTCAAGATCATCAGTGCTTCGCCGCGTTTCTCCAATCTGGCCACCTGCATGGCGCTGATATTGATGTTGGCCTTGCCGGTGATGGAGCCCACGGCGCCGATCAGGCCCGGTTTATCCGTGTGGTAGCACAGCATGAAGTAGCCGCCGGCCGGGACTATATCCAGCCAGAACTGGTTGATCCTCACTATATGGAGCTCGTTGCGCAGCACAGTGCCGGCAACTTCCACCGCACCGTCAGAAGCCGCAACTTCCAGCGAGATTAAGCTGGCATAGTTGCTGACATCGGTCTCCTTTTGCTCGGCTATCTTCAGGCCGCGCTGCTGGGCGATCAGCCCGGCATTGACCAGGTTGACCCTTTCCTCGCTTACCTTCTCCAGCAGGCCGCTCAGGATGCTGGCCTTCAAAGCGGCGGTATCGTATTGTGCAATTTCACCCGAGTACTTGATCTTCAGGCTCTTGATCTGGCCCTGCATCAACTGCCCGGCCATCCTGCCCACGGTACTGGCCACCTCCATGTAGGGACGCAGCACGTCCAGCACCTCTGATGAAATCTGCGGCACGTTCACGGCGAAACGGGCGGGCTTGCCGTTGAGCACGTCCAGTATCTGGTCGACCACGTCGATGCAGACGTTGGTCTGGGCTTCCTTGGTGGAAGCACCCAGGTGAGGTGTCACGATTATCTTGTCGTTCTTAAAAAGTATGCTCTCGGTGGTCGGCTCTACGGCGAAAACATCGATGGCCGCTCCCGCCACCCTACCCTCCTCGATAGCTTTGACCAGGGCTTCATCGTCGATCAGGCCGCCGCGTGCGCAGTTGACGATGCGGACGCCTTTCTTCATCATGGCCAGTTCCTTGGCGCCGATCATGCCTTTGGTCTGGGGCGTCAACGGCAGGTGCAAGGTGATGAAATCGGACTCTTTATAGAGCTGCTCGATGGGCATAAGAGTTATGCCCAGGGATGCGGCATAGTCCTCCGAGGCGAAGGGATCGAAGCCGATCAGCCTCATCTCAAAGCCCTTGGCGCGGGCCGCCACAGTGGAACCCACATTGCCCAGGCCGATGATGCCCAGCGTCTTATTGCGCAGCTCCACGCCCACATATTCCTTGCGGTTCCATTTGCCGGCTTTGAGCTGGGCGCAGGCCTGCGGTATATTCCTGGCCATGGCCATCATCAGGGCGATGGTATGTTCGGCGGCGGCCACCGTATTGCCGGTGGGCGCATTGACCACCATAATGCCCTGCTGGGTGGCGGCATTGATATCCACGTTGTCCAGGCCGACCCCGGCGCGGGCGATGATCTGCAGCCTGGTGCCGCATTTGATCACATCGGCCGTTACCTGCGTCTCGCTGCGCACAATCAGCGCGTCGTAATTGCCGATTATCGCTTTCAGCTCATCGGGTTTCAGGCCGAGCTTAACGTCCACATCGGTCTTGGCCTTCAGGCTTTCCATGCCCTCCGGAGCCAGAGGATCAGCTACAAGTACTTTCATATGCAAGCCTCCAATAATTTAGTCGGATAACGCGTAGAACATAAAAACCCTAAACTCTAAGCTATATGTCCCTCTCCCCTGCCCCTCTCCCTTGGAGAGGGGAATTTTTGTTTTCCCAAGAGGGAACACGTTCCCTCTTCAACGCCTTCCTTTTGTTTTGTTTAGAGTTTAGTGTTTCTATTTTTTGGCTTTGGGCAGCGCCTGGTCCATGGCGGCGGTTATCTCGTCCATATCCTTTTCGGTGATAAATCCGAGATGCCCGATGCGGAAGATCTTGCCTTTCATGGCGCCCTGCCCTCCGGCGATCTCTACTTTATACTCCGTCCGCAGTATGGTACGGAATTTGGGCTCGTCGACATCCTCGGGCGCGTACACAGCCGTCACGGTGTTGGAAGCGAATTTCTCTTCCGGGACCAGTTTGAGGCCTTTGGACTTGGCCCAGGCCCTGGCCTTATTAGCAACACGGGTATGGCGGGCAAAGATGTTCTGCAGGCCCTCTTTAAGCATCATATCCAGCGCTACATCGAGGCCGAAGTAAATTGAGACGGCCGGCGTCCAGGGTGTCTGGCCGTCCGCCGCGAATTTCTTGGCGCGGCTGTAATCGAAATAGAACCTGGGCATTTTAGCTTCGGCATGGGCCTTCCAGGCTTTCTCGCTGATGCTGACAAAGGCCAGCCCGGGCGGGACCATCCAGCCTTTCTGTGAGCCGGTGACCACCACGTCAAGGCCCCAGGCATCGACCGGCAGGTCGATGGAGCTCATGCTGCTGACAGCGTCAACCAGTATCAGCTTATCGAACTCTTTGACTACTTTGGCGATCTCCTTAAGCGGATTGGTGGTGCCGGTGGAAGTCTCGTTATGTGTCACCATTACGGCCTTGATGGCGGGGTTGTCTTTAAGGGCCTTCCTGATATCATCGGGATTGGCCGCCTGGCCCCAGGCATATTTAAGCGGTATAACTTCAGCACCGTAAATAGAGGCGCAATCGGCAAAGCGGTCACCGAAATAACCGATGGAAACGCCCAGCACCTTGTCTTTCGGGGAGAGCATGTTAACAACTGCGGATTCGAGGCCGCCGGTACCCGCAGTAGTCAGGATGACCAGATCGTTTTTGGTCTGAAAGCACTCTTGCAGCCTGGGGACGATCCGGTTAGATATCTCGGCAAATGCCTTGCCGCGATGGTTGATCATCTGGCGGCCGACGGCCTTCAGTACGTCATCCGGGCAGGGGGTTGGGCCGGGTATTCTCAATTGCATGGTTCAGCCTCCAAAAAAATTAGTCCGTAAATTATATATGATTTAGCAGACGATTGGAATTTAAATATGCGCGTATATTTATCAACGCTGAGAAATTTATCCCTCACCCCCGTCTCCCTCTCCCAGGAGAGGGGATTTCTTTTTTTCTAAGAGGGACCAGGTTCCCTCTTCAACGCCCTTTCCCCACTGCTACACATGGAGGGGATTCTATTTATAAGAGGGGCTTTAGCCCCTCTTCAACGCCCTTTTTTCTTTATTTTTAAAAAGCGTCTTTTGCCCACTTTGATGATGCTTCCGTCGTCCACCTTTTGAATCTCTATGTCCTCGGTGACCGCTATGCCGTTTATCTCAACGGCACTTTGCTGCATCAGCCGCCTGGCATCCGAGCGGCTTTTGGCCAGTCCCGCCCGGCAGATCTCGGCTGACAGGGTGGCATCGGAGCCGGCAGGCACAGTAAGCACAGGGATATCATCCGGCAGCTCTTTATGCTGAACGGTGCGGGCGAACTCTGCAGCCGCCTCACCGGCCGATTTGGCGTCCCAGAAGTCCTTAACCAGCTCGTTAGCCAGCAGTTTTTTAACTTCCATGGGGTTTATTTTGCCCCCGGACATGCGGGCGCTTAAATGCTCGATCTCGGCGTCCGGCATATCGGTCAGTAGCTCCAGATAGGGAATGATCATCTCGTCGTTGATGGACATGGCCTTGCCGTACATTTCGTTGGGCGGATCGGTTACGCCGATATAGTTGCCCAGGCTCTTGCTCATTTTTTGCATACCGTCGATGCCGATCAAAAGCGGCATAAGGAAAACCTGCTGGGGCCGCTGCCCGACCATCTCCTGCAACTGCCTGCCCACCATGCAGTTAAATACCTGGTCGGTGCCGCCGAACTCGACGTCGGCCTCGATCATAACGGAATCATAGCCCTGCATGAGCGGGTACATGAGCTCCGTTATGGCAATGGCATGACCCTCGGCATAACGTTTGGCAAAGTCCTCGCGGGCCAGGAACTGGGCAACTGTGAATTTAGCTGTTAGCCTGATGACGTCCTCCAGGCCGAACTTGCCCTTGTCAAACCACTCGCTCTGCCAGCGTACCTCGGTCTTCTCCTTATCGACGATCCTGAAAAACTGCTCCATATAGGTCTGGGCGTTGAATTTCACCTGCTCGGCGGTCAGCATGGGACGGGTCAAAGAGCGCCCGGTGGGGTCGCCGATCCTGGCCGTCCAATCACCCACGATCAGCACTACCTGGTGCCCCATATCCTGGAACTGGCGCAGCTTGCGCAGGCCCACCACGTGCCCCATGTGGATATCCGTGAAGCTGGGATCGAAGCCCTGCTTCAAGCGCAGCGGCTTGCCCGACTCCAGCATCTTGATCAATTCTTCCTCATTGATGATCTGGGTTACTCCCCGCTTCAACAGCTTCTTAAGATCGGTTTCAGATAGTTTCTTCATAGCAATACCTTTCAATTATTAAATTCTAAACTCAGGGTTTAGGGTTTGTCGAAATATTTCCCTGGCCTGCATTACATCCCATTGCATTTGCTTTTTCAGCCTTTCTACACTCTCAAATTTCATCTCGTCCCTCAGCCGGGCTATCAGGTCTATCCTCAAGTTTCGGCCGTAAAGCTCGCCGTCGAAGTCCATGATGTAGGTCTCGATGAGACGCTTCAGCCCATCGAAAGTGGGACGTACCCCGATATTAGTCACGGAATGAAGCTGTTGGCCCTGACAGTGCGCAATGGTCACGTAAATTCCGTCTTTGGGAAGGGCCTGCTCGGGCTGGACCTCAAGGTTAGCCGTAGGGAAGCCGAGCGTGTGGCCGCGGCGGTCCCCTTGCACAACCGTGCCTTCCAGGCTGAAATGCCTGCCCAGCATCATTTCAACTTTTAAAAGATCGCCCTCCGTCAACAATCTGCGTATGGCGCTACTGCTTATGACCTCATCTCCCAGCCTGGCCGGCCTGACCACCTCCACGCGGAAATCCAGCTCCTCGCCGATCTCACGCAGGTGGGCGAAATCGCCCTGCCGATGTTTGCCAAGGGCAAAATCGGGGCCCAGCACCAGGTCGCACATTTTCAGATATTTTTTAAGCAGAATGACGAATTCCCTGGCGGTGAGGCCAGCTACGTTCCTGTTGAATGTCACCGGCACTACCACATCAATGCCAACTTCCTTTAACAGCCTTACCCTTTCCTCCAGCGTGCATATCCAGGGAAGGGTGTCCCGCCGTTTCAACACCTTCTCCGGGTGCGTTTTAAAGGTCACTACGCCCGCAAGGCAGCACTTCTCCCTGGCCCTGGCCACCAGGTGTCCCAGCAGGTATTTGTGGCCGATGTGCACGCCATCGAATACGCCTATCGTCAACATCGTAGGCTGTGCAGGTGTAAAGGCGGATAACTCCTCTTCTATGTTCATAGCGTCGATCAGGTCGATATTTTAACATTATTACCACTGCTATTCATAGCCGTTGGTATGCAATTAACACCGGGCCGGCTTTATATGCGTGAGAAAATAAGCGTCGGCCGGAACCATTTACCCTGGAATTTGGTCTTCTCAGAAACGATCTTTTTACACCTTTGCGGCTGTGTTATAATAGCGCATATTCACTCACTTAAGGGGGGTAGGAAATGAAAATCAAAGATATTATGACCTGGAATGTGGTTACGGTAACCAGCGATACCCCAATCATGGAAGCACGAAAAATCATGGAGACCCATAAGATACGACGCGTACCGGTGGTGGACAGGGGCAAGCTTGTCGGCCTGGTCACGCTGGACCGCATTATAGGCGTCGGCCCGTCTCAGGCCACCAGCCTGAGCATATGGGAGATAAACTACCTGCTGGCCAAGATGAAGATCGGCGAGATCATGCAGAAAGATGTTGTTACGATTGAGCCCGACGCCTCCATCGAGCAGGGCCTTTCTCGCGGCTTCAATATGAAGGTCGGCATTATGCCCGTGGTCGAGAACGGAAAGGTCATCGGTGTGGTAACGACCACCGATTTCATGCTCAAAGTGTTGAACGTATCGCTGGGGGTTGGCCTGCACGGGATCCGCCTGAATATTGCCAACTGCAGCCAGGCTAAGAATATCAGGGAAATCATGGAACTAGTCGAAAAGAGCGGCCTTAAAGTCATTGCCGCACACACCATGCCCCCATCCGAGGATAGCCCCATGGGCTTTTCCCTGCAGCTCGATTCGGATGACGTCAAAGACCTGATGAAACAAATTGAAGCCAAAGGCTATAAGGTGATCATCGTACCCAAGTGATCACTGCCTGCCGTTTAAAATCGGGACAGGGCTTCGGCCCTGTCCTTATATATAGGGATTAAAAACTAAATACTAAACACTAAGGTGTAAGCTCTAAGTACTAAATTCTAAACTCTAAACAAGTTCAAAGCTCAAAACCATAAAAACTGGAATTTAGAATTCTGTATTTGTTTTGTATTTAGTGTTTAGGGTTTCTCCCCGGTGGGGTTGGAATTTGGATGTTTAAATGATAGCGTTAATTATCTATATTGTATTCATTGTCGCTTCTTATCTTCTTGGAGCGATACCTTTTATGATACTGATAAGCCGCGCCAGGGGCGTGGATATCTCACATGAGCCTGATCTGCACCAGGCCATGTGGTTTAAGGTGGGCAGGAGATGGGGACTCTTCGCAGTCCTGCTGGATATCCTGAAGGGTGTGGTGCCTGTCCTGGCCGGCCTGCTGCTCCAGTTTCCGCTACCGGTCACGGTTTTGGCCGGGCTGGCCGCCGTTTGCGGGCAGATGTGGCCCGTATTCCGCAAATTCGACGGCGAACGCGGCAATACCACGGGGGCAGGCATGATCTTCACGCTAACCCTTGCGCTCAACGGCATCCCAACCTTAATCATTGCGGTCTGTTTTGTGGTTCTGGGCATCATTCTCAGGACCGTTACCAGGTGGCAGGCCAGCGGCGCTACGCTCAATGAGCGCCTCAGGTTCGAAGGGAGCCACAGCATGGTACTGCCGCTGCTGGTAATGGCCGGCTTTGCCTCCTGCCCCGTCACTGCGCCGATATTCGGTTTGCCCATTGAGATGACGCTGGGCTTCCTGGCCCTGCTGCTGTTGCTCCTCATCCGCCGGGTGACGGCCGGGCTGATGGACGACCTGCGCCACGGCTTCCGCTGGAGCATAATCATCAACAGGCTGCTCTACGACAGAAGCGAAATCTAAGGTATTTATCCCCTCACCCCTTACCCAGTATGGCCCTATCGTTAGAACAAATATCTCGCATCGCTGGATACGAAGAGGAATAAGTTCCCTCTTCAACGCCTTTTTTTATTTTTAAATTAGAATTTATCTGGAATTTGGCATTTGAATTTTCCCGGTTTGCATCTCCGCGGCTCATAGTTGTTATCCTGTTGGTTATTGCCCCTCCTGATTGACTGGTGTATGATTGTTACTAAAGTACCTGTACGAGAGTTCTATTGACAGATAGCGGGAAAATAAAAGTCATCATTGCCGACCAGCAGCCGTTGTTCCGCAAGGGCATCGAGTTCTTCCTGAAGCAGGCGGAGGATGTCGATATCTGCGCCGAGGTCAGTACGGAAGCCGACCTGGTGACCGCGGTCGTGAAAGATACGCCGGACGTTGTGCTGCTGGATATCAGCCTGGCCAGCGACGGCATGGAATTGGCCAAGGTGGTAAAGCAGCATGTGCCCAGCGTGGCAGTGATCGTTATTTCGCCGTCGCCCAATGATGAAGGGCTTTTCATGGCCATCAAGGCCCGCGCCGCCGGCTACGTCAGCCGTAATATCGCGGCGGATGAGCTCCTATCCATCGTCCGGCGCTCATCCAAAGGCGAATACCCTCTCAACGACAGTTTCCTATCTCAGCCCAAAGTTGCGGCGCAGGTGCTGGAACAGTTCCAGGACTTCTCGTGGGGCAGCGGGGTAGAGAGCTTCGTATCGCCGCTGACGCCGCGTGAGACCGAGATACTCAACTATATGGCTAAAGGCTATCTCAACAAGCAGATTGCCAATATGCTGGATATCAGCGAGCAGACCATCAAGAACCACGTCACATCCATACTGCGCAAGTTAGATGCCAATGCCCGCACGCAGGCTGTCATCACCGCCGTCCGTCGCGGCATCATCTCACTGAGCTAGCGCCCAGTGAGCACTATCAAACTCATTATAGGGAGGCGTATAGTGCCCGTAAATATTGACCCTGCCATACTTGATATTATCCTTGCCTGGGAATCATAATCAAGAAGCCATCAATATTTTCTATTACCCTATAGTTCGCATTAACGAATTGATCTATGGGGTCGTTCTCAGGTATCTGGCCATTACTATCTTTTACTTCAGGCCAACCTGAGTTATTCGTCGAATAGGTTGTTATAATTACAAGGCGCGGTAATCTATTTCTATTGACCATATCATCTAAAATCGCCTTACTTATAACAGGATTATACCCGCTGGAATGTATCCACGATGTAGAGGGTGCGGGCAGACGATCGGTTAAATAATAGATCATCGGAATATTATCATATGCTAGGATCCTGTCGTCCTCATTTGAATAATTTTTTACGGCCGCAACAAGCCTGTCAATCACTTGAGCACGATCGGCCGTCGTATATATGCAGGCTAGCTTTTCTGAAGTCGGACTTGTCGTAAGATCACCTATAAAACTGTCGCGATAAGGATATCTTGCCAGCAATAAACCCACTGTTGCATAAAAGACCGCTATAAAAATCACGATGATACGTAATGCGTACGTAGAAGCACCTTTTAAATTAAAACACCGTTCCCACTCCGGTAACCAGGTACAGATAATGCCAGCAGATAGCGCAACAGGGATACAGGCAATTTCCAGGACCGATGTGGGAGGCCGGTTAGCTGTCCCAATTATCATCAATATCATGAGAAATATTGCCATAAAGCTAAAACAATATTTTTCATGACTTCCATTTTCCGCTTTATTTCCTTGATCCAATAGATGCACTACAAGATATGTAGCAAGGATACAAATTAAGATAACCAACAATAATTGTGTAGCTTCTCCAGGAGGATTAAGCGGATTTCTAAAAAAATCTATTGTAGCCCTTACCGGCCAATAAACCCCCATATAAACCCCATGGGCAGAGTCCAGCCATGCGATAAGCGATAGAATGCCAACTGTCATAACAATTATGGCTATTAAGGATGCTATCAAGGCCGCTTTAGCGATGTGCAATTTGGCAAATGAAAATACAGCTTTATATCTGAATATGCACACTACAAATATGGTCACGAGAGCCGGCGCAAAATAAAACCAGAAAGAAAAAACGAAATTGCTGAAAATCGCACTAACTGAATATCCCGCACTACCCTCCAGTGTCAATGCCATAGAATGTGGTATGTCATAAAGAATACCTGCCCTGAATAATATGAGAATAGCTATTATCAGCCCTACCGAAAATGATCCAAAATAAACCATGGCAAGTCTCGGCCAGTTCGCCCTCTTAACATTGCAGAGGTAATCATAAGCCAGAGTAATTACAGGTAATAGCACTATCGGAAATAGCGTTAATCTGCATAGGGTTGAAAAAAGGGCCAGGAGTCCGGCGGCGGCGGCTTTTATTAAATGGATTTTACCGTTGCCCTTTTGAGCATCCAGCCAGAGCCACACGGTAAAGAGCAGCCCGAGAATGAACACATTGTTATAAGATAGGACTTTGATATTTAAAGCTGTGGCCGTGAAAAACAAGCCGATCACTGCGCCAATGCTAATTGCCATAGGGTTGAAATACCTGAATAATATTCGCGCCGTGAATAATGCAAAGAGGAGCATTGCCAGTGCCCAGATTATCCGCATACCAATTAGCGGAAACTGCGGGACAATATAGAAAATCAAGGATAAAAACCAGAATGATAAACCAAGCGCAGCAGGAGAATCACGGAATGGCAGTGCGCCATGCGCGAGCTTCCAGGCCTCGGTGCAATAATATCCCTCATCAGTGACATCAACACCTTTATTTAAAAAACAAAGGCACCAAACTATCCACGCGCCGATAATGAGCAGATAGAACAGAAAAATAGAGTATTTTTTTTGAAATATGGAATAGTTACCCATATGGCAACATAGTTTATCATATTTAGGTTCGAGATCAACATACACACCCTCTTCTTTAAGGAACTTCAATTTTAAAATGCTTTAAGCTATAGTACTATCAACGAGGCAGAGTTGGAATGAAGCAAAACCATTGATATGGCAATAAAATCACAGACTGGAATTGTTGCTGCAGGAGAACTTTGTTAACCAGGCTTCCATAAATTGATTGTTGATGAGTTCTTCTACAGCCGCATGGGGTTCAATTGTCCCACTGTCTATCTGCGAGAGATAATCAGCAACCACTGCATTATTCTCAATAAAATTATTCAGACTACCCAGGACTTTGCTTTGTATTATTTTTTCAAATTCATTTCGCCGTTGCTGCCTCCGTCTCTCATTTAATTGACCTGACTGCGATATAAAATGCCTGTGTTTTTCAATCTGCACATACAACTGGTCAATCCCTGTATTGTCAGTTGCTATCGTGGTCAGCACCGGCCTTTCATATAAAGTATGGCTTTCATGTTGAGGAAGCGCCATAAGGTCTTCGGCCATATTTTCAGCCCCTGGATGATCGGCCTTATTGACAACAAAAACATCGGCGATTTCCAAAAGGCCCGCCTTAATAATCTGAATTGTGTCGCCGGCTTCCGGGACTAAAACCACCACGACAGTATCCGCACTCTTCATTATATCCAGATCAGACTGGCCTGCACCGACCGTTTCAATAATAATAATGTCCTTCCCATATGCATCCAGGAGTTTGATAACATCATTTGTTGTGTCAGGTAATCCGCCAGAACTATCCCGAAGAGCCAGACTTCTGATAAAGACACGGTCATCCAGGAAATGCTGTCTCATGCGTATGCGGTCTCCCAGAATGGCACCGCCGGTGAAAGGGCTGCTAGGGTCAGCACATATCACACCTGCGCTCAATCCGTTATGACGAATAATTGAAACCAATTTATCGACTATAGTACTTTTACCGGCGCCCGGCAGGCCAGTAATGCCTAAATGGTAAGACTTACCGGTATGAGGATAGATTGCTTTAATTATCTCAGTCGTCTGTTCATTTCCTTGCTCTACTAAACTGATGAGTTTTGCCAGTGCAAAAATGTCTCCCTTAAGCATTTCATCGACTAAATAAGATACGGTGTGTTTCAATGTTCCGTTCCTTTATCAAACTGCTCTTGAGAGAGAACAATCGTTAGTAACCGATACGCTGACAAAATGGTTAAATATCAGGATGTTCCCTTTGTTTCAACAATACGGCATTTTTTATAAAGGCATAAATCTCCTCGCCATTAGCCCCCGGACCGAACATACCATCAAAACCTGCCTCTTTAAGTCTGGGTATATCACCGGGCGGGAAGATACCTCCGATTACAAATACCATATTATCTTTAACACCTTTTTGCCTTGCCGTTTGTAAGAGTTCAGTCCCCAGAATTAAATGTCCCCCGGTCAACGAGCTTACGCCGACAATATCGACATCTTCCTGCATCGCTACTTGAATAATTTCATCGGGATACGCATTGCCGATGACGACAACTTCAATGCCATAGTCGCGCAATAGGCGAGATACGGTTACCGCCCCTCGCCAGTGAACTTCCAAGCCCAAAGTGGCAATAACCATTTTCATTTTAGAATTGACATTCGGCATCGGTCTCGGTCTCCTTACCAATAATTAGGCGGTTTCCACAACCCTAAGGATTCCCTGAATATACCGGCGATTTCTCCTTCCGTGGCATTAGCTCTTGCCGCTTCAAGGCAATAAGGGAATATATTCCGCCGTTGCTTGCATGCTTCTCGAAGTTCCTCCAGGCATTTGATAACGCCAGTATTATCACGTTCTTGCCTGAGCCTTTTAAGTTTCTGCCGTTGCTTCTCTTCAGCGCCCTGCGTATACTCAAAGATATCAATCTCAGGGATATCTTCGCCGGAAGCTTTATAGCAATTGTGGCCGACCATCTTTATCTTGGCTTTATCAATCATTTCATTCTCGCGGTGAATATAGTCCGTAATTTTCCTATGCAGCCAGCCTCTTTCGATTGCGACAATTAATCCTCCCATTTCCTCCAGTTCATTCACCCCTTCCAGTATCCGTCTCTCCATTTCATCAGTCAGTGACTCAACATAAAAAGATCCCCCAAGCGGGTCAACAACCTCGGTAATGGCAGTCTCTTCCTGGATTATCTGTTGCGTTCTCAAAGACAACAATGATGCCGCCTCAGTCGGCACCGAATAAGCTTCATCATATGAATCCACATGCAACGATTGTGTGCCGCCTAAAACGGCAGCGAGGGCTTGGTAGGCCGCCCTGACAATATTGCTCAAAGGCTCTTCTCGCGTCAGGCACAATCCGGAGGTTTGCGAATGACATCTCATCAACATGGCCCTGGAGCTCTTTGCACCGAACCTATATTTCATTATCCGGTACCATAGCCGTCTTGCAGCCCTTAGACGGGCGATTTCTACAAAGAAATCGTTGGCGACATCCCAGAAAAAGGTGATCCTTTCAGCTATCCAATCAGCACTATATCCTCTTGCAACCATCTCCTTAATCGTTTCAATAGCATTTGCCATTGCGACGGCAGTTTCGGTAACTTCGGAGGTCCCGGCCTCGCGAAGATTGTATCCATTAAGCGTAATGCAGTTCCAGCCTGGAACATTTTCCCTGATGAAGGCGATATTGTCACATTGAATTCTGAAACATTCCCGGGGAGCTATATACTCCGGCGCACCCCGTACAACCTCTTCAACAACCATGTCATTCTGTACTGACCCGCGCAAGTTATCCCATGCGATACCCCGGCGCTCGGCCATCACTAAATACATGGCGAACAGTATAGCAGTATTGGTTGGATAATGTGAGACCAGAGAAACGCTTATTTTATCAATCGGGACTCCTTTAAAAAGCAGCTCCATATCTTCCACAGAATCAATAGCAACGCCTCCCATGCCAACCTGACCCCTGGCCATCCTATTATCAGAGTCGTATTCCTGTATTGTCGGGAGATCAAAGATTATATTTACGCCGGTCGCGCCATGAGCCAGCAGAAATTTGATCCTTTCGTTGGTGTCTTCCGGGCCTGCAAAGCCTGACAACTGGCGCATAGTAAATTCCCTGCCGCGGTACATATTGGAATGTATACCACGAGTATAAGGGCTCACACCGGGGAACCCAATGGCTTCACAATAATCCGTATTGCAGACATCGCGTGGTGAATAAAACAAGCCACGTGGTATCTCTGTCCCAAGAAGGCTATGTGGTATTGTATTCCAGTTAGCTCCTCCTTCTTGTGATATGGCTGCATTCTGCCATTTCTCAAGTTTATTATGCAGTTCTTCTATAACGTCGAGATTGTACATGGAGGCGTGCCGCTCTCCTTTGGCCTGCTCTTCCAAAATCTGTTTCGTCGTTTTTTCTGATTCCATGGCATACTTCCTTATAGTATTCCCTCGATGGTTGACAGTTATTGTACATAAATAGATTGTTTTATGCTATTGAATATACTGGGGACATAATACGGGTATACGACTGATTAATGCAAAAACTACAGGCTTGACAATTTATTGTACCGTTAATATTATTAACTACCGATCTAAATGGCATCCCGTAAAGCGCAATAAATCCCTCGACGGTGTTTCCATATTGGTAGGTACAGGTTTATATGACAAAAGATGAAATATCCGCTACTAACCCGAAGTATTCAATCGTAATTCCAGTTTATAACGAGAGCGATAATATTGAGAAACTCTATCATAGATTGTCCGCTGTTATGAATGCTACGGGGGATCCATATGAGATCATTTTTATCGACGATGGCAGCACGGATAATTCCTTTTTTAAGTTGAAGTCCATCCACCAGGAAGACGGTAACATTAAAGTTATAAAGCTGACCAGGAACTTTGGGCAACATCCGGCGCTTATGGCGGGTTTTCATTCCAGCAGGGGTGAAGTAATAATTACGATGGATGCTGACCTTCAAAACCCTCCGGAGGAGATACCTAAACTTATTAATAGATTAGGCAATGACTGTGATGTCGTCTTTGGTGTTTTTAAAAGCCCCACGGAACCCATCTACAGACGGGCAGGTTCAGCATTTGCCAGGTGGGTTCTATCTATTATGCTGCCGTCAATACCAACTAACATGAGCGGATTCAGGGCACTGAGAGCGGAGGTTGTTGATCAACTAAGATTATTCAGTGAAACTAATAAATTCATAGATGGACTGATATGCTGGATGGGTTTTAAGATAGAATCGGTAGAAGTTGAACGAATCCCAAGACAATCGGGTAAGTCAAAATATAACCTGTTTAAATTGGGCAGGCTGTGGTTCGATATGGTAGTTTCTTTTTCTGATATGCCTCTTAAAATCGCCACTTATAGCGGCATATGCCTGGGAGGTGCTGGCTTTTTGCTGGCCATTTACTATTTAGCGGGGTACCTGATATACAGGTTTGATGTGCCCGGCTTTGCCAGCACTGTTATCCTCATTACAATTTTCTCCGGCATGCAGTTGACAATGCTGGGGATCATAGGCGAATATATAGCCAGAATTCATCAAGAGGCCAGAAACCGGCCGCAATATATAATCCGTGAGAGACTACAGTAATGGAAATTGCATTGATCATCAATACTATTTATAGCACGGAAAAGTCTTATGGCACTTGTTGAATTTCTACAATGGGACACTGGCTTCTTTGGCATCAAGGTAGCCCGGCTCGGTGAAGAGGCTGCTGGGCAGCTGCAGGAGGCGTTTAATATCTGTAAAGCGCAGGGTGTCAGGCTGCTGATTTGCCGTACCAGTACAGATAATATTCATTTTGCCCAGGAGCTGGAGAGGAATGGGTTTGAAATTATGGATACGGTAACGAGATACCGGCTTTATCTGGCTGATTTTCCTAATGTTACTGTTAAATGCCCGGCTGTCATCCGCCCTTGCCAGAGTAATGAAATAGATGATCTGGCTGCCATTGCCAGTGAAGTATATGTCAATCATATAGGTCATTTTCACCAGGATCCTAAACTGGATCGGGACAAATGTACTGCTATGTATGCCGAGATGGCCCGTAACTCGTACCTTGAAAAGAAACCGGATGATATTGTACTTGTGGCAGAATTGGCAGGACGTATAGTAGGGTTCCACAGCCATCAAGCCGTACCTGGCAAAGGAATTTCAGGCATTATATCAGGCGTCAAACATGACGCACAGGGAAAAGGAATTGGCAAAGCTTTAATAACTAACACCATAGAATGGGGCAAATCTTGTGCTTCGGAATGGATTGAGGAGTACCCCCACATCAATCACCCCAATATGCACAGGATGATGGCCGATCTGGGCTTCAGGCTCCAGGCTTCATCCTATACTTTTCACAAATGGTTTGATAACAAGTGAACATACTATTATTGATAGATTGAAGCCCAAATAAACGTATGGTATCGAGATGGCATGGCAGGAACACTTTCCGCCGTATAATGTTACAATTAACATGCTTTAATTTTGTCAGCCTCGTTGCATCGGTACATACGGCAAGTACAAAAGGTAAATAATAATGAGCTGTGATTATAACGTAATTTGGGATGAAATCTATGGCGATATACAGCGTTATGGTCCAGCTCATAAACACTTAACCAGAATTTATACAAATATTTTAAATAAAATAGAATATGAATCGCTCCTTGATGTTGGGTGTGGTCCGGGTTTGAATCTACCCATGCTTACAAAGGGTAAGAATGTTAACAAGATAGCCGGCATTGATATCTCAGACAAAGCCATTAATGCTGCTAACGAAAAATATAAAGGCCAGTTCACTGTTCTGGACATTCAGGAAGAGCGTCTATATGAAAAATTCGATCTGGTGTTCTGCTCACTGGTTCTCGAACATGTGCCAGATGATGATAAAGCGATGAAAAACCTGCATGAGATGACCGGCAAATACCTTCTCATAAGCACTCTTGCAGGATATTTTGAAAGATATCGGAGTTACGAGGAGAAGTTGGGCCATGTCAGAAATTATTCGCCTGCGGAACTGAAAACTAAGTTGATAAAAGCTGGGTTTACTATTATTGAGCATATACAGTGGGGATTCCCATTTTATTCTCCCATGGCAAGGAGAGTGCAGATGATAAAGCCCCATATCGTCACAGGTAAATTTGGTAAATCCATGAAAATTATGGCTGCTTTACTCGAACGGATATATTTTCTTAATTCATCCCGAAAAGGGGATTTGCAGGTTATTTTGGCCCGAGTATGAAATATCTGGGGGTTTTATTTTGAAAACGATACTGATAACCGGCGGTGCCGGTTTCATAGGTAGCAATTTTGTAAGTTACTTATTTGAAAATTACCCGGGTTGCCGGATTATCGTCCTCGATGCTCTTACATATGCCGGTAACATAGAAAATATCCCTGACAATATTAAAAGTGATAAGCGGTTTTCTTTCTGGTATGGTAATATTCGTAACGGTGAACTGGTCAGCGAGCTTGTGTCCAAAGCAGACACGCTGGTGCACTTTGCCGCTGAATCCCACGTTGCCAGGTCAATATTCGACAATACCATTTTTTTCGAGACCGACGTTATTGGCACCCAGGTAGTGGTTAATGCCGTGCTTAAATACCAGGAATCGATTGAGAGATTTGTACACATATCAACTTCCGAAGTTTACGGGACGGCATTGACCAGCCCTATGACAGAAGACCATCCGCTTAATCCGGCCAGCCCGTATGCCGCCGCCAAAGCAGGCGCCGACAGGCTGGTATATTCTTACTGGGTTACATATGACGTACCGGCGATAATAGTGCGCCCCTTTAACATGTACGGGCCGAACCAGCACCTGGAAAAAGTAATACCTCGATTTATTACCAGTGCGCTGTTAGACGAGCCGCTAACGGTGCACGGCAGCGGTGAGAATACCAGGGACTTGACCTATGTCACGGATTTATGCGTGGCGCTGGACGCTATATTGCATGCCCGCCTGGATAAAGTTAAAGGGCAGGTTATAAACATTGGTTCAGGTCAGGACGTGGCAGTAAAAGAGATAGCTGCCAGGGTGCTTGAGAAGTTGGACAAATCAAAAACACTGATTGCCAATATAAGTGACCGGCCGGGACAGGTAAAACGGCATATTGCATGTACAAACAGGGCACGGGATATCCTGGGCTGGAAGGCAGAAGTTAGCTTCGATGAAGGCCTGGATAGGACCATCAACTGGTATAAAGAAAACCGCGACTGGTGGATTAAACAGCTCTGGATGAGGCACGTGCCCATCAAGACCAGAAACGGAAAAATCGAGTACCATTAAGACCGATGCCGCAGGACCTTTATTGCCCGAAATGTAAAAATCTCCTTTCCTTAAAGGATGACACCTATATTTGTGAGAGCTGCTCCAGCCTTTATCCGGTTACCGACGGCATCCCGTGTCTGGTAACACACGGCGCACCCCCGGATAGTTACGACTCCTCACTGTTTGAATATATTTTCGAAACCGAAAAAAAACATTTCCTGCATGTGGGCAGAAAAGAGATAATACTGAATTTCCTGCAAAAGTATGTAGGTAATACAAACGAACTAAGCATGCTCGAAATAGGATGCGGTAACGGCAGCGTTTTATCCTATCTCAGAGAAAGTGGAATTGCCGTAGACGGCGCCGACATTTTCCTGGAAGGTTTACAGCTCTGCCGAAGGCGTGGTGCGATTGAAGGACTGTATCAGGTGGATATCATGGCTTTGCCTTTTATACATAGCTATGATGTGGTAGAGGCCCTTGATGTTCTCGAACATATTGAGGATGATGCCGGGGCTTTACTTGAGATGAACAGAGCTTTGAAACCCGGCGGGAAGTTATTGATCACCATACCGGCCAATAAATTCCTCTGGGGATACTGGGATATTATGGCCCACCACAAGCGCAGGTATAGCCGGCGGGAAATTGTGACTAAACTGGAGCAAAACGGCTTCACGGTCAAGAGGATATCATATTACATGTTCTTTATTTTTCCCCTGTTTGCAGCTGTCAGACTCCTGGGCAAAAGTTTCAGCGCCGGCCGCGTTGAGTTTGATATCAAGAAGTCGCCGGAGCTCAAGACGCTGCCGGTTATAAATGAGATTTTTCTAATATCATTGCGAATTGAAAAATGGCTGATGAATTATGTTAGCTTACCTTTCGGCGCTTCAATTATTATCCTGGCAGAAAAAAATGACACGAGAGCTGAATAACAGGCTGATTGCATTATACAAGGGCCTTGGCCTTTACGTAAATTTATATGTCATATTGCGGGCCAGACTGCTGGACCTCGATTATTATCGTCCGTTTTTACCCGCCGGGGGCACACTGATTGATGTAGGTTGCGGGTATGGGCTGGCAGCCAATTACCTGGCGCTTTGCTTTCCCGATATGCAGGTTATCGGCATAGATTTGAATCCGCAAAGGATTAAAGTGGCCCTCAAGACCGTTAACAGCAGAAAGAATATTGAATTCCTCTGCCGGGATGCCACTGAATGGCCTATGCAGAACTGTGAAGCCGTGATAATGACCGATTTTCTGCACCATGTAGCCGTCCAGAACCAGGCAGCAATTTTGCAGCTCGCATTCAACAACCTTCATCGTGACGGGGTTTTATTGATTGCTGAGGTGAACCCAAAGGCAAAACCGGCTTACAAATACTGGCAGAGCGCGTTAGCGGACCGCATCCTGTATCCGCATTCCCGATGCTATTTCCGGACCCCGCCTGAATTGGAGAACACGCTCAGAAATATTGGCTTCGACGTATCTACATACAGGCCTAAGGCCAATTTCTTTGCCAAGATAGTCTACATCTGCAGAAAATGATAGTATAGGGATACTATGCGAGTTGAATTTTACAGGCATAACCTAAGCCGAAAAGATATCGACAAAGTTGTTGAGGTGTTGAATTCCCTTTTTCCGACACATGGCGAGGTGGTAGAGGAATTAGAGAAAAATTTCTCTGATTACCTGGGATGCAAAATACGGTTGCACTAAATCCCAAGGCGTATAGTGTCCGTAAATATTGACCCTGCCATACTTGATATTATCCTTGCCTGGGAATCATAATCAAGAAGCCGTCAATATTTTCTATTACCCTATAGTTCGCATTAACGAATTGATCTATGGGGTCGTTCTCAGGTATCTGGCCATTACTATCTTTTACTTCAGGCCAACCTGGATTCCTTAGCGAATAGGTTGTTTTAATTACAAGGCGCGGCAATCCATTTCTATTGATCATATCATCTAAAATCGTCTTTCTTATCGAAAACAACGCATCAGGATTAGTCCCAACAGAAAGCATCGCCGATGTAGAGGGTGCAGGCAGACGATCGGTTAAATAATAGATCATCGGAATATCATCATAGGCTAGGATCCTGTCGTCCTCATTTGAATAATTTTTTACGGCCGCAACAAGCCTGTCAATCACTTGAGCGCGGCCAGCCGTCGTATATATGCAGGATAGCTTTTCTGAAGTCGGACTTGCCGTAAGATCACCTATGAAACTATCTCTAAAAGGATATCTCGCCAGTAATAAACCCACTGTTGCATAAAAGACCGCTATAAAAATCACGATAATGCGTAACGCATACGTATAAGCACCTTTTAAATTAAAACACCGTTCCCACTCCGGTAACCAGGTACAGATAATGCCAGCAGATAGCGCAACAGGGATACAGGCAATTTCCATGACCGTGGGAGCAGGCCGGTTAGCTGTCCCAGTTATCATCAATATCATGAGAAATATTGCCATAAAGCTAAAACAATATTTGTCATGGCTACCATTTTCCGCCTTAATTCCTTGATCCAATAGATGCACTACAAGATATGTAGCAAGGATACAAATTAAGGGAACCAACAATAATTGCGTAGCCCCTAAAGGAAGATTGAGCGGATCCTTGTATAAATCTATTGTGGCGCTTGTTGGCCAATAAACACCTTTGGCAAATTTCAGCCATGCGATAAGCGAGAGAATGCCAACTGTCACAACAATTATAGCTATTAAGGATGCTATCAAGGCCGCTTTAGCGATGTGCAATTTGGCAAATGAAAATACAGCTTTATATCTGAATATGCACACTACAAATATGGTCACGAGAGCCGGCGCAAAATAAAACCGGAAAGAAAAAAGGAAATTGTTAAGAAGCGCGCTAAATGAATGTCCCGCATTATCCTCCAGTGCCAGTGCCATAGAATGTGGTATGTCATAAAGAATACCTGCCCTGAATAATATGAGAATAGCTATTATCAGCCCTACCGAAAATGATCCAAAATAAACCATGGCAAGTCTCGGCCAGTTCGCCCTCTTAACATTGCAGAGGTAATCATATGCCAGAGTAACTACAGGTAATAGCAATATCGGCAATAGCGTTAATCTGCATAGGGTTGACAAAAGAGCCAGGAGTCCGGCGGCGGCGGCTTTCATTAAATGGATTTTACCGTTGCCCTTTTGAGCATCCAGCCAGAGCCACACGGTAAAGAGCAGCCCGAGAATGAACACATTGTTGTAAGATAGGACTTTTATATTTAAAGCTGTGGCCGTGAAAAACAGACCGATAACTACGCCAATGCTAATTGCCATAGGGTTGAAATACCTGAACAATATTCGCGCCGTGAATAATGCAAAGAGGAGCATTGCCAGTGCCCAGATTATCCGCATACCAATTAGCGGAAACTGCGGGACAACATAGAAAATCAAGGATAAAAACCAGAATGATAAACCAGCCGCAGCAGGAGAGTCACGGAATGGCAGTGCGCCATGCGCGAGCTTCCAGGCCTCGGTGCAATAATATCCCTCATCAGTGACATCAACACCTTTATTTAAAAAACAAAGGCACCAAACTATCCACGCGCCGATAATGAACAGATAGAACAGAAAAATAGAGTATTTTTTTTGAAATATGGAATAGTTACCCATATGGCAACATAGTTTATCATATTTAGGTTCGAGATCAACATACACACCCTCTTCTTTAAGGAACTTCAATTTTAAAATGCTTTAAGCTATAGTATTGTCAGCGAGGCAGAGTTAATATGATCGAAGCAATGTAGTCTACACCTGCAGAAAATGATAGTATAGGCACTATGCGAGTTGAATTTTACAGACATAATGTAAGCCGCAAAGATATCGACAAAGTCGTCGAGGTATTGAATTCCCTTTTTCTGACACATGGTGAGGTAGTAGAGGAATTCGAGGAAAAATTCTCTGATTACCTGGGATGTAAAAATACAGTTGCGGTAAATAGCTGCACCGCCGCCCTGCATCTTTCACTGCTGGCCTACGGGATAGGAGCGGGAGATGAAGTGATTACCAGCCCCATGACCTTTATAGCCACAGCCAACTCCATAATTCATGCCGGGGCCACCCCCGTGTTCATCGACGTCGAACCTGAAACCGGTAATCTGGACGCAAATTTAATCGAGGCTGCAATTACTGCAAAAACCAGGGCCGTCATGCCCATACATCTCTACGGGCAGATGTGCGATATGAAAAAAATCAGAGGGGTTGCCGATCGGAAAGGCTTGAAGGTCATTGAAGATGCGGCTCACTGCATTGAAGGCAAGCGAGATGAAATACGGCCAGGCATGCTGGGTGATGCAGCCTGCTTCAGCTATTATGCTACGAAAAATATAACCTCCGGCGAAGGCGGCTCCGTATGTACGAATGACATGGGAATCGCTGAAACGTTGCGCAAGCTGAGGCTCCACGGCATGAGCAAGGGGGCGACCCAAAGATACTCTAAGAAATACGAGCACTGGGATATGGAGATGCTGGGCTGGAAATACAATATGAGCAATGTGCAGGCGGCACTTTTGCTGAATCAACTGGAGGATATTGAAAGCAACCGGCGCCGCCGTGAAGATATTTGTCAAAGATACGAGCAGGGGTTTCTGTCTAACCCCGAAGTTAACTGCTTGAAAATCATGCCCGGCTCGAAGAGCGCCAGGCACCTGTTTACTATCCTGGTTGATCCGAAAAGGCGTGATTTAATTCTGCACAGACTGCAGGAAAAGGGAATCGGTGTTGCAGTTAATTACCGGGCTATCCACCTGCTCACATATTACCGCCAGCGGTATGGGTTCAAAAGGGGAATGTTCCCCACTGCCGAGAAGATCGGGGATAGCACGATTACTCTCCCGCTTTATCCCAAGTTAAGCGATGAAGAGGTTGATTACGTCATTAAGACAGCCAATGAGGTAACCACCGAATAATTTTGGGGGGTTGTATTATATTGCCGTATTTATTAATTTTTATCACACTTATCGGGAATGTATTAGGGCTGCTGCTGGTAAAAAGGACGGTCCTCGATGCCGGGCAGGCGCCGCGGGAAGCGGGTGATATTGGCCCTTTCTTGATTAAGATCCTGATCAACCCTGTCACCTGGCTGGCCTTTTTGGCTGTATTTATAGGCGTGCTGGCATTCTGGCTGGCGCTAACAAAAATGGAACTCAGCCGTATTTACCCTGTCATAGGCGGCCTGTCCTATATACTGGTAGCCCTCTTCAGCGTCATAATATTTAAAGAAAATGTTACGCTCTGGGGCTGGCTGGGCGTGATATTGATCTCCGCCGGTGTCATCTTATTATTCAGAACCTGACAACTTGTAACAGTATCTATAGCTCTTTATACGATAATTGGCTTTACGTGAATTTAAAATGAGTAAAATTATGCTTCTGGCCAGGATTAGAAAATTAATTAAAATTGCTCGCGAAGATGGTTTAAAGGAAGCTGTATTAAGCGTAATAAATTTCATATCCTACAATATTTTAAGTGGACCAATTATCGCATACCTGAAGTTGAGACACGGTGATAACCTGATGCTGCGTGATATTCAAGGCAATAGGATGTATTTAGATCTCTCAGATCCGGGCATTTCAAAATTACTTATTTTAACGGGAATTCATGGGAAACTGGCAACGCGCATGTTGAAAGAGGAAGTTAAAGAAGGGATGACGGTTGTTGATATCGGTTCAAATCTGGGATATTCTACTCTTATAGAAGCGGCAGCTGTAGGGCAAAAAGGAATAGTTTATGCAATTGAACCCATTAGAAAGAATTACGAAATTCTATGTAAGAATATTGATATCAACGGCTACAATAATATAAAAGCATATTGCGTCGCTGTTTCCAGCAAAAGCGGCGCATCCGAAATAAATTCAATGGCTGCATCCAACTGGGGAAGTATGCTTGATACCAACAGTAAGATTATATCTAACCATATAAAACAAAGACATTACAGGCTAACGCAGAAAACAGAGACGGTTGATACTGTTAGCCTTGATGAGTTCCTGGATAAGGAGAGAGTAAATCAAGTTAATTTAATAAGGATGGACGTCGAAGGATATGAAATTGAGGCGATTAAAGGTATGACAAATACACTGAAGAATACATGGTCTCCTTTTAAATTATATATAGAAATTCATAATTTGCACTTTGATAATCCCGAATCAACTATCGGGGTTTTATTAGAACAAATACTAACTTTCGGATTCAAGCCAAAATACATGGTCTTAGTTGACAATATAGTGCGAAATATCAGCAGCGACAATTTGATTAAAGTCGCCTGTTCATACAAGCTGGATTGTCCGCAGATTTTGCTTGAGAAATAATTAGTAATACGCCATGGACAACTGTAACTTTACGCTTAAGATTGCTCGTCTGTTGATCAGACACGCCGTAGTATACATAACGCTGCAAAATAGCAAAATAAAAGATAGCGGCCAATAAAAAACGGTATCAAACGGCCGACAAATCAAGCTGCTGCTGATACTGGCCTGCTTACCGATATCTACCTTTCCATTAGCGGCCGGCGGTTTCCCTGCTGATATTCCATTGACTGCCAGCGGCTCAAAGGAATAATTGAGGCCATTCATCAGGTAGCTGGTGATCTTATCGATGGCGATCTTGGAATAGTTGAAGACGAGCTGACGGTTCTTACTGGTCTTGGCCCATTGAGTACCGCCGTAAAATGCAAGGTTACCGGAATAAGAGCTGAACCGGTCCTTGTCGAGCTGGCTTAAATCCTGCGGTTTGAAGTCAGCCATCATATACCTTTATATATGTTAATATTTGCATAACAATCGCCTGCTAGGATTCAGGTGAAATGTGTGGCCGGGACAGATCCTCCTGTGGTTTCAGACCGCTGCCGCCATGTTCCAGCGCCCTCTGGACAGTTCGAGTGCTAACCCCGAAGGCAGCCGCTATCTCCCGAGATGTGAATCCCCGGGCCCGCATTTTTTTAATTTGGCCGGCGCGGTCGTCAGTCCGCCTCTTTTGCCGACCGCGCGGCACCTTCTCAATGCACCTCTGCAGCGGACATTCCAGACAGGCCGGGTGCAGGTCGCAACCGCCGTCCCTCCAGTTCCCATATTCCTGTAGCAAAACCGTCCCATCCGGCATGATGCATAATATTAGTACATTTGTTCTAGAGCAGCAATAATATTATGTCGTTTCCGTATCTGGAAGCTTGACAAAGGCCGATGAAAGGCATATAAATTTTGTCATGAGGATATGTATATATCTGTGTGGTATTTTTGTGCTTTTTATAGCGCTTTCTGCGCTTATCCCTGCTTTGCCCGTTGATGGCCAGGGCTGTGCGGGCGGTAAATGCGGCATAACGTCCACCCTTTCGCCCAATACGGGCACGACCGGCACCCAGGTCAACCTGAGCATCCAGAGCGGCGCCTACCCGCTGGACGGCAAATACGAGATCTGGTTCAGCAAATCGCCCACCATGTCGGATGATCCTACTGCCGTGAAGGTGGCCGAGGGCTGGAACCAGAGGCTGCAGCAGTCTGTCAGCATCAATATAAGCATCCCCGAGGCCAGCAACGGCGCCAACTACTTCCACTACATCCCGTCCGGGCGTGCCGAGCAGATGATCAACTTCTCCTGTATCATAACTCCTTCGCTCATACTGAAGAGCTCCCAGGTCAGCGCCGGCTCCAGCGCCAGCCTGTCCGGAACAGGGTTCTCAGCCAACGATAATGTGACCATGTATATCGACGGGGTCGCCAACAGCTTAGCGGCAAACACCAACAGCCTGGGCAGCTTCAATGCAGACCTGCCCATACCCGTGCTGGTGGGCGGCACCCATGTCATCAAGGCCACCGCCGCCAAGCTGTTCAACCAGGACGCCTCGGTGCGCTTTACGATCGCGGCCTCCATTAAGATAGAGCCCAGCATGCCCAAGGTGGGCGAGACCGCCACCATCACCGGCGACGGCTTCGCCGCCCTCAGCCACATCTCCATCAAATTTGACGATACTGTAGTGGCCGACTCCCCGACCACCGATAAAGTCGGCCACTTCATCTACAATTTCACCGTCCCCGACAGCTCCTCCGCCAGGCATTCCATTACCGCCACCGACGCCTCCGGCGCCTCCGGCAGCCCGGCCACCTGGGATCTTCCGGTGCAGACCACCCCGCCAACCACACCGACACCCGTCTCACCCACCTCCGACCGGCTGGGAGTGATGGGCAGCCAGCCCGTGACCTTCACCTGGATGCCGTCCAAGGATGACAGCGGCGGGCAGGTCGCCTACAACCTGGAGGTGGCCGACAACCTGAACTTCTTCCCCCTGATGCCCGGCATGCGCAGGGCCAATATCAAAGACACGCAGGTCACCATGACCCTCGACCCGGGCACCTACTACTGGCACATTCAGGCGGTGGATGCCGTCGGCAACAAGAGCGGCTGGGCCCTCTCACCCTATGCCTTCCAGGTGGGCCTGATCAATATGTGGCTGGTAGTGGGGGCCAGCCTGGTGCTGCTGGTGGTCTTCATACTACTGCTGAGGGCCTTCATACAGCGCCTCAAGGAATACTACTACTAAGATGGATCACCCTCTCCCTGCCCTCTCCCTCGAGGGAGAGGGTTAGTTATTTATAAGAGGGGCTAAAGCCCCTCTTCAACGCCCTCTACCCGGACGGCCTCAGCGTTAGAACACATGTCCCACAGCGTTAGCTACGGCAAATAACCTTTACCTACCCTTCAAAAGGGAGAAAGCATGCATAGAGCAATGTTTATAACAGGTAGAACAATATATACTATAGCTGCAATCATAACCAGGTGGTTCAATTGTAGAAAATTAAGGAAGATCGATTGCCCCTATATCATACAGGATGTCAAGGGCAGCCTTATGATACTAGATACATCAGACAAAGGCATATCCGTAGATTTATATGCCAATAAGTTGAGAGAACCATGCTTTACCGGCGAGTTTTGCAATACCGTATTGAAGCCGGGGCAGATTGTTATAGATATAGGCGCAAATATAGGCTACTACGCCCTGATGGAAGCGAGGCTGGTTGGGGAAACGGGCCTGGTATATGCCATTGAACCGGTAACGAAGAATTATGATTTGCTTGGCAGGAATCTGCAGTTAAACAATATCGGCAATGTAGAGACTTATAAGATAGCGATCGGGGATTACACGGGCGATGTAGACATTGGCCTGTCAGAACATGGTAATTTGTGTTCAATCGGTAACACGCTGGAAAAATATGGACATGAAACCATACCCATAACTACACTTGATGAATTTACTATATCACGAAATATCAAGCCAGATGTAATCCGTATGGATGTTGAAGGGTATTGTCCCGAAATAATCGCGGGTGGTATTAAGACGTTAAGGGATAATAATATGGCGCTCTGCATGGAGTTGCACCCGACATTATTGAGGAAAATGCCAGATAAGTACAAAGGGCTCATTACAACCTTACAACAATTAAAGTACAGGGTTAGATTTGCCAGTATGCCGCCGGATGCTAATGTAGAAAGCTACCCTATCGTAGATAAAGGACTGCGCTTATTGGGCAGGCTAACAGGATATAAAACAGGCAGGATAGATGTCAGCCTGGAGGAATTCTTGACTGACACCAGGTACTGTGGAGCTCATGCCGCTTATGCCCTGGAACTTATACTGAGGAAAGATTGATAAGAGGGCTAAAGCCCCTCTTCAACGCCCCCAGTCCGGGTGGACTGCTTCCAGGCAAGTGCCCATTTTCCCGTTAGGCACGGAGGCTACTATTCAATGGGCTCTATTAAAAATGTCATTGCGAGGAGCGTAGCGACGTGGCAATCTCGTGGAATTAGGTCTGGCAACTATCTTCGTTCCAAGGATTGCTTCGCTTCGCTCGTAATGACGTGGGATAGAACGCTCGCAATGACATGGTTGAGGGCGCTCGCAATGACGTGGGATAGAACGCTCGCAATGACATGGTTGAGGGCGCTCGCAATGACGTGGGATAGAACGCTCGCAATGACATGGTTGAGGGCGCTCGCAATGACGTGGGATAGAACGCTCGCAATGACGTGGGATAGAACGCTCGCAATGTCGTGGAGGAGGGGGGTTAAGGGGGTTGGGATTTTTGCTCAAAAACACGATCGGGTTGCGCTCTTGACAGGGTATGTTATACTTGTATCCAAGGCAAGTTATACTCATTTATACTTGTCTGTAGTTTATTGGCATTAAACATACAAGGAGGTGATGTGCATGAGCGATGCCGGTGGCAGGCTGTAAGCACTGCCCAGGCAAATTTTCCACAGCCCTGGTCCCGGGGCATAGCGTCTATATCAGGGGGACAGCCTAAGCCAGGCGGGCTCTAAACAGCAGGGCAGGATAACACCCGTTACCACCGGTAAATAAGTTATCCGTAAAAAAACTCCCGTGCAAGGAGGTCGAATTTTTTGCCGGGGGTTCCCGACAGATGAAATCCGGGGTCCGGAGACGGATCCTGAAAGGAGTTTTCGGGTTTAAAAAATTCAGGAGGAATAATGAAAACTAGGTTTCCAAGAATACTTGGAGTTTTCGCAGCTATATTCATGGTAGCCTCCTTCGTGATCCCGGTCAGCATCGCGGCGCCGGCAGCGGTTTCCGCGGACCCGGGCATCATGAGGTGGGATACCGTCCTTACCCCCAACTCGATGCCGTTGAAGAACGACATCGACAACTACAAGATGGTAGGTTATGCCGTTGCCACCCTCACCCCCATGGTAGGCCCCTAAATGATCAAATCCTGCTCCGAAACCACAAGGCATCCGAGGGGCAGTGAAATCCTGGGCATGGCTGTCGGCAATGACGGACAGACCCTGGACTGGATAGTCAAGGACTGGAACTTTGCAGTCGCGAATTTCGTCCCCGGCTATGGCAACGTGCTCGAACAGCAATACGAGCGGCATCGCCGCCCCGGGAACCAAAGAGCTGGGACTTATCCGTTCTCCCGGCTTCATCCTACGCCAGGCGTGATACTGTCGATCAACCCAGCTTCAATCCCCAAGGGCGGCGTCAAGCGGCCTGCCAGCCATCCTCTACCAGGTAGCCATAGCGCCCGACGATCCCAAGTTCGTAGCGGTCACCTGCGACGGCCAATAACGGTGGATCGCACTGATCACGGCGCCAACCTCGCTCGCCGGCAACCGGCTTCCGCAGCGGCCCCAAGAGGATTTTCGTATCCAGCGACGGCGGCAACACCTGGGACATGGCCTTTGACGGCGATGCCTGGGGCTGGACGACTCAACTGCCCGCTGGGCCCAACCGAGTACATCCGCAACCTCGACATCTCGATCGACTACGGCGGCAAACGCGACATCGGCCTTGTCACCACCACCGGCGCAGGCGCCGGCAGATGGTTTGTCAGGTCTTCCACCGGCTTCAACAACTGGCTCGACCAGCAATTTTAGCCGCCCCGGGCAGCATCGCAATGCCTTTCGGCCTTCTAACGGGCGGCGGGCCTGATGTTGCAACCTTCGACTTCTATGCCATCAAGTTCTCGCCGACCTACAACGGCGACTCATCGGTAGCCCTGGTGGGCGCAACGCCTGCCGGCGGCACCTATTACAACATAGCGTTGCGCGACCTCAACCAGGACATTACAATCGGCTGGGCCTACGCTACTTCCATCAACATAAGGAACACCAACCTGGCTTCCAACTCCCCAATCATAGCCAGACTTAACAACGTATGCATTCAGCTACCGTCCGACTTCTCGGGCCAGTCATCCTCACTGCGCAGGGCTTACATCAGCCTTGATGCTTATGATCCTGCACTTGCCTGGAAAGGCACGGCACTAGGCGCAACACAGGACGGCATCTACCGCATCGACGACAGCACCATCTACGTGCTGATGGACAACTCATCCAACCCGGCCAAGTCCATCTACAGCATCGCCTATTTCGGCACCTATGCCTCAGGCAAGCTGCTGGCAGGCGAGCGCATGGGCTACCCCTGCACGGCGACCGTGCCCACGTGGTTCACGGATTCACCGACAACCTGCCCTATCCCATGCTGGTATCCCGCACTTAAAGCCACCACCGGCGCAGCCAACGTACTAGCCTGCACACCTGGCAACCAGCTGGGTGTCGGCGCTGCCCTGGTGGGCTGGAACGCCGACGGCTCCCTGGGCCTGGTCTCCACCGGCGCACTGGCCGCCCTTCCGACCACCACGGTCAGGTTGCAGCCATAGCCAACCAGTTCTTCGGAGCTGGGCAAGGACAGGGCGAAGCCTTCACCATACTTGGCGCACCGATCCCTGTCGCCAACATAACCTTTGCCGCCCCACTGGCGGCCAATGGTGGAACAATTTTGCCAAAGGCGCCGTCTCAGCCAATGACGAATCGGCCTTTGCAATCAGCCGCAACAACGGCGAGACCTGGAACCAGCTTTCGATCATCGATACCACCATCGACTGGTTCAACGATGTAGCCGTTGCACCCGACTGCACGACCATCTACCTGGCCTCAGTCAATGAGAACGTAGATAATGTCGGCCCCATCCTGTGCAACGAGTTCGACAGCGTATGGCGCACCACCATCAATCCCAACGTGGCTGCACCGCTGCCTGCGGTACCGCCGCTGGGCACCTACTGGGAGCGCGTATACTGCCGACCGACCGCAGGCGCCTGCAATATCTTGCAGTCTGACCTTCCCATCCTGCGCTTGGTAGAATCCTGCACCGACAAGAAAGACGGTGAGATCGTAGGCTGGGCGGCACAGCTTGCCACGGCCACCGCAGCAGCCAACAGCGGCGGCGTGATGGCCTGGTCTCCCGACTTCGGCGACTACTGGGCCACCATCACCCCCAGATACCCCGTACAGGACTTCGTCTTCGAAAGCAGCACCACCATGTACGTAGTCAGTGCAGACGGCGTGGTCCAGAGGCTGCCCTACACCGGCACCTCCTGGTCCACCAACCTGCCCAACTACGACAGCCAGCTGCTCTTTGCACACACCATAGCGGCCGTTCCCGACGGCCAGGTCCTGGTGGGCGGCGCCGAGAACTCTCCTTATCCCGCGTCGTACTCGCTGGACAAGGCCGTCACCCTCCAAGTAACGGCCGATCCTATACCCAACCATGACAACGAGCACGTCATCTTTGACGTCGACTTCGCCAACAATCAGTTCATCTACATGGCCGACGACTCTGCTGACGGCAGCCATGGCACCGTTTACCGCAACACCATACCGTCACTCGGCAGATGGGTTGACGGCGACATGATGAGCGCGGCCAACGGCAACGGCTATGTCTTCGCGGCCCCTCTACCCAACCCACTTGATTGGCCGAGCAATTTTGCAGGCACCGTCAATCCTCCTCACATAGTAGGCCAGTTCGGTATCGTTCAGGCCTTCACCGGCTCTCCTCAGCCTGCCCTCTACTCGGCACATGCCCAGATCCTCAATACTCATCTCCAGCTCGACAGTGCTGTCTGCCGCACACTGGTACCTCGCAACGGCATACCCAAGCCGGGCATCCAGTGGTGCTGTCTCGATACGTTCGTCCCGCTGACCCAAGTAGGCGTGTACTTCACACTCGAGCCGAGCTCACTCAAGGCCTGCGGCTGCTGCACTCTCGACACCAACACCAGCCTCTACGCCATCGACAACGAGGCACACACCCTTCCTAACCTTGTCCCTCCTGCAGTTAGTTTGCCCGCTGGGTCGGTAGTTGTTACCGGCAGATTCCTGGGCCACGAAGTGTTCCAGACTTTAACCGGTGCTCCTTTTGATCCGGCCCCATTACTTAACCTTGGCTACACCCCCAACGCCAACCAGGGCATGCTCTGGGGCTTCACCGACTGTTTAGCCAAGAAGGGCCCGGTACTCAAGAGCCCGGCTGATCAGTTCCTGGTGGGCGCTGACCCGGTCAGCGGCCGCAACCAGCAGATCGACCTGGCCTGGGAACAGCTTTGTCTGACCACCTGGTATCAATGCCAGATAGCCAAAGACAAGGACTTCACCCTGAGAATCGATCCCAGTCAGAACTGGTCACAGAGCGGCGGTCAGGGCGTGATCACGGCTGTTTCCGGTTCTCTGCTGTTCGAAATGGATAGCACCAACAACACCAGCCCGGCTGCCTGGATTCCTCCCGGAGCCCTGCCTGAAGCAGGCGCCATCTACTACTGGAGGATCCGCTCAGCCAGATCCGCTACCAGCCAGATCGCCGACAGCCCGTGGTCCGAGGTTCGCAGCTTCACCGTCAAAGCAGGCTTCATCGTCAACACCCCCTACTATGGCGTACAGCTGCTCAGCCCGAACAACGGCGGCATCGGCGTAGCAACCACCCCGACCCAGTTCTCCTGGAGCCCCTGGAAAGAGGCCACCAAGTACGAATTCGACCTCGCCAAGGATTCCGAGTTCAAGCAGATGGTTACCACCGCCAACACCACCACCACCGCTTACTCATACAGCGGCGCTCTGGATTACGCAACCAGCTACTTCTGGCGTGTAAAGGCGCTCGAAGTTAACGGCCAGAACATCCCGAGCGATTGGTCGGCAACCTTCAGCTTCCAGACCATGCCCGCACCTGCACCGGCAGCTCCTGCCCCTGCAGAGCCTGCGACCCCACTCTGGGTCTGGGTCATCATCGCCATCGGCGCCATCCTGGTAATCGTCACCCTGATACTCATCTTCAAAACTCGCAGGGTGTAATTACCCGGTACGTTACCGATAGCCACGGAAGGGGCGGCAACTGCCGCCCCTTCCCCTTTTATTCACAGCAGGTCTAAGCAGGTCTACCCTCACCCTACCCTCTCCCTTTGAGGGAGAGGGTATTCTATTTATAAGAGGGGCTAAAGCCCCTCTTCAACGCCCCCTACCCGGACGACCTCAGCCTTAGAACACATACCCCCTTGTCGCCGGATACGAAGAGGGAACCTGTTCCCCCTCAGGAAAGAGGGGATTCTATTTATAAGAGTGGCTTTAGCCCCCCTCTTCAACGCCCCTTGCCCGGGTGGACTGCTTACAGGCGAGTGCCCATTTTCCCGTTAGGCACGGAGAGTACTATTCAATGGGCTCTATTAAAAATGTCATTGCGAGGAGCATAGCGACGTGGCAATCTCATGGGATTGGGTCTGGCAACTACCTTCGTTCCAAGGATTGCTTCGCTTCGCTCGCAATGACGTGATGGAGGACGCTTGCAATGACCGGTTTCCTAAATTGTCATTGCGAGGAGCATAGCGACGTGGCAATCTCATGGGATTGGGTCTGGCAACTACCTTCGTTCCAAGGATTGCTTCGCTTCGCTCGCAATGACGTGATGGAGGACGCTTGCAATGACCGGTTTCCTAAATTGTCATTGCGAGGAGCATAGCGACGTGGCAATCTCATGGCCCCGTACCTCCGCTCAAAGGATTGCTTCGCTTCGCTCGCAATGACGTGATGGAGGACGCTTGCAATGACCGGTTTCCTAAATTGTCATTGCGAGGAGCATAGCGACGTGGCAATCTCATGGCCCCGTACCTCCGCTCAAAGGATTGCTTCGCTTCGCTCGCAATGACGCGGGTGAGGATGCCTCAATGAAATGATTTCCCTTTCTTCAGAGTATTTTGTAGAATTTAGTAGATTTTTATAGATTTTCCAGTGCAAATCAGCCGGGGATGGCTGATGCCTGGGGAGGGGATTTTTGATTCGGGATCCGGTAGTAACCATAAAAGAAGCCAGCCGCATACTGGGGGTTAACGAGGCCACCCTGCGCCAGTGGACGGACGAAGGGAGGCTCAAAGCTTTCATCACGCCGGGCGGACACCGGCGCTACGCCAAATCCGACCTGCTGCAATTTATGAAGAGCAGTCAAAAGGTGCTGGACGTTAAGGACCTGGTATCCGAGATGGAAGATACGGTTGGCCTGCACCGCCGGACGGCCCGAAGCCACCTGGAGGCAAGCGCCTGGTACAGCAAGCTGGACAGGAGCTCCCAGCAGCGCCTGGCCGAGCTGGGACGTAGCCTGCTGGGGCTGATCGTCAGGCATGTAAGCGATGCCTCGGCGCGGCAGGAGACCATCGGGCTGGCGCGCCAGACCGGGCAGGGCTTCGGCATGACGCTGGCCGAGTCAGGGCTGCCGCTGACGGAATCGGTAGAGGCTTTCATGCTTCACCGCGATATCATAATGAATGCCGCCGGCCATTTAATGAAAAAACGTGAAGCTTTCAGCGGGCGTTTCGTGGAGGCCATACCGCTGGCGGCGCACCTGATGGACGAGGCGCTGGTCTCGCTGGTGACCGCACACCAGCAGAGACAGGGCGAACTTAAAGGGGGCGACCCATCATGATCTCAATCTCGCGCCTGCTCTGCGATACGATCAGCCCGGGCGACAGCCTGCGCTACGGTTCGCAGGGCGTGGCCGGCGACCATACCGGCCAAGCCGGAGGCAACGGCCGCGGGCCGGTGGTGGTCTGGAACTGCACCAGGCGCTGCAACCTGCGCTGCATCCACTGCTATGCCAGCGCACTGGATAGAAAGGACCCGGCCGAACTGACTACCGCCCAAGGCAGGAAACTTATAGGAGACCTGGCGGATTTCAAAGTCCCGGCCATACTTTTCTCAGGGGGCGAGCCGCTCCTGCGCCCGGATATATTCGAGCTGGCCGCTCTGGCCTGCAGGAAGGGAATGCGCGTGGCCCTTTCCACCAACGGCACACTGATAGACGGCGAAAAGGCAGGCCGGCTTCAAGCTATCGGCCTGGCCGAGGTGGGGATCAGCCTGGACGGTATCGGCGCCGCCAACGACCGCTTCCGCCGTGCCAGGGGCGCCTACCGGGCCGCCCTGCAGGGCATCAGGAACTGCCTGACACTGGGGATGCGGGTCTCTTTACGTATGACTATAACGCGTTTTAACCACGATCAGGTAGCGTACATCTTCGGCCTGGCCGAGGAAGAGGGCATCGACCGCCTGTGCTTTTATCACCTGGCCTACGCCGGCCGCGCCGGAAGCCTGCAGGAAGCAGACCTGACGCATGGCCAGGCCAGATCTACACTGGATGAGATTTGCCGCAATACCCTCGACCTGCACAGGCGCGGCCTGAGCAAGGAAGTACTGACGGTAGGCAACCATGCGGACGGCGTTTACCTGTATTTGAAGCTATTGAAAGAGGACCCCGGCCGCGCCGGCAGGGTGATGGAGCTGCTTAAAGCCAACGGGGGGAATAGCTCGGGCGTCGGGATAGGCTGCATCGATGACGTCGGGGAGGTGCATCCCGACCAGTTCTGGATGCATTACCCGCTGGGCAATGTCACCCAACGGAAATTCGGCGAGATCTGGCAGGACCCCTCGGAGCCGTTGCTGCGGGGGCTGCGGGAGCGCAAGAAGCTTCTCAAGGGACGCTGCTCCCGCTGCCGTTATCTCGACCTGTGCAACGGCAGCCTGCGCGTGCGCGCCGAAGCCGTCCACGGCGATATCTGGGCCGAGGACCCGGCCTGCTACCTGACCGAAGCGGAAATAAGTATTTGAAGATGGCTTGCGGAAGGATGGAAGAAACAGATGTGATTAAACCCGGGCTGCAACTGGTGGCCTGGGAGATAACGCGCAGCTGCAACCTCTACTGCGCCCACTGCCGCGCCTCAGCGGCCGGCGACGCCTACAGCGGCGAGCTGTCGACGGAAGAGTGCCTGCGCCTGATCGACGGTATAGCGGCGGTGGGAAAGCCCATTTTGATATTAACGGGGGGCGAGCCGCTCATGCGCCAGGATTTTTTTGCCATCGCCGGATATGCAGCCGGCAGGCAATTAAGGGTAGTTATGGGCAGCAACGGGACGTTGATAACGGAGGAAACGGCCTCCAGGCTGAAGGAAATCCCCATGTCACGCCTGGCGGTGAGCCTGGATTTTCCGTCGGCGGAGCTTCAAGACAAGTTCCGGGGCCGGGCCGGCGCCTATGATGCCGCGCTAGCAGGCATCCATAATGCGCGGCGCGCAGGCATCGAGGTGCAGGTCAACTGCACCCTTACCCAATTGAATATAGCCTACCTGGACGATCTCCTGTGGCTGGCAGTCGATCTGGGCGCTGTAGCCTTTCACCCCTTCCTGCTGGTGCCCACAGGCCGGGGCAAAGGCCTGGAGAGCGTTGCGCTCTCGCCGCAGCAGCACGAGGAGACGCTCAACCGGATATACGATATGCAGCAGAAAATGGGCGACAGGATCTTCTTCAAGCCCACGGACGCGCCCCACTATCTGCGCATAATGAAGCAGCGGTGGCAGGGCAGCGAAGGCAGGCTCCCGGTGCCGGTGAGGCCGGGCCATGCGTTCCATTCCATCAGCCGTGGGTGCCTGGCGGGGAGCGGCTTCTGCTTTATCTCGCACAGGGGCGCGGTACAGGGGTGCGGCTACCTGGACGTGAAAGCGGGCAATGTGAGGGAGCAGCCGTTTAAGCAGATATGGGAGGGCGCTCCCCTTTTCCGTGACCTGAGGGACCTGCGCAAGCTAAAGGGCAAATGCGGGCTGTGCGAATACAGGAAAATATGCGGAGGCTGCCGGGCGCGCGCCTATGAGGCGACGGGGGACTACCTGGAGGCCGAGCCTTACTGCATCCATCAGCCACAGGCACAGCCGGAGGACCCTGTAAATGCGTGATAGCGGCCTCGATAATTCAGACCGCCGCCTGCTGGGCCTGGCGCAGGGGGAATTCCCGCTGACCCGCTCGCCTTATGCCGAGCTCGGCCGCAAGCTGGATATGAGCTGCGGCGAAGTCATGCGGCGCCTGGGCAAGCTAAAGTCGGACGGCCTGATCAGGCAGATCGGCCCGATCGTGGATTCAGCGAAGCTGGGCTATGAGAGCACGCTGGCCGCTATGAAATTGGATGACGTAAAAATTGAGGGTGCCGCCGGGAAGCTGGTCGCACACCGTGGAATCAGCCACGCCTACCTGCGGGACCACGCATACAATATATGGTTTACACTGGCCGTGCCACAGAACGCCGGAATTACAGCGGAGCTGGAGCAAATAGCCCGCGACTGCGGCGCCTCCGGCTGCATATCGCTGCCGGCTATAAAAGTATTCAAGCTGCGTACCTATTTCGATATGGGAGGAGGCAGCTCTGCGCCAGCCGACAGCGGCGGAGTTAACCTGAAGCCCGCAAAGCCGGGATTAACACGGGCTGAAAAACTCGTGATTAATGAGCTGCAGCAGGACCTGCCGCTATCGCCAGCACCCTTCGCCGCTATGGCAGCAAAGCTGGGGATGGACGAGGACAATTTCCTGGAAGCCTGCGCTTCCCTGATGCGCAGCGGTGTCATCAGGCGCTACGGAGTTTCCCTCGACCACAACCGGGCGGGTTACGGCGCCAACACCCTGACCTGCTGGTACGCCGCCCCGCATAAGGTGGACAGCGCCGGGCGCAGCCTGGCGGCTTTCAGCGAGGTCAGCCACTGCTACGCAAGAAAGACGCCGGAAAACTGGAGATATAATCTTTTCGCCATGCTGCACGGCCGCGATAGGGAGAGTTGCAGGGAGGATATCGGCCGCTTATCCGCCGCTTGCGGCCTGACCGATTTCATAGCTCTTTTTACGCTAAAGGAACTTAAAAAGACCAGGATCAAATATGCGATATGAGTGAAGAACATTGAGCTCTTATTACCCTGTTTTCCTTAATCTGACCCGCCGGCGCTGCGTGGTGGTGGGCGGCGGACAGGTGGCGCTGCGCAAGGTGCAGTCCCTGCTCCAGTGCGGCGCCAGGGTGGAAGTCGTCAGCCCCGATGTTTGCGCCGGTCTCGAGGAGCTGGCATCCCGCCGCAAGATAAACATAGTCCTGCGGAAGTACCGCCACGGGGATATAGGCGGGGCGTTCCTGGCCATTGCGGCTACGGGAGACACTGACATAAATACAAAGGTGGAGCAGGAGGCGGAAGAGAGGGGAGTGCCGGTCAATATCGTGGATAACAGGGAGCTTTCGAGCTTCATCGTCCCTTCATTCCTGCGCAGAGGTGATGTTACCATAGCCGTTTCCACGGCCGGCCGCAGCCCGGCGCTGGCGCGCAGGATCAGGACGCGGCTGGAGAAGGACATCGGAGTTGAGTACGCTGCGCTGGCCGAGATAGTCGATGAGGTCCGCAGCGAGGTTAAGAAACAGGGAATGCAGGCAGGCCCGGAGGAGTGGCAGAACGCCATGGATGTCGATTCCATGATCGAGCTGTTGAAGAAAGGCGAACGGGAAAAAGCCAAAAGCCTGCTGCTTAATAACCTGAAAGGCCCCGGAAATAAGCAGACTCAAGAATAAGATTATGCAGCTTGGCCTGGTGGGAATTAACTACCATACGGCGCCGCTGGTCGTGCGGGAAAAGGCCTCGATCAACGTCGAGAGGCTGGGAGAATCGTTGTCCTCCCTTCACAATCACATCCGCCACGGCGTGATACTCTCCACCTGCAACCGCACGGAAATCTACACGTCGGGCAGCGAGGGCGCCATGGTGGAAAAGGCCGGTTGGCGCTTCCTGGAGTCGCTGACCGGAAATGAAGGCGCCGCCCACTCAGATTATGTTTACATACTGAAGAATACCGAGGCGGCAAGACACCTCTTGCGGGTGGCCGGCGGGCTGGAATCGATGGTGGTCGGCGAATATGAAATACTGGGACAGGTAGGGCAGGCGCTGGAAGCTGCCGACAAGGCGGGGATGGCCGACCTGCTGCTCAACCGCGTTTTTCAGGGCGCCGTCCAGGCCGGCAGGCGTGTGCGGGAGGAAACCGGCATCAGCCGCAACGCCCTTTCCATCAGCTCCATAGCTGTAAACCTGGCCGAGGAGATACTGGGCAAGTTATCCAGCCGGACGATGCTGGTGATAGGGGCGGGGGAGGCCGGCCGGCTGGTGGTGAAGGTAGCCAAAGACCGCGGCGTTGCACGCATCGCCGTGGCCAGCCGCACACATCAGCGCGCCGCGGGGCTGGTCCAGAGGGTGGGCGGAATACCGGTGGGGCTGGACTATCTGCCGCGGGAACTGGCAGCCGCCGATATAGTTGTCACCTGTGCCGGCGCGCCCCACAGGATGCTGGGAACGGACCACATAGAAAAGGCCATGCAAAGCCGCAGGGGCAGGCCCCTGGTCATCATCGATATCGCCCTGCCCAGGAACGTCGAGCCTGAGGTGGGGAACATACCCAACGTTGCGCTGCGCAATATCGACGACCTGACCGGTATTTACGAGACCAACCGCGAAGGGCGCCTGAAAGAGATAGGCAGGGCGGAAGAGATAGTTGAGGATGAGATGAGGAGGCTGGCAGCCTGGTGGAAGTCGCTGGAGGTAAGGCCGCTGGTCAGCGCACTGATGGCCAGGGCCGAGGAGATCAGGGACAGGCAGCTCAGCAGGACGCTCAAGAAGCTGCGGCCATTGTCTGCAGAGGAGCAGGCAAGCCTGGAGGCCATGACCAAGTCGATCGTAAACAAGATACTTAAAGACCCCATTCAATATCTTAAGGCCGACGGGGACGGCGAACATGCCAGGCTGATAAGCGAGCTTTTCCAGCTTGATACGGAGAAGCAAAAATGAGGGCCAGGATCATCGCCGGTTCACGGCGCAGCAAACTGGCCCTGATACAGACAGCTTCGGTTGTCGAGAGGATAAGGGCGATAAATCTTAATGTGGAAGTCAGCGTCAGGGAGGTTGTAACCTCCGGGGACCGCAACCGGCATACCCGGCTGGACCGGCTGGGGACGGCTGCGTTCGTCAAGGAACTGGAGGAGGCCCTGCTGCGTAAGGAAATAGACATAGCCGTACACAGCCTGAAGGACCTGCCCACCGATGTTCCCGCTGGACTGGCAGTGATCGCTGTCAGCGCAAGGCAGGACCCGCGGGATGCCCTGGTAGCTAAGGCGCGGCTGGGGCAGCTCGATCCGGGTTCGAGGATAGGCACGGGCAGCTTGAGGCGTTCAATCCAGCTCGGTATACAGCGTCCCGACCTGCGGATATGCCCTATCAGGGGCAACGTGGATACCCGCCTGAGAAAAGTAACTTCGGGTGAGGTGGACGGATTCCTGGTGGCCGCGGCTGCCATGCTGCGCCTGGGCTGGGAGGAGAAGATAACGGAATACCTGCCCGTTGACAGTTTTCTGCCGGCGGCGGGGCAGGGGGCGCTGGCAGTGGAAGCCCGGCTGGAAGATCAAGAAATATTTGACCTTATCTCACCTGTAAATCACCTGCCCACCCGGCAGTGCATAACGGCCGAACGGGCCTTTCTGCGGGAGCTGGGCGGAGGCTGCCGGGCGCCCATCGCCGCCCTGGCTACCATCGAGGGCCGGGACTTGAAACTGGACGGCATGATAGCGAGCGTTGCGAGCGGTGAGGTGTTGAGGAGCTCAACGATGGGCAAACCTGATTCTGCCGAGGAGACAGGCATTAAACTGGCGCGGGAGCTGATCTCGCTGGGCGCCGACCGGCTGATCAAAGAGGCCAGGGGATGTTAAAAACCGGAATGGTCTATCTGGTAGGGGCCGGGCCCGGCGACCCCGGGTTGATGACGCTTAAAGGTGCCGAATGCCTGGCACGGGCCGACGTTATAGTTTACGACCATTTGCTGAATGAGGAGCTACTGGGCATGACGCCCGCCGGAGCAGAGCGTATCTACGCCGGCAAGACCTCATCCCGGCATACCCTGGAGCAGGATGAAATTAACAAGCTGCTGGTCGGGAAGGCAAGGCAGGGCAAGACGGTGGTCAGGCTCAAGGGCGGAGACTCATTTGTTTTCGGGCGCGGGGGGAGGAAGCCGAAGCCCTGGCCGAACAGCGCATCCCCTACGAAATCGTGCCGGGGGTGTCGGCCGCCATTGCGGCACCGGCCTACGCCGGGATACCCGTCACCCATCGCAAAATGGCCTCATCCTTCGCGGTAATAACCGGGCATGAAGACCCGGGCAAGTCCGGCTCCAGCATCTACTGGGAGAAGCTGGCCACGGGCGTGGATACACTGGTCTTTCTCATGGGCATGCAAAACCTGTCCGAGATAATGGCCAGGCTGAAGAAACACGGCAGGCCATCTGAAACGCCTGTGGCCGTAATCAAGGACGGAACCACTCCGCAGCAGAAGACGGTGACCGGCAACCTCGACAATATCGCAGCCAGGGTGAAGAAGCTCGGGCTGGGCCCTCCGGCTGTAATAGTGGTGGGAAAAGTAGCGGGCCTGCGCAAGAAGTTGCGCTGGTTCGACAACCGGCCGCTCTGCGGCCGGCGCATCCTGGTAACCCGGTCACGGCAGCAGGCCGGCTCGCTGAGCAAGCTGCTGCGGGAACGCGGCGCTCAGCCCATAGAGCTGCCCGTCATAGATATACGTCCTGTCAGCGACTTCACCAGGCTCGACAGTGAGATCTCGCACCTGGACCGCTATCAATGGGCCGTGTTCACCAGCATCAACGGCGTCGAGGCCTTCTTCGCCAGGTTGAATCACCTGGGGTTGGATACGCGCTCCCTCGGCGGCACAAAGATAGCGGCCATCGGGCCGGCGACCGTGGCAGCGCTGTCGCTGCGGGGCATCAAGCCGGAGTACTGCCCCGATGAATATACCAGCGCAGGCCTGCTGGCCGGTTTCCAGAAGATGTCTATCTCCGGGCAAAGGTTCCTGCTGCCGCGGGCCGACATAGCCGATAAAGATCTGACGAGAGGCCTAAGGGGGATGGGCGGCATTGTGCACGACGTTGCCTGCTACCATACGGCGCCGGCATCTGCATCTACCAATGCTGTTGAGATCCTATCCAGAGGCGAAATAGACATGGTCACCTTTGCCAGCTCGTCCACGGTGACCAACCTGGTCCGTGCGCTGAAAGGCAAAAAGTCCATGTTGAAAAAGGTCAAGATAGCCTGCATCGGGCCTAAGACGGCGGAAGCTGCGGCCAAGACCGGGCTGAAAGTAGATATAGTTGCCCGCGTGCATACCATACCCGGCCTGGTGAGCGCCATCGAAGATTATTACACCAAGGAGGTTTAAATGTCGGCTTTCCCTCAATTACGTTTAAGACGCCTGCGCCGCACGGAGGCGCTGAGAGCTCTGGTGCGTGAAACGAGCGTGGACGCAGGCGACATGGTCTATCCCCTGTTCATAGTGGAAGGCCATGGGATCAAGCAGGAGATAAGCGCCATGCCGGACATCTTCCATTTCTCCCAGGACCGGCTGGAAGACGAGGTCAGGGAGATAGCCGGGCTGGGTATCCCGGCCGTCATACTGTTCGGCATACCGGACCACAAGGACGAAACGGGTTCATCGGCCTGGGACCGCCAGGGCGTGATTCAAAAGGCCGTCCGGGCCATAAAAAAAGCTGCCCCAGGCCTGCTGGTCATCACCGACGTCTGCCTGTGCGAGTACACCAGCCACGGCCACTGCGGCGTGATTACGAACGGCTGCGTGGATAATGACAAGACCCTACCCCTGCTGGCCAAAATGGCCCTGTCCCACGCCGAAGCCGGCGCCGATATAGTTGCCCCTTCTGACATGATGGACGGCAGGGTCATGGCCATACGCGACCACCTGGATAAGAACGGCTTTGAGCAGACGCCCATATTATCTTACGCCGCCAAATACGCGTCGGGCTTCTTCGGTCCGTTCCGCGAGGCGGCGCAATCCGCGCCGCAGTTCGGCGACCGCCGCGCCTACCAGATGGACCCGGCCAACGCCCGGCAGGCCCTGCTGGAGATCGAAGAGGATATCAAAGAGGGGGCGGACATGATCATGGTCAAACCTGCCCTGCCCTACCTGGATGTGATACGCAGGGCGCGAGAGGCATTTAACTACCCGCTGGCAGCCTACAACGTCAGCGGCGAATACTCCATGGTCAAGGCCGCCGCCCAGCGCGGCTGGATAGACGGCAAAACCGTCACGCTGGAGATATTGACCGCCATCAAAAGGGCGGGCGCCGATATCATCATCACCTATCATGCCAGGGAGGCGGCCGTCTGGCTGCAGGGCAAGTAAATATGACTGGGGATAAATTCAGACGCTCCCGCCAGCTGTACGAGGAAGCGCAACGCTATCTGCCGGGAGGGGTGGACAGCCCGGTGCGGGCGCATAAGGCGGTCGGCGCAACTCCCCTCTTCATAGAGAGGGGCAAGGGCTCGAAGATATTCGACGCCGACGGCAATGCCTATATCGATTATGTTTGCTCGTGGGGGCCTCTTATCCTGGGCCATGCCCGGCCGGAGGTCGTCAGGGCGTTGAAAAAAGCTGCAGAACGCGGCACCAGCTTCGGAATTTCCACAGAGCTTGAAATAAAGCTGGCCAAAATGATTAGTGCAGCCATGCCTTCCATGGAGATGCTGCGTTTCGTCAACTCGGGGACGGAGGCGACCATGAGCGCCCTGCGGCTGGCGCGGGCTTACACCGGACGCGACAAAATCGTTAAGTTTGCCGGCGGTTACCACGGGCATGCCGACGGGCTGCTGACCACGGCAGGCTCCGGCCTGGCGACCCTCGACCTTCCCGACTCGCCGGGCGTACCGGCAACGTACGCGCAAAATACGCTTACGGCGCGCTATAACGACCTTTCATCGGTCGAACAGGTTTTTCAACGCTATCCAAAGGAGATAGCCGCCGTAATAATCGAGCCGGTGGCCGCCAATATGGGAGTGGTGCCACCCCAGCCCGGCTTCCTGGAAAATTTGCGATCGTTGACCCGTGAGTACGGCGCTTTGCTGATCTTCGACGAGGTTATAACGGGTTTCCGCGTGGCATACGGTGGAGCGCAAGGGCTGTACGGGGTTATCCCCGACCTGACATGCCTGGGGAAGATCATCGGCGGGGGGCTGCCCGTAGGCGCCTACGGCGGTAGGGCCGATATTATGAAGATGATGGCCCCGATCGGGCCTGTCTACCAGGCAGGCACGCTGTCGGGAAACCCGCTGGCTATGACGGCCGGCATCGAGACTATAACGTTATTAGGCCATCCAAATGTCTATGGTCAGCTCGAAAAAACGGCGTCAGCGCTGCAGGAGGGCATCCGCCAATCAGCCGCTGACAACGGGATCAGCCTGCAGGTGGCCCGGGTCGCCTCGCTGCTGACCGTATTTTTTAACGGCCAGGCGGTGGTAGATTATGAGTCGGCCAGGCGGTCGGACACCTCCCGTTTCGCAGAATTCTTCAGGGGCCTGCTGGACAGGGGCATCTACTGGCCGCCCTCGCAGTTTGAAGCGGCTTTCATCTCCCTGGCACACACCGACAAAGATATCCGGCTCACGTTAAAAGCCATTGAGGATATATTCCGGGATTTCGGGTCGAGAGAAAAATAACGGCTTACAGGCTGGGTACCCGGTTGTTATGCCCGGGCAATTGTTGACACCCCGGCACGGCTCGCATATTATGATATCCAAAAACAGTGGGGCGGTTATTATGAACAAACGTTTTTATTTATTGATTTTTACGGCAGTTTTGATGCTGGCTTCGGTGATAATGGCTCTATGCGTGGCGCCGCCTTGGGCGGAAGCGCAGAGCAGCCGGGCTGAATGGGGCCGGTTAACTGCCTCTACGGCAACACCCGGTAAAGCCAGTTCCGTCGAGACGTTCATGACGGGCGCCGATCCCGTGACCGGCCGCAACGGGCAGATCGACCTGAGCTGGGAGCAGCTCTGCCTGTCCACCTGGTACCAACTTCAGATTGCCAAAGATAAAGACTTTACTGAAAGGATCAACCCGGCGATTAACTATGCCGGCAACGGAGGCCCGGGCAATATCGCTGCTGTCAACGGCTCCATTCTGTTGATGATGGACAGCACCAACAGCACAAGTCCGGCTGCCTGGATTCCCCCCGGCGCCCTGCCGGAAGCCGGCGCCATCTACTACTGGAGGATACGCTCCGTAAAATCGGCTACCGGCCAGATAGCGGACAGCCCCTGGTCGGAGACGCGCAGCTTCACGGTCAAGGCCGGCTTCATCGTCAACACCCCGTACTACGGTGTACAGCTTCTCAGCCCCAACAACGGCGGAACCGGTGTGCCCGTCAAACCGGCGCAGTTCTCCTGGAGCCCCTGGCTAAACGCCACCAAGTACCAGTTCGACCTGGCCAAGGACCCCGAGTTCAAACAGATGGTGGTGTCGGCAACTACCACGACCACAGCCTACGAATACAACGGGTCGCTTGATTACGGGACCAGCTATTTCTGGCGTGTAAAGGCCTTAGAGATTAACGGCCAGAACATACCGTCGGATTGGTCGGCTACCTTCAGCTTCCAGACAGAGCCCGCCCCCACTCCGGAGGCACCAGCCCCGACGGAGCCGTCAACCCCGCTGTGGGTGTGGGTCACCATCGCCCTTGGCGCCATCCTGGTTATCTCCACCCTGGTGCTCGTTTTCAAGACGAGGCGATAGGTACAAATCCCGGATACTTGATTCCAGCCTGTCCAGAGCTGGTCGCCGGGATGCTGGTGGGAGATATCAAAGACGGCGCAGGAGATGAAAAAGACAGGCCGCCAAAAAAGCGGCTAAACCTTTAGCCATGAGATTTCGTTTTTCATCATGTCGAATTATCATCCTAATAATCCATTAAGCAGGGAGGTACAAAGCATGAAAACAAGTCATTATGGCGTACTGAGTATCTTGGTTTTATCTCTAGTTATTGGCATAGCATGTATTCGGATTCCAGTTACCCCTCCAGCTGTTCAGCCAGTTACTCCTCCAGTTACTCCTCCGGTTGTTCAGCCAATTACTCCTCCAGCACAAACTCCCAATATCGTTGCTGGCGCCGGATTGCCCGATCTAATAATCACGGATGCCTGGCTGGACGGGTGCACGATCAATTACAAGATCAAAAATATAGGCAATGTCGACGCACCAACCAGCACCACTTTGCTCTACGTGGACAATTTAGCCCCGCCTATGGGCAGTACCAGCTTTGTAAACGCAATGAAGCCCGGCGAGGAGAAAACGCTGACCTTCTCCAACTACCAGTGGGTCGGATGCTCAACTACATTAGCAAGCAACCCGCAAAGCGGCGGACTAGGATTTACTCCGAATGTCGGCAAGGGATACGTAACGTACCTGGTTAGCCACGCGGCAAAGGTCTGCGCCAACGCTAAAGACCCCATCGCCGAAGCCGACACCAACAACGACTGCATAACCAGGGTGTTTGGGCCGGTCATGAATTTCGACCTGCTACCGCTGACACCATATGTCACCTGGAAGAACAGCGCCGGCGATGTCCCGGATTTCGGCAGCGAGAGCAATCCCAATGGAGGCTTCATAAAACAGAGTGACGGCAGCCTGGAGATGATACCTGTACAGGTGCCGCAGGGATGGACGCAGGGGACCTGGGGCTATCGCTATATGGACACACTAACAAACACCTACGAGGTGGCTGCTATACAACTTCCGGCCAATACCCATTTTATAGCCACTGTAGGACTCTCCCCGAATGCCGTAGGCAGCGACGGAGTTACTTTCAAGTTCGGAATGAAAGACCTCAGCGACACCGTTAATTTCCTGCCGGGCAAGCAGGTGACCATCCCCGGCCAGTTTGAAAACTGGGATATCAACCTCAGCGACTATGCAGGACAGACAGTCTATTTTATCCTGCGTGTTGAGGCAGGATCAACGGGAGTCAATGATTTCGCCATCTGGAAAGACGCACGGCTGGTACAAACCAACGATTAGCTATAATTATTAACAGTAAATGTAAATGCTTCGCAATCTCTTTAGCTTGGTGCTGGCGGCACTATGCCTGATCTTACCGGCCTTCTCGGCCTGTTCATCGCCGCTTTCCTGCGTGGCTCTTGCCACGCAGGTTGACCAGGCAGGCAAGGCGCAAAACAAATCTACCAGCTTCACGGTAGATATGCCGCGCATTATATGCTCGGTAAAAGTGGGCGGGCTTCCGGCATCATCGGAAGTGCACGCTCAGTGGCTGTACTACGACAACAATGCATGGAAAGCCTTCCATGAAGAATCTTTTAATGTTGCCTCCTCCGCTTACCTTACCTTCGCCATCAATGCGCCCGACAGCGGCTGGCAAAGCGGTGATTATGAGGTCCGGATCTTGCTGGACGGCAAAGAAGTTACAGAACAGCGGTTTTCCATCGAAAAAAACACCGGCGTCGCCCTGCCGGCCATCAACAGCTTTACAGCAACTCCCGCTGAAGCTACGCTGGGCCAGCCTCTGAGCCTGAGCTGGCAGGTGAGCGAGGCCAGCCGGATAATAATTACCCCGGATGTAGGCAGTGTGGACGCCGGAGGAAGCAAGCTGGTCAGCCCCAAAGCCGATACCACTTACACCATAACCGCTCTTAACAGCGGAGGAACGTCTTCCGACTCGATTAATGTGAAAATAACCGCTCCCATAACCGACCACCCCGACCTCTTTATTATCAATGTTTTCCGGGAGGTCGCCATGGTTTATTACGTGGTCGGCAATGATGGCAATGCGACATCACGGCCATCAAGCGCTAAAATGTATGTAGGCCCTTCAGCAGTTACCGCCGGCTATATTCCGCCCCTGGGGCCCGGCGAGCAGCGTACGCTAACCTTCGGAAGCTTCGTGTGGAGCTACCTGTTTACTACGCCTGTTACCGTATGCATAGATACGGCCAACGAGAACAATGAGGCCAACAAGGATAATAATTGTATGACCCAGCTGCTGGCGGGAGTAAGGAACCAGTGATAAATGAGCCGCACTAGAATCGAGATTATAGCCTGTGCAGTGATACTGACGCTTATCTTCCTGGTAACGCTTTCGTTGCGAATCGGCATACCCTGGAGCCATGTATTCGTAGGCCAATGGGTAAAATTCACCAACAACGATGCCTATTACTATATCAGGCTGCTGGATAACCTGTCACACCATTTCCCATTGCTCAGCAGCTTCGACCCTTACTATATTTATCCTACAGGCCAAAACCTGGCACAGCAACCGCTGTTCATGGTCTATTTCATGGGATTTTTTACCTGGCTTTTCGGGGGTAGCTCGCCTTCACAGCATACCGTCGACCTGGTGGCCGCTTATTTACCGGCGGTGCTGGGCGCACTGCTGGTCTTCCCTGTATTTTTTATAGGCAGGGCGGTATTCAATAAATGGGCGGGGTTAATAGCCGCAGCCTTCACGGCTCTCATGCCGGGCGAGTTCCTTATACGCACTCTGCTGGGCTATGCCGACATACACGTGCTGGAGATATTTTTCTCCACTTTGTTCATGCTCTTCATCATTATTTCGGTAAGGAAAGGTATACATGTCACATTCTTCAGCGCCCTCGCTGACGGCCGACGCCGCCTGATAACGCCGCTCATTTACAGCATCACGGCCGGCCTATGCCTGGGCATTTACATTTTATCGTGGCAGGGCGCCCTCTTTTTCGTTTTGATCAGCTTCCTGTGGCTGGTGCTGCAGGCTGTTATCGACCACATTCACAACCGGCCAACGGCATACCTGGTGCTGGCATTCTTTCCGGCTTATCTGGTGGCTTTTATGATGGTTCTTCTCTGGCCCTCGGTCGCGATTACGAGGATACCGTTACTGATTGCGGCACTGGCAGCCGTGGTATTGCCTTCCACAGCCGATTACATGAGAAGCCGCAATATTAAGGTTTACTACTATCCCATATTGATGGCAGCGCTGGGCATCGCAGTGCTTTTAAGCTTAATCATCCTGAGCCCACAACCATTGACAGACGCCCTTAACCTCCTGATAAATTTCTGGGGTATCAGAGCAAATATTGCTGAATTACAGCCGCTGCTTTTCCAGCAGGGCTCATTTACTTTAGCACTGCTATGGGGCAACTACACTTCAGCTTCCATTTTGGCACTGGTGGCGTTGGTGGTCGTTTTCTATAGAGCTTTAAAAAAGGATGAGCCCGAAATAGTGGCAATCCTTATCTGGAGTTTCATCACGCTTCTGGCAGCGCTGGCCATGAGGCGTTTTGCCTATTATCTGGCTATCAACATATCCCTGCTGGCAGGTTACTGCGGCTGGCTGATCCTGGGTCTATTTGGAGTAAAAGGAACGGCCTCCGAAGCAAGCGCAGCCACGACAGCCGGTAAGGGCCCTGCCAGGACCCAGGGCAAGGGTAAAAGGTCGCCATCAGCCAGGGAAAAGCGGCTAACAACCAAGAATCGTGCGGTGGCCGCAATTGGAATAGCTGTGGTGACACTGCTGGCCATCTACCCCAATACAGGCCCGCTGCCCGGCGGCGACAAACCCTTTTTCGATGTGGCTACTATGGGACTCGAAGCTCCGGGCGATGCCTGGTGCGAGTCGCTTGACTGGCTGCGTAATAACTCCCCTGAGCCGTTTGGTGATGCAAACTACTATTACACTTATACGATGGCCCCGGGCAAAGCGCCGGGATATAGCGTCGTTTGCTGGTGGGACTTTGGCTACTGGGTGTCGCGGATAGCCCACCGGTTCCTTTTTCCAATCCGGCTTCCAACGCGCAGGGAGAGCAGAATTTCTTCATATCGCAAGGCAGTAAGGCTGCCGATAATATCAGCTCCAACTGGGGAATGAAATATGCTATAGTCGATGACTATACGATCAACTGGGACAAAGGTTTCGGCGTCATAGCTAATGCAGCCGGTCAGTCCCAAAGCCGATATTATGAAATATATTATCACCGACAGAACGATAAGTTGACGCCTGTGCTGCTTTACTATCCCGACTATTACAATACGATGGCAGTACATTTATATTGTTTTGAGGGCAATAAATATACACCGCAGGAGACAGCGGTTATCTCGTGGGAAGAGCGTCAGGATCCCAGCGGCCGGCAGTACAAAGAGATAACCGGCCTGAAAACCTTCCGCAGCTACTCTGAGGCCGCCGGTTTCTTAGCGTCCCAACAGAGCGGCAACTGGCGCATCGTGGGCAAAGATCCCACCGTCAGCCCCGTGCCGCTCGATGCATTGGATGGTTATCATCTGGCTTATGCATCGAGCCAGAAGTCCAAAGTTGGTACTGCTGATACGTCCTCGGTTAAAATATTTGAATACTCCCAGGATAATCTGTCGCATGAATAAAAATACTATACCAGAATGGCTGTTCACCCTGACTACGCTGTCAGCCACAGTTATTATCGCCCTCTTCGTCCGAATTGCGCTGCCCTACCAGACCGTTTTCAGCGGTCCCTGGATAAAACTTACCGGCATAGACGCTTATTACTATATGCGGCTGGTCGACAATCTGGTGGTGAATTTCCCCCGTCTTATCAGCTTCGATCCCTACCAGTTGTTCCCGGGCGGCGACTTTATCAGTCGCGTGCCCAACTTCTTCGTTTATATGCTGGCCATACCGGTTAAATTGCTGGGAGGCATCAATCCTTCTTCACAGATTGTCGATAGCATCGCCGTCTACATCCCGGCCATACTGGGAGCGCTGATCGTTATCCCCGTATATTTCCTGGCAAAGGCATTGATAAACCGCTGGGCCGGGTTGATAGCTGCCTTCATGGTTGCTTTGACGCCGGGCGAACTGCTGCTGCGGTCGCTTCTGGGCTATACCGATCACCATGTTGCAGAGGTACTCTTCACCTCATGCTTTGTACTGTTTTTCGTCCTGGCTTTAAAAAACGGCAGGGAATTTACCTATGAGACCCTGAAAAAGGGCGGGTTCCCGGGGATCAATGAGCATCTGCCGTACGCCATCATCGCCGGCATTTTCATGGGGTTCTACATCATCACCTGGCAGGGCGCTCTCCTGTATATCCTCATCATATTCATATATTTCATCATACAGTTCATCAATGATCACCTGCACGGTTTCCCCACAGACTATCTAAGTAAAACAGCCATCTTGTGTTTTCTGGTGGCGCTGCTTATAGCTGTCCCTGTATGGCATGACAAGATCACCCTGCTGGCGCTAGGGTCTATAATCCTGGTGCCGATAGCATTGAATATGATCTCGGCAATTATGGACGCACGCGAAGTCCCACCGATCTATTTTCTGGTTTTAGTTGTGGTTCTGATGGCGGCCACCGGCCTTGTGGTCTATCTCATGTTCCCTCAATTATTTGAAATTGTGAAATTGGATATCCTGAACGTTTTTACCTGGAGAACGGCCCAAGACACTGTAGGCGAGATGAAATCCATCTTTTTCCCTGCCGGATTTTTCACCCTTCAAACTGCCTGGAGCGAGTGGGCACTTGCGCTCTATTCGGGATTGGCCGGGCTGGCATTACTGATATACATATCTATACGCAAAGGGCGCCCTGAATATATCTTTATAGCAGTCTGGAGTCTCATAATGATGCTGGCAGCACTTGCCCAGGTGCGTTTCTCTTATTATTTTTCCATATGCCTAGCGGTTTTAACAGCATTTTTGGCAGGTTATATTATTAGTATTTTCGATGACGACAGGCTGCCCAAAGCACAAGAAAAATCGGGCAAGAAAGCCAAAAAGGCCGCCGCCAATATTTTACCTAAGAAAAGGATGATCGCAATAGCAAGCGTACTCATCGCGGCAGCGATTCTGCTGATCCCGGGCGCCTCAATGGCACTAGCACAGGCCCCGGACGGCGCACACACGCCCAGCGATGCCTGGATGGAAGCCCTGCAGTGGCTGAGGAACAATTCTCCTGAGCCGCTGGGCAACTCCAATAGCTATTACTCCTATTACAATGAACCTGAACCAGGAAAAGCCTATCAATACCCATCGACCGCATACGGGATAGCAGTATGGGGCGACTACGGCTACTGGGTCATGCAAATCGGGCACCGCATACCCGTCTCCAACCCGTCGTCGGCTGGCGCCAGAGGTGAGGTCGAGTATTTCTCGGCTCAGGATGATGCTACCGCCGCAGGCATTATGAACGGATGGGGCGCAAAATACGTGATTGTGGAAAATAGGCTGGCATCTCCAAACGACAAGTTTTATGCCCTGGCTAACCTCAGCCAAAAAAGGAGGCTGATTTCTATGAGCTTTGCTGGCAGAAACAGGGAGATAAATACGCTGCAAAGCTGGTCTTTTATCCTGAATTTTACAGGACCATGATTGTCAGGCTCTATGATTTCGACGGCCTGGCTGTCACACCGCAATATACGACAGTCATGACATATCAAGATCGGCAACTGCCGGACGGCCAAACCTTCAAGGAGATACTGGCATTGAAAAATTTTAAGAACTATAGCGACGCCCAAGCCTTTATCGCGGGCCAAAAGAGGGGCAGTACAAGATCATAGGGACCGATCCTGTTGTCAGCCCGGTACCACTGGAGCAGCTGAAGGAATATAAGCTGGTTTACCAGTCTACACAGAAGGCCAGCTCGGGATCACCCACCCTGCTGCCCGCCGTTAAAATCTTCCAGTACAGCGCGTCCGGCGTATTTGATACCGCCCAATAAAATGCCGGGACATCAGGCGAATTGAAAGCCTTCCTTAAATAGCTCTAGACAGGCTTCAACTGCGGATATATCATAGAGGACGCCTTTATTATCTGAAATTTCCTTCAGCGCAGCCTCAATTCCAGAGGCTGGCCTATAGGGGCGGTGGGAGGCCATGGCCTCAACCACGTCGGCCACCGCTATGATCCTAGCCTCTATGGTAATACGTTCAACCGGAATACCGTGAGGATAACCGGTGCCGTTCAACCTCTCATGGTGCTGCAGCACTATTACGGCGATCGGCCAGGGGAAATCGATGGATCGCAGAATATCGTAGGCTACTTCAGGATGTGTCCTCACAATGGAATATTCTACATTTGACAGCCGGCCCGGCTTGCTGAGTATATCGGAGGGGACACCGATTTTCCCGATGTCATGGATAAGGGCGGCTACCTTGACGCCCTCGATCTGCATGCTGGGAAGCCCCATCTTAAGAGCTATGGCCGTAGCGAGCTGGCTCACGCGCCGCTGATGGCCGGCAGTATAAGGGTCCCGTTTCTCGGATGTGGCCGCCAGCGCATCCACCGCCCCGACGAAGGCCTTCTGCAAATTATCATAGCTGTCTTTCAGCTCTTTCTCAGACCTGCGCTGCTCCGTGACATCATGCCTGTAGACCAGCACGCCGTATATAGCCCCCGAATGATCGCTCAGAGGGACTTTAAGCGTATCATAAATATGGGACGTGCCATCTTTCCACTTTAAAATATCGCCTGACCTGCGTACTTCCTGCCCACTGAGCACATCGTCATCTTCAGCATGAAACCCCCTTATCCCTTTGGCCGGGTTGCCGAGGCACAACTCCTGCGGGAATAACTCGGTATCTTTTTTGCCAATCACTTCCTGAGGCTGCAAACCCAGTGACGAAGAAAACGTCCTATTGACCAGCAGAAACCGGTGCTGGTCATCCTTGACGTACACCCAGTCAGGGTCGGCGTCAAGCACCGCTTGAAGCAGGTTCTTGGACCTGACGATCTGATTCTCGGCCGCCACGCGCTCCGTGACGTCACGACCCAGGCCGCGCAGCCCGATAATCTGACCTTTTTCATTCCTGAGGGGAAAAATCGAATGCTCTACATATATCCTCTGGCCGTCCTTCCTGATGTTAGTCAGCAGCCGCGAAAAAGTGGGTTTGCCTGTAGTAAAGGCATCTACCGAGGCTTTAACTATGTCGTGCCATTCCTCCTTAGGAGTATAAGTTTTATAGTTCATTCCCTGCAGCTCTTCCCTTGCATAGCCCAGGTAGCGGCACAGCGAGTCATTAAAGAAGGTGAAATTGCCCGCCGCATCTATCTCGAAATAGGACTCATTCATTTCATCCAGCATGGCCCGGTATTTCAACTCAGCCAAAAGTTTGGCGCCTTCGCTGGCCTGCAGCTTCCCAGCCAATTCTTTGCTGACCGTTATATCGTCATATACGGCAACTACGTCACCGGCAGGCGATTTATACACATAGTTTTCCTTCCACCCGCTGACCCTCTCATCATGATAGAGGGATATCGCATGTCGTTCAGGTTTCCCCGTTCGCCACACCCCTTGAAGGACATCGAAAAGGCCGAACTCCCTGATTCCCGGAAAGACCTCTAAAACGCTCCTACCCACTACGGCATCTTTACTGATTTTCTCAATTTTTTCGGCTGCGCGGTTAAAATCTTTAATGATAAAGTCCTCTCCGCCGCGCACAGCCTCATATACGACAACTCCGCTGCTGATATTGTCCACGAGCTGGCGATAGTGTTCCTGGCCTTTAACCGGCTCTTGCTTTTTTTTGCTATTCAGCCTTGATCTACTCATGGCACTTAACTCCACATTACTACTTTTCCCAAACTCAGGCAAACCTGTAAGATACATGCGTCATATTGATTAATTCACAATATCGCAATAGAATGTTTGCCGGCAGGTGCACTTGATATGAATTGGCGATTCAAAGCAATGGTTCAACAAGTTTTTAGTTGTCTTCCTTTTGGTGAAAAACTTAATTATATTGGTCAGAAATATATAGTTCGAGGTCTTCCGCTAAGCAAGGATGAATTTATAGGTAGGGTCAATATTGCATTAAGAAACTTCAACTCTTATTCCAGATACAGTAGTTGCAACACAGCTATTGATCGTGCGATTTTCTATGAGTTTGGCGCAGGATGGGATTTGATTATACCGCTCACATATTACTTATTAGGGGTAAATTCTCAGATTATCATTGATAACAGGGCAATTGCCAGATTCGAGTTAATAAACGATTCATTGACCAGGTTTAAAAATTTGAACAAAGATTTGCCTCCGCTAATTTCCGACAGACTGGATAATGCTCTTAGCATGTATCCAATTAATACTATGCAACAATTGAAGCAGCAATTTGGTATTTCGTACAGGGCGCCATGCGATGCTAAGGCAACCAGGTTAGAGGCAGGCTCAATAGACTTTATATCTTCAACTGCCACGCTGGAACATATACCAGCCAATGAAATTTCAGCTATTTTCAACGAATGTTACAGGATTCTGATAACCGGTGGTATTATGACTTCAACCATTGACTATATGGACCATTATTCTTACTTTGATAAAACTATTTCTGTGTACAACTTTCTCAAATACCCCACATCTATCTGGCAAATATATAACCCGGGGATTCAATATCAGAATCGATTGAGGCATAAAGACTTCCTTCAAATCGCTAACAGCACTGGATTTACCGTTGTTGACGATGATCACTACACGCCAACCATTGAAGACATAAAATTACTTGAGTCGATGAAATTGCATGACGACTTTAGATCAAAGTATAAGCCTATCGAACTGGCAATAAAAAATGGTTTTTTAGTATTAAAAAAATGAGTAGTCCGCTATACTGGACCAGCACACCAACTTGACAGGTTTAAATACGTATCACTATAATTAATCTAAGGTCAATAGACTTTCCCGTTGTATTCAAACTTCCCGCAGTATACTTTATCCGGCTTAACTTAATAGCTTTCAATATAAGCGTAAACGCTTTATATGGTTTAGTGGAAAGAAATTTGTTGATGCAAAGGTATAACGTGGTGGACCAGCTTAAATACCCCTTTATAGCTATTTCAGATTTTTATGGCTAAATATATATTTGTGACCGGCGGCGTGGTGAGCTCAGTCGGCAAGGGCATTGCCGTAGCATCCATCGGCCGCATCCTCAAGAGCCGTGACGTATCCGTATCGGTACAGAAGCTTGATCCCTACCTCAACGTAGATCCGGGCACTATGTCGCCTTACCAGCACGGTGAAGTTTTCGTTACCACGGACGGGGCCGAGACCGACCTTGACCTGGGCCACTACGAGCGTTTTATCGATGTTAACCTCACCTCCGCCTCCAACGTGACTTCAGGCCAGATATATTCGGCAGTCATAGCCGGGGAAAGGAGGGGAGACTACCTGGGCGGGACCATTCAGGTGATACCGCACGTTACCAACGAGATCAAACGCCGCATACGTGAGGTGGCGCAGATCTCCAAGGCGCAGGTGGTGATCGTGGAGGTGGGCGGGACCGTGGGCGACATCGAAAGTCAGCCCTTCCTGGAGGCCATCCGTGAAATGCGCAACGATCTGGGCAGGGATAACGCCCTTTATATTCACGTGACCTACCTCCCGTATATAGCCACTACCAAGGAGCTCAAGACCAAACCCACTCAGCACAGCGTCAACGAGTTGCGGCGCATAGGCATCCAGCCTGATGTAATCCTCTGCCGCTCCGATTACCCCATTTCCCAGGGGTTAAGGGACAAGATATCGCTCTTCTGCGACGTAGATAAGGAAGCGGTCATACCTATGGTAACCGCCGAGACGATTTACGAAGTGCCGCTGATACTGGAAGAGTTCGGAATGAGCAATTTTATCATCGGAAGGCTACGCCTCAATGCCAGCAAGGCCGACCTGTCCGAATGGCGACAGCTGGTGGCGCGCATGAAAACGCCCAAGGAGTCCATTAATATCGCACTGGTCGGTAAATACGTGGAGTTGGAAGACGCCTACTATTCGGTACGCGAGTCACTCTGCCACGCCGCCCTTTATCACGACCGCAACGTAAACATTATCTGGGTACAGTCGGAAGACCTGGAAAAAGGTATAAATGAAAACCTGCTCAGCTCGGTGCATGGAATTATCGTGCCGGGCGGCTTCGGCAACCGGGGTATCGAAGGCATGATAACTTCAGCCTCCTTTGCCAGACATAACAATATACCTTACCTCGGCCTTTGCCTGGGTATGCAGGTGATGATGATCGAGTTCGGCAGGTACGCTCTGGGCAATAAACGCGCAAATTCCACCGAGTTCGACAGCGATTCACCCTGCCCTGTCATCGACCTCATGCCGGAACAGCGTGCCGTAGATTGCAAGGGTGGCACTATGAGGCTCGGCTCTTACCCCTGCCACCTGGTGCCCGGCACCAAGGCGGCTGAAGCCTACAAGCAGGCCATTGTATATGAACGCCACCGCCATCGTTACGAATTTAACAATGATTACCGTGATGTTTTTGAGAAAAAGGGTATTGTCTTCAGCGGCCTATCGCCGGACGGCAAGCTGGTGGAGATATCCGAGCTTAAGGACCACCCGTGGATGGTAGCCTGCCAGTTCCATCCCGAATTCAGGTCACGCCCTGACCGACCCCACCCGCTGTTTGTTAGTTTCATCGGCGCCGCCAAGGACACCCTGGTCGAGGGTATGCAGGTCACACTACCCATATCATGATATGCGAGCGGCCCCGTCTGGATTTATGATAAAAATGTTAGGAGAAGTATATGCGCCTCTTTCTTGATACAGCAAATGTAGAGCATATCAAACACGGAGCCAAACTGGGCATCGTAAGCGGTGTGACCACCAATCCCAGCCTCGTTTCCAAAGAAGGCAAGGTCAATTATAAAAAGCTGGTGCAGGAGATATGCTCGATCATCCCCGGCCCCGTCTCCACCGAGGTCATCAGCCAGGACGTCTCCGGCATGGTCTCCGAGGCCAGGGAGATAGCCAAATGGGCCTCCAATGTAGTGGTGAAAATACCTGCCGGACTGGAAGGGACCGAGGCCACACATATCCTGGCCAAAGATGGCATTAAGGTGAATTATACCCTGTGTTTCTCGGTTAACCAGGCATTGCTGGCAGCGCTGGCGGGCGCCGCATATGTCAGCCCCTTTGTGGGCAGGCTGGATGACATCGGCGAGAACGGCATGTCGCTGGTAGAAGACATCATCCAGGTCTACCGCCAGTATCCGGATATCAAGACGGAGGTTATAGCCGCCAGCATACGTCACCCCCAGCACTGCCTGGCAGCGGCCAAAGCCGGCTCACATATAGCCACCGTACCCTATGCGGTGCTGCTGCAGATGGCCAAACATCCGCTCACAGAAGCCGGCTGTGCACGGTTCCTTGATGACTGGTGCAAGGTCATGGGAAATGTCAAAAACATATGAACGTTCAATATTATTCCTGCGGGGACATTCGTAAACCCCGTTTGTATAACCTGTAATTACTTGATTTGAGGTGATGCCATGATGAATTTAACGGAACTTGAAGCAAAAACTACTGAGGAGCTTATGGCCCTGGCGAAATCGCAGGGCCTCGAGAACTACGTTGACCTGAGCAGGGAAGATCTCATAACCAAGCTCGCCAATTTTGTGACGCCGCCAGAGCCGCAGCCCGGTTTTTATATGGGACTGGGAGGCATACTGGAGATTATGGATGAAGGCTACGGCTTTTTAAGACAGGAAAGCCTGCTGCCCGGCCCCAACGATGTTTATATCTCCAACTCGCAGATCCGGCGGTTCGGCTTGCGCAACGGAGATACGGTGAGCGGCCAGGCCAGGCCTCCCAAAGAAGGCGAAAAATACTGCAGCCTGCTGCGCGTTGAGACTGTAAACGGGCTCGATGCAGACCAGTCCAAAGGCCGTGCCCACTTCGGACAACTGACACCTACCTTCCCTGATAAGATGTTCGATCTCGAGGGCAACCCCAAGAACCTTTCAGCCCGCCTGATCAACCTGGTGGCTCCCATAGGGCGCGGTCAGCGTGGATTGATCGTATCACCACCCAAAGCGGGCAAGACGCTTTTGCTTAAGAACATTGCTAACGCTATTACCGCCCAGTATCCCGATGTCCACCTCATGGTATGCCTTATCGGCGAGCGCCCTGAAGAAGTTACCGACATGAAGAGATCGGTGAAAGGTGAGGTCATATCCGCCACATTCGACGAGCCGGTGGAAAATCACACCCGTGTGGCCGAGCTGGCGCTGGAGAGGGCCAAGAGGCTGGCTGAGATAGGCAAAGATGTGGTCATCCTGCTGGATGGCATCACACGCCTCACACGCTCTTACAATCTGGCCATGCCACCCAGCGGCCGCACACTATCCGGCGGTATCGATTCGGTGGCGCTCTATCCTCCCAAGCGGTTCTTCGGCGCCGCCAGGAATATCGAGGAAGGCGGCAGCCTGACCATCCTGGCAACCTGCCTGGTGGACACCGGCAGCCGCATGGACGACCTGATCTACGAGGAATTCAAAGGCACGGGGAATATGGAATTGCATCTGGACCGCAGGATGGCCGAGAAGCGCATCTTCCCCGCCATCGATATTATGCGCAGCGGGACCCGCCGAGAGGAATTGCTGCTGGGTGAAGCCACCGTCGCAAAGATCTGGCTGCTCCGCCGCATGGTCAGCATGATCGCCGAGGATTCCAACAGCCCCACCGATGCTTCGGAACGCGTGATCGACCGCCTGGCCAAGACACAGAACAACGCTGAGTTCCTGGCTACCCTTACCGCCAAGGATGTATAAGAGAAATTCTAAATACTAAGCTCTAAACTCTAATTAAGCTCCAAGCTCAAAATAAAAATCTCGAAGTGCTTGAATTTAGAATTTTGAATTTGTTTAGTATTTAGGTTTTAGAGTTTAGGGTTTCCCTGCACTGAAGAGGCTTCATCCGTCAACGCCTTGTATTGCCTTTTAACAAAATTGTGTTATCATAGGCGCAAAATTAATCTGGAGGTTCGTTAGATGAAAGTAAAGGCCCTGGCAACTTTACTTGCCCTTTCTTTTCTATCTGCATTCATTTTGCCAGTACCCGCCTCTGCAGATTCCCTTACGCTGGAACCAACGCAGGGGATAGTCGGCTCTGATGTTAAAATACCGGCCTTTTGTCAGTATGGGGAGGGCGATTATTTCCTGTGGTGGGGAGACAACAATCAACTTATCACCCAGGGAACCGTCAGGACCGCCAGCTGTCAGCCGATTTATTTTAAAGTGCCTGAATCACCCAGGGGCAAGCACGTTGTAACCCTCAAGGTCAATACCAAGACCTTTCAAAAAGAATATACTACAATGGCCTCCATTTCGCTTTCGTCTAAAAACGGTACGGTGGACTCGGCTATTTCTGTTCAAGGCCAGGGCTTTGCGGCCGGCGAAACCGATATAAAGATAATTTACGATGGCAGCGCCGTGGTTTCAGACATCACCGCCAATGGCAACGGCAGCTGGCTTTATACGCTCAAAATACCGGCCAGCAGCAAAGGGAACCACTCCATAACCGCCAGCGGCAGCACCACGCCGGCCCAGGAGGTCGGCAATCAAATCTTCAAGGTTACTCCGACGATCAGCCTTAATCCCACCTCGGGCTGGGTGGACAGGGTGGTTAACATCTCCGGGTCGGGTTTCAACAACGCCGAAACAAATATTGCCGTTATATACGATAGTATTCTGGTCAAATCCAACATAGCGGCCGATCTCACGGGATCGTGGCAAACGTCCTTCTCCGTGCCGGCTTCTGCCAAAGGTTCACACGTAGTTGATGCCCGGGGAGCAACTACCGGTATTGATGAGGTGCCTAACCTCTCATTCACAGTCTCTCCCGGCATAAAAGTCGAGCAGTCCACAGGCAAGCTTGGCGAGCCCATCTATGTAGGAGACATGCTTTTTGTGGAAGGGGTCGGCTTCCAGGAGAATGAAGCCAACATCCATGTTACTTTCGACGGATCACCGGTAGCTGTAAACATTATAGCCGACGCTCACGGTTCATGGTCTTCGCAGATCACCGTGCCCTCCACCACCAAAGGCGATCATACGGTGGACTCCTTCGGAGACGCCACTCATACCGGCGATGTAACGGACTATATAGTGGTCGTCACGCCGGAGATAACTATCAACCCCAACAGCGGCGCAGTGGGAGAGAACACCCTGCTCAGCGGCAGCGGGTTCGGGTCCAGCCAACCGCTATCCGTATTTTATGATTCGACCAGGACAAGCGCCAGTGGCACTACCGACGTCAAAGGCGGTTTCAGCATCACTTTCAAGCCGCCGGTCAGCGGGGCCGGCACGCATACTATTACGATCAGCGACAGCTCGCACGCCGGCGGTTCAACGTCTTTCACGGTGGAGTCAAACCCTCCACCGGTGCCCAGCCCGATATCCCCGGAGGCAGGCGCCAAATTCAGCATGTTCGAGAGTAAGCCGATAGACTTCCAATGGTCGGCTGTAGAAGACCCCAGCGGAGTAATGTATGCCCTTGAGATGAGTCAGAAAGCCGACTTCTCCGGTTCCGTTTTTCGCAAAGATAACCTTGACAAACCTGAATATTCGCTGTCTGCCATCGAGAGACCGGGCGCAGGCGAATACTATTGGAGGGTAAGGGCTATCGACCTGGCCGGCAATACCAGTGATTGGAGCCAGCCGCAAACCATGTCTATCACCGGCTTTGGTTTCCTGTGGATTATTTTCGTAGTTATAGGAGTGCTGGCAGTTGCGGCCGCAGTGATATGGCGCATACGGTCTATCAGCAAGCGCGGCGGCTGGTCCTCCGAGAAATAAGCCATCTGCTTGCCAAATCTCAGCAGCTAATATATCCGCCGATACATTGAAGTGGTTTAGCATATAGAGGCTATAGCTCCTCTGCCGGAGCCCGGCCCCGGATGACCCGCTTGGCTCACCAAGGTTAGCCCGTCGTGCCTTGTCAGTGGTACACGCTTCTGCCAGACTTCTCAAGGCTCAGTCATGCTTGAGCTACACTGTGTAAATAAATTGTGAGTTGATTTTGAAAAATGATGAGCAGTAGTACAGCCAGCCTTGCCGCCGAAGATAAAAAAATCTGGGATGGGATCATTGAGAAAGGCGTGCTCAACGCCATCACGGGGCTATCCCGCATGGTGGGAAGGGATTTTGTCGTAAATACCATTGAAGTGCGCCGTATGCCGGCCAGGTCCATGCCGGGCCTGTTCGGCGGCCCGGACCGGCTCGTGATAGGGGTCTACCTGACGTTTGCCGGCGCCACTAACGGCCATATCCTGATAGCGCATGAGCCGTCAATCGCCTATAAAATCATTGACCTCCTGATGGACAAGAAGATCGGGACCTCTAAAAGCCTGGACGAGATGTCGAAATCTGCACTGGGAGAGATGGGCAATATAACCGGCGCCTATTTTCTCAACGCCGTGGCCGACCATCTGCAAATCACTTTGCATCCCTCTCCACCGGTGGTGATGATGGATATGGCGGGCGCCATAATGGATATAGCGCTGGCCTCGGTCCTGCAGGAGCGGGACGATGTATTTATAGCCCACACATCCTTCGGTTTGAGCGATCGCACGATCGAAGGCAATTTCCTGATCATGCCCAATGCCAGCTTCCTCAACCTGCCGCTGGCCCCGGCTTTGAGCGTGCCTTAGATATAACCCCATGTTCGCAACAGGAGAATTGTCACACCCGGCCGCTAATATATTATAATCATTAGATGTCCGGTTCAGGAGTGCGGCGACCCATCTTAAAATAGATAACCATATACCAGCCCTGGCAGCTATAAAACCTTGACAAATAGATGCGATGGCTATAATATGTTTGAAATTTAAGCTTGACTACTATTTTTAAATATAAAAAAGCGAGGTAAAACAAGAATGAAATTAATGGTTATCGGGCTAGGGCAGTGTGGCTCCCGCGTAGCCGACGAGTTTGCCCGCATGGGGCTGCGTGCCCGCTCTGATAGGGGCACCACCATCATCACGGGTACTTTTGCTGTCAACACGGACCAGACAGACCTGACCGGATTATCCCATATAGGCGCCGATTATATGCACCGCATCCTGATCGGCGGCCGCAAGACCTGGGGTCATGGCGTAGGCAAGGTCAACGAGATGGGCGCCGAACTGGCCAGGGAAGACGGCGACAAAGTCATCGACGCCGTCAGGACATCAACACTTTTCTACCAGACACATGCTTTCATGCTGATAGCCGGCACCGCCGGCGGCACCGGCTCAGGAGCGATCTCGATCATCGCCCAGATGCTCAAGGAACGCTATATAGGCAAACCCGTTTATGCCCTGTGCGTGCTGCCTTTCGAGCATGAGGAAGTGGCCGAGCTGAGAAGCGTGTATAACACCGCCACCTGTTTGAAATCGATTCACTCTATTGCAGACGGCGTATTTCTGGCCGACAACCAGCGCTATGTGCGCAAGGATGCCAGCCTGGCCATGAACCTTGCCAGGATCAACCGCCAGATAATCGACCCGTTCTATGATTTGATGTGCGCCGGCGAGGTTACTCACCAGCGCTCCGTGGGCGCCAAGACCATGGACGCCGGTGATATCATGCAGTCCATCGACGGTTGGACGGCTATCGGTGTCGGCAAAACTGATATCCCTCGCGGCTTCCGCATGCCCTGGGAAATGAACAAGTCCAACTTCCGTGAGAAGGGCAGCGAGACGTTGCGAGCCATGCAGGCCATGGACGCCGCAGTCAGCGAGCTTTCCATCGCCATCAATCCCGAAGATTCGGGCCGCGCCCTTTATCTCCTGGCTGCTCCGGGCAAAGAGATGAGCATGGATATCGCCAAAGGCCTGGGCGATTACCTGCGCGAGCTTGCCGAGAACGCGGTCATACGAGCCGGTGACTTCCCCAGGGACAGGGGCTCGGTGGACGTGACCATTCTCTTCTCGCAGCTTGCCTTCGTGCAGAAGATCAGGGACTACTACGACAGGGCCTCGGCCTTCGCCATGACGCAGAAGGACCGACTGAAGGAAACCACGGGCCGCCTGCGCGACATGGAAGACGCCGCCAAAGGCCTGCCCAGCCTTATCTAGTATCAATCACCAGATAACAAGAAGGGAGCAACAAATTGTTGCTCCCTTTTCTTTCAGCAGGAATCCATTGCCAACCACTAACCTACCGCTTTCTTTAGCTCTGCAAAACCTTTGGCAACAGGATGCCCACCGGCGTCACCCCAGGATGAAGGATCGAAAAGGGTGGTCAGCAGTCCCAGGTGAGAAAACTCTAAATCCTAAATCCCCTTTGGGATTTATTCTCTGTAGATTCCCGTCGCCTTCCTGGGTACCAGTCTGGAAGCGGCCTCCACGCACAGGGCCAGGCTCATCAGGTAATCGTCGTGCCCCTCGGACGGGTCGACATAGAAATTGATGGTCTGGTTGGGACGGCAGACGTCCCGGGCCCTCTCCAGTTCAAACATCAGCTCACGGTAGTCATCCGACCCGTCGCCTGCATAAAGCTTAAGCCGGCCGGAGTTTACGGCCGTCAGCAGGTTAAAGCCCAGGGCGGACTTGGAGGCCTGGGAAAACTTGAAGGGCGTAACACGCCTCCCCAGCGCATTGCGCAGGAAGGAGGCCACCGCCTCGCCCACCCCGGTCGCATCCACCACGATGCGGCTGCATCCCCAGCTATTCTTAAGTATGTCCACCATCTGGCGATAAAGGGCGGGATGCTTTTTGCCCACCCAGCAATAATGTTCCACCACATTTATTAGAGGTTCCTTAACAGCGTCATCCCCGGCGGGAAAACCGATCTCTGCCACGGTGATCACCGTAGCATCCCGGCCCCCCACGGTGAGCTCCAGGTCCTCCGTTACCTCGGCTTCGCCCGCCAGATCTATGCCAGCCACGTACAATTTATCTTTTGCCTGCCTGCGCCTCAGCCTGGCATGCCCTCCCTGCAATTGCGCCAGTTGCGAGCGTGACAGAAACCCGCCGCCGCTGCGGATGGGAAGCAGGGCATACTGGCTGCGGAAGAGGGGATGGTCCTCGCCCAGCCTGGCGCGTTCCGCCTCGACGAAATCGAGGTAGCCGGGGTTATGCCTGGCCACCTCCTGCCAGTCGAAGCGGAAATGCCGCTTGACGCCGTCCCTTTTCTCAAGCTCAAGGTTGGACAGTTTGGTCTGCTCGAGCAGCGTGGCATCATCCCAGGTAGTGCCGTAGTGCACCGTGGTAGCGTTGGTGGATGAGGCCATGGGGCGGAACTCCTTGGTATATTTATCTTTGTTCACATCCTGCGACTCGTCGATCTCCAGCAGGATATCCGCCGTGTGGCCCACCACCGAGGACGACTCCTCCGCCGAAAGGAATATCTGCCGTGCGGCGCCCAGCCTGATGATGTAGCCCATCTCGGTAGTCCACAGGCCGTCGAAGCCGAAATCGTCCAGCCTCTGCTTGAGCCGCATCATGGATATGACGGTCTGGGGCTTGAAAGTGGGCGAGCATTTCACGGCGCTGCCGCCCCCGGCCGATGAACATGGTGAGCAGCAGGACCTCGATATGCGCTGAAAGCTCGTTTTTTCCGCCCTGGCGGGCTATTTCTACAGAGAAAGTAAGCCCACGGTGGTTCTCTATACTGTCCAGCACTGCACGTGCAATTTCGAGCTGATAGGGCCGTAAATGCATGTTTTATAAAATTCCAAAACGGGGCTTCAGCCTTCGATTACAGGATTGCCACGACACGATGTGCCTCGCAATGACGTGCTGAAAACTGGTCATTGCGAGCGACAGCGAAGCAATCCTTTGAACGAAGGTGTCGGATCTAATGCCATGGGATTGCCGCAGGGCTTCGCCCTTCGCAATGACAGTGTACCTATTTGATAAATGCCTTGACCCCCAGGGGAATAGCCAGCTCGGTCAGGACCCTGGTGATGGCTTCCCTGAGGCATTTTTTCTGCTCTTTGGAGATGCTGTAGCGGACCTTGACCAGGTTGGCGATGGTATTGGCCGTCTTGAGATGCAGCTCGCACTCCTGCGGCTCATCCCTGATCAGGTCGCGAAGCTTAAGGCGCAACACAGCGATCTCCTGGTCGAGGCCGTCCACACCACCTGCCTCCTCCAGCATCAGCCCGGCGGTCTCATCCAGGGCGGGTCCGTAGAACCCGCGCTTTACTTCCTTTGCTTCTCGCTTTCTTACCATGTTTTTTCACCTTGACCAGCCCGTATACGATAGCATAGGCCGCAGCCTCGTACATCCGGCGTTCAAGCGCAAACTTCAATAGCTCCACCATGATGGATTTATATTAGTACGTTTGTTCTAGTTCATACAATGAAAACATGTCGTTTCCCTGTTTATATCCGTCATTTGCCTTATGTAAAATATATGATTAATATAAGAAGTGGTATTAAATAACCAGTAAACCTGTTCTCCTCTTTTAGCCAGAGGCTGGAGATAACAAAATGAGAACGGGCATTTTCAAAATCAATCAATCATCGGCCGAAGGAGCCGGCTCCGGCCGCACCCTGTCTATACTCAAGTCCGTCTCCGCCTATTTGGGTCTGGCCGTGGCAGCCGCGGGCCTCATCGTCATAGCAGGCTGGGCCTATGATATCGCAGAGCTCAAAAGCATCTCGCCGGTCTTTGTATCCATGAAAGCCAATGCGGCCATATGCTTTATTCTAATCGGCCTGGCCCTGTGGCTGCGGCCCGACGGTTCCTCCCTTTTGACCAGAACCAGAAAGTACCTGTCCGCAATATTCACGGCTACTGTTATCGCCTTGGGCCTGCTGGTTTTAAGCGAGTATATCTTCGGATGGGATGCGGGCATTGACCAGGCCATATTCCGGGAGCCGGCAGGAGCCCTTGGCACTGTTTATCCCGGCCGCGTAGTGCTGAGCGCCGCTTTGAGTTTCGTCCTGGCCGGGCTTGCCATGCTGCCACTTATTTTTAAAAAGGCCGATAAATATTCCGTACCCCAGTATTTGGCCCTGATGGGACTGATAATCAGCCTTATCGCCGTCATCGGTTACAGCTACGGCCTGCGAGTATTCCTGGGACCCGTTAATTTGACTCCGCTGCCGCTGATAACGGCGCTGGCTTTCCTGGTACTCTTTACAGGCATACTGCTGGCGGATCCCCACCACGGCCCGGTGGCGGTTTTCCTGGGGAGGAGAGCCGGCAGCGTCATGCTCTGGATAACCCTGCCTGTGTTCCTGTTGTTCTTAATACTGTTTGACTGGCTGCAATTGTTCACTGTGCAGCAGGGCACTTATTCCTCCGAATTCGGCGCCGGCGTGTTCACAGTCGCAGACATAGTCATGGTCACCCTGATACTTATGATCATAGCAATATTCCTTAACCATCTCGACAGGAGGCGCTGGGAGGCCGAGGAGAAACTTCGCCGCCTGAATATTCAGCTCGATCAGGATTTAACCAAAGCGCAGCGGTTTCTCAGCACGGTTTTACAGCATGCACCTTCGCCGACATCGGTATTAACCCCCGACGGGCACTACTTGACAGTCAACAAAGCCTGGGAAGAATTCAACCATATAAGCGCCGACCGGGCCATTGGCCACAGCTATGAAGAGCTGTTCCCCGTGCAGGTGGCCGCAGAACGGAGAAAAGCCGATGAGCAGATCCTGGACAACCTGACCCCTCTCACACTGGAGCGCAAACTTGATACTCCCCTAGGCGAACGCTACTTAACCGTTGTAAAATTCCCGCTTCTGGACAGCCGGGGTGAAGTCGAAGCCATCGCCAATATTTCAGTGGACATCACGGACAGAAAACGGGCAGAAAATGATTTGCGAAGAGTCGCCCGTGCGCTAAAGACACTGAGCGAATGCAACCAATCGGTCATACATGCTGATAACGAGCAGGAGTTAATTGAAGGCATTTGCCGCAACATAGTAGATGTGGGAGGGTATTGCCTGGCCTGGGTAGGTTATGCTGAAGACGACACGCATAAAAACATTAGCCCGGTAGCATTTTATGGCGCTGAGACCGTCTCGCCGGATAGTATAAATTTAGTGTGGATGGATAATGAACCCGGCCGTACACCTGTCGGCTTGGCCATCCGGACAGGTGAAACATGTGTTGTAACCGATATCGGGCGCAGTGAAACGTTTGCTCCCTGGCGCAGGATGGCAATGGAAAATGAGTGTGCCTCGGCTGTGGCTTTGCCCCTTATCAATGAGAGAGCGTTCGGCGCATTGGTGATTTATTCTCATGAAATTGCTGCTTTCGATGAAGAGGAAGTGCGCCTGTTAAAAGAGCTTGCTGACGACCTCGCTTACGGCATAACCGCAATACGGACGCGTGCTCGGCGCAGGGAAGCTGAAGGCCTGATAGAAAGCAATGAAATTTATTACCGTTCCTTGATCGAAAGCTCCACCGACCTGGTCAATGTGCTGGATGCCGATGGCACCTTGCGTTTCGCCAGTCTCTCATCTTTGGAGCTGCTGGGCTTCGAGCCGGAAGAGGTGATGGGCAGGAATATGGCGGACTTTGTGCACCCGGATGACCTGCCCCGAGTAATCGACGCCCTATCACAATTGAGCTCCAATGCAGCCGGGTTGGTAGTTGAAGTGCGATTACTCCACAAAGACGGCCGCTGGGTCATGTTCTCATCCCGCGGCAGGATGCTTCCCGATATAAGGCCGGGAATGAGGGTGGTGATAAACTCGCACGATATCAGCGGCCTTCTCCAAACACAGCAAGAGCTCAGCGAAAGCTATAACAAGCTGCAAAACAACATGTCAAAGACCATCGACCTGCTGGCTGCCATCACGGAGAAGAGAGACCCCTATACGGCCGGGCACCAGAAACGCGTGACCGACCTGGCCACCGCCATGGCCCGCGAAATGGGCCTGGCCGAGAGCAGGGTCAACGCCATCGCCATGGCGGGCACCATCCACGACCTGGGCAAGCTTAACGTCCCCGCCGACCTGCTCAATAAACCGGGCAAGCTGAGCAACATGGAGTTCGCGGTGGTCAAAATACATCCCGACACCGCTTTCGACATCATTAAAGTGGTCGACTTCCCCGCGCCCGTTGCCGATATCGTGCATCAGCATCACGAAAGGATGGACGGCTCCGGCTACCCGCTGGGTTTAAAAGGGGAGGGCATCCTGCTGGAGTCAAGGATACTGGCCGTGGCCGACGTGGTCGAAGCCATGGCGTCGCACCGTCCCTACCGCCCGGCGCTGGGCCTGGATAAAGCGCTGGAGGAGGTAAGGGGCAACAAGGGCAGCCTGTACGACGAGGACGCAGTAAATGCCTGCCTCCGGGTATTCGACCGGGGCTATCATTTCCAGGAAAGCTAAAACCATAAGGGGAAATCCCAAATTCCAAAACGGGGCTTCAGCCTTCGATTACAGGATTGCCACGGCACGATGTGCCTCGCAATGACAATGCAGGAATCCGGTCATTGCGAGCGACAGCGAAGCAATCTTTACGGTTAGGGGCTTGCATCTTCGATTATGGGGGTTGCCGCAGGGCTTCGCCCTTCGCAATGACGTGCGGTGAGGATTGCCACGGCACGATGTGCCTCGCAATGACAATTAAGTTCTTGCATCTCATCCCCGTATGATTTATATTATGTCCCTATGTCCATGAAGGTCTCCGTGATATTGGTGAACTATAACGGCCTGCAATATCTGGAGGCCTGTCTGAATTCCATCCTGAAGCAGGACTTCAGCGACTTCGAAGTCATCTTCGTCGATAACGCATCCACAGACAGCAGCCTTGAATACGCCCGCCGGCATTTTCCCGGCCTGGTGTTTGTGGCCAATAAAGTTAATAGCGGCTATGCCGGCGGTATTAATGCCGGGCTGGCAGTGTCTAAAGGCGAGTATATCTCCCCAGTCAATATGGATACGGAGGTGGCGCCCGGCTGGCTGGCGGCCATGGTGGATTTCATGGATACGCGTCCGCAGGTGGGGGCGGTCTGTCCCAAAGTACTGGTATTGGGCCAGCGCAACTTGATCAACTGCAACGGACTGAATATCCACGTGTCAGGACTGGGCTTTTGCCGCATGCTGCACAGGCCTGATGTTCCCGACGCGACGCCCCACCGGGTCAGCGGCATCAGCGGATGCTCTTACCTGATCAAGAAAGACCTTTTCCTGCGCATGGGCGGTGCGCCTGAATATTGCTTCATGTACAATGACGATGTGGTGATCTCCTGGCTGCTGACCGAGATGGACTATGAAATGTACTGCCTGCCCCGGTCCGTCATCTATCACCGCTACAGGCTGAGCATGACGCCGATGAAGTTTTTCCACCTGGAAAAAAACCGTATTTACCTGATATTCTCCACGCTGGAGTGGTACACTATCCTGCTGCTATCGCCGGTATTGCTGGTTATCGAGGCCATGATATTGGCCTACTGCTTCGTCAAAGGGTGGCCCTACCCGCGCTCCAAGTTCGGCGCTTACCTGGCCGCCTTCAAGGAGAGAAAATACATCGGCCGCTTGAGGAAGTCCTATCAATCCCTGCGCCGGGTATCGGACTTCACCCTGCTGCGCAGGCTGACCTGGAACCTGGAATGGTACCAGCTTTTCGGCATAGTACGCTTCCGCTTCAGGGGCACGCACCGTGACTGAAGGTCCCGGCCCGGTTATACCTGACGCAGATCTCCCCGGCATTAGCATCATTATCGTCAACCACGACGGCAGGCGATTCCTGCCCGTATGTCTGGGGTCACTCGAAGCGCTCGATTATCCACCTGAAAAGCTCGAGGTCATCATGGTCGACAATGCGTCCACTGACGATTCCGTTCCCTACGTGCACAAGGAATTCCCGCGCGTTAAGGTACTTATACTGGATAAGAACTACGGCTTCTGCAAACCGAACAACGAGGGCGCCGGCGCGGCCGCAGGCCAATACCTGGCATTCCTCAACAACGATAGCGAGGTCAGCCGGGACTGGCTCAGGGAGCTGGTCAGGCCGGCGCTGGCCGATAAAGACGTCGTATCCTGCGCCTGCAAAATGCTCTATTACGACAGGCGAGACACCATCAACACCGCCGGAGGAAAGATCACCATCGTAGGCGGAGGCTTTTACCGTGGTTACGGGGATAAAGACGGGGCGCTTTACAATCAGCCGGGCTACACGGGGTTCGGCAGCGGGGCCGGCGTGCTGGTCAGGAAGGACTTTTTCCTGGACGCCGGGGGATTCGATGAGGACTATTTCGCCGCCTGCGAGGAGCACGACCTTGGCTGGCGGGCCTGGCTTTACGGCCATAAGGTTGCCTATGTGCCCGCTGCCGTCATGTACCATATGGAGAGCGGCACCTTCGGCAGCCGCAGCAACGCCGACCCCCTCAAGGTATACCTCAATACACGCAACCGCCTGTATAATACGGTGAAAAACCTGGACGGCTGGAACCTTGTGCGCGGCAAATTCATCAGCTTCTGCTTCAATTTCTACCGCTGGTGCAGCTATCTACTGGCCGGCAACACCGCCGCCGCGGCTGCGGTCTGCCGCGCCTATCTTGACTTTGCTGTGAACGCCGGTAAAATGGCCCGTAAAAGAAAGGTGGTGCAACACAGGCGTAAACGTAAAGATGCGGAGCTTTACCGCCTGGGCGTCATCGCCACCTTTAAAGAGAGCCTGGCCGAGGAAAAGCGGCTGCGGCGCCTGGCGGGCAAGCAGTTCTTCTCAGCAGGAAGGCAGCCATGACGCAGGTGGACAAAGCCGCCGGAGAAGTTTATTCTAAGGCAAATACGAAATAGTCGCAGGCTCAATGACAGGGAAGGCTAAAACAAGCAGTGATTGAATTATGGAAGTACAGGGAGCTGATCTGGAGCTTGACTCAGGTCAACCTTAAGAACCGCTACCAGAGTACTGCCCTTGGATTCATCTGGTCAATTCTTAGCCCTCTTTTGCTGGCGCTGGTGCTGTTTTTGATCTTCCGGTACTCCTACCGCCAGGAGACTAATTTTGCCGCATACCTCCTGGTTGGGCTCATGTCCTGGCGTTTTTTTTCAAGCTCAACAACCACTTCGGTCTACTCTATCGTAAACAAAGCCAGCCTGGTCACCAAGGTCTATATACCGCGAGAGATACTGGTGCTGAGCAATGTTTTGGCCAATCTAATCAGTTCGCTGCTTGAATTCATCGTCATTATACCCTTCCTGTTTTTTGTAATCGGCAACCTGCCGCTTACCATCTTTCTATTCCCCCTGGTTTTCCTGATCTATTTCTGGTTCGCTTACGGCATAGGCCTATGTCTGGGCGCCTTTTATGTTTACTACCGGGATATCAATCAGATATGGGAAGTGCTGGTCAATACCTTTTTTTTTCTATCACCCGTCGTCTATCCCATGGTTGCCATCAGCGACAACATCATGCCCTTCTACCAGCTTAATCCTCTTACCGAATTTATCATTATTTTCCGCGACCTTATGGTGTATGGCAACCTGCCTTCAGCCTACATTGTCATGCTGGCCGTCATGTATACCGTGCTAGCCTACATTTTTGGCCGGTTCATATTTCACCGGCTGCAGCGCCGATTTGCCGAGGAACTATAATGACCTCCATAAAAGTTACCGATGTTTCAAAGAGGTTCAGGATACCCCACCAGAAAAAAACCACCGTTTTCCAAAATATGATCGGGATCATCGCCCGTCAGATGACCTATGAGGAATTCTGGGTGCTCAAAGATATAAGTTTCGAGGTTAAACCAGGAGAAATCCTGGGGATTGTCGGCCGTAACGGTTCCGGCAAGTCCACTCTTCTCAAGATACTGGCCAGGGTATTGTATCCCGATAGCGGCAGCATAGATGTAAAAGGTAAGGTTGCTTCGTTCCTGGAGCTCGGTGTGGGCTTCCAAACGGAGCTTTCCGCTGCGGAAAATGTTTATATATATGCCTCCATAATGGGACTCAGCAGAAAGCAAACCGCCAGAATATACGAAGGTATCTTTGACTTCGCCGAGCTGAAACGATTCGAAAATATGAAGTTGAAAAATTTCTCTTCCGGGATGTACCTGAGGCTGGCTTTTTCTACAGCCATACAGGCTGAAACTGACATACTCTTGATCGATGAAGTGCTGGCCGTAGGAGATGAGGCTTTCCAGGTAAAATGCATGGACAGGCTAAACGATTTTAGAAAGCAGGGCAAAGCCATTATCTTCGTTTCGCACAGCCTCGATTGGATCAGGACTCTTTGTACACGCACCATGCTGCTGGAAGGCAGCCGAATTATTTCTGTTGGCCAAAGCGAAAAGGTGATTAAGCAATACCTCGATTTACTGGCCTGATGTATGAATACCAGTAGCTTCCCTGATTACGATCTTGCGGACCTGCGTCAGGTGACGCCGCGCAGCAGGGACTTCCGGATGTTTATTACCCGGCGGTTTCGCAGCCATTACGCCTCTAAGGCATATGAAAAATATACATCCGATTTGCTGCTCAAATATGTCGGGAACGAGTCCGTTTTCATAGATATCGGGGCGCATTATGGCTACTACACCCTCCTGATCGGTTCGCAGAAACCGCAATGCCGCATCTTATCTTTTGAACCTGTGCCGGAGAACGCTGAAATCCTGAAAAAAAACATCGCCCTCAATGGCCTGAGGAATGTCGAAATACACCAGGCAGCCGTTTCCAACAGTATGGGAAGGCGCAGCTTACATATCACGCCAGCCTCGGATAATTGCGGTTTTCACGGCCACCCCAATTCCCGCAATATAAAAGAAATAGAGGTGGAAACCGTCCGTTTGGAAAGTTTTCTGCACGATATTGGCGACCGGGATGTGACCATAAAAATTGGCACGCAGGGCCACGACTTATACGTCCTGGAAGGCATGGAGCAATTCTTAAGAGATCATGAAAATGTCAAACTGGTCATTAAATTCAACCCGGAGTGCATAGCGATGGCCGGTTACAGGCCTGATGACCTGCTAAACAAGATTACCGGTATGGGTTTCGATATTTACTTTATCCTTGATGACAGGAGGCTGTTTTACAGGTTGGACCCGGCTGCCATCGATAAATGGCCGGAGCTCATGCAGGGCTACGAAAAAAGATACCTGAACATACTGTGCATTAAAAAAAATAAATCCCTGAGCGTTAGCTTTTTTTCTCACTCTGCCCATTTACTGGGAGCTGGAAGAAGCCTGCTGGAGCTGGTCAGGGAGCTGATAGAAGACTACGGCGCCCTGGTAAGCGTGATATCTCCTGATGAGGGGCCTTTAAACGGCGAGCTGCGCAAGCTTGGCGCTGCCGTAAGCACTGCCCCCTATTACTGGTGGTACGATTTTAATACGGTGACCGACCGGTCGGATACAACATTTACCATCAGCATCAGCAGCCTGATAAATACGCTGATCAAGGTGGTAGGCAGGATAAATCCCGATGTACTGGTCACCAACACCCTGATCATTCCCTGGGGCGCGCTGACGGCAACCGCGCTCAACAAGCCGCATGCCTGGTTTGTCAGAGAAGTCGGCCCCTTGGAATCGACATTCAACTATTATGTGCCCTTCAGGGACATGCTTAAAATTGTTTCAAATACATCCAACGTGATATTTACCAACTCCAATTTTATTAAGAGCTTACTGTTCCCCGAAAGGGACAACGTCCTGCCCGTTTATACCCATTTCGATATACCACAGGAACAGACGCAGGCGGGCGGGCGGGACATTTTCTCAGGCCCGGGTTCAACTAAATTAATGGTAATGGGTGCGGTGACCGAATCGAAGGGACAAATCGATGCGGTGCTGGCCGTCAAAGAGCTGGTGCAGAGAGGCAAAGACGTTGAGCTGGCTATAGTGGGGCCCCCTGTGAAAGACAACTACGCAGTCACACTAAACAAAATCATTGACAAGGCCAATTTAGGCGGGCCCATAAAAAGGCTGGGTTGGACTGATAAACCCTATTGGGCCATGCGACAGGCCGACATCATCCTGGTATGTTCGAGGTTCGAGTCGTTCGGCAGGACCACAGCGGAGGCCATGATGCTCGGAAAACCGGTTATCGGGACCAATAATACGGGAACCGCCGAGATAATCAGGGACGGCTATAGCGGCTTGCTCTACGAAACGGGGGACTATATTCAGCTTGCCGATCGCATAGAATATCTCATCGATCATAAAGAAAAGATAGATGAATTCGGCCATAACGGCCTGGAGTTTGCCCACAAGACCTTTAGCAGGGAGAACTTCGGGGGCAAAGTCTACAGTAGTTTGAAGCCCTTGAAAAATGCCGGTAACCCGGCGGATTCCGCATATATCAATTTTATGCTGCGGTTGATGTCGCCTGCAGCCAGGAAGGCTGCTGCCTTGAGACAGGACAGGTTCAACCAGTATTATCTGCTATTCTTGGAGGGCCTGCAGGTCATCTCCAACGAAGGTTGGAAGTCCCTGTGGAACAAATTCAGAACTTTCTTAAAATACTCCGCATTAAACCGGGGCCACCGCTGAGAATGCAGCCGCAGTGGCGGTAAACCGTTATTGCCTAGCTGGAGCCCTTTTTTGTGATCGATACGATCACGAATACGATGACCAGCAGGCCGCCCACAGCGATAACACCCAGGACAGGCCAGGAAGTCCCGTTATCCGGTTGATTGCCGCCGGCGGCGCCCGCCTGCACCTGGAAGCTTGAGCTCAAGCCTTCCACGCTGACGTTATAGGCGCCGGGCGTCGCCCTGGCTACCTCGAAATTCACGACCTGGGACTTGCCGGGCGCCAGCGAAACAACCTGCTGCGCCTCGTTGACGTCATTGACCTTCAGCACCACTGCCTGGCTGGTCTCCGCCGTGCCCCCGTTCACCAGGCGCAATGAGACGGTCACATTCTCGCCGGGTTTGGCTGTCTGCGGAGACACCGCCAGGTCCGTAGCCACAAAGGCGGAAGCTGACGCCGACGCAGGGGTCTGGGCCTGAGCGGTAGAAGGGGTGCTGGCGGCAGGGGTGGCGGTTGTGGTAGAAGCACCCATTGTCGTGGCAGGGGTGGTATTCTCAGTAGTGGTCGTTGTTGTAGTGGTAGTCGAAGTGGTTACGGGCGCTGCCGGGGCCCTCAGGGCAAAGATAGTGAAATGGGAAACCGGAGCCGAGACCAGCTTGTTGGTAATATCCACAGTAGATGAAATGGCCTGCCAGGTTGAACCATCCCAGTAAGCGATATAGAGGTTGGACTCGCTGACCCCGGCCGGCACCGAGCTTACATCATATTCCAATGTCATGGTGGCTGCGGGAGCGAAGACGGCGCCGCTGGGACTGAAGCTGTAGGCGCTTAGCAGGGTTGAGTTATCGGCGGCGGCGGGCGGATTGGTCTCGGTGGCCGCCCCGATCTCCGTCTGCCCCTGCAGGTTCAGACTGGTATTGGCGGCAAAGCTGAGCTTCACCCTGCTGTCGGCGCTGGCTATGGTTGCAGCGGTGGTCAGTACGCCGCTGGTTAAAGGCAGGCTGCCGGCATTGTTCAGGATATTGGTGCTGACGCTGTTGGCCGCCGAAGAAGTAGTTGTTGTGGCGGAAGCAATGGTCAGGGAGAATGCCTTACTGTACGAGGATGGCGCGCTGTCGGTTACCTGGACTGAAAAGGTGAAGGTTCCCGAGGCGGTGGGCAAGCCCGTGATAGTCCCGCTGGAGCTCAGCGTCAGGCCGCCGGGCAAAGATCCCGAAGCTATGGAAAAGGTATAGGTGCCCGCTCCGCCGGAGGCAGCTATCGTCTGTGTGTATCCGGTCCCTACCGTGCCATTGGACAATGACGAGGTAACTATGGTCAGGGTGCTGGACGACGTAGTCGTTGTACCGCTGGAGCCGCCCGGTCCCACAGTAAGAGTCAGAGGGGTGACGCCGCCCGACACGAAGTTGACGGTCTGGGCGGCCTGCGTTCCGTTGACCAGGAAAGTTACCTGGTTGCCGGTGGAGCCGCTCACCATGAAAGTAGGGCTATATCCATAGCGGCCCTGTGCATCGGTAGTCGTCGAGGCGCCGTTGACGCCGTTTACCACGGCGGTTACCGTCACCCCGGAACCGGCCGTGGCCCCGTTAATGGTGACGGCGCCGTAGAACTGGTTGGGGACGCCGGGCGAATCGGCCGATACGGCATAGGCGCCTCCCAGCAGCCAGGACACGACCATCAATAGACAGGCCAGCATGACGGCAGTGTATTTCATCTGCGAATCCATAGAACGCTTCATATATCAACTCCTGTTGCCACCGCGGCTATAGTATTGAGTTCCACTTGCGCGCATTATAGCACTTTGAATCCGGAGTTTGAACATCAAAAAAAGAACCCCCTCTTTCCCTGGAAGAGAGGGGGTTGGAAAATGGTTAAACCTCATTATTAATAATTTTGCCGCTGCCGCATGACGAGTATAACCGCCAGCACGATGACCAGCAGGATTCCGGCGGCGATGATGACCATAACGGGAATAGAGGAACCGCCGGCAGCCGGGGCCTGCGCCGGAGCGGCCTGGACCTGCAAGTCGGCCGTCTGGCCCTCGACGGTTACGGCATATGTGCCGGGCGTGTTTTCCGTGAAGGTGAAATCGATATACTGGGACTTGCCGGGGTCCACCTGCACGATTTTCTGGGCCATGTTTACATCATTGACCTTGAGCACGACGTTCTTGGAGTCGCTGCCGTTGCCGCTGTTGGCCACGCGTATAGTGGCCGTAATCTGGTCGCCTGCATTGGCTACTTGAGGGGCGACCGTCAGCTCCGAGAAAGAGAAGTCTGCAAAGGACGGCGAGCCGGTTGGGGAAGAAGTTTGAGTAGTACTGGGAGCCGGCGTTGTCGAAGTCTGGGTGGATGGCGTTGATGTTGGTGCAGACGAGGACGGAGGAGTGTACGATGGCGTTGGCGTGGAGTGGTGGTTGTCGTTGTCAGTGGTGAGGTGCGCTGTCGGACGTCTGTAGGTAAGTCCCCGTAGTGGTGGGCGTGCCGAAATACCCCCGCTGGAGCCTAGAGTAAGGCCTGTCGGCGGACTTGGTTGGTCGTAAGGTATGCCCGTGCGCCGGAGGCGTTGTCGTTGTCGTGACGTGCCGTTGGGCGGTAGTGGTCGTTTCGCGTGCTCGTCCCTGATGCAGGGACGGTGCCGCTAACCGTCAGCGGCAAATTTATTACGCCGCCCGGCTGGAATGTGGCGGTCTGGGTGGCCTGCACGCCGTTGACGAAAAATGTTATGGAATCGCCCTGGCTGCCCGATACCATTAACGCCGGGGAATAGCCGTAGCGGCCCTGTGAATCCGTAGTCGTGGAAGCGCCGCTATCAACGCCGTTGACCTTGGCGGTGACGGTATAGCCGGCAGAAGCCGCTGCTCCGTTGATGGTAAGGGTGCCGAAGAACTGGTTGGGGATTCCCGGCGAAGCGTTAGCCGCCTGCGGCGTGACACCCAACAGCAAAAGAACGGCCATCAGGCATATCAACGGGAAAGCGCAGATTTTTAACGTAACTTCTAAAAATTGATGTTTTCATCCTGTTAACTCCTGGATATTGATTTCTTAATTCCTCGGTTAAGTCTAATCATTCACCTCTTGCAAGTCCAACCGGGCGGGCTTTCGCCCGCCCGGTTGAGTGATCTACCACTGAAGATTGCCTATGCTTCGCCTAGTCAGACGGAGGGGTTATGGCCCCTGCTGATCGTAGTATATCCAATAACCCTGTCCTGAAGTCATAGTAGTGTTGTACTGCAGAGATGTAAACGCCTGTGTAGCATCGCGTTGAAGCCGGTAATAGGTAGTGAATATATAGGCTGTGTTACCACTGGTGGCGCCATTGCCTGCGTAGTCTCGTCACAGTGTGGGAGTTTTGAGTTGATTTGTAACCCACCATATACCAGCCTGGAGTAGTGAATGTGTAGGTAGGAGGTGCCGACTGGCGGCGGATTGCCATATCTGCCCTGGAACGTGAAATGGTACGGGAGATGTTCCGTTCACTTGAATCCAGTAGGCTTTGCCGTCCACCATGGTAGTCAGACCGCTGTATGATGAAAGGCCCGGCGCCCATGAAGACCAGCTGCCGCCTGTGCTGCCACCACCGGTGCACGTCCATACGGAGGCTATGCTTCCTATTGAGCTTCCGAGTATGTTCTGGATATTGGTATTGGTGGGCACCAGGGGCAGAGATATAAGGTTCCAGCCTGGCTGCATAGTTACAGTCGCCGTAGTGACCGCCGATGTACCCTGGCTAATGGTAAACGGGCTGGGGCTGGATGTAGTTACACTTAAGCCGCTTAAAGGGTTGAGTGCAGTTATACTAATTCTGCAGTTGGCGGCTGTTACCGAACCGTTTGGCTGAACATTGGGCCAGCTCCAGACGTGGCCAATGTCTAGATCATAGGGATTGGCCACCGCCCAGCTATAGGTGTTGGAGCTCTGGGCCATATTTGTCAGTGTTGCTATAGTAACCCAATGGGTTCCGCCATCCGCTGTAAATTGGACAGTGTCCGTGAGGCGTGCACTGGAGCTCGACGTGTCACTTTGCGTCCAGGTTACGCTCTGAGTACTGCCTACGGCCCAGTTTTCGCCGCCGATAGGGGCCGTCATGCTGGCAGTTGGCGAGACAGCCGATACGATACTGAACGTATTGCTACGCACTGTCTGAACATTAGGCGGACTCTCGCTGTCCGATACATTTTCTGATATGACCCAGCTTGAGCCGCTCAGCCCGCCGGGGATAAGCCATGGATTGACCCACCATGTCCCCTGCGCATGGCTGCTGGCAGCTATAGGGTATTGATAATAATTAGTATAGGTGCCGAGCCAGAGGTTGTATGTGAGGCTGCCGGGTACATTATCCGTCATGGTCCATGTTATATTATCGGATGAGCCTGCATAGTGCACGCTGCCGGATGTCGGCCAGGTTATGGTTACCGTGGGCTTGACAACGTCTACTATACGGAACGGAGTAGTATTGAAATACCATAAACCAGAATTGCCGACGGCATCCCTGCCGCGGATGCCGATATAGAAGTTCGAGCCGGTGACGTTGTTTTCCACATGCCAGGTATAGCCAGTGATCGAGTAAGCAGTCCCGGTCGGAGTGCCTGACTGCCATCCGCCGGATATAAGGTCTACCAGGCTGGCGGGGGTATCACCGCTATTGAGTGTATTGGAATTGAACAGTCCTATTTCATAGCTGACCGTGGTACCACCGTAGGTATTTATTGTGCCGTTTATGGTTGATGTAGTGCCCCCGTTAAAAATAGTGCCTGGATTGGTGACAGTGGCAGTGGGGCCGGTACTAAGAATTGTAAATGTTTGAGGAATAGGACCGCTGACATTGCCGTATGCATCCGTAGCATTTATTGTTATCGTGCCGAACCCATTGATGCCGACCAAATCTACGTTAGTTGAAGGGAGGGTGCCCGTATAGTATAACCCGGACATCTGGGTTGGTGGAGTAGGGATGGTAACTGACAAAATACCATTGAGTGTTTCAGTTCCTGTGCCGGTTGTTAGGGAGACGGTTACGGAACAGGGTTCGCTGACCGAAAATGATAGAGGGTTATTAACCAGCGGGCTAGTAGCACCCGACCAGCCTGAGGTGCCATTAGGCATGCTGATCGTAACAGTAGGCGTCACATTGCTTATCACAACCGTTGTTGTACCGACTTGAGTTGCATATGTAGTGCCATCTACAGTCACCACAAGATAACAATTGGTTGGTGGCAGGCTGCTATAGCCAATTATTCCTACCGCAGGGAGGGCAACCGGCGTCAAGGCTACAGGAAGCGCCACATTTGTTTGACTATAGCCAAGCTGCGTACCTCCACTTGTGATAACATAAACACGAACATCATGTAATGTTGAAGCGTCACCGCCGCTGAAGCTGATATTCACTGGAACGGTACCGGCTGTACCATTAGTATTTACTGGGCTGCCTGTTGACGGTGTAGTGATTGTGCACCCAATGGCCGCCTGTACCGGCGCCGCCGGCATTACGACAGCGAATGTTGAAATCAGTAATGCGAGTATAAGAAGTATGCTCAAACCTGAAAATTTATTGGGAATCATTTTTGTAAATTTCACCTCCATTTAGATTAAAAAAATTACTAAGCGGTTATAAGCCGCTCTTCATGAGATGTTTATTCCTCCCGTGGGGCTCTGGTTGTTGACATCATACATGGCCTTTATTAAGCAACTATTAAGAATATTTACCTCCCTGGTCAAGTAATTATTAAGATTATAATTCGACATGATAATAAAACGAAATTTCATGGCATAAAGTTTAGCCATATTTTTTGGCGGCCCTGCCTTTTACACCTCCTGCGCCATCTTTGATATGTGCCACCAGCACCTCGGCGACCAGCTCTTTCAGGTGCTTCCCGTTGCGTGCCGCCTCTTCCTTGAGCTTACGGTGCACCTCCACCGTAACCGCGGCTCTGATTTCAGGCATTTTATTTATTACCTCCATTTTCCCGCAGATATCTGCGTATTGTAGTACCTTCCATCCTATCCACCCTATCCAGTGTTTCCATCCTTTCCTGTGTTTCCAGTGTTTCCATCCTTTCTATTCCATCCGGCACAGCCCGCACATCCAGCACGTGCGTCCTGTGCTTTATGTGCATATTATATCATTTATGTCAAGAGGGGCTTACTGACATCATTGCGAGGAACAAAGTGACGAAGCAATCTCACGTCATTAAGGCCGGCCTCACGCATTCAATCAAAGGATTGCCACGCTCCGCTCGCAATGACTGTTTATTTTCCCTCTCCCCCTTCCCCCTCTCCGGTGGAGAGGGGAATTCTTTTTAAAAAGAGGGGCTAAAGCCCCTCTTCAACGCCCTCTACACGGACGGCCTTACCGTTAGAACACATATCCCCTTGTCGTTGGACGCGAAGAGTATTCAGTTCCCTCGTCAACGCCCCTTGCCGGGATGGCCTTACACTTAGATCACATATCTCCGTGTCGTTGGACGCGATGAGTATTCAATCCCCTCTTCAACGCCTTCCTAATGAAAAGCTCCAAACAATTTATTAATTTAAAAATTTCAAAGATTGGAATTTGGTTTTGGAATTTGGAATTTCCCCAAAGGGGTATAGGTTCCCTCTTCCACCCTTGCCCTCTATTAACACCGTCATTGCGAGGAGCGTAGCGACGTGGCAATCTCACGTTATTAAGACTAGACTTTCGCCTTCGTTCAAAGGATTGCTTCGCTTCGCTCGCAATGACTGTTTATTTTATCCCTCTCCTCTTGCCCGGAATGCCACCCTGTTAGAATACAAATCCCGCCTCGCTGGATGCGAAGAGTAAGCAGTCGCCTCTTCCACCCTCCTCGAAAGAAACACACAAACACCGCTATGTTTATATGTTATAATCTAAGCGGAGGTAAATTTACGTGAGCTTATCATTGAAACGGACCACAATTTTCCTCACCGAAGACCAGCTAGAGAAACTCCGCCAGTTGGCTTTTATTCGCCGAACCTCTATGTCGCATTTGATTCGAGAAGCAGCTATGGAAGTGCTGGAGGACGAAGAGGATATCAGGGAAGGTTTACGAGCCCTGGCCGATGCTAAGGGAACTGTAAGCTGGAAAGATTATCAACAAAAGCGAAAGGAGAGGAAGCTTAAAGGGTGAGCTACAAGGTCAAGCTCAGGCGCCCTGCGCAAAAAGACCTCGATGACCTTGCCGGACAGGATTATGAGGCTGTTGCAAAGATTATTTCAGCTCTGAAAGCCAACCCGCGGCCGGTCAGGGTCAAAAAGTTGGCCGAAAGCGAGTTATGGCGTATCCGGGTGAGGCAATGCAGGATTATATATGTCATAGATGATAAAGCCAAAGAAGTTATAATCGTGCGTATCGCCAAGCGCAACAAGGATACTTATAAAAAATTGTGAGATATGCTTATTATCCCTCACCCCTGGCCCCTCTCCGGTGGAGAGGGGTATTATGTTTATAAGAGGGGCTAAAGCCCCTCTTCAACGCCCTTTGAACGGAGGATTTTTTCACTGTAGTACGTGTCCCCAGGTCGTTAGATACGGGAAGCGTTCTCTTCAACGCCCCTTGCCCGGACGGCTTTACCGTTAGAACACATATCCCCTTGTCGTTGGACGCGAAGAGTATTCAGTCCCCTCGTCAACGCCCCTTGCCCGGACGGCCTTACCGTTAGAACACATATCTCCGTGTCGTTGGACGCGAAGAGTACTATTCAATGGGCTCTATTAACAGTGTCATTTCGAGGCAAAGCGGTATCATCTTGCTATCCTGTCCCTGGGGACAGATGCCATGGTATGCATCGCCCGGGCAACGAGAGTCTTAATCCCATCTTTGATCGAATACACTTCGGCCTCCGTAAAGAGGATTTGTTTGCCCGGTTTTAGCACCCAGGCTTTGCACTCCAGCAGCTCGCCGTCCGCAGGCCTCAGGTAATTTACCTTGAATTCCAGGGTGAGAATACGGTGACTTTCCGAAATCAGTGAGTAACTTGCGTATCCGGCGGTATGGTCGGCCATTGTGGCGATCAATCCTGCATGCGCAAACCCGTCCTGCTGGCAAAGGCGCCTATTAAGCTTTATGCGTGTGACAAATTTGCCGGGCTTCAAAGAGACAGGTATTAATCCGATGGTCCTGGTGAATCCCTGCACCGCATCTTTTTTCAAGAATTCCAATCGGGCTTTTTCTACAGTCATGTCGCCTCCTGAATTCATCAAGTTAGTGCCTGACTAATTATACTGAATCGGTTTGAATCATCTTTCAAGTTTGCGTTGTCTTTCGGTATATTGACAATTTACATTCATAACTGTTAGTCTTATTAAACTATATAACATCCGTATAGTTAGTTTAAGAAGAGGTCGCTAGTGAAGTTTGGCGGGTCAGCGCTGATTCCACCTTGCAGTGATTTTTAGCATTATGGGCCTAACTACGATTATATTCCAAGTTAATAAAATAACCTGGAGGAGATGAAGTGGCTAAAAAGAAAAAGAGCATTGACAAACAAACCGAAGCATCGCCACAATTAAAAACTGCGCTAGAGAAAATCGCTGATCTCAAAGAGACACTAACGAGCAGTGAAAAACAAACCGAAGCATCGCCACAATTAAAAACTGCGCTAGAGAAAATCGCTGATCTCAAAGAGACACTAACGAGCAGTGAAAAACAAACCGAAGCATCGCCACAATTAAAAACTGCGCTAGAGAAAATCGCTGATCTCAAAGAGACACTAACGAGCAGTGAAAAACAAACCGAAGCATCGCCACAATTAAAAACTGAGGTAAAGACAGTCGGTGGGCCCAAAGAGAAACAAACCGAAGTATCGCCACAATTAAAAACGGATGAGCCCAAAGGGAAACTGTGGTTTGGCATGAAGCGCTGGGCCGTATTGGCGGTGGCCGCTATTATACTGATTTTATTATTTGCCCCTCTTTTTGCCGTGACCAAGACTGTAAGCACAACTGAAACCGTGATAACGACAGTAACTACCCAGGAACCTTATACCGTCACCAATCAAAAAAATATAAAAGTATATACGGGTTGGCTTAAGGTCACAGACCAGAGCAGTGGGAATCCTTCGGGTTATTATCCTATGCCGCCAATAATAATATATGATGGCGGTCACCACCACCCATATTATCAGAGTGGTTCTGGATCTAATTCATTTTCTATGCAACAACACACAGCAGCAAACATATGGCGGTTATCCATCATATGGATATGGTTATAACTATGGAAGCCAGACCGCTACCACCACTCAAGTCGACCCCAGTGATGAGGTTATAGATGTGCAGTATTCGGCAGCGCCCGATAACACCTGGGATATAACGCTGATAAGCCAGGATGGAAAACAGAAAATTATTAGAGGTGTAAACGAGTACGACCTGACAAAGACCGGAGACGCCACCGTGGAGGTAACAGAAACGGAAAATAAGACTATCGTAAACCAGGTGCCACAACAGGTGACCAAAGAAGTCCCTGTACAGTTACGGGTTGGCTTGTTTCAACTGATATTCGGCATCTATTGAAAACATGGTTGCATGATTATTCAATAGTACCGTTAGAGCACATTTCCCGCGCCGCTGGATGCGAAGAGTATTCAGTTCCTTCTTCAACGCTCCCCCTCTTCTTATTTTCCAATTGTGAAAAGGTTCATGCATTGCGTTATTTCCTTGTACAAACTAGTATAACTCGTTATAATGGCTTCGTTAGTATCGTATATACTATTCTGTGGCTAAAATGGGACTAGTGAATAAAGTATTCAGGAAATAAAGATGCAATATTTGGAATCCAAGGTACCGGTATTCTTCTTCGAAGAGGGCAATAAAGTGGTAGCATTCTCCCCCGCGTTCGATTTATCTACATACGGTAGCACAGAGCTAGAGGCTAAACAGCGGTTCGGCGAGGCCGTCGCCATTTTCCTTGCGGAATGCGTAAAAATGGGAACTCTGGAAGAAGTATTGGAAGAATGCGGATGGCAAAAATCCATTGGCAAAACAATTCAATGGGCGCATCCTTCAAAAAGTTCATGCGCGGAAGAGTTAATTAAGATACCAATGCCTTCACGGGGCTAAAATTTTGCCCAAAATAACGCCCATTCCATGGCGCGACTTTGAACGTGTAATAAGGAGAGCTGGCTGTCAGTTTATCCGTCAACAGGGAGATCACCTGATTTATAGGAAAGAAGGATTAATAAGACCTATAGTTTTCCCGGCAGACGATAATGTGCCTGTCTTTGTAATAAAAAACAACCTTAGAACCTTAAATCTTTCAAGAGAAGATTATTTCAAACTCCTCAGGGAGATTTAACATATAGTGATAACTACTTTACTCTGTCTAAACCTTATGTGAGCTTACCATTGAAACGGACCACAATTTTCCTCACCGAAGACCAGCTTGAGAAACTCCGTCAGTTGGCTTTTATTCGCTGAATCTCTATGTCGCATTTGATTCGAGAAGCAGCTATTGAAGTTCTGGAGGACCAAGAGAATATCAGGGAAGGTTTGCGAGCTTTAGCTGATGCTAAGGAAACTGTACGCTGGAAGGATTATCAAAGGAAGAGGAAGTAGAGAGTGCATGCATGATAATAAAAGATCGACATTTTGAGAAAATAGCTGATAATATTAAACCGGATATCAAAAGGAGAGTTGTCTTGCATGGCGTTCAAATCCAAGAAGGTGTTACCTACCATATATATAAAAATAGCGTTGGTCAGATTGTGTTAGACCCCCAGATAACCATTCCCGCTTCAGAAATGTGGTTATTCAAGAACCCCAAGGCCCTGGCGTCCGTAAGGCGTGGTCTTTTGGAGTCTGCACAAGGCAAGGCAACAAAAATTAATCTTGACACCCTCTAAGGTCAAGCGTTTTTATTTGTATTTCTTCTCTCCCCTGGCCCCTCTCGGTTCTGCTATATCTTAGTTGAATATGAGTGCGGGACATGATAGACTCCACTCGTTCATTTTGATGGGAGGTAAGAAAGATGCCGATATCAAGTCAAGATTTCGACAAAGGCATGTCAAATTCACCATTGCTGCAATTCCTTAGAGACCACCCGGATAAAGCTTATTCACTTTCGGAACTTCATAACCAGTTTCAGGGGGCTTCCAATGAATTGCAAATTCTCCTTCATCAAAACATGATTATCGGGAAAAGTATAATAAACCCTCACACTATGCAGCATGAACCCTATTTCCGGATCAAACAGTAATTTCTTTCTTCACCAGGTTGGCAATTGCACGGTGCTTAATATTTTCCCTCTCCCTACCCTCTCCCAAGAGAGGGGTATTATGTTTATAAGAGGGGCTAAAGCCCCTCTTCAACGCCCCTTGCCCGAACGGCCTTACCATTAGAACACATATCCCCGCGTCGTTGGATGTGAAGACTATTCAGTTCCTTCTTCAACGCCTTTTCCTTCCTTTAAACATATAAACACCGCGATGTTTAAAGGAGACGCACATAGGGTTACTGGCCAGGACTGTCATAACAGGCTTAAACCCAGGCTGTATTTGATGGCCTGATATATTTCATTCATCTTACTTTCGGACAATCCGCCGCATTTTTTTACCAGCCGGGCCTTGTCAATGGTGATTATCTGCGCCAGGTTGACCGAACAACCCTTTGGGAGGCCACTCTCCTTTGAGCCGACATTAACAATAAAGGGATAGCCTTTTGCCTGCGCGGTGCTGCAAGCAGCGACAATCGTAGTGGGGCTGTATTGATTTCCGATATCATTTTGAATTATCAGCGCAGGCCTTCGGCCCGTCTGCTCACTTCCCCTGCCCGGATGCCAGTTCACCCAGTAGATTTCGCCTCGTTTACATGCCGTAGCCATGCTTATTCATCCCAGTCGGATACAACTTCATCGGCCAATTTGAAAGCCTCATTTGCAAATGCCAGGTTTTCTTTGGCCATAGCCTTATATCCATCTTCCATCCTACGGCGCAAACGTTTTTCGGCCAGCTCCTGCAAACATAAATGGACCACCTTGCTCCTGCTGATTCTCTTCTCACGAGCAACTTCATCGGCGACAACCATTAAATTATGCGGTATACTTATGGTTAATTTGACTGTACCGTTAGCCATAACATTCTCCCTTAATATTGTTAAGGTTATTATAGCATATAATTTCCAGGCAATAAATCGCTCGGATTATTGCGACAGCTTGGGAGCGATCCACAGTGCATAGCTTTTGTCGGGGCTGGCCGGCGCCTCCACTTTCAGGATGGCCATGACCTCTTTGCCGGCATAGTCGGAGAGGTCGAAATCCATGGGCTGGAGCCGGCCGTCATAGGAGGCATCCACACCCGGCCACCAGTTGACGGCGCCGCCGGCGTCCTCCAGTCCGAACAGGAAGGTGACGCCGCTGCCACCTTCAGCCTCTTTAGAAAGGCCCACCCATGACGTGAAATGCGTGCCGGCGGGCAGCGTGAGCGGGACCATGGACCCGCCGGTATTCCATTGCTCCTGCCAGTCGCCGAAATACCCCTCGATCCACCGGTGGGCTGAGCCGGGCGGTACCATCTCGATTACGTTGTTATAGGTCTGATTATCCTCGGCCACGACCTGGTTAATTTTATTAACCATCCCGCTGTTGCTGTCACCCGTTTCGCCGAAATTCACACCTCCCGAGGTATTCCTCCAGGTCGCCCGCGTGGCATTCTGCGCAAAATCGTAGCTGAATTTGAAACCGAAGACGGGGACATAGCAATTGTTATCCCTATCCGCTTCGACCAGGTCATGGCCGCCGTCGGCGCAGATGGTGACCTGGCTGCCGTCATAATTATAGTTGGTGAAAGGCAGGGTCTTCTCTTCGCCCGGCGCCAGGCCGCTCACAAAGCTCTTGTCCCGCTGTATTTTGCTCTGGTCATAGAGATAGGTGTTGCTCGGGCCGGCCGCCACGGCGCCGGCGTTCTTGATTGTGTAGTAAAGCAGGCCGCTGTTATAGGTTACACCGGTTATCACCAGGTCGGGCAGGATGGTGCTTTTAGCCGCAACCTGCACCGTCACCCAACCGGTAGACTCTCCCCGGGCTGTCGAGGCGGTCAGGGTATACATGGTCGTCACCTCAGGCGCCACCTCCAGCGAGCCCGAGGCGCCGACTTTCCCTATCTGCGGGTCTATATATACTGCATCGGCATCGGACGTATCCCACAGCAGGGTGATGTTTTCGCCGGGCGTGATGTTATCGTTGTCGACTGAAAAGGAGTTGATGCGCGGCCAGGGGCTTTTCTGCTCTATGGGTGAGGTTGTATTTTCGCTTGGCGTTTGGATGGGGACAGTTTTAGCGGCCGCACATGAGCTGAGGAGGAATAGGCTGCCCACCAGCACCGCCAGGACCAATCCCAAAACCTTCAACACGCTATAAGTATATTATTTTTGAATTCTAAAGAACACATATCCCGGGTAAACAAGTAACCGCCGTTCACATTTCCGGTAACGTCCATATCACCGCAATAACGAGTAAACCCAGGATGGAAATGACCAACAACAACTCAATAAACGTAAAACCCTTCTGTGCTGACTTAAGTAATTCCATAAATTACCTCTTTAGTTAGCTGCTGAACAACCGGATAACCTGAAGGCTACGTTAATCTTTTTATCGAATTTAATCCCTTGTTAGAATTATACTGTCCCTGATCGTAATATAAATAGGCAATTGGTCACATTTTCCTGGTACTAAGGTCATATTTTCGTATAATCCAAAGTTGCCCCCGGTCGATCTAAGTGAAATTCAAGATAGTACACTACCTGAATCTGAAAGGGGATTTAGGGTTTATTGTACGGGGTTTTTATAATTAAGCAGCTGGATATTTTTATAAGGAGCAATGAAATGGAAAGCAGGGTTATAGTAATCACCGGCGCCAGCGGCGGGATCGGCGCCGCCCTGGCCGTCAAGCTCGGCGCCGAGGGACACAGCCTGGTACTGGCCGCCCGGCGTGAAAAAGAGCTAAGAGATGTGGCCAAACAGGCCGGTCCGAAGGCCATCCCCGTGGTAACCGATGTTACGCGCCGCAAGGACATGGAGCGTCTTCGTGATGCGGCCTTGAAGGAATTCGACCATGTGGACGTATGGATCAACGATGCCGGGCGCGGCATCGGCAAAAATGTAATGGAGCTGACCGATGAAGACCTGGACGAGATGATAAAAGTCAACGTGAAGTCGGTGCTCTACGGCATGCAGGCCATCGTGCCTCACTTTCAGCAGAGGGGAAAGGGGCACCTGATCAACGTCTCATCCTTCCTGGGCAGGGTGCCGCTGGCTTCCTTCAGGTCGGCCTACAATGCGGCCAAAAGCGCCGTCAATGCGCTCACCGCCAACCTGCGCATGGAACTTAGAGACAGCTATCCGGGCATTAAGGTCTCGCTGGTCATGCCGGGGATGGTAGCTACCGATTTCGCTCGCAACGTACTGGGAACCGCCCAACCCCCGGCCGGCAGCATACCGGCACGCTCGCCCATGGCTATCCAGTCAGCCGAAGAAGTGGCCAGCCTGATCGCCGGCCTGATAGAAAATCCGGCGCCCGAGCTATACACCAACCCGGCCTCTTATGAGATGGCGCAGCTCTATTACCGGGATATAGCTGCCTTTGAAGCCATGATCCCTTGAGCTATTTGGAGGAAATGGTGCAGACGGCCAGCACATTGGGGCCGGAGTGGACCCCGATGACCGGGCTGACCTTGGTAGCGTGCATTTTCTCCCGGGGGAAGAAAGCGGCTATGCGGCCCTCTATTTCCTCACGCTCATCCATGGTGGTGGCATCCTCGACGAACATCTCTTCGATATCGGGGATACCTTTGACCATGTCCACCAGCATGTCCTTGGCCTTGGCGCGGCTGCGGGCCCTGGCCACGGGCATGATCAGGCCGTCTTTGAGCGTGAGCATGGGGTTGACCTTCAGCAGCCCGCCCAGCATGGCCTGGGCCTTGCCGATGCGCCCGCCCTTCAAAAGATATTGCAGGGTATCGAAGATCATATAGGCGCGGATGCGCGGCAGTGCATCATTCAACATGGCTACGATATCTTTGAGGCTGTCGCCCTTCCTGGCGGCCCTGGCCGCCTTGAGCGCAGGCAACCCCAGCCCACCGCAGGTCATCTTGGAATCGACGACTTCAACCTTGCACAGGTTGCCGATCAGGTCTTTGGCCTGCAGGGCGCTCTCACAAGTTGCGCTCAGGCCCGCCGATATGGTTAGGACCACGATCTCGTCCGTCTCGGCGGCCAGCTTCTTATAAAGCTCGACGAACTGGCCGGGCGCAGGCGCCGATGTGGTGGGATGCCTGCTATCCGTCACCAGCTTCTTATAAAACTCCTCGGGAGTAATGGTTACGCCGTCTTCGTAGCTATCCTGGCCGAATAGTACATTGAGCGGTATCAGGCTGATGCCATATTCTTTCGCCATATCGTGTGAAAGGTCGCCGGTGCTGTCGCATATTACTTTTACCATTATTTTATCCTCTTGCCTCCAAAGTTATTCATTGTTGCTTTTTTGCCAGCTCCTCGTCAAGGAGTATCCGGGCCAGCGGTTTGCCGATGGCGGATTTGGGCAGGCTTGGCCGGATCTCTATCTGCCGCGGCACTTTATAGGGCGTCAGCCTCTCCTTGCAATAGGCCTTCAGGGCTTCGTCGAAGCAGTCCAGCAGCGTTTTGGGCTCGTAGGGCTGCAAGGTGTGCGGCATGCCGGGGTCGTAGCTCTTAAACCATGAGTATTGCTCCATTCGAATAACTCCTCTGTGAAATAGAATGAGTCTCTAGCACGCGTCTATGTGTTCCGCGCTCCACAGGGAATTATAGGCCACGGCCTGCGAGAGTAATATACGTAGTTTTACCTATAGAAGAAGGGGGAAAACACGTATTTTTTGGGCAGCGCATATAGAAACGCTAAATATAAGCTTTATATCCCCTCACCCCCACCCCTCTCCCCCAGGAGAGGGGATTAGATTTTTAAGAGAGGCTAAAGCCCCTCTTAAACGCCCCTTACCCGGACGGCCTTATCGTTAGAGCACATATCCTGTGTCGCTGGATACGAAAAGGAACCGGTTCCCGCTTCAACGCCTTTTCCCCCTAATTCCTCAATTTTGAAATTGTCTGGAGCTTTGAAAGTTTAGTCCTGTTTCGGCAGTATTCCCTTTCTGACCGCATAGTGAATGAGCTCCACGCGGTTGCGCAGTCCCAGCTTATGCATGACGCGCGCCCTGTGCACTTCCACGGTGCGCGGGCTGATGCACAACCGGTCGGCTATCTCCGGGCTGGTCAACCCCTGGGCCGCCAGGTGCAATACTTCCCGTTCACGGGATGTCAGCATATCGTAGGGGTCGAGCTTGCTTTCCTCGGACCTTTCCAGGTAGGCTTCGATGGCACGGTCCGAAAGCGGCGGAGCCAGGTAGCGGCGGCCCGCCGCCGCCTCACGCACGGCCCGCAGAAGCTCTTCAGGGGGAGAATCTTTCAATACATAGGCCTTGGCGCCGGCCTGCAAGGCTTCCACCACATAACAATCATTGCCGTACATGGATAGCACCACGGCCACGGTATGGGGCGATCGTTTCCTGATCTGGCGGATGACCCCCAGCCCGCTCATATCCCCCATCATTAAATCCACGACCAGCACATCGGGCTTGAGGCGCTGTGCCTGCTGGGCGGCATCGACGCCGGTGCCGGCCTCACCTGTTACCTGCATATCGGGCTCGGCCTCCAGCAGGGCTTTTATGCCCCGCCTGACAACGTGATGGTCGTCGGCTAAAAAGACTGAAATCATCTATTACGCCTGCTCCCTCCTGGATTTTACCGGCAGCGGCAGCTCCGCGGTAACGACTGTGCCCACTCCGGGAGCGGATGAAAGCGTAAACCTGCCGCCTGCTATCAGGGTGCGCCCCCTCATCCCCATTATCCCCCCCATGTAACTATCCGGCAGCTTTTCAGGTTCGAACCCTGCGCCGTTGTCCTCGACGCGCACGCTCAGCAGCTTGCGGTCCGACCAGGCCATGACCTTGGCCTCGCCGGAGCCGGAATGCCTGGCCACATTGTTCAGGGCTTCCTGCACGATGCGATAAGCGGTCAAGCCGATCTCAGGGGGAAATTTCTTGTGCAGCCCCAGGTGCTCGAATTTTACGCTGACATGCGTGCGCGAGCTATAGCTCTCAAAGAGGTAAAGCATGGCGGGGAGCAACCCCAGGTCGTCCAGCATCTTGGGCCGCAGTTCCAGCGAGAGGTCCCGTGTCAGGGACATCATCTCATTGACCAGCGACTGGGCTTCACCCAGCGTATAGCGCAGCTTATCGGGAGGGGAGCCGGCGGCTTCACCCAGCAGCAGCTTCAAAACGGCCAGCGATTGCCCCAGCCGGTCGTGCAGTTCACGGGCTATGGCGCGCCGTTCACCCTCTTCGATCTCAACCAGCGCCCGTGCCGTCGATAGAGCGTCTTCCATAAGGTCAACATAATATAGCAAACATAATTAAAATTCCAAATCCCAAAACGGGGCTTCAGCCTTCGATTACAGGATTGCCACGGCACGATGTGCCTCGCAATGACAATGCAGGAATTCTGTCATTGCGAGTGACAGCGAAGCAATCTCTCAACCAAATTCCAAACAAATTTCAATTTTTTAATTTTATAATCATAAAATTGTTTGAAGCTTGGAATTTGGAGCTTGCAGCTTTTTCTTTATTTGCTCCAGGGCAAGCCAAATTGCGAGGCAAGGTTATTGAGGATCTGAATGACGGCCTCATCCCTGTTGAGCGTGTAAAAATGAAAATAACGGACGCCGTTCTCCCAGAGGTCCAGGCACTGCTCGCTCGCAAGGTCGATGCCTGCTTTAATGACATCTTCGGAACTATCCATCTCTTCGAATTTGGTGACAAGAGGTATCGGAATTTCAACCCCACTGATATCGCTGAAACGTTCCACCTTCTGGAAGTCCGTAATGGGCATGATGCCTGCTATGATGGGGATGTTTATGCCGTCCTGCAGGAAACGCTCCATCATCTGGTAGTAATAGAAGTTCTCGAAGAACATCTGGGTTATGCCGAACTCCGCCCCTTCGTCTATTTTTTGCTTGGTGAAGGCGGTATCGATTCCCAGGTTGGGAGCGTCGATGTGGCCTTCAGGATATACGGCCACACCTATGCAGAAGTTATTATAAGTTTTCAGGAAGCGTACGAGGTCGCCAGCGTAGCGAAAGTGAGTTTCACCGTCGAAAACGCCCGGCTCGTACTCCTCCGGGTCCCCCCGGAGCGCCAGTATGTTCTCAGTCCCAAGCTCTTTATAGTAGTTTATTACCGGCTCCAGCTCAGCCCGGCGGGGATCAGCGCAGGTCACGTGCGGCATCACGGTGAGATCCGTCTCATCGTGGATCTTTTTAACGATGTGCTTGGTCTTTTCCAGCGTATTGCGCCCGGCATGCTGTGTTACCGATATAAACGAAGGAGAGAAGGCCTTCAGCCGGTTGATGCGGTCCAGCAGGCGGTCCTCACCTATGGGGGTTACGGGCGGAAAGAATTCGAAAGAAAGGATTTTCCCTCTGCTTTTGATGATCTCACTGATCTTCATATTTCCAACAACATGCCCCCTTTTAAACGCAAATCGTGTTAATCATACATTCGACCAAGGGTAAAATCAAATAAGTTGTATGTCCGTCACCCCTACGCCTCTCCCTTAACTAATATATAGCAGAACCCTCCCGGGAGAGGGGATTTTTGTTTTATAAGAGGGAACAAGTTCTTCAACGCCTTGCTTTTTGTGTTTTTTCAAATATTTAGAGCTTAGAATTAAGGGTTTCACCGAAGGGGTTGGTATTGGGGATTCCCAGTTGCACGAAAGAGGGGTTATTAATAGGACAGGCCATTGATGCCGATTTGATCCTGCGGTCAGCCAACGGGTATCAAACAGGTTTAAACACGAACTTACCGCTGTTGAAAAGATCCAGACAGGCATCCACTACATAAGGGTCATATAACTTGCCCTTGTTCTTGGATATTTCCTCGAGTGCTTTCTCAACGCCCAAGGCCGACCGGAAAGGGCGGTGCGAAGACATAGCTTCAACCACGTCTGCAACTGCCAGTATTTTTGCCTCTAAGAGCGTATCATCAGCCTTAAGCCGATTGGGATATCCCGAACCATCCAACCTTTCATGGTGCTGTAAGACGGCCTCTGCAACAGAACAAGGAAAATCCATGCCTTTCACAATATCGTAGCCATACTGGGAATGGGTTTTTACCAAGCTAAATTCCATATCGGAAAGTTTTCCAGGTTTGCTAAGTATATCAGAAGGAATAAACATTTTACCGATATCATGGATTACTGCCGCCATCCTGAGCTGATCAATCCGGGCATCTTCCAACTTCATTTCTCTGGCTATGGCGGTCGCCAGGTCGGCCACTTTCTGCTGATGGCCCGCAGTATACGGATCTCTCATTTCCACGATTTTGACCATGGTATTGATGGCGTCATTCAAGGTTTTCTTCAGGGATTCGTAGCTTTTGGCAAGTCTTTCTTCAGATAGCCTGCGCTCGGTGACATCTAGCAGAGTTCCCATCACGGCAGGTCTACCCTGATATTCGAACAACATACCATAAACTTCGATATAGATAAGGGAACCACCTTTTCTTAAGGCCCTATAGACGATATTACTGCTTTCGGTTTGACCTTCCAGTCTCTCCTGAAGTCTTCGCATTACAGCTTGGATGTCATCGGCGTGAATCAGGTCTTTAGGACTGAGCTTGCCAATAATTTCTTCGGGTAAATACCCAAACGTCTTTGCAAAGCTTGGATTCACATACGCCATTTTGGCGTCTTGAATGATGTAGATACCAACAACAGATTTTTCGGTGAGTAGCCTGAACTTCTCCTCGCTCTTCTTCAGCGCCTCCTCCGTCCGCTTGCGTTCCGTGATATCTATCAGAGTTCCCATCATAGCAGGTCTGCCCTGGTAGTCGATCACTATGCCATAGGCTTCAATGTATATGGGGGAACCATCTTTTTTTATGGCCTTATAGACATTAACACTGCTTTCGGTTTTGCCTTCCAGCCTCTCCAGAAGTCTTCTCATCGCAACCTGGATGTCGTCGGGGTGAATAATGTCTTCAGGAATGAGCTTACCGGTGATTTCATTTGGTGAATACCCAAATGTCTTTGCAAAGCTTTGATTCACATAGGCCATTTTGGCATCTTGGATGATGTAGATACCAACCTTAGACTCCTCGGTGAGCAGCCTGAACTTCTCTTCACTCTTTTTCAGTGCCTCCTCGGCTTTCCGGCGCTCGGTCATGTCCCGGGCGGCGCCGACGATGCCGATGACCTCGCCTCTATCGTTCTTAAGCGGTGACTCGTTTATCTCAGCCAGCCGCCTTGTCCCATCTCTATGCATATACTCCTGCAGATAAGGCCCCTGCTTTTCCCCGGTGGTGATGGCCAGTTGTGTTTTCTCATGCCCGGCTAAGTTCACTGGATTATCAGTCAGGTAGTTCCGCCAGTTTTTCCGCACTTCCGCCGTCGTGTAGCCCAGCACCAGTTCGACTTGTGGGCTGACGTAGACCATTTCGTGGTTCGAGTTCAGTATGAAGAATATATCGGTGATATGCTCGACGATGCTCTTGAATCTCCTTTCGCTCTCCCTCAGCACCTCCTCCACCTCCTTGCGCTGGGTGATATCTTGGGCCATAACTAAGACACCATCTACATCTCCAGCCGGATTAATAATTGGACTATGAGATACTTCGAAATAGCGGCGAGATAATAATTCCTCGCCGGAATAGTCTTCTTCTGTGACTGTTTCACGCCTTGATAATACTCGATCGAGATTTTTCTTTGCTTTCTCACGGTCTATCTTCACAGTCATGTAATTCAGCAGGCTCCTGCCGAGCCGAATATCAGCTGTGTACAGTAACTTCATCGTGGAAGCATGGCTTTTATTAAAGCTGGTGTAACAGTAATCCCTGTCCACAGAAAAAATAGGAGTATTGGAACTGTCAATAAAGCTTTGAAGTACGCTATATTGGTTTTCGATATTTGTAATAGTGCCCTGAGGGACAATATTTTCCTTATTATCCTGTGTAGCATCATGCTTTAATGGCTTTTTACGCCCCGCCCCTCTCTTGAACATCCTCGACAAAGCCTCCAATTATATAACTGTCCGCTATCAACATTATAATGCAATAATATTCAATTAGTCTAAGTCCGATTGATTGATTTAGCTTTTTACACTCAGCGATATATCGTCAAATAAGTTCAACTTGGATCAGTATGGAAGTTTCGCACATCTCTAAATTCCTATTTTTATTGACTCTTGCTCCTGCCGATTGTAAGATAGCTAATCCCATGAGTTTGATGGGTAAAGAGGATACATGCAAGCATTAGAAGGCATCAGGATACTGGAGCTCGTTCACATGCCGCCGGGTGAGCTTTGCACGATGATACTGGGCGACATGGGTGCGGACGTCGTAAAGGTCGAGGCGTTTACGCCGGATGACGCGCCTCCGCCGGATTCGCACGACGCCGAGGCATTGAAAACGCTTCAGGCTTTCAATGCGCTCAACCGCAATAAAAAGAGTATCCGCCTGAATTTAAAATCCGAGCTGGGCAAAGGGGTCTTTCACAGGCTGGCCGGGGATGCCGACGTTATCGTTGAAGGCTTCCGCCCGGGTGTCGTGAAGCGCATGGGCGTGGACTATGAGACGGTTAGCAAGCTGAACCCCCGCATCGTCTATTGTTCGCTAAGCGGCTACGGGCAGGACGGCCCCTACAACCAGTATCCGGGGCACGATATCAACTATATATCCATTGCCGGCGCACTCAACCTGATCGGCTGGCCCGGTGAGCCTCCAGCCATCCCAATGAACCTGCTGGCGGATTTTGCCGGTGCTTCCATGCACGGGGCGGTGGGCATACTGACAGCCCTCTTGGCCCGTGAGAGGACGGGCAAAGGCCAGTATATAGATATCTCTTACACCGACAGCGTTATCACGCTGATGACCTTTTACCTGCAGCAGCATTTCAGCGCCGGTCATAATTTCCCGCGTGGCGCATGGGCACTGGCAGGCGGCTATCCGTATTACAAGACCTACCAGGCGAAGGACGGGAAGCTGGTCAGCCTGGGATGCATCGAGCCCTGGTTCTGGGAAAATTTTTGCAGGGCCATCGGCAGGGAGGACCTCAAAGGCCTGAGCTTCGATTTCGACCATCTGGCGCACCAGCCACAGGATGCGAAATGGAAAGCGGCCGAGGAGGAGCTTAAGAAAATCTTCCTGACCAAAACGCGCGATGAGTGGTTCGACCTGCTTATCAAGTCCGATGTCCCGGTTGGAAAAGTGTATTCCATTGAAGAGATCTTCAGCGATCCGCAGCTTCTGCACCGCCGAATGCTGCTGGAGTTCGATCACCCCAGGCTAGGCAAGGTCAAGCAACCCGGTATCGCCATCAAGCTATCCGGAACGCCGGGCGAAGTAAGGAGTCTGGCGCCTTACCCCGGCGAGCACACCGATCAAGTGCTGAAATCTTCAGGATATTCCGAGGCTGATTTAGAAAGCTTGCGCAAATCTAAGGCGATAGGCTAAAATTCTAGGACATGGAGGTGGGATTATGGCAGCCAAAGCATTCGTACTTATTACAACTTCGGTGGGGCAGACCAAAGCGGTTCTTATGGGGCTAAAAAAGATCGAAGGGATAAAATCGGTGGACGCGGTCATGGGACCTTACGATATAATCGCCGTCGTCGAGGGTGAGTCCGTTGACACGGTTGGCAGACTTATTACGGAGCAATTCCATAAGATCAGCGGTATAGAGCGCACTACCACCTGTCAGACCATCAGGATCGCCTGATATCCCCGATATTTAGTTTCATGGACTGCATTTTCTGCAAGATTGCCGCCGGTTCAATACCCGCGGACATCATATATCAAGACGATGACCTTGTGGCATTCCGCGATATACATCCGCAGGCACCGGTACACGATGTCATCATCACCAGGAGACATATACCATCTGTAAACGACCTGACTGAGGCGGACACGGCTCTGGCCGGCAAGATGCTATTGGTAGCTAAACAGATAGCTGAAAAAGAGGGGATTGCCGTGAAAGGTTACCGGCTGGCCATAAACTGTGGCCCGGACGGCACTCAGGAAATACCCCATGTCCACCTCCACATTATCGGCGGACGCCTCCTCTCCGGTCAGCTCGGCTGAATCACCTCCAGTGATGCATGCGAAAAGCTGCGCCGCCGAAATCCGAGCGCTCTCCTGGAAAATACAGCGCGCCCGCGGTAAACGACAGGTCCTTCTGCAAGCCGCTTTGCGCCAATATGCTGTTGCATATGCCTTGAGCCTGATCGTCCAGCGCTTTAGCTTCGTCGGTATAAACATAGTATTGCGGATAATATCCGCGCCAGTTGTCCGCCAGCCCCCGGCAACCGAATTTATCCGTGATGTCCAGGCAGAGGTAGGTATCGAGGTCCACGATAGCCGGGCCGGACTTATTCATCTTCATGTATACGACACCCCGGTTGTAGAAAACCATATAGAAAGAGGGATGCAACCCTGCCAGGATATTGAGATCGGCCAGGGCGGCATCGAGCTGGCCGTTCCTGCCCTCGCATACCGCACGGTCATTATAGGCGACGTCAGCTTCGACCGGATCCAGATTTATGGCGCGGGAAAACTGCTCTATGGCCGATGCATAATCGGTCAGGGCATAATAAGTCCTGCCCAGCCACATAACGGCCGTTAAATACGCCGGGTCCAGGCCAACGGCCCTTTTGAAATCGGCGACGGCATTATCGAACTGGCCCATGCTTCTCAAAGCCATGCCCCGGTTGAAATACGCCTCTTTTAACGACGGATCGATGGCCAGGGCCCGGTTGAAATCCGCGGTTGCCTTTTCCCATTCACCGCTGTTCAGATAAGAGACGCCGCGCAGCTCGTAGGCCGCCACGTAGTTCGGGTCCATATCGATGCAGATGCTGGAGTCGCCGATGGCGCCCGAGTAAAGTCCCAGCCCGGCATAGGCCTGGGCGCGGCCGAAATGCACGTCGCATGTGGAATACCCGTTGTTGACCGCAGAGGTAAAGGCTTTCAGAGCTTCCTGGTAATTATTCTGGCTCAGATAGGCCAGCCCGATCTGATACTGCGCAGGCCCGAACTGGGCCCCGACGCTTTCCGAGTTAACAATGATGGAATATGTGCTGTTTTCCGCTGCCCCCGGCCACAACCCGGAGCATGATAGCGCCGGCGCAACAGCCACCAGCACCATCGCACCTATAAAAAATATGCGTCTAAACGATGAAACGCTCATCTTACATCTTGATTATAATGCAACGGCCTGGTTTAGTCAGGCTAGATAGGGTTAGAAGGTATCCGGCTTAACCGGCAATAATGGAATGTATTTTTACGATGACCTGCTCGATGGCTTCATCGGGGGTGGAAGCGCCAGCCGTAATGCCCACCGCTTTTTTACCCTTCAACCATGCGGTGTTTATTTCATCCGCATTCTCAATGTGGTGCGTTTCCACGATGCGGGAGCAAACATCCGCCAGCCGGCGTGTATTGGCGCTGTTATGGCCGCCGACCACGATCATGAGGTCGCTGGTTCCAGCGATATCCTCCGCCGCGGACTGCCTTTTCTGCGTTTCCTGACAAAGCGTATTGACCACCCTGATCTCCTTGGTCTGGGGCAGTAGCCTGCCAGTCAGTTTGCCCAGGAACGCCGTGAACTCGGCGCGGCTCTGGGTGGTCTGCGCCAGTATGCCGATACGCCCCGGCAATCCTTCAAGAGGGACTGCATCAGCATCCATTGAGGCTATGGCTTTCTCACCGGCCCATCCCAGCAACCCCCTCACCTCAGGATGCTTGGCTTCGCCGAAGATAATAACGCCGAAGCCGGCCTTCGCCAGGCGCTGCGCTGCCTTTTGTGCGCTGCGCACGATAGGGCAGGTGGTATCTATTACGGCGGCGCCCTTAGCGTGGATTTTTTCCTGCACCACCGGTGAAACCCCGTGCGAAGATATGGCGATTACCCCTCCTTTGAGATCTTCCACACTATCCACGGCATCCACGCCCAATCCTTTGAGACGCGCCACCACGGTTTTATTATGTACGATCGGCCCCAGGGTACTGATCTTGACCTTTTTTCCATCCGCCGAGCCCTCGATTATCCTGAGGGCGCGCCGCACACCGAAACAAAAACCCAGCTCACGCGCCTTTTGTATTTTCATGCCGTAGAAATTATAGCGATTTTGGACCGTTGCGTCGTTTGGCCGACGGGTAGCCACGCGCCATTAAAATAGCCTGCTGCTCACAAACATCTGCAAACTGGTCTACCGTATAACGCTTATACAGATAGTACCGTTTCAGCGCCCAAGTCTGACATACAAGTTCAATATGAAATGCCGTTAGAAAAGGATCGCCGGCGCTGAACTCGCCGTTCCGGCAGCCTTTCTCTATTATCTCCCTGAACACGTTTACCACCCTGTTCTCAATCTCATACATGCCGGTCAACTGCTCCCTTTTCAAATACCGCGCCACGCTGTACCAGAAAAGCAGCATCTGTCGCCGTTTGTGGACCGAGTAGACGTATTCCCTGACAGCTTTATGCAGGCACTCTTCCGGCTTCAAATCCGGCATAGCTGTGCGTACCTTCTTCTCCCACTGCACGATATCGTTCAAGCGTATATTACCGAAGAGAATGGGGAACTCCTCTTTCGATTTGATATAGTAATAAAGATGGCCCGGGCTTATATGGCAGGCCCTGCCGATCTCACGCATGGTGGTCTGCGAGTAACCTTTTTCGAAAAATAACGAGGCCGCGATTTTGGCGATGCGCTTTACGCTCAAAGCGGGAGCAGCCTTTCTCCTGCGGGACTTTTCCGGTTTATCTCCCATCACCTTACCTCTAAAATGACCTGATCTAACGAACATTCAGCTATAGCATCCCTATTATACATAACCCGTTATTATATTTAAATATTTTTGCTCAAAATGCCTGTTGACATATAAATATTACTAGTGATATATTGCTCTCTTACTTAGATCAACCGTTCGATCTACAGTATATACAACAGCATAACATATCAAACCCATTCAGGAGGTTCACGGATCAAATGATTAATTCAGCAATGGGCCCACTCTCTCCAGATAAGTTGGGGACGACGCTGGTCCACGAGCATTTCTGCTTCGCATATCCGGGTTGGTTTGCCGATGTTACTATAGCCCCATATGACCCCGAAGCAGTCCTGCAGGCCGGTTTGGCCGCCTGCGCCACCCTCAAGGAAATCGGCGTCCAGACCGTCATCGACCCCACTCCCAATGATACAGGCGGACGCGACCCCCTGCTCTATAAAGAACTTTCCGGCAGGACCGGCATCAATATAATCTGCACGACGGGCCTCTACACAGAGAAGGAAGGGTCCCCGGTATACTGGGCAGGAAGGAAAGTATGGGGCACAGACATCTCGCGCATGATGGCCGACCTTTTTATCAAGGAGATTTCAGAGGGTATAGGAGTGACCGGCGTCCAGGCCGGGGCAATCAAGGTAGGCTCCAGCCCGGTTATGACCGACTATGAAAAGGATGTTCACAAGGCAGCCGTTATTACGCAGAAAGCTACCGGAGTTCCCATTATCACTCACACGGAAGGGCCCACCGGCGGGCCGGAGCAGGCCGAGTTCCTCGTCAGCCAGGGGGCGGACCCTAAAAAAGTCATGATCGGGCATGTGAGCAACTCCAGGGAGATCAGCTATTTGAAAGCCATCCTGGCCAAAGGCGTCAGTATCGGCTTCGACCGGCTGGGACTCTCCATCCTGTACGGCATCCCTGATGAAATACATGTCCAGAACATCGCCTCCCTCTGCAAGGATGGTTACGCCCCTAAGATCATGCTTTCGCATGACACGGTAAACTACTGGCTGGGACGTCCCATGGATGTGCCCGAGCAAGCCATGGCTCTGTTCAAGGACTGGAGGATAGACCACGTCTCAAGGGATATAGTGCCCGCGCTGAAGCAGAACGGGGTGACCGAAGGCCAGATCAAGGTCATGATGGTCGATAACCCCATGAACCTGTTTACAGGTAAGGGCTAAACCAAGTTCGAACCGGGTAGCGAAAAGCCCTTATTTGTAGTCGTAAAATCCCTTGCCGGTTTTGCGGCCCAGGTGTCCGGCCGTGACCATCTTGCGTAAGAGCACCGGAGCAATGAACTTGGGGTTCTTGGTCTCGGCATAAATCGCGTCGATAACGAAGAGCAATGTGTCCAGGCCGACCATGTCAGCCAGGGTCAGCGGCCCCATGGGATGATTCAATCCCAGTTGCACACCGGTATCGATATCCTCACGGCTGGCAACCCCCTGCTCATACATCTCGAACGCTTCTATCATATAGGGCATAAAAGAGCGGTTGACGATAAAACCCGGCCGGTCGGGAGCAACTATCACGGTCTTCCCCAGCGATTTGCCCCATTCGACGGCGGCATCCAGCGTCTCTTTAGCCGTGGTTATGGTCCTTACAAGCTCGAGCAGCTTCATCACCGGCACAGGATTGAAGAAGTGGCAGCCCAGGACCTTTTCGGGCCTCTTGGTCACGGCTGCAACGTCCATCACCGACAGGCAGGAGGTATTGGTGCTCAGAATAGCGTCAGGCCGGCAGATCCTGTCCAGGTCGAGGAATATCTTCTTTTTGAGCTCCAGGTTCTCGATGGCAGCTTCAACCACCAGATCGCAGTCCTTAAAGTCCTTCATGTCTATGGTGCCCTTGATCTTGGTCCAAGCTTTATTTTTATCATCCTCGGTCATCTTGCCTTTCTCAACAGCCCTTGAAACCGATTGATTTATAGCCGCCATGCCCTTATCCAGCAGCTCTTTATTTATTTCCGAGACCACCACGTCATACCCCGTCTTTGCGCTCACCTCGACTATGCCCCTGCCCATCAGGCCGCAGCCGACTACGCCGATCTTCTTGAATGCCATGGTTTTTCTCCTTAATAAATTTTATTTTGCTTTAAAATCAGCTTTGCGTTTTTCGATGAAGGCCTGCCGGCCCTCTTTGAAATCTTCGGATTTGGTGACATATTTTTCCAGCTTGTATTCGATCTCCAGACCGTCGAGCAGGGTGGTATTCAGGCCCTGCATCATAGCCTGCTTGGCTGCCCTGGCCGCCAGCGGCGCGGGCTTAAGTAAGGTCTCAGCCATCTTTTTCGCCTCGGCCATTAGCTCCGCAGCCGGGACGACCTTGTTGACCAGGCCGATGCGGTAGGCCTCGTTGGCGTCGATAGGCCGACCTGAAGTCAATACCTCGGCAGCTTTGGCCAGCGGGATAGCACGCGGCAATCTCTGAGTGCCACCCCAACCCGGTATAAGCCCCAGATTGATCTCGGGGAAGCCGAAGGTGGCATTCTCGGCTGCGATCCGGATATCACAGGCCAGGGCTACCTCGAAACCTCCTCCCAGGCAGGCGCCGTTAATGGCAGCGATTATGGGCTTCCAGATCTGCATATCCTCGCAAATGGCAGGCGCCGGCATCTCTCCGCGGTGGGCGCTGTTCTGTATCCTGGGCAGCGTTGTCTTGATATCTGCACCTACGGAAAAAGCCCTCTCGCCGGCGGCCGTTACAATGGCGACCCATAGGTTATCATCCTCATTGAAATCATAAAGGGCCTTATTGAACTGGTCCAACTGTTCGGGATCGAATGAATTGAGCGCTTCAGGCCGGTTGAGGGTTATTACAGCTATCTTGCCTTCTTTTATATAACCGAGTGCCATAGGAAAACCTCCTTTCAGGTCGTTGGGATAAGCATCTGATTATACCAGAATTACTGCTGTGGCCCCGGCTTTCTCCTGAAAACCTCAGCCACTGTCTGCGTCAGCTTCTCAGCTTCATCTGCATCCAGCCCTTCCCCCACCTCCAACCGCCGCATGAAGCCTTCTATCTCGGGCATCTGGTTGAACAATTGGGCGATCCCGCGGTTCTGTTCGGCTATTTCCGCATCCAGCGCGGTGAAGTCGATGCCCAGGTCGAATTTGCTATTGAAAAAATAAACCAGGCGCTTAACCGCACGCGGATCATCCAGTGTGAGGAGGTAAAACGGGACGGGCACCCACAGGTTGGCGGCATTGATCCCCCTCTGTCCGGCCAGCCAGGACAGGTAAGAGCTGATGGTAGGCTTCTGCCCGACGGGAGTCTCATAGTCCGTATTATCCACTACATTGAATGGAGCCAATCCCTCCTTCATTGCTTTAGAGTTGACGATCGGCATAAGCAGTCGTGGCATGGTGTGTGCAGCGGATGACAGCATGGCTCCGACCGTATATATTTCCTTCACCCCGCAGTGCTTTTGTGCAACATCCAGCACGACATTTAGAAACCTGTACCAGTCCCCACGCGGCATGTTGCTTTTGAAGACAACCAGCTTGCCATTGCCGGTCACATAAAATTTGCTCTGAGGAAATATGGCCACATCACCTTCCACATTGACCCCTGCCATAGTAAAAAAGTCTTCCGGCCTTATCTCACCGAATTCCCTGCCCCCCAAATCCCGCATAATATAGTCCAGGGTCCGTATGCCTAAATGACCTGCATCCTCGGTCCAACCGGCTATTAAAACAGACTGCTTAAGGCCGGGCCGGCCGTATATCCTGTAAACCGGTTCCATACTCAATGTTGCTCTCCGCCTCGCTTAAAAAACTTATCTATATCATCCAGTATTTTTTTCTTGTCCTCTTCGGTAATGGCGCCCGCACCTTCAGCAGCAGACGTGCTGGCCTGCTTCAGCCGGTCGAGCTGGTCTTTTATCTCAGCCGGAAGCTTTTCATACAGGCCTGAAAGCTCCTGCTCGCTTTGAAGCGACAACTGGTTGATAGTATCCATATCTGCCGTGATATTGAGCGCCGCCGACAGCACCTCCATCACAGATTTGGAAGCTTTAGGATATGGGAAGGGAAAACCCTGAAGGTAAATCGGAATTTCGCCCATCAGGCAGACAGCTTCCATGCCGCGCCGCCGGGCCACACCCAGCAATAGTCCGTTCAAGCCCGTGATGTTACCGCGTCCCTCCCTGCCCTCGACATCCGACATCAGCAGTACATTGCTGTACTTTCTCAATTCGTCCAGTATATCGCCCGAGTTGGGCACGGCCCATACGCCGGACCGCATGGTATGGTGGATGGGCGCCACCGCTGCCCCCGACGTATAGATACGATGGCAGCCGAACCTCTGGGCAACGTTCAGCACCAGATTGGCCATGGCATAGGCCTTGTTTCCCTCTGCATACACCTGGCCGCCCTCGGCGGGCTGCTCCTCGCCGATGAAGAATATCAGGTCATTACGGCCTGTTTTTTTATAATAGAAGGCGCTGGATGGGAACGTGAGATCCAGCAACTGCCCGTCGCGGATAACAGCTTTATTGGGATAGAAAAAGTCCCAGGGTTCTATATCGGCAAACTTCTCGCCATTCAGAGAGAGCCGCAGTGTATCGACGGCAATCAGGCCAATATTGCCGATGCCCGGCCAGCTGGCGATCATCACCGGGTTGGCCAAATCCGGTTCGCTGATATATCTTATTTTCATAGCTAAGTTACGTGCAGGACAATTATAACATAACGTAACCCCCCTACTGGAAACGCCCGAATTGTTATCCTTTAGTTCCATAAATCTGATATTGCAGGAACTTGACACCATAACACAATAAATAGAAGAATATACTCGATGCGTTCAATTATTATTGGAATATAATGAGATGATTTGCTGATGTCGATCGCACCATATGCGGAATAGACGCTATGAAAACCCTGATAGTCGATGATAACTCCACTAACCTGAACCTCTTCAAGGCTATCCTGGAACGCAGAGGGTTTGAGGTTATTACCGCCGTGAACGGCGAGGACGCCCTGCAACTTCTGAAGGGCGATCATGTAGATATCATCGTTTCTGATATACTTATGCCTGTTATGGACGGCTTTCATCTGCTTCAGGAGTGCAAGTCTGACATCAAGCTGCAAAATATCCCCTTCGCTTTCGTTACGGGAGCATTTTTGGACGCCAAGGACGAGGAGCTTGCTTTAAAGCTGGGGGTGCAGGCCTTCATACGCAAACCGGTCCAGCCGGATGCCTTCGTCAAAACACTTGAAGAAATATTAACGCGTAAGCCCGCACCTAAAAAGAGGGGAAGGCCGCCCAAGGAGAAGGAGGACGGTAACGCCGAAAAGCTGGTGAGCGTAAACCTCATGCAAAAACTCGAGGCCAGAATGGTGGACCTTGAACAAGAGATAGTGGAGCGCAAGAGGACCGAAGAAGCCCTGCGCAACAGCGAAGAACAATACCGCTTATTGTTCGAGACTATGGCACAGGGTGTGATCTATTGTGACGCCCAGGGTTATGTCATATCCGCCAACCCGGCCGCCGAAAGGATCCTCGGGATCGGCCAGGGACCAGATGATTGGCAGGACAGCTTACGATACGGGTTGGAGGTATATACAGCGAAGACGGTACTGATTTGCCGGGTGATATGCATCCGGCAGCCGTGGCGCTGAAAACCGGCAAGACCGTCAAGGACGTGGTCATCGGTGTTTTTAACCAGGTTGACGATGTGTTCCGCTGGATCAATGTCAACGCCCAGCCGCAGTTCAGGGAAGGTGAAGAAAAGCCGTACCGGGTTTTCATGACCTTCGCCGATATAACCGACCGTTTTCTATCGTTCAAGGCCATACAGGAAAGCGAATCGCGCATAACGGCCATAATGGAAAATACCAGGGACGCTATCTGGTCGGTCGACAGCGCCTTCCACCTGATAACTGCCAACAATGCGGCTAGGGAGCTGTTTCTGGTTGCTTACGGCGTCGATTTAAGAGAGGGGGCAGAGATATTTGCCGGCATCCCGGAGGAAAGCCGGGAATCGTGGATGGATGTAGCAAAACAGGGATTTCGGGGCCAGCACTTTGCTTTCGAGCGGCACTACGATTTTGAAAACGGGCCAGTGGATCTGCAGATCTCGGTGAATCCCATAATCTCGCCCGCCGGGCAGATTACCGGCGTCTCCTTCTTCGGCAGGGATATGACGCAGCAAAATAAGGCGGAAAAAGCCCTGGAGGAAAGCGAGGAACGCTACCGCATGCTAATCAACAACGCCGCCGAGGAAATCTACGTGGTGCAAGACGGCCAGGTCAAATTTGCCAAGCCGGGTATATCCCGCATAACGGGATACAGCAACCAGGAAATAATGAGCAAACTCGTTTCTGAAATTGTCCATCCGGATGACCTGGCGGGCATGCTGGAAAAACATCCCGCCAGAATGGCCGGTGGCGAGGCCCCCGCCGAATATGTATATCGCGTCTTCGATAAGTCGGGCAACATCCTTTGGGTGGAAGCGCATGTAACTTCGATAACGTGGGAAGGCAGGCCTGCTGCGCTGATGTTACAGATGGATGTCACAGACCGCGTTAATCTGGAGTCGGCGCTCAAGGCAAGCGAGCAAAAGTACAAGACGGTGGTGGAGAATGCTGTCGAAGCCATAATCATACTCCAGGACGGGAAGGTAAAATTTACCAACCGCCTGTCAGCCGGCGAATTGGGTTATACCAGAGAGGAGCTTTTCGAGATTTCCATCCTGGATATCATTCACCCTAACGACAGGCCGATGGTGGCCGAAAGATATGCTCGCAGGCTACGGGGAGAACCTGTGGAAGATTATTCCTTCAGGGTCATCACTAAGGAAGGAAAGGTAATATGGGTGGAACTGAGGGGCGTCGTAATCGAGTGGGAGGGCAAGCCGGCTACGCTCAACTTCGTAAGTAATATAACAGCCCGCAAGCTGGCCGAGGACGCCCTGCGGCAGAGCGAGGAGAAATACCGCACCATCATGGAAGGAATGGATGAAGCCTACTATGAGGTAGACTCAAAAGGCAATTTCACCTTCTTTAACGAAGCCCTGGATCGTCTGGGTTATAGCAAGGAAGAGCTATTGGGGCTGAATTATAAGGCATATGTCGCCCCTGAGGAACTGGGCAATACCGTTGCCGTATTTTCGGAAGTCTTCCGGACGGGCAACCCGCAGCACTGGCAACCCCTGACCTTTATAAGAAAGGATGGGACAAGGATTTATGTCGAGGATTCGATATATCCACTAAGAAATAATAAGGGCGAGATCATCGGACTACGGGGTATAATCCGTGACGTCACCGGCCGCAAAGAAAGCGAGGAGGCAATGAGGCTGAGCGAGGAGAAATATCGCACCATCCTGGAAGAGATGGATGAAGTTTATTATGAGACGGATTTAAAAGGCAATTATGTGTTTTTCAACGATGCACTGTGCCGTCAGATAGGCTATACCAGGGAAGAATTAAAGGGCCTGAACTATAAGGAATACATACCCCCGGAGGATATCTCCAATATCGTCGAAATATTTACTGAAATCTACCGCAGCGGCCAGCCGGCGCACTGGGTGCCGCTCATAAATATCAGAAAGGATGGGGCCAGGGTCTATGTCGAGGACACTATTTACCCCATAAAAAATAGCCAGGGTGAGGTCACCGGATTCCGCGGGATAAGCCGTGATGTCACGGGACATAGAAAAGCGCATGAGGAGTTGAAGCTCAGGGCGCTGCTTCTGGACACCGCCACCGATTCCATCTTCATGCATGATTTTGATGGCAATTATAAATACGTCAATGAAGCAGCCTATAAGTCCAGGGGCTATACATGGGAAGAACTCATGTCTATGAACCTTCATGATCTCGTGGTTGCAGAATATGCCGTTTTAATAGAGCAGCGTATGAAGGAGATCCGGGAAAAGGGAGAGGTTATTTTCGAGGCCGCCCACCGCTGCAAGGACGGCTCCATCATGAATATCGAAGTGCACGCCAGATTAATTGAGTTCGAAGGAGAACAACTTCTGCTCAGCGTTGACCACGATATAACACAGCGTAAAAAGGATGAGGCCGCTCTGCAGGATAGCGAGCAGCGCTACCGTTCCCTCTTCGAATATAATCCCGTCGCCGTCTACCTGCAGGATTTAAACGGGGCATTTATCAGCGTAAATGACGCTACCTGTAAACTGACCGGCTATAGCAGGGAAGAGATGCTTTCCATGCGGCCGGAGCAGTTCATTGTGGTCGAGGACATTAAAAGGACAAGCAGCCATTTTATCAAGGCCTCAAGAGGGGAATCGCAGCACTATGAAGTCACCATCATTACTAAAAGCGGCGAAAAACGTAATTTGAGCGTTGCCAATTTGTCGGTAGTAGTGAACAACAATATAGTCGGCGTCTACAGCGTAGCGGAAGACGTTACCGAGCGCAACCAAGCGCTGGAGAAAATCAACTCCACCCTGGAAGGCACTATAGAAGCGATCGCCATGATGAGCGAACTGCGTGACCCTTATACCGCCGGCCATCAGAAGATGGTTACCCTGCTGGCCATGGCTATAGCAGTTGAGCTGGGACTGACCGAAGACCAGATAAGGGCATTGCGGGTGGCCGGCCTCCTGCACGATGTGGGCAAGGTTTACGTGCCGTCCGAAATATTGAGCAAGCCGGGCAAGTTATCAGATCTCGAAAGGGGCCTGGCTAAAACCCACGCTTCCGCCAGCTATGACATCGTCAAGGCTATTAAGTTCCCCTGGCCTGTGTGCCGTATCATCATCCAGCACCATGAGAGGATGGATGGCTCGGGCTACCCCAAGGGCATCAAAGGTGACGAGATCATACCCGAAGCGAAGATACTGGCTGTCGCCGACGTGGTCGAGGCCATGACATCCCACCGGCCTTACCGGCCCGCCCTGGGAATCGATAAAGCCCTGGAAGAAATAACCATGCACAGGGGAGTCCTGTACGATGAAAAAGTGGTGGATACTTGCGTCACCCTTTTCAAAGAGCGCGGCTTCAAATTCCCTGAATGATGTAAATGGCGGACACAAACCGGGACAACTTCAGCCTCCTGAGCGACGATGACCTCTACCTTTTCAACGAAGGCAGCCATATACGCCTGTATGAAAGGCTGGGCGCACATCCCCTCTCAATCGGCGATAAAACCGGCACCTATTTTGCCGTCTGGGCGCCCAATGCCCGGCGTGTAAGCGTGGCGGGTGATTTTAACGGCTGGGATAAACGGGGTTTCGAACTCAGGCCACGCCAGGGTTCAGGCATCTGGGAGGGCTTTATCCCCGGAGTGGGCAGCGGCATGCTCTATAAATATCACATCGATTCGAATGTTGGCCGGTTCCAGGTGGACAAGGCCGACCCCTTTGCTTTCCACAGCGAACAGCCGCCCAAAACAGCTTCTGTTATTTGTGACCTCTCCTATGACTGGGAGGACTCTTCCTGGATGAACGAGCGCAAAAACCGGAACGCGTTGACCGGGCCCTTAAGCACATACGAGGTCCACCTCGGTTCGTGGATGAGGGTGCCCGAGGATAATAACCGCTGGCTTACCTACCGGGAAATGGCGCACAAGCTGGCTGATTATGTCAAAAATATGGGATTCACACACGTCGAGCTCATGCCGGTTATGGAGCATCCCTTCTACGGGTCCTGGGGCTACCAGGTTACCGGGTACTTTGCGCCGACCAGCCGATACGGCACACCGCAGGACTTCATGTACCTCGTCGACTATCTACACCAGCATAATATCGGCGTCATACTTGATTGGGTGCCTTCCCATTTTCCCGCCGACGAGCATGGGCTGGGCTTCTTCGACGGCACCCACCTCTATGAACATGAGGATGCCAGAAAGGGGTTCCATCCCGACTGGAAGAGCTACATCTTCAATTACGGGCGCCATGAGGTGCGCAGTTTCTTGCTCAGCAGCGCCATATTCTGGCTGGACAAATACCATATAGACGGCCTACGCGTAGATGCGGTCGCCTCGATGCTGTATCTCGATTACTCGCGGGAAAAAGGCGAATGGGTGCCGAACGAGTTCGGCGGACGCGAAAACCTGCAGGCCATTTCCCTGCTGCGCCGCTTTAACGAAGAGGTCTATCAGAACTACCCCGATGTGCAGACCGTTGCCGAGGAATCCACCGACTGGCCGATGGTAAGCCGCCCCACATACCTGGGCGGTCTGGGCTTCGGCATGAAATGGGATATGGGCTGGATGCACGACATGCTGGATTACATGAGCAGAAACCCTATTCACCGGAAATTTCATCACGACCGGCTCACCTTCCGCATGCTTTACGCCTTCACCGAGAACTTCGTGCTCTCGCTGTCTCACGATGAGGTTGTTCACGGCAAAAGCTCGCTGACAGGCAAGATGCCGGGAGACTCATGGCAAAAATTCGCCAACCTGCGCCTGCTCTTCTCCTACATGTTTACGCAGCCCGGCAAGAAGCTGTTGTTCATGGGCGATGAGATAGGGCAATGGAATGAATGGAACCATGAGACCAGCCTCGACTGGCATCTGCTGCAATACAGGCCGCACAGCGGCCTGCAAAAACTGGTACAGGACCTGGCCCGCTTATACCGAAATGAACCGGCGCTTTACGAGCTGGATTTCGAGTCAAGCGGCTTCGAATGGATCGACTGCAATGATTCGCTGCACAGCGTGGTCAGCTACCTACGTAGAGGCCGCTCAACCGGAGATATTATGTTGATCGTCTGCAACTTTACTCCGGCACCGCATATAGGTTACCGTATAGGCGTTCCGCGCGGCGGCTACTGGCAAGAGATGCTGAACAGTGACGCCCATGACTACGGCGGAAGCGGCCACGGCAATCTGGGCGGACTGGAAGCCGAAGCGGTCCCTTTTCACGGCAGGCCGAATTCGCTTAACCTGACGCTGCCCCCGCTGGGAGCCGTGCTTTTCAAGTCCTCCGGCGGCGAGCCGGCAGATATTTAATATGAGTTAGCTGAGATTTAAAGCTACTACTGTGAGCCACCACCCAAAACTTTCTTGAGCAAATCCGCCACTTCTCCCCCACCTTTATTCTCGACAAAGGTCAAAATGATGGGTAAGAATTGGGTTAGCATCTCAGGCTTCAGGCCCAGCTTTTCAAATCCGCCCACCAGCCCGGCAAGCTGGCCCAGCTCGGAATTGCCTCCGCCCAGCGATGAGGCCAGGCTGCGCCTACCCCTCACTTACCCCCAATTTACTGAGCAGCATGTCTACCAGTTCATTCATAACGCTCCTCCTCTAAAGTGAATATATCTCATTGCCGAAGGTATGTACCCAGTTCTTTTTCAAAGCCTCGACTGCATCTTCCGTCCTGTCCACTCCTATGATTACAATCGGCTGGCCGCTTTCTCCACGTCCGAGATACGTATAAAAGTAAAGCACATTGATATTTAACTCCTTGAGCGGCTTGAGTACGGCGCGTAGAGCGCCGGGGTGGTCCGGGATCTCCACGGCGATAACATCATTTTCCAGTGTATTGTAACCGTTGCCTTTCAGGACGCTCAACGTTTTCTGGGGATTGTCAGTCACGAACCTGACCGTACTGGTCTGAGAAGTGTCGGCCACCGAAATGGCGCGTATATTGATGTTTTCCCTCGCCAGGCACTCGCCGACCGACAGGAACGCACCAGGTACGTTTTCCAGGATTACGGATACTTGCTTTACGCACATGGTTACCCCCTCTTAATAACAAATCAAAATAAGTCGTACCCTGTCTTCAGGGCCTTTTCATTTACGTCTATTAGCTTTTTCTTAGCGCCCATAATACGCCTCAGGGTCTCGATCACACTTGCCAGGTCCACCAGCCCGCTTTTCCTGGTAAGGGCGCCCAGCATGACCATATTGGCTGCTTTGGGGCTGCCCAGTTCCTCCGCAATTTTATTGGCCGCCACGCGCACGATCTCGATATCCCCCCTGGGTATCTCGACTTCAACCAGGGAAGAGTTCAGGAAGAACAGCCCGCCCGACTGGATGTGGTGCTGAAATTTGACAGCCGACGGCTGGTTCATGGCGACCACAAACTCAGGTGACGATGCTACGGGAGAGGCTATCTCATCATCGGAGATGGCCACCGTGCAGTTGGCGGTACCCCCACGCACCTCTGCCCCGTAGGCAGGCAGATAGGTGACGTTTTTCCCTTCGAGCATAGCCGCCTCAGCCAGGTTCAGCCCCATGGACAGCACGCCCTGGCCGCCGAAACCGGCTATCAGCGTCTTAATCAGCATCCTTTTTCTCCGTTTTCTCCGTCACATCTTTGAAGACTCCCAGGGGGAAGACCCTGGACATTTCCTCGTCGACCCATTTCCAGGCCTGCACGGAGCTCATTTTCCAGTTGGTCGGGCAGGGTGAAAGTATCTCCACCATGGAAAATCCACGCTTGTCCAACTGCATTTGAAAAGCTTTAGCGATAGCTTTTTTGGTTTTCCGGATATTAGAAGGCGAATTTACCGCCACGCGTTCAATATAAGCCACGCCTTCCAGCAGCGCCAGTATCTCGCTCATCTTGATCGGATGCCCTTCCAGTATATGGTCACGTCCATAGGGCGTGGTCGTGGTTTTCATGCCGCACAGGGTGGTGGGCGCCATTTGCCCGCCCGTCATGCCATATACAGCATTATTGATAAAAATGGTAGTAATATTCTCGCCGCGGTTGGCAGCATGGATGGTTTCAGCCGTCCCTATACCGGCCAGGTCGCCGTCGCCCTGATAGGTGAAGACCACTATCTCCGGGTAGGCCCTTTTGACGCCGGTCGCCACTGCCGCTCCCCGGCCGTGCGCCGATTCAGCCATATCCACGTCAAAATAGTTGTAGGCAAAGACCGAGCAGCCGGGCGGTGGAATTCCCACGGTCCTTTCCTGCAACCCCATCTCATCGATCACTTCGCAAATCAGCCGGTGCGCCACCGAATGCCCACAGCCGGGACAATAGTGAAATACAGCCTTTTTCAATGATTTGGGCCGCGAGTAAATTAGCTTCATTATTTCAAACCCTTCTGGTAATACAGCCTGGTAATCACGCGGGCCACTTCGCTGGGCGTCGGTATAACCCCGCCCGGCCTCCCGTAGAAGGCGATTTCGCCCTGGCCGGCCAGAGCCAGTTGCACATCCTCTATCATCTGGCCCATGTTCATCTCGAAGACCAGGAACTGCCCGGCGGTTTTAGCCAGCTCTTTAACCTGCTCTTCCGGGAACGGCCACAGCGTGATCGGCCTGAGCAGACCGATCTTTAAACCTTCGGCACGCGCCGTCCTGATAGCGCCTTTGGCGATCCTGGCAGCAATGCCGTAGGCGATCACGACCAGCCTGGCATCATCCACCATAAAAGTTTCGCAAGTTGTCTCCTGCTTCTTTATCAATGTGTAACGCCTGAAAAGGCTCCAGTTGATTTCCTCCAGCTCCGAAGGGTTGGATGTAAAAGTTTTGACTATCTTGCTGGGCCTGCCCCTGGCGCCGCGCAGCGAGTTTTCCCTGATGGGAAGCTCGGCGGGCGCTTCCTTTGTAAATTCAACCGGCTCCATCATCTGTCCGAGCACACCGTCCCCCAGGATGATGACAGGGATTTTATATTTGTCAGCCAGCTCGAAGGCCCGCATGGTGAGATCGGCCAGCTCCTGAACAGATGACGGCCCCAGGACGATGGTGCGGTAGTCGCCATGACCGCCTCCTCTGGTGGCTTGAAAATAGTCCGACTGTGCAGCGGCTATGCTCCCCAGTCCGGGACCTCCGCGCTGCATATTGACGATAACGGCTGGCAGTTCGCATGCTGCCAGGTAGGATATGCCCTCTTGCTTGAGGCTGATGCCCGGGCTGGATGACGATGTCATGGCCCTGGCCCCTACCAGGCTAGCGCCGTAGACCATGTTGATGGCAGCAATCTCGCTCTCGGCCTGCACAAAGGAGCAGCCCTTTTTGCGGCTAAGATGCAGGGCCATATATTCGGTCAACTCATTTTGGGGCGTTATGGGATAGCCGAAATAGCACCTGCAGCCCGCACGGATAGCAGCTTCGCCGATGGCGCTGTTGCCATCCATCAGCACCTTACTCACGATACACCTCGATGGCCACCTCGGGACAAACAATTGCGCATATTGCGCAGCCCGTGCATTGTCCGTTATCGGAGAACACTGCGCTGAGATAACCTGCAGCATTTAATTTGTCGGACTGAGATATGACCTTTTGGGGACAGAAGTTTATGCAGAGCTCGCATCCCTTGCACAACTCACGGGATATGACGATAGCTCCCCTAGCGGTTTTAGCAGTACTCTGTTTATCTGACACGATTATTAATACGATCTGGAGCGGCCTTCTAAAGGCGGGCCGCACAAGCAAATATTTTAAGCGTTGCCACAGCAGATAGCAAATGGCCGCCGCCCGATCTGATCAAGGTTCCCTTGGCAGCAAGCAAATTTGCTAGTTTTTTAAATACAGAAGAACCTGTTTAAAGGCATCGGGTGAAACCGCCATGTCGCCGCTGAAGGGGAAGTCCATTATCAGGATAGTGAACAAGATCAGCACGATCAATACGGCCAGCAGCGTGGTCATAATAAGCTGGGCCTTCAGGTTCTCGGAACCGAAGAAGAAAGAGAAGATAACCGTTATAATGCCCCCGAACAGCAAAATGAACCAGAGCATGGGATGTATGCCCGTCCGGGCATCCATTAAGCGCTGCCTCCTCAATTCACCTGCATCGTTCATCCTATAAAGCGTTTCTGCAAAAAATATTTTCTCCCCCTCGGTTTTAGGCACAAAGCTGCCGGCCAGTTTCCAGACCTCTTCGGCGTACTGCTGTGCTTCGAGGCTGCGCTGCCCGAAGGCCATTGATTTCCACTCATCGTTAATAACCGCATTAATATATTTAGTGTTGGCAGCTATAAACTCACTCCTGAAAGGCTCCGAAAGCCCGTTGCTGTCGCGGTAGATATCCGCGTACAGGTTGGCTTCCTGTGCTACATTGCTGTTAGTCTTATCGAATTGTTGCCAGACGATGATGAGCACATAGGAGAGCATAACGGCATAAACAACTCCGATGGTGGCAAAGATCGGCCCTGCGATATCGTGGTGGCTTTTGAGCGTTTTGACGTTGACGAAATGGTGCACCAGCAATACGCCGCCCGCCGCTATTATGATGGCAATGGCAACCATGATACTACCGATCAACCAGGTAGGTATGTAAATCAATATCCATTGTTGAAACGGCATATTCACCTCCCGCTCACTCCATTTTCCTCAGTTCCATGCGCAGCAGCTTACCCAGTATGTTCTTCGGCAGAGAGTTGACGAAGCACACCTGCTTGGGAGTCTTAAAAGTTGGAAGCAGTTTTTTACAGTGCTCAATTATCTCCTCCTCACTACACCTTTCCCCCTGTTTGAGCACTATGAAGGCCTTGACCTCCTCTCCATACACCCTATCCTTAACCCCCACGCAACCTGCTTCCATTACTTTGGGATGCCGGCAGATGGCAAACTCGACTTCTTTCGGCGATATGTTCTCGCCGCCGCGGATAATAAGGTCATTTTTGCGATCGGTTATGTAGAAATACCCGTCTTCATCCATATATCCTATGTCGCCTGTATGCAGCCAGCCGTTCTTCAGTGTCTCTGCCGTCACCTCCGGCAGGTTCCAGTAGCCCTTCATGACGGCTGGACCTTTTATCACGATCTCGCCGGTCTGACCGGCGGGCAATTCACTATCTTCAAAATCAAAAACCCTCATGCGGTTGCATTTGAGCATATTTACGCCAATGGATCCGATCTTCGGCTGGCGGGTGGTGGGATTCCCGGCTGTCGTGGCGCCCGATTCGGTCAAACCCCAGCCTTCGTGAATGGAGATGCCTGTCTTCTCCTTCCACTTGGCTGCGATCTCCCTGTCAAGTGCAGCCGCACCCGAGTTGCAGTACTTCAGCGATGAAATATCATACTTATCGAAATCAGGATGGTCCAGCAGTTGAACGTACATGGTAGGCACCAGCGCCATGTATTTCACGCGGAAATCCTGAATCGTCTTGAGGGCCTCAACGGGATTCCACCACTTCAAAAGCACCGACCTGCCGCCGACCAGGGCGCCCAGGCTCATAAAGGATAGCCCATAGGAATGTGACAGCGGCAATACAGCCAGGAACATAGTGCTGCGGTCAACGCTGGTGACCACCTCCCTGGTCTCTTCTAGTTGATAGTTCTTTTCATTTAAGGCCCGCCTCACATTGGTTAATGTAACCGGGGATGACAGAAATACGAAATCCGCAAAGGAAACGGCATTTATCCACAGGGAGTAATGGGTATGCATGACGCCCTTGGGGTTCCCAGTAGTGCCGGAAGTATAGATCAAGGCCGCCAGGTCGTCGTTATCCATATCCAGTATTTCCAGCTCTTCGGCGTTATCCGAGACCAGTTTCTTGAAAAAAATGGTGCCCTCCACATCGTCTTTATCCACCAGTATGATGTTTTTCAGTTCGGGCGCCTCCCGCTGCGCCGCCTCTATCCAGGGCAGGTAATCGGAGCTGGTAACGGTTGCCCTGGCCCCACAATCCTTATAGATATAGGACATCTGCTCCGGCCGCAATATAGGGTTCATCGGTACAATGACCGCCCCTATCTTAAAAACGGCATTAAACACTACGAAGATTTCCACGCAATTGGGAAGCTGGGTAACCACACGGTCACCCTGGCCGATGCCTAGCGACTTCAGGCCGTTGGCCAGCCGGTTGGACATTCTGTTCAACTCGACGTTGGTATACCATTTGCCCTCGAAGTAGCAGCTCTGGTATTCGCCGAATTTCCTGATGCCTTCTTCTGTCAGGCTTCCAAGGTTCATGTGGCCCTCCTGATTTCAAATATAGCCCGGTCACCGCGCTGTTAATTATATAATTAAAGTCAACCATCTACTATCTGCGGGATATACGTAACCACACTGTCTATTAGCTTGATGGCTATGGTAAATTAGCTTGACGGCTATGGTATAATTGGTCGGATTATGAGAACATTGACGATATGATCAATCGGCCGCTAAATCTATGGCGTAGTTTTGGGGTACCGTTTTAGACTCGGAGGATAATCAAGGGAATTAGGGCATGCCTATACAACCTGACCCGATGGGGGAAGAATTAAAACACTATCAGTCCGATCTCTCCGGGCTGGCCTCACTCATAGAAGTGCTTCTGAATAACACAGGCGCCGGTATCTATATAGTTCAGGACAAAAATTTCGTTTATGTCAACCCATTTTTTGAAGCGCTTTCCGGCTACAGCATGCTGGAGCTGGTAGGCACCCCCTCCCTCAATCTGGTCCACCCTGACGACAGGGACATGGTCAGGAAAAAAGTTACCAGGATATTAAAGAAAAAGAGCAAGGCCAATACCTACGAATACAGGTTTATAAAAAAGAATGGTAAAGCGGTGTGGGTGCTGGAGCGCATCACCTCCATGGAATATATGGGCCAGCTGGCGGCCATGGGCAGCTTCATGGACATAACCGAGCGCAAGGTGCTCGAGGAAGAGCTGGCTAAATCGGAAGAATGGCACCGCTCCATACTGGCTCAGATGCAGGATGCCTGCTACGAAGTCGATCTGCAGGGTAATTACGTATTTGTTAACGAGGCCATGTGCCGTGACCTGCAGTATTCGCCCGATGAAATCTTAGGGCATAACACCAAAATGATCGTCCCCGAGGAAGACCATGCGATGGCGTACGAGAAATTTATGGAGGTCTTCCGGACAGGCAAGCCCTGTATCGGACTCGTACACAGGGTAAGGCGTAAAGATGGAGTCGTGGGATGGACCGAGCAGTCCGTTTCCTTATTGAAAAGCCGGAGCGGTAATCCCTATGGCTTTCTTTGTATTGCGCGCAATATAACCCAGCGCAAGGCACTCGAGGATGCACTGGCCGCTTCGGAAGAACGCTACCGTACCATCCTGGAACAGATGCACGACGGCTGCTACGGCCTCGACCTGGACGGCAACTACATTTTCGTCAATGAGGGCGTGTGCCGCGACCTGGGCTATACCCGTGAGGAGCTTATCGGCAAAAACGCCGGCATGTTCATTCCCGAAGAAAACAGCAAGGCTCGCAAGAAGGAATTCATTGAGGTCTTCCGGACTGGCAAACCTAAAACCAATACCGTCAGCAAGGTTACCCGCAAAAACGGCGAGGTCTTTTATATGGAATCGTCCATCTCCTTGCTCAAGGGCCCGGGTGGTGAAGCTGCCGGTTACCTCTGCGTGGGCCGCGATATAACCCAGCGCAAGGCGCTGGAAGAGGCCCTGACTGTATCGGAAGAGCGCTACCGCACCATGCTGGAGCGCATGCTGGACTCTTATTACGAGGTCGACCTGGCCGGCAATTTTACCTTCCTGAATGCGGCGACCTGCTTGAACCTGGGCTATGAGAAGGGAGAGCTGGACGGCAAGAATTACCGGGTCATCATGCCTGAAGACGAGATCGACAGGGTTTTCAGCGCCTTCCACAGAGTATATGAAACCGGAGAGCCGAATTTAGGTTTCTCCCACAGGATCATACGCAAGGACCGCTCCATCGGATTTGCGGAATCATCCATCAGCCTGCTACAGGATAAACAGGGCCACCCCATCGGGTTCTCCTGTCTGGGCCGCGACGTCACCGAACGCAAAAAGCTGGAAGACGATCTCAGGCGCTCGGAGGAAAGGTACAGGAGTGTACTGGAACAGATGCCCGACATGTATTATGAGGTCGACCTTAAAGGGAACTATACATACTTCAATGATGCTTTTTGCAAATTCGGCGGAGGTTCTCCTGAAGAGCTGATGAATGTCAATTTCCGCCTGCTTGGCGATCCGGCCCTGCACGATTTCATATATGAAAAATTCAACGAGGTCTTCAGGACGGGGCAGCCTAATAAAGGCTTTTCGTACAGGACGGTTACCAAGGACGGCACCGTAAAACATGTCGAAACATCGGTGCGGTTGCTGAAAAACGAAAAGGGTAAGGCTACCGGTTTTAGCTGTTTCTCCCGCGATGTCACCGAGCGCATCCGGCTGGAAGAGGAGCTGCAGCGCTCGGAAGAAAAATACCGGACCATGCTCGAGCAAATGCAGGACGGCTATTACGAGGTAGACCTCAAAGGCAACTACACCTTTGCCAATACGGCGGCAGGTAACATCCTTGGCGTCCCGAAGGAACAATTGATCGAGACAAATTACCGCGTGCTGACACCGCCGGATGAGGCCGACCGGGTTTTCCAGGCCTACAACCAGGTTTATAAAAGCGGGATACCGAATACAGCTTTTGCTCATACGATCACCATAAAAGATGGCCAGTCAATTTTATGTGAAAGCTCCATCGATGTGCGTAAAAATGAGCGCGGCGAGGTGATCGGCTTCAAGTCGACCGTACGGGATGTGACAGAGAGCAAAATGCTGGAAGCGGCGCTCAGCCTTTCCGAGGAAAAGTACCGGAGCATACTCGAAGAGATGGAGGATGCCTATTACGAAGTGGACCTTTCAGGCAATTTTACCTTCGTCAATGAAGCGACCACCCGCCACACCGGCTACGCCGCCGAAGAGCTCACTAAGATGAATTTCCGGCAGGTTACCTACGAGGAGGACATCAACCCGGTGTTTACCGCCTTCAACAATGTATACAGGTCCCGGGAACCCAACAAAGGCTACGCGCACCGCATGGTAAAAAAGGATGGAACCGTCGGCTACGTCGAGGCAGCCATATCGGTTTCAAAAGATAAACAGGGTGCCATCGTAGGTTTCCGCTGTGTCAGCAGGGATGTCACGGAGCGTAAAATGCTGGAGCAGAAACTGGCCGATATGGCAACCCACGATTACCTGACCGGGCTGCCCAACCGGATATTGCTTAATGACCGCTTTCAGGTGGCGCTGGCGCAGGCCAACCGCAATAACTATAAGCTGGGGATTATGTCTCTGGACCTGGACCACTTCAAGGAAGTCAACGATACTATGGGGCACGCCGTGGGGGACGAATTTCTCAAGGCTGTGGGAATCAGGTTATCCAATATACTCCGTTCCAGCGACACCGTTGCTCGCCTGGGCGGCGATGAGTTCCTGCTTTTACTGCAGGAGATCCATTATCCTGAGGACGCCATCCTGATAGCAGAGAAAATCATCGATTCATGCAAGGAGCCACTGCGGATTAGCGGCCACCAGTTGCATATATCGACCAGCATAGGCATAGCCATATATCCCGACAACGGCGAAGACATGGATACCCTGATGCGCAAATCAGACGCCGCCATGTATTTTTCCAAGCGGCACGGGGGCATGCAGTACAAAGTCTTTACCACCAGCGATCAACTGGACTTCAGCCAGTCCTGAGTTATCGGGCTGGCTGCATTATTTCATCAAACCCAGTCTGCGATAAAATATGCGCTTGGCTATTTCCGCCGAGCCAGCGTATACAATCACGATCAGGCCCACCAGCGCCAGGAAATACAGGGGCAGGGGCGCAAACCCGAACAACAGGCCCAGCCCGGTATAGGGCAGGATCAAAACGGCCAAAACCACCAGCAGGGTAGTGATCAACAGCGCATTACCCGGCCTGCTCTTGAGGAAAAACCTGCGCGTCCTGACCACCATCACTATCAGCGCAGCCGATACGACAGACTCAACAAACCAGCCGGCGCGGAATTGTTCGGGTGTAGCATTTAGCAGGATCAGCAATACTCCGAACGTGGCAAAATCGAATACCGAACTGAGCAGCCCGAAAGTAATCATGAAATTGCGGATAAACCCCAGGTCCCATCTCCTGGGCTTCTCAGTCAGCTCCACATCGACGTTGTCGTTGGCTATGGTCATCTCAGGCAAATCGGTGAGGAAGTTGGTCAGCAGTATCTGTTTGGGCAGCAGCGGCAGAAAAGGCATTATCAATGATGCGCCTGCCATGCTGAACATATTGCCGAAGTTGGCGCTGGTGGCCATGAAAACATATTTCAGAGTGTTGGCAAAGGTCATCCGGCCCTCGCGGACGCCGTCCCTGAGCACGCTCAGGTCTTTTTCCATAAGCACTATATCGGCGGCCTGCTTGGCCACATCCACGGCGCTGTCCACCGAGATGCTGACGTCGGCGGCGTGCAGGGCCGAGGCATCGTTGATGCCGTCCCCCATAAAACCCACCACATTTCCCGCCTTTTTCAGAGAAGAGACTATGCGTTCTTTCTGGCTGGGTTCGATCTGGGCAAAGATATCGATGTCGTTGACCCTCCTGATAAGCGCTTCAGGGCTCATGCGGGAGATCTCAGGACCTGTCAGCATGCGGGAGGCAGAGAAACCGACCTCCTGGCCGGCATGGGCGGCCACATAACGGTTATCGCCGGTTATGATTTTCAGCACTACGCCAACCCGCTTCAATTCATCCACCGTTTGGGCAATAGATTCCTTCAACGGGTCGTGAAAAACCAGGAAGCCGAGGAAGGTCATGTCCTTCTCCAGTCCCTTGTTGATAGTTGCGGCCCCGTCCACCGGTTTGTAAGCCAGGCCGAGCGTCCTGTAACCGGTGGTGCTAAGCTCCTGATAACGGCGATTGAGATCATTTAGCGCCGGACCGATATCCTGCACCTCACCTTTTATATTCTCAACGGTAGAGCAGACATCAAGTATATTCTCGACTGCGCCTTTGGTTATCATAGTAGAGACGCCCGCTTTGCTCACCAGTACGGTCAGGCGTTTGCGGTTGAAGTCATAGGGCACTTCGTCAAGCTTGCTATACCCCGCTATATCCTGGTTGCGCACGGAGCGTATGGCTTCGTCTATGGGGTTGTTAAAGCCCGCTTCAAATATCGAGTTAAGATACGCCAGCAACAGCACCCTCTCGCTGTCCTTGCCGCTTATATCGATGGCCCCGTGCAGGTGGATGGTGCCCTCGGTCAGGGTGCCCGTCTTATCCGAGCAAAGGACGTTCATGCTTCCGAAGTTTTCGATGGAGGCCAGCCGTTTAACGATGACCTTTTTCCGCGCCATCCTGCTGGCGCCGTGCGAAAGGTTGATGCTGATAATGGCAGGCAACAATTGCGGCGTAAGGCCAACCGCCAGCGCCAGGGCGAACAGTAATGCCTCCAGCACCGGGCGTTTGAAAAAGACGTTTATGGCAAAGATGGCGATGACAAGTATGAGCGTCACCTCCATCAGCAAATAGCCAAACCGTCTGACGCCATGTTCGAACTCGGTCTCCGGCGGCCGCAGCTTAAGCCTGTCCGATATTTTCCCGAACTCGGTTGTAGTCCCGGTTTTCACTACAACGGCCGTAGCGGTGCCGCTTACGACATGGGTCCCCATATATAGCGCGTTGCCGCGTTGACTCAAGGGCGTTTCAGACGGGAGTATACCTTCCTTCTTTTCCACCGGAAATGTCTCTCCTGTAAGTGACGCCTCGTCGACGAACAGGTCCCTCGAATCCAGCGCCAGGCAGTCACCGGGAATCACATCACCCGCTTTCAACAGTACGATATCGCCGGGGACGACTTCTTCTACCCTCACGTCGATCGATTGGCCGTCGCGCAGCGCCGTAGATTTAATTTGAACAATAGCCAGCAGCCTGGCCACAGCGTTGGTTGCGCCCCTTTCCTGCCAGAACCCCAGCAATCCGCTTACAAGGATGATCACCAGGATGATGGCGGCATCCACAGCATCGCCCAGGAAAAAGGCCAGCACGGTGGCAAACAGGAGGATTATTGTGATGGGACTCTTGAACTGCCCCAGTAAAAGCGAGAGGGACGTCAAACGTTTTGCCGGTCCAAAGGAGTTGGGACCGACGCGCACCAGCCTGGCCTGCGCCTCAACGGATGTCAGCCCTTTCTGCGTGGTCTCCAATCCTCGCATCAGATCCGCGGCCGGCACCGCCCAGAATGAATCCAGAGTCTCTTTCACAACTTTAACCAACCGCGGCTTGCGGTGCATATACTCCCATAACCATTTAGATTAAGTGTAATTGGTCGAATGGAACCGTGCAAAATCCGTCCTTTCACATAATATATTATACGGAATGCCATTTAATAAACAGGTATTTCGTTATACGCCATAATCAGATATACTTGTTTTCCAGGGCGTACGCTCTAAAAAGACAGGTGAGATGCAAATCACTATTTGTACAAAAGAGGATTTCGACAGCATATTAACCCATTTTAATGAGTTCTGGGATCATGACCGCACACTGGCCCTGCACCATCCTACACTCATTAATGAATTTGGCAACTCGGCTTTCGTAGTAAAAGAGGGGGATAAGGTAGTTGCCTACCTTTTTGGCTTCCTTTCGCAAACCGGCCCCGTGGGCTATGTACAGCTACTTGCAGTCAGGCAGGGTTACCGCAGGCAGGGACTTGCCAACAAGTTGTACGAGCATTTCAGCCAGTTTGCCAGGGCCCATGGTTGCAAACAGTTAAAGGCTATAACCAGCCCGCTGAATACGCTTTCCATTTCTTTTCACAAGAGCATTGGGATGAGGCTTTGGGGAGATACTATAGATGCCGGAGTGCCGCTAGTGCGGGACTACGCCGGCCCCGGGAAAGACCGTGTAGTCTTCTGTAAGGATATCGTTTGAACCATCACTGGCAGATAAGTCTCATAAATTGTACGGGGGTTTGAGATTAAATGACGCACAGGCTAAACGTGGACGTCCAGGGCCTGAATTTCAGGCAGACCATAGAAGGCATGCCGATTGTCTTTAACGCCGCCGCGGCCGGGGATATGAAGGCTACGGTACAGTTCGATGCCAGCGGCCCCGAGCCCGGCCAGTACCACCTGTGCATAGATTCGGGCCATTGCAGCTTTCACAGGGGGCCTTCCCAACAGCCGACGCTCACCATCCGCACGCCCTCGGACATCTGGCTCAAAATCAACAGTGGGGAGCTTTCGGGCCTCGACGCCCTGGTCAAGGGCCTCTACACTGTCGACGGCGACGCCAATCTGCTGGCGCAGATGGAACAGCTTTTTAAGAGGCCGGATAATCTGACTATAGAGGTGAGCGGCCAGAGACCGGCCGGCCCTCTTCCTTTGAGCGGCATGGCCTGGATGCCCATCCTCTTCGCATCCTGGACCTGGCTGCTCTTCCTGTACGATCTATTTCCTCTGGACTACTGGATCACCTTTGCCCCTCCCACCATCGTGATCTTACTTGTAGTTATTTACCGCCTCATCTTCAACCGCCCACTGTGGACCGAGATCGCCAGCCTGGTCTTTTTTATTGCGGTGGGGATACTGTGTGCGGTTATAGAGGTGGATCTAATTGTAAAATGGGGTTCGACCATAGCTCTGCTCTTCATGGGGCTGATGTGGTTGGGATCGATGGTACCGCCCTTCAAGCTGCCTTTAACCGCGGAGTATTCCAAATGGCGCTTCATTGAAGGATTGTGGACAAATAGTATGTTTATCCAGCCCAATATGGCTATTTGCCTGGTCTGGGGCTGGCAGTTTGTCATATCGGCAACTCTGGCTATGGTGGGCAAAACGGTAGTGTGGCTGTTTTTACCCCTGCTGAGTGTGCGCTTACTGACCCTGGTACCCGCCTTTGTATTTACCTCCCTGTATCAAAAAGGCGCGCCTACACGCCGCTTCCCCGATATAGACAAAACCATGCGCTCCCTGCAGGTCTGGGCCTACCTCGGCCTGGCACTGGTTATATTACTGCTGATCGTGTTATTTGCTGTGCTCAGCTCCCCCTGATAGCTCCCTGATCGTGCGGTAAAACGGTTTTAGCCTGTCGTACATCTTCAGGTAGACCTCATGGTACAGCCTGTCGTAAGTCTGTTGTGTCTCGAGATGCGGATCAAAGCTTTTACCCGGATGCGTCATCTCCTTAACGGCTGACTTGAAATCGGGGTGCAGCTTCGCTCCCACTGCGGCGTCTATGGCTGCTCCCAGCCCCGAGGCCTCGTACACGTGCGGACGCGAGGCGGGCAGGCCGAATATATCGGCGGTCAACTGCATGGCGGCGTCGCTCTGGCTTCCACCCCCGGCTATGCGCAGGTCGGTGATTTTGACGCCGCTGCGCTTCTCGGTGCGTTCCTTGCCTTCCCGCAGCGCATAGGCCAGCCCCTCCAGGATGGCACGGTAAATATGCGCCCTGGTATGTACATCGCTAAACCCGATGATAGCGCCGCGTGCCTCGGGCCCGGGAAAGCGCAGTCCGGGCGACCAGTAGGGTTGCAATACCAGTCCCTGCGAACCAGGCGGCACCGAGCTTACCAGCTCATCGAACAGCACCTCCGGCTCAACGCCCTTCTCGGCTGATATGCGCTGCTCCCGCAGACCGAACTCGTTCTTGAACCAGCTCACCATCCAGTAGCCGCGGAATATCTGTATCTCGAAGTTATAGAGCATCGGCACCGCCGCCGGATAGGGAGGCAATAGCGTGATAACCTCCACGTATTTATCATGCGTGGTATTGATGGTGGCCGTGGTGCCGTAGCTGAGGCAGGCCACATGCGGGTCCAGCGCCCCTGCGCCCAACACCTCGCAGGCTTTGTCGGCCGCGGCTGCGATCAGAGGCAGGCCGGCCGGGATGCCAGTGGCTTCCGCCGCCCCGGCGGTTATCTCTCCCAGCGGCTGGGCCTGCCGAACAAGCTCAGGCAGCATACCCGGTTCTACGGGCACCGCCTGCCACTTCCAGCCCCATTTAGGTTCCCAGTCCTGGCTTTTATAGTCGAAAGGTATATAGCCCACCTGGCACCCGATCGAATCCACGAACCGTCCAGTCAGCAGATGGGTTAAGTAGCCCGAAAGCAGCAGGTACTTATGCGTTTTCTTCCAGATCTCGGGCTGATTCCTGATTATCCAGTTGGCCTCGGCTTCCGCCCTAAGATAGGCCACCGTTTCACTGGCGCCGGCCAGGGCAAAGAGGATACCCCAGACACCCCCCAGTGCCGGGAGGCCCTCTGTGCGGCGCTGGTCGAGCCATACGATAGCGGGCCGAAGCGGCTCTCCTGCCTCATCCACATTGACCACCGTGCCCCTCTGGGTGGTGAGCGCCACGGCGGCGATGCTCTCCTTATTCACTTCAGACTTTTGCCACAACCCACGGCAGGCCTGGCACATGGCATCCCAGAATACCTGCGGCCTCTGCTCCGCCAGCCCCGGCGCATCCGAATAGTAGGGCTCGTAGGGCACGCGCTGCTTGGCGATCAAGCCACCCCGCGGGTCGAAGATCAGGGCGCGTACGCTCTGTGTACCAACATCGATGGAAAGCAAGTTCTCAGCCATGGCCATCCTCCTATATCTTTTATTTCTGGAATCCCCAGCGCTTCGCCTTCTGCTCTTCAGACATATCCAGCCCCAGCGTGCCGCCGGGATTCATTATATGGTGCGGGTCGAAATGGTCGCGCAGCACACGTATCACATCCATCTGCTGCTGCCCTATCTGCTGCACCAGCCACGGCCCCGTCTGTTTGCCGATGCCGTGGTGGTGGCTCATAGCTGCGCCGGCCTTCAGTACGGCGTCCAGTACGCCGTACTGCAGATCCAGGTACTCATTAATATCTTTCATTTTGGCTGCGAAAATAAAATACAGGTTGCCTCCCTGCGGATAGGCGTGCGACAGGTGGGTCATGCAGATGGTCTTCGGGCGTGATTTGATAAAGGCCCTCACCTGTTCGTGCACCCTGGGCAGGTTCTCCCAGTTGACGGCACATTCCAGCGTATCTATAAGGATGCCGAAATCCATCAGGTCCTCGCGCATGAAGGGATCAGTGTAGCGGCTCTTCTCCCAGGCCCGGGTTACGCCTGCCGGGCTCAGGTTGAAAGGCTTATATCTCTTGAAGACCCCCTTGATCTTCTTGTGGACCAGCCGGGTGAATGTGCTATCGCCGTCTACGGTGCCCAGCAAAATGCAGCGCTTCATGGGCAAGTAGCCCATGGCACGCAGAAGCGTGTCGGCTATCGTGCCGTGCACATGGTACATGCGCATGGCCACATCCGTCTCCTCCGGGTCGGAGAGCCGGAAGACCGACGGAAGGCCGAACTCGCCCTGCATGACCTCGCGGTAGGCACTGAGCGCATCCTCCCAGGTCCTGAACAGGTACGAGAAACGGCGGGTATTCCCGGGCATATAGCGGCACAGCCGCAGCGTAACGCTGGTCAGTATGCCGAAAGTGCCCTCGCTGCCGATCATGATCTGGTCGAAATCCGGCCCGGTGGCCGAGCGCGGGAACTCCTGCGTCTTGAAATTACCGATAGGCGTGATGTATTCCTGGGCTACCACCATATCCTCAATCTTGCCGTAATACGTAGAGTTCTGTCCTGCGCCCCTCGTCACCACCCAACCACCCACGCACGAATGCTCGAACGACTGCGGGAAATGGCCCACCGTGTAGCCCCGCTTGGCCTTCAGCGTACTTGGGGCATTATTCAATATCCTTTCCAGCTCGGGGCCCATAATGCCGGGCTGCACGATAACCGTCTGATTGATCTCATTGAGCATCATCACCTTGTTCATGTGGACGCACATGTCGAGGCATACGCCGCCTTTGACCGCCTCTTTGCCGCGCGTCACGCTGGAGTTGCCCGCCGCCGCATACAACGGTATGCGGTTCTCGTCGCAGTATTTCACGACAGCCTCGATGTCCTTTTGATCGCGGGGATCGAGAATGACATCCGGCAGGTTTTCCACGACCCTGTGGCGCAGGCGCAGTGCGTCGATCATGCCCGCCCCGTAAGAGACGCGCGTGCGGTTATACGTGTCGGTGTGAACATTTTCCAGGCCAACTATATTCTTGAGGGCATCAATCTGTGCCTGCTGCATTTTGGAGGGTATCTCAATGTCGAACTCCTCCATGGACAGTTCCGGCTTTCTGAAGTCCTCATCCGTCATTCCGAAGGTCTCTTTCAATAAGTGGGACATGCCAGCATTGGGATGTTTGAAGCCGGAGGGATCGCCGTATTTGATAAGGCTGCGGAAGGAATGCTGGGGCGCTACCTGTTCGCACCATGCCGGGACAAATTCATCTTTGGCCGCCATAATTGACCTCCTCCGGGAAAACTCAACAAGTGCTCTGTAAGCGCCGCGGCTGCCCTCAGCCGGGCGTGGGACTGTAATATTTTTGCCAGGTATTTAAGTAATTACCGGCTTCCTGCTGCCAGCGTTCATCGCTCCAGCCGAGCTCGGCCTGGGTCAAAGCGCGTATATGTTCCATGTGCTCTTTGGCTCCGCCCGGCAGCAGCATGCCCAGCCTCACACGCCTCAGCAAGATATCGTCCAGGTGAACGGCGCCTTCCTCCCTTGCGGCCCAGCGCAGCTCGGCCCATACGTTGGGCAGGTTGCTGATACGCTCCAGTTCACCTGCGCCCGCCGAGGAGATCAATCCGGCGGTATCGCCGCCGTGCCGTCCTGCCAGGTAGCCCAGCGTGGCCGGATCGATATTGCGCGCCTGTATCTCCGGCAGCTTCGTAAAGACACGCTTCAATTTTATAGTTGGCGGCCTTCCCAGCTTTTGCAGCACGGCCGCCAGGGTCTGGCGCGCCATGATGCGGAAGGTGGTATATTTCCCGCCCGTTATGGTTATCATGCCATCCTCTTCCCACATCGAGTGTGCCCGCGACTCTTTGGAAGCAGATTCGGCGCCGCCGCGCATAATGGGGCGCAGCCCTGAAAAAGAGGAGATGATGTCTGCGGCGGTGATGTCCAGATCGGGGAAAAGATATGCGGCCGAGTCCAAAATGTAGGCGATCTCTTCGTGGCTGGCGAAGGGCTCGGCGTATTTCATATCCAGGGCGGGGTCCTGGTCCACCTCCGTGGTGCCTAGGATTATCATGCCTTCCCAGGGAATTACGAAGGTAGCGCGGTTATCCTGCGGATGCAGCAGCGTGATGGCCTTATCCAACGGTACCCTGGTACGCGGGAGAATGAGATGACTGCCGCGCACGCGGCGCAGCCGGGGTGTACCGGCGATTTGCATGCGTATCTGGTCGGCCCAGGGCCCGGCGGCGTTTACCACCACCTTGGCCTTTATCTCCATAGTTTTTCCGTTGGGAGAGGCTGCGTCTTTCAGGACAATGCCGCACACCTGTTGATTCTTATCACGCAGCAGGTTTTCCACCCTGGCATAGTTGAGGGCGGTTCCGCCGTCCCTAACGGCTTCCTTCAACACGCGAATGACGATGCGGCAGTCGTCCATGGCGGCATCATAATACAGGTAGCCTCCCAACAAGCCTTCCTTATTTAAAGGGGGGCAGTCTTTGAGCATCCTGTCACGGCTGAACTTGCGATGGTCCCACTTGGGGGCCAGCAGGTCGTAGATGGCGATTAACTCGCCGATTTGCCTGGTTTTGATGTGGTAGCGCTCATAATTGGGGAATAAAAAGCCCAGCTTGGTGACCAGGTGCGGGGCCTCCCTCATCATACGCTCTCTTTCTCTGACCGATTCCTGAGTCACCTTGAACTGCTTGTTGAGGATATAGCGCAGCCCACCGTGGATCAGCTTGGAGGAACGGCTGGACGTCCCTGAAGAGAAGTCACCGGCTTCGACCAGCAGCGTTTTAAGCCCGTTGGCCACCGCATGACGCAAAATCCCGGCCCCCGTTATGCCTCCACCTATGATAATTAAGTCCCATTGCTGATCGATACCGGACCAGACCTTCTCGCGCCATCCTTTTCGCCACATAATATCTCCTTTAAACCGGCTTAGCCGGTTGTTTAATCGGATGTCCTGACGCTGCCAGCGCACCTATAGCCGGACGTATTAACTCAATTGTATATGAACAGGGGCCATTTTGAAAAAATGGGTGTGGCCTAGGAGGCATCGACATCCGCAACGATCACGAACAGGAAGGCGTTGAAGACGGAACCTGTTCCCTCTTAGAAAAAAGAGTGCGGCTTTAAATTCAGGGATTTACGGGTTACCGCTTATAGCATAGAACTGCTATATCATTAATGGATTCTGAAGGGACCGTTATGAAAGGCCACTACACCCTGAAAGAGTATTCCAACCTGTGTCAGGATATGGCAGTGGCGCTGGCCCGCGGCACGAAAAAATAAGTTGCTCCTCCGCCCAAGCAATCCCCACAATTTTCAGTTAGACCGCTTAATCTAAAGCAATACTACAATTCGTGCAGTGTCTATTCTGCTCCAATCGAAGTAGCAATCTCCGGCATACCCAGACTTTCCAGCCGGCTTTTGGATGGCTTCCCCGTGACTTTATTCCACTCGCGTATGCCGTAATATTCGGGCAACATCTTCTCCATGTCTGGCACATGGCCTTCCTGGCCGCCGTCCTGAATGGGCCTGAGCGCAAGCTCGGGCATTACATCATCTTTGGCTGAAATGCCCAGCTTACAGGAAAGCGCCCGCTGCAACTGGAAGACGCGCTCGCCCGTCTTGAGTAGCTGGTCGACATCGGTATTCCAACCGGTAGCTGCATTGACCATGTCAACCATGTTGGCAAAAGGCAGCATGCAGAAATGACAGATGCCCAGCGAATCGGTCAGCGCTCTGAAATTCTGGCTTTTTTCCACCATGGCAGCCTTGTCGCTATCCCAGCGGTCGCCGGCATTAAGGCCCAGGTCAAAATGGCCTGTGCCGCCGTCTACCTGGTAACCATCGCTCTTATTATGATCAGCGCCGCGCGGAGCTGTGGCGTAAACCAGCGCCATCGAATGGTATGCCCTGGGTTCATGCATGGGAAACTCTAGGCCCTTGCATTGAACAGCTTCCCCGATGGGACGGCCGTATTTTTGTGTCATACGCCTGGTCCCGCCGGCCAGTATTTTGCCGAAGCCCTCGTTCTTGCCTATGAGGTGCGCCAGCTCAATGGCAGCCTCGATATTACCCCAGTTGAGCTTGAGCCCGCCTGTATCTTTTTCGGTTATAACACCCAGTTCGTAAAGGTAATAGGCATAGCCGACACTGGCGCCGCTGCTTATGGAATCATAACCATAGCCGTTGACTAGCTCATTGAAATATACCGAAGTGGACATATCGAGGATCAACCCCTGCATAGGGCCCCAGGCCATGAGCGTTTCATATTCGGGGCCTTCAACCTTATCGTATAAATACTTGCCCTCTTTTATTTGCAGCACTTTGCGGCAGCGTATGGGACAACCGTAGCATGCGGTATTGCCCACCTGATACTTCTCCAGTTGAGTCACGCCGCTTATATCGGTTGCCTCCGGCATGGTAGGCGCTGTGTAATAGCGGGTCGGCCCATCTCCGTAGCTGATAGCCGAATCTACCCAGCCCGCCGTCCCGGTCTCGTGCATGATCAGGCTAAGGAAGCCTTCTTTAACCTCGTCCATGGCCTTTTTCGCTGCTTCGCGGAACTTCTCGGGGTCGTGCATTGGGATCTTCAACTTGCCACGCACCGCTATGGCCTTGACCTTTTTTGAGCCCATGACGCAGCCCAGGCCGGCCCGCCCCAGGCAGTGCCCCCATTCCGACATAATATTACCCATGGGCACGAGATTCTCGGAGGCAGGCCCGATACATGCTACCTGAACGCGGTTATCCTGGTATTCATTTTTAATTGCATCCTGCGTCTTATACGTATCCATGCCCCACAGGTGCGCGGCATCCTTAATCTCCGCTACGCCGTCCCGGATAAAAATGTAAACCGGTTTAGGGGATTGACCTTTAAGTATAATGCCATCGTAACCGGCATTTTTGAACTCGGCGCCGAACCATGCGCCTGCATTGGCATCGCCGTAATGTCCGGTATAAGGGGAAACGGTTGCTCCGCCCCAGCGGCTTACGCTGGGCCCGCTGGTACCGTTGAACAACCCCGGCATCAGAATTAGAGGGTTATCGGGCCCCAACGGGTCGGTCTTTGCGTCCACCATATCGAACAGATAGCGCGCTGCAAGGCCTGTACTTCCTAAGAAATCGCGGGCATATTTTTCATTCAGCGGCTCTTCCGATAAAACGCCCTTTGTAAGATCTGCAACCAGTATCTTTCCCCAGTATCCGTTCATAGTCTTCCCTCTCCAATTTCATTAGAAATCGATGGGTTTGCCCTCATAAGCATAGGCGAACATTTTGCTCAGGTCTTCGCTCTCCGGAATACGTGTGACCGTGATGGTCATAGTTTCGTTCAAAGCACGATCAACCAGCTCCGGTATTACCTGGTTATATTTAGCTTTATCGATACCACAATCTTTGACCGAGAGCGGCTGTGCCAGGGTTTTTGCCAGTTTTCTTACGGCGGCAATCAGGGCTTTAGCACATGCCTTGTCATCCCCGCTGGCGCCCAGGCAAAAGCGGCCCATTTCGGCATATTTTGTCGTGGTCTCTTCCGAGCCGTTCACAAGGTATTCCATGGTGTACGGCAGGAAGAGCCC
>CAWJIA010000005.1:0-27444 GCA_963842805.1 uncultured Chloroflexia bacterium | reverse complement strand
ATCTGCATCTCATACGTATTGCTCAGGCAGAGCTGTTCCCATGACAGGTCGATCTGCTGGTTGCGCCCGGTGACAGGATCGGCGCCGGCCAGTGCCTCGGCGGGTTCCGCAGGATAGGGCCCTTCTTGGCCAGGCAGTCAGTATAGGCCCACAGCATGCCCCGGTTGTTGTCGGGATCGTAGCCGGGAGTTTGCTTGTAGCGGCCGGTGTGTCCAAGGGAAAGCAGCAGAGCCGTCAGATTGTCCGACTGCAGAAAAGCACTGGTGCTGAGGGTCAGCCCCGACTGATTATCTATGGCAAACAGCGTGGTATTCGTATTGACCGAGCAGCATCCGCACGACTTCAGCGACGTGGGCTCCAGTGTAAAATGCACGTCATTTTGAGTGGGCGGAGCAAATATATCCAGGCAGTCCCAGTATACTCCAGGCTTGGGGATGCCGTTCCTGCTTTCCAGGGTACGGCACACGGCGCTGTCGGAAGGCAGCCCGCTCGGCCCGGGAGCTAAAGAAACAGTGATATTGTCGTGGGCCGCATAGAGGGCCGGCTGAGGGTCGCCGGTATTGGCCATGACGATGCCGAAGAAACTGCGCTGGTGCGGCGGATCTCCGGCAGCCTGACTGTAGCCGTCGTTCCACCAGTCGGGGCCGCTGGCTCCATTGGATACATCCATCAGGTCGCCATCGTGCCAGGGGATGAAGTTGGGCACCGTATTGCGGTATACGCCCCCCGTCAGATTATCATCCGTTGCCGCATAAATGAATGAGTTGTTCTCATAGTTGGTATCGAAAATAACGTGCACGTTGCCACCGGTCGGCAGGCGGTCCCGGTAGATATACCAGTTCTGGCCGTTGTTGGCGGAATAGGCTATCGCCCCGGCCTGCAGGTTGGCCAGTGCCGCTCCTACCAGAACCTGTCCATTCCTTGCAGCAATGGTATGGCCGTAGAGCCCGCAATTGGTGACGGGAATGGTATTGGTCCAGGCCGTACCGCTGTATACCAGTCTCTGCACTACACCCTGCGGGCTGAGGGTGTAAATTGTTTTGCCCGTATCGAAAGTGAAATCCTGCACGATGTAGCTGGGCTCTATGGCCGACCAGAAGTCCCCATAGTCGGAAGACCACGCCATTACACCGCCGCTGCCGGCCGGCGTCAGGGGCTCATATTGCGAAGCCCACGCCACAATTCCGCCGTCGGCCGAATCGGCACAGGAAGAAACCGTCCGCAGTATGGGCAGGTCGGTCTGAGGGAACCGGCAGCATACCGACGTTGTGTGTGTAAAGACACGCTCCCAGTAGTAGCCAATGGCTCCGGGCGCGGGGAGGGGTGCAGTAGCGGCCGGGCTGACGGTCGAACGCCAGATACTGTCGAATTCATTGCAGCCGATCCCGACGTTCCTATTGACGGAAGCCAGATAAACGGTAGTGCAATCGGCGGACACCGCAACATCGTTGAACCAGTCAATGGTGGTATCTATCAGGGCCAGCTGGTTCCAGGTATCGCCGTTATTGCGGCTTATGGAGAGCGCCGATTCATCATCCGGTATCAATGTCGATATCCATGGCCCGGGGCTCAAGGGGGAATTCCACCATGTTACGTTATCGGCAATAGTCCCCGACCCGGTAGCTGCATAGGCCAGCGAACCATCGTGGTTCCAGGCCACCAGGGCCGAACCGATCCCCGTCAGGTTATCGCTGCAGCTTAAGATGCTGGCGCTGCCGCAAAGCCCCTGGTTGGCTGCGCCCGTAGGCGGCTTGAGGGATTGATACACGCACGATCCGGCGCAAAAACAGGGTGTACCCGCGAATAATGTTGGCACGGCCGCATTACAGGGAGACCCGTTCACAAAACCGGCCAGTAATTTGCCCGTCTGATACGTCCCGGAGAACGCAATGCTGTAGATTTGAAGCGTGGTGCTGGCAGTAGTGCTTAAAAGCGTGGCCGGAACTGAATTGTCCATGCGGAAGATCCCCGATTCGTCCGTCCCAAGTGCCGGGGATGGAACGTTGAGGCTAACAAAGGCGCGCCGCAGGCTGGTGGTCTGGCCGGAGAAATCGGACGGCAGCGAGATATCGGCCGTCGCCAGCGTGGCAAACGAAGGCGATGCCCCCACCGGTGACGTGCTGGAGATTATCTCGCTGCCGTTGCCCGTATATATCCATGACGATATGGAGTTATTGTTTATATCCCTGACCCCTATGTTATAGAAAGTTGAGGTCGCATTCGCCAGCACGGCTACCAGGCACTGGTCGCCGGCGTAGCCGGGAGAAAACTTGACGCTGAAAAAGTCCACCTTATCGGAGGTGGGGCTGGCCTGCTGGCTCCAAACTCCAAACCCGGTCTCCCTGGTTATGAAGATGTGCCCGGCTCCGGTGCCGCTGCGAGTTGCAACCAGGAAATCGCGTCCGGTTGTGTAATCGGCCGAGATATCCATAGCGCTTATCGCCTCACCGGCATCCAGGGCGGGGACCAGGCTGTTGCTCCAGGTAGCGCCGGCGTCGCTGGAAACCCAGAGCTGAACCGGCCCGGACGAGACGCCGCCGGCCGTAACTGCCCATAAGTTGGGGTTATCAGGGGCAATCAGCACATTATAAACGTGATTGCCCTGAGTCCAGCCGGCTGCATTTACCAGGTGCAGATAAGGGGATATAGTCCAGCTTAAACCGCGGTCGGGAGAAGCCAGCAGAACACCCAGCGGGCCAGGAGCCGCAGCTGTATTTACATTCCTTGCATCGACCGTAACGGCTGATAAAAGAGTGGCGCCGTCGCTGCCGATTGAAAGGTCGCGGATTTCACTGCCGGTAAAGGCCCCGCCGATGAGAGGGTTTAAGATATCATTCCTGCCGGGATAGGAATAAGGAGTGGAAACAGTCTCCCAGCGCATGATCCCGGGGCTGGCCTCGGCCGGCAGGGAGAGCAAGCTTCCACCGGGCAGCAGAAAGTTCGAGATGACCGCCAGCCAACAGGTGAAAGCTAAAAGAAAACGACGATTAACTATCATTTAACCGTGTAAAAGGCTTTGATTAGGGTGGGCAAAAGGGCCGGGTAATATGATAACATAGGAATCACTTTTCTGCACCGGATAAAATGCGATGACTGATAACGTGGACAAGCTCAAAGAGCTGGGCAAAAACGAGCCCATCGCATCCTTCCTCGACATGAATTTGACAGACCTGTCGGACGGCTATGCCAGGGTAGAGATGAAGATGAAGCCCGAGTACATCAACTTCAACGGCACCATCTTCGGAGGTATTATTACCGCTGTCGCCGACCAGGCATTCGCCTATGCCACCAACTCGGTGGCTACGCCCAACGTAGCTTCTCAGCTGAACATCCATTTCATAGCCACGGCCAAAGAAAATGATAAACTGGTCGCAGAATGCCGGGTGGTTAAGAGGGGCAAGCGCGTTTGCATTTCGGAAATCAAAGTCACGGATCCCGACGGCAAACTTATAGCCCTGGCCAGTGGGACAACCATTCCCCTCGGTTAAATTTCAGCAGGAGCCGTGACGGTTTACCTTTCACCGGCTACCTTCTATAATTCTAATCAGGCGATTAGTGAGGAGGCCATGAGAAAAGTCAAAATCCTGTTTACCGACGTTCATCAGCCCGAGTACCATGACAAGAACCCTTTCAGGGAAGGCTTTGAGTGGGGCAAGAAGGTCATACTTGACCTTTGCGTGGAGGTCGACATGGATGACATGTTCAATATCTATATAGAGCAGCCCGAAAAGCGCATCAGGAACGGCAGGGTCATCAAATTCAGCGAATTCGCTATCGAATACCTTGAGCAGGAGCAGAAAAAACAGCGGGAAGACCGCCAGGCTAAGGGTGAAGCTGTGGAAGCTCCTCTTGTTGATCAGGCATAAAAAATAAATATAGTGGAGGCAGGCAGATGGAAGATTTCGAAAAGCTCGGTGTATTTTATATCGGCAGGCAATATGACATGGCGTCCAAAAGCTCGGGGGAGCATCTTATTTTATATGATTCCAGAGATATGGTGACACATGGCGTATGCGTGGGGATGACGGGCAGCGGCAAGACCGGTCTGTGTATCGCCATTTTGGAAGAGGCTGCCATAGACGGCGTTCCTGCCATTGCCATCGATCCCAAGGGCGACCTGGCCAACCTGTTATTGACCTTCCCTCAACTGAGGCCTGAGGATTTCCTGCCGTGGGTGAACGAGGATGACGCACGCAAGAAAGGGCAGTCTACCCAGGACTTCGCCGCCAGCCAAGCCGATCTCTGGAAAAAGGGGCTGGCCTCATGGGGCGAGAGCGGCGACCGCATAGACAGGCTCAAGAAGGCCGCGGACTTCGTGATCTATACGCCGGGCAGCACTGCAGGCATACCAGTCTCCATCTTGAAATCGTTTTCTGCGCCGCCTTCGGCTGTGATTGCGGACGATGAGCTTCTCAGGGACAGGATAGCCTCCATCGTCACCAGCCTGCTGGGGCTGATCGGCAAGGATGCAGATCCCATCAAGAGCAAGGAATATATTTTAATATCAACCATAATAGATAAATGCTGGAGACAGGGCACCGACCTGGGCCTGGCGGCATTGATCCAACTGATACAATCGCCCCCTGTGGCCAAGATCGGCGTAATAGACCTTGATTCATTCTATCCCGCCAAGGACCGTTTCGAACTGGCCATGGCCATCAACAATCTGCTGGCGTCCCCAGGCTTCAGCTCTTGGCTGGAAGGCGAAGCGTTGGATATCGGGCAGATCTTATATGGCCCGTCGGGCAAGCCCAGGATAGCCGTCTTCTCCATCGCTCATTTAAGCGATCCCGAGCGCATGTTCTTCGTCTCGCTCCTGCTCAACCAGTTCCTGGCCTGGATGCGGCAGCAGCCGGGCACGACCAGCCTGCGCGCCATGCTTTACATGGACGAGATCTTCGGCTATTTCCCTCCGGTGGCCAACCCGCCTTCCAAACAGCCGCTTTTGACCCTGCTCAAGCAGGCCCGCGCCTTCGGAGTAGGTATATTGCTGGCCACTCAGAACCCGGTGGACCTCGATTATAAAGGACTTTCCAATACCGGCACATGGTTGATCGGACGTTTGCAAACGGAGCGTGATAAGGACCGCCTGTTGGACGGGCTGGAAGGAGCCGCGGCCACACAGAGCGGCAAGTTCGACCGCCAGTCCATGTCTCAGACGCTGGCCGGGCTGGGAAACCGCATATTCCTTATGAACAACGTGCATAGTGATGCGCCTGTCGTCCTCGAGACGCGCTGGACGATGTCTTATCTCAGGGGACCGATAACAGGCAGCCAGATCAAAGTCCTCATGGACCCGGTCAAAGTGCAGATGCCCAAACAGGCAACGCCCGCACCTGCGACATCTTCTGCTTCTCCCGCTGCGCAAAGCACTGCCGCCTCGCCGGCGCCTGCCGCTTCAACCGTTTCGGCCGGGCGCCCGGTTCTGCCACCCGACGTCACCCAGTATTTCGTTCCGGTCAGGGGCAGCCAATCAGGGAGCGGGATATTATATAAACCGGTCGTTATGGGAAACGCACAGGTGCATTTCACCGACGTGAAATCCGGCATAGACACCACTGATGATTGCACGGCCGTCACGGATGTCACCGATGACCCCATACCCATCAACTGGGACAATGCCAGGGATGCCGATTTTGTTATAGCTGACCTGGATAAATCTCCCCGCGATGCATCCCAGTTTGCAGCCCTGCCATCCATAGCAGGAAAGGCACGCAGCTACGATACCTGGGGCAAAGAGTTTGCCACCTGGTTATACGGTAGTAAGAAATATGAGCTGCTAAAAAGCCCCACTTACAATCAGTTTTCCAAACCAGGCGAATCCGAGCGTGATTTCAGGGTAAGGCTGGCGCAGAGCGCCCGCGAACAGCGCGATGAGATGGTGGATAAGCTCAAGCAGAAATATCAGACCAAGGTAGCTGCGCTTGAGGAGAAGGTGCGTGTCGCCCAGCAGGCCGTGGACCGCGAAGCTGCCCAGGAAAAACAGCAGCAGATGCAAACGGTTATCTCCGTCGGAGCGACTCTGCTGGGAGCCTTTATGGGCAGCAAGGGTATAAGCACCGGCACAGTCGGAAGGGCCGCCACCGCGGCTAAAAGCGCCGGACGCGTCATGCAACAGAAACAGGACGTAGACAATGCTAAAGAGACGTTGACTGAGCATCAGAAGCTGCTCGACGACCTCGAGGCTGAGTTTAAGTCCGAGACAGATCAGCTAGCTGCCAAGATCGACCCTGCCACCGAAGAGCTGCAAAAGATATCTATTCGTCCTGCTAAGAAAGATATCATAGTCAAGCTGGTCGGTCTGGCATGGCTGCCTTACTGGCAGTCATCCGACGGTAAGACTACGCCAGCATGGCAGTGACCGTCAGCTACGCCTGCATGATCGAAACCGCCAGAATGGCGAAGAGAATGGACAGGGATATCGGAATATTAAACTCACGGTTGCTGCTAGCTACAAAGACAAAGCATCAGATAATAATGCGCAACCTTCTGCGCAATAACCATCCCGCCAGCAGGCCGGTTAAAAGGCCTCCCAGGTGACCCTGCCAGGATACTCCCGGTATTAAAGCCAATATCAGGAAGGTAATCAGTATGGCTACCCATAAAGGCATCGGCACCGGTATGGGAAAGATGAAGACCTTGAGCTGCGGCGTGAGCACCGCCAGCGCCCCGCCCAACGCAAAAATGGCGCCCGAAGCGCCTATGGTGGATGACATGACGGGCGATAGCAGGAGTATGACCAGTCCGGAGACCAGGCCACCGATAAAATAAATAGTCAAAAATATCCGGGGCCCAATCAGCCGGTTTAGAAACTGCCCGAAGAAATACAGGGTCAGCATGTTGAACAGGATGTGGAAAAATTCCTGATGCGTGAACATGTACGTGACGATAGTCCAGGGGTAGTCAAAGAAAGTCGACCTGGAGAGAGCCAAGTATTGTATTATGCTGCCGCCTGTAAAATTAGCGATATTAACGGCGATATATACCAGAAAATTCAGTATAATGAGGACGATGATCGGGGTCAGATCACCATCGTTGGACCTGTATCTCATTTAGGTTTTCCTCTGCCTTTTTAAAAATATTCTGCTATGATAGCCCATCGTTGATCGATTATCAAACATTTCACTCAAGCGAATAGTATATCTGGCCATCCTCCCGGTAACTGCGCAATACGCCGTCATTCTCAAGGTACTGCAGGTGCGCCACAGTCTCGCCGACTGCGAAGAACTTCTGGGCGATGGGGAACTGCTCCCAATCGGAACATTCTATCTTCCACGTGATATAGGGGGCGACCTCGTAGGCCGTCATATCACCGTCCTGCAGGGCGGTGACTGCCTCGTCCAGCCGCGAACGATGGTGTTTCTTCAATTCTTCGATCCTTTCCAGGTGGTTATGCCATGAGCTCCGATGGCCGGGCAGTACCAGCGAGACGTCAAGATTGCTCACTTTATCCAGGCTGGCCAGATAGTTGCGCAGAGCGTCTTTCATCTGCGGCCAGTAAGAGATATTAGGTGTTATATCGAACAGGATATGGTCGCCTGAAAACAGGATCTTTTTCCCGGCCTCGTACAGGCACATGTGCCCCGGCGAATGCCCGGGAACCTCTATACACTTCAGAGCGTATTCTCCGGCCTCGATCATCTGGCCATCGTCAACCGGTGTTATATCCACCAGCCGGCTGGGGCCGAAGATCACACCGGGATGCCTGGATATCGACTCCTTCAAAACCTCTACCGGGAAACCGTTATCGGAGAAAAACGACAGGTAGTCATCCCAGCGCTTTTCACCCTTGACTATCCCGCTTTCGAGACGGCTCATATAGCATTTCGAGCCGTCGACGGCCAGGTCGCCGCTCAGTCCGAAATGGTCGGCATGCAGGTGCGTTATAAAAAGGTCGGTCTTCTCCATATCGACTCGCAATTCGTTCAGGGCTGGAAAGAGTACGGCCCTGCACTCGGGCCGGTTCATGCCGGTATCGATGATCAGGTTCCTTTTCTTCCCCTTGATCACGTAGGCGTTGATGGATTTCAGCGGGTTCTGCGGCAGCGGCAGCTCGACGCAAAACAGGTTGGAAGCTATTTCTTTTATCATGCGAGTCCCTTCAAAACGGCGGGCAAATTTTTATTTCGGAATGTTTTAATCCGGTATTATAAGGCAGTTGGGTCTTGTAACGCCAGAAAAAGGGCTGTTTACTCTACAGCATGTACTATTGGACGGAGGCGGAAATTTACGAGAAACTCGACAATAAGATGACTATTGCCTATCACTCAGTCTACGATACGCATAAGGACTATAAGATCAACATGCGTCAGGCAGCTCACGTGAGGGCTGTGGAACGTGTTGTGGAAGCCATGAGGCTGCGTGGTTGGGTCTAAATTAGAATCGGATTATAGAAGTGGCCGGCTGCGATGCAGCCGGCCACCTTATTTACTACTTATTAATTAATATCTTCCCATTCCGCCACGGCCACCGCCACGACCGCCGCCGCCACCACCACGTCCGCCACCACCACGGCCACCACCAAAGGACGACCTGCCACCACCGCTGCCACCGCGGGTCCGCTTTCGCCCTTGGGTTGAGCGCCGTTGACGGTAATCGTGCGCTCCTTCAGTTTCTTGCCGTTCAAGCCTGTGATAGCCGCCTGGCCTTCCTGTAATTTAGGCATCTCTACAAAGCCAAATCCCTTGGAGCGGCCTGTGTAGTTATCCTTAATTATGGCTACCGAAGCGACCTCTCCAAATGCTTCGAACTCCGTCTTAAGATCTTCCTCTGTCACCTCATAGGCCAGGTTTCCAACGTAAATGTTCATGATACTTAGTCTTTCCCTCCAAAAATTATTCCTGTATATATAATAATGGCTTGAAGTCGGGTCATCTTTAACTTAGATTAAGCGAGGCGGGGTATTTGCGCAAAGGGATTAAGTCGACAATAACCTAAACAAAAACCACTAGGATAACTATACACTTTACAGCGGTTTGATGCAAAATAATATGTCACAGCGGAACGTTGTCAGACTCGTAGTCCGCTTGGTGTGTTTACCATACACCTGATATACTTCTAGACTTCAATTATGGAACTGCACGAACTCAGTTTCTCAAAGCGCTTTATAATACCCTGCATCATCTATGCACTGCAGTCGATGTCACTCTGGACCGTGCTGACCTACGTTACTATCTACTGGATAGATATCGGCTTCAGCCATTTCCAGGTTGGCCTACTCATCGCCATATTCACGCTGATGTCGCTGCTATTGATGATCCCAATCGGGGTCTTCGTCGACCGCATCTCGCCTAAAAAACTGGTTGTCGTAAGCCAGGTTATCTTCGGCCTGGGGGTCGTCGGCCTCATGACAGTCCGGGAATTTTGGCCTACCCTGCTGTGGGTGGCCGTGGCAGGCACGGGATACGCGCTATTCAATAATGCATTACCCTCGCTTTATTATAAAACGCTGGGCAATAAATTCCGCGGGCTCAAGCTCGGCTACTTCAACGCCGCACTGCTGGTAGGCTACGGTCTGGGACCCCTGCTGGGCGGCTACATTTTATCAGGCTCCAACATGAACGAGGTCTTCATATTTGCCCTATCCACCCTGGCGCCATTGCTTATACTCTGCATTTTCCTGGCGGATGTGCCGGGCACACGCGTGCAAATCTCGGACTATAAAACCGACATCTCGAATAAGTCAGTCCTCATCTTCATGGTGCTGGTTTTTGCTTTTTCCCTGCATGCTGGGGCAGAGCAGTCCAGCTTAAGCCTGTTCCTCAACAAAGACGTTGGGCTCAATGACAAATCGGTGGGCTGGCTGTTCTTCATCCACGCCAATTTCATGGCTATCCTGTCGGTAGTAAACGGGTTCCTAGGCGACCGGCTAAATTCCGGCGGTAGAGGGCTGGCCAAGCTTTATTATCTGGGCATAGGTATTTCCGGCATCACCAACATTTTACTGGGGTTCTCCTCCACTTTCGGGACGGTCCTGGGCACACGTTTATTGCATGCCGTGGGCGACAGTGTAGTTATGGTGACCCGCAGCCTCATCATCTCAAATCTCTTCGTCGTTACGCGCATGGGAGGCAACCTGGGAACCATCACCGCCACTATTACATTGGCCACGCTGGTGGGATCAATCATCAGCGGCGCCGTTCCCGGCTACGCAAGCGGCTTTGTTATCGCAGGAGCGCTGGCTCTACTATCCATACCCATTGCCATCATTGCGAAGCCGAAGTTTTAGTATGGTTTTTAATTGCCCGATTGGTTCAAAGCGTATATGAACCCGCCCCGGCTTTAAGGTATAATTCGCTCATGAAGGCCGACTTAAGAAAAGCCGTCAATGCCATTGCCAGGGACCGGGAGCACGGGGCGGGATGGTTGACCTCTCAATCCCTCAAAGCCCTCAAGGACGCCTGCCGGGAAAGCGATGCCCGTACGGCAGCCAAATTCCACCGCCAGGCAGGTGAAGTTGCGGATGCCCTTATTCAAGTAAGGCCCGGCATGGTCTGCATAGCCAACTATGCCACGAAATTCAAGGACGAATTGACGGTCGTGGAAACTAAGGTTAAAACCATCGAGAGGTTGAAAAAAAACGGAGTTGATATCGCCGCCCGCCTGATCAAATACCGGGAAAAATCAGCCGCCTCGGTGGCACGCCACTCGGCTAAACTGATCAGCCGCCGCACGGTTATACTGACCTGCAGCTACAGCTCCTCCGTCTGCAGCGCACTGGAAACTGCCAGGCGTAAAGGCATCGATTTCAATGTCCTGGCTGTAGAATCCCTGCAGGGCAAGGTAGCCTACGGCCGAATTGCAGCGGAGCGTCTCGAAAAGGCCGGCATCGTCTGCAGGATTGTCCCCGACGAGCAGGTGCGCTGGCATGTGGCCAGGGCCGATGCCATTCTGATAGGCGCCGACTCCGTCTCCCTGCAGGGGTGGCTTCTCAACGGCTCCCCTACGCTTGAAGTAGCTGAAATTGCCGCTCGCAGGTTCATCCCGGTCTATTCCCTTTGTGAGAAGGCTAAGTTAGACGTCAGGGGCTTTATAACGGGCATGCGCAGGCCGGAGCCTGGATTCGACATGGTCCCGCTTGAGCTGATCAGTGCATTTATTACTGAATCTGGCCCCTTGAAGCCTGACGATATATATAACTTGAGTTTTGAAGATATCTTCGGGAGCCGACTTGCGGGGACTGGTTGATACTCACGCCCATCTCGACGAGATCGAGGATATAGATTCAGCTCTAAAGCAGGCTGCGCAGGCAGGGGTGGTGGCCATTCTAGCGGTGGGCCAGAGTCTGACCTCCAATCAAAAAATATTGGAGCTTGCCGCCCGCTATCCTGCAACAGTTTACGCCGCTGTCGGCCTGCATCCCTGGGCGCTGGGAAACCTGGATGAAACCGGCATCGAGAAGAACATCACCTTTATTAAAAACCATCTGCTGTCCGCCTGCGCCCTGGGCGAGGTGGGCCTGGACTACGACAAGCGGGTGCTCAAAGGGGCCGGTAAAGAATTACAGCAAAATGTTCTCCGCAGGCTGCTCCAGTTGGCCCTGGAATTCGACAAACCCGTATCTCTGCACAGCCGCTATGCCTGGAAGGACTGCCTGCATTTAGCCCAAGAGATGGGAACAAAAAGGCTGGTATTTCACTGGTACACGGGCTTCTCCAGCACCTTATCCGAGCTGATCGAGGCCGGCTACTATATCTCCGCCACGCCTGCAGCCGAGTACCATGATGAGCACCGCCGAGCGATAAGGGAAGCGCCGCTGGACAGGCTCCTGCTGGAGACGGATTGTCCCGTATTTTACGGCCGTCCCGACAGGTACCGCACTCAGCCTTCGGACGTGCTTCGCAGCCTCAAAGCGGCGGCCCAGATCAAGGGGATGGGTGAGAAGGAACTGTCCCTCCAAACAACGATCAATGCAATTGAACTGTTTAAACTCTCGATATAACGTATAATATCTGGAACGATGTTTAGCTGCATCCGGACTATGAAAGAAGATATCCGGGCCGCCATGGACAGTGATCCGGCAGCGAGGAGCGCATTCGAGGTACTGGCCCTCTATCCCGGCCTGCATGCGCTGTGGTGGCACCGCGTGGCGCATTTCTTCTACTGCCATCGATGGTTTTTTATCGCCCGCATGATCTCGCAGGTCAACCGCTTTTTCACCCAGATCGAGATCCACCCCGGCGCCATAATCGGCAGGCGCTTCTTCATCGATCACGGAGCCGGAGTGGTGATCGGTGAGACCTCGCAGATAGGCGATGACGTCCTGATGTATCAAGGCGTGGTGCTGGGCGGCACCATGCTTCAGAAAAAGAAAAGGCATCCCACCATAGGCAACAACGTGGTTATCGGGTCACGTGCCATCATACTGGGCGCCATAACGGTGGGGGACGGCGCACGCATAGGGTCAGGCTCGGTGGTGATCAAATCGGCCCCGCCCGGCGCCACCGTTGTGGGCGTGCCCGGCAGGATAGTCGAGGAACAGCATGCAGCCAAAATCGAACTGGACCATGACCGCCTGCCCGATCCGGTAGCCGAGGCTATCAGGTTGGTGCTGGCAGAGCACGACAAGCTGGAAGAGCGTGTAAAAATGCTGGAGAACAGCATCGGCGTCACGGCGCCTGTGGATGAGCTAAAGGAAATGCAAATGAAGGTAAAACAGGAATTTAGCTACGACTACCAGATTTGACCCGTCACCGTATTTACGTTCATAGGGCTATATGAAACTCACTAAACGATGAAAATTGAGTTATTTCACTATAAATCAATAAAGCTGAAAAGTTTTTTCACCCCAAGCAAGAAGAATAAACTGGGGTGAAATTGACGTTTCTCGCGAATTAGACACCTTACCAAAACAACTTCGCACGTTTTTACTTTCATCTTACATTTATGTAAAATAATTTTATAGGTATAGAGCATCGAGTTCACGGAGGTCATATGGTGGGACCTGGCGTTAAGGTTGGCGGCAGTGAGCGGAGAGCCGGGATGGGATGGCTAAAAGTCCTCGGCTTGATACCCATGCCGCTGTTCATCGTGCTAATAATCGTCCAGGCGATACTTGGCTCCTCCGCAGTCTTTGAACCACCCCACCTGCTCTCCACACTCAACATCCTATTTTTATTGATCATTCCTTTCACGGTCGCCTTTTTATGCTGGAGGGGGTATGTCGGTACGGGAGCCATAAGAATTCTGCTGATAGGATGCGGCATGATCACCCTGGGCCTCTCCTCGCTGGCTGCAGGCGTCCTCGTCGCTGGCAGATCATATGAGGAATGAAAATGAGAAAAGCTAACAAAACCAAGACACCATCGGAAAAGCACAATCCTATAAGTGATGAACTTGGTTCCCAGGTAGCTACAGCATCATCGGAAACAAAGAGGCAGAAAATGTTTGGGGAAAAGACCCATAAAGAACCAACAGTAATTAAACAATCCACAGATGAAACCAGTGAATTCGTTGAGAGCATCAGAAGAAAAATACCGTGCGCTTGTGGAGAATATCAATGATGTCTTGTTTGCACTGGATACCCGGGGAAAAATAACCTATGTCAGCCCGGCAGTTGAGCGGTTAAGCAAGTACAAGGTCAGCGACTTAATAGGGAAATCTTTTACCCAGCTTGTTTACCCGGATGACCTTCCGGCTCTTTTAGACCGTTTTACCCGCCTGATGTCCGGGCAACTGGAACCGTGGGAATTCCGCGCATTGGATAAAGATGGCAGGATTATATTTGTACGCACGTCCAGCCGGCCGCTATATGAAGAAGGAGGGATCACGGGCATCATAACCCTGATGACCGACATCACCGAGAGCAAGCACTACGCGGAAAACCTGATAAAAAGTTACCAGAAGACTAAGAATACGTTAAATGATGCCATCAATACCATGGCTAAAATTGTGGAAATGAGAGACCCTTATACCGCAGGCCATCAGCAAAAGGTGGCTGAACTGGCAACTGCTATTGCCCAGGAAATAGGGTGCGGAGAGGATCAAATTGAGCAACTCCGCATGGCGGCAACAATTCATGATATCGGTAAAATCTATGTATCCTCCGACATCCTCAGCAAACCCGGAAAAATTAGTAAGGACGAATTCAACTTAATAAAAACCCATGCTCAGGGTGGCTACGATATTGCGAAAGGTATGGATTTCCCCTGCTCAGTTGCCCAATCTATCTTACAGCATCATGAGCGGTTGGACGGTTCAGGCTATCCCAACAGCCTTAAAGGCGAGGAAATATGCCTGGAAGCGAGGATTTTGTCTGTTTCCGATGTGGTTGAAGCCATGAGTTCTCACCGTCCTTACCGGCCGGCACTGGGTATAGATGAGGCACTGGAGGAAATATCAAAGAATAAGGGCAAGCTATATGATCCGGATGTTGTAGATGCCTGCGTGAAGCTCTTTAAGGAAAAGGGATTTACGTTAACAGGAAGTTTGCCATAGCTATTCCTCTCCAAAGACCTAAAAGGAGAAATACCATACTGAGTATAAGATGTAATAACCATACCGAAGCACCCATAAATAGCGCAATGATTTGTGATATAACCTAACGTGATGTAAGGGTATACTTGCGTTGAATTAACAGGCTATTACCCTGAACGATGGAATTTGACTTATTCTACGATATATCAATCCTGTGTTATTCAATTAGTTGCTACCCCGTGGCAAACAGACTAAAATAATTTAACCCCGATTATGAAGGCGATTATTCTCGTGGGCGGCGAGGGCACTAGGCTCCGCCCATTGACTTATACCGTTGTTAAATCTATGGTGCCGGTTGTCAACAAACCTTTCATCGAGCATGTAATCCTCAGGCTGGCCGAACACGGCATAAATGAGATCGTGCTCGCCATGGGCTACAAGCCCGATTCCATTTTCGAGTATTTCCGCAACAATAGTAAGTCGAATATTAAGCTTACTTACAGCCTGGAGGAGAAACCTCTGGGCACGGCAGGGGCTGTCAAACATGCCGGCAGCCAGGTAAAAGAGACATTCTTCGTTCTCAACGGCGATGTTTACACGGACATTGATTATACCGATATGCTGAATTTCCACAGGCGCAATAAGGCTAAGGCGACGATCGCCCTGACCATGGTTGAGGACCCCACTAAATTCGGCGTGGTTGAGACCGACCAAAACAGCCGTGTGCAGCGCTTCGTCGAAAAGCCATCCTGGGACAAGGTCACGTCCCATTGGATAAATGCAGGCATCTATATTCTGGAGCCGGATGTGCTGAACTATATTCCCGAGGGTGAATTCTACATGTTCGAGCGCGGCGTTTTCCCGGAGATGCTGAAGAAGGGGGAGCCCGTTTATGCCTATACCAGTGATGCTTACTGGATCGACATGGGAACACCCGAAAAATATCACCAGTTGAACTGCAATATCCTCGGCGGCAACTGCGTTTCACCGCTGCATAGCGGCGATAAGGTTGTAATCGACGGCAGCAGCAAGGTACATCCCGCCGCGCGTATAACGCCGCCGGTCATAATAGGCGGCGGATGTGTAATAGAAGAGGGGGTCGAACTAAAAGGCCCGGTAGTGCTGGGAAAAGGCTGCCTGATTAAAAAGGGCGCCGTCATAGATAATTCCCTCCTGTGGGACAACGTCACCGTAGGTGAAAACGCATTTATTATTAACAGTATTCTGGCAAGTGGTGTTAACATTAATGACAAGGCCCGTCTGGAAGGACAGACCCTGAACAGGGAGCCCGGCCCGGTTACTGATAAGAATTAAACTACACTCGGAGGCGAAATGACCGCAAATATCAAAGACGTGGGAGAAAAGGATTTCAAATCGACTGTCCTTGAATCCCAAAAACCTGTGCTGGTTGATTTCTGGGCTATATGGTGCGGACCGTGCCGCATGGTAGCACCTATCATCGACGAGCTTTCCGTGGAATATAAAGATAAGATGGAATTTACCAAGGTAAATGTTGACGAATCGCCCATGATAGCTTCGACTTATTCGGTTATGAGCATACCGACCATCATCGTTTTTAAAGAGGGCAAACCATTTGAGCAGGTCGTCGGCTACCGGCCCAAGAAGGATATACAGAAAGTCCTGGAAAAGGTATTAGGACAGTAGGCAGCCGTTGACAGACATACACTACTGGACAGCCTTCGGCGCCGGCCTGCTCTCATTTTTTTCACCCTGTGTACTGCCGCTCGTTCCCGCCTACATTGCCAACCTGGCAGGCGCTTCGGCCATCGCATCGAACGAAAACAGGCGGATGTGGCCTACCCTGCTGCACAGCATATCCTTCATACTGGGTTTTTCTATCTTGTTCATCCTGATGGGCGCCTGTGCCGGCTTTATAGGCTCGGCCATGACTACCTACGCCGAGCCTATACGTATAGTCTCCGGTATCGTAGTCATCATATTTGGCATCTTCCTGGTAGCCGCTTATAAAATACCCTGGCTGAATTATGAGAAACGCCTGCATTTAAAGCAACATTCCAGTAACCCGGGTTATATCAGGTCCGCCCTCATAGGGGCGGCTTTTGCCGTGGGCTGGACGCCCTGTATAGGTCCGATATTGGGTCATCCTCTTCATAGCCTGCTATACACAGGAAACAATGAAGGGGGCTGCATTGCTGGCAACATATTCACTCGGCCTGGGCATACCCTTCCTGTTAATCGGATTGGCTTGGAGCTACGTCGTGCCCTTCTGGAAAGGCATTACGCGTTACCTAGGCGTTATTTCCATCATCAGCGGAATCTTGCTTATAATTGTCGGTATACTGATGCTGACCAACCAGCTTACCTGGCTGAGCCGTTTTGCAACATAATGACATAACTACGGAGGAGAAGGTTGATATGAAATTCTTCTTTTCAGTTCTGCTTGTAATATCAATATGTTCTATCTTCTTGGCTGGTTGCGGAGGCACCCCAAAGATAGGGGACGCAGCCCCCAACTTCACACTTCCCACCTATGACGGCAAAACCATCAGCTTGAGCGATTATGCCGGCAGGCCTGTGATCTTCAGTACCTGGTCTATAGAGTGTCCAAAATGCATAGAAGAGATGCCCTATTTTAAAGATATTTGCGATGAATATGTCCCTCAAGGCCTGGTTTTTCTATCCGTAAATACCTTGGACAGTACAAGCACAGCAAAAGAGTTTTTGGCTAAAAAAGGCTATAGCTTCACCGTATTGTTCGACTCGAAAGAGGGACTCATCCACAAGACCTACGGTCTCCCCAATGGTGATCCTTTTACTTTCTTTATCGGCAAGGATGGCATAATCAAGTCCATAAAAATCGGGGAATTTGCCAGTAAGGAAGACCTCGAAACCGAGGTCCAGAAAATAATGGGCGGTTCTTAAAACATCTGTTAAACCGGAACTACTATAATGAATAAGTCTAAAATCCCGCTATTTCTGTGGATATTGCTGGCTATACTGCTGGTTTCGCTGGCGGTCGTTGCCGTTATCGATAGGGTCAACCACTTCGCACCGCAGGCTGCTCGGTCTCAGGCACCGCAGGCTGCTCAATCCCCGGAGCCGCATCCGACAAAGAGCCAACCCACAGATATAGGAACAGGCAATGGGATCGGCGATACCGCTCCTAACTTCACGCTCGTGACGATCGACGGCCGGCAAGTTAGCCTTAGCGATTACCGTGGCAAGAATGTGATCTTAAATTTCTGGGCCACCTGGTGCGGGCCCTGCCGCTTTGAAACGTCAACCGTGGAGGCCATATACGAAGCATGGTCGGACAAGGGTGTGGTGGTGTTGGGAGTCAATTTACAAGACGGCTTCGAAAATGCCCGCAGCTATGCCAAGACTTATAACCTGAAGTTCACCATACCGGTCGACGTACCAGGAGATGCAGTACGCCTTTATGGCATCCACGGCATCCCCACAACCTTCTTCATCAACCGTGAAGGCGTAATCACCGCAATTAAAGTAGGACCTTTCGTCAGCACGGATGAAGTGGAAGAGATGATGGCATCATTTAAATAGCCTGCCCCTGATCAGTTATATTCAATTCCGTTTATTGTAGGTGTATAATTCGTACAATCAACAGATTATTCTTAGACTGACGCATCCATCCGATGGAAGACATTAACAGCGTATTCGAAAAGATTAAAAAGGCCGGGGTAATACTGGACGAACTGGACAGAAAACGAGGCGATAATACAGTAGAAAACAACGCCCTGGCTAAATTAGATAAAGAATATCTGAACAATATTGCCAACGCCAGGCATACCCTCGCTTCAATCAAAGAAAAACTGAGCAAAGAGCTGGCCGTCAAGATACTGGAACTGGATAAATGCCAGGAAGACCTGGCTACACTTGATGCCAGGTTAAAGGTCGGAGAAATTACCGATACCCAGGGCTTGATAGCCGCCAAGTTTGCCGAAAACATAGCTCCTGTAATACAATCTGGGAAAGCATTAGTGGTTGCCGGCCCTTTAATTGATACCACGCCGGCGCCTCAAAAAGCAGTTGAACCACAGGAAGTGGAAATAGACTAGGTCCCGGACAAGGAGAGCCCGGCGGAAGAAAAAATAGCAGAGACAGGAAAATTTGACGAGAAAGCTCCGGAACCCGAAGAAATACGGGAGATGGAAGCCAAACAAGAAGTGCCTGAAACAATGAAGAACGAAGAAAAGAAAGAACCTGAAAAGGCATCGATGCCATCCGGCGCAGACGTAAAAAAGGCTGAGGCCCCCAAGGCCCACAAACCCTCACTGCACCTCCACCCGCTTAGGGCGCAGTCGATCCCAAAGGTGCATAGGTCCGCACTGGATATGATGAAGAAAAACCCAACCCTGGCCACCATTCTGGCAGCCATAATCCTTGGCCTGCTGGCCTGGGGTGTGATTGCACTAATTATACCCAGGCCGGGCTACAATGTCGGCAATCTGGCCCCCGACTTCGTCATGCAGCTCGGTGATAACAAGACGTCGGCCCTGAGCTCATTCAGGGGGAAAAATGTTGTCGTAGTATTCTGGGACCGCGACTTCTGGGACGACCAGTTCTTCTCCGTAAATGGAGTGCAGCACAAGCTGTACACACCTGACAGGTTAAATGACTTATATGCTAAATATCAGGACTCAGACCTTGCCGTCATAGCTGTCGCGTCAGGAACCAACAACAATGAGGTTGACGCGATGATACAGGAATACGGGATTAAATTCCCTGTTATCGTCGATTCCTTCGGCAAACTGCAGGCCAGCTACAATGTATCCTATGAGCCCACTTTTTTCTTCCTGGATAAGAACGGTGTCATACGCTCTAAGGTAGAGGGGCCGATCGTGAATACATCGGACTTCGAACAGATATTGTATGGCATAAGTAAGAATAGTGAAATCAAGCAATTAAAACCGCCTATTACAGACGTTCTTATACAATCTGTAACTGTAAAATCCGCGGTCGTAAACTGGTCTACCGATACTCCCACTACCACCCAGTTGGATATTGATGGCAAAAATATTCTTTCGGCAATTACCCCTTCCCCCCAGACCATTCATTCTCTGACGCTGAGGGACTTGTGGCCTCACACATCCTACCGCGTGAGAATCTTGTACAACGTCAATAATATAAACGTTTCGGAGCACTCATTTGCTGCCCTCGCCGATACAATAGTCTCAAAAAGGTACTTGGTGACGACATCCAATATCGATACCAGCAACCCGGAGATTTCCAACGTAAGTACCAGCTTCATTACCGATACTTCCGTAACTGTGACATGGAAAACCGACGAACCGACCACCGGGGTAATTGAATACGGCAAAGATACCAACTATACGGATAACGAAACCCAGATCGAACCATCATCAATCTGGCATACAGTAAAAATAAACGACCTCGATCCTGCTACTCTGTATTACATGCAACTTGAATCCCAGGCTGCCAGCGGAAAACAGGCCATCCTGCCAATCGAGGCTGTCCAAACCCAGAGCAGCGTGGAAGTCGCCTCCACGGTGGGCAAACGTGCCACCGATTTCTCTTTATATTCCATAGACGGCACCAGGTATACCTTAAGCCAGTTCTTAGGCCACCCGGTATTGCTGAATTTCTGGCTGCAAGGTTGCCCCGCGTGCGAAGGGGAAATGCCGATAATCCAGCAAGCCTATGACAAATACACCCGTGATCAACTGGTTGTATTGACTGTAACCGTGCGCGGCGATCCTGATAAGGTCACATATTTCCTGGCCCAAGGGAAGTATACCTTCCCTGTTCTTATGGATTCGGAAGGCAATGTCGACGATATTTATAAAGCACCCTATTTCCCCACCACGTACTTGATCGACTCCAAAGGTATCATCCAGCAGATAGTCGGAGAACGGTTCCAGTCTATTGGCGAGATCGACGACGCGCTGAAAACATTAGAGTAATATAAGTGCCGGGCTCTTTCGTTTTCAGGTTGTGAAAATGGAAAGTAAAAGCCGTTTCATCATCTGGATCTTCGCCCTGCTCTTTCTGATTGCCTTTGGTACCATCGGTTATATGGTCATCGAAAAATGGAATGCTTTCGATGCTTTTTACATGACAGTCATCACCATCTCTACGGTCGGTTTCATGGAACTCCACTCCCTCTCGGTTGCCGGCCGCGTCTTTACAACCGTCCTCATCCTGAGCGGAGTCGGGACCGCATTTTACATCCTGACATCTATTGTGCGTGTTACACTAGAAGGCGAATTTGGGACATTCGGGAGGCGCCGTATGGAATCCAGAATTAATAAGCTCGACCAGCATTTTATCGTCTGCGGCTACGGCCGCGTCGGTGAAGCCATAGCCAGCACTCTCAAATTACAAAAGGCGAATTTTGTAGTCATCGACCACAGTTTGAATAGCTATACCAGGGCAGTGCAGCAGGACTGCCTGACCATTATGGACGATGCCACTAACCACGACGTCCTCAAACGGGCAGGCATCCTTAAAGCCAAAAGCCTGATAACCGCCTTCGGTGATGACGCCTACAATACCTATGCCGTATTGACCGCACGCGAGATCAATCCCCGCTTGATCATAATCAGCCGTGCCAGCAACGACGAAGCGGCTAAAAGACTGAAACAGGCAGGCGCCACACATATAATCCTGCCGGAAGTCATAGGAGGACTGCAGATGGCCCGGCTGGCCCTGCGCCCCACTACGGTTCAATTTATCGAAACTGTGCTTTCAGGCAAAGAGGGAGAATACCTGGTCGAGGAGATTTACGTGGGCGAGAGCTCCAGCCTGACAGGTAGTAACATCAAAGACATTGAAGACCGGTTCCCCGGCGTCCGAATCCTGGCCGTTAGAGAAAAAGGTGGGGACCTGCGTATCAGCCCGGGCCTCACCACCAAAATAGAAGCCGGTGAAAGCCTGACCGCCTTCGGCAGAATGGAGCAGCTTCAGGCTGTGGAAGGCTGCTGTTCTTTCAGCCGCGATAACACCAGGAATGTAACCCCTGACCTGTAAACCGGATTCTTAAAAACATATGATTGATAAACTGGCAGACCTGATTTCGGAGAAGCTCCCCCGGCCTGTGTTCAGGCTTGTTGAAGCCGCCGGGCGAGCCGCAGCCAAGTCAGATACTGACCTCTACCTGGTGGGCGGCATTGTACGCGACCTCTTGCTCAGCAGAAATAGCAACGATATCGACATGATGGTCGAGGGCGACGCGCTTAGGCTGGCCGCAGCCCTGGCAGCCAACTTGCATAAAAAGTCTGTCCTGCATAAAAGATTCGGGACTGCCACCTTTAAGCTCGGCAATTACAGGATAGACCTGGCAACCTGCCGCAGCGAATCATACGACCACCCCGGGGCGTTGCCTGCGGTTAAACCCGGCACCATTAAACAGGACCTTTTCCGCCGTGATTTCACTATCAATGCGCTGGCCGTTTGTCTCAAGCCAAGCTGGTTCGGCAGGTTGATAGATTATTACGGCGGCCGTCAGGACCTTATGGACAAATTAGTCCGCGTTTTACATGCAAAGAGCTTCCAGGATGATGCTACTCGTATTATGCGGGCGGTGCGCTATGAACAACGGTTAGGCTTCAAGCTGGAACCCGTTACCTTGAAAATGCTCCGTAGCGACCTGGAAATGCTGGATACAATAAGCGGCGACCGTTTGCGTCACGAGCTGATCCTCTGGCTGGAGGAAGCCCAACCGGAAAAGATACTCAAACGTGCGGGACAGCTTGGCATCCTGACCGGGCTTAATCCTTCATTATCCCGGGACCCCTTGTGGAATAAAATCTTCCCATCTGCCAGGAAATTATTTAAGGGATCCAGGCTCACGCAGCTATATTTTGCCCTGCTTATCTATAACCTGGACAAAAAGCAATGTGATATTTTGCTCAAGCGGCTGGGCATTGACGGGGGCGAATTGAGTGAAATCGCCGCCGATACGTTGAAGTTGAAGGACAACCTGGACACCCTTGAGAAATCCGAGCTTAAGCCCTCGGAAATATATTTAAAGTTGAACCGCTACAGCAAAGTTGCTGTCCAGGCCAATGCCCTCAGCAGTCCGTCGCTCCAGGTGCGCAAGAATCTTAAGCTGTTTACCGGCAGGCTGGCCACTATAAAAGCCCATTTAAACGGAAAGGACCTGCTTCAAATGGGCATCCCTGAGGGGCGCAAGGTTGGACAGATACTGCTCAGGCTCTTAACTGCCAGAATCGACGGTGATGTTCGGACAAAGGAAGATGAGATCAACCTGGTACACCACATCATCAATGGGAAGTGAACCACGGATATACCAGGAAGGGTAACTGATGTCCCAGTTAGGCTACCAAAAAGGCACGCGGTAATTTACCCAACCACGTAGCCAGCAGACATTTCCACCAGCGTATCTTCAGCGCGGCGGCAATCCCCACCAGGTCATTGGGCACTATCGGCACCAGTGCGATGCCAAAGACCGTCCAGGCGCCGTAGCGGTTCATCCACGATGAGGGGCCTTTTGATAAGCGGGCATATGCTCATCGATAATTATTCTCTCGCCTATATATCCCATCCAGTAGGCAGTCATTTCACCGATGGCATCTCCCGTGCCGGCTGCCAGGGCCACGAAAAACGGATCCCAGATAGCCGCCGCGGCCAGCACAAAGACCGACCCCGGCGCCGGTACGAGGATTGTGGCGCTGCTCAGCATGCTGGCCACAAACACGATTAAATAGGCCAGCCAACTATAGCTGCGCAGGGATACGTTGAAGAAGTCCCGGAAGTGATACAAAAGCAAGGCAATGCCCGCCGACAAAGCCAGCATGCCCAGCACCAGCAGTGCTTCCTCAAACCACTTTAGCTTTTTACGGCCGATTTTTCGGGTTCCGCTATCAGTCTTCATTTTTTCCAAAACTTGCAACGGCGTACGCCTTTACGCCCTTGCTGCCAAGCTTTGGTTTTAAGGCCTCCGCCTGTGGCCGGCCGTTAGTTAAAGCGAATAGGGCCGGGCCCGAACCTGCCAGGTGGATATCCCTATCAACAAACTCACCGAAGTGCGTCCAGAAACCTTCCATCCCTATATAAGCACGCATGGCGACTTTATCGAAGGCGTTGTACAACAAGGCCGGGTTGATTTTTCGTTCCCTTCGTATCTGCTCCATTGCTCTATCTGCGTGACGGCCATCCGAAAACTCTCCGGGGCCCAGCATACTGTACAGCCTTCCGGTCTTGCCGGGTTGGACCTGTATCTCCGGCCTGGCCAGCAAATAATATGCTTCGTGAGGATCGGGCAAAGGGGTAATTCTCTCTCCCCTGCCTTCCGTCAGGCATGTCCCCCCATGGATAAAAAACGGCATATCTGACCCGATATCCGCCGCTATTTCAACCAACTCCTTTTGGGATAGACCGAGCGACCATAGTATGTTTAACCCGGTCAGGGCCGCTGCGCCATCGCTGCTGCCGCCACCCAATCCGCTATCCATAGGAATAATTTTCTCAAGACGGATGCGGGCGCCCCCTTCATAGCCTGTTTTTTTTATCAATGCTTCGGCTGCTTTGACAACCAGGTTGTCCGACGATCGTAGCGAGGAAACATTGCATCCTATTTCCAGACGGTCGCTTTTTTCGAAGCTTAATACGTCGAACAGGCTGACTGCCTGCACAATGCTTTTTATTTCATGATAGCCATCGCTGCGTTTGCCCAGCACTTCCAGCACCAGGTTGACCTTGGCGGGAGCCCTGATAGTCAGCATTAAAGCCCTCCGGCAACGCAATATAAGTTTCTCCATTCGGCCAGCTCCAGAGTTCCCGGGCGCCGCTGAGAATCGATTTTGGCCAGCTTCAAAAGTTCCTCTGCTTCTGCAGGCTCTTTTTTTAGCCCGATTGCCAGCGAATTGTGCAGTTGCTTCCTGGGTGCGGCAAACCCGTTGTGCACGAACTGCAGAAAGCCGTCCATATTTTTCACAATGATAGAAGGCTCCGATAGCATGTTGAATTTGACCACGGCCGAGTCCACCTTGGGAGGCGGGTAAAAGCTTTTAGCGGGCACACGGCATATGATTTCGGGGCGGCTGAATATCTGCATGCTGACGGACATAAAATTCATCTTGCCCGGCCGGGCCGTCACATCTTCGGCCACCTCCTCCTGCATCATAATGACCATCAAGGCAGGTCTCAAGCCTTCGTGCATAAACAGGTGAAGTATAGGCGAGGTTATGTAGTAGGGAATATTGGCAACTACCTTATAAGGACCACTGCCGACGATCTCCTTCAAATCGACGTGCAGTATGTCGGCATGAACCACCTCCAGATTACTATGTCCGGTCAATTTTTGCTTCAGGCGGTTGGCCAGGTTTTCATCCAGCTCAATGGCCACCACCCTGCCCGCCTTTTCAGCCAGCCTTTCCGTGAGGATACCCATTCCCGGCCGACCTCCACAACCGTATCTTCAGCAGATAGGTTCGCGGCCTCTATGATAGTATCCCTGATATTTTCATCAACGAGAAAATTTTGGCCCAGCCTTTTTTGGCTTTTGGGTGCGCGCTTTGAAGCTGGGGGTGGATATTGCCGTTGGTAATTTCTTTTTATACAGCACAAATATATATAAGCGAAAAATTTGAGTGGGCCGTGCACCGGCTGTCGATAGTGCCCTTCAGCTTACTCCTGCCAGCCAGCTCCAGCCAGGCATCCCTGCGTCACCCGGAGCTTACTATTTACCGCTGCTTCCTTCCGGACCTGACGGGATTCATAGCCCTCCGCCGCGCAAGACCCAACCTTCAACGCCACTTAACCATTGCAGTATTGAAAAACAAAACCTCGAGCCGGGATTCAACCCCGCTATAGCGGATCTCGGGTACAGGGCACCGCTAGTTCCCCGTTTAGCACGACCCAATTCAAATACTACTACTCGGATAGTGACTTTTCAAGGCTAGACTCCCCATCCCAACCTGCTCATCAGGAACTCCGGCAGCCCTGCCGCTTCCATTTTATCCTGGGTCAAACCGATCTCATAAGAAACCCTGTGATGGTGTATTATCCCATCCTCGGAATCATAAATAACATAGGCGGCCCGGGGGTCATGGTCACGCGGTTGTCCTACGCCTCCCGGATTGATAATCAGCCTCTTGCCGGCCAGCATCAATATGTCGCCGTCGTTCAAATATCTTTCTTTGACCAGGGACTCCTCCTGCTCGAAGAGAAACGGCACATGAGTGTGTCCCACCAGGCAATACGGCGTATCAAAATAGTCGAAATTATCGGCCGCCGTAAAGGCGTGTGCTATATACTCCCAGACCGGCATACGCGGGCTGCCGTGCACCATCGTGAAGCCATCCTGCACCAGTTCTTCAGGGAGCGCTAGCAGGTAGTCCCGGTCATCCTCGCTTAACTGTCCCGCCGTCCAGCGGTTGGCGCGGGCGGCATCGGAGTTGAAATCTCCGATATCGATCTTTCCCACGGCTGCCTGGTCGTGATTGCCGCTGACGCACAGCGGGTCAAGCCCTCTCAACAGCTCAATGCAGGCCGACGGGTCCGGACCGTATCCCACGATATCGCCCAGGCACCACACACGTTCGAATCCTCCATAGTTCTTCGCATCATCCAGCACCGTCTGAAAGGCTTCGAGGTTGCTGTGAATATCCGCAATAATCAGGTACTTCACGGAAGGTGGATTATATCATAAAAGCAGCCGACCGCCATTGGTCTTATACGCTTTGACTGTCGCTAGCGGCGATGTTACTATTATTCCTTAACAGGAGGGGGAAGATGTATTACTTCGCCTATGCTTCCAATATGAACCGCAAGCAGATGAAGGAGCACTGCCCCGATGCAGTCACTAAAGCCGTGGCCACGCTCCCCAACTTCAAGTTAATCTTCACCGGGTTTTCCCGCGGCCGCAAAGGCGCCGAAGCAACTATCAGGGGCTCCAAAGGCGATAAGGTTATAGGGGCTGTGTATGATATTACCGAGGCTGGACTGCGCAAGCTGGATAAATGGGAAGAGTACCCCGCCAACTATAGACACCTGGATGTAAGGGTGTTTACCGATGGCGGCGACGTTTACGACGCCATAACCTATATAAAGGCTAATCAGCAGGAAGAGGGCAAGCCGTCACCCGAATATTTGGCCGTTATTCAGCAGGGCTATAGCGACTGGGGTATTATTTAATCTCCCCTAGTTGCTCTCAGCTATATCTATTTCGTTGATGACGTCACCCTTAAAGGAAGGATTTTGAGTTGGGTCGCGCGGCGTCAGTTTGTTCACGACATCCATGCCCTGTATGACCTGGCCGAATACGCTGTATTTCCCGTCAAGAGAAGGCTGAGCCTGGTAGCATATAAAGAACTGGCTTCCGTTGGTATTGGGCCCCTTGTTTGCCATGGATAGCGCCCCGGCAATGTGCTTCCTCTGGCTGATTTCGTTCTGAAACTCGTAGCCGGGTCCCCCGGCGCCTGTGCCGGTGGGGTCACCGCCCTGCGCCATAAAGCCCGGGATAACACGGTGGAACGTGCAGCCGTTATAATAGCCCTTCCGCGCCGGGGAGACAAAGCTGTTCACGGTGACAGGTGCATCCTGTGGATACAGCTCACAGACTATGTCGCCTTTGACGGTCTTGATCGTGGCTGTATATTTCTTATTCAGATCGATAACCATAGGGATGGGTGAGTTAAAGCCCTTGGGGGTTTGTGATCCCATATTTAATACTCCTGTCAGATATAAAGTCAGAGTCAACCCAGCCAGACAAACCAGGGTTATCAGGACTATTCCAACCTTACTCTTATACCATTTATTTTTCTGCTGTTTTTGATTCTGGCGCCTGGCTTTTTTAACTTTGTGTTTGGTCATTTCAGTAGACTTTTCCTCGTATTTTTCGGGAGATCTATTTATTAAAACGGAGTGCTGTTACACCACAGCACTCCTGAGAATTTCAAATCAATTTACTATAAGATGTAACTTAAAAACTGCCGAAGACCGAATTGTAGCCTAAAACCATCCTTACTACCATATATAAAAGAAACATCAGGCCGCCCGTGAACAACAGCAAGCATAACGTTCTCCAGAAAAGTCCCCAGGCCA
>CAWJIA010000004.1:0-72025 GCA_963842805.1 uncultured Chloroflexia bacterium | reverse complement strand
TTTCAAGCAGCAGGCCGGCATATGACGGCAGCAGTTTGGCCACCCCGTAATTGGAAGCATGCGCCCTGTGCGCTGTGCCAAAAGCATCGTCGACATAGATGTCAGCTAATTCAGCAAGCTGTCTGGCAAAATCGGGGTTATTCTTCTCTTCTTCCGGATGGAAGCGTAAATTCTCCAGTAACAATATATCTCCGTTCTTCAACTTAGCTACGGCTTTCTTAACTTTCGGCCCTACGCAATCAGAGACTGTGTAGATCGGCAAATTGGTCAATTGAGAAAGTCGCTCGGCAATGGGAGTCATGCGCAACGACTCTACAACTTTCCCATCTGGCCTGCCCAGGTGCGAGCAGAGGATTATCTTTGCTTTATGTTCCACCAGGTACCAAATAGTAGGTAAGCTGGCTATAATTCGGCTGTCATCCATGATTTCGTTGGTCTTAGGGTCAAGGGGCAAATTGAAGTCAACCCTGACCAGCACTCGTTTCCCTGTTACTTCGACCTCACGGATACTCTTTTTCATCGAAAGTTATCTCCTCACTGTAATCGGTCAGTCTAGTGAAATAATATATAGATGTCTGACCCAACCCCTGCTGAGTATATCCAATGGCCAGAATTTGTTCAACATATACGGTTTAAAATATACAGACATTTATTTTTCGATCCATTCATATTAAACTGTTATAAAAGTACTTGTTAAAAATATTTTAGAATATGAAACCATCCGGTAAAAAAAGAGTTCCCCTGGTAATTGTAATTTCCGGCCCGTCCGGCGTGGGGAAAGACGTGGTAATAGATGCAATAATAGGTAAAAACCCAAATTTCCATCACGTCATTACGGCGACCACCAGAGAAAAACGGCCGGGGGAGATCGATGGCGTAGATTATTATTTTCTCTCCAAAGCTGAATTTATGCGAAAAATCGATGCTGAGGATTTTCTGGAATACGCCGAAGTTTATGGCAATTACTATGGTGTACTGAAATCGGAGGTGCAACACGCTCTGCACGCTGGAAGAGATGTTATTTTGAAGGTCGACGTACAAGGTGCTGCCACTCTAAAAAAGAAAATCGCCGGTGCGTTGTTCATTTTCCTGGCGCCCCCTTCCATTGATGACCTGTTAGAGCGGATGAAAAAACGTAATGCAGACACGGACGAAGTCATGAAGATCCGCATCACTAAGGCCAGAGAAGAGATGGAAAGCGAGAAATTATTCGATCATTCTGTGGTAAATTTGAGGAATAACCTGGACAAGACTGTTATGAGTGTACACGGGCACATTAATAAATACCGAAAGACAAAACCGGCTATTAGAATATGAGCGGCATCCTGATCAACGACTTTTTAAGCCATCAATATATTCACTGATAAATTCATCTACCTCTTCGGCGGGCCTAATCACGCCGTAATGCCCTTCACACAATATATCCGCCCTTATTTCTCTAAGCTTTTCGAGTGATTTTATGGCTTTTAGAGGCTCTCCTCCCCACATCGGGTGGTAAGGACCATGTATATCCTGTCCGAATAGTACCTTTTCTCCTCCTACGTCATTGAGAATAACAACAACGCTGCCTGGAGTATGGCCAGGTATATGTAAGAACTGGAATTCAAAGGCGCCTATTTTAAAATTACTGGATTCGCCTTGTAACTTTATGTCTACTTTGCAGGTTCGGTATTTGACGCCGTAATACTCTGCGCCCACCTTTTTGCCCGATTCAATTGCCTGCGCATCAGCTTCATGAGCGATAACTTTGGCGTTATATTTTGTCTTCAAAGCATAGAGTGAACCGATGTGGTCAATGTGAGCGTGGGTTATGATAATTGTGCTCAATTTTTCGGGCATCAGTCCCATTGCCTGGATATTGTCTACCACCCTGCCGGCACTCTTGCCTGCACCTGTATCAATGAGCACCAATTCGCCGGCATCGACAAGATAGATGCAGCAGTCCATGGAATCTGAGACCTCCGAACTGCCGACCATGTAGATACTGTCGATAACTCTGAAGGGTGCGCTCATTTGGGCCCCGGTTGATCTTCTAAACGCTTTATTATATATTTCTCACGCTGCTTCATTTTCCGCTCCTCGGCTGGATCCTGATGATCATAGCCCAGCAAATGGAGCATCCCGTGTACTACCAGTATCATCAGCTCCTGATCAATGTCATGGCAACGTGAAGTAGCCTGCATAATGGCCCTGGGAAAGGAAACGACTATTTGTCCTAGTACTTCCGGACTGTCCGGCATTGCAGGAAAGCTCGTCTCTCGTTCGTCAATACCCATATCTTTGAAGGCAAATGACAGCACATCGGTTGGCTCATTAATGTTGCGGAATTGCTTATTTAGTCTTTGTATGGTTGTGTCGTCCGTAATAACGCACTCAATTTCGACGGGTTGAATAATCTTCTCTTCATCAAGAACGGTTCCGCAGATAACCGTCAACCACCGCCGCGAAAAAGGGAACTCCAAGCCGCGTTTAATTTGAATATTAATCTGATGTCCACGTCGTCTCATCAGATCACTATCATAACAAACGGGGATTCCACATACAATCATGTATCGAGCGGTTTGCTTGAAACCCCAATTCAAACTATGCTATATTGCATGTCGCAATTCAGCCGAAATTTACATGCCGGAGGGATCGCATAGTGGTCTAGTGCGGCCGCCTGCTAAGCGGTTGCCTCGGGAAACCGGGGTCAAGGGTTCGAATCCCTTTCCCTCCGCCAGTAATCTTGATATCAACCTTTAGCTACCTCCGTATTCTGACTTATTAAGAATCGATCAAAACCCTTTTTATTTGCGGACTGTATGAAATATCACATTTGGACCATGGGCTGCCAGATGAATAAGGCGGAGTCATCCGGTCTGGCCAGCCACTTGGCTTCGCTCGGACTGGAAAGCGTGAAGGATATTAATGACGCAGATATAGTTCTACTTAATACCTGTGTCGTCAGGCAGAATGCAGAAGATAAAGTTAACGGTATGCTGGGCTATTTGAAGGGAATCAAACATATGAAGCCTGAAATGCGCATAGCCGTAACAGGTTGTTTTGTAACCGATGATCTGCGGATCCTCACTAGATCCTTTCCACATGTCAACCATTTTTTCAAGCCGGGTGAGAACCACTCTTTCGAAGACTGGTTATTAAGCGAATCCATAGGAGACCGGCACGGCAGCATGGAAAGACCACTGCAATCTCCCTCCCCGCTCAGCATCTATATTCCAATTATCCAGGGATGCGACAATTTTTGTTCATATTGTATTGTCCCTTATCGCAGAGGCAGAGAACGAAGCCGTTCTCCGGCGGATATTGTAAAAGAAGCTGAGAGGGCTGTAGACGAAGGAGCCCGTGAAATCATTCTTCTCGGACAAAATGTTAATTCTTATGGCAAAGACCTGGGCGATGGGACCGATTTGAGCGGCCTGTTGACCTTGCTAAATCACATTGACGGCTTGTTTCGCATCAGGTTCCTGACTAATCATCCTAAGGATATGAGCCTGGACCTGATCAAATCGATCGCATCGCTTGATAAAGTATGCCACCATTTCTGCGTTCCACTGCAGGCAGGTGACGACCTTATCTTAAAGGCCATGCAGCGCCAGTACATCTATAACGATTACCGATCGCTTATCAGGCAAACACGCCAAATAATCCCGGATATTGCGTTGAGCACCGACATAATTGTGGGTTTTCCCGGTGAAACGGAAGACCAATTTGAAAATACATTTAGAGCTATACAGGATCTGCGTTTCGACGCTGTGCATATTGCTGCCTATTCCACACGTTCGCAAACCTATGCCAGCCAACATTTTCTCGACGATGTTCCCTATGAAGTCAAGATGCAGCGGCTCCGAAGACTTGAAGAGCTGCAAAAAGAGATACTAACTGAAATTAACCGTCAATTAGTCGGCCAAACGCTGGAAATCCTGGTTGAAGGCAAAAAAGGCGCTAAATGGTTCGGCAGGACTTACAGCGATAAGCTGGTGTTTTTTACCGGGAGCCAGGACTATACGGGCCGACTTGTAGCAGTCCATATCGAGTCCGCCAGCCCCTGGTCCCTTCAAGGCGCTCCCGTTATATAATTTATAAACTCGAGCAATTTACTACGCCGCTTTCAGCATATTAGGTATCTGGAACTCCTACTTGACAACCCTGCTCACGTTTCTATACACTTGTATTAAGAACAAATGTTCGGAATATAGGTAGAGAGATATGAGAAAACCGGGAGTCAACCTTACCAGGCAAAAAATTATCGAATATATCCGTGATTTTTACGATGACAGGGGTTATGCCCCAACCGTGCGGGATATCATGAAGGGCTGCAGCCTCAGCTCTACAGCCGTAGTTCAGCATCACTTAAAAATCCTTGAGAGCGAACACCAAATCGAGCGTGATTCAAAGGTATTCCGCAGCATCCAGTTACCTGACAGGAAAAATACTATTCACGTCCCCATCCTGGGAAAGATCGCAGCCGGCCTGCCCATTCCCGTGATGAGCTCAGATACCTGGCATAGTGAGGCCGTTGATACCCTGGAGTTGTCCGGGGAAATCACTCAGGGGAAGGACGTGTTCGCGCTGAGGGTCAGCGGCAATTCTATGATCGATGCGCTGATAGCTGATGGCGATATCGTATTAATGGAACCTGTAAAGTCTGTTGAAAATGGTGACATGGTGGCAGCCTGGCTGAAAAAGGAAGAGGAGGTTACCTTAAAAAGATTTTTCCGGGAAGCGGACTTGATCAGGCTTCAACCCGCTAACACGCAGATGAAACCCATCCTTACCAACCCTGACAACATCGAGATCCAGGGCAAAGTGGTCGCAGTAATTAGGACCCTTTAGCCTGAGTTGCCGCTTATATAGTATTCGATATCCGCTGTTATTGTCTCCCCCTGACTTCCCGGAACACAGAATTTTTAAAAACCAGCCAAGGAAGTATAATTGTATTCATCACTTTCTTGCCGCCTCTGTTATTTTTAACTAGTTTTAATTGGAGGTTAAAATGAGCGACGATTATGCGGTACTTGCCGGACTTTACGGATATAAGGACTCAGCCAGGTTTAAAAAGATATTGAAGATTTTGATTAATGAGGAAGAGATCAAGCTCATAAACCTCATGCCGGCCACAGTTGAAGATCTGGCGCAAAAGACCAGTTGCTCTACAGAAATCATTAAACCTATGGTTGATGATCTTTTTAATAAGGGGGTCATCTTCGAGTCTTCCAAAGGTTACCGCCCGGCGCGCCATATTTTTCAGTTGCATGATTCGACGGGAAGCGACAGCAGGTCGGACAAAATATGGGGCAGGAAACTTTTGGATGCATGGATGGACTTCTCTGAAAACGAGCTGTTTCGCGATACGGCCAAGTGGGTGGTTAATTTTCCAAGGCCGTTTTCCCGGGTTGTCCCGGCCATGTCATCATTTGCCCAAAAGCCCGAACTGGCTGAGGGCGAGGACCTGGAATCGGTAATCGACCATGCAACCAGAATCGCTGTAGTGCAGTGCCCTTGCCGAAGGATGGCGCAAAAATGCGACAGGCCGATTGAGGTATGTTTACAGCTAAATAAGGGTGCTGAATACGCCATAAAACGCGGTTCTGGTAAAGAGGTGTCCAGCCAAGATGCTAAAAGGATACTTCAAACCACTTCTGAGGCGGGACTTGTCCACACCGTTGAAAACGTGCCGCAGGCAGGGACTTATATTTGTAACTGTTGCCCGGACTGCTGTGTTTTGCTGTATCCCTGGCTTACTTATGGCAATCTGGATAAAGGCCTTGCCAAGAGCCGGTTTGAGGCCAAGGTTGACGAGGAATCATGCAGTGGTTGTCAGGACTGCGTTGAACAGTGCCCTTTCAGCGCTATAGAAATGACCAAAGTCCCGGGCCAGAAGAAATTGAAGGCGAAGGTCAATCCCGATAAGTGTTATGGCTGTGGATGCTGTGCAGTTAATTGCCTGACTGACTCCATCAAACTATATGAAGTTAGGCCCCGTGAATTCTTGGCTGCCTGAAATTCTAAACACAGCGATTCAAATCTGAGTTCCCGTTACAGAGACAATTCTGTCGGGCTATTCAGAACTATCCAAATTTCTTGCCCGGCCCCTTTTTAACTCACAACCATCCGACCTTGTCAATAGCCAAATAGTCCTAATCGGTGAACCGACCGGCTTGACTTTTTAAGCTAAGCGGCTCACAATAGTACTATAGTACCAGGACATAGGTATACCCGAAAACGGAAGATGTTCATTTGGTGCGGCTATGAAAGGCAAAATTATTTGGATCACTGCAATTGGATTATCCGGCATCATTGTGCTAGGTGTATCACTGGCCTTACCCGGTATGATTAAAGCGGATAACAGCCAGACGCCTCCTATGTCTACAACCGATATTGCAAAAGTTTATAAACAGGCTCTGATATCACCGCTAAATAAAGCCATCAGCGAAATTAAGGATCCAGATCTTGCCAGCTTCTCACAAAAGCTGGTGCAATCTTATGATTTGGAAAAATCAACCGCCAATACCAGTGACCAATCCAACCTCTCAGATCTCCTGCCCGATGTTGCCAAGATTGAGAAAAACGCCATTGATATGCCACTCAAAGAAGCTGGAAAGCAGTTGAAAGATAAAGACCTTTCCGACTTCTACAACCGCTTTATTACCACTTGCGGCGTAGACAACTAGCCTGCGCAGCACCCGCCATTAGAATCAACAAGATTGATGCTTTTTTCTGATAGTTGTGTCTAAAAATTGCCGAGTGTGGAACTAGCGACCCGGTTGCAAATAGGGACTGGTCTGCAGGATTCCCTGCGTAAAAAGACTATATGCACCAAAGAATACCAAGGCAGCCAGGGAAAACAGCAATATCGCAATAACAATTGAAGGGCGGTCCTTGTTTTTTAGCCCGTTCGACAGGAGCCAGATGCCCAGCGGCAACAATAAAACCCCTATTATGGCGCAAAGTATACCGAGTGCATTGCTAACTGTTTTTATCAGGTCCATTCAACAACACCGCAAATCACATCTGCAACTGGCGGACACATCCTAAAGTATAAGTATAGTCAATAAAACAGGCCGGATACAATCTTGTCGATTTCTCCGGCCTGTTTTTTAAGGTTTCACTGTAGTCAAATTTGCTTGTTTTCGGCACCCTCAGGGTGTTGTGAATACCTGGTGGGGTTGGAAGATGCAGATGTTGGCATCGCTCTGCACGTTGCCATCAGTTATCTCCACAAAATAGGCATAGGTCGTCTTGGGCTGGAGCTCGTTGGTGACGGTGACCTGGCCCCTGTTGAGCCCGGCCTTCAGATCGTTATTGTAGACCCTCTGAATATATATGTTGTCCCACCAGACCAGCTTCTGTGTATCTGCTTCGGCGGAAGATCCCCCCTTGGCAATACGATAAACGTAAAATGCGTCCAGGTCACCTACATCTTTGAGCGTGAGCCAGCTGCACTTAACATCCTTCAAGGATGCCCTCTGGGGCATCGGTTTGGTTTTGGACGGCGAGAATGAATCGTAAATTTTCTGCCTGTTTTTAAGATATACGGATACCGTGGAATCAGATATGGCATTTTTTTGCATGCGGGTCTTTCTTATAACATCGCCATTTTTGCAGGTGACTTCCACCACATACTCACCCTCCTTCATGAAACCGGTGGAGAGATTGATCATATACCAGTAGTAGTTCAAAGTCGGATCGTATATCCAGCCGTTCAGGTTGAAATTCGTAAACATCTGGTTCTTAAATTCTACTTTGTAGCCGTTGGAGCCCAGCCCTTCTATCTTCTCGATCAAGTCTGGTGTGGGTGTGCCCGGCGTAGGATAGAAGGAAACCAGAAACTTGTGCTGTTCTTTTTGCAGGGGTGAATTTTCGAAATCCCAGTACACATTGCATGCCATAATGTCGTACATCTTGACGGCTGTATCTATCATGACTCCCTCCCTTTTTAAGCTGGCGATTTACCCGACTTAACATCCGAGCGCTCGCCCTAATTTTTGAGACCATATTAATACGAATTAAAAATGTTGTCAAGGCAGCTTTGAAGTTGATTATTACGGTGTTGGATTTCATAAATTGAGTATAGCCGCAGTATGGAATATAATTCGTCCCTGAGAAGTATTAATCTGGTCTAATTAATACCCTGAATGAGCGGCAAAGCAGCTAAGCAGCAGAAAAAGGCCAAATCAGCCAACGCTAAGTTACAGCGCATTGCGAAGGTGGCCTCTACCCTTTTTTTGAAAAAGGATTCACAGAAACTACTGTAAGGGATATCTCTAAGGCCTGCAACATAAGCATGGGCCATCTCTATTACTATATAAAATCCAAGGATGATTTCCCGGTGATATTCGGTGAGATACATTTAAAAAATATCAGTAAATGGGAATATGAAGTACGCAAGGAAATGTTAAAAAGTCCGCCTGAAATAACTCTACGCTTTGCCGTCGGGAACTATCTGCATCTGATACATGCAAGGCGTAAGATGATGCTCTTCTGGTACCGGGTGGCAAAGTCTCTTAAACCTGAACAGCTGCAGGGCGTAATTGAATCCGAAGTGCGGGTGGTTAACGTGTTTAAACAGATATTGCAAACCGGTGTCCAGCAAGGTCAGTTCAAGGTGAGTGACCCTTTTCTCACCGCCTTTCAAATCGAGGTTTTATGTCATACCTGGATTTTAAAGCGGTGGTTTCTGCACGATCTCTATACAATTGACCAGTTTGTAGATATATGTGAAAACAATGCAGTTTCCATGGTGCGAGGCCTTACCGAGTAACTTTGATAGACTTCCGGGAGGGCGATTTTTGAGTCCCTTTGACCATAGCTGTAATAAGATCAACGATTTGATCCACGTACTGGTCTATAGTACGGCTGTCTTTATATAGCCACCTCTTCAATGCCCAGGTTTGACACATCATAACGATATTACTTGCGACTAAAAATGGGTCTTTGACGTGAAACTGCCCCTGCTTACAACCGGATTCAAGTATTTCTTGGAACATACTGACGACCTGCTTTTCGACCTCCATTATCCCGGCGCTGTCTTCCTTTTTGACCTGCACTGCAGCGTGATACCAGAAAACCGTCAGCTTCCGCCCTATATGCACGACGTACGTATAATCTTTTACAGCTTTCTTCAGCAGTTCCTCCGGAGGCAAACGCTTCATCTCTTGGCGGATGTCGTTTTCCCATTTAGAACTGATATTTTTTTGGATAATAAGGAACATTGCGGGGAAATCATCTTTTGATTTGATGTAGTAATAGAGGTGCCCGGGACTGATGTTGCACGCCTCGCCAATATCCCTGGTAGTGGTGGGGCCATATCCTTTCTTATGAAATAGTTCCGCAGCCGCCATCACAATCTGCAGTAACTTGGCACCGGCTTTCTCACTCCTTCCGGTAGCGTCGATATCACTTATCGTGATATGCTCAAGTAATGATTTGCTTTTACGAACTTTCACAGATTTATCTGAGTTCACTGTCGACACCCTTATTAATAATTTGTATAATCAAACATACGGAGGGGTAGATAGGCAGAGATTAAAATTCACGGCGGCATCCTTTACGATTCTTGACAATATTTTATAGTTGATGATAAAGTATTTGGCAAATTATAGAGCAAACAGTTGAACTATTGCAACCAGCTGCTCTACTTAGCGGGCTAATTGATACACTTGTAACGCCCTGAGATCAGGAAATATTCTAAATATGCATTGTGATTCCGGACGAATGATGAGACTTTGAGGATAAATATGAAGGAGGTGGAATGCGTTAGACAGGGTACATTTAAGGTAATTCGTACTAAATAAAAAGGAGGTTCGACCAGACAATGATAAAATGGTACAAGGTTTCCTCACTACTAGTAGTAGCGGTTATGATACTTACCCTGCTGGCCACTGCCTGCGCCCAGCAACAGACGCCGGCGCCGCCCAAAGCTACCGGGCCTATCACCATAAATCTCGGTGTACCCATGCCTCTCAGCGGCACAGCAGCTCCATGGGGCCAGATTCCCACACCGCTCCGTGAAGCCTTCGTCCAGGTATTAAATAAGGAAGGCTTTCAGGTCAATGGCCAGACTTACAACCTTAAGTTGGTCCAGGTTGACGACGAGAACACACCTGAAGGCGGCTCTGCCGCCGCTAAAGAGCTTATAGAAAGCGATGGCTGCAAGTTCTTTGTCGGGCACTGGTCCTGGAACTTCTCCGCCATAGCAGCTGTGACCAACCCGGCCAAGGTCATCTTTCTGACCAGGAACGGCGCTCCTGATGCTTTGCCTGCCAGTTGGGCTGGTGGCGGTGCATATGACCCCAAGACCATGCCTTATGTTGTCTTCGGCACTCCGTCTCAAGAGGAATTCCTGGCTGACTGCTTCGCGCTTGTCGATGCGTTCCCCAATTACAAGAAGATAGGTTTGGTCGACTCATCAGTGAGCAAAGGTGGCCCGGGCTGGATTGCCGTGCAGAAGGCGCTCGATAAACAGGGAGTCAGGTGGGCCAGCGAGTGGTTCACGCCCGGCACTACAGACTTTTCTCCCATGCTCACCAGATTACATGAGGAAGGTTGTGATATCGTCTTTGTCGCCGGATGGGTCGGTGAATATATGGCGATGCTTAAACAGCGGTGGGAGCTGGGCTATAAGGACATGCATATTGCCTGTTCCGGCCCATTCGTAAGCATGGACATATACCAAGCTGTCGTTGGCGTCGATGCTTTCGAGGGCGCCATCGGATCATACGAGGCCCCCTGGGCGTTCAAGAAGACCCAGGTCAACCCAAGTATAATCGCCCAGTGTCAGGAAGCCGAGAAGATTGCGGCGCAGACGACGGGCGGCCCGTATGACTATACCGGTGAATTCCCCTGGGTACCCGCTCACGTAGAGATACTGACTCAGGCAATGCAGAAGGCCGGCACTGTCAGCGACCCGGATGCCATAATGAACGCCATCCGCGGTGGCACCTTTGATACCACTGCAGGTAAATGGACAATGTCTGGTGCACAGACATATGGTTCACCTATAGTTTTCGGAACCCCTGCTTCCATATGCAGCATCCAGAACGGCAAAGAAGTATATCTTTCCGAGCATCCAATGGAACCGCTGCCGTAACGATATAGAGCTAAAATAAGGAGAATTGGTATGCCCCCCGCTGGAATATGGATTGACGGACTGGTCCAAAGTTGCATCTATATGACCATGGCATTCGGCATGGTGCTTGTATTCAGCATACTTGGCATTCTGAACTGGACACACGGCCTCGGTGTACCCATGCCTCTTAGCGGCACAGCAGCTCCATGGGGCCAGATTCCCACACCACTCCGTGAAGCCTTCGTCCAGGTGTTAAATAAGGAAGGCTTTCAGGTCAATGGCCAGACTTACAACCTTAAGTTGATCCAGGTTGACGACGAGAACACGGCTGAGGGCGGCTCTGCCGCCGCTAAAGAGCTTATAGAAAGCGATGGCTGCAAGTTCTTTGTCGGGCACTGGTCCTGGAACTTCTCCGCCATAGCAGCTGTGACCAACCCGGCTAAAGTCATCTTTCTGACCAGGAACGGCGCTCCGGATGCTTTGCCTGCCAGTTGGGGCGGTGGCGGTGCATATGACCCCAAGACCATGCCTTATGTTGTTTTCGGCACTCCGTCTCAAGAGGAATTTCTGGCTGACTGCTTCGCTCTTGTGGATGCGTTCCCCAATTACAAGAAGCTAGGTTTGGTCGACTCATCAGTGAGCAAAGGTGGCCCGGGCTGGATTGCCGTGGGGAAAGCGCTGGATAAAGCGGGAGTCAGGTATGCCAGTGAGTGGTTCACGCCCGGCACTACAGACTTTTCTCCCATGCTCACCAGATTTACATGAGGAAGGTTGTGATGTCATCTTTGTCGCCGGATGGGTCGGTGAATATATGGCGATGCTTAAACAGCGGTGGGAGCTGGGCTACAAGGACATGCATATTGCCTGTTCCGGCCCATTCGTAAGCATGGACATATACCAAGCTGTCGTCGGCGTCGATGCTTTCGAGGGCGCCATCGGATCATACGAGGCCCCCTGGGCGTTCAAGAAGACCCAGGTCAACCCAAGTATAATCGCCCAGTGTCAGGAAGCCGAGAAGATTGCGGCGCAGACGACGGGCGGCCCGTATGACTATACCGGTGAATTCCCCTGGGTACCCGCTCACGTAGAGATACTGACTCAGGCAATGCAGAAGGCCGGCACTGTCAGCGACCCGGATGCCATAATGAACGCCATCCGCGGTGGCACCTTTGATACCACTGCAGGTAAATGGACAATGTCTGGTGCACAGACATATGGTTCACCTATAGTTTTCGGAACCCCTGCTTCCATATGCAGCATCCAGAACGGCAAAGAAGTATATCTTTCCGAGCATCCAATGGAACCGCTGCCGTAACGATATAGAGCTAAAATAAGGAGAATTGGTATGCCCCCCGCTGGAATATGGATTGACGGACTGGTCCAAAGTTGCATCTATATGACCATGGCATTCGGCATGGTGCTGGTATTCAGCATACTTGGCATTCTGAACTGGACACACGGCCAGTTCTACATGCTGGGCGCTTTCGTCGTCTATTACGCAGTCACGGCGGCGGGCGTACCTTTCCCCTTGAGCTTACTGATATCGGGGGTAATTGTGGGCGGATTGGGTATGGTGGTGGAGAAGCTCGTCATCGAGCGCCTCACAGGTCCGGGTTACGGCCTTTTGGCCGTAACCGCAGCCACCATGGCGCTCATCTTTTTCTTTGAGGGTGCGGCCGGCATGGCCTTTGGCCTTATGGCCAAGGGCATGGCCACCGTGCTCCCCGGGGTACTTGACATGGGTTCATTCAGTATTAGCTATCAAAAAATTGCCGTCATCATTTTTACCCTGATTATTATGATTGCCATGTATATCGTACTCAACCGTACCAAGGTAGGAAAGGCTATCAGGGCAACGGCCCAACAACCGGATGCGGCGAGCTTATACGGCGTCAATGTAGGATGGGTCTCATTGATTGTTATGGGCATGGGCTGTGCTCTGGCGGCCATGGCCGGGGGCATTATGGGACCTGTCCAGTCAGTCGATCCTTTCATGGGACGTATTCCCATGATCATGTCCCTGCTGGCCATTGTCATTGGAGGCCTGGGCAGCCTCACCGGCGCCATCGTGGGCGGCATCATACTGGGTCTGCTTAACAGCGTCATAGCATATAAGATTTCCTATTTCTCCGAAGTTGCACTGTTCTTGCTGGTGATTGTTATATTGCTGATCAGACCGCAAGGCCTGTTTGGAGCCGCCCAGAAATGATAATAGGGCGCTACTATGTAGACCAAAAGAGCGTGGTGCCCAAAGTTGTGATCGGGGCAGTTATTGCCCTGCTCGCTGCTATGCCGCTATTCACGACCAGTATGGTGACGCTCTCCACCCTGATATCAAGCGGCATCTGGTCAATAGCGGTTATGGGCTTTATTCTGATATTGAGGACCGGCCAGTTCAGCATGGGGCAGGCGGCTTTCATGGCTATAGGCGGCTATGTCTCAGCCATACTCACGGTCAGGCTGGGCCTTCCATACTGGCCGAGTTTTTTAGCGGCCGGTATTATCTCGGGGATTATAGCTCTAGCTATCGGCCTGATTGTGCTGCGTGCGGGGGGCACATCTTTCTCAATCATAACAATTGCCTTCGGCGAGATAGTGAGGATTGTGGCCCTGAATTGGGATGATGTTACCAGGGGGGCATCCGGAATATTGACCCGGGCGCCGGCGCCTATAACCATAGGGAATTTTGAAATAAACTTCGCTACGAGCCTGGTGCCATTATATTACTTTATGTTCTTTCTGGTAATTGCGTCGGCGTTGTTCTTCTGGCAAATAGACCGGTCTCGTGTAGGCGGTACATTCCGGAGCGTAGCCGCTAACCCCGTACTTGCAGAGCATTTAGGTATTCATCTCATGAAGTATCGCGTGATCGCATTTACTATGGCCGGCGTGTTCACTGGCTTTGCCGGCGCCTACTATGTCACCTTTATTTCAGTCATAAATCCGCTTATTTTTGATTTGTGGAAGTCCATTCAGATAATGATGATGAGCATTGTAGGCGGCCCAAGCTTGATAGTCGGAGGGGCGATCATAGGATCTACCGTACTGTATTCTCTGGGTAACTACCTGTCCCAGCTACCAGTACCCAATGTTCAGTATGTAGTGTTCGGCGCTGTGGTTGTGCTGGTGCTGCTGTTTCTCCCCAAGGGAACCGGGCTGGTTGACCTATGGGGCAAGTTCTGGCGCAAGGTGTTTAGAGAGCCTGAAGAATATGAAATCCCCGGGGAATTCTCACAGGAAGACGAAGAATAAATAGGATTATTACCGATGGCCTTATTAGAATTAAATGACGTGACCAAATTCTTCGGCAAACTTGCCGCCGTTGAGGATATCGACCTGCAGGTAGAGGAAGGTGAGGTCCTCGGCATTGTGGGTCCCAACGGCTCGGGCAAGACGACCCTGATCAATTTAATTTCAGGTTATTACAAGCCTTCTCGCGGCGACATCTATTTTAAAGGAAAAAAAATATCCGGGCTCAGGCCCGATCAAATATCCAGGCTGGGCATTGTCAGGACCTTTCAGTCGAATGTGCTCTTTGAAGGCGCTTCGGTAATCGAGAGCATGATGATCAGTTCCAGGTTGCAGTATAAGACCAGCGACTGGCAGGCCTTCTTCAATACCAGGGCCTATAGAGACGAGCAGGAAAAGGTGGTCGGCAACCTGCTGGAAACGCTGCGGCTGCTGGATATCTTTAACGAGACATTCAGGCCGGCAGCGGCCCTCTCACACGGCTACCAGCGCATGCTGGGCATAGCCGCGGCCCTGGCAGCTAATCCCAGCGTCTTGCTTCTTGATGAACCTACCACCGGCATGAACCATCAGGAGGCCATGTTCGTGGTGGAAAACATCAAGAAGATCAACCAGCAGGGGGTTACGGTACTGCTGATCGAACACAATATGAAAGTGCTGCTGAACATAGCTACCAGGGTGGTCGTCCTGAGCTTCGGCACTAAGATCGCCGACGGCGCTCCTTACGAAATGATGAGCAAGCCGGAGGTTATCGAAGCCTACCTGGGCACGGAGACGGTGTAAATCATGCTGGAATTGAAAAACGTCTGGATCAGGTACGGCAAGAACGTGGCGGTGAGGAAGCTCATACTGACCGTTAATAAAGGCGATTTCGTGACTATCCTGGGCGCCAACGGCGCCGGCAAGTCCTCTACCCTCAATGCCATCAGCGGATTGGTGAAAGTCAAGAGGGGAGAAATCGATTTCAAAGGGGAGAAGATAAACGGGCTGAAGCCCGGGAGAATAGCGGCCAGAGGGATTATCCAGATTCCTGAAGGCAGAAAGTTGTTCCCGCTCATGACCGTCATGGAAAACCTGGAGATGGGCGCCTATCTGTGCAAAGATACCAAACGAGTCCGGAACTCTTTGGATAAAGTCCTGGCCCTGTTTCCGATGCTAAAGGAAAAACTCGGTGGCAAAGCGCGCGAACTTAGCGGCGGACAGCAGCAGATGCTTGCCATTGCACGCGGGCTGATGGCAATACCGGAGCTGCTCATGTTCGATGAACCGTCCCTCGGCCTTAGCCCCTTGCTGCGCCAGCAACTCGCCGAGAAAATCAAGGAGGTCAGCCGTGAAGGCGTCACCATCATTCTCGTAGAGCAAAACGCAAGGCTTGGCCTGATGCTAGCTTCCTATGGCTACGTTATGGAAAACGGACAATTGGTGCTGCAGGGCAAAACTTCCGACTTGATGCAGGACGAAGGCGTGAGGAAGGCGTACCTGGGCGTTTAGAAATTGGTTTCACCACGCCGCGAGGTCATGAAACAATGATAAATACGGTAAATGGACCAATCTCATCGATACGCTAATAATCAAAAATTCCGAGGGAATTATTCCCGGGTAAATAACAATGAAAAAGGAGTGATCATGGCCAAATACATGACTCAAGAGTGGATGGATTTATACAAGGATGCACTCAATGCTAGCAAATCCTACGAGGACTCGGCTAAGACATGGGAGGGCGATTTTTATTTCATTTGCGAGAAGGGCGGCCCTGTAAAAGAAACAATGTTTGCCTACGTTGACCTTTATCACGGCAAATGCCGTGCGGCCGAAATCGTCGCTGATCCCGGTAAATATAAACCGGAATTTGTGATATCCACCAATTACACTATCTGGAAGAGGATAGTCACAGGGCAGCTGGATTCTACACAGGCGCTGATTACAAAGCAGTCCAAACTCACCGGGAACATGGCCAAGATCATGCGCTATACCAAGGCGGCCAATGAAATAACCAACATCACCAAGCAGCTTCCCACCGAATGGCCGGAGTAACTGTAAGTCCTCTGAACAATTACTAGGTGACTACTGCCGACCCTTGAACGCTCTTGGGTTCATGGGGCAGAGCCGGTTTTCGCCACCAAAATCAGCTCTGCCCCGCTATAATAAGCGTTTCTAATAAGGAGGATACTGAGATGAATCTGGCGACGTTGGCCGGCGATAATATACAGAAGTTCGGTGAGTATGAATATCTTCACTATGAAGGACGTTGGTATACCAATGTTGAACTGAGCCGTATTGCCAACCGCCTGGGCAACGCACTGAAAAAACTGGGTGTAAAAAGGGGCGATCGGGTGGGTACACAGGTATACAATTGCCCGCAAGTGTTGATGGCCTTTCAGGCCGTCCTGAAAATCGGCGCCATAATCGTGCCGATGAACCCCAGTGCCCGTGGCGATGAGGCCGCGCACTTATACCGTGATTCCGGCATAAAGGTATTAATAACTTCCAGCGACTACATTCCCGTAATTGATGCGGCACGCCCGACGGCCCCCGGACTGGCACATATCATATTTATTGACAAAGACGGCGTTCCCGGCACGCTCAATTTTGACAAACTTATCGCTGATTGCTCCGATCAACTGGCCGTCGAAGAGATGGATATTGATGACGATGCGGCTATGATATACACAGCCGGCACCACCGGCTTGCCCAAAGGCGTGGTGCACACCCATTTCGGGCTCTACTATACACTGCTGGGTTTTTATGAGACGCTCGAGACGATCATTCCGGCCAGGTTCCAATCTGTAACCCTCACCAAGGATGTCAGCCTGGACAAAGTAGTCCAAAAGGATTTCGACATTATCGGTATGGAAGTATCGAATGTCTGCCTCCTTGTCCTTCCGCTGTGCCATATCTACGGGATGATGCAGATGTTTTTGAAGTTTTACACGGCGGACAAGCTGATAGTCCTGAGGAGATTTGATCCGGTGGAAATATTCAAGTGCATGGAAAAATTCAGGGTCACCAGCCTGGATGGCGTCCCTGCCATGTGGGTCATGCTTTATAACCATCCCGACATCGATAAATACGACCTGAGCGCTTCCAAGTACTTGTCATGCGGAGGCGCGCCCATGCCTTTGGAGCTGCTGAAAACCTGGAAACAGAAATTCGGCGTACAGATATGCGAAGGCTGGGGAATGTCTGAACTGGCCTCTTATGGAACTTCCATGTTCGCGCGCTCTTTTAAAAACGGATCAGTCGGCAAATTGATGCAGAAGGCCAGCCGGATAAAAATACTGGATGATAATGACCGTGAGGTCCCCACCGGACAATGGGGCGAAGTGGTTTTCAAAGGCTTCAACGTGATGAAGTACTACTGGAACATGCCGGAAGAGACCGCCAGAACGATCAAGAAGGGCTGGCTGCACACGGGGGATCTCGGCTACCTGGATGAGGATGGTTACCTTTTTCTGACTGGACGCAAAAAGGACATGATCATCAGGGGTGGAGAAAACGTGTTCCCCTCCGATGTGGAAAATATTCTTTACAAGAATGCCAAGGTGATGGAATGTGCTGTAATAGGTGTGCCCGATAAGGTCTACGGAGAAGAGATCAAGGCCTTCGTCGTCCTCAGGCCGGGTGAAAGCGCCACCGAACAGGAGCTCATCGATTTCTGCAAGCCGCAACTGCCTACCTTTAAGCAGCCAAAATCAATCGGATTTATGCCTTCACTGCCAAAGAGCGCTGTAGGGAAAGTACTCAAGAAAGAGTTGAGGAATCTGCCGGGTGCAGGCTGCTGACTGCGTTAAATTTGTTCGCAATTTTAGCAGGCCGACCGGAGCATTTGTTAATTTCGCAGCCACCCTCAAAAACCATGAGGTCTTTATATATTCGGTGTTTGTTTTGCCTCTTGCTTCACCATGTTGCCAAATAACTGAAATCAGTATTTATGGTCGGGGTGAGTGGATTCGAACCACCGACTTCATGGTCCCAAACCATGCGCGCTAGCCGCTGCGCTACACCCCGCAAGGCAAAAGTATAGATTACACCTAATATGCAGTCAAGAAAGCTGTATTAAGAGGTAAGCTGATTGAGGTTATCGGCAATTGGGGCAGACGTCGAAGAACCCTTTTGGCAGGTTCCATTTCTTGCGGATGTACTCAAGCTGCTTCTCGGGCGCCCATTCAATGCCGCAGACCTTACATTTTTGCAGCCTGTATTTAATTCTCCAGTTGTAAATATAACGATAACCTTCTTTATCTTCCATTTTAATGGCGCCGGTCGGGCATGCGTAAAAGCACGAACCGCAGCCGATGCATGCCTTGGCGCTTTCGAGATAGGGAGATGCTGGCCCTTTGGTTATACCGCGGTTCACCAGGCTGATAGCGCTGACACCCACGACCTGCTCACAAACCCTGGTGCAGAGGCCGCAGACTATGCAATTTTCCTTGGTCCAATATTCCTTTTCGAAAGATGATTTGTCGATGCCGTATTCGGCCGCCAATTGCTTAATAACCTTATTTTCAGAGCACCTTGCAAGCAGCAGGTCCAGCAGCATTTTGCGGTTTCCGACTACCCTGGGGGAATCCGTTTCGACAATCAGGCCTTCCTCAACAGGGAAAAGGCATGCGGTCACAATGCGTTTCCTGGTTCCCCGCGTGATCTCGACGATACACAGCCGGCAGGCGCCGTAAGGTTCTACTGCTTCGAGGTTGCATAAAGAGGGTATCTTAATGCCGTGAGCCCTGGCCACCTGTAGTATATACTGGCCCTTTTCGGCCGCATATTTATTGCCGTTTATAGTCAGAGTAACTAATTCACTCAATCTTAACAGCCCCTAATTTACATACCTCATAACAGGTGCGGCATTTAATGCATTTAGCCTGATCCAGCACTACCGGCTTTCTTTTGCCCACAGCTGTTATAGCCCCAGCTGGACAGGCTTTCACACACATGCCGCAATCAGGACATTTTTCTTCAATTATGGAGAAGGTTATCAGGTCTTTGCATACGCCGGCCCTGCATTTCTTGAGTTTGATGTGCTCTATATATTCTTCTCTGAAATACTGCATGGTCGTCAGCACCGGGTTTGGCGCTGAGCCGCCCAATTGACAGAGCGCACTATCTCTTAAGCAGTGGCCGACTTTTTCCAGAAGAGGAAGGTCGCTTTCCTTGCCCGCTCCTGATGTTATGTCATTTAATATCTGCCGCATCCTTTTGACGCCTTCGCGGCAGGGTACGCATTTACCGCATGATTCTTCCTCAAGGAAGGAGAGGTAATACTTGGCTATGTCAACCATGCAGTTGTTCTCGTCCATCACAATCATGCCGCCTGATCCCATCATTGACCCGACCTTGGTCAGCGCATCGAAATCAACGGGCATATCAAGCATACTTTCCGGCAGGCAACCTCCGGAAGGACCACCGGTCTGAACCGCCTTAAATTTCTTGCCTTCTCGAATGCCTCCGCCTATATTAAAAATAATATCCCGGAGCTGTATGCCCATGGGCACTTCCACCAGGCCTGTATTGTTAACCTTGCCAGTCAAAGAAAATATCTTGGTGCCTGTATTGGTCGGTGTGCCAATCTTTTTAAACCAATCGGCTCCATTGTTGATAATCAGGGGGATATTAGCCCAGGTCTCCACGTTATTCAGGTCGCTAGGCCTGTCCCACAACCCTTTTTCTACAGTATGCGTGTATTTGGCCCGCGGCTCGCCGACTTTGCCCTCGAGTGACGCCATCAGAGCAGTAGATTCACCGCAGATAAAGGCGCCGCCTCCGCGATTGACACTGACATCAAAATCGAATCCCGAACCCAGGATATTTTTCCCCAGCAATCCCAGTTTTCCCGCCTGTTCCATGGCATTTGTAATGTTTTTCAAGGCCAGAGGGTATTCATTGCGTACATAGATATAACCCTGATGGGAACCTATGGCAAAGGCACCGATAATCAAGCCTTCCAATACGCTATGGGGGTTGCCGGTCAGTAAGCCCTCATTGGCATATGCCCCCGGGTCACCTTCGTCGGCATTGACGATGACATACTTGATATCGCCGTGTGCTTTGCGGCAGCTCTCCCATTTAACGCCCGTAGTAAACCCGCCCCCACCGCGGCCCCGCAGCCCTGATTGCTTAACCATATCGATGATTTGCTCAGGCTTATAATCGAAAAGGGCCTTTGCCAGGGCAGAATATCCGCCTATGGTGATGTAGTCCTCAATATCGGTGGGATCGATTCTGACATTATTACCCAGGATAACGCGCTTCTGGTTCTTATAGAAAGGCAAATCAGCCTGGGCTGTAATCTCAGTTTTGCTTGTCGGTTCCTTGAATAGGAGCCGGCTGATAATCTGCTTGTTGAGAACCGTTCTCTCCAGAATTTCCGGCACATCTTCAGGTTTTATCTTCTGGTAAAAAATATTCCCTGGCTCGACGATTGCAATAGGGCCTCTTTCACAGAACCCGTGACAGCCGGTTACCTTAAATATGACCTGGTCCGTCAGGCCCTTTTTATTTATCTCGGCTTTAAAGGCTTCGACAACCGGATTGCTGCTATACGGGCGGCAAGCGGTTCCGTTACAGACTGATACCCGCGCTTTAGCCGTCTCCAGCCCCTTGGCCAGTTTCTTGTGCAGAGCTTCAAGTTCTTTGGGAGATTTCAGCTTACCCGGCATATCGATAATTCTTCTCTATCTAAATTTGTTCAGCATTGGCTCAACTTTGTCATTTGTCATATGGCCAAAATACTCATCGCCTATCTTGACTACAGGCCCTGTCGCACAGCAGCCCATGCAGTTAACGCTTTCCAGGGTGAAGTTATGGTCTTCCGTCGTTCCGCCTGGGTTAATACCAAGTTGGCGCTGCAAGGAGTCGAGGATAAGTTCACCACCCCTGACATGGCAGGCGGTGCCCAAACAGACATTGACGATATGCTTGCCCCTTTCCTTCAGGCTAAACGCACGGAAAAACGTAGCGAGGGCATATACCTGACTCTGAGGAATGCCCATTTTTTTGCTTACTTTACCGAGGGCTGTTCGAGGCAAATAGTTATATTCGGACTGTATATCCTGTAATATAGATACAAGCTGACTTTTATCGTTACCATACTTCTTGATAATGGCTGTAACAGCGTCTTTCATGTGATCTTTTTCCCGGCGAGCAGCCTTATCCTGTTAAATTCAGTGAGAACATGCTCCTGAATTTCAGCTGTATTCTCTTTGGTTAGATGGCGGAATCGGCCCTGCAGCTTGAGATAATCTTCTACAGGCCTGAGCTTGGGATAATCAAAGTTAAGTGTGTACTTACCGTCCTCTATTTCGTACATGGGGAAAATACCGGTTTCGACAGCCAGGCGGCCCATCGTAATGGTAAGGTTAGAGGCGGAGCGCCAGCCGGTCGGGCAAACGGACAATATATGAATATAGGAGGGGCCTTTTATCTGTTTGGCCTTCTCTATTTTATTCATAATATCGAAGGGATAGCTGGAACAGGATGTAGCCACGTAGCGGATGTTATGTGCGGCAGCTATAGCCGGCATGTTCTTTTTCTGGGTGTGCTGCCCCATGCTGAACTTGCCGGCAGGAGCGGTGGTAGTAGATGCGCCGAAGGGAGTTTCGCTGGACCTTTGAATGCCCGTATTCATATAAGCTTCATTGTCAAAACATACATACATAAAATCGTGGCCACGCTCCAATGCGCCCGACAATGATTGCAGGCCGATATCCGCCGTGCCGCCATCTCCACCCATGGCCACCACTTTCACTTCTTTGGTATACCCATGCTTGCGCTTCAAAGCTTTAATGCCTGACTCGATGCCGGATGCGACGGCTGAAGCATTTTCAAAAAGTGTATGTATCCAGGGTACTTCCCAGGAGGTCTCGGGTAACGGGGACGATACGATCTCCATACAACCGGTAGCGTTGGAGATTATGGTGTTTCTGCCCAGCGCTTTGCACACGTAACGAACGGCCAGAACCTCACCACAGCCAGAGCAAGCACGGTGGCCTGAGGCAATATAGTCATTCGCTGTAACAAGTTTGGGAGCATATATAGCAAGTGTTTCCACTATTCTCTCACTCCAAACATGATTATCTCCTGTGTTTCCCCGGCCTTTAATTTCTGCATGGCCAGATCAACGAGAGTTTTGAAGTTATCGGGGGATATGTCCCTGCCACCGAGTCCCCCTACAACGCTGGCTACCTGCGGCTTTTTGTCCAGAGTATAAAGCGCAGCTCTGATCTCTGAACATACCGGCGCCGGCCCGCCCAGCGAGATGGCCCTATCCAGAACAATAACATTTTTAGCAGCTGACAGCGCTTCCTGTATTTCCTCATAGGGGAACGGCCGCCAGAGACGCAGCCTGACCAGACCAATTTTCTTCCCCTCGTCCTGCAGGTCATCGATGGCAATCATGGCGTTTTCGCTGAAGCTTCCCATGGTGACAAGAATTGTTTCGGCGCCATCGGCTTTGTATTTTTCTACCGGATTATAGTAACGGCCAGTAAGATCGCCGTATTTCTTCCACGTATCAAGAATTACCGCCTTCGAAGCCCGCACGGAAGAATCCAGAGCCATTCTTGCCTCTGTATACAGGTTCGGCGCGGCAAAGCAACCCATCGTTACCGGGTCATCCGGGTCCAGAGGATGGGGATATGTATACGGCGGTAGAAATTCGTCAACAGATTTCTGATCCAGTATGTAAACAGGTTCGATTACGTGCGACACATGGAAGCCATCGATATTTATTATGGTGGGAAGCAGTACATCCGGATGCTCAGCGATGCGAAAAGCACACAGCACCATGTCGAAGGCCTGTTGACCGTTTTCAATAAAGATCTGTATCCATCCTGCATCCCTGGTTATCATGGCATCGGAATGGTCCCCCCAGATGCTTAAGGGTCCTGAAAGCGAGCGATTGGCGACTGCCATTACGATGGGAAGACGCAGGGAAGCTGCAACCATCAGTACTTCATGCATCAATATGAGGCCCTGGCTGGCCGTAGCCGTAAAAGTCCTTGCTCCAACGGCGCAGGACCCCAGACAGGCACTCATGGCGGAATGCTCGGACTCTACAGGAATATATTCAGCATCCAGGCGTCCGTTGGCCACCATTTCCGCCAGGCTCTCCACTATATGGGTCTGAGGGGTAATAGGGTAGGCCGCTATTACGTCTACATTTGCCAGCCTCACAGCTTCTGACACTGCCAGCGACGATTCAATACCGACACGCTTGGATGTCATATGATTATGTTCCCTCTACCATGATTATTGCTTGCGTCCAGCATTCATGGGCGCACATTCCGCAGCCCTTGCAATAGAACAGGTTGGCCCGGTAAAAGCCTTCCTCATTAGGTTTGATGCAACCCTCCGGACAAACCAGAGAGCATATTCCGCATTTGATACATTTTTTATCGTCCCAAACAGGGTGCTGTGATTTCCAATCTCCGGTGCCGAACTTTTTGGTATTGCCCGGTTCTGTAACAACGCATCCCACCAGTAACTCACGCCAGCCTGGAATTTTTTCCACGGCAAATGATTTGAATATTTTCGCACCGGTGGTCGTTATTTGACTTATAAGCGTGCTATTGTAGGCACGCATGCAGGCCTCGAAGTTAGCACCGGCACGGGCGCCGAACCTTTCATTAAGAGGCGCCTTCAAGGACTCGAATTTAACTATTTCGGCGACCTTGACCAGTGCTCCCACCATTGTCGTGTTAACGATATTGACACCCAGCAGTTCACGGGCGATTGAAGCAGCATCAACCACTGCCAGCTTCCAGTTACCGCTGAACTCCTGCTGGAGGTCCTCGACCGACCTCGTACTGTTAACTACCAGACAACCCCCCGACTTTAAACCATCCGTCACATTTATGAGTGTGACCAGACCGGGATCCAGGACAACGACTATATCGGGCTTAGTTACACCGGATCGAATCCGGATCGAATTCTCCGCATCTATCCTGTTGAATGCGAGGACAGGAGCCCCTCGCCTTTCGGGGCCGAAGCTGGGAAAAGCCTGGGCAAATTTTCCTTCGTGTATGGCAGCCAGAGCGATCAGTTCGGCAGACGTGACAGCACCCTGTCCGCCTCGCCCGTGCCATCGAATTTCAATCGAAGTGTCCTTTTTCATATACTGTGCAGTCAAGTAAATTTACGGGTTCGATGCGCCCCTGGAGGGACTTGAACCCTCGCACCCGGCTCCGGAGGCCGGCGCTCTATCCCCTGAGCTACAGGGGCAGACAGTTTACCTGGCATGCTATGTCATATGGAATTCCAACGCCAGGTTATTCAGTATATCAATTTTAATTTTTATTTGGCAAATCTGTTTACCTATTAATTTAACGGAGTAAATGATACATACCGCGAAGGTCCAGCTTTTTCCCTTGTAAACGGGATGATATAATTGTCTGACAGCGGAGAGGTGACCGAGTGGCTGATGGTGCCGCTCTCGAAAAGCGGTGGGCGAGAGCCTCGTGGGTTCGAATCCCACCCTCTCCGCCATATTTTATGCCTTATGGAGAGGTGCTGGAGTGGTCTAACAGGCGCGCCTGGAGAGCGCGTGTAGCTTCGTGCTACCGTGGGTTCGAATCCCACCCTCTCCGCCATATTGCATTGGTCTGGTGGAATGAAAAACATAAACGATCCTAATGTAAAAATTGGGCTGGCGCTGGGTAGTGGAGGGGCACGCGGGATAGCGCATATCGGTGTGATAAAAGCGCTTTCAGAAGCGGGCATTCCCATTCATATGATTGCCGGCACCAGCATGGGAGCGCTGGTGGGGGCATGTTACGCTGAAGACACCAATATAGCACTGCTGGAAGATATAGCCCTTAAGTCAAATCTGCGCAAGATGGCGCAACTATTGGACCCGAAACTCACCCTGCTGAGTGCGGGCATATTGCACGGGGGAAGGGTTGAGAATTTTTTAAAATCCATTATGGGTGACAAGCAGATCGAAGATTGCAAAATACCATATTCCGCTATAGCTACTGATATAAGAACAGGCAAAGAAATGATTTTAAATACAGGTCCCCTGATAAAGGCTGTCAGGGCCAGCATTTCTATTCCTCTGGTCTTTGTCCCGGTCAAATACGGCTCGGCCTATCTGGTGGACGGGGGAACTATTAACCCGGTGCCTGCTAACGTGGTACGGTCAATGGGGGCTACGTTCATAATCGCGGTAAATGTATTGAACGATGTTACGAAACGCAGGCATTTCGGGCTGACGGGAGAAAAAAAGTCCGATAAGTCGCCCAGCATTTTTAATACCATGATACAGTCCATTTATATTATGGAATACCAGATAATTAGGGCCAGCATACTCAAAGCTGATATTATCATCGAGCCGGATGTCGGCTATATTGAAGCTTTCGAGTTTCACCGCGGGCCGGAAGCTATTGAAGCCGGCTATAGCGCTGCCCTCGCGGTTATCCCGGAAATCCAAAAACTTCTCAGCGGTACCGAAGAAAATTAGAATCCTCGGATTTTCCTGATTTCCTGGAGATAGTTCTCAATACATTCCCTGCATGCAGACATACGACGGTGTTGGCTTTTTATATGGCTGTGTTAAAATAACTCGATTTTTATGCAGGACAGCGAAACAAAATACTGGATAGGCTTTACAAGAGCGCCCGGCATCGGAAAGGTGAGGCTTAACGTCCTCAAAGACCACTTCGGTGGTCTTGAAGGTGCATGGAAAGCTACAAAAGCCGAACTCATCCGCGCTGGCCTGGATGATAAAATTGCCGATGGCTTGGTTGCCTGCCGCACAAAGATATCTCTTGAAAAAGAGCTAGAGCTCATCGAGAAATACCATATCAAAGTAATACCCTTCAACTCGCCGGACTATCCAACGCTGCTAAAAGAAATCCATGATTATCCAGCTGTAATTTATGTACGTGGCATGCTCAAAGCATTAACCGGAACCAGCATAGCCATTGTCGGTACCCGACGGGCCACTGCTTACGGCAGGCAGGTCACAGAAGAATTGGCCCGGAGCCTCGTTATGAATAATATTACTATTATCAGTGGCCTAGCCAAAGGCATTGACACGGCGGCGCACAGGGCTGCCATCGACGCCGGCGGTCAGACAGTGGCAGTATTTGCCAGCGGGCTGGACATAGTATACCCGCCGGAAAATTTGAACCTGGCACGTGAAATAATGGAGCACGGAGTTCTGATTAGTGAATATCCCGTAGGGATAAAACCGAAAGCCGACAATTTCCCGCGGCGTAACCGGATATTAAGCGGTTTATGCAGCGGTGTACTGGTGGTGGAATCCGGAGAAAACAGCGGCGCTCTCATAACGGCCAATTTTGCGGTGGAGCAAAACAGGGAGGTATTTGCCGTCCCGGGAAGTGTGCTGTCCCCCATGAGCAGGGGACCCAATAAACTCATTCAAGAGGGAGCAAAGCTGGTCAGAAACCACATGGATATAATTGAAGAATTAAATCTATCAGTAGTGTCCCAGCAGCTTGTGATGGAGGAGCTAACTGCATCCAATGAAATAGAATCGCATATAATAAATTGTATAACAGAAGAACCGAGCCATATGGATGAAATTTGCAGGAAGACCGGATTGAATACTTCTACAGTTATGAGCAATCTGGCTATTATGGAGTTCAAAGGTTTGGTGCGGCAAATAGGCAGCATGAGCTATATACTAAATAATAATTTAAGATAAAAAGGGTTAATAAATAAATTTTATGGCTACTAAACTTGTAATTGTTGAATCTCCGGCAAAAGCAAAGACGCTGACTAAAATACTTGGTAAAAACTATATTATCAAGGCCTCTATGGGACATGTTCGCGATCTACCCGAAGATAAACTGGGAATACAAGTCGACAAGGACTTTGAACCCGAATACAGGAATATACGCGAGCGCAAACCTGTTATTACCAGTATCAAGGAGCTGGCCAACAGCGCTTCGGCCATTTATCTGGCCACTGACCCGGATCGCGAAGGTGAAGCAATTTCCTGGCATCTGATCAAAGCTGCCAACCTTGAAAAGGACAAGATACCCCTGCGGAGAGTTACCTTCCACGAGATAACCAAAGAAGCTGTGGAGCAGGCATTTGACAACCCCCGCACCATCGATATGAAGATGGTGGAAGCACAGCAGGCCAGGAGGATTCTGGATCGGCTGGTAGGCTATAAGCTCAGCCCATTATTGTGGAAAAAAGTGCTCAAAGGTCTCTCGGCCGGGCGAGTTCAATCTGTTGCAGTTCGATTGATTGTTGACAGGGAAAGAGAAATCCAGAGTTTTATCCCAGTAGAGTATTGGACTATAGAGGCCGATCTGGCCAAACAGGGCGCAGGAGAGAAAATCTTCAAAGCGTCGTTTGTGGGTTTAGTTGGTGAGGGGAAACTGGATATTACCGGCAAGGACCGCTGCGATAATATCCTTGCGGACTTGAGGGAAGCCGAATATTCCGTAGCGGCAATCCAGAAGAAAGAAGTCCCGCGTAACCCGGCCCCGCCCTTTATAACCAGCACACTGCAGCAGGAAGCATGGCGCAAGCTGCATTTCACAGCAAAAAAGACCATGGTTATTGCACAGCAATTATATGAAGGGTTGCACATCGGCGAGGAAGGTGATACCGGATTAATCACCTACATGCGCACAGATTCCACTCACATGGCTGCCACCGCAGTAGAAGAAATACGAGATTATATTCACGGCAACTTCTCGCGTGAATATTTGCCCAAGACTGCCAGAGCATTTACCAAAAAAGTAAAAATGGCCCAGGAAGCACACGAAGCCATCCGGCCGACCAAAGCTCACAGGGCACCGGAGAAAATCGAGGGTTATTTAAATAAGGAACAAAACCTTTTATATGGATTGATCTGGAAGAGAGCTATCGCCAGCCAGATGGCAGCCGCCATCTATGATACCCTGACTGTCGATATTCATGCTAAACCAAGTGGAAAGAAAAAGGCATATTTGCTGCAAACCAAAGCTTCATCACTTCGCTTTCCGGGATTTATGGCCCTTTACATCGAGGGCAGAGACGAAGAAAAGGACGAATATGATGAAGGGACTACTACCACGATTCCAAAGTTATCGGAAAACGAATTGCTGCGCCTGATTGAGCTCCATCCGGAACAGTTTTTTACACAGCCTCCTCAACGCTATACCGAGGCGACGCTGATTAAATCGCTCGAACAGAAGGGCATTGGCCGACCCAGCACGTACGCTCCGATAATCTCTACTATCGTAGATAGAGGCTACGTATATAAAGATGCAGGAAAGCTCAAGCCGGAGGAAATAGGCACTATAGTCAATGATTTGCTGGTAAAGAGCTTCCCCAACATAGTGGACTTCAACTTCACTGCCAAAATGGAAGATGAACTGGATGAGATAGCCAAAGGGAAGCTGAAATGGGTTTCAGTAATCAGGTCGTTTTACTCGCCGTTCGAGAAGGACTTATTACATGCACAGGAAAAGCTGGAGAAGATAGTTATCAAATCCGAGGAGACCTGCCCCGAGTGCGGCAAACCCATGGTGATGAAATCCAGCAGGTATGGTAAATTCCTGGCCTGCAGCAATTACCCGGAGTGCATGGGAAAGAAATCGATAAATTCGTTCAGGGGATTTTCGAGGTCTTCTGATAATGCTGCTCCTGAAGTATCCGATGAGCCCTGTCCTATTTGCTCTAAAAATATGGTGGTCCGTAAAAGCCGGTTCGGGAAATTTTTAGCCTGCCCTGACTACCCCAAGTGCAGCGGGAAAAAGACTATGCAGAGAAAGCCCATAGGTGGTGGAAAGGAAAAGGGCAGTGATAGTACACCGGCAACGACCGATGAAAAATGCCCTAAATGCGGCAAGCCGATGGTCATCAGGTCTGGTCGGTTCGGCAAATTCTTGGCTTGCAGTGCTTATCCCAAATGCAAGACCACGAAAAAAATCCTCGCTGACAAACAGCCCGCTGATAAATAGGATAGACTAAAAATCGCGTGGCTTGCCTGGATAAATAATAACGTAAATTGCAGAGAAACCTGGTTTGCAAAAACTGAATGATTTAAGAGGCAAATTTGCCAGTGCTAATATCGATGGATTGCTTGTTAGCTCGACGGTGAACCGCCGATACCTTTCGGGCTTCTCAGGATCCGCCGGCTGGATCATTATCTCCGCCAAAGAAGCCGTGCTGGCTGTCGACTTCCGCTATGTGGAGCAGGCCAGGAAGGAATCCAGCGATTTCGAAGTTACCTATATTCAGGGCGATATGGCTAGCTGGCTGCCGGAGATTGTCAACAGGTTGGGCATAAAAAAGCTGGGTATTGAAACAGAGTATACATCCCTGACAATGTATGAATCCCTATGCCGCGTGTTTCAAACCAATGGACCTTCGGTTCAACCGTTGAAAAACCTCGTAGAATCCCTTCGGATAGTAAAGTCTAAAGAAGAAATCGCTTATATTAGCGGAGCCGCCGAAATTGCCGACAAAACCATAGCCTACATAAGCTCCAACTTGCGTCCCGGAATAAGCGAAATTCACTTCGCCTGGAAGTTGGAGAGATTTATCCGAGACCAAAAATATGAGCCGTTGCCATTTGAGATAATTGTTGCTTCAGGCCGGAACGCAGCTCTCCCCCATGCCAGGCCCACGGACAAATTGATCGTTGAAGGAGAGCCCATCACAATCGACCTTGGCGCTAAATATAATGACTATTGCTGCGACATAACCCGCACGTTCGTGATTGGAAAGGGAGACAGGGATTTTTATAAAATCTATAATGTAGTGCTGGGAGCCCAGTTGGCTGCTTTATCGATTGTCGAGGCGGGTATGAAGGCTGCCGATGCAGATGGTATTGCCCGCAAAATGATCGATAGGGCGGGTTACGGTGAGTACTTCGGACACGGCCTAGGGCACGGAATTGGCCTTGAGACGCATGAGTCCCCGCGGCTGGGTGCATCTAGTGATGATATACTTTTGGAGAATATGGTTTTTACCATCGAGCCTGGGATTTATATCCCCGGGTGGGGTGGTATAAGGATCGAAGATACGGTCACCATCAAGGATGGAAAACTGAAAACTATCAGCAAAGCCGGAAAAGAGGCACACATACTTGGAGGTTAAGCAGATATGATTGATGCAGGAGAGCTTAAAAAAGGCATTACCATAATGCTGGACGGACAGCTTTACCAGGTTCTTGATTTCCAGCATATAAAAATGGGCAGGGGCTCGGCACAAATCCGCATAAAACTGCGTGATATCAAAGCCGGCCATACTATCGAGAAATCATTCCAGGCCAGCGAAAAATTCACAAAGGCATTTTTAGAGAAGCGCCCTGCACAATTTCTCTATAACGATGGCGACCTATACCATTTTATGGACAACGAAACTTACGAACAGTTTGCTGTAGAGAAGTCGCTTGTAGGAGATGCGCTGAATTACCTTAAAGAAAATATGAACCTGGAGTTACTTACGCATAAAGGTGTGACCATCGGCGTTGAAATCCCGTTGTCCGTTGAGTTAAAGATAGTTGAGACCGGCCCCGGTTTTAAAGGCAACACGGCCAGCGCCGGCAGCAAACCCGCAATAATGGAGACTGGGATCACGATTCAGGTCCCATTCTTTATAAATACCGGCGATGTAATAAAAGTGGATACCAGGACCGGCACATATTTGGAAAGGGTTAGCTGATCCTTTGGTTAAAGCCGATCTCCACGTACACACCTTTCACTCCGTGGATTCCAATATGTCCTACGAGCAGCTTATTGCTGCCTGTCAGAGAAAAGGTATAAATTGCATCGCAGTCTCTGATCACGGGACCACGAAGGGTGCACGGGAGTTGAGTAAGATAGCCCCCTTCAAGGTCATTATTTGTGAAGAGGTGCTGACTCCCTACGGTGAGATCATGGGGATGTTTTTAAACGAGGATATACCCAATAATATCAGTGTCGAAGACACTTTAAAGCACATCCGCCAGCAGGGCGGGTTGATCAATATCCCTCACCCTTATGATAGAGTGAGGCCTTCAGCCTTTCGCAATAAACAGATGCTGGAATCCGTCGCCGAACAGGCAGATTTAATAGAAGTGTTCAATTCGAGGAGCCTGTTTCCGGGGATAGGGAAGAAGGCCAGAGAGCTGGCTTTCAGGCACAATAAAGTTGTCAGCGCAGGCAGTGACGCCCACAGCCCGCTTGAAATCGGCTACGTTTCCATAGATATGCCTGATTTCGATACTAAACAAGAATTTCTGACTTCGTTAAGCAAGGCCGAGTTCCACTGCAAGAAGTCGAGTCCATTGATACACGTTATCAGCACCACAGCCAGGTTAAGAAAACAACATAAGCCGGAGTAAATAGAGTGTTGAAAGTCGGCTGGTTTTCGACAGCCAGAGGAGAGAGCTCACGCAAGCTGTTATCCACAGCGTTTGAAAGCATCCGCAGCGGAGAGCTTAATGCCAAAATAGATTTCGTTTTCTGCAGCCGTGAGCCGGATGAGTCCGAGAAGACGGACCTTTTCATTGAACAGGTCAATGGTTATGGTATACCGCTGGTCTGTCTATCCGTCAAAGAATTTGCGCAGAAGTCCTCTCAGGAAATAGGCGTTAAAAGCGAGAGATTGCCTGAGTGGAGGCTGGAATACGACCGGCAAGTTATGAAGAAACTCTCAAGCTACGCTCCCGATATCTGCATGCTGGCCGGCTACATGCTGATCGTTGGTCCGGAAATGTGTCAACGCTACAACATGATAAACCTGCACCCGGCCCTGCCGACGGGGCCAAAAGGTACATGGCAGGAAGTTATCTGGGATTTGATTTCGAATAGGTCTAGCGAATCGGGCGTTATGATACATCTTGTGACACCCGACCTTGACAGGGGCCCTGTCATCACTTATTGCAAATATAGTATCTCCAGCCTCGAGTTTAATCCTCTGTGGGAAGCGATAGATGATGTCCCGGTTAGTACTATTAAAACTCAACAGGGAGAAAACAACGAGCTTTTTAAAAAGATCAGACAAGCCGGTTTTATGCGCGAAACCCCTTTGATTATCCACACCCTGAAATCGTTCAGCGAAGGTAAAATAACCATAGATCGTCAGAAACGGCTGCTGGATACCGCCGGCAAGCCTATACCGGGTTATGATTTAACCAGCGAGATAGATCGGGCCTTATCAGGATCGTAAAAGCAATTATTGCTGCATCGAAATAAGAGAGGAGACCTTATGGTCTCCTCTTCTTTTTTAAGCTGGCTGGCAAAATGAGTTTATGCCTTTGGTTTGTTGGAAGACGGTGACAGGATATCATCTATCAGCCCGTATTGTACCGCCTGCTCGGCGTTGAAATAAATGTCTCTGTCCGTATCCTGGCGGATCTTTTCTAAAGATTGCCCGGTATGTTTGGCCAGGATTTTGGCTATGAGCTCGTCGAGCCTTTCAAATTCTTTGGCGGCAATTTTAATGTCGGTTATCTGTCCCTGTGTTCCGGCCCTGCCCTGATGCATATGGATTGTTGAGCTGGGTAGTGCATACCTTTTTCCTTTGGCGCCGGCGCACAGCAGGACCGTTCCCATGCTGTAAGCAGAACCAACACAAATGGTTGAGACGTCCGGCTGTATCAGTTGCATCGTGTCATAGATTGCGAGACCAGCGGTGACCACACCGCCGGGCGAATGAATATAAAGGCTGATATCCTTCTCAGGGTCCTCACGTGCCAGATACAGCAATTGAGCGACTACTAGGTTGGCGATCTGGTCTTCAACCTGAGTGCCGAGGAATACAATCCTCTCCTTAAGCAAGAGCGAATATATATCCATGGATCTTTCGCCCCTGGCGCTGCTCTCGGTTACCATAGGTATTATGTTAAGCGGTGACCTGTCCATTTTTTTCTCCCTCCTCCGGGTTATCTTCTTTTTCAGTTACTATCTTAGTCAATAAATCCATCGTTTTATTAATAATCATCATTTCTCGGAGCGATTCACGCGGTTGCGGCAGGCTAAATAGCGCCTTGACATTCTCCGCTTTAGTTTCATCACCCTTTATCATATTCTCGATCGCTTCTGACAATTCATCTTCGCTAACCTTAATATCCTCCACCTCGCCAATTTTGCTAGTAACAAGGAAGGCCTTGACCCTGTCAGTGGCCGCCGACCTCAGGTCATCGCGATGCTGCTCCATAGTTTTCTTCACATTGCCCAGGTAATTCTCAAGCCCCTTCACACCATCCGCAAAATTCCTCGCTTCCTCGTTTATGATATGGTCTATCTCTTTTTCGACTAGCACCGGCGGGAACTCTATCGTGCTTTGCTCAATTAACTGGGTTACCAGTTTGTTTTCGAATTCCTTCTTCAGGCTTTCGTCGGCCCGTGATTGTAGGCTCACTCGAATTTTATCCTTGAGGTCGTCCAGATTTTCACTTCCTGCATTCTTGGCGAATTCATCATTTACTTCCGGGAGGCTCTTTTCCTTTATTTCTTTAACTTTAACGGCAAAGGTATACTCTTTCCCGGCTATCTCTTTTATCTCGTAATCATCGGGGAAAGACAGCGTAAATTCGGTCTCTGCATCTTTTCCCAACCCTACAAGTTTCTCTGCGAAACCGGGCGCCGGGTATTTGGAATCCTGGTTAACTTCGTAGGCTGCATCTTTGCGGTCGAGTATTGGTTCGCTGCTCCTTTTAGCCGCGATATCGCAGGTAATAATATCCCCGTACTGAATACCCCGTTCCACCGGAACCAGGGTGCCAAATTGCATCTGAAGTTGCTCGATCACCTGGTTGATGTCGCTGTCGCCGATCTCCTTTTTCCCCATTTCCAATTTTATTTCTCTGTAGTTTCCGGGAGTTACATTGGGTTTAAGCGGTACTACGGCCTTGAATACAACTGGATCCACCTGCAGCAGCTCAATTTTAGGTTCGCCGATGGCCGATATAGACTCCTTTTTTAGGGCCTCTTCATAAACTTCAGGAATAAGGTGTTCAAGTGCTTCCTGAAAAATAGCATGTTTACCTACATGCTGTTCAACCAGGCTGCTAGGGGCTTTCCCCTTTCTAAAGCCGGGCAGCGTCACCCTTTTTGCCAGGTGCTCTAGGGCATCCAACATATATTTATCCGTTTCGCCGCCTTCCATTTCGATATTGAGCGCAAGCTGGCAATTATCCATTTTCTCGCAAGTTGTTTTCATACTAACGTATCACCTTGAATTATTATAACATCGGGAATTTTGACTTCAAAAAGTTTACGCTTTATTCTCCTGCTCCGTAACACGCAGATGAAGTTCATCGAGTTGTATCTTCGAAATATTGGACGGCGCATCAGTCATCACATCGATTGCAGCCTGATTCTTGGGGAAAGCAATAACATCCCTTATGGTCTTGCTGCCTGTAAGCAGCATTATAAACCGATCAATACCCGGAGCTATGCCGCCGTGCGGAGGCGCCCCATATTCCAGAGCCTCAAGGAAGCCTCCGAACTTGTCTTCCATTTCTTCCTTTGAGTATCCAAGGATGCGGAAAATTTTCTCTTGCAGCTCCCTGGTATGTATGCGTATGCTTCCACTGGATAGCTCGAAACCATTGCAAACGATGTCGTAATGCCGGGCGCGAATTTTAGCGAGGTCCGAATCAAGCAAGGGTATATCTTCATCAAAGGGCGCCGTAAACATGTGGTGCATAGAGTCCCAGCCCTTTCTTTCATCATTCCATTCAAATAGCGGGAAATCCGTGACGAACAGGAACGCCATTAAATTGGACGGACAGAGCTGCAGGCGCCTGGCCATCTCACGGCGCAGCTCATCCAAAATTTTATGTACGAGGTTTTGGCTGCCGGCTGCTATAAGAATTAAGTCCCCGCGTTTGGCTTCAAATATCCTGAATATCTCTTTCAGCTTCTCTGTTCCCAGGTATTTGGTGGCAATCGATTTCACCTGTGCCGACAAGTCATCACTCTCAGCTCCATCAGGGGACCAGGCCATAGAAATCAGTCCTTTGGCGCCCAGACCTTTTGCTATTTCAGTCAATTCCTCGATTTGCTTATGTGTGTAGTTAGCGCATCCCGGCAGGCAAATACCTTTTACAACACCTTTGACCTGGATGGTGGATTTAAAGACAATAAACTCGCTGTCTGACACCAGGGATGATATATCATTTAATTCCAGCCCATAGCGGATATCAGGCTTGTCGGTCCCGTAGCGGCTGAGAACATCGGCGTAAGACAGCCTGGGGAATGGTTTGAGAAGCTTGATATCGGGCGTTAAGGTTTCGACCAGCGAAGTGAACATCTCTTCACACAAGCTCAATATATCTTCTTCGGTGACAAAACTCATCTCCAGGTCTAACTGGGTAAACTCCGGCTGACGATCGGCACGCTGGTCCTCATCACGAAAGCACCTGGCGATTTGATAGTATTTCTCTATGCCGGCCACCATCAGCAATTGTTTTAGCTGCTGGGGCGATTGAGGCAAAGCATAGAACTTTCCTGCATGTAATCGGCTGGGGACCACATAATCACGGGCTCCTTCGGGTGTGCTCTTTATCAATATCGGAGTCTCTACCTCGACAAAGCTTTTAGCATCAAGGAAATCACGCATGAATTTTATTACCTTATGCCTGAGTATCATGTTGTCCCGCATTCCCGATCGCCTTAGGTGAAGATAGCGGTATTTCAGCAAAAGGTTTTCATCTACATCTACCTCCTCATTGATGTAAAAGGGAGGAGTTTTGGAGGCGTTATAAATTTGAATATATTTGGCCAGGATCTCTATCTCGCCGGTAGGCAATTTAGAGTTTTCGGTGCCCGAAGGCCTTTTTGAGACCTCTCCTTTGACCTGAAGGACGTACTCATTTCTTAATTCTGTAGCAATGGAATGTGCATCGCCCGAAACCTCGGGATTAAAAACTACCTGGGTGATTCCTTCTTTATCACGTAAATCTATAAAAATCAGCCCGCCGTGGTCACGACGCCGGTGAACCCATCCTGCCAGTGTAACCGATTGACCGGTATTAACGGCGCGCAATTCTCCGCAATTATGAGTCTTAAGCAATTGATCCTCCTGGGCATCAAATTATATCTTAATACGATTACGCGGCACAAAATTCACGTACAGAAATAGAGTATACGAGAGACTTCAGGTGACAGAATCTGTGATTATCAAAACGCGACGGGCTAGGAACCCCTCGAATATTTCTCCCTCAGCCTGGGCTTTTCAATTTTCCCGGTCGGATTTCGCGGTACATTATCGAAAATTACCTTCCTCGGCACCTTATGTCTTGCGAGGCAATCTTTACAGAAATCGATGACCTCGATTTCCGTGATGATTTCGCCCGGTTTAGGATCAATGATGGCAACAGCTATCTCCCCTAACCTTTCATCCGGGATGCCAATGACTGCAACATCATAAATCTTAGCATGATTATGTAAAGCATCTTCCACTTCAACAGGGTAGATGTTCTCTCCACCGGTGATAATGACATCCTTTTTCCTATCCACCAGAAAGATAAAACCTTCCGCGTCCATATTAGCCATATCCCCGGTATACAACCAGCCGCCCTTCAAGGTCTCCCGCGTTTTCTCCGGGTTCCTGTAATATTCTTTCATCACACCGTCGCCTTTCACCGCCAACTCTCCAATTTCCCCTTTCCCCACAGTGTCTCCTTTTTCATTTACTATCTTCGCTTCCCAGTTAAAACCGGGAACTCCGATGGCTCCGACCTTCGTCTCATTTTCTATTCCTAGATGGACGCAGCCGGGGCCCGTGGACTCGCTTAGCCCGTAATTAGTATCGTATTGCATACCAGGGAAGACCTGCTTCCACTGCTTGATCAGAGCCGGCGGTACGGGTTGCGCGCCGATATGCATTAACCTCCAGCAGCTTAGATCATAGTCCTCTTTTCGTACTTCGCCTTTCTCCATCGCCACCAGTATATCGCGAGCCCAGGGGACCAGTAGCCACACGATTGTCCCCCTTTCCCTGTGGACAACTTCAAGCACATTTTTGGGGCTCACCTCACCCAATAGCGTGGCTTTACTACCCACGATCAGGCTGCCGAACCAGTGCATCTTGGAACCGGTGTGATAAAGGGGTGGAATTAATATAAAATTATCGTCCCTGGTCTGATGGTGATGAGCATTCTCAGTGATGGCGGCGCATTTTAAATTGCTGTGTGTGAGAAGTATCGGTTTTGGCGTGCCGGTGGTTCCCGAAGTGAAGTACAGGCTGCAGCTATCCTCCTCTTTCAACTCTACGGCTGGCGCTTTAACCGTGAACTGGGCAACGGCCGAGTGAAATTCCTTCATGTAGGCCGGCGTTTTGCCGCCTACACCAATATATTTCTTGATGTGATCCAACTGATCATGTATTGCATCGATACGTCCAAAGAAATCCTCACCGATTATGGCGATTTTTGCGCCTGAAATATCGGCACAATATTTGAAATCCTGTTCTGTGAACCTGAAATTTAAGGGTACTACCCAGGCCCCGGTACGCAGAATTCCAAAATAGGCTATCAGCCAATCTATGGAATTCATCATCCAGTGAATGATCTTATCACCCTTTTTAACACCCGAGGTTAGGAGCATATTGGCGACCCTATTGGCCTCTTCGTCGAATGCCTTCCAGGTTATCTCGCGACGATAGTTACTGCTCGGCTTTATCTCAACTAGGGCGCAATCATCCGGATAATTTCTGGCGTTGCGTGCAAGCATCTCGGGTATTGTGATCATATTTGTTTTCCGAAGCGTTTAAAAGATATCCCCGATATTATATAACAGGTTAGCCGCCCAGGTAGGCGTTTTTTACCCTTTCGTCTTCATATAATTCGCTTGCCGGTCCCTCAAGCACGCATTTCCCGGTCTCCAGTACATAGGCCCTGTTGGCAAGGTTAAGGGCCATGCGGGCGTTCTGTTCCACCAGGATAACGCTTATACCACTGCGATTGATCTCTTTGATGGTTCTGCCGACCTCTCCCACCATGATGGGTGACAACCCCATGCTCGGCTCATCCATCATAATAAGCGCAGGTCTATTTAAGAGAGCACGACCTATGGCCAGCATCTTCTGCTCTCCTCCGCTCAGGCTGCCTGCCATCTGGTTTCTTCTTTCCTTCAGGATGGGGAAATGTTCGAATATTGCATCCAGTTGACCCGAGATTTCCTTCTTGTTATTCCATAAATAGGCTCCCAATTCCAGATTTTCCATGACGGACAGGGGAGCTAGTATTTTCCGCCCTTCCGGTACGTGTGAGATACCGAGACGAACGATTTTATATGCCGGCACGCCTGTGATTTTACCGCCCCTAAAATAAGCTTCTCCCGAGGTTAGCGACTTCAAACCGGATATAGCCCGCAGCATTGTGGTCTTGCCAGCCCCATTGGCGCCTATAATAGTAACTATCTCTTTATCGCCGACGTGCAATGACACATCGGTCAATACCTTTGTTTTGCCGTAATAGACAGTTAAATTCCTTACTTCCAGTAGTGGCATTATGTCAAATCACCTGCTTCCCCAAATAAGCTTCGATAACCTGTTCATCTTTTCGTATATCTGCCGGCGTATTTTCCGCAATCTTCACGCCCAGGCTTAAGACAACGATTCTGTCGCAGAGGCTCATGACAGCCTTCATATCGTGCTCCACTATAAGAACAGTTATTCCTTTATCACGTATCCGTTTTATCTTTTCTACCATCTCCATGGTCTCGGTGGGATTCATACCAGTCACAGGTTCGTCGAGCAGCAGCAAGTCCGGCTCGGTTGCCAGCGCAATGGCGATGGCCAGTGCACGCTGATGTCCATGCGGCAAATTGGCTGCCAGCTCGCCATTCAAAGAAGATAACCCCATAAACTCTATAATTTCGGCGGCTTTCTTTTCCCTGTCGGCTTCTTCACTATTTGCCCCGGGTGTATGCAGGAAAGCTTTCCACAAGGGCTGAGTATAATGTTGGTGGAATCCGCTTAAAACATTTTCAAATACCGTTTCCTGCATGAACAAAGTTGGCTCCTGAAATATCCTGGCGATACCTTTTTGAGCAATCTCATCAATCCGTAACCCGGTTATCTGTTCACCCTTAAATAGAATTGTGCCCTTATTGGGAACTATAAAACCGCTGATAATATCGAAAAGAGTGCTTTTCCCGGCGCCGTTTGGACCTATAAGCCCCAGTATTTCACCCTCCCGGATATCCAGCGACAGATCGCGTACTGCGACCAGTCCACCGAATATCTTTGTTACATTCCTAACTTCCAGGATAGCCATTCCTATCTTTCTCGAACCCCCGGATTTTTGCTTTTCTTCAGCCAGGCTTTAATAGAATAAATACTCTGCCCGCTGTTTCGCCCGTTTGATTTTGTGGCCTTTATTATCGTCCCCAAAATGCCTCCCTGGAAAAATAGAATAACTACTAATAATAATATGCCTGTAACTATCGGCTCGAACTCTTTGATTATACGTAAATATTCCGGAATAAATGTCATCAAAATCGAGCCGACAGCCGGGCCCATCACATAGAACTCAAGGCCGCCCAGTACAGCGTAAAGTTGAATATAGATCGAAAGCCATCCGCTAAAAGCCCCAGGAGTCACCGTCTGAAAATAATGTGCATAAAAACTACCGGCGGCGGCAGCTGTAGTTGATGCAACAGTGAAGGCCAGTAACCTGTAGTTATACTGGTTGATACCCAGTGTCCCGGCCAGGTTGGGGCTAAGCTTAATGGCCTTCCATGCCCTGCCGATGTGTGATGTGTACAAGGCATAGTAAGCGAGTATCACCAGCAGCAGAATAATCAGAATCAGGTAGTAATATGATGTCTTATTTCCGAACTGGATGGGCCCCAGTGGTGTCGGCCTGGGTATGCCTATTATACCTCCCCATCCTCCCAGAAATTCGATCTGTCCTGCCGCTATAACGACAGCACTGGCAAAAAGCAGTGTTATGATGACAAAGGCAATTCCGCCATTTCTAACGAAAATGGCGCCGACCGCCAGAGACAGTATGCTGGATATTATGATGGTGAGCGGAAAGGTCAGCCAGAAAGATATACCTGCATTCATGGCCAGCATGGCTGAAATATATGCCCCAACTGCATAGAAGGCCCCGGCTCCCAGGCTTATCAACCCGGTGCTGAACAGCAGGCTGAATGACATGCCCAGAATGGTCCCAATGCAGGCCATAATCAGCAGGTGTTTAATATAGTCGTTTTCAATAAACATTGGCAGTGCTGCAAGAACGATGATGAGGATCACCGCCGCTGCAAGTTTTTTGTGAATTGGTTTCCAGCTAGTCAGCGGCTTCACCGAGCAGGCCTCCAGGTCTGAAACTGAGTATTACGATTACCAGCAGGAATACGAATAGCTCGGCTATTCCACCCAAGAATTGAAAGCCAAAGCTCAAAGCAAGGCCTACCAGCAGCCCTCCTAAAATAGTGCCTCTGTAGCTGCCTATACCTCCTACCAACAGCACCAGCAAGGACAGAAATATTACATCTTCACCCATTGCAGGGGTTACAGAAAAAAGCGGGGCGATGATGCCGCCAGCAATGCCAGCCAGGGCGCTCCCCAGTGCGAAACAAAACACCAGTATCCAGAGAGTGTTGATCCCGGCAAGGGTGACGGCTTCAGGATCGTAGCTTATGGCCCTTAATATCTTGCCCAGCGTTGTCTTATACATAAGGTAATACAGCAACAGGCAAATAACTATAGCTGCCATGATGACTATTACGCGCATGAGGGAAATCCTGACATCGAATATATCTATCATCTGCGGAAAAGGAGATTTCACACCCCTTTCTTCCGTCCCGAATAGCAGCAGGGTTCCCTGCTGTAAAATCATCATCAAACCGACGGAGGCCATAGCGCTCAATAGTAACCGGTAGGAAAATGTGGTGGTAACTGTAAATCTCTGTCTGACAACATGAAAGATGCTCATATAGCAGATTGCTCCAACCAGGCCCAGGGTGAGACCCGCAAGGATAAGGGAGAGAGCGAAATCCAGGTGCATGATTTGGAATAATAGCAGCAGCATGTAGGCTCCCAGCATATAGAACTGGCCGTGGGCAAAATTCAGTATCTTGGTGCCCCTTATAATGATGTCCAGGCCGAGCACCATAAGTACGTAAACCGAGCCTAGAGACAGCGCATTTAAAAGTAACTGAGCTAATAAACCCGGAGTCACGTTATTCCCTTTCCATCAAGAGGTAGAAGTCACTGCAATATTACAGTGACTTCTACCGTTTTGGCTAATTATTCGTTTAGAAAAAAGTGTTGCTATTCAATGATCGTAGTGAAGCTACTGCCATACCCCGCCGAAAGCGCTCTGGTTAGCTTTTAAGGCGTCATCTGCTGAAACGGTCCCCAGGTATTGATATGCGCCATTCTTGAAAATACCGAAGTCCAATGACGCACAGGTATCACAGAACCTGTTATTCTTGAAGTCCGGCCGTTTAACCAGCATGGCGCTGCCATTGGGGCTTTGCCAGGACAGGCCGTTGGCCGAAAGATATGCACTTACCACTTCGGGATCAATACTATCGGCCTTTTGAACAGCATTAACGAAGGCGTAAAAGGCGGGTATCCATGTAAGGCTGACCGTCGACCACGAGCCGTATTTAGCTGTCCAATCCTGTTTATATTGTGTGGCTAATGCACTGGGGTTTGGAATCTCAGTCGAGGGCAGTATTGAGATGAGGCCCTCCATAGATTGCGGTGGGGCCACCGCCAGCACCTCGGTCAGGCTGGGGGGCATGGGACTTACGTGCGCACCCTTGAACCCGGCTTCATATAATGCCTTGAACTGCAGGCCGAACTGGGTTCCAGCCACCGCTCCCGGATAGTCCATGATATCCGGTTTCTCGGCCGCAATTTTGGTAGCAAACGGAGCAAAATCCTGTGTGCTGCGCGGATAGAACACGTTATCCAGCACGGTAAATCCAAGGGCCGTGGCGATTTTGGCGTTATCGCTAGCCAGGGCTTTGCCGGTTTCGTCGTCCGGGGACAGATTTACCATTGTCTTAGCATTAGGGAAGGCAGTTTTCAGCAACGGGAACAATGGGGCTAAATTGGTCCTCCATGTCGCAGTTCCAAACGTGTAGTTGTTGGCTGGATCGATTATTTTAGACGAAGCGCCGCCACAGAGCACCATTACTTTTGCGGGTTCGGTAACTGCAAGGCCAGCCACAATCGGTGCAGAGCCGATCTGGCAGATTATGAATTTAACTTTATCCTCATTGACCAATCGCTCTACTGCTGCACGCCCACCGTCAGCCGTATATTTGTCGTCGTATATTATCAGGTTAATATTGTATTTCTGGCCTTGGACCGTCAGCCCACCCGCCGCATTGAAAGCAGGCACGATCATTTCCAAAGCCTTTTTAGTATCCATGCCCAGGCTATTATCAAACGGAAGTGTGCACCCGACGTTGAGAGTTTTTACTTCCGCTGCCGCGGTTGGCTGTGTAGTCGCTGCCGGGCTGCAAGCTACCAGGAACGAAGACGCCAGGATGCTCGCAACCACTGTCAGAATCAGAACCGCCCTTTTCATAGATATACCTCCTCTTAATTAAAATGTTAATAATAAATTAGAAATGCCAACGTTACTGGGAATTTTGGGTAGGATACGTGACTCCAGAGTTACCGTGGGGATGCGGTAACTGGCCTAGAGTCACCTTCGGTAGATATACTTATTTGCGTGCATCTATACTGCGTAACGATTAATTTAGTATGAAGCTTTTTCAGTATATTATATTACCTTGGGTTACTGCAACTATGTCAAGTTAACGGAATTAAGCTATTAATGTTAAAATATCGGCAATACTAAAACAGACGTTGTGAAAGCGGGGGTTCTAGTCAATCGCAAGATGGTCCTATATATTTATTTATGAGGAGGTGGCTATGGCTATATATCTTTTACTTTCAACTCTGACGGGTGAGGGCAGAAAGGCTATAGAGGAATATCCGGAGAAATTAAAGGAATTAAATAAGGAAGTCGAATATATGGGCATTAAAATCCTTGCCCAGTATGCGCTGCTCGGCCAATACGACTTTGTCAACATCGTAGAAGCCCCCAGCAATGAAAAAGCTGCTGAGCTGGCCATCCATCTTTCCGCTGGCGGTTTGCAAAGCCTGACCCTGGCAGCGATTCCCCTGGACAAACTCATCGAAACCCTTAAAAAGAAGCCCCAGGTATTTTAATTGTTTCCGCCAATTGAATTTAATAATAAAACCTTATTATAATTGTGTCTTATACTTGGGCACGTAATAAACTCAGTGCGTTATGAATAAAAGCCGCAAACTGCTTTCCGGAAATGAAGCCATAGCCATTGGCGCATATCACGCCGGTGTACTCGTGGCAACAGCCTATCCAGGCACTCCAAGTACCGAGATACTGGAGAATCTCTCCAAGTACAAGGACATCTATGCCGAATGGTCCACCAATGAAAAGGTAGCCATGGAAGTTGGGTTGGGCGCCTCCTATGCTGGTGTCAGGACCCTTGTCTCCATGAAGCATGTAGGGTTAAATGTCGCCGCCGATCCTTTCATGGCTGCGGCTACCACAGGTATCCATGGTGGCCTGGTTGTCATATCCGCTGACGATCCCGGAATACACAGCTCACAGGGCGAGCAGGATAACCGCCATTTTGCCAAGCTGGCCCGGGTGCCGATGCTGGAACCGACCGACAGCCAGGAAGCTTATGATCTCATTGAAATTGCTTTCGATCTGAGCGAAAAATACGATACCCCAGTTCTTTTTAGAATAACTACGCGTGTGGCCCACTCCAAATCCGTGGTTGAATTGGATGAACAGCGTAATAGAAAGGAAAGGACCAAACGCTTTCATCACGATGTCGGCAAATATGTGATGCTGCCCACTAATGCACGCAACCGCGTGCCTAATATGCATAAACGGATCGTTGAGCTAACAAAGTACGCCGAAACCACGGCGGTCAACCAGGTAATCGATGGGGACGGCAAGATCGGGATCGTATCAAGTGGTGTAAGTTACGAATACACCAGGGAAGTATTCCCCCAAGCTTCTTTTTTGAAACTCGGTATGACTTATCCGTTGCCGCCCGAGCTGGTGCAAAAGTTCGCCGGGAGTGTAAAAAAGCTCTTTGTTGTTGAGGAATTGGACCCTTTCCTTGAGGAGAACATCAGAATACTGGGGGTCCACGTTGAAGGTAAGAAGCATCTTCCGCGCTTTGGTGAACTGAACAAGGCTGCTGTCCATCACGCCGCAGTGCAGGCAGGTCTTTCAAATATCGCCAACCCTGTCGCTGAAGTTAACCTGGTCAAGAATCTGCCGGGCAGGCCACCCCTCCTTTGTCCCGGTTGTCCTCATTCGGGCGCATTCTTTGTTTTAAGCACCATTGGTCAACGGGCCAAGGTGCTGGATGCTGAGGGAAAATCCGAGAAAGAGACCGGTCTGATCATTACCGGGGATATCGGCTGTTACACCTTAGCAACCTACCCGCCGTTGCGCGCCATGGACACTACTGCCTGCATGGGCGCCAGCATAGGGCAGGCTATAGGCCTTGAAAAAGCCGGAGTAAGCAGCAGGATTGCTGCGGTTATAGGAGATTCGACTTTCATGCATTCAGGTATAACAGGCATAGTCGATGCGGTTTACAACGATTCGAAAATAACGGTAATCATTCTGGATAACGGGACTACTGCCATGACCGGTCATCAGGACCACCCGGGCTCCGGTATATCCGCGCAGGGCAAAATAACTGAGAAGGTTGATATCGAGAAGCTGGTACGCGGGGCCGGAGTTAAAGACGTCCAGGCGGTTAATGCATTTGACGTAAAGGCTGTCAGGGGCGCCATCCGGTCGGCTCTGGATAATCCATCTTTGTCTGTAGTCATAGTAAGAGGTAAATGCGCCGTTATAAATAGAGTCCGTAAGAATCCGAGGCAGATCGATCTGGCCAGGTGCAACGATTGTGGTGTGTGTGTGATGATAGGCTGCCAGGCAATTCAAAAACGCAATGATAAACTGGTTATTGACGCCACAATCTGTATGGGAGACGAGTGCAGGATTTGCGAACAACTGTGCCCCAAGCAGGCTATCGGACCTGTATCAGGAAAATCAGAGGGTGAATGATTTGGATCGAAAGAAGCAAGATATTTTAATGGTGGGTGTGGGTGGACAGGGTATTATTCTGGCCAGTGATATTTTGGGCGAGGTGGCTCTGGAAAAAGGTTTGGATGTTAAAAAGACCGACACACTGGGCATGGCACAACGTGGAGGAAGCGTCACCAGCCATCTGCGTATCGGCCAAAAGGTCTGGTCCCCGTTAATCAGCCCTGCCGAAGCGGACATCCTACTGGCATTTGAAAAGCTTGAGGCGGCCAGATGGGTAAATTACTTGAAACCGGACGGACTGGCCATTATTAACAATCTGGCCATACCGCCGTTGTCGATTTCGCTGGGCTCGCAAAAATACCCGGGCGACCAGGAGATCATCGATTCATTCAAGCAAAGGACGGAGAAAATACATCTTATCGACGGCTCCGGTCAGGTTGCCCATCTGGGCGATACCAGGATTCTTAATATTTATATGCTGGGATTTTTATCCACATTCCTGCCGCTGGATATTGACTTAGCCGCCTGGAAAAGCTGTCTGAAAAAACAATTGCCTTCCAGAATACTCGATATAAATCTGCGTGCTTTCGAAAAGGGCCGTGAGGGGGCGTTAAGTGTCAATCTCTGATAACGTGCGCAAAAGGATGGCAGATGGGTCCTGGACCAGGCGCATGTTCGAAGAAGCAGCCATGCTAAAGAAAAAGCATGGTGAACACAACGTTTTCGATCTTTCCCTGGGGAATCCGATCATGGAACCCCCGGCGGAATTTAAACACGCCTTAAAAAAATTCATGGAAAATCCTTTGCCGGGCAGGCACCGTTATATGGAAAACGCCGGCTATCAGGACACCAGGGAAGCCGTAGCTAAGCAGGTCACGCTAGAAAACGGCCTTGCGCTTTCAGGTCATGATATCGTTATGACTGTCGGGGCAGCCGGTGCCATCAACGTCATACTAAAAACCCTGCTTAACGCCGGCGAAGAGGTCATAGTATTTGCCCCGTATTTTATGGAATACGATAACTATATCGATAACCACCAGGGCGTGACCAGGGTAGTTAAAACCAGCGATGAATTTTTGCCGGACATCGAGGATTTAGGGAAAAATGTCAACGCTAAAACCAAAGCCGTAATCATTAATTCGCCCAATAATCCGGCCGGCGTTGTCTACAGTGAAGACCTGTTAACACGCATGGCAGACGTACTTACGAGCAAGGAAAAGCAATATAGCACATCCATATACCTGATCAGTGACGAAGCTTACAGCAGCCTGATTTATGATGGGATTAAATATGTGCCCACCTTGAAAATTTATCGCCGCAGTCTGATAGCGACATCTCACTCCAAAGACCTGGCTTTGCCCGGGGAACGCATAGGTTACATCGCCGTAAACCCGGATATAGAGAATAAAGGCGAACTGGTGAGCGGCTTGATTTTCTCCAACCGCATCCTAGGATTTGTAAATGCGCCCGCCCTCATGCAAAACCTTATCCGTCATTTGCAGGACGTGACCGTATCAGTTCCGGAGTATCAACAAAAGCGTGATTTCTTGTATAATAGCCTGACTGAAATGGGATACAAGCTTGTAAAACCCCAGGGTGCTTTCTATATGTTTCCCAGGACGCCCATCGACAACGATATAGAGTTTGTACACGAATTACAGAAATTGAATGTCCTAACCGTCCCCGGTCGTGGATTCGGCACCCCCGGCTATTTCCGCATTTCGTATTGTGTCAGCCAGCCCACCCTCCAGGGCTCGCTCTTCGGCTTCAAAAAAGTTGCTGAGCAGTTTAGACTCTTTTAGTTTGGGCGGTTTATTTCAACGGATCGCCCTCCTCATGTAACCTACATGAAAAACGCACACACGATTCCACAATTGATACAGGATAACTACCGCAAATGGGGTAGCCAGACCGCCATGTGCGTCAAGAAGCGCGGCATATGGCATAAATTCAACTGGAACGATTATTTTGACAGGGTAAAATATTTTTCTCTGGGCTTAACCAGCATAGGGCTGCAGCGTGGTGATGTTGCCTGCATTATCGGGGATAACGAGCCCGAATGGTTCTGGGGCGAATTTGCAGTACAGGCTGCCGGCGGCATAGCGACCGGCTCTTTTGTCGATTCCATCCCCTCCGAGCTGAAATATATTGCCTCTCATTCAGGCGCAAGTTTTGCCATAGTAAACGACCAGGAGCAGGCGGATAAATTCCTGGAAATTTGCGATGAGCTTCCTGCACTAAAGAAGGTAGTCTATTGGGATGCCAAAGGGCTGAATAATTACGACCATCCCATGCTTATCAGCTTCGAGAAGGTAATAGATGAGGGAAAGGCATTCGACCAAGCCAATCCAGGACGATTCGAGGAAAATATTGCGCTGGGCCAGCCCGATGACACAGCTTTCATATACTATACTTCGGGCACAACCGGGTTGCCCAAAGGTGCAATTCTCACTCATCGAGCTTTGATACAGACAGCGCGCGGCTTTACCAGCGTTTACCCGCTGTTCAAGGATGATGACCTGGTCTCCAATTTCCCGGCTGCCTGGGTGGGCGACAGCTATTTTGCCACCATCCCTCACATTCTGACCGGCGCCCGGCTGAATTTTGCCGAAGAGCCGGAAACAATAGCCGAGGATACGCGGGAGGTGGGACCGGATTTTGCTATATACGGCCCGAGACAGTGGGAAGGCCTGGTCAGCGAAATTCAGGTCAAGATGACCGATGCGCATCCCTTTAAAAAATTCTTCTATCACATGTTGTTGCCCGTCGGCTACAAGATTGCCGACCTGAACTTTCAAAATAAGAAGCCAGATGTATTCTGGAGTGCTCTTCATACCATAGCGTATTACTTGCTGCTGCGGCCTTTGAAAGACCGACTCGGCCTGAGCAAGGTAAGGTTTGCAGTCACGGGCAGCTCCGTTTTAAGCCTCGATACCTTTAGATTAATACATGCTATCGGGATAGAGCTGAGGCAAACTTACGCCAGCACAGAAGCGGGATTCATCTCATCGCACACCAAGGGCGAGATTGATTTTCAGAGCGTCGGCCGTCCGGCGCTGGGCGTGGAAGTCAGGATAACCTCATATGGAGAATTGCTTGTAAGGAGCGATTGCCTCTTCAAGGAATATTTAAACGAACCGGAGAAGACCAGAGCGGTAAAGATCAAGGGCTGGTGCCACACCGGCGATGCTGTAAACATCAGTGACAGCGGCCATCTGATATTTCTTGACCGTCTTGAGCATATGGGCACGCTGGTGACTGGCGCCAGGTATGCGCCGCAATATATTGAGGGCAGGCTGAGGTTCAGCCCATATATAAAGGATGTCATGGTAATCGGCGGCAAGGATAAGTCCTTTGTGGCTGCTATGATCAACATCGACTTCGCCATGGTCGGGAAATGGGCCGAGCGAACAGGTATCACATATACCACATTTGTGGACCTCTCCCAGAAAGAGGAAGTGGCCAACCTGATAAAAAAGGACCTGTCCAGAGTGAACAGTTATTTGCCGGAGCTATCCAAGGTGAAGAGATACATGCTAATGCACAAGGAATTCGATCCTGATGAAGCGGAATTGACCAGGACTCGCAAGTTGCGCCGCGAGTTTATGGAAGTGAGGTATAACCCACTGATCGAAGCTATCTATTCCGGGCAAAAGAGTTTGAATGTCGAAGCTTCGGTTACCTACAGGGATGGCAGAAAAGGCGTTGTGTCGACCGGCATCAGGATATGGGACCTGTAAGAAAATGGACATATTAATTCAAAATATTATCACAGGCATTGCGACCGGCATGGTGTACGCCTTGATTGCACTTGGTTTTGCCCTAATCTGGAAGTCCAGCCGTGTTGCCAACCTGGCGCTGGGACAATTGGTACTGATATCTTCCTGGTTTACTTACAGCATGCTCGTTCAACTCAAGTTTCCCTTCTGGATGGGAATGATATTGACCGTTGCCTTCGCAATTTTACTGGGCTGGCTGATTGAGAGACTGGCTTTGCGACCCCTGATAGGACAGCCGATACTTTCACTTATTGCCATTACATTGGGACTGGCCTATTTCCTGGAAGGTTTCACCGCTTTCATCTGGCCGCAGGGCCAGGGCAATCTGCCCAAGGTCTTCCCCCAGGCATCCATCCATATTGGTCCTGCCATGATACAACAGGAATTGCTATGGGCTGCCGTCATCTCGTTAACCCTATTCATTTTGCTATCGGTCTTTTTTAAATATCACAGAATGGGCATTGCCATGCGGGCCACAGCCGATGACCAGCTGGCCGTCCAGGCCTGTGCAGTCCCGGTAAACCGCGTCTTTTCCATGTCGTGGATTTTTGCCTGTGTCGTAGCAGCTATCGGGGGTGTCCTGATATCCAGTATCGCAGCCATCAATTACGGCCTAGTCGAGACGGGCTTCAAGTCATTTTCGGTAGTTATCCTGGGCGGCATGGAGTCATTCCTGGGTTGCATCGTAGCCGGCCCCATAATCGGGCTTTGTGAAACGATCGGCGGTTCGCAATTCGGCTCAAGCGTCAAAGAATTAATACCGTTCATAATCATCGTTATCGTAATTATGATAAAACCTTTCGGATTATTCGGTGAAGAGAGGATTGAGAGGATTTAATTATGAGTCTGCCATGCGGTATACGTAATTTCTCATATCATACCGATATAGCTATTATTAGGACCAAAACCCAATGGGTGCTGCTCATACTATTTATGCTGGCGCTATTTGTTTTGCCCCTTTATTTGCCCGGATCCTGGTTTGACACAGTTAATTCCATAGGTATCCTGCTGATTGCGGTTATCGGCTTAAATATCCTGATGGGGTATTGCGGCCAGCTATCGCTTGGTCATGCCGGATTCATGGCAGTAGGCGCATTTACTTCAGCTCTATTAACAGGCAACTTGCATGTGCCGTTCTTACTGGCGCTTATTATTTCAGGCTTATCTGCAGGGATTATCGGCCTCATATTTGGCATCCCTTCATTACGCGTGAAAGGATTTTATCTCGCCATCACAACTATCGCGGCCCAATTCATTATTATCTGGATACTGCAGAACTGGACTGATATCACTCACGGCTCAAACGGACTGGATGTTTTACCGGCCTCAATATTTAACTTGGAATTCGACAGTGAGATAAAGCAATATTATTTGATATTTACCATTGCCATAATCAGCGTTCTGTTTGCGACGAATTTGGCCAGGAGCCGCATCGGCCGCGCCTTCATAGCCATCAGGGATAACGACCTGGCGGCAGAGGTAATGGGAATCAATGTCTTCAGCTATAAGCTGCTGGCTTTCTTCCTGGGCTGTTTTCTGGCCGGCATCGCCGGATCCTTATATGCGCAATATAGAGGGCATATCTCTTACGAAGACTTTACATTTCAGCAATCGATACTGTATATAGGCATGCTCATCATAGGAGGCCTCGGAAGTTCACTGGGCCCCATATTTGGCACGGTTATCATAGAAACCCTGCAAAAGTCGTTGACCAACACAGCAGCACCCTGGCTTGAGCATACCATGACCTTCATGCCAACCGGCTTTTCCTCCGGCCTCAATCTAATGTTATTCGGTTTGGCTATCATTTTGATCCTGATCTTTGAGCCCAGGGGGTTGGCCCATTTATGGGCATTGTTTAAATCTTCATACAGGATGTGGCCGTTTTCTTATTAAGTATTTTAAACACAAATGTAAATTTGATATAATTTATCTTCTTTTACGAAAAAAGTGAGGAGGTTTAAATGAAGAAGTCCAGCGTAGTCTTGGCAGTCACATTGGTACTCTTACTTACATCCCTGGTTACCCTGATGTCGGCGTGCACAACCCAACCACCGGCGGAAAAGAAAGCCTTTAAACTCGGTCTCAGCATTCCCCTGACAGGCCCTGCTGCCGAGAAAGGCGCCCCCATCGGCCACGGTCAACTCGATGCTTTTAAATACATCAATGATGAGTTGGGCGGAGTTGCCGGATATAAAATCGATCCGGACTGGTACGATACAAATTATGATACCCAAAAAGCTACCGATATCGCGAAGAAACTTATGACGGACGGTTGTTTGTTCTTTACTGTGGTAGCTTCCAAGGATATGAGTGCGTCACAGGTAATAGCCAACAGGGCCGGATTCCCCGGTATGGTATGCTTCAGTTCTCCATCAAATACCCATCCCCCAGCACATATCTACGCTCAACTTCCAGATTACGGCGATGATTGGACTGCATTCACAAAGTACTATATGCAGAATATCTGGAAGGGTCAGGGAAAACCAAAGATGGCTCTCGAACTGCTTAACAACTCTACAGGCTTCGGTGTCAGGGATGCAGCCAGGGCCATGTCTGATCAGTTTGGAGTTGAGATCGTCGATACTGAACAGCACTCGGCGACAACCATATCAGAAACGGATGCACTGAACAGGATCAAAGCCAAGAATCCTGACATACTTTTTATCTCAAGTACACCGGCTCCTACAGCCATAATTCTGAAGAATGCACGTGATCTGAATATGGTTCCAAATATGACTGTAGCCTGTGCGCATGCAAGTTTTACCAAGGCCCTCATAGATGCCGCCGGCAAGGATGTAACCGAAGGTGTCTATGGCGTCTATCCGACGGTTAACTTTGGAGATAATGTGACCGGTATGGACAAGATGGTTGAATATTGCAAGGCACAGCATCCGGAATACGTTGGAAACAATGACTATCTGGTAGGCTGGGCATCCAGCCTTGTTAATGCGGAAATCTTGAAACAGGCCATACAGAATTCCAATATCGACGACTTATCTAAAGGAGACGCTACATCATGGCAACTGGCGGAGACCAACGGATTTATGAAAGTCCAAGGCTATGATGTCGGCGGACTGCAGGGTCCGGTGGATTTCTCCGGTACGCTTGATAAACGCGGTTCCAAATCCGTCAAGATATTCCAGATCCAGAATGGCCAGATGGTCTCGCTCTCCGACTGGGTCGATGCGCCCAATATTCCCTATGAGACCTTTGATTGGTTTGGTAAATAAGCTTAAATCCAGGTGATATGTTAAAACTCAACAACATTGAGGTATCATACCTCAATGTAGTAAAGGTGTTGCACGGCATTTCGATCACCGTCGAGGACGGTGTCGTTGTTGCCCTTCTTGGAGCTAACGGGGCCGGAAAGACGACCACTCTCAAGGCGATTTCCGGCCTCCTCCGGATTGAAGAGGGCGAGATCAATGACGGCACCATTGAATGGGATGGAATTCGGATAGATAAAAAAAACGCCGTCGACATAGGCAAACTGGGTATCGTGCAGGCGTTGGAAGGCAGGCGGGTCTTCGAACACCTTAATGCGGAGGAAAACCTCCTGGTAGGGGCTTTCAGCCGTTCCAATATGAAGGATGTTAAGGCGGACTTGCATATGGTCTATTCCTATTTCCCCCGCCTGGAAAGCCTTAGACACAACATTGCCGGGTATCTTTCGGGCGGAGAGCAGCAAATGCTGGTTATCGGCAGGGCCATGATGGCCGCTCCCCGTTTGATGATGCTGGATGAACCGTCGCTGGGCCTGGCGCCCATGGTGGTGGAGCAAATATACGACATTATTAAGAGATTTAACATAGATAGAAAAACCGCCATTTTGCTGGTTGAACAAAACGTGAGGGTCGCTTTAAATACAGCACATTATGGATACGTGATGGAGAACGGGCGGGTGGTATTGGACGGCTCAGCCGACTACCTGAAAGGCCGTGAGGATGTGAAGGAATTCTACATGGGTATTTCGGCCTCCGGCGATAAAAAAAGCTATAAGGACGTCAAGCACTATAAACGGCGAAAAAGGTGGCTCTGACAGGTTAGACGGGCAGCTGCTTACCTACTTTTCCCCCAGATATGCGGCAAGCACTTCAGGATTTGCTGATATCTCCTCTGGGGTCCCCTCGGCTATTTTGCGGCCGAAATCCAATACAATGATCCTGTCGGCCAGGTCCATTACTACTCCCATATCATGCTCAATCAGTACGATGGATTCAACGCCGTCGCGCAATACCGGTGTAGCAGGATAAGATTCACCCTGGCCCTCGAAAATATCATAAATAAAGCGGACGATATCTTCCTTCTCTTCCAGGTTCATGCCAGCCATGGGCTCATCCAGCAACAAAACCTTGGGTTCCAGGGCCAACGCCCTGCCCAATTCCACCCGTTTCCTCAGTCCATAGGGCAGCGAACCGACGATGCTTTTTCTTATATGCTCGATCTCAAGGAAGTCGATGATATCTTCCACGGTTTTTCGATGCTCCAGCTCTTCCTTTTGCGCAGGCCCAAAATATAAAAACGTACTCAAAATATTCTGCTTCATCAAGACATTCCGGGCCGCCATGATGTTGTCCAGCGTGCTCAGCCCCGAATAAAGCTCGATATTCTGAAAAGTCCTGGCAATCCCCATCCTCGCAATTCTGTCCGAACGGACTCTGTTGATCTTCCTGTTGTTGAACAGTATCTGGCCTTTCTGCGGCCTGTAGAAGCCATTGATGCAATTCAGCAAGCAGGTCTTACCGGCCCCATTAGGCCCGATGATAGCCAGTATCTCGTTCTTTCTTATCTCCAGATTAATATCGGTCAGAGCCCTTACGCCGCCGAACCACAGTGAAAGGTCCCTGATACTTAAAGCTGTTTCCTTTCCATTCATAAACGCAATACCGGAATTGGAAATTTTATGTTACCACCAAAGTCATATTATTAAAAGCCTTCGTCCCCTTTTTTACGCTTAGATTCAATGCTCCGGATTTTCTGCTCGATCCGTTTGTCCTGGTCCGAGGTCCTGTAGGTTGCCATAAATTTTTCCCTAAAAGTGGGAAACTGACCTTTATCGATTGATTCACGGATTTCCGATACGAGGGTATTCATGAAAAACAGGTTGTGAATTGTGGCCAGCCTGTAGGCCAGCAATTCCTCGCATTTGAAAATGTGGTGTAAATAGGCCTGGGTAAAATTCCGGCAGGTGAAACAGCCGCAAGAGTCTTCGATAGGTACGAATTTGTCACTGAAAACGGCATGCTTTATATTCTTCCTTCCGCCACGTGTGTAAAGCGCCCCGTTGCGCGCCACCCTGGTGGGCAAAGCGCTGTCGAATATATCGATGCCCCTGCTTATGCCATCAACTATATCTTCCGGTGATCCTACTCCCATCAAATAGCGGGGTTTATTGTCAGGCATTAGTTCCACAGTGTGATCTACCATCTCCCACATAGACAACTTGGATTCACCCAGACTGAGGCCGCCTATGGCATAGCCGGGGAAATCTATGGCCGTTATCTGCTCAGCGGACAGTTTCCGCAGTTCAGGTATCAGACCGCCTTGTATGATTCCAAATAGAAGCTGGCCGTTGTCCTTATGCGACCGGAAACATCTGCCCGCCCATTCAGTAGTGTAGGCAACGGCGCCGGCCAACTGCCCTTTTTTAGCCGTGCCCTCCGGGCAAACGTCCAGTACCATGATAATATCGGCACCCAGCTTTTCCTGCAGAGAGATGGCATATTCAGGAGAGATATGGTGCTCGCTGCCGTCGATATGCGAACGGAATAGAACGCCATCCAAAGTAATCTTGCGAAATGATGACAAGCTGAAGATCTGGTAACCACCGCTGTCCGTCAGGATAGGTTTGTCCCATGCCATAAATTTGTGCAGTCCGCCTGCTTTTTCAATTATCTCAACCCCCGGACGTAAGTAAAGGTGATAGGAGTTGCAGAGGATCATCCTAATGCCTATTTTTTCGAGGTCCTGCGGGGTCAATGATCTTACGGTCGCCTGGCTCCCCACCGGTAAAAATATGGGGGTCTGCACCTTGCCATGCAGCATGTTCAGTTCGGCAAGCCTGGCTTTTGATTTAGAGCAAGTGGCCTGTAGCTTAAATGTCTTTTCCGGCATCAGATCACTCAGCCGCCATTATTATCGCCTTTTCCAATAATGTATGTATTTATTCAGGGCTCCGGAAGCCTCGGCCATATTTTCGAAAACGGGAACCCGGGCATCCACCAGCACAGGCCTTTGCTCCGCTATGGTTTTCCAGCGCACATTCTCCAGGTCCCGGTATCCAGCTTTTGCTGTACTCATAACGGCAATAATCGGTTTTCGCCCCTGCTTCGCATAACTTACTATATTCTCAACCTCCATCTTTATAATGTTAACCCACCAGTCATCGGCCATGGGGTTATCATCGGAAACCTGGATGACGAGAAAATCGAACTCAGGGCTTTCGATAAACAGGCCGGGTATTTCCCTCACCTTCATAAAGCTGTCGCCCCAGATAGAGAAATCCACCGGGTTGCCTACCCAGTCCCACAGATCCGGCACCATTTCCCGCAACTGCTTTCGCATGTCATCTGATAATGGGGGTAGTGTTAAACCTGCCTCTTCCGCAACATCTGCTGATATAACGTTTTTCCCTCCACCTCCACCCATCACCCCAATTCTACCGCCCTTTATCGGAGGCAGGCAATTAAATAGCACCAGCAGATTAATCATCTCATCGATATCTCTGGCTTCGATAACTCCGGCCTGGTTAAAAGCCGTATGCCACAGGTCAAGAGAGCCCGCCAGTGCGGCGGTGTGGGACATAACCGCCCTCGTCCCAGCCTTGCCCCTGCCTCCTTTGATCGCAATTACGGGTTTTAAGGCTGCTGCCTTTTTTAACGAGTTCATTAACTTTTGGCCGTCTTTTACTCCTTCGATATAAGCCGCTATTGCCCTTGTATTTTGATCCTCGGTAAGATAGTCTAGGATATAGCTTTCATCTATATCGAAAGCGTTTCCATAGCTGATCACTTTACTAAAGCGGAGACCCTGGAGCATCCCATTCTGAATCAAGGTAGTTGCCGAACCACCGCTCTGGAATACCACTCCTATATTGCCCACTTCCCTGGGGAAGCCGTAGCCGAATGCGATGCCGGATGCTGGGCTGTAAATTCCCATGCAATTGGGCCCTATGATGCGGATACCCAACTCACGGGCTTTGTTCTGTATCTTACATTCCAACTCCAGCGCCTGCGGCCTCCCTGTCTCGCTTAAACGGGCGGTAAACAGGTGCATTACCTTTACATTTTTAGAAGGGCATTCTTCCAGCAGTGGTAGGACCCTGCTGGTCGGTACGCAGCAGATGACCAGATCTACATCCCCCGGTATATCGCTTAGGCTGTTGTAAGCCTTGACACCCTGCACGGATTCCTTTTGCGGATTGACGGGGTATATAAGTCCCTTAAACCCGTAATCGAGGAGGTGCCGAAGAAAATGGTAACCGAATGAAAACGGCTGATCGGAAGCTCCAACTACAGCCACGCTGGCGGGATTAAACGCATAATCCAGGACATATCCGGGCCGTTTTTCTAAATAAGCCATGCATCAATTGCCATTACGGTGAAGATAATGCCGAGGTAGGGGAAGGCCGAAAGTTTATATACTGCCCAGGCGTTCTTAGAAGTGGGATTGAAAAGCAGCCTCAAATTGGCAATTATCATTATCAGACTCAGAACGACCGCAACCGATAAATAGAGCCAGTGGAACTTTCCCGTCAAGAAATAAACTAAGATGGCAAAGATCGAAAGGCCAATCGAAAGCGCGGCCAGCATTTTAATTACATCTGCGTCTTTAAAGCTCAAAGGGAAATAATGCATCCCGGCGCTCTCATAGTCTTCCCGGTTAGCAATCATCAGCGTCCAGACATGTGTCGGCGTCCAGCATGCTATCATGCAAAACAACAAGACCGGCATGATATCGATAGACGGTTGCTTGGTGATTGCATACCATCCTATAAGGATTGGAGCGCTGCCGGCTATGATGCCGAAGAAAGTACATGAGATGGTCTTACGCCAGATTCCGGAGGCCAAAACACCCACCAGCCCGATAAAGAAGCATATAGGGGATAAAAACCAGGCCATCACCAGGCCGGCTATTATAAGTATTAAGGTCAGAGCCAGCGCCTTTTCGGGCGGCTGGATCCGCTTGGCCGGCAATACCCGTTTGCAAGTCCTCTTCATGCGCGCATCTACATTACGGTCCAGATAATTAGTCAGCCCATTGGCCCCGGCACTCCCCAGAGCTATCGCCACTACGGTCAGAATAAAGTCTTTAACCGGGAACACCCCGTTAAGAGTTGCCGCAGCAACCAGCGCGGAACAAGCAGCGACTATCAGGATAAGGCTGGTTTCTCTGGGCTTAAGGACGTATATATAGTCAGCAAAACTGTAATCTGCTTTTAGTACGATGCTCAATTTAGATTAATCCCTGGTCCGAAGTGTGATGGGAGACCAAAATAACTGTAATATGATATACCGTTTTGATATCTTCATCAAAAACAGGCCCGGTTTTTTACGACCGGAATAGGGCCTGATCAACGGTCATTGATACAGGAATCTTGGATATGAGTTATTGATAAAATTTAGCGCCGCTACTTGTTCAGCGCCCAATAATTTGCCGCCGAAAAAATCCCACAGAATGCTATCATTGCCGCTGAAAAGCATCCTTAATAAGCCCGGTGTTTCCGGGTGGTAATATTCAATCTGAGGATTTTCTATGGAAGCTAATTTCGCAGCTTCGTCAACTGCTGTTTCCAGCCCTCCAAGTTCATCAACCAGTCCCAGCTCTTTGGCCTGAAGCCCGGTGTAGGCCTGACCGGTAGCCAGATCTTTCACTTTTCCGGTGTCCATATGGCGGCCCTCGGCCACGATATCAATGAATTCACCATATAATTCATCGGTAGTTTTCTGTACGATGGCCGTTTCCTCCGGCGTCAGCTCACGCATACCGGAATACATGTCCTTATATTTGCCGGATTTCACGATCTCCATATTTACACCGATCTTATCGAATAGACCCTTTAAATTGGGGACCTCTGAAATCACTCCAATGCTTCCGGTCAGAGTCGAAGGCAGAGCAATGATTTTATTAGCTTTAGCAGAGATATAGTAACCTCCGGACGCAGCCACGCTTCTCATGCTGATAACCATAGGTTTCTTTACCTTTTGCATCTCATACACAATTTCCTGGCAGGCGCTGACATCCCCTCCAGGACTGTTGACCTGAATGACTATAGCCTTGACATTGAAATCGTTCTGAGCGCGCTCAAGTTGTTTTCTTACGTCATCCGGTGTAATGGAAGAGCCGCTAAAGACCGATGAGCCCGACTCTATCTGGATTACGCCGTTTAGCGATATTACCGCAACCTTATTCACAATTGCACTGCATGATGTCAACAGGGAAACAGCTAATACCAATATCAAAACGAATGATATGACTGGTCTCATCCGGCACCTCCATGCACAGCATTAATCTCCTAAATGGGGCTAATGAAATATTATTATTTAACAGTATATAAAACTAATGTGAAGGCTTATCGGACTGTGTAGAATCGCCGTTCATTTTCATCTCATCCAGGTATGACTGCAAAATCACTGTGGCCGCCGCTGCATCCATTTCATTTTTTAACTTGCTTCCCTTCTTCCCTGCCTCCCTTAGCTTTTGGTTGGCCGAAACTGAAGACAACCGCTCATCCTGCATAATAATTTCGACATTTACCACCTCGGCTATCTTTTGCTTAAAGGCCAGGACCTTCTCAGCCTGTTTTCCAATGGCACCGCTTAAAGAATAGGGAAGTCCGATTATGATCTGACTGGCGCCATACTTCTTTACCAGGGCAGTTATTTGATTGATAGTTTTCGCATCCTCCTCCCTGATGATAGTGCTGAGAGGGGTAGCCAAGACTTGCGACGGGTCAGACAGCGCCACCCCGATTTTTCTATCTCCTATATCCAGTCCTAAGATTCTTGGCATATCCCTACTTTAGTAATTCCTCGACAAATTTGGGCACAGATTGCAACGCCTCCGCGATTTTGTCCCCATTTTTGGCGCCGGCCTGGGCCATTTCAGCCTTTCCTCCACCACTTCCTCCAGCAATAGCGGCCACCTTCTTAATAAGTTTTCCGCTGTGAAAACCCTTCTGGATAATATCTGGTGTGGCCGTGGCAATAAATCCCGGCTTCTCATCGAATACGGTGGCTAGAACTACGACCCCGCTTTTAATTTTATCGCGGAGCATATCCCCCATTTCCATCATATCCGTCATCGGCCGGGAAGCCACCTCAGCAAAAAGTATATTTACTCCGTTAAATATTTTCAGACGGTATTTGATAAGCTCGTCCACCTCAGACCTGGATTTTTCCCGCCTTAGCTGTGCGGCTTCCCTGGCACCCAAGGCCAGGCTGGCCTGCAGGCCTGCAATCTTAGCTGGGATTTCATTGATACTCGCCTTTAAATCACCGGATAATTGCTCCAATATGCCCAAGCGCTCGCCGATCATGTCCTCGGCGCTCCTGCCTGTCACAGCCTCTATCCGGCGCAAACCCGTGCCTATGCTGGCTTCACTCAATATCAAAAAGTGGCCTATCTCACCCGTTCGCTTAACATGCGTTCCGCCACAAAGCTCCATACTAACGCCGGGATCGCCGACTTTGACCACTCTCACGATATCACCGTACTTTTCTTCAAATATAGCCGTTGCACCCTGACCCACCGCCTGGTCATATGGACAGACATCCGTTGCCACTGGTAAATTTTTGCGTATTATCTCGTTGACTCCGGCTTGTATTTCCTTTAACTGCTGCTTACTTATGGCGGCCAGGTGGGTAAAATCAAAACGCAGCCTTTCAGGAGATACAAGTGACCCCCTCTGTGCCACATGGCTGCCCAATACCTTCCTGAGCACAGCCTGTAATATATGTGTGGCGGTATGGTTTCTGGCTATATCCAACCTGCGGTCCATATCTACGGCGGCGCTAACTATATCACCTTGAGATATGGTGCCCGAAACAACCTGGCCGGAGACGGCTATTGTGTTGGTATAGGAAACTGCATTGGCAATATTAACTTCACCCGACCTGGATTTTATTTTGCCCGTATCCCCGACCTGCCCGCCCATTTCACCGTAAAACGGAGTCTTGTCGAGAACGAGTGTGATATTTTTCCCTTTGACTGCTTCAGAAACCGGTTTGCCCGAAGCGTTATCGATTATTTGGACTATCTTGGCGCTTATGGATAGCTCCTCGTATCCGACAAACTCTGTTGGTTCCAGGGATTTTGTATCGATGGCACTGCCGCTGAAAAACTGAGTGCTAAATTTGTGTGAAGCCCTGGCCCTTTCACGCTGCTTTTCCATCTCTAGCTCATAGCCGGCCCGGTCGACCGTAAGGCCGTGCTCCTTTGCAATCTCAGCGCTGAGCTCCAAAGGAAAACCGTAGGTATCCCAGAATTTGAACACCTCCTCATTTAGAAGGCAATTCCTGTTTTGAAACTTGGCTTCATTTATGGCTTTTTCGCAGAGATTAATGCCGGCATCCAGTGTAACCTCGAATTTCTCTTCTTCATTTCTGATTATGTCAAATATTAGCTTCCGGTTGTTTACCAGTTCCGGGTAGATACTCCCCATCCTGTCGATGACAACCTTGGCCATTTCACTGATGAACGGCTTATCAATGCCGAGCTTTCTCCCCAGGAAGCAGGCACGCCTTAAGATCCTCCTGAGCACATAGCCTCGGCCTTCGTTGGAGGGCAGCACCCCATCCGCAATTAGGAAGGTGATGCCCCGGCCATGCTCCGCAATTACTTTAAACGATCTATCGATTGTCTCGTCAACGCCACCCTTTTTCCCTGTTATAGCACGGATCCTTTCTATCAGAGGGACAAAAAGATCTGTCTCATAAACAGTGGGATTACCGTTGGAAGCAGCGACTATTCGTTCCAGGCCCATCCCGGTATCGATGTTGGGTTTGGGCAGTTTCGTCCGTTTACCTTCACGGTCCTGGTTATATTCTGTAAATACCAGGTTCCAGATTTCGGAGAACCTTCCGCAACTACACGAGGGGTCGCAATCAGGTTTACCGCAGCCGTATTTCTCTCCTAAATCATAGTGTATCTCGCTGCAGGGTCCGCAGGGCCCGCTATCACCCGCAGGCCCCCAGAAATTGTCCTTTTCCCCCAGCCTGACGATCTTATTTTCGGGGAAACCAATCTCTTTCCAGATTTTGAATGCCTCGTTATCATCCAGAAATATAGTCACCCAGAGTTTTTCGACGGGCAGATGCAGCCGGTCAACGACAAATTCCCAGGCCCACTTAATGGCCTCTTTTTTGAAATAATCGCCCACACTGAAGTTACCCAGCATCTCGAAGAAAGTAAGGTGCTTGTTATCCCCGACCGACTCAACGTCCGTTGTCCTGAAGCATTTCTGGCAGGATGCCAACCTGGGGTTAGGCGGCACAGCCAGCCCCAGGAAATAGGGCTTGACCTGCACCATTCCGGCCGTAGTTAGCAGCAGTGTAGGATCACCATGAGGTATCAGGGAGGAACTGGGTATTACTTTATGCTTTTTTTCAGTAAAGAAATTTAAAAATTCAGTACGGATCTCATTGCTTTTCACGAGTATTCACCTCGGAGCATTTTATATAAGTAAGTGTATGTAAGTCAATATGAATTTAAATCTGCTTACCCGGTTCAGGCGGCCACCTTTTAACAAGTCAAATAACATGTGTTACAATCATCGAATCCGGGTGATTAGTATGCCTATTTATGAGTACTGGTGCAATAGTTGTAATGCCAGGGTAGAAATCTACCTTGCTTCTTCCCAGAGCGATAAGCCTTGCTGCCCCAAATGTCAGGAAAATTCGCTGCAGCGCAGGTTCTCGACATTTATGGTGCAATCTTCTTATAAAGATGTATATGATAACATTCTTTCGGATTCACAGCTAATGCGCGGCATGATGAATAATGACCCCAAAGCCATGGCAGAATGGAATAAAAAAATGAGCGGTGGCGAACCGGCTACTCCCGAATATCAGGAGACACTGGAACGGATGGAGAGAGGAATCATGCCCTCCAGTCCGGATTCGGGACAGGAAACGAACGGGGAAGTCCCCTGAAACGAGGGGTTGGTTATGCCTATTTACGAGTATACGTGCAATAATTGCAACCAAAGGGTCAGCCTTTTCATGAGGTTGACTGCCATCAATCCGAACCCGTCTTGCCCGATGTGCGGAAGCTATGAGTTAACGCGCATATTCTCGGGTTTTGCCATACACAAATCGATCGGCTCCCTGCACGCAGAAAGCGGAGAGCCCAGATCGCACGTATCTCCGGACTACTATAAGGATCCCCGCAATATAGGCAGAAATATCGAGAAGAAATTCAAAGATATGAATATGGAAATCCCTTCAGAACTCAAGAAAAGCATAGAGGCAGCCAGGGGAGGGGACCTTCCCGAGTCTGCCAAGGACTTGAATAGCAGTGCATCCGCGGATTCTGCGTACCATTGATGCTAATGTAAACCGTATAAGCGAGGGGCTGCGCGTCCTGGAAGATATATCCAGGTACATAATCGAAGATGTCAATATCAGCCGACGCCTTAAATCCCTGCGGCATCAGCTAAACCATCTGGTGAGCGGCATTGCTACTCATCTAATCGAAACAAGGAATGTAGAAGGCGATATCGGCTCAGGATTCGATCTAAGCGATGAACATCAGGACCTTGCCGCAGTGGTCAGGGCCAATGCCAAAAGGGCACAGGAGGGGATACGGGTGCTGGAAGAGCTGTCAAAATTACCGGACCTGAAATCTGTTCTATCTTCCACCAAACTGAAAGAATCAAGGTACCTCGTTTATTCCTTAGAAAAGGCCATTATCACCAGACTGCCTGATCAACGAATCTCTAATAAGGACGGGAAAAGAATTGAAAGAAAAGGAAAAAGCATCACGTAAGCTGGATAAGATTGCAGATAAGATACGAAAGAAGCTGGGCGCCAAGGATTCCGCGCGTGAAAAATGTCTCAAAGGCTGCCGCGAAATCATTCGGCTCAGCTCCACTGCCATCAGGGCCATCCACCGGAGAGAGAAAGAACACGCCTTGGATCTGGTAAACTCGGCCGCTTCACTGGTGCAACAGCTCCAGGAGGACCTGTCCGGCATACATCAGGAATTGTTGAGCGCCAATTACGTGCATGATGCTTTTAAAGAATTTGCTGAGGCCCGGATAACCTACGGTATACTCTTTGAGAAAGATATCCCTGACCCGGACTCTCTGCGCATCGCATATCCGGCATATCTCAACGGCCTGGCCGAATCGGTTGGAGAGCTTAGAAGATTTCTGCTGGACAGCCTGAGGACCAATGATTTTTCCGCCTCGGAAGAGCTTCTGGCTGTGATGGACCATATCTATACAATCCTGGTAACCATGGATTTCCCCGATGCTATCACTTACGGCCTCAGGCGCAATACCGACAGCGTCAGGGGTATAGTAGAAAAAACCCGCGGAGACCTTACCCTGGTGATCCACAACAATCGCCTCCAGAGAAAATTAGGTACTTTAACCAGCAAATTACGTATTTCTGCGGACTAGATTTAGCTTGACTTTAATCGTCACCACTGGTAAAATCCCCGATTTGGTGGGTATGCGCTGTTTTACAGCGTGACCATAATTAATTCTAATAAGGAGGTACCATGGTACAAATTCCCCCGATCTTTTGGATCGTACCTGTTGCAGGTGTTTTGACACTTGCGTTCGCCGCATGGCTGATCGTAAGTATCATGCGCAAACCGACAGGCACTCCAAAGATGAAAGAAATTGGTGACATGATTTTTGAGGGTGCGTGGGCGTTCCTTAAGAGGCAGTATGGCACGATCGCAATTTACTCCGTGTTCGTGGCCATCATCATCGGCTTTATCGTAGCTCGAATGCCGGCCGAGGCAGAACTTCAAAAAGCCGGTTATGATGCCATTTCAATCGGCTGGCATACCGCTCTGGCATTCATGGTCGGCGCCATTTGTTCCGGCGTAGCCGGGTTTATCGGTATGTACATAGCAGTTAAATCCAACGTACGCTGCGCTGCCGCCGCTCAGAAAAATCTTAACGAGGCAGTGAGTGTCGCCCTGCGTGGTGGCGCTGTTTCCGGGTTCCTCATCACAGCGCTCAGCCTGATAGGCGTAACCGTAATCTTCTTTGCCTTTGGCGGAGCTAGTACACCCGAACTTTCACCGGAGTTGATCGTCGGCTTCGGCTTCGGCGCCAGCTTCGTAGCGCTGTTCGCTCAGCTCGGCGGCGGTATTTATACTAAGGCAGCCGATATGGGCGCTGACCTCGTCGGCAAAGTCGAAGCTGGAATCCCTGAAGACGATCCCCGCAACGCCGCAGTTATCGCAGACCTCGTCGGCGATAACGTTGGCGACTGCGCCGGCCGCGGCGCCGACCTCTTTGAGTCAACAGCAGCCGAGAATATCGGCGCTATGATTCTGGGTGTCGCAATATACGTTATTACGCACAATGTAGCATGGGTCCTCTTCCCCCTGTGTGTTCGTGGCTTTGGTATGATCGCCAGCATGATCGGCATTATGATCGTGCGTGCAAAAGAAAGCGAGAATGCCATGAATGCTCTCAATCGCGGCTACTTTGTAGCCATCGCTCTTTCCGTCATCGGCCTGGCAATCACAGTATATTTCATGCTCAATAACTGGTGGCTTTTCGGAGCCGGCATGGTCGGCATAATTGCCAGCATTGCCATTATCTATGTAACACAATACTATACGGAGTCCCGTTACAAGCCTGTTCAGGATATCGCTGAAGCTTCCAAAACCGGTCCTGCAACCAATATCGTCATGGGCCTTGCAGTCGGTTTCGAAACCACTTTTGCTACTGCTATCGTAATCGGCGTCGCCCTTATGCTGGCTTACTGGTTCGGCCAGATGAGCGGCGTACTGGGTGGTGGTGCTTTCGGTACTGCGGTTGCCACCATGGGCATGCTTATGACCTGCCCTTACGTCCTATCAATGGATACCTTCGGCCCCATCACCGATAATGCCAACGGCATTAACGAGATGGCCGGCGCCGGCAAAGAGATCCGCAGGATTACCGACAGGCTCGATGCCGTCGGCAATACTACCAAGGCGCTTACCAAGGGCTACGCCATGGTCTCCGCCGGCCTGGCTGCTTTCCTGCTCTTCCAGGCCTACATGGCCAGGGTAGCATTCCTCAGGGGAGGAATTTTCGATTCAGTTAATATCGCACGCATCGATGTTTTCGTTGGCGCACTGCTTGCTGCCATGCTGGTTTTCCTGTTCAGTTCCATGGCAATCAAAGCAGTCGGCCGCACTGCCAGCAAAATCATCACCGCTGTCCGCGAGCAATTCAGGGCTCATCCGGGCATCATGGCCGGCACTGAGAAGCCTGACTATGGCGAGATCGTGGACATCACCGCTAAAGCCGGCCTGAGGGAAATGATCGCCCCGGCTCTCCTGCCGGTGCTAGCCCCGGTCGTAATCGGCCTCCTCTTCAAATATCTCGGCTTTGACGGCGCACAGGTCGTCGCAGCCGTATTGATGGTCGGCACAATCTCCGGTATCATGTTGGCCTCCTTCATGAACAACGGCGGCGGCGCCTGGGACAATGCCAAAAAGATGATTGAAGATGATCAGCTGAAAGACGATAAAGGCAACATCCTTGGCAAAGGTTCAGATGCTCATAAGGCTGCCGTAGTGGGAGATACCGTCGGTGATCCGCTCAAAGATACTGCGGGTCCTTCACTGCACGTGCTAATAAAGCTTCTGGCCACCATCACCCTGGTACTCTGCCCGCTCTTCGTCTAGAAATAGACTTGGGCTGCTGATAAAAAGGGGCAATCACCTGATAAAGGGATTGCCCCTTTTCTCATCCCCAATTGTGGTCTGAGGCCCATGTCCCGGATAAACTATGGTGTCATCGGGTAATATATAAAGCTTGCTCTTAATACTATATTCAAGCTGTTTATAGCTGCACCCCGGAAAATCGGTCCGCCCTATGCCCGCATTAAAAAGGGTATCACCGCTGAAAAGAATGCCGTGACCATACAAAGATATTTCATCCGGACTGTGGCCCGGAGTAAACAGCACTTCGAAATGAAGGTTGTCTATATCGATTTTATCGCCGTCCCTTAATAGCAGATCGGGTTCCGGAACCTTCGCTGAGCCCCCTGACATGGCAGCAACCAGCTTAACGAAGGCGCCTGGGGTCGCAGCGTCCGCACCTGCGCCCACAGCAAACTTGGCGCCGGTTGCCTCTTTTAAGGTCTTGACGGCCCCGATATGATCGAAATGGGAATGTGTAACTACTATCAATGCCACGGAGATATCAAGGCTTTCGATTCTCTTTAATATCGTCCTCGATTCCGCTCCCGGGTCTATTATCATCCCTCTTTTGGATTTGTCGGAAGCAACGATATAGCAATTGGTGGCTATAAATCCCACAGTTAGAGCCTCGAATATCATCTCAAAATCTCCTTTTAATTTCGGCTTAGCCCCGTTCCTGGGCAACGTGAAAGGCAACAGCTAAAGTTTAATTATGCGTAGCGCAGCTGTCCAACGGCCGGCGGTAACTAAATAGCCCTTATTTCTTCGCGCATAAACTTGATGTACGCAATGGCAAAGCACACCGCGGTCAGCGCAACCAGCGTCACTATTTGCGGCCAGACGATCAACAGGCTCTGATACAGTGGTAGAGGCGTGGGAGTAAGCCCGGAATATATACCAATTACCATCATGGTCGGACTGCTGGTGCCCATGGATGGCAGCAATATCGCCTGAATGCTCTCGGAATACAGGGTCCCGGGGGAAATCCTGCTTATCATCCTGAATAAGCTGTCGAATTGCATTATATCGTTCACGGAGGCGGTTTGTGTGTTTGTATGCAATACGGCGCCCGCAATCAAGGCTGCAATTAAACTCCCGAACAGGAAAAGAAACATCCAGATTGCGATCGAAGTCAGGGCGGAGGTCGACGTCTTTCTGAATAGCACGGAGAAAAGGATAGCCAGCGACATCCAGAAGGCTCCATATAATATGCTGATGACTATAAACGTGAACAGGCGCAGTATTTCCTCTGCTTGTGGCGGGACACCGATCATACGCAGACCGAGGCCTGAGACGAGGATGACCATGGAAAATATCATTAAGGCCATCATAACCAGTCCGGCCAGGAATTTACCGTTTATAACGTCATCACGGTAGACGGGCTGTGCCAGCAGGCGGCTTAAATTACCGCTTACCCTTTCGCTATTGACGGCATCGAAGCCAAGGGCAATGCCAATTATGGGTATGAAGATCGACATGAAAAGCGGGAAGGAAAATGGATTACTGCTGCCGGATGTTGTAAACAGATTAAGGAATATATATTTCGTTGACTCATCGACGCTGGTCCGGATATTCTGCGATGCGATATAGACGGTAGCTATGCCGGCTACATATATGAGTAAGAACAGAACAATAAACCTTTTGCTATTGAAACAGTCAGACAGTTCCTTCCACAATATCTCTTTTAAGCCTGTCATTATTACGACTCTCTAAAATATTTCATATAGACTTCTTCGAGCTCGAATTCCTCAACTTTCATCTGGATTTTCAGCCCCGTGCACTTCAGCATGACCTGCTCCAGTTCTTTTTCCAGGTTGTCTTCGGCCTTGACTACTGTACTTTCACCCACACATTCCACACTTATAACACCCGGTATTTTCATGATCTCTTCACTAACTTTATCGGCCAGTTGGGCTATGGGCATTATAATATTGAATTGCCCTTCACGCAGCATTTCCCTGCCCAACTTGTCGACTGGGCCCGAAGCCAGCATCTTGCCCTTGGAAAAGATCCCGACCTGAGTACATACCTTTTGAATCTGATGTAGCTGGTGAGAGGATATCAAAACGGTTACCTTCTGTTTGGACATGGCTCTTATCAGATTCAAAATCTGGTCGGTGCCTTCAGGATCGATTCCCGAAGTCGGCTCATCAAAAATTGCTACTCTGGGACCCTTTACCATGACATCCGCTATGCCGAGGCGCTGTTTCATACCGTGGGAGTACTTGCCCACGATTTGATCAGCTTTGTCTTTTAAACCAATGACCTCCAGCAATCCGTCGATTTTATCTGACAGGAATGACCCTGCAAGTCCATTTAACCTTCCCGTATATTGAAGGTTTTCACGGGCAGTCAGATCGTCATAAAACCCTATTTTCTCCGGCATATAACCCACCACTTTTTTTACTTTAATAGGCTCACGGGCAGGATTATAGCCGATTACACTAACGGTGCCCGCAGTGGGTTCTGAAAACCCCATCAGCATTAAGATGGTTGTCGTTTTGCCTGCGCCGTTGGGACCCAGCAATCCGAATACCTCTCCCTCGGGCAACTGCAAGTTCAGGCTGTCGACCGCCACAAACTTGCCGTAGGCCTTGGTCAAATTATGGGTTTCAATAACAAAATTATCGCTCATAATCTCCATCAGCGGCGGCCAAAGCGCATGAAGATAACAGCCAGGGCCAGTACCACCAGAATTACGATACCGACTCCAACCCAGCCCCAGATCGTGGGCGTAAGTACAGTAACCCTTATCTGTAAATTGGCAAAAGCATACCTTGATTCAGGTTGAGCCTGAACCGTAACCATATAATCACCCGAAATGGCTTTGTCGGACGGCCTGATGGTTACCTGGATTTCCTTCATATCTCCGGATTTAAAGGAGTCCAGCTTATCGGGCTTGCATGTAACGGTCCACCCGCTTGGATGGTCATTGGCCGAACAGGTTATATTAACGTTTTCAAGGTCGCCTGACCCGGTATTGGTCAGTTGAATGGTCATATTATTGTCCTGCCCGGAAGTAGCCTCGGTATTCAACCTTCCGTCAGGTGTGGCCATCTTCATATCGTAATTGGCGGTTACAATGCCTTTGAGATCAATGCTTGCGCTCACGTCCCCCGAGCTGGCCTGGAAAACGATGGGATATTCACCGACCGGCGGGGCCTTAGTGGTAAATGGATTTACCGTGAGTTTAATCGTGTCGCCATATCCCTTGGTGCCGTCAAGGCGGATGGCAGCTATCTCCTGCCCCTCGCCATAACCCGGATAGATACTATACGTGAAGCCATCCGGCACCGTGGCTTTCAAATCGAAGGTCTTAGATCCCGGCCCCTTGTAATTTAAGCTCACCGTGAAAGAATAGCTCAGCCCCGAATAGCCGCTTAAAACCGGGTACTGGCATGTTAATTCCAAACTTTCGGCAGGCGCCGTATCATTTTGTCCTGCATATCCGGCGGCCTCGTATGATTTATGAGATTGTGCTGCATTCACAGGGGTATTAGTTATAAAGGCAGCCGATACAATTGTAAATGCAAGAATGCATAATACGGTTATCTGAAGGACCTTTTGACCATGAACATACCTCCGTCATCATAAAGAATACCTATTGTCAATGGATCTATTAGAAGATGAAACCACTAAACGAAAATATAATTTAGCTCAATATGATATTAGTGTCAAATATTTGCAATCAATTCCAGAATCAGCGTCTTGATTTATTAGCTTGTTACAAATATACTAAAACAAAACATCAAACATTCAATTTGAGAGGGAGGTGTCACCATGGCAGAGGTCGAAGTTGGTACTATTTCTGATTTCTTCGCTAAACCCGTTGTTGCCGCCATCGAGTTAACAGCCGAGTTGAAGGTTGGTGATACTATTCATATCAAGGGCCATACCACGGATATGGAAATGGTTGTCAGCTCAATGCAGATACACAATCAAAACGTGGAGACTGCTAACGCAGGCGACGCTGTCGGCATCAAGGTAGCTGACAAAGTCCGGCACGGCGACAAGGTTTACAAGGTAACTGAATAAATACTACGTCCCGAAGCTTTTCAGCAGGTTGGCCATCTCAATCCCACTGTTGGCTGCGGCGAATCCCCTGTTTCCTTCTTTGGCTCCCGCCCTTTCAATAGCCTGTTCAAGGTTATCTGCTGTTATGATGCCCTGAATAACCGGCATCCCAGTATCCATGCTTAATCTGGCAATACCTTTATTCACCTCTGAAGCCACATATTCAAAATGGGGGGTCCCTCCCCTGATCACGCATCCCAGGCACAGGATAGCGTTGTATTTTCCGGTTTCCAGCATTTTTTTAGCTGTAACAGGTATCTCCAGGCACCCCGGAGTCCACGCCATATCGATATCCTGTTCGCTAACGCCGTGACGCAGGAGGGAATCCTTGGCTCCTTCTAACAATCTTCCCGTGATCACTTCATTAAAGCGCGATATCACAATACCAAACTTTAAACCTTTCCCGGCAAGCATCCCCTGATAAATCTTGGACATTTTAACCCTCCTATCGTTCGGTTACGCGTGCTAGTCCTCTATCGTTAACAAATGTTCCAGCTTTTCCTGCTTGGTCTTAAGATAGTTCCTGTTGTGTTCGGTGGGAACAGCAATTAGCCTGATGCTTTCAACAACCTTCAGGCCATAGCTTTCCAGACCTATAATTTTCTTGGGATTGTTTGTCAGGAGGCGTATATCATGCAATCCCAGGTCTGCCAGTATTTGCGCACCGATACCGTAGTCCCTCAGATCAGCGTCAAAACCCAGCGCTATGTTCGCCTCCACTGTGTCCAGCCCCTGGTCCTGCAACTCATAAGCTTTTAATTTATTATGTAGACCGATTCCCCTTCCTTCCTGCCGCATGTAAAGGAATACCCCCCTGCCCTCATGGGCAATTTTCTTCATCGCCATATGGACCTGTTCCCCACAATCACATCTTAGACTTGCAAACACATCCCCCGTTACACATTCGCTGTGGACCCTGACTAAAACCGGCTTGCTGTCGGACAGATCGCCCATCACCAGGGCAACATGCTCATCGGTATCTACAGTGCTCTTATATGCCAGTATCGTAAAGTCGCCGTATTTAGTAGGGAATTTGGCTTCAGCCACCTTCTGAACAAGCCTTTCGGAGCGTCTCCTGTATGTGATAAGGTCTGCAATGCTGACGATTTTAATATTATGCCGTGCTGCTATCTTTTCCAGTTGAGGCAGTCTGGCCATGGTCCCGTCTTCGTTCAATATTTCACATATAACACCGGCGGGGTAAAGTCCGGCCATTTTAGCCATATCGACAATAGCCTCAGTGTGTCCTGCCCGCACCAGCACACCGCCTTCCCTGGCCCTGAGAGGGAACATGTGGCCCGGGCGGGCTATATCTTCAACCCTTGTTTTAGGATCTATTATCGCTTTTACAGTAACCGAGCGATCGAATGCCGAAATTCCGCTGGTGGTCTTATTTTTAGCTTCCACAGATACTGCAAAGGCAGTTGTAAATTTGGAGGTATTCTCCTGAACCATGGGAGGTATCTGCAATTCATCCAGCCTTTTGCCGATAATCGGCATGCAGATCAGGCCGCGCGCGTAAGTGGCCATAAAATTTATCAGTTCGGGAGTTACTTTTTCAGCGGCGATTCCCAGGTCGCCCTCATTCTCCCTGTTCTCATCATCGACTATAATGATGAATTTTCCGGATTTTAAATCTTCAATTACTTCAGGTATCGGTGACAGCGCCATTTTATTTTCCTCATTTCAGGTAATCATATTGATTTAATACGTTGATTATACCCTTTTGGTTACCCTCTTTATAAAATTTTTCTATATATTTAGACATTATGTCTACTTCCAGGTTGACACTCTGGCCCTGTTTTAATATACCCATGTTCGAGTTATTCCGGGTATACGTTACAAGTGAAACAGAAAACTGCGATGAGCTGCAATCCGTAACGGTTAAACTTACACCATTTACGGCGATGAAGCACTTGTTGACCAGGTACCTCAGTATATCCAATGGGGCGCTGATACTGGCAACGA
>CAWJIA010000003.1:0-159868 GCA_963842805.1 uncultured Chloroflexia bacterium | reverse complement strand
TGGCCGGAATTTATAGGATGGTGAGACTTTGGCTATGACCGGACAAACGATTATCCAGCGTTTGAAAATGTTGCGCGATCCGCGTTTCTGGATCGTCGGTGTCATGTTTGTCCTCTGTATCTTATTTCAGTATCCGCAAATTCTGTTACCCAATACAACATCGTTTTTTTCTTTTCTAGGCTTAACGCGTCATGCAGTAGAGCGTATTCTGCTTCTGATTCCTATCGGATATGCTACTTTTGTTTTCGGGACGGCGGCCGGACTTATAAGCCTGGCAATTTCAGCCATCGCTATGTTACCCCGTGTCTTCCTGATCTCGCAATATTTTGCAGACTCCTTATTTGAGACTATCGGCGTCATAATAGTAGGCGTATTGATCATCCTCTGGTTTGATAGTTACAGGAAAGAGAAAGAACGCGAACAGCAGGCCAAATCAAAGCTGGAGATAGCTGACCAGCAGCTTCAATCGGTATTTCAAATGACAAGGCGGAATGAGGAACGGCTCTGGGCTTTAAATGAAATTTCCGCCATATTGAGCCAATCGTTAGAGTTGGATGAAATACTGAACGCTGCCGCCAAAGAAATTAAGCAGGCAATGAGCCTGGATATCGTGCTTATTTACCTTCTGGACAGAGATAATAATAATCTCAGAGTTTCGGCTCATCTGGGAATAAAAAAAGAATTGGTTGCTGCGCTAAACGGGCTGAGGATCGATGAAAGCTTTGTCGGTCGAGTCTTTCGCACAGGAAAGACTAATATGATAGAGGATGTTAATGGAGACAGGGGTCTTATATCGGAAATTGAGAAAGCGGGCGGGAATCTATGCCGGGATTGCTGTTCCGCTCAGAGCCAAAGGAAATGTTGTTGGAGCTCTGGTTGGAGCTATGCATACCCCGCGGCAATTCCCGGCTGAAGAAATAGAACTGCTAACGACAATTGGTGGTCAAATAGGAATGGCTATTGAAAACGCCATTTGTTACCAGAGGGAGTGTATAGCTGCGGAAATGGCCCTGGCCTCAGAGAAACGGCATCGCGAGATATTTGAAAATGCACATGATGCAATCTGGGTACATGACTTGGAGGGCAATATTATAACCGCCAATAAAGCGTCTGGCGAACTTACGGGCTACAGCTTGAAAGAAGCTCATAATATGAACGTGAGGAACTTCTTGACTGAAGAGAGCCTAGCGCTGGCTGGGAAGGTCAGACAACACCTTTTTGAGGGAGAAGAAGTAGAGCAGCCATATGAACAGCGCATTATCAGAAGAGACGGTACGGAAGCGTTTGTGAAATTAAGCACTACTATAGTTACGGAAAATGGTAAACCTACCGGCTTCCAGAATATTGCCAGGGATGTGACCAAAGAGAAAGAGATGCAGGACAAATTGAGCACGGCTTATCGTGAGCTCAGTGAATCACATCGGCAGTTGAAAGAAAGCCAGCAGCAGCTGATCCAGGCTGAGAAGCTGACGTCACTGGGCCAGCTGGCTGCCTCCATCGCCCATGAGGTGAACAATCCGCTATCAGGTATTTTAACCTATGCTCAGTTGCTTGCGAAGAAGATAAAGAGTGGTAGTATGGACAATGAAATTTTTCTCAGCTACCTGGCCAAAATGGAAGCAGAATTGATTCGCAGTACCAAGTTGATCCGCAATCTGCTTGATTTCGCACGTCAGTCGCCACCCGCGTTCCGGCAGTTAAACCTGAACGACATTGTGAACCGGGCTTTTGACCTTACTTCTCACGCTGCTGAGCTTCAACATGTCCATGTTAATAAAGAACTCGATGCAGCACTGCCTAATTTAATGGCTGACTTCGACCAGTTGCAGCAGGTTTGCACTAATCTTATTTTAAACGCTATTCAGGCCATGCCTAACGGCGGAACATTGAACATAAGCACCTCTGCAGATAAAGATAAGCTTAAACTTGAGGTTCAGGATACCGGTTGCGGCATCTCAAAAGAAAATATGACCAAATTGTTTACACCCTTTTTTACTACCAAGCGTGAGGTAAAAGGCGTAGGCCTGGGACTGGCCGTATCCTACGGCATCATTCAGCGGCATAACGGGAAAATAGAAGTTCGAAGTAAGGAAGGTGAGGGGGCTACCTTTATAATTTATTTGCCCCTGCACACAGAGAAGCTGTCGGAAAAAAGCTGAGCAACCATTGTTTTAATGCGAGGCTTTTATCAGGGAGAAAAAAATGGAGCCTGAAAAAAGAAAAATCCTCCTCGTAGAAGATGAGACACTATTAAGAGAGGCTTTGAAGGAATGGCTTGAAGACGATGGCTACAATGTGGAAGTCGCTCAATCCGGTGAGGAAGCCTTAGAGAAAGTTAAGCAGGAAGAATTCGGCATTGTTGTCCTCGATTTAAGATTACCGGGTATAGACGGTTTGCATGTATTCGAAGAAGTCCAGGATATTAAACCCGGTACCAAAGGATTAATCATTACCGCTTATCCGTCCCATGAAACTCAGGAAAGGGCCAAAGAAATAGGATTAATAGATTATTTACCCAAGCCGTTTAAAATCGAGGACCTGGAGAAGATTATCAGCGGGGCTTTGGAAGAACTGGACCAAAAGGAATCAAAGAGCAAGGATGTATGGTTGGAGCTTGGCGCTGTATCTTTCAGAATATGTACGCGTAATTACGAGTGCGGTCATTGCGCGTTTGCGCAGGATATACAGGATAGATTCGGTACCATATCGGTTATCGGCGAGCAGGAAGTTGAGAAGCTCAGGAAATTACCGGGTAATCAGAGGCTTTGCCGTTATACATCGGTACATTTTGTAAAGAAGAAAAAGGCCGGATTGAAATCTAAAAAGCGTGCCAAAACCAGGGGGTGATGAATGAAAGATTACGCATGGCATACAGGAAATATCAAAAGGAGGTGGAATTGATATGAAACCGATCTTAATTGTAGATGATGAAGCTATTGTCAGGGATTCCATAGGAGACTGGCTTCGGACTGTTGGTTATCAGGTGGAGAGTGCTGAAACCGGTGAGGAAGCCCTCGAAATGGTGGAGAAAAAGGAGTACAGCATTTTGATTCTAGATGTCAGGCTACCGGGGAAAAGCGGGATCCAGGTATTACGAGAAGTAAAAGCATCCAAACCGCATATAAAATCAATAATTATTACGGCTTTTCCATCGGAAGGGTTGGCCGATGAGGCCATGAGGCTGGGTGCCGTTGATTATTTGATAAAGCCGGTTTTGTGCGAAAACCTGGAAAGGTTGATCCTGGAAACACTCGCTAAATGCGAAAATGAAACCAAGGTTTGAATTACGGAGAAATATGGCGTGGTATGCGGTACAAAAAGAATTTGTCAATAATTATGGGTTTGCAGGGCTGTAAGTTATCAAGTCAACACATATGAAAACTACCCTAATCAATTTTTGTTGTCTATTATGAATGGTGTAATCAATGTGAATAGCCTTCACCAAATAATTATATATACTGTTGTAACTGACCATTAGTGTTAAGCCAGTATTGAGGTGGGATTTGGCTATAAATAAAATGCATCGGGCGAAAAGTGATGCAAGCCGCTGAGGGGTTGTATGAGAGAGCCAGCGCAAATTCACACCCGTAAAATACGCCTTTACCGTTAGACCGTTAACCAAAGAGCAATTGATCCCATTAGTTATTATGCGCATCTTCACATATTCTAATTACCAGTTGTATGCACTTATATGTTGCGCAAAATGGCCGATGTTTATCGTTTCTCTAATAGGTAATATGAAATCCGAAGAAAAAGGAAGGAGGGAAACATCATTCACAAATTTAATTAGCGTATATAAGAAGCTCAATTAACCTAATCTCAACTATCGGCCTTACCATAGGTCTGTGTGTAACCTATAGGAAAATAACGTGCATAAAGGAGACTATTATATGAAGGAAAAGGCAAGATTCTGGGCCAACCCGCATTTCTGGCTTATATTGATATTGTTTGCATTGGTAACAGTGCTTCAATACAGGGAGTCACTTGGCTTGCTTAGCGGCACCGATCTGACTTTCGGGCTAAGCCGTCACGTCGTTGAGCGCATCCTTTACCTGCTGATTATATTCTATGCAAGCTTTATATTTGGCCTATGGCCCGGATTGATAACATTGGCGGCATCACTTGTCGCTATGTTACCCAGGGCTCTGGTACAGTCGCCGCATCCGGCGGATGCCGTACTGGAGATGGTTTTAGTTACCATAATAGGTATTGTTCTTTGCGTTTACAACGACCGGATACAGAAATATCAGCAGAAGCTGGAGGATGTGCAAGATAAATTGCAGGTAAGCAACCGCGAGGTTAAGAGCTACATGATGCGCCTCAAGACGCTTAATATCGTGTCTTCAGCATTAAGCCAATCGCTCGACCCTAAAGTTGTACTTGAGACAGCTAAGGATAAGATAGCAATGGTCCTCTCTACCGATTTAATACTTTTATTTAACCTTGATGAAAAAGCCAAGGATCTGAAGCTGATGGCTTATGACGGCATATCATCTGCGCTTGCAGAGGAGATTGATCATATTAAGATTGGCGAAGGATTTAATGGCCAGGTGGCGGCTACGGGTGAGCCGCTAATTGTAGAAGATGCATCCTCGGACTCAAGGTTGACCAGGCTTGGCGTACAGAAAGATAAGATACATCCGATGCTGATAGTGCCGATTAAATCTAAGGGGCAAGTAATAGGTACAATCTGTGTTGGCAACAGGCATGACCGTAAATTCTTGCCTGAGGAAGTGGAATTGTTGAGCACTATTGCGGGACAAATGGGAGTAGCTCTCACCAATGCATACCTTTATGAGGAAGCAAAAAAGAAATAGACTTCAAAATTAATTCGAGGTAAACGAATTGGAAAGGGCCGATCGATCGACCGGCCCTTTTTCTTTGGAGATTCCCTTTGGGCCACAAGCCTTTGTACATATTCTTCAGAAGTGCTTTCAAGACCAATCTGATTATTTATGACCTTACTCCACCTTATAGTCCACTATGAACTAGAGTTTTCTCGGTTTTGAGGGTGACCCTCTCCCCGAAAACTGGGCCAGACGGAGTGCAAGTTTCGTGGGATTTGAGGGCCTCCCCTTTTCTGGTACCAGTTGTAATGCGAATTTTGTGAATTTTCAAGTAATCATCTTTTCGGTTGCTGCAAACTGCATTGGCGCAAGATTACCCAAAGCTCCATGCGGCCGCTCTCTATCATAGTGCAAACGCCACTCCTCCACCGTTTCCCATGTAGCCTTGCATAGAAGAGCGGTTAATTCTACATATCGTTCACTTAAATGGATGGGGAGGCGGGGGTTTAACAAGCACCTTCCATTACCCCGTTAGATACAAAAAAGCTAAAATCCTTTTGATTTTAGCTTCAAATTACTTGGTGGAGGCGAGGGAGGGTCGAACTCCCCGTCCAGAAAAAAGTTGCCAGCACTTCTACAGGCTTAGTCTGCACTTTAATGTTGCCCGCTTAACCTCTGCAGGCGGAGTTTAAACGGGCCAGTTGATTAAGTCTTAGCCAGTCCTCATCAACATCGGGACTGTTGCATCCCGGCATTTCGTCGCCCAATCCCATCCCACCGGGACGAGGAAGGGTTGGACGAGCTGCCTATTTAGGCTGCTACTGGAACTGCTTCTTCTGCAGTTGTGTTTTGCCACCTGATTAACGAGGTAGATGGCGCCTCGGCCTGCCGTACTGTGGGCTCTTCCCTGTCGAAGCCACGCGCCCCCACGATTATTGAGTTTTTAATGTACTTTTTTGGACCGTGTTTTCATGGCCCGCTCTACTTCACGCTCGGTCTCACGCCGTGCGATGGCATCACGCTTGTCGTACATTTTTTTACCCCTACCAAGGCCCAGCTCCAGTTTCGCGATACCACCTTTAATATATAACCGTAAAGGTATCACGGTCAAACCTTTCTGACCGGCCTTCTCATCCAGCATAGCTATCTGGTTGCGATGCATCAAAAGCTTGCGCTTCCGGTCCGGCTCATGGGTATCGAAACCTCCCGCCTGGTAAGCGGATATATGCGAGTTATGCAGCCATAGCTCGCCCTTCTCGACTTTGGCATAAGCGTCCCTGATATTCACCCGGCCCATCCTGATGGACTTGATCTCCGAGCCTTTCAAGGCCATGCCGGCTTCATAGCTCTCCACGATATGATAATCGTGGTACGCCTTCCTGTTTACAGTAATCGTTTTGATATTGTCCATATATGTTAAAATTCTATCACTGCGTACATTATTAATATATAGAGGGGGCAGGAAATGTCGGGATTACGCGAGAAAATGTGGCTTATTATATCAGTATTCCTGGTACTAAGCCTGGTCACCGGTATCCTTTTCCTTTCGATAAGATTAGCACATCTGCAACCGGTTGAGATTACGCTTTATGATCCCAAGCCACTGAATTCCTCTGAAAACATTTCTATCGGGGGTGCAGTTGTTCGTCCCGGTATTTACGAAGCTAAACCCGGCGACACTCTGACGTCTATTGTATCGGCCGCCGGCGTATCCGACAACGCCGATACAGTTAATATAAGAATCTATGTCCCCGCTAAATCTGAAATATCCCAACCTCAGAAGGTCAATTTAAACCGCGCCGAAGTATGGCTGCTGCAAGCCCTGCCAGGCATAGGCGAGGGCCGGGCCAGGCTGATCGTCGACTATCGCGATAAGAATGGCCCCTTCCGTAACGTAGATGACCTGCTTAAAATCGAAGGCTTCGGCACATCGGTCGTGGATAAAATTCGTAATTACGCCACAGTAGTGGATTAAACCTTTTATCATGCCCCTTTTCTATATAAGCATGGCATGGCTGGCGGGAACCGTCCTCGGTTCCCAATTTGTCATTCCCTTGTGGCTGCCGGCATTGCCGTTGTTGCTTCTTATTCCAGCTCCCCTCTTACGAAATCATAGGAGACTGCTGATCGTTACATGCCTGTGCCTGGTTGCCCTGACGGGCGCGGTATTGAGGTATCAGTCGTCGATACAACCTTTGGACAGCACACAGCTTCAATATTATAACGGTACGGGCGATGTCAAAATTGAAGGCATTATCTCCGGACCACCCGAAATTCAAAGTACGTCTGCTGCTTTCAAGTTCTCCGCACATAAATTGATCAGGAAAAATGATGCCGTAGCGATAAAGGGCGATGCCCTGGTAAGGTTGCCATTCTACCGGGAATTTCACTACGGGGATACCTTGTTAATAACAGGCAAACCGGAAACACCCTCACAGTTCGATTATTTCGATTACAGAAATTATCTGGCACACCAGGGCATATATTCCGTGATAAACTATCCGGCGGTAACCGTGCTATCCACCGGCGGCGGTTTCACACCCTTGTCATGGATCTATAATTTGCGCGATAGGCTGGCTGAAAGCCTTTCGCTATGTCTGCCGGAACCTCAATGCTCGCTGGCACAGGCCATCCTGTTAGGATTACGAGGCAACCTGCCGCAATCGCTAACACAATCGTTTTACGCCACGGGCACAACACATCTCATAGCCATTTCGGGTCAGAACCTGACTATCATCCTCGGCATGATACTCTCAGCATCGGTCTGGTTGTTCGGTAGGAAAAACAGGATATATATCTGGACCTCGCTGGCTTTGATCTGGTTTTATACCATACTGACAGGCATGCCGGCGACCATGATACGAGCGGCTATTATGGGGAGTATATTCCTGGTTGCAGAGCTGCTGGGCAGGCAGCGCAACGGGCTGGCAGCGCTTTGCCTTGCCGCTGCGCTTATGGCAGCGGTACAGCCTGAGGTTATATGGGATACTAGTTTCCAACTCAGCTTCCTCTCCATGCTGGGACTGGTATTTATAGCTCCCTATTTAATCAAATTTATAAGTCCGCAAGAGGAACTCGGACGTAACAAGTATGCCGAATCGTTGAAAAATATCGCCATTATCAGTTTCGGCACCACCTTGGCTGCCATAGTCGCCACCTGGCCGGTGACGGCCATGAATTTCCATTCTTTTTCCCTGGTCGGTGCACCAGCTACCTTCTTCCTCATGCCTTCATTTCCGGGGATTATGGTTATATCGATAATTACTTCACTGACAGGTCTGGCCTGGCAACCTTTTGGAATTCTTCTAGGCTGGATAGACTGGCTATTTTTAAGCTACTTTATACTGGTCGTTCGTATTTTCAGCGCCATTCCGATCTCATACGTTCAAAACTTTAAGCTCGACCTCTGGTTAGTATTGCTATATTATGTAATCCTGGTTGGCATACTGCTAAGCATCAAGTACAGACAACATGTAGTCAGCATTATTAAGTCATTTTATTCTCGATTCGTGGATGCGCTTATTAATGTACGGAAAATTAGATTAAGACCCTATCTTTACTGGATGCTGTCTTTTTTCCTGTTAGCTAATGTATTAGTTTGGGTTGCATTCAATATGCTTCCCGACGGCAAGCTGCATGTTTTTGTATTCGACGTAGGCCAGGGAGAATCGATACTGATCAGGACGCCGGAAGGGCAGAATATACTGGTCGACTCGGGTCCCGACCCTCTGTCAGCGTGCACTCAACTGGGCAATAATCTGCCGTTCTGGGACAGGCATATCGATATGCTTGTCCTGACCCAGTTGCAATCCGACCATTGCACAGGAGCGCTTGAGCTTTTCAGCCGGTATGATGTAAGTAATTTAGCTGTCACCACCTATAACAATGATTCGGCACTTTCCCGAGAACTGATGGGTGCTGCAGCACAGAAATCACTTGAACCATGTATATTGCATGAGGGCCAGAAGCTGAAGCTCGGGGAGGACATCTGGTTGGACGTCCTCAACCCTCCTCAAACTCTATTTTCAGGTACGTCCGACGACGCCAATAATAACTCCCTGGTGCTCCGCCTGACATGCAACAACATCAGTTTCCTCCTAACATCCGATATCGGTATGGAGGCAGAGAGATATTTAATGGAGAACCGGGCTGACCTGCGTTGCGACGTCCTTAAGGTCGCCCACCACGGCAGCAGAGGGTCGACCTCCGATGAGTTCCTGGCGATAGCACATCCCTCGGCGGCCGTTATATCGGCCGGAGCCGTTAACAGGTTCGGTCATCCCAGCAGTGAGGTCATCAGCAAGCTCACTTCACAGCTGGGGAACGATAGAATATTCATCACGGCAAAGCAGGGCAATATCGAGTTTATTACCGACGGTAATAAACTCTGGTACAAGACCGAAAAACACCTGCAAAACCAGTAAAATAAAAAACTGTTAGACAATAATCAAGTATAATAGCTGTAGAAATGTATTTTGCTAGCAATAATCAGCCGTGTTGCCTGAAATCAGACAACCGTTTGGGGAGGTAATAATGCACGACCGGGTTGCTATATTTATCGATGGTAGCAATCTTTACCATTCTTTAAAAAACAATTTTAAACGGGTCGACCTTAATTTTGCGGAATTCACCAAAAAACTGTGCGGTTCCCGACGTCTTATCCGGACCTACTACTACAACGTTCTACAGGACACGAACCAGAGGGTGGAAGGACAAAGAGAGCAACAGGACTTCCTTGAGACCCTGCGCAAGACCCCTTACCTGGAGCTGCGATTGGGCACAACCAAGCTGTCGCAGGGCATAGCGGTGGAAAGGGGAATTGATGTGATGCTGGCCACGGACCTGCTATATTTTGCGGCCAACAACTCATATGATATCGCTATACTGGTCAGCGGTGATTCCGATTTCGGCTATACGCTGCAGGTAGTCAAGGATATGGGCAAACACGTTGAAGTGGCCTATTTTGAAAACGCCGCTTCCAGGGATCTGCTGAATTCAGCCGATTACCTGCACCAGTTGGATAGAAAATACTTTACGGGCTTATGGACGACTGGCCCGCACCAATATCCCAAAAGAAGGCGACCGTCACGCTACAGGCCTGCTACTACAGCAATTATCGCCAGCCCTTCAATACAAGAAAACCACGCGCCTGTGCAGGAACAGCTCACGATCCAGGAACAGGTTGCAGCACAGGATCAAACCTGAGCTCAGGATATTCCGCTTTAAGAACTTCGAGGCCAATTTCTTCGCCTGTGATCCTGTAGGCACGTTTGGATTGCGCATAATCGATGATCAGGGAGACAGGTTCCTTGGTAGCATGAAATATGATAGTGCCATTGAGATCAAGCGATAGTACGGATATCTTGACCAGAGGGGTCACCCGGAAGTTTCCCAGTTCGAGAGGTTGCTCACTACTTACTACTATACTTTCCACTGGATTTAAAATAATATCTTTCTCGCCTGTTGTACCGATGGAGAGCAGATGAAAGCCAGACAAGGTACGATCACCTCTATGGGACGGACACCGATAGCGCTTTTAAAGTAACCTTCCATTATCAGATCCTCTTCGAAAGCAGGCGCGATCCTGATATCGGCCCCAAAACTCTGATTGGCAAACAGGGCCAGCGGCATTAACAAACCCGCCAGCATACCTGTGTAGTAATCGTCGCCCAGGCTGATCTTAAAATCAGAATCGATGTGTCGTATCTTTACGCGTCCCGAGAGACCTTTTAACAGAAGCCGGATTTGCTCCCAGATACCCCTGGTTTGAACAGCTTCAAAGATATTTGAAAAAACGGTCAAATCGTCCTTGCCTTTGGGTGGAATCGTTGGTTCAGCCTTCGGATTATCGGCCCGACTAATCCTCCATGATATAAGGCCATAAATTAATTTCAGCCTCACCGTGAGATCAGCACGACCATGAACCAGCACAAAAGATTCAATTTCCAGGGGCAACGCCAGAAGAAATATAATGACGGCCAGAACAATCAGACCGATAACGATGAGGGTCAAAGGGCACTATTCCTTTTTACGTTCCCCCCACTTATCAGCTATTTTCTCCACCACACCCGGAACTTTTTCGCTCAGTTTCTCTATGGCGGCCGCCACGCTGCTCTTGATGGGTTCGATACGCACACCATCTTTATCAATTATGATGATGGCGATGGGACGCATACCCCCGGCCCCGCCGGTGCCTCCCTTCACACCTTCGTTAGGTTGCTTCGCATCGCTTTTTCCGGCGCCGCCAGCTGCGCCGAACCCGAAGCCGACGCTGAGCAAGGGAATCAATGTGGTATCACCTACGGTTATCGGTTCGCCGACGACTGTTTTACTGCTCAGCACCTTTTCAATCTGGCTAAGTGTGGTCTTAACCATGTTTTCGACATCTTCCATCGAATTACCCCCTGCTTGGAAAACTTAAATAAATTTGACTATTTTCAATTATATCTTATTCCGTCTGAATGTCTTATTTCGTAGCATAATAAATCTCAAGGTTGCCGATATCTATCCACGTCTCTTTAAAGGGGAAGGCGAATACCTGGTCCTTGTCGGTAAGATATGTTATAAAGTTACCCAGGTTGTCCCTCTTAGTTTCAAGGCAGAACTCCGTAATAAACGGGAATACCCTTGACGGGATAATCCAGCAGGCCGTGGATACCAGGCTTGATTTGGGGTAGGCGGGTTTTTCCTCCAATTCAACTACCCGGCTTCCTTGAAGCATTACAACTCCATATCTGGTAGCTTTGGAAAGATCACCAACATCGCAGACAGCTACCAGCACGTTAGTACCGTTAAAAGCCCCTATGAACCGGGATAAATCGAATTCGAAATAGTTGTCACTTCCAAAGAGCATCAGGTCTTCATCTATGTTCTTTTTCTTTATCCAATGAGCAAGTGATCCAATGGCGCCCAGCTTTTCTTCATCGGAATACACTTCTTCCACGCAAATTATGATGTCTCCGGCCTGCTGTTTCTGCCACTGATAAAAAGCGGCTTCGAATTTTTTATTCACGTTAACAAGGATTTCGATGCCGGGGGGAATTTTATCCACAATATGATTGATCATCGGTTTGCCCTTATAGGGCAGAAGAGCTTTGGCATGATTGAGCGTCAAGGGGTACATCCGAGTACCGAACCCGCTGGCCAGAACCAAGCATTTCATCTAGCTTATTTCTCCGAATGTTAGCCTTTACTTTCTGATATAAAAGTTTACCGCTTCATTAGCCTGTAATCAATAACAGGGCTATTTGTATGTCGGGTGAGATGAAAATACAATATATCCGTGAAGCCCAAAAGCCGGCGACCCCTATCTATAATCGGCCAACAAGAAGTGAAACTTCAAAACCGGATGGTCAGCTACACTCTCAAACAAAGTGCCCGCATTCGGGGAATCCGGCTGGAAATACACAATGAATCAGGCTTAATCGTGGTCGTGCCGAAGAGATATAGCCGTCAGCAGGTACAGGATATCCTGGCAAAGAAGTCCGGCTGGATATTGCGACATCTCCCGGTGGCCAAGGCAATGCAGTTACCCCTTTTTAAAAAAGAAGTCGACCACGGCGAAAAAATACCTTTCATGGGCAGGACACTCGAGCTGGCAATAACAGCGGAGTACGATAAAGGTGCATCACCCGTTCTTAAAGGCAAGACGCTATTTATTCCGCGTGGTTCAGAGGAAAAAAGCAGGACCCAAATAATTGAAGGCTGGTACCGCCAACAGGCGGCACTTATTTTTAAAGAAAAGGCCGATAGGTTTCAGAGGACAATGGGGATCCGTTATAAGCGGATCACCATACGCGGGCAGAGAAAACGCTGGGCCAGCGCCTCGCCGCTGAGAAATCTATCGATCAACTGGAAATTGCTTCTGGCGCCTGAAGCTATTATAGATTACGTAATTATGCATGAGCTGGCCCATTTCAAACATATGGACCATTCCAGAAAGTTCTGGGACTATCTCGCCCAGTATTGCCCAAAATGGCGCGAGTATCGAAAATGGCTTGTTGACCACGAGGATGACCTTAAATCCCGGGCTGCCTTCGGCCGCTAACCAGTATAAGCCCCGTCATTTACGCAGATGAATGATTAATCAATCAATCTATTTGACATACGGACAGGGCAGAGCTAACATATATTTTCGTTGTTCACCGCTTAGCCCTGAGAGAGAAAATATCTAATGGCGCAAAGGTCTTCCTTAAACAACAGGCCGCTTGAGATCCGATGGCACGGACGAGGAGGACAGGGGGCGATCACAGCAGCCAAAATTATTGCGGCCGCAGCCTACGCCAAAGGCTACAGGGGCGTCACTGCTGCGCCATCGTTCGGCGCTGAAAGGCGCGGAGCCCCCGTTAGCGCTTCCACCAGAATAGCCAGTGAGCCGGTCATGGTAGTTTCGCAAGTTGAAAAACCCGATATAGTGGTGGTGCTCGACCATACGTTGCTATCGTATCCAGATGTTACGCAGGGGCTGGGCAAGAATGGTTGGTTGATCGTTAATTCACCGCTCTTACCCAAAGAGTTGGGCATCAAGGTTGAATGCAACATTGCCACCGCCGACGCCACCAGGATCTGCGAAAAATTGGGGTTGATAGTGGCCGGCCTTGTGATAGTCAATACCGCAATACTGGGTGCACTGGTACGCGCTACCAAAATAGTCGACCTGCCAACCTTGGAGAAAGTCATACGTGAAAGGTTCTCCGCTAACACGGTCGATATCAACCTGGCAGCCATTAACAAAACATATGAAATCACTAGGTTGGCCAAATAGGGTTTGATAACATGGGAACCAGAGACTGTAACCATATTTGCGACGAGTCATCACCCGGCATAGGCGAAGCCGGCCGGACCGGTGAATGGCGCACGCTGATGCCGATAATCGATGATAAAAAATGCACGGCTTCGAGGCTGAACAAGCCCACATGTTTCCTCTGCTGGCTCTATTGTCCCGAAGCTGTAATGACCAAGGGGATTCCACCCTTGATAAACCTGGAGTACTGCAAAGGATGCGGCATCTGCTTACAGGTTTGCCCTGTGCAGGCTATTGTCATGGTCCACGAAGAGAAAACAGCAGGCTGATATAATGGCAATTCAGAGAAAGGCCAACATACATATACTGGACGGAAACCAGGCGGCTGCTATAGCAGCCATGATGAGCCGGGTGCAGGTTATTGCCGCCTATCCTATCACCCCACAGACCCCGCTTACAGAGCAGCTATCCCAATATGTGGAGCAGGGTGAACTACAGGCTGAATACGTAGCTGTAGAAAGCGAACACAGCGCCATGGCCGTGTGCACCTCCGCTTCGCTGGTGGGAGCACGTACTTTCACCGCCACCAGCTCCCATGGACTGGCCTATATGCACGAGATGCTGCACTGGGCCGCCGGTGCACGCCTGCCCATAGTGCTGGCCTGTGTAAACCGCGCCATCGGCGCACCGTGGAATGTATTGAACGACCAGCAGGATTCCATCTCTCAGCGTGATACAGGCTGGATCCAGATATATTGCCGCAATAATCAGGAGATCATGGATACTATAATCCAGGCCTATCGGATAGCGGAGCAGGTTTTTGTCCCTGTCATGGTCTGCTATGACGGCTATATACTTTCACACACCGAAATGCCCGTCGATATCCCAACCCAGGAAGAGGTAGACAAGTATCTTCCACCGTACAAACCGCATACCGTGCTTGACCCGGCCAACCCCAAGAACTATAACCTGGTAACCCTGGCCAATCCCCGAGTGGGAGTAGATGGCAAGCTGTGCCATGGGTATATGGAGCTCAGGTACCTGCTTCAGGAAGCCCTGCAAAATTCCAAAGAGGTTATTGTGAGAGCAGGCAAAGAATTCAATCAGGTCTTCGGCCGTGACTATGCCAATGTATTCTGGGAAGACCGTAACGAGGATGCCGAGATAACCATAGTAGCCATGGGCAGCCTGGCTATGGAAGCCATCGTGGCCGCAGATATGCTGCGAGAGCAAGGCATTAAAGTTGGTGTGCTCGGACTACGGGTTTTCCGTCCTTTCCCCAAATCGGAAGTGGTGCAAGCCCTGCGCAAGTCCAAACTCATCGTGGTTTTCGATAAAAATATCAGCTATGGGTCCGAAGGCGCCACCTGCTCAGAAATCAAATCTGCACTTTACGGAACCTATATTAACGCCACCATCAGGAACTTCATAGTCGGCCTGGGTGGACGGGATATAAAGGCCCGGGAGTTGGTTGAGGCTACCAAAAAGGCCATAGCATCGCTTAAGGAAACGGTCGTTAACCCCGACTACCCCGAATGGATTTGCGAGATTTAGGGAGATATAGATTTGAAAGCCAATGCTGTCAATTTAATTGAGAAGGAGTGGATTTTACCGGGCAACCGGACCTGCCCCGGATGCGCCCTGTCACTGGCCTATCGTCACACGCTGAAAGCGTTAGAGGGCCAGTGTATCGTCACTGTGCCAGCAAGCTGCGCCACGGTTCTGCACGGCATGTATCCCATTACAGCTGTCAACGTACCCTGTGTAAACACACCATTTGCTTCTACAGGTGCATCGGCAACCGGACTGGTAGCAGGCCTAAAGGCGCTGGGTAAAAAGGGTATAACCGTGCTGGCCTTCGCCGGCGACGGCGGCACACATGATATTGGCATTCAGTCTCTAAGCGGGGCGGCAGAGAGGCAAATGGACTTTATCTACATCTGCTATGACAACGAGGGCTATATGAACACCGGCAATCAGCGTTCAGGCTCTACCCCGCTGGGCGCCGTATCGGGCACTACCCCTGTACTTGGAAAGCAACAGTACCAGAAGGATATGACCGCCATCATGGAGGCTCACGGGATACCCTACGTGGCAACTTGCTCGGCGTCTTATCCCCTTGATTTATACGAGAAAGTTAAAAAGGCCCGGACGATTGATGGCACGCGGTTTTTACACGTACACACACCATGCCCGCCGGGCTGGCTCTTCCCCTTCAGCGACACGATAAAAATCGGAGAGATGGCTGTGGAGACCGGCCTGGTAGTTCTGTACGAAATAGAGCACGGCATCTTCAGGCTGACATCGCACAGTGAATCGATGGCCCGCAGGGGAGGCAACCTTCAACCGGTCCGCGAGTATTTCATCTCACAGGGCAGGTTCAAGACCATCACAGAAGAACAGATAGATGAACTGCAGGATTGGGTCAATGCCCGCTGGAAGCAGTGCCTGCACAGGGCTACCAACCTGTAATTGACCTTTGGGGTTCTTTATCGAGCTTTTTTCTGTGCGTTACTGCGGTTGAGACTCAGCCAGTTCTTGTAGAACACGTTCGAACACGGCCATCTCCTCGGACGAAAAACGCTTCCTGATGCTTTCATCGAGTTCGCCGGCAAATTTAATAATTTTGGGGCCGACTCCCCTTCCCTGCTCGGTGAGAAAGACCAGGGCCGAGCGGCGGTCCTCGGCATTGGGCCGGCGTTCCACATAACCGCTCTTCTCCATCCGGTCGAGTATGCCGGTGATGGTAGAGCCGTCAAGCGATACACGCTGCCCCAATTCTCCAATGGTAATTCCGTCGCCCATCCAGAGCGCGTTGAAGATCATATATTGCGGTGTAGTGAGATTGAATGGCGCCAGCCGGGATTCGTAATGCTCGTAAACTTTGCGCATCACGCGTCCTATATTAAAACAGATGTGTTCCCTGGCGTCGTACATAGCTTTGCTGATTAACTTTTAGGCAGATATTTTGCACACAATGTAATGAGTTTGCCGCCTTTTGTCAAGGCAAGTAATATATCCAGAAAGGACTGTTGACAAGCTTATCCATTCTTGTTAGACTGCACACAAATATATTGTACACAAAATAGTTGTCAGAAGTATATTAATCGAGGTGGGAAATGGCCAAAGCTATATATGACAAACTCGCAGGGGCACTGAACGCACGCAGTATGGCTGTACCTGCCGTGCCGTGTGACGAATATTATGCACTGGTTGAATTCCTTTTCTCAGAGGACGAGGCAGCCATTGTGTGCGCTATGCCCATTGAATATGCCAGTGTGGGGGAGATCGCCGCTAACCTGGGAACAAAGGACTTCAAAAAGCTGGCGGCCCAACTCGAAGCTATGGGAGACAAGGGCACTATACATATTAAAGAAGAAAACGGAGTGAAGCTCTACGAGGGCCTTCCCTTCGTGCCGGGCCTCATTGAGTTCCAGCTTATGAGAGGCATCGTCGATGAACGCCACAAGAAAATGGCCTTGCTGCTTAGGGATTACTCCAAGGCGGTGAAAAGGGAATTTATGTCGGCTACACCACCGAAGTTGCAGAGAACTGCGGCAGGCAGGCAAATTCCCGTGGATAAAGAGATTAGACATGTAACTACTGTAGTGCCCTACAAAGAGGTAAAAGAGCTGATTCAAAAAACAGAATATATTGCGGCCGGCACGTGTGTCTGCCGACACCAGGGCAACCTGATAGGAAAACCCAGTTCCGAACCCCTTAATAACTGTATGGTCTTTGGAGAATCCGCCAAATTTGCCGTGCAGCGCGGCTTCACTAACCGGTTGACCCGGGAGGAAGCGCTGACCAGGCTTGACGAAGCCGAAAAGGCGGGCCTGGTGCACAACTACGCCAATTCTCCGCAGCAATTTACCAACCTTTTGTGCAATTGTTGCGGCTGCCATTGCTGGATCATCAAAGGGGCCAAAAACTCCCCGGCTCCCAGCTTGATGGTCAATGCCAGATACTTAGTGCATATTAATGAGAAGGAATGCACAGCCTGTGAAGCTTGTATAGAAAGGTGCTGGATGCAGGCGTTGAAGATGGTGGACGGTAAGCTGACGCGCGATGAAAAACGCTGCATAGGTTGCGGTATTTGCATGTGGGCCTGCCCGACCGAAGCGCTTTACCTTGAACCCCGGGAAGCGGGCAAGATACCGCTTAAAAGTTGCTAGTCCGGTAATTTAATCCCGCTCTTCTTTCCTGGCTACGCGGTCCCGTGCCCAGCGATGGATCTCATCTAACGCCGGCGGCGCAACGCTAAACACATCAACGTCTTTGGGGAATTGCACCAGATGACCTTCCCTGATAAAAAGCAGGGCTACGTCACCATCCTTAAGCGTTTCGTCTATGACCTTGCTAATATACTGGTATCTCCTGCGCGAGGCTTCACCGAAAAATTCATAAACCTTGGTAGCAACCTTGTCGCTAAGGAAACCAATCATAAGACAGCGTTCCCAATCCATTACCTCCTCCAGCAGCTTAGTATCCTCAATACATTTTAGGTTTTTGCTGTCTTTGCATCGCCCGCATACTAATTCGTAGCTTTTGGGATTAAGCCCTTCCAACAATTTGAGCCCTTCCTCCCCATCTGTATTGACCGTCTCATGATAAATTACGGTTACACTACCGAGGCTGTTTTCGAGCTTGCCAACAATTTCATTAACCTGCTGCCAGTATTTTTCGAAGAGCTCCACATAGTCTGCAGGTGAATCTTTGCCGGCGTAGACAAGCGGCACCTGGAGGATTTTTCTATTATGCTTGAAGCTGCTGACTTCCGGTTTTTCTACTTTGCCCAATTCCTGCGACATAGCTTATACTCCCCATATGCCAATAATATGCTTCCCCAATTTTAAATTCCCGCACGATTGACGGCAAATTGTACCACATGGCAAGTGGATACCGGTCATTTCGCCGATAAAAAGAGCTTCTGTAACCTACCAGCCACCACTAGCTCCGCCACCACCTGACATCCCGCCTCCAAAGCCACCAAAGCCTCCGCCACCTCCCGACCCGCCAATGAAACCACCGGGACCCCAGAATCCACCTCCGGTCTTATGCCAGTCAGTCGACTTTCCCGAAGCCTTCAGGGCCTGGTAGTTCTTAGATAGCAAATAGTCCAGACCGAGGCCGAGAACAGCCATTAACAAAGGCGTGATAATAAGAGCCACGACCCCACCAATACATAACCCCAGGATAACGCCTCCGATCACACCCCAGATACCACCCAACCATATGCTTTTGCTGCGCGCCATAAAGCCCATCAGATACATGGTGATAATGCCTAATATGATCATGACCGTGAACCAGTTGCCGAACATAGACCTGACAGGATTATCCTCAAGGGGAGCCGGAGGAGAATTTTTTCTTATGTAATCTTCTATGGAGTTGACGCCGGCTGTGATTCCACCCTCATAGTCATTATTTTTGAACCTGGGTATAACGTCATTGTCGCGTATCCGGCCTGCACGCCCATCGGTAATAATCGGCTCCAATCCATAGCCGACTTCGATCCTCATCATGTGATCATCGAGAGCAACCAGGAAGAGCACGCCGTTATCTTTGCTTTTTTTCCCGATGCCCCATTTTTCAAAAAGCCTGCTGGCATAGTCCTCGATGCTGTCGCCTTCAATGCTTTTTATCGTAACGACAGCAACTTCGGCGGTTGTATCCTTTTCTAGCTGAGTGAGCTGTGCCTCAAGTTTGGCTTTGGCCTCTGGTGACAACAGACCCGCATAGTCATTTACAAAGCCCTGATAATCAGGGAAGGTTTGAGCCGACACCAGTGCTGTGCCCATAGGAATCAATATCAGGGCGCAGGCACAGGCCAGGGCTAATAATACGGGAAAGCGATGCACTAAAACTCCACTTTGGGCGCCTGATCAGCTCCTGTGACAGACTGGAAGTATTGCTTGGGAGTAAATCCAAACATACCGGCTAACATATTGGTTGGAAAGGTTTTTATCTGTGTGTTGTAATCCTGGACCAGATCGTTGTAGCGCCGGCGTTCCACGCTAATACGGTTTTCCGTCCCGGCCAGCTCGTCCATAAGGTTGATCACAGTCTGGCTGGACTTCAAATCGGGGTAGTTTTCCATCACGGCAATCAGCCTTCCCAGTGATGTTTCCACCTGTCCGGCGGCCTCTGCCTTGGCATCCACTGTGGTAGCACTGCCATATTTGGCCCTGGCATCGTCAATCGCCTGGAATACCGTCTGCTCCTGCTTCATCATGCCTTTGACAGCATTAACCAGGTTGGGAATCAGGTCGTAGCGCCGCTGATACTGGGTCTCTACCTGTGCCCACTGTGCATCTATAGCCTGCGACTTGGCTACGAGCGAGTTGTAAACGCCCATCAAAGAAACGGCGATTATGATACCTACAAGGACGACGGCGCCGGCCGCCGCCAATAAACATCCCCAGGTAGATTTCATATTTTTGCCCTCCTAGAAAATCAAGCAATGATCCCGCGGTTGGTTAGCCATTCTACACCAGTGCCCATCCTACAACAAATATGTAGGATGTGATAAGGACTGTCCTCCTAACATATAGACTTTGCCCGGAAAATTAAGGGGTTACCTCGAACTGCCCTTCAAGCCTTATATCGCGGGAAGATGCCCCGACCATCACTTTGAATATGCCAGGTTCGACTGTCCGTCTCATTGATTTATCATATAAAGCAAGATCGCCGGCTTCAATCTCAAATTCTACCGTTTTGGTCTCGCCAGCTTTAAGATATATGCGCTCGAAACCCTTCAGCTCTTTGACCGGCCTCGTTACGCTGGCTACGACATCGTTTATATAAAGCTGCACCACCTCTGCACCCGCCATCTTCCCGGTGTTTGTGATATCAGCCTGTATCTTCGCCTTTCCCATAGGAGCTATTTTTAGCGGCTTGATTCGGAGATTTTCATAATTGTAGTTTGAATAGCTGAGCCCGAATCCAAAATCAAAAAGTGGGCTTGTACATGAGTCGACATAGTCGCCCCAGAATTGCGACTTGCCGCCGGTGGGTTTGAGTCCGTAGTAGACGGGCAATTGGCCTGCATTATAGGGGAAAGATATGGGCAACTTTCCACCGGGATTATAATCTCCAAAAATGATGTCAGCTACGGCGTTGCCTCCCTCCTCACCCGGGAGCCAAGCTTCAATTATGGCCGGTATTTTTTCAGCTATCCAATCCAGTGACACCGGCCTGCCGTCAATTATTATAAGAATGACGGGTTTACCCGTTTCACAGACAGCATGTATTAACTGCTGTTGTACCTGGGGCAAGCCAAGAGTCGTCCTATCTCTCATTTCACCGCAGGTGCATTCCGTCGTCAGTCCCGATTTGCCCCCCACAACCATCACTACGGCTTCGGCAGAATCGGCGGCGCCGATAGCTTCGGTAAACCCTTCGGTTGAATCGCTTCCCAGCTCACATCCCTGTGCATAAAGCACCTCGCATGACGGGGGGACTTTTAATCGTATGCCCTCCAGGATGCTGACTACCGGGACCGTCATTTTGTCCGGCTGCACTTCATCCGGCGGCAATTCACAATTCATGGTGAACGCGGTCATACCCATAACCGGAGCATGGGCTGGATATGTGTAATCGCCAAGCTGGCTCCTCGCGTTATCTGCATTGGGGCCGATTACCGCCAGCTTTTTTATTCCCTTCTCCAGAGGCAAAATATTCCCATTATTTTTTAGAAGCACGATCGATTCGCGTGCTGCTTCCAAGGCGAGTTTACGATGCTCAGGTATATCAAATATTTTGCCCGAATCCTTCCGCTCCGTGTAAGGCTCTTCAAACAGTCCCAGCATATATTTTATTTTGAGTACGCGTCTTACAGAGCGATCGATCAAGCTAACCGGGAACTTGCCCGATTTCACCTCATTCTTGAAACCTTCGGTCATGCAATCCTGGTAAGGCAACTCCTGGTCTATACCCGCCCTGAGCGCCAGCCGGGCCGCATCTTCCCTGGTTGCGGCAATACGGTGATTCCGATGCAGCATAATAACGGCATAATAGTCCGACACAACGATACCCTCGAACCCCCATTCATCCCTTAAGATTTGTGTCAGCAGCTCCACGGAAGCAGCGCAGGGGATGCCGTCAATCTCGTTATAAGCATTCATGATCGATACAGCACCAGCTTCCTTGATTACCCTCTCAAAGGGATATAAATACACCTCCCTCAACATCCTCTGTGGTATATCCGCCGGAGCGTGGTTCAAGCCACCCTCGGACTTTCCGTAGCCGATAAAATGTTTCAGCGTGGAAACGACGCCATGCCTGATATCAGATCCCTGTAATGCCTTGACGTATGCTATCCCCAATTTGGCCGTTAGATAAGGGTCTTCCCCACAGGTTTCTTCTACGCGACCCCACCTGGGATCACGCGAAATATCAAGTACCGGCGAGAGGCCCTGTCGAATTCCGGCGGCCATCATCTGCTTTCTTATAACAGTAGCCATCTCCCCAATCAATACAGGGTCCCAGGTGCTCGCCATTCCTATTATCTGCGGAAATATGGTTGCTTCTTTGGAGGTTAAACCGTTCAGACACTCCTCATGCACAATGGCAGGGATGCCCAGCCTGGTGTTTTCCACCAGGAAATGCTGCAGGTCATTAACATAGTCTATGATTCTCTCAGGTAAGAGCGTGGTACCCACACCTGCCCTGCAGATCTGCCCGATGCCATTAATAATAAGTTTTCCCGCCTGAGCCGAAGAAAATTTACCGTCGTGGAGCAATTGCATAGCCCATACTCCACCCAACTGGGCGACTTTTTCATCGATATTCATACGGGAGAGCAGGTCGTCTGTTCTCTCTTCGATAGTATGGGCCGGATCTCTGTATATCTCCACCGTTTAGACTCACAAACTGCTAAATAGCGGGAGTATGTTGCCGCCAAGGATAAGCTTTCTCAAAGGCGGCAGATGCTCGCAGAACAAGTGCCTCCTCGAACCTCCGGCCCACAATCTGCAGACCGACAGGTAACCCCTCTGAATTGAACCCGCACGGAATTGAGGCAGCCGGTTGGCCGGTAAAGTTGAACGGGTAGGTAAAGCTAACCCATGCGCTGGGACTGCCGTCCTTGTCAGCAATTTTGGCCGGCCCAAGCGGTCCCATTTCTCCAGCTTCGAAGGCAGCTACTGAGGTAGTAGGTGTGATAAGCAGGTCATATTTTTCGAAGAACCTCGCAGCCTGTTCACAAAGAGTGTATCTTTGGTACTGTGCCCTAACTACGTCACGACAGGTAAAAACAGCAGCAACTTCCATGAATGGAAGGTATGGAGGGAAGGCTACGCTCTTGTATTTTTCGGGGTCGCTTTCATTGGCCGTAAGAGTTTCGGCTAACTCAATAGTTATAAAAGCCGTCTCCATATTTATCCAACCCGGTTTCACTTCCTCCACCTGACAACCCAAATCTGCAAAGGCGAAGGCGGCTTTCCTGGTTATCTCCAGTACCTCCTTATCAACAGGGAAACCACCTCCCAGATCCGAGCTGTAGGCTACGCGAAGGCCTTTAACATCTCCTTTCATATCCTGAAGAAATTTGCCAGGATATTTGGGAAGAGTGGTCTGATCATATGGCGAAGGGCCGGCCATAACATCCAGCATCAGAGCGGCATCTCCCACTGTACGGGCTATGGGCCCCTCATGATTAAGGGTCTCCCAGCCCGGGAAATGCGGATAATATGGCACCCGACCAAAGGTGGGCTTGAGTCCGAATAAGCCGCACAGACTCGATGGTATCCTTATGGACCCACCGCCGTCATTGCCCTGAGCAATGGGGCAGAGGCCTGCAGCCACGGCAGCGGCTGACCCACCGCTCGAGCCACCGCAAGTCCTGCCGGTGTTCCACGGGTTTACGGTCTTACCGAATAAGACATTATCGGTTATACCTAGCAGGCCGAACTCAGGCAGATTAGTCTTACCAAGGATAATAGCACCCGCATCCTTCAGCCTTTCCACCAGCACTGCGTCCTTATCAGGAACGTAGCTCTCATACAACTTCGAGCCATCGGTGGTTTTAATACCTTTAGTGAAAGTGTTGTCCTTTATAGCGACGGGTACGCCATCCAGCATTCCCGCTTTTCCTTTCTGATATCTTTTTTCTGATTCCCGTGCCGATTCAAGCGCCATGTCCGGCACCAATGTTACAAACGCATTTAGCTTGGGATTAATCTTCTCAATTCTATCAAGCTGATACTTTGTAACCTCCACGGGCGAAAGCTTCTTTTTCTTAAACGAATCGACGAGTTCAATAGCAGACATCCAGCATATTTCCGACATCTCCTGTTCACCCCCTCTGTTAAATATTGATAGGATAAACCCGTCACAACATAGTGTCAATCTCTTTTTGAAGGCTAAAATGCAACCGGTTATTTGGACACACTACTTTGCCGCTGTGATATAATTCTAAAGTTGCCATGGCTAAATTCAGCTTGATGCCGCGAGACGACAAGTTTTTTGACCTCTTCGAGGCGGGGGTGACCAATATGGAAAGAGCGGCGGAGAGCCTGAAGGAACTTATATGCAGTTGGGAAAGCATAGACCACAAAGTTGAAGAGTTAATCAAAATCGAGCACCAGGGCGATACCATAACCCATGAGATCATGTTCCAATTGAACCGCTCTTTCATCACACCGTTCGACAGGGAAGATATCGGCTTGCTGGCTCATTCACTCGACGATGTTACCGACCTTATCCAGGCGGCTGCGGACAGCATGCTGCTCTATAAAGTTAAAAGGCCGGGAAAGCGCGCACAGGAACTGGCCGATACACTGGTCCAAATTACCTCTGAAGTGGTAAAGGTAATGCCTCTCTTGAGAAAACACAACGCCAATCTGGAAAAAATACTGACCAGTTGTGTCGAGATAAACCGCCTCGAAAATCTGGCAGATACGATTTATCGCTCAGCATTATCGGAACTGTTCGTCGATGCCACAGAGATCGCCGATGTGATCAAGTGGCGTGAGATATACGAACATATGGAAGGCGCTATCGATATGTGTGAAGATGTGGCCAACGTCCTTGAAAGCGTAGCGCTAAAACACGCCTAATCTCTATTAAATCCACAGGCCTTCGCAGGATATATTTCAAGGTTGTTTTGTCCGGAATCTTATCGTTTTAAAAGGAGGAAAAAGCTATGAACCTAAAGGACCTCGTTTTGAAAAACCGCAGCTACCGTCGTTATCACCAGGAAGTATCTGTTGAACTTGATACACTGAAAGAATTAGTCGACCTTGCCCGGAATTCAGCCTCCGGACTGAATATGCAACCGCTCAAATATATCCTTTCCAACGAACCCAAGCGGAATGCACTGATATTTCCCCAACTTGGCTGGGCACGCCTTATAGCTAACTGGCAGGGGCCGGCTGAAGGGGAAAGGCCGTCGGCTTACATCGTTATACTCGGCGACACCAGGATCAGCGGAAATTTCGGCACCGACTGCGGCATAGCTGCCCAAAGCATTTTACTGGGAGCAACCGAGAGGGGACTGGGAGGATGCATGATCGCTACCATACGCAAAAAGGAGCTGGCGCAGGCGCTGAATATAGACCCCCAATATGAGATAGTGCTGGTAATAGCCATCGGAAAGCCCAAGGAAAAAGTCGTGATCGATCCCCTTGGAACGGACGGCGATACCAAATACTGGAGGGACGAACAGGAAGTTCACCATGTGCCAAAACGTGCGCTCAAGGATATTATTTTAAGCTAGCCGACGACCTATGGAAATCAATCGCAGATACGTTGTACTGCCATCATGATTAGCCTGTAGGCGATTTGCAGAGTACAAGCTGAAGGTGCCGCCATGGATCTAAATTCTGGCCTTGAAGAGTTGAAAAGGCGCCGTGACCGGGCTTTTAGGATGGGCAGCCCTGCAAAAATAGCCAGACAACATAAACTGGGACGGCTGACAGCCAGGGAAAGGATCAATAAGCTGCTTGATCCCGGCACCTTCCTGGAGATGGGCATCCTGAATCTTTCGGACATGCCTGGAATGGAGGAGCAGACGCCGTCGGACGGCAATGTGGTGGGCTTCGGGAAAATCGACGGCCGGGACGTGCTGGTTAGCGCTGCAGATAAAACAGTGTGCGCCAGCGCGGAGGGCGGGGTCGGCGTCTTCGCTAAAGAGCACCGGGCAGGCCAGCTTGCGACTAAAAAAATAATCCCTGTTATCACTCTGGGAAATGCCGGTGGTGCCCGAATACCCGATATTATGGGCTCGGACGGTCTCAGTTCCATGACATTCCCTATTGACGCTCTTAAATATCCCAGAAGGTCGCCTTATATCGCTACGATTATGGGCGACTGTTTTGGAGGACCGTCCTGGATGGCTGCTAAGGCGGATTTCGTGGTCATGGTCAAAGGCAGTTGCATGGCAGTCTCCGTACCAAGGGTACTTGAAATAGCAACAGGGGAAAAAGTAACCAACGAAGAACTTGGCGGCTGGAAGTTGCATGCCGAGGTCACAAGGCAGGTTGACGCATTCGCCGAGAATGAGGAGGATTGCCTGAGGATTGTGCGGGAATTCTTGAGCTACATGCCTTCAAACTGCGACGAGGAACCTCCCCACCTTCCTACTGCTGACCCTGGACCGCAAACTGGACGAAATAGCCGGCATCCTGCCGGAAGCGCTTAACCACGCTTACGACATGTTCAAAATCATCAAATTGATAGTTGACGACGGCAAATACCTGGTGCTCAAACCTTATTACGATCCTTCACTTATCACCTGCCTGGCGAGAATGAACGGAAGGGTAGTGGGAATAATCGCCAGTCAACCCATGCATAATGCCGGCGCCTGCGGACCGGGTCCTGTGAAAAGGCCGCCAGCTTTATCGTATTATGCAATTCCTACAATATCCCCCTGATCTTTTTACATGATACACCGGGCTTCTTCGTCGGGCTGGATGCAGAAAAGAAAAAAATGCCTGGCAGGATAATGGTCTAGTTTGAAGCTCTGGCGCTGTCAACCGTCCCCAAAATTGTTATGCGCAAAAGCTACGGTATGGCCTATGGCAACATGGCTGACACCAATTGCGGGTCGGATATTTTAGTTGCCTGGCCCACCGCAGATATAAGCTTCATGTCCGCACAGGGTGGCGTAAACGTGGTCTTTAAATCTCTGATCGACACTGCCACAGACCCCACCCTGGAAAAGGAGAAGCTAATCAAACAATGGGAATATCAAAGCTCTCCCTGGAAAGCCGCGGAAAGGCATTTATCGATGACGTTATTGAACCTAGAAATACTAGGGAATATATTAATAAATGCCTGGACCTGTTGAGGGGTTCTGACGGCAAAGGTTTTATGAGCAAGAAACACCTGCAGTCATGGCCCACTGTAATATAAGCAGAATCAAGCGTTTAAAGGCTAATCTATCAAAGGATAGACTGTACTATAAGATAAATACTAAAGACGCAGACCGTCAGGTGGTCGGTACGTTATCCAGCTTATCCACTACCCTGAGAAAAACCTTCACTACGGAGGGGTCGAACTGGGTGCCAGCATTCTTCTTAATCTCTCCGATGGCTTCCTTCGCCGACAAATGCCTTTTATAGGGGCGTGGCGTGACCATATCATCAAAAGCTTCCGTCACAGCGATAATCTGTGACTCCAGCGGAATATGGTCGCCACCTATTCTATGAGGATAGCCTTTGCCATCCCACCTTTCGTGATGTGCCAGCACCACCTGCGCGCAGGTAGCGAATTCGGGAAATTGCTCCAGAATTTCCGCCCCGTATTGAGGATGCCTGGCCATCTGTTCCCATTCCTGCGCATTGAGTGCCCCCGCCTTGGTAATTATGCCGGCAGGAATGCAGACCTTGCCTAGATCGTGCATCAGCGCCATGATCCGCAGTTTTTTTACTGAAGCAGCCGGCAGCCCGACGGCCTGGGCCATTGCAACTGAATACTTGGCTACAGTATGCGAATGCGGCCTGGAATAGTGTTCGGTCAGATCAAGGGAGGCAAGCAGGTTATAAATGGTTGCCGGCCCTCCCTGCTTAAGATTGGCCATCCATTCATTGATATTCTTTCCCGCCAGTTCCAGCCTACTGGAAGCAAGCATGAACTGGTTATTTCCCTTTTTAATGGACTGGTTTAAAGCTGCCTCTGCTCGCCGTATAAGTCCATCTTTGGATACCTCGTCAGTAGGAAAACAGGCAATACCCACGTTAGCAAAGATATTTACATCAACACCGTTATTGCGAACTATCGGGTAACTGGTGAGGCTTTGAATGAGCTTCTGCGCCGCCGCCTGGGCGCCGTCACCGTCCGTGGCGGGCAGCACGATGGCAAATTTGCTATCCGTATATAAATAATTTCTGTCAACCGTCCTCATCGTGACATTCAGCAGCTTATATATGGCCCGCATGATTATGGCCCGGGCTTCCCCGTCCAATCCCAATATTTTGTTTTCCAGATTGCTGACAGAAAGTATCATAAGTGAAAACTTCTGACCGTAGCGGGAGCTCCGCAAAACCTCATCATTCAATGCCTGTAGAAAAGTGTCATTCTGTAAGGACTTATCTTCGGACTCTTTCCTGCCACCGGTATTGGCATCTGTGGCTACCGCTGCGCAGGATAAATTGCCCCCCTTAGATTTGCCTCGCAAGAAGGCTTCAGTGACCACTTTGACTAAATGATCGTATGAAACAGCATCTTTGGGATATGAGGCCACACCGATGGTAGCAGTCAATTTTATCTTGGTGGACATGCTATTAAGAGTGAATACCCTTTCAACCGTCTGCCTGATTTTTTCTGCTACTTTTACAGCGCCCTGGGCATCGGTATATGGCAGCATAACGGCAGTTTTACCGGGCTCTAAATGGCAGTATATATCGGTATTCCTTACAGCATCTCGCAGGATTGTTCCGTACATGCTGACGATTTCCTGTGTTGGGCCTTCACCGTACTTGTTGGAATAGACATCCAGGTTATCCAACTCGATATATAGAACAGATATTTCATATTTATAACGTGTACTGCGGGCCACATCCTCTTTCAACCTTTCGTTGAAATATTCAGGGTCATTTTTTCTGTCGGGGCTTTTAGCGGCCTCCAGCTTGGCTATCTGTTCCTTAAGCTTGGCTATCTCGCTTTCCAATTGCTCTGTTGTCTTCTCATCGTCCTGAATATCTTTCATCGTACCTGTCACCGTCGGCTGATAATGAGACAATTGTTATCTGCGCATAATGTATACTGTACTTCAATCCATGTCAATGCAGCTTGCGGCTATGGATAAAAATAAAAGCCGGGCGCACCCCCGGCGCCTGGCTTTTATTAGTTAAGGAGGAAAACGGCCTAGGTCTTGCTTATTTTAAATACCTTTTTACCGCATGAAGGGCATACACCCGCCGTGGCAGGCCTCCCATTCCTCATCATCACGGTCTTGGCATCCTTAATCTCCGTTTCCTTGTGACATTTCATGCAAAAGGCTGTCATGGCTAAGATTATTACCTCCCATTAATTTTATTATGTCCACTTTTCCTGTGGGCTTTTCAGTAATGAAAACGTCATTTCTGGCCAAAAGTTTATGCCTATTTAACGGAGTCACCAAGCCTTGGGAACCAATGATCAATAGTAGAATTTGAATGATTAATTAATCATAAAATGGGGACGGAAAATGTTAAATACTTGCATCATTTGCCAATCAAAACCGACATATCAATTAATGCTGTATCTTGCCGGTCGTATAGTTGTACCATTGCTCGAATGTGGTGATCTTTGCGAAGGTTTTGACCCATTTCACAATGGCATCCAGCTTCTGCAATTTGGCTTGATCGGGTTTGCCGTCTTTATCCACAAACGCAGTGGGATGGATGCCGATGCCGACGCCGGCATGGTCCCGAAGTTGAAGTTAACCAGCTGGCGTGACAGAGACAGCTTTGCCTTCAGATCAGTATACGCATTCTGGAAGTTGGGAGTATCAACATCAAGCCAGTCAATATCATAGCCATCGACACTAAAATCGATAATACCGGCATCAGCGTAATCAGTCAGGTATTTACTATCGGCATTATTGACCTGGGTAGTCGGCTCAACCGCTACGTCAAGGGGCACACCATTTTCGGCAAACATCCGGATTATTTTATCGGCAGTATCTGTTATCTTGTTGCCTCCCATCCTGTACATGGTAAAAATTATGGCCCCGCTGTCCCCATTATATGATGCCGTTTCCATCTTTCTGACATGCCCAGCCTGACCGTTTGTGATGTCCTGTAGGTTGGAGAGCCCTTTTCCCGGCAGGATTTAACAGGCAGTCGTCGTTAAAACAACTATGCCTAAAATAATGCTCAGAGGTTTTCTAATATTCATATAACTCAAAACCCGGCAAACAGTATTTATAAGTGCTCATTTTCTCTTTTGCCTGAAGTATAATTCAATAAATAGGATATTCAGAAAAACAGCAATGATAACAGGTACGGTGATCAGCCACAGGTTCTCGAATATATCAATGCTAAAATAGACACATACATAAAACAGGATGAAGGACATAATTATCCCCAGCATCCCGCACCCGATGGCAAAATAGATATATGCAGCCGTTGTTTTCATCGCTTCGATCTTTCCAGGCAATCTAAATATAATTTCTTGCTATAGGTAATGCAAATTCATACTACCGGAATATTCTAACAGGAAGATTACCTTTTGCTATAATTTCAAGGGGCTCGACATGTCTTATTTTCTGGGTGTGGATATCGGCTCTGTGAGCGCCAAACTGGCACTCGTTGATGCTGCTGACAGCGTCCTTCATAAGGATACCCAAAAAATTACTCGCAGCCCCCGGTCAGCAATTATTGCTCTTCTTAACAGGCTGGGTGAAAAGTTCGATATTAACCATAAAATATCTATAATTAAAATAAGGCAAAGATCTCATGAGGGAGAAGGAGGTGCAAAATGTCCGGTAACTGGACAATTACACTGAGCAAATGGGTGTTCTCTATTTGTATCGTACTCTTACTTGTCATTATAGGAGCGGCGCTGTTGGGCGGATACTGGTTGGGCAATGCCGGCGGTTACAAAAGCGGCTATGACCAGGGAAAGGCAGAAGGCGATAAAGCCGGCTATGCCAGGGGATTGACAGACGGACAAAAGGCCGGCTATGACCTGGGTTATCAGGCCGGCGATAAAGACGGATACGACCGCGGCAACAAAGCCGGATACGACCAGGGCTACTCCAAAGGCAAAGATGACGGCTATTCACAGGGCGACACTGCCGGATACAACAGGGGGTTAAGCCAGGGCTACTCCACTTACGTACCGTTTATCTACCCCATGTACTATAGATACTGGTATTGATTAAGAAATACTTAATAAATTTTTAACATTTCAGGGGTATTCTGATATTAGTAGACCGCAGCACATCATATGAAAAAGGAGAGCGGCCTTTAAAGCATAAGATGAAAGATATGCGGCAAAGATATCAATGCCCCAGATGCGGGGCGCCGGTAGTTCCCGGGGAAAGATTTTGTGCAGGTTGCGGCATCAAGTTCACATGGATAATAGAAGCGGCACAAATGCCGGGGTCACCTGCCTCGTACAGAGACCAGCATTCAAATCAACAGCCGCCGATGTGGCATAATGCGCAATATGATGAGCAACCGTTGTTAAATGAAAAGTATGTGGTGGATAGCGGCGCCGGGGTGCAGCAAAAATGTGTATCGGCAGGAGGCGCCTCCATGCCCATCAGCGCGGAGATTTCCAAATTACTGGAAGATGTCCTCGGAAAACATATCAAATATCATAAAGTGCCATAACGGCAAACCTATCAATTTATTGAGTAGAGTAAATCCTCGGCCACCTGGTGCTCCACAAAACCGGCCTTCATCTGTTCATTAATTTTCTTTCGATCATCTCGATGTGCTTCTCGATCTGCTCGAACCTTTTTACAACTATCTGGACGTTTTTATTCCACTCCGTATACGGGAAATACTCTCGGTGTCCGTGCATTTCGGATTTAGCCTCGAGCACCTTGTTTATTTTCTCGTCTATCTCAGCCCGAAGCCTGTTCTCGAGATCTGCCATGTCGCTCAGCCACTCCTTTCTTAGTTGAGCTAACAATTCATCTAAATTCATTGGCAACCTCCCCGAAAACGATATTAAAATATCTTCTAAATTCAATTATATACAAAGTTGAATTCAAAATAAATCACTCTATGTTTACTAAAGCCCTGCATAAAAGTATAATCATAAAAAATAGTTATCAGGAGGCTCATAATGGCCGAGAAAGGTAGCTGTTACATACATCCCGATAGGGAGGCTACCAAGGGGTGCTGGCGTTGCCAGCAGCTTATCTGCGACGAATGCAGCACTGTGCTCTTCGGCGAAACATATTGCAAGAAGTGTGCTGTTGAGGTTTCCAAGATAACATCCAGTCAGGCCGGGACAAATTTATTCAGCCGGCAGATCAACTCCAAGTGGATTATCATTGCGATCATAATAATAACCCTGATTATCACCGCTGTTGAGATATTTGTTATGACCAGAGGTGGATGAGCTGGAACAAATTTTTAGAGATCGTATATATATTTTCGGACCCATCCGGGGAAAGAAGCAGCTCTCGTCAGCCGAAGTTTAAGGATTTAACTGCCCGGAAAGCTTATCCAGATTGGCTTTCAAGTTATTGCTAAGCGTGCTGTAGGTCTGATACCAGTCCTGCCATTTCAATTGCGGGTCGGTAGACTCGGACCAGGCCGCTGCCACAGTATCTGCAAATGTTTTATCATCAAATCGTTTCAACAGGGCAGTCAGCTTGCTGCGCTGTTCAGCAAACTGCTGGTCGGCATAGGCAATGGTTATATCCTTCGAGTTTTGCTGGCTGATAGTTGCCATGTCGTCCAGTATCAATTTATTTAACTCAATATAAGGCTGCAGGGACGAGAGGGTCTTTCTCGGCGCCTCCAGAGGGTCCCCGGCCTGGACCGGCGTACTCTGGCTTTTCAGGCTGGCTATTTCCGCTTGGGCTGCGGCCAGTTGCTCTTTAGTAGAATTCAGCTCTGCCTGCAATGAATTATACTGTGCTTGCGATACTGCGGGGGCGCAGCCTGATAACAACGGAATTGATAATAGCAGTAATAGGAATGCGGTTTTATTCCATGCTGATATATACACGTTTTATACCTACCTGCAAAAATTTATTTCAAATGTTATATTACATCTCATATATTCCATTCCGTCAAATATTGCAGAAATCAATTATAAAAAGGGGGAAAGCATGAAGTTCAAGGACAAGGTGGCACTGGTAACCGGAGCTGGCTGCGGCATTGGCAAAGCCATTGCGCTGGCCTTCGCCAAAGAAGGGGCAAAGGTTGTAGTCAACGATATCGACGCCGGCGCAATTGAAACCACTATATCTGAGATTGTTAAGCTGGGCGGCGAAGGCCTGGGTATGGTCGCCGATGTTTCACATCCCAAGGAAGTAACAGCTATGTTCAACGGAACGGTGAAAAAATTCGGCACCCTGGATATCCTGGTTAACAATGCAGGAATCGCAAGGTCAACGGATGAAGTTCTGAAAAGGGGTGACGCCTGCATCCAGGAGTTGCTGACATCCGGCCGTTCAACCACGTCGGTGGAAGCCACCAGGAACATGACCGACGAGGCCTGGGACCGCGTGCTGGCCGTGCACCTTTACGGCACGTTCTACTGCACACGCGAGGCGCTCAATATCATGGAAGACAAGGGAAAGGGGAAAATCATCAACATGGCTTCCATAGCCGGGATCGTGGGGCTTCCCGGGAGCCCGGACTACTCTGCAGCCAAAGGGGCCATCATCGCCTTCACCAAGTCGGTTGCACGGGAAGTCATCGGCCGTGGCGTCTATGTGAATGCCATCGCCCCCGGCTGGATAGATACGCCGCTGCTGACCAATATGTTGACGCCGACTTTCAGGTTCGTGGCAGTAACCCAGACCCCGATAGGCAGAATGGGCACGCCTGAAGAGGTGGCCGCCGTGGCCGTGTTCCTGGCCTCCGAGGATTCAAGCTTTATAGTCGGCCAGGTGATTTGCCCCTCAGGAGGCGCTTACGGTTAATCCCGGGCACTATTCATCATATGAAATTTTTACATGCTATAATATTTACGCGTAAGAGGATACCAGTCATAAATATCGGGAGGTGAATATGAAAGGCGCACTCAAAGTTATCGAGGTCCTTAATTCCCTGTTGGCAGATGAGCTAACAGCCGTAAGCCAGTATATGGTGCATGCTGAGATGTGTGAAAGCTGGGGCTATGAAAAGCTGGGCAAAACCATCCAGAAGCGCGCTATCGAAGAGATGAAGCATGCTGAGAAGCTCATCGGGCGCATAATATTCCTGGAAGGCATTCCCATTGTCAGCAATCTAAGAAAGTTTAGCATCGGCGCGGACGTACCCAAAATGTTCGCCAGCGACCATGGTCTGGAGGCCGGGGCGATCAAATCCTATAATGCCGGCATTTTAGTATGTGGCGAGGCCAAGGACTACGCCACACGGGAGATACTGGAAAGCATCCTCAATGACGAGGACAGGCATATAGACGATATCGAAGAGGTACAGGACCAGATACAGCAGATGAGCATCCAGATATTTCTGTCCACTCAGCTCTAAAATAAAAGCCCGACCATCTTGAATTAGATCAGCGCCGATGGCGCCGGCCAGAATCGGGCAGGCAGTTGGCGCGCGTTTATTGCCCTGTTCAATTATGGTGCAATAGCATGAAAAGTTCACGCTACCTTATAGTGCTCGCAGGGGTGCTGGTCCTTTCCTCGGTTGTTCTGTTCGTTACCGACTACGCTATTTTCGGGGACCTGCGCGACAACCTTTTCTACCTGTTCCAGGACCTGGCGTTTCTGCCGCTGCAGGTCCTGCTGGTGGGCGTAATAGTAGAGCGCCTCATGGCCCGCCGTGAAACCGAAGAGAAAATAAGCAAAATGAATATGGTAGTCGGCACATTCTTTTCCGAGGTCGGCCGCCGACTGTCATCCATGCTACTGGAAGCGTCCGACGATAAAACGAAAATAATGGAAAACCTTCATATAGTTGCTTCCTGGAAACAGCCCGAGTTTAAAAAAGCGCTGGATTTTGCTAGAAAGGAGACACAGACACAGTTCCCCGGGATGGACCTGGATGAGATGAAGGCCTTCCTGGTAAGTAAGCGCACCTTCCTGCTGGCCCTCATAGAGAATCCCAATCTGCTTGAGCATGAGCGGTTCACTGACCTGCTGCTGTCCGTTTTCCACCTTACTGAGGAGCTTGAATCACGCCCATCCCTGGCAAACTTGCCGCCTAAAGACACGGCGCACATCGGCGTGGATATCTTACGGGCGTATCAATTCTTGCTGGTGGAATGGCTGGACTATATGCAGCACCTAAAAGCCAATTACCCTTTCCTGTATTCGCACTATCTCAGGATACATCCTTTCCAGCCTCATCCCTCTGCAATCGTGGAATAGCGATATAACACACTATGATGGTAAGCTGCATGATATCAACAGTTCCCTGGACGCCATTGCCGGCAAAACCGGGCAACTACAGTTGATTATCGTGGCAGCCGGCACATCTACTAAAGACCGGGCGACATGGACGGAAGCCAAGGTAGTGAAATAGACAGCTTTGCCCGTTTTTTACTGATCAAGGTAGCATGATAAGCCGATGCGCCGCCCCGGCATCTACCTGCTGGCGTGTCCAGAGCATGGGATGGTACTTAATATTAAGCCATGAACTGATCAGGTCGCCGTACCACTGGCTGCCCGGGTTTCCGCTCTGACCTGTCAGGTTCATGCAAACGCTCTTCGAGATATCGCTCATATCGATTATCATTCGCATCGATGGGCACATGCTTACCTGGAAATCGCCTTTGTCAACAGTCCAGCGGCAGGCATTCGGCGCCTCCGTTGTCCCGCCCGCAGGGAAAGGCCCCCTGTTTACCAGGGCCTCAATCGGGCCTATCCCGCTGGCCCCCAGGGGATTGCTGATAAAAGTAGCGGTGTGCAGATTGCCCCATTGCCACAGGCTGCGGTCCAGTCCTAATGCGGTAACCGTGGCGTCATAGCCTTCTTTAAATGATCTGGCAAGTATGTCATCACGCGTTTCGATCTTGTCTTTGGTTGCGGGGTCATCCCACCATTTATCGTTGGACTGCTGGAGCAGCAGGTACATGGCCCACATGTCCCTGTCATCGCCTTTGGATTTGATTACGTCCCCAAGCTTGTTCTGGAAGGTGTTGTTCACCAGCTTCATCCAGAACTCGGCATAAAGGGCCGCCTGGGGGCTGTCTGCATTGAAGGTGTCATCCCAGTTAACCAGCCAATCGACAGCGCTGGTGAGTTTGGGATCGCTGAACTTGATGTTTGCCAGATAGGGTAATATCTCGCCCGCACTTAATAGCTTGTTGTCGCCCTGGATTTTCTGGAAGGTCTGTATGCTGTGCGGCGCCAGCTCTTTCATCAATTGATTAATGCGCTGTGCACGGTACCCGAAATTCCATTCGTATCCCAGATTGTAGTTAAAATCGGGATCAAGGTCTTTCTGCAGCAATCCGTAATATTCAGGCGGGACAACTGCCTGGTTGGCTGTGACTATATAGCCGCGAGCAGGATTGTAAATGCGGGGCAGCAGGTCGAAAGGTATAAAGCCTTTCCACTCGTACGTACTGGTCCAGCCCGGCATGGGCAAGAGTCCATTATCGTCCTTAGCGCGTATAGGTATTTTGCCTGGCATCTGGTAGCCGATGTTGCCCTGTCTGTCCGCATAGATAACGTTCTGGGAAGGAGTGTCCCAGTACTTGAGGGCATTACGGAAATCCTCCCAGTTCCTGGCTTTGTCGAGGCCCTGTATCGCCAGCATGAGCGTGCCCGGCTCCAGGGCCGTCCAGTGAAGCGCCAGTGGATCTTTATTATTGAAGCCAAGAAGCAGGCCTGTCTTGCTGTCGAGCTTATTGTCGTTGATTATCGGGCCGAAATGGGTCTCCCTGACCTTAAATGTTATCGGCGGAGCACCGTTTCCGAAGGCGATAGTCTCTTCCCGGGCAGTAATATTTTGCCAGCCCCCGTTCCATTCGTATTGTAGCGGGTTGTCGGGGTTGATCTTAATCTGGTAGTGGTCATGCACATCCGGGTAAACGTTGGTGACGCCCCAGGCGATATCATTGTTATGGCCGATAATAACGCCGGGCGCCGGCGCAAAGGCGAACCCGGCCACATCCCAGGGTTGTCCGGTTCCGTCGTCGACGGCGTGCAGGTCGATCTCATACCAGATAGAAGGCATCTGGATACCCAGATGCGGGTCATTGGCCAGCAGGGGCTTTCCGCTTTGCGTCATGGTGCCTGCCGCCACCCAGTTGTTGCTGCCGATGCCCGCCGGATCTCCCATCAGCCAGGTCAAATCCGGTTTCGCATCATCGTAGCCATTCAGGGTTACAGGAGTTACGGTAGACTGATTTTCAGTAGCAGCTATATTTCCTGCGGTGCCACCGGTTATATTCATGGCCTTAACATCTTCCAGTTGCAGTATGGTGGGTTTGTCGCCATATCCATAAGCCGGTGTCTGCCACTCGTTTGCCATCTGTGAACCCAGCAGGTCGTACAGTTTTGTACGCTGGATCTCTTCATCATTACTGTAACCCAGGTCCCAGGACATGAGTTTGGCAAACGCCAGGGTATCCACCGGTTTCCACGGCTCCACTTTGAATTTCACGCCGGTCAGCCCCAGGATGCTATAGTTTACTGAAAGCTCCTGTGGGCTCCTATTGGAGATATAGGCATTAACACCTTCCGCGAAAGAGTCCAGTATTGCACGCTGGGCCGGCGTGTAGCTGTTGTATTCCTTTTCGGCTACGTTATACCAGCCCATAGTACGGAGGTAAATGTCCGCCGAAACAAGGCTGGCTTTCTTGCCCGTGAGCTCTTCGATCCTTCCACCGCACGTGTGACGGAAGAATTCCATCTGCCACCAGCGGTCCTGTGCCTGTAGGTAGCCCTGGGCAAAAATAACATCGTGGAGGTTTTGTCCGTAGATGTGAGGTACGCCGTACGAATCGCGAATCACCTCCACCTTGGCCTGCAGGCCTGGTGCTTTAAGCTGACCATCAATTTGCGGCAGGGGCGCATTGTTGATATAGCCAAAATAGGCGAAACCTCCACCGGCGAGCAAGACTATTATGGCGCAAATAGTAATTATTAACGCAAGGACGCCTTTACCAACTTTCTTCTTTTTCTTTGGATCAGACTCATTTGCTGAACTATTGCTCTTATCTTTCAAGTTTTCCAAGACGACCTCCTTCCGCGTGATGGATATTTTACAGTGAAGCTGAATCCAATATGCGGTTGCGCGGGAAATATTACTCTGAACGGTCGACGCAGTCAATGCTATTGGAGGGTATGGGAAATTCCCCAAAAACCGGCCGCCGGAAAACGCCCCATCCGTTGCCTATTGTCGACAAGATATATCAATTTTATGACTTGACTAAGAAAAACAATGTTAGCGGACTAGCAATAATCTGTGTTATCCTTCACCACAAATTTATCTTCAAGGACAGGTTAAAAATGGAACCACTAACTTCAATGCCTGGCTCATGGATGCCATTATTGATCCTTCTTGTCATTGCATGGACCCTACCCTGGAAAGGTGTAGCGCTATGGAGATCAGCACGGAATAGTCACACAGCGTGGTTTGTAGTCTTATTAATAGTCAACACCCTGGCAATTCTTGAGATAATATACATTTGTGGCTTCAGCAAGAAGAAGCCGCAGGCTCCATAGCTTCACTTTGCTTTATAATTGAGTGTGCCTTACTGGTATCTCAATGCTTCGATAGGATTGAGGCGCGACGCCTGCCAGGCAGGATAGAACCCGAAGAACAGCCCGATTGCAATAGATACCGAGACGGCCAGCACAACGATGTCCGCACTTACGAGCGTGGTCATAGCCCCCAGCGCTGATATTAAGAATGCCGCCCCCCATCCAAGTATGACCCCGATAAGGCCGCCGGCAAGTGAAAGAAATGCCGACTCTATCAGGAATTGAACCCATATATCCGTGTCCTTGGCTCCCAATGCCTTGCGAATTCCGATCTCCCTGGTCCTCTCCAGCACTGAAACCAGCATGATATTCATTACGCCTATCCCGCCGACGAGCAGCGAAATTGCAGCTATCGATCCGAGCAGCATAGTGGTGGTAGCCATGGTAGCGGATACGGTGCTGGCCACCTCCTGCATTGAGGTAATTGTAAAGTCGTTAGCCGCCGATGCAATCAGTTGGTGCCGCGTGCGCAGCAGATCTGTGAGCTGCTGCACGATGGAGTCGCTGTTTTTTATGTCTTTCACCGTTAGCGAAATGGAGGATATGACCTGTTGTCCGCTTGCGGTGCGCTGCTGAGCCACGGCCTGCTGCATGGTGCTGAGCGGAATGAACACCATATTATCGGGCGATCCGCTAACCGAACCCTTGCTGGCCAGTACGCCGATCACGCGTACGATGATGGTGCCGAGCCTCAAGTTCTGCCCCAGCGGGTCATTATTGCCGTAAAGCGTCTGCGCAACGGTGGCCCCCAAAACGGCCACAGCGGTGCCCTGTTGATAATCGTAATCGGAGAAGAAGGTGCCGCTGGTAGTATTCAAATTGTATGTCGTCATGTAGGAAGTAGTTGTGCCTGTGACCTGCGCATTCATATTCTGGCTGCCGGCGATCAGTTGCAGGTTTTTGGAAAAGATGGGGGACACTGAAGTAACGAGGTCGGTCCTTGCCTGGATGGCCGTAGCATCTTCCATAGTCAAGGTCACGGCGCTGCCGGCTGCGCTTCTGACTCCCCCGGCCCCCATGGTCGACCCCGGGGTGATCATCATCAGGTTCGCCCCGAGCGTCTCTATCCTGGAAAGTATATCCTGCTCGGCGCCTTTGCCGATGGACATCAGGGCGATCACCGCCGAGACACCGATCACAATCCCCAGTATGGTCAACAGGCTGCGGAGCTTGTGAGAGGTGACGCCTCCCCAGGCGTTGGCGAAAGGCCTGAGCAGTTTACTGTATTTTTTCATCCTTCTCTACCATACCGTCCATAATATGTATGATGCGCTGGCAATGCCTGGCAATCCCGGGATCGTGTGTGATCATTACCAGGGTAATACCCTGCTCTGCATGAAGTGCGGTGAGCATATTGATTATCTCTTCGCCGGCCTTGCTGTCCAGATTGCCTGTGGGCTCGTCGGCCAGTATCAAAGGCGGGTTCTTAGCCAGGGCGCGGGCTATGGCCACACGCTGCTGCTCGCCTCCGGAAAGTTCGGTGGGGCGGTGGTCTGCGCGGTCGGCCAGTCCCACTGTTGTAAGCGACTCCATGGCGGATTTATAGTCTTCGGCGCCCGCGTATTCCAGGCCCAGTTTAACATTAGACAGGGCCGACAGTTTGGGCAACAGGTTGAATTGCTGGAAGACGAAGCCTATCTTTTGTGCCCTGACCTGAGCGAGCTCCCTGCTGTTAAGCCGGCTTACTTCCTGGCCATCCAAAATGTAGCTGCCGGAAGTCGGCACGTCCAGGCAGCCCAGAAGATTCAGGATGGTTGATTTCCCGGATCCTGACGGCCCCATAATGGCAACCAGCTCCCCTTTTTCTATGGTGAAACTTACGCCTCGTAATACCTGGAGCTCCCTGTCCCCGATCTGATATATTTTTTGAATGTCGTGCAATTCGATCATCTTGAAGTGGGTAAGCGGACTCCCGGGATCGACGTTGTGGCAGGCCCGCCCCTCTGTTGTTGGGAGGTGGTCGTTGTGGCCGTGGCGGCAATGTTGGTCGCCGTAGATACCACATCCCCTTCGTTGAGGCCGCTGACGACCTCCGTATTCTGGCCGTCGGTGATGCCCGTCTGTATCATTTTCTGGGTGGTAGTTCCTGCCGACATGACTTGCACGTAATATCTTCCGCTCTGGCTGGTAATTGCTTTATTGGGTACCAAAAGGATATTGGTCTTCTGTGCAGTTACAATGCTGACGGTAACGGTCAGCCCTTCCCTCAAGCGGAAGTCCGCGGGCACGGTTGTCGCTGCCTGAGCCTGCTGATTTTGTCCGCCGGCGCTCGTCGACTGTCCTGCAAAAGAACGACCTGTCGAGTTTTGACCGACGGCCGTCTGATTACCGGATGGCTGGCCTGAAGACGCCTGCCGGCTAAATGTTCGATTATCGGACGCCGTCTGGTTGTCAGAAGGCAGATTGGCGGCCGTCTGCGAGTTTGACGTCTGCCCTCCCGTGCCCGACGTCCTGGCGCGGGCCGATGTGGTTCCCGAGGACGTTCGACTCGCCAATTGTGCGCGGAGTGTAGCCGCGTCCACAGGATCCATCTGTATGGTCACCTGGTAGTTCACCACGTTTGATTGAATTGTGGGTGCTTCTGCTATGAGCGAGACTTTGCCCGGGAAAGTATAGGAGGGCAGCGCAACCGCCTGGACGGTTGCCGGCGTGCCTATGCTCAAATTGTATATTTGCATCTCACTAACCAGTACATTGACCTCAAAATTCACCGGGTCGATGACGCGCACGCCGACGAAGTTGGCGGCTACCTGGTCGCCCGGCACGACATTTACATTGGTCACGAGCCCGGCGAAGGGAGCGGTAATGGTGGCCCTGTCCAATTCCTTTTGCGCCTCAGCCTGGTTGGCCTGGGCGTTCTGCAACTGCAATTCCTTGATGTCAATATTAAGGGGGTCGGGCGCCGAGATGACCGTGCCGGAGGAATCGGTCTGGGGTTCCTCGGCGTTTTCCAGGTTCATCTGGGCCGTTTCCACATTTATTTCGGCCTGGGCCAGGTTGCTTTCCAGGGGTGCCGTATCGAGCTTTGCCAGGGCCTGTCCCGCTGTCACGTTGTCGCCGATTTTTACCAGCACGTCCTGGACCGTCCCTGCAGAGTAGAAAGCCAAGTCTGCTTCATTGGATGTCAGCAGGTTACCGCTGGCCAGGATATCGACGCTGAGATTGCCGCTCTGGACCGTGGCAGTCTGGCCGGCCGCCGCGGCGGTACTGGCTTTGGAAGAGCAACTCAGTGCAAGAGTCCCGATGAGCAGGACCAATATGGCAAAAGATATTGCCTTGTATTGTTTCATGCTGGTAAGTCTATCAGCCGAATATATCGAACTCTATCAAGTTTACCACGGCAACAGTCTATGTGAAAATTATTAGGATTTTATTAAGTTCGATAGCGGGACTACATCTAATTAATAATAAGTTAATAATTTTGGTGTACTATAGCAAGGGGTTTTAGAAAAAATTCGGACCACCGGGGGATTTCCCATAAGAAAAGCATACGGCATAAAAATATTCTGGCTCCCGGCGGCATTGCTGCTAACAGTGTTTTTGGCTGGCTTGAGCGGGCCGGCCGGCGCCCAGGAGATGCCGTGGGGCCAGCCGCTCAGGTGGGAAGAGATAGACCAACCGAGCTTAAACGGTGAAATCATCCCTACTCTTCCCTCAGAGGTCAACCGCATCGCCGCCAGCCGTGACGTCGTCTACGCACTGGACACAGCCGACAACCGCCTCCACCGTTCGGATAACGGGGGGCTGACTTTCACCGAGACAACGCGTCCTCTTCAGAGGGCAAACGCCCCGCCGCCGTATGACGAAATCGCCGTCGCCCCCGGCCTTTCGCAGTATGTGGCTGTGGTCGCCAACAACCGGACAAGCGTCTTCATATCCGATGACAGCGGGGCGATATGGTATCCTACCGGTCCTATAAGTTTGAATCCTGGCGAAACAATTGGATGTATAGCCATCTCCAATGGCTATACATCCACGTCGACTACCGTACTGCATGATATTGCCATTGGCACCGGAGACGGCGCGGGCCATGGGCATGTCTTTACATTTCAGATGGGCGGCTCATTTTCCAACTGGAGTGACCAGGGACTTAATACAGGAGACATATCCGCCGTTGCCTTTTCGCCAAGGTACCAGAACGATGCAACCATCCTGGCAGTGGCCTCCTCTGCCACCGAAACGGATTTACATATGGGAACGAGGGACCTCTCCTCTCAAACTACCACGTGGGATAGCACGGCCGGATATCCAACAGAAATCAAGCCTGTGGGAGCAGTCTCTGAGGGATGGCCCGCCGGGAAACTTCTCTCGTCTATATCCCTGCCCTCCGACTATGGAGGGACCGACCAGAAGACGCGCCTGGCATTCGTAGGTTATAACAGGACGCCTGCTGTGCCTCCCAAATTGCTTAACGATGTTTACCGGATTGACGACGATGCAGACCCACGGGTACAGAGACTCAATGTCAACGGCGGCGCCCAGACCGATATTAGCAGCATCGCATATTTTGGCACCCAAAAATCGGGCAAGCTCCTGGCCGGTTATGACGATCCAGCGGTACCAAATACGGCGCAGGTTAAATGGACCCTCACACCCCTGGGCACCGGGTCTGTTAACTCAACCTACTGGTACAATGCCAACCAGCTTCCCTCGGGGCCGGGCCATGCGCAGGTGGCCTGGAGCTACAGCGGCGCCGTGGCATTTTGCGGCACCGGCGCGCCGCCTCCTCCCCCACCATTACTACCTTTTGACGAAAGCGCCTTCTCCCAGAGCCTGGATAACGGCAACAACTGGCAGCAGACCAGCCTTATTAACACCACTTTACAGATGACGGATATCGCACCCGCCCCCGATTCCCTCAGCCTGTTCATGGCTTCCTACAGCGGCTCCGGCCCGGAAAGCGTGTGGCGCGCCGCCGGAGAGCCGCTGGGCCGCTACTGGGGCAGGGTGTTGAACATGCCCACTCTTACCCACATGGTCATCCTCAGGCTAAGCCCGAACTACGCCATGGACTACACTTTGTACGCAGTTGAGGTAGATACCACGGCAACGGAAAACCTGCTGAAACCGTTAAACAACCTGCTGGAGATATCGGAAAACCGCGGCAACACCTGGACGAAGCGTTTCATCCCCCAGCCGGTCATCGATGTGGCTACGGCAGGCCAGCATACGCTCTACCTTGCCACCAGCGGGGGCTGTATCCGCAAAAGCACGGACGGCGGGGTTACCTGGGGAGATAAGGTGGAGACAGGGCTGCATAATATCAACATGCTGGCCGTCAGCGATAGCGGCCATGTTTTCGCCGGCAGCACAGACGGGTGGGTGGCCTATTCCACCGACGGGGGCGCCAGCTTTACGGAAATACAGGTACCGGTAAGCTATTCACTGAGGTATATACAGGTCGTGCCCGATGCCAGCTATGCCGCCAACAACATTATCTACGCCAGCGGCCGCGATAGCGGTACGTCCGCCGGAGTCTGGCGCTGGACCATCGGCCAGTCCAACCAATGGGAGCAGATCGATACGTCGATCGCCGCCGAGACTACGGGAGAACAGATCAGCGGGCTGAAGGCGGGCCCCGAAGGCACCCTTTACGCGCTTATGGCTGGTAATATTTCCGGCAGGCCCGGAGGCATGAGCCGGACGCTGGAGCCGGCCTACCCTGTCGCCGAACTAATGGAGTGGGATTTGGTCAACGTCACGCTTACGGGCACCATTGCCTTTGATCCTCCCGCTCCTCCGCTTGATTTCGCCGGCGATGTGCCCTGGCTCAAGCTGTCGGGAGACGCCGGCGAGAACGACCTGTGGGCCCTGAATACGGCCAACCCCCCTAACACCGGCATCTACAGGTTCCGGGACACGCTGTGCAAGGCCGGGCCATGGATAACCGGTCCGTCCGAAGTGGACAGCGACCCGGTCAGCGGGCGCAACAGTCAGCTCGATCTTTTATGGGAGCAGCTATCCCTGTCCGATAGATATGAGTTGCAGCTCAGCAAGGACCCGGCCTTCGCCCAAAGGGTCGACCCTGCCATATCCAATTCGGATAATATATCCTCGGTAACCGGGGCTATTTTAATCAAGACCGATCCCGTAAACGTCACCAGCCCTGCAGTCTGGCTGCCGCCCGGCTCGCTTCCTGAAGCGGGAGCCGGTTACTACTGGCGGGTGCGGACCGATCATGCTGCCCAGGGGGAGTATATAAAGAGCCCCTGGTCGGACACAGGCAATTTCATTGTGAAGCCCGGATTCCCGGTGGCCACCCCGTACCATGGTCCCCAGTTGCTCTCGCCTGCCGATGGCTGTGACTGTGCGATTAATGCGCCCATTGGCTTCTCATGGTCGCCCGGTAAGGATGCAACACAGTATAAATTTGAGCTGTCGCAGAGGTCCGACATGAGCCGGCCCCTGTTATCCACCACGACGAGCAACCCGGCATTACTGTATGCCGGTCAATTAAAGAGCGGCACGGCCTACTTCTGGCGTGTCACGCCCACTGAGCCCGTGCCGGGCGAACCCAGCGCCACCTTCAGCTTCCACACCACGCCCGCAGCAGCACCGGCCCATACGGCTCCAGTATCGCGGTCCATACCGCTGTGGGCTATAATCGGCATGTCGATCGGCGTAGTCGCAATCGTCACCCTGCTTGTGCTGATCCTCCGCAGATGGGGCATGTTTTCCTAGGAAGTCTCTAGTGACCGCACCGGCAGTGTCGATGCCCTCCGGCCGAGTTAAGAACAACCGGGTTAAGGGGTGGGGGTGCAGCAGCAGAAATGGTTAACACTATAGGAACTTTGACCGGTGAATTGGTCGCCCCTGAAGCTGTGATGGTGATATTATCACCGTAGATGCCCGGGTTTAGGCCGGTTATATTGACAGACAGCGTGGAGGTACCCGCATTTGTGCCGCTCGCTTTGGAAAGGGTAAGCCAGGCCGCCGTTTTAGACAGCGACCAGCTCAGGTTGCCGGCGCCGGGATTGGAGACCGTTAACATTTGGATTGAAGGGTTGGCCTCGCCTTGTGTGCCGCTGAAGCTGAAGCTGACAGAGTTCAGACTGATAACGCTAGTGTCGGGTGGCGCCTCTGCAACCGTGAGTCTAACGGGTATGGTCTGCGGTGTATTGGTTGCGCCGGTGGATGATCCTGAAGCGGGTTTGGCCGTTACCTTTACCGCCGTTTGAGCGTTGCTTTCGCCGTCGCTTGCTTTGATAGTAAAGAAGGTCATGGATGACAGGGTTCTGGAAGGGGAAACGCAGCCGGGGCCGATGCAAATCGCCAGCAGCGTTATAACGGTCAGCGCGGGCCATCTTATTTTCATAGCGATAGTTACCTTACATAATTATAACAAAGTGACTGCGGAATAGTCATATAATCGGGCCGGGGTTATAAAGTACTTCTGACCTTTGGCGGTTCTACCCTGGTCTCGCCGGCAAATGACAGGATATCAGCTCTTATGCTAATATAGTCGGCAGATCATAAAAAACAGAGAATGTACGTATACGGGAGGTGGCTATGAGTATCATATTAATTATTGGCGCAATTCTCTTTGTTTTGTGGCTGCTGGGTTTCATTTTTTTTCGCACTTTGGGTTGGTTTATCCATATAGCGCTTATTATCGCAGTTATTCTCATAATTTGGTGGCTGCTGACCAGCGTATTGGGGCTTTTTTAACCATTCCAGTTACTTCTGTAATCGGCTTCCATAGTGTGCCAATTCGTGGCATTATAATATTCAAGAAAGGAGGTGGAGTATGTCCTGGTTAAACTTCGGGTTACCTTTTGCGGGTCCGACATTAGGCTTCATACTGGTTATCATTGGCATCCTGATACTGATATTCCCGAGGATCATTAATTACCTGATCGGCATAGCTTTGATCATAAGCGGGATAATGTGGATCATGGGCGGGGTGTGGCTGTGGGGAATACTTTCCCTTATTTTCGGCATCGTCGTCATGATTTTCCCCAGGATACTGAATTACCTGGTGGGGGTATACCTGATTATAATCGGCATCGGGCAGATCATTGCATCGGGATTTGCGTTGGGAGTGCCTCTTGTGGTCGGGGCCCTCACACTGCTCTTCGGTATCATTGTGATGGTTAGCCCGGGTGTGCTCAACGCCCTGGTCGCAATTATTTTTATAATCCAGGGTGTTCTCATACTTGCGCAGTATTATCACTGGTTTTAATTGCCAATATTAATGCTCTTCAGAAACCACAGAAGGGAGACCAGGATTCGGTTTCCCTTCTGTGCAGTTTAGGAAAAATAGTTCATCAGTCTACAGAACACGGGTGATTGCTGGGAAAAACGAAGGAGCATGCAATGATAAGAAGATCGGAGAGATTTCCCGGCGTGGAATGGGTTGGCGAAACGGGCACTTTTATCAAGATAGATGAGAATAAGTGCACGGGCTGCGGCAATTGCCTGAAGGTGTGCCTGGGGAACTGTTTTGAGATTGAAGAGAAGCTGGCCAGGATAAAAAGCCTCTACGAGTGCATGGAATGTGCTTCATGCTGGTATGTCTGCGCTGAAGGGGCGATAGACTTTTCCTGGCCGCCGGGCGGCGCCGGGTATAGGAGCGATTGGGGATAAGATGATGCAGAAATACGATGTGGTCGTGGTCGGGGCCGGGTTTGCCGGTCCGGTAGCAGCCCTAAAATGCGCCGGGGCCGGCCTGAAGACGCTCATGCTGGAAAGGTCGGAGAATCCCGGGGAAAAAGTCATTTCAGGTTTGACCATCCCGATCTATGGCTTCCTATTCGGCCCTTCCTTTATCAGGGACGGCAACCCGCCTATCGAGCGGCCGGTGGACGGAATAAGGAATTACGTAATTTACGATATAGAAGCCGGGGATATCGATACCGTTGAATTAAGGATACCCAGGCCGCTTTCGCCCATACTTGCCTTTGGCTACAACGCTTATTGCAAGCCGTTCATCACCTGGGAGGTGGAAAAAGCCGTCGAAGCCGGGGCCGAGCTAAGGACCTCCACCACTGCAGTGGACGTCATAAAAGAGGACGGCCGCATTAAAGGCATAATAACAGATAGAGGCGACGAGATAAGGGCAGGGATTGTGATCAATTGCGAAGGGTCGCAGGGCATCCTGGCGGTAAAGGCCGGCGTAAGGGAGAAATATCCCCCGGAAGTAATTTCTTTAGCGGATACCTACGACTATGAATGTCCCAGGGAGGTTATAGACCGGGTTTTTGGATACACACTGCGGTTCTGCTGGGGCTTCGATGAGCAGAAGATAGCTCCCCCTCTCGGCCACGGCAACGGGCTGATGAGCTGGCCTTATAAAAACAGCATCCACTGGATGCAGGACCAGTGCCTGACGCTGGACAACGGCCAAGTGCCGAACCTGAGAAAGTTATTTGACGAATATCACAAGAATATCACCACGCAGCTCCCCTGGTGGAGGGACGAGATCGCCCCCGCTGCCAAATTGAGGGCCAGGATGTGGGAAGGGTTCGAGATATTTGTCGGGCTGGATGACAGGTTGCGCAACATGCCGAACTGCACGGACGGCATGATGCTGGTGGGAGATGCAGCCGGGCTTGAAAGCACGGGGCTGTGCGACGGCGTGCCGGCCGCCTGGTTTTCAGCCGATATTGCCGCTGATGTAGCCATAGAGTCCATAAAGGCTAACGACTCCTCCGCAAGCTTCTTAAAGAGATATGATCAGAGGATAAAAGCCCACCCCATAATCCAGTGGACGATTACCTGCAGCGGCAGATGGGACCTGCGCAAAGCCCAGGAAAGCCACCATCGAAAAGAACTGAGGGCCAGGGTCAACTACCAGTTTGGCCCCGGCCTTTTAACCCACCTGGGCACTCCCCTGACGAAAGGTATACTTGAGTGGTTGAGGAAGGACCCGACCGTGATACCAAAATGGGTAAGGATGTTTCTAAGGTACTACTACAACTGGGAGCATGAGTGCTCCAGCCCGGAAAATCTACCGGGACAGCCCCAAAAAGAGGAGCCCTTGGAGTAACTCTGGCGCTTTTTGATGCTCTGGTTAAATTGTTCAGTCCCCTAACCAGGGCCATAGCCTGGCTGCTGGAGCCTTTGGCCGGAGCCGTTAATCCGCTCATTAAAGCGCTCCACCCTTTAATCGAGCTTATATTAGGCGCTTCAATTAAAATGGAGCCTGTATTCAGCCCTATGACCAGATGGATGACCGATAAGGTTAAGCAGGCTGATCCCACTATATTTGATATTTCAAAGTAAATTACTCAATCAGATGCTTAATGGGTCAGATGGCCATGCGGACAAGACTGGCCATAATGCCCGATGACAACACCGTGGCAACACCTGTGCACTTAATTGCATGTCACACATTTCAATAGATAGACATGCCGCCGTCGACAGAAATGGTCTGTCCTGTAATATATGATGCATCGTCTGATGCCAGGAATAAAACTGTATTGGCTACCTCTTCGGCTTTCCCGTGACGCTTCATTGGCACCCTCAGTTCAATGTTCTTTATGCGCCGTTCATTCATTACAGGCGCGACCATCGGAGTATCTATGAAACCGGGCGCTACACAGTTTACCCTGATGTTGTCCTTGGCCAGGCTGACGGCCAGCGACTTGGTTAAACCGACAACCCCCGCTTTGGAAGCTGAGTATGCGAATATGGGGTGCCCGTAAAATGCAGCCATAGATGCGTTATTTACTATGGCTCCCTCGCCAACTTTTCTCATCTCAGGGGCAGCATACTTGCACATGAATAATACACTCTTAAGATTGACGCCCATTAACAGATCCCACTCTGTTTCAGTTACCTTGAGGCCGGGGCGGCTATCCCCTATGCCAACATTATTGAATAGAATATTCAGCATGCCATATTCCGCAACCGCGGATTCTATGACTTTCTGCGCTTCCGCTTCAATGGCAACGTCAGCTTGTAAAGCTATACCTTGCCCGCCATTCTCCCTGATTATTCTGACGGTTTCCTGGGCTGCATCCAGATTCCTGTCAACGGCAGCTACCTTCGCTCCCTCTCTGGCAAAGGCTATAGCTGTCGCTTTACCATTACCCATACCGGCTCTTATCGAACCTGCTCCCGATATCAAGACGACCTTATCCTTAAACCTCATTTTTATACCTCTAATATATATTTTTTTCTTATCAACTAAGTTACGGATAAGTTCAGGCTTTCTGAGCGCCCTCAATGTCAATTTGCAGGCCAACCAGTATTCTGCAGACCATACCGTAATACCCTATAGTAGTTGTCAGTTCTACAATCGCATGATCACTGAAGTATTTCTTCAGCGTAATAAAAGTCCCATCCTTGACCTTTATGTTCTGCGCAACTTCGTCCGTATATTGCAGCACAGCACGCTCTCTATCATCAAACTCTTTTGATTTAGACCATTTTGCAAGATCATCGATTTGCTTCTGTCTTACACCGCACCTCAATCCTATAGCAATGTGCTGAGTAACCTCGTACTTGGATTGTGCAAGGACGCCCACACGCAGAATTGCCAGCTCTCTTATATTGGCTGGAACTTCCTCCCCGGTCAGAATCGAATTACCCAGCCGCAGAAAGTTCAGCCCGATATGGGGACAATTTGCCATCACCTTAAACAGGTTTAGCACAGTCTGACCCCTCTCCTCAATTCTCTGAAAGGCTTCTTTTAACTTAGGATCAGCCTGATCCTTTTCTACATAACTTACTCTGGTCATATCATCTCCTTCATTTAGTGTAATGTATTAATCACCTTACCACCTTGATAAGAAGTTTGTCACTATCCATAAAACTTCGCCACCTTCTCCAGCGGCTCACGTGCGGAGCGGAATTTGGTTGCCGGGTGGTCCCAGTCGGGGTAGCCGATAGGTATGCCCACCACGAAGAGCTTGTTATCAGGAAGGCCCAGCACCTTGCGCAGGATGTCAGGGTAGAGCACAGGTACCAGAGCCGGCAAGCTGCCCAGGCCGTGCTCTACAGCCAGCAGCATAATAGTCTGAGTGACCAGGCCGCAATCAAAGATGTTCAGAGAATTGGGGGTTTCACTTGCGTTGTAGAAATTCTTATCTATAAGCACGTAAATGCAGCAGGGAGCGCCCCATAGCTTCATGCCCCACAGGTTCCAGTCGGCACGTTTCTGCTTGTCCTCGCGGGTTATGCCCAGCTTTTCCTGCACGCCATGCATCATGTCGCCGTAGCGCGAACGCCAGGGTTCGGGATAATTCATGGAGATGGAGATATCCAATCTGGGCATCTGTCCGGCGGCGGCCAGCACCGCCGTTTTGACTTCTTCCAACTTAGAGCCGCTGACCACTGCATATTCGCAGGGCTGGCTGTTGCCGGAGGATGGGGCACGCAGAGTGGTCTCCAGTATCTTTTTCAGGATGTCCTGAGGAACCGGATCGGACTTGAAGGCCCGGATGGACTGACGTTTAATAACCGCTTCGTCGACGTTCATTTTTTCTACCTCTTTTTTTATATAGTTGTCCTTGATTATACTACTCTGGCTTGATCAACTTCACTTGCTTTCTACCTGCTGGAATGCAACAGGGAGATTGACAGCCAGGTGCCAGCGACGTACTATCAGTGGCAACGGGGATGAGGGTCAGGATGATCGCCATTAAAAATGGGAAATCCCATTTCAATCTGATCTAATATTTCACCGCGGGAGGGTTTATGGCATACCAGACGTTGCTCGTTGAAAAAAAAGAGGGGATAGCGGTGGTGACTCTCAACCGTCCCGATAAACTGAACACACTCAGCACCCGGCTATTCTTCGAACTGAGGGACCTGGTGGCTGAGTTTCGCTACGACCTTGAGACGCGGGTGATCATCTTCACCGGCTCAGGGCGCGCTTTCTCGGGAGGCTTCGATTTCAGGATCGAGTCGCTTAAGGAGCATGTCTCACAGAAAGAAATGCCCAACGAGAGGATATGGCAGCTCTTTTCACATGACCTGATGACGGCGATTGAGAACCTGGAGCAGATAACCATAGCCGCTATCAATGGCCCCTGCATGGGCGGTGCGCTCTGTATTGCCATGAACTGCGACTTCAGGATAGCGGCTGACAATGCCAGAATGGGGGTTCCCGAGATAAACCTGGGGCTGTTTCTCAGTTGGGGCGCTACACCGCGCCTGGTGGCCCTGCTCGGACCCTCCAAAGCCAAGGAACTCATCATGACCGGTGACCCTGTTAACGCTGAAGAGGCGCACAGGATAGGCATGGTAAATAGGGTGGTTCCCCTCGAACAGCTATTGCCCGCCGCACAGGAACTGGCACAAAAGCTGCTTACCCGCGGCCCGCTGGGCCTGCGCATCGCCAAGAAACAGGTCAATGCCGCTTCCGTAGCGCGCATGTCAGACCTGTATCTTTTCGAATCTGAACTCTGGGAGAGGAACCAGCTATCCCCGGATATGGCTGAAGGCATCAAAGCCGCTATTGAGAAAAGGCCGCCGCGCTATGTACCGGAGGCAGGCGTCCCCAAATTCGATATCCCCGAATAAGACGTATTTTGAAATCAGGAGGCGAACACGATGGCCGAGGAAAAACTTATCTGGCAATACGTAAGGCGCTGGGCGGACAAATACCCGCAGAAGGAGGCGCTGATTTTCAAGGACAAAAGGGTCACCTACAAGGATTTTTACCATAAAACACTTAAAGTGGCCAAACTGCTGCTTGAGTTGGGCGTTAATAAAGGCGACAGGGTGTTCACCCTTTCGGCGGCCCGCGATGAGTTCTTTTACACGTACATGGCCACAGCCATGGTTGGCGGCATCTGGTTCGGGCTGAACCCGCGCTATACACGCGATGAATTCCTGTACATGGTGGGCGATGCCAAACCAAAGGTCGGGTTCGTGGTGCGAAATTACGATGCGCCGATGAGGGATTATAAGGATGATGTCTCAGCCCTTAAAGAGGCCAACCCTGAACTTGAGCACCTGGTAATCATCGACAATCCCTGGGAAGGCACGCTGAGCTGGGAGGCGGAGTTGGCAAAGGACCGCAGCAACCTGGATTCCGCCTTGAGCAAGCGCATGAAAGAAGTCAAGGCGGATGATCCCGCCCTCATCATCTACACTTCAGGTACGACCGGCAAGCCCAAGGGGGCACTGCTGACCCATAAGAATATCATTGCCAGCGCTGCTGCTCAGAACACGCGTTTCATTGCCCCCACTAATAAACGCGGCGAGGGCAAGTCGCTCATCCATTTCCCCATCAACCACGTCGCCTGCGCCGTGGAGCTCGCCATGGGAGGCCTGCACTGGGGTTCAACCATCGTGTTGATGGACCGCTTCGATCCGTCGGCCACGCTGAAAACCATACAGGACGAGAAGATAAGCTTCATGGGACAGGTCCCCGCTATGTTCATGCTGCAATTCATGCTGCCTGATTACGACAGCTATGACCAGTCCAGCTTGAAAACGATCGTCTGGGCAGGTTCCGCAGCCCCGGAAGAAATGGTAAAGAGGTTATCCAAAACAAGCGCCATGCTGATGACCGGCTATGGGCAGACGGAGAATGCCGGGTTTATAACCTACTCAAAACCGGGCGATTCTATGGAGGACCTTATACAGACAGCAGGCAAATGCTATCCGCCCTTCAAAATCAAACTGGTGGACAATAACGGGAAGGAAGTTCCTAAAGGCCAGGTAGGAGAGCTATGGATGAAAGGTGACCTGGTCATGAAAGGGTATTGGAACCGTCCGGAGGCAACTGCTGAAACGCTGACCAGGGACGGCTGGCTGAAATCCGGCGACCTGGCTACCATGGATAGCCGCGGCTATATCAAGATCGTAGGCCGCACCAAGGAGATGTTCAAGTCCGGCGGCTATAACGTCTATCCCCGCGAGATCGAGGCCGTTATTGAGCAGTACCCGGGCGTGGCCTTTGTAACGGTTATACCCATCCCGGATGAGACCTGGCAGGAGGTGGGCAAGGCTTTCATCATGCCCGTACCCGGCAAGACGGTAGAGGTGGAAGAAGTGCGCGAGCTTTGCAAGAAGCATCTTGCCAACTACAAGATACCCAAGCAGTTTGAGGTTCGTCCGCTGCTTCCACTGCTTGCCAGTGGCAAGGTCGACCGGCGCGCCCTGGTTGAGGAAGTCAAAGCTGCGCAGCAGAAAAAATGATTTGAATAGAGAAATCCGTCATGACTTTAGCGGTTTGCCCGCAGAAAGCACAAAAGCCGGCGCCTTTGGGCTACTTCTTATATCATTTTTCACTCTTATGCTTTATAGGTGGAATAAGATACACCTACCAGCCCCGGCCCCGTATGCACTCCCATCACAGGCGTGAAATCCTGTATCCATACCTCTCTGCAATCCAGCCGTGATTTCACCCGGCCCGCAAGCTCCTGCGCCTCAATAATAGAATCGGTATGCTGCACTGCAACCCGGATCGATACGCCGCGCACCCGTCTTTCCAGTATCTCCATTATTCGCTGAAGTGCCCTCTGCCTGGTACGCGCCCTGTCAATAGGTACAACTCCCCTACCGAGCGGCAGCAGTTCCACGATCGGTTTTATCTTTAATATTGAGTTTGCCCATGCCAGGATATAGGGCACCCTGCCGCTTCTGGCCAGGTACTCAATCGTGTCTAAGAAGACCACGACATGTACATCTTTCATCGCATCTTTCACCAAACGGATGACATCGCCAGGATTCCCCCCATCCCTTGCGACTGCTTCGGCAGCGTCCATTACGACAAAGCCCTGCGCTCCTGCCGCCGTACCTGAGTCCAACACCTCGATGGCGGCCCCCGGTTCCTTTTCTTTGAGCATATCCGCCGCAATTCGGGCGGACGCATAGACGTGCGTCAGTTTGGTTGAAGGGCATATGACGAGAATCTCGTTGCCCTCACCGATTATCCTCTCGTATGTATCCAGATATGCCTGGGGAGACGGAGCGCTTGTGGTTGGAAGAACATTGGAGTCCTTCAGAATCCGATAGAATTCACCCGGCGATATATCCACGCCGTCTTTATATACCTTGCCTTTATATACAATTTCCATTGGAACGACGGAGATCCTGTATTTATCGACGATCTCCTGGGGCAGACATGCTACGCTGTCCGTAACTATCGATAGAGCCATGATCTAACCACCGTCATCCATAACTTCTCTTATTCAAATGCTCGCAGTGCCTTCTCCCGCATTCACTCCAGCGATGGAGCAAGTCCGCCTGTGATTTTGAGACATAGCCTTACGGGCGCCAACTTTATGGCCTGTCTTTGACGCTTCGATGAAAGGCGGCCTTCTTTAAGCTGCCACCGGACTTGGACAGGATTTCTTTGATCCTGGGAATGTACATCAAGACCGGTATCAGCATAATGACGACTGAGTACACGATGAGCATTGTGCACTGTGCAGAGTCGGTGGCGCGTGAATGCATCCAGGCCAGGGCCGGCAGCGTTGTCTGCAACCAAGTATCAACTGAGGTGACCCACTGCACCCAAACCACGATAGGAAAAGCCAGAAAGGCAATCGCATAGCTGATTGTGAGATAGCGGGTAATTGCCAGCATAATAAGCAACAGCAAAATGAAGAAAAATATCCCCATAGGTATCATATAAAACAACACTCCGATCCCTGTGGCTCCGCCTTTGCCTCCGCGGTGGAATCCTAAGAATACCGGGTAATTGTGGCCGGCAATGGCAGCAAGCCCGCATACAAGTTGCACGACCATTAATGCCAACGCCGAGGGGTTCGATAGCTGGCACATAAGAGTCCCCAGGTAGACGGCCAGCGCGCCCTTTCCCACATCGGATGCCCCCACCAACAGGCCGGGCAGGAGCCCGACCGCGTAGATAACATTCATGGCGCCCATGTTCCCGCTTCCCGTTTTGCGTATGTCAATCCCTTTGAATGCACGACCGACGATGTAGGCGGAAGGGATCGACCCCAGCAAATAGCTGACAATTACAGCAATAACGGCGATCACGTAGATGTTCATAATTTCCAAAATTATACGATCTTTTGTTTCAACTTACCATACCCCGGTATACTAGCTTCCTACCATGATGTAATCGTCTCATTCATCGCCATCACCCGCACCTCTGTGGATGGGCATTTCTCTTTAACTGCTTCAACAAAGGGTGCGATATCCACGTTTGTGGAAATGGGTGGATAGAAGTCATCCTGGTGGTGGGGTATGACTATATGTGGCTTGAGTTCCCGGACGTATTCAAAAGCTATATCGCAGATATGGGTGTGCCCCTGTAGCGGGACCAATAGGACATCGAGCGGCTTGGTTGCGAGACGTGCCAACTCTTCTGGTGTCGATCCGCCGCTGCCGAAATGGTGCATGGTGAATCTACCGGATGTGAAACGCCAGCTGAGTACCTGCCCTTCTGGGTACTGGCTAAGCATATTCTCGAATCGGCGGTAGTCAGGGCCAATCCGCAGCAAGGTCCCTTCCATAAGCTCCTTGTCGAATTTGATGTGCTGGCTGAAAAAGGCCTCCGCCTTGTAGCTATCGAAATCGACTTTATAGCTATCCCCCTTGACCATATGTATGCGCCCTTTGTCGACGCCCTCGCGTACTAGCGTGCTGGCCGCAATCTCCGAACAGTACACAGTGGCTCCGCTGTGCGCTACAATGGCAGGAATATCGTAAATATGGTCGAAGTGGCCGTGAGTCAGGAAAATCTGCCCGGCGCCGGAAATATCGCCCGGACGCAAAGTTTGGACGGGTTTGGCATCAAGATTACGAGAGAGATAAGGGTCAATGAGGAATACCTGACCACCGGTGTCAACTTGAAAACCGGCTGTACCCAACCATTTAAGTTTCATATAAGCCTCCTCCACAACGGGTTATGATGAGAGAATTTTACATTCCCCGGTTCATAAATTCAACGTCGCATATGTTCTATCAGATGCACAACACATCCGTGATAAGGCACGACCCGCAAATCCCAACTTTGTACTCTGCGGCGTTATGTACTATCAATTTCTAGCTGAAAAGGACGTTTCTATATAGCCGGGAGCGCTAATGCGGTATGTGAGGCAAGGTCGCCTGACCTTTTGACTGCCCCTTTCGATCACTGATACTCTTTATATATGCCTGATAGAGCCAATCCGCTTAAGCCAATCAAATGGTACAAAGACCTGGCCACAAAAAGGGGCGGCTTGCGGCTACTGCATTCCTGGTAGAAGGGACCCGGGCTATCCAACAGATCAGCAGTAGCAGCCCCGATGAAGTGTTGGAAATCCTATCCACTAAACAGTTGCCTTCTTTTTACGGCAAGTATGCGCAGAGGCTGGTTACGGAAAGCCAGCTACACTCTATCTGCTCAACCACAACACCTCAAGAAACCGTTGCCGTCGTCCGTCTGCCCGTGGATACGTATTCCGACCATCTGCCTGATAATATCGGCACTAAAATCCTATTGCTTGAAGATATTCAGGACCCCGGTAATGTGGGCACACTCATACGTTCCGCTACAGCCTTTGGTTTCTCCGGGGTCATCCTGACAGAAAAATGCGCCGACCACCTGTCTCCAAAGTGCGTCCAATCAACTGCCGGCACGGTGCTGTCCTTGTGGATACGCAGGACTTCACGTTACATGGAGCTTGTAGAGGCCCTGAAACTCGGCGGATACATCCTGGTAGCCACGGATATCGGCGGCATAGAAGATACTTCGATCCTTCAACACAGGGAAAAGCTGTTGCTAGCCCTGGGGAACGAGGCATCCGGGCTATCCGGAACACTGCTCAAAGCAGCCGAACATATCCTGAGGATTCCCATAGCACAGGGAAAAGCAGAATCGCTGAATGTAGCGGCTTGCGGCGCGATCTGCATGTATCTAAGCTGCCTGTAGAGGTGTTACTCGAAGTTGCTTGAAAGTTCGTACCAAATAGAAAGCTTATCAGAATACGACTAATACAGCCTCAGCTGGCTGTCGATCTCTTTGGTGCAATCCTCAAACGGGGGAAATTTCTTTGCCTTTATGACGCCTTCGCTATCGAGAAAGAACATTCCCGGCTCCTTGTTGGGTATATATTTGTTGAGTATAGCTGCGTCGGTATCGAGGACGACCGGGTTTTTTACTTCGAACAGCTTCATCCAGCGCTCAACGTCCTGGACTCTCTCGTGGGGCATGATGGCAAGCACTTCCAGTTGCTCCCGCGGCCAGTTTGCATAAACCTGCTGAAGGCAGGTGATCATCTCGAAGCATGAAGAACAGTCGGTTGAAAGGAATGCCAGGATCACCTTTTTCCCTTTCAATGAGTCCAGGGAGATCGGTATCCCGTTGGGGGTGGAAAGAGTGAAGTCTGGAGCAGGGCAACCGACATCGACACAGAATGCTGTTGAAGCTGTGGTTTGACCTTCGGCAGGCGGCTCTTGCCCGCCTGCGGGCTGGCCCTGTGCAGACGAAGGATTCTCGTTGATTGCCGGCTGCGCGGCGCAGGAGCAGAGAATAAGTGAACCCGCCGCAATAAAAAGCAATGTTGTCTGAAGCAGTGGCCTCACATGCATATTGGTATTAATACAGTCTTAACAGGCCTTCGATCTCTACCCTATTTCGCATATATGTTTCAATATAATTAAGTTTGCTGTACTGAATACAATTGTAGCATCGGCATATCAAAAAGTTGCAAAATCACGTTCGAATAGATAGCAAATATAGAACAATGCGTTCCCCATACACTTTTAAATGGGGCTCATCTATCAAGAATATGCCACGTTAGCGCCCGAATTCGCTTGTGTAAGAGTCACTGCCCATTTTTCACGTACCCGATGTTTTCTAACTTTTAACCGGGTATACGGATATGGTAGTTCTTAGCTTCCAGTAATGTATTTTCTCACCGTTTTATCATTCATAATTAGAGTTTTACGGTGAATACTTCTGCCGCCAAGTTTCCGCTCAAAATGCGGAACCTGACACCGAATTAGGGCACGAAAACTCCTGAACTTATTTATTGAACATTTTTGCTAATGCCTGCTGTAAATCACCCGCCAGCGTCTGCGGATCAATATTAAGAATCGATGCAAGAGTTGATATGAAGGAACCAGTCAGGTTATGGCGGGAATCCCAACGCGTAGGCCCGGTGAAGTTATCAGACATATTGTCCGAAGGCGGCCTGTTATGCCAGTCAGGAAGCCCGGGGCCGGTAAAATTGTCCGTCATATTGTCCCATGGCGGCCTGTTATTCAAGTCAGGAAGCCTGTAGCCAGTGAAGTTATCAGACATATTGTCCGAAGGCGGCCTGTTATGCCAGTCAGGAAGCCCTGGGCCGGTGAAGTTATCAGACATATTGTCCGAAGGCGGCCTGTTATGCCAGTCAGGAAGCCCGGGGCCGGTAAAATTGTCCGTCATATTGTCCCATGGCGGCCTGTTATTCAAGTCAGGAAGCCTGTAGCCAGTGAAGTTATCAGACATATTGTCCGAAGGCGGCCTGTTATGCCAGTCAGGAAGCCCTGGGCCGGTGAAGTTATCAGTCATATTGTCCCATGGCGGTCTGTTATTCCAGCCAGGCGGCCTGGGGCCTGTGAAGTTATCAGTCATATTGTCCCATGGCGGCCTGTTATTCCAGCCAGGCGGCCTGGTGCCGGTGAAGTTATCAGTCATATTGTCCCATGGCGGCCTGTGACCGATAAAATTATCCGACATGTTTCCACCATTCAACTGTCCCATACCCCCAAACTGCGGTCTAACACCGGTCTTATTATCTGACGGGTGATTTCCGGCGAAAGGCGGTCCTCCACCACCATGCCCCTGTCCTCCACCATCATGCCCCGGTCCTCCCTTACCGTCATCTGCATAGGCTACCATTGCTGTACCTGCGATAAACAGCACGGCGGCAAGCATGCTAAGCACTATAAACGATAGCCTGCTGTTTTTATACATTTATATTTCTCCTGTAAAATATATTTAACGATCCTTCACTCTGGATCATTATCGATTAGCCAATTTTAAGACCATCTGTGATTGTTTTTTCTTTCATGTCTCCATCCTGGAACACTTATCTCGGTTAGTAAAACGAAAAGTTTAGAAATAAGTTTAGCTTTCGATTTGATTATAATTTGCTAAAGCAAGATCCGCAAAAATTAACGGACTGGGTATCCTGGGGGAGAGATCAAAGGGTTAATTGAAACGGATTAATGTCTTATTACTGAAAATCTATAGACGGAGTAATATATTTGGTGACCTATATAAATTTTCGTTAAAAAACAAGGACGCCGGTACTTTCGGCGTGGTTCATCTCATCCACTGGAGTTTATGTCACGTTAGCATCCCGAATTCGGATTTATGCGAGAGCCGTTGCCTTTTTATGGATGCGTGATATTATGGCATTTTTGACCGGGTATCCGGGCTTGGCGATTCTTATCTTACAGTAATATATTTTCTGGAGATAAGTAGATTTCACCCATACTATCAAGGTTTCGCCAGTTGATTGACCATCCGGACTATGTCAGTGCCCACATTTCGGGCCTCTTCCAGGGCTGACATGTTGACACCACCTCCCACTCCCTTCAGCACGTCGCCTTTTTCCATGCCGTAGCCAATGGCGCCTCGGACAGGAATCATGCCGTGGACCATGAAGAAGCCATACAGCAGGTTGCGTGTTTGTACGGCTCCCACCCGCCTCACAGCCAGGATCGGTGCAGCCACTTTTCCTTTCAGCTTCAGCCGCCCGAGAAACGCAAAGGTCCTATCCATGACTGCCTTACATTGAGCGCTGACGCTGCCGAAATATACAGGGGAACCGAAGATGATTCCTTCTGCTGTTTCCATCTCCTGGTATATAGCCTGCATATCGTCTTTGATTAGGCAGACGCTCGTCTTGCGGCAACCGTTGCATCCGTCACACGGCGCTATACTTTTGCCGGCGACAGACACCAGTTCCGTCTGGGCTCCTACTTCTCGCGCAGAGGCAAGCGCTTCTTTTATCATGATTTCTGTATTGCCTCCCGGGCGAGGGCTGCACACAATGCCCAATACTTTCATTTTTACTCCTTCCTCTACGAAACATTCTGGGCTAGAGGATTCTGAACCTGATTGCAATTGGGCAGATAATACCATAATATATCCGGCGTACTCAAGATGTGGTGAGTGTAAATTACGATGCCTCTTGATCTGCATTTTTCAGATTCTCGATGGAGAGATCTTGTTACCATAATAGGAGCGTGAAAAAGGCATGAAAGTATCTTCAAATGAATGGTGGAAAACCGCCGTTATTTATCAAATCTATTCCCGGTCCTTTTTTGATACCAACAATGATGGCTTTGGCGACCTGAAAGGTATTATCAGCAAATTGGACTACCTCGCCGACCTGGGAGTTGACGCCCTCTGGCTAACTCCCATTTACCCTTCACCCGACGCTGACTACGGATATGACACTACCGACTACTGCGCCATCGACCCGCGCTATGGCACGATGGAGGATTTCGACCGGCTGGTAAAAGAGGCGCACAAACGCGGCATCCGTATCATCATGGATATTGTCCTGGCATATACCTCTGATAAACACCAATGGTTCGTTGAATCCCGTAAATCGCGTAATAACCCATATCATGATTACTACCTGTGGCGAAACCCGTCTCCGGGCAGCAAAGAACCCAATAACTGGCTTTCAATTTTCGGCGGAAAAGGATGGGAGTATGTGCCCGAACTCGGTCAATATTACTTCCATTTTTTTTACAAGCCCCAGCCTGATCTCAACTGGCGCAACCCGGCAGTTCTCAAAGCGCAATTGGACATCCTTAGATTCTGGCTCAAGCGTGATGTAGACGGCTTTCGTTTGGATGTGTTCAACCTGTATTTTAAAGACGCACAGTTCCGCAATAATCCCGCGGTCTCCAAAGGAAACCGCACCCCCGGTCTGCAGGGTTTACGTCCATTCGATCAGTTTGACCACATATACGATTGCGATCAACCCGAGATGATGCCTTTGGTACAAGAAATACGTGGGATCCTGGATGAAAGACCCGGTTGTTACGCCATAGGCGAAACACTTCTACCTACCGCCGAAAAAGCCGCCAGCTACTGCGGTCCTGACAAGCTCCATGCTGCATTTAATTTCAAATTTCTGGAATGCCCGTGGAATGCCAAGCGTTTTCTTGATTCCATCCTGGATTGGCAAAAAGCACTTGGCAATAATTGGCCCAATCATGTTCTTAGCAACCACGATCGAAAGCGGATTGCCGCACGCTACGCCAGGGGTGAAGATGACGGCCGCCTTAAAGTAGCGGCAGCCATGTTGCTCACACAACGCGGCACTCCTTTTGTCTATTATGGTGATGAGATCGGTATGCGCGATATCAGCCTGAAGTACAGCGAGATACTTGATCCACTTGGGAAGCATTACTGGCCAATACCCGTCGGCAGAGATGGCTGCCGCTCTCCCATGCAGTGGGATAGTTCCAGTTATGCCGGCTTCAGCAAAGCAAAGCCATGGCTCAAAGTCCACCAGGACAGTATTTTCCGAAACGTTGCCACCCAACAAAAAGACCCCGATTCGCTTTTCCACTTCTACCGCCAACTAATTCAGTGCCGTAAGATGCATGCAGCTTTGCTCGAAGGTGACTTCATCCCTGTAACAAAGAAACCGAAAAAGATCCTTGCGTACCTGCGACAGAACGAATCCGAGACGATCTTAGTGGCGCTTAACTTCAGCCATGGAGAACAGAAGCTGTTGGTAGACTCAAATCTGGCAACTGCCAAATGGGAAATACTTCTATCTACTCACAAACGAACGAGTATCGCGATTGAGAAGAATACCCTTTTGCTAAGAGGAGATGAAGCGTTAGTAATAAGAAAATTATGATTCGGTAAACTCATTATAGTCTAATCTCCAAGGTTCTATGGCCTCTTTTGTATCCTTATGATAATTGACCTTACCCCATGCTATAGTCCACTGCATAGTAAGCTTTTTCTTAGAATATCTAAATTGTAACTATTTCGTGGGGTTCTGCTATATCTTAGTTGATTTTACGCATGCCATATTATATTCTTATGCGGCACTGAAGAGGAGGTAAGTGGCATGTCATTGGAACATATAGACCCCGAATCAAGGCAATATGAAAAAGCAGGCCTGAAATATATTCGCCCGCTTCATCCGGTATTTTTTCAAGAATAATCATGTGCTGGCCATGGCTTGTTACAAAACTCTGGCCGCTGCTGGAACGGTTCGGAGAAAAGAATAAAAAATCCTATATTAAGAGGTGCTGAAATGATTGCAATTGCCATACTTGAGCTGCTGACAGGCGTCGGGTTAATATTGTTCTGGATAGGCTTTTTTACCATAGGCCTTGCGCCGAAAAATCCTCCGCAAGGCTATCTGGAGTATGAGCACTCCTTCCCGCTGCCGGATGGATTGCTGGCCATATTGCTGCTGGCGGCCGGCATACTGCTATTGTTAAATAATCCGTGGGGCAGCCATCTGTCGCTGATAGCGGCCGGCGCACTGGTATTTTTGGGGGTGTTAGACTTCAGCTTCAATATACAGAACGGCATATATAAGATTTCTAAGGGTGACCTGGTATTAAATGCTTTTCTCAACATTTGGTGTGTCGTCTTTGGCGTTGCTATTGTTGTGCTGATAGGCTGAAAACCTGTAGCGTAAAGGCCTGATTATTGCCGCCTCGGTTTTACTTGCACATGCCCTGTTTTGATAGGAGGTTTTATGCAGAATATCAATTCATCCATATCCCCTTACCGCTGGGTCGTGCTGGGAGTTTTCATGCTGAACATCGCCATGTCCCAGATCCTGTGGATGACATTCGCTCCTATTGCCAGGGATGCAGCTGCCATCTATACCGGCGGAAATATCGACGCCATTGATTTGCTGGCCATACTGGCCATGCTCGCCTGGATCCCGTTCTGCCTCCCCGCCGCCTGGTGCATCGACAACCTCGGACTGAAGAAGGGGGCGGGGATCGGCGTCGTCCTGGTGGGCCTGAGCGGTTTTCTCCGTATCTTCGCACCGGATTACGGCTGGCTCCTGGTCTGCATGATCGGATGTGCCATCGCGCAGCCGTTCGTGCTCAATGCCTTTACCAAACTGGCATCGAACTGGTTTCCGCAGAATGAAGAGGCACTGGCGTCGGGATTGTTGACTATGTCCATGTTCATCGGCTTCGCGATCGTCATGTTCGCCACCGATTTTATCCTCGCGCATTACCGGGAGATCGGCGCGATAAAGCAGGGGATCGATACCATACTGTATCTGTACGGCATCCCCTCCCTGATCGGCATGATCCTGTATCTCGTATTGATGAAGGATAAGCCCGCGCTGCCGCCCAATCTCATCGCAGCCGAGAAAAAGGTCACCATGACCATCGGGTTGAAAGCGCTTTTCAGAAACCGCGACTTTCTCTTCCTCCTGGGACTCTTTTTAATAGGCGTAGGCGCGTTTAATGCCATCCTGATCAAGATCGATTACATATTCAAGAACCGGCCGCTGGACATCGACTCGGCCCTGGCTGCGGGCATAGTGGGCGGGCTGATGGTGATCGGTGGCTTGTGCGGGGCGGTAATCCTGTCTGCAATGTCCGACAAGTACCACAAGAGGAGGATCTTCCTGATCATGGCGGCCGGTATGGCGGTGCCGCTTTCCCTTTTACTGCAGTATCTCTCCTCGATTGTGCTTTTAGGCGTTTGCGGTTTTGTCTTAGGCTTCTTCCTCATCCCGGCCCTGCCGGTCGGGCTGACCTATGCAGTCGAAAAGACCCATCCGGTGCCGGAGGCTACTTCCAACGGGATTTTAATGCTGAGCGGCCAGATATTCGGTCTGCCCATCGTTTTCCTCTTCAACATGACCGCGATTACCATACTCTTTGGTGTGGCTTTCATCCTGGCGCTGCTGCTCCACGATATCAAAGCCCCCACTGTGCACGCCTGACAATATGAAGATCGCCATCATCGCCCCGCCATATCCCCTCGAAGAAGCCCCATCTCCACCGCTGGGCGTCACATATGTCGCTGCTGCCTGTGAGCAGGCTGGTTGCGAGGTCAGGATATTCGATTATATCGTGCGTCGTTACACGAAGGAAAAGCTCGCAGCCGAACTCGACGAATTCGCACCGGATGTGGTAGGCGCCACCTCGGTAACGATGAACTTCAAAGGCGCTGCGGCTATCATTCAGGATGTCAAGCGCCACAACCCCGCTATCATCACCATGATGGGCGGACCGCATGTTTCCTACGATTGGGCCAATACCCTGAAAAATTACCCAAAAATCGATTTAATCGTCGTGGGCGAAGGCGAAGAGACCCTGCATGAACTCCTGTCGGTCATCCAGGACCGGGCAGCATGGGATACGGTCAAGGGGATTGCCTTCCGCAAGGATGGACAGACACATTTCACCGGTGTGCGTGCCTTTATCGAGGATCTCGATACACTGCCGGTACCGGCGCGCCATCTGCTGCCCATATCCCGTTACCTGGCCCTGGGCTTTCCGGTCAGCATCATCACATCGCGAGGCTGCCCAAACCAGTGCATCTTCTGCCTGGGCCGGCGCATGGTGGGCCATAAGGTTCGCTACCGCACCCCGCGACTTATCGTGAATGAGATCGAGGATATCATCTCCTACGGGTTCACGCGCATCAACATTGCGGATGACCTCTTCACCTCCAACAAGGTTCGTGTGCAGGCCTTCTGCGATGAGCTCAAACGCCGCGGCATCAAGATTACCTGGAGCGCCTTCGCCCGTGTGAACACAGTGGATGCTGAGGTACTTGCCATTATGCGCGAGGCGGGCTGCGACACCGTGAGCTTCGGGATCGAGTCTGGCAACGCCGAGATGCTCAAGCGCGTGAAAAAGGGAATCACCATGGAACAGGCTGTCAAAGCAGTGCAAGCCTGCAAGGAAAGCGGTGTCAACGCACTTGCCTCGTTCATGATCGGCCTACCTGGCGAGAGCCCGGAGACCATAGCTGATACTTATGCCTTTGCCGAAGGGCTCGGCATCGACTATGGCTTTCACCTCCTGGCGCCGTTTCCCGGGACCACCGTAAGGGAGGAGCAGCAAAAATACGACATCGAGATCCTCACAGACGACTGGGACCTGTACGATGCCAATGTCCCCATCGTACGAACTTCCCGGATGAGTGAAACCTATGTCGCCAATTTCATGGAGGCGTATGATACCCGGGAGCGTGATCGTTGGGACAATAAAGTCAAAAGATATGAAGAGGGACTATGTAGTGGTTACGAAGGCCTGCACGTGGCCGGCCACAACCGCATGCACCTGGTCTTCAAACTTCTGAGCACCGATCTCATCGAGCGTCATGGCATTTTTAACAATGGCGATTCCAGCGTGCAGATCCTGGCCGAACGGATTACACAGCAGACCGGCGCACAGCCAAAACTCGTACAAAACACCCTGCAGCAGCTCAGCGATGCCGGTTATATCAAGCCGCTGGCCGAAGCCACAACCACACGCTGGTACTGGACCCATAACAACCGTTCGGACGCGGAATATTGAGCTTCAGCGGATTGTTTGGTGGAGCTGAGGAGAATCGAACCCCTGACCTTTTGACTGCCAGTTTCGATCAAGGCTATTTTATTCATCTTTTCTCCAATATGTAATCCAGTGTGTGCCCACTGGTTAAGGCAGTCTGACTCTAATAGAAAGGTTGGATAAGATCAATACCAGTGTGGCTAAGGTTAGGATAGATAGCCTATAATACTGGCGAGGAGGCATGTCATGGCTGATGTAAACCCATATCTTGTAAATGACGAAAATACGCCGGGCATTGAGCTTACCCATTTACCAACTGACGAGACCTTCAATGAAGATTGGCTACAACGACTCCTTTTCAATCACCCTAAAATCCTCCCTGTAGAGCAACTGGATGAAGCTTTTGCCCCTTTGATATCTATAGGCAGGGAAATAGATAGCATTGACAATCTGTTTATCAGCCCCAATGGTCTCTTGACAATTGTTGAAACCAAACTTTGGCGCAATTCTGAAGCTCATCGAACTGTAGTGGCTCAGATACTTGATTACACCAGAAGACTATCTAATTACACGTATGACAAACTCGATCAGCAAGTCTCGAAGTGTATGAACAAGCAAAATATATGCACGTGCATCGAAAAGGCCGGCTATAAGTTGGATGTAGACCCAATTGAATTTCAAGCCAAGGTTCAAGATGGTCTCACCAACGGCAAATTCATATTGCTCATTGTTGGAGATAAAATATTCCCTGAAGCAACTCAATTGGCTGAAATCATTCAATCTGCCCCACATTTGCAGTTCAAAATGGGATTTGTTGAATTACGCTGCTTTAAGCTGGAAAAAGATAATAAATGGCCGTTGATTGTTGTGCCTCACTTCGTCGCAGAAACCAATGAGATTACCCGGGCTGTTGTCCGTGTGATTTATGACCCTAAAACGCCTCCTATAGTAACCGTGGAGGCACCACCAGCAGTGGTTAGTAGGAGCAGTAGCGGAAGCGGGAGGAGGACAGAACACACCAATCCCATTGTATTTGCAGCTTCCCTGCCATCCAATATTCAGGATATTTTCAAGAGCTATATTGAGAGGTGGTTAGATGCTGGATACACCCTGTCTTGCGGAACAGTCAGCTTGAGCCTGAATATTAAATGGAAAGGAGAGCTAACATCTCTCTGCATTTTCTTTCTGGATGAAGCCAGCATAATAACCGAAAAATTGGCACGTCAGTATGAATTTCCATCCGAAATCTATAATAAATACAAGAATGAATTACTAAAATCCACAAAATTAGGCACTTTATTGACGAAGGGGAAAATGTATATACACTACAACGAGATGACGGTGGAGGATATCGAATTGTTGCTCAGCAGCGCAGATATGTTCGCAAGTGAATTGTCTAAATTCAGCAACAGTTAAGTCATCACAATTGATAGCGTAAAACATTTAAAACATGTCGGAGGCTTTGGGAGATATGCTTCTATTTCTGCGACGAAATGGAACAAGGAGGTACGCAATACTATGAGCTTAACCAGTTTGATCAGCAATAAGGATGTAAAAGCAAGATTTGCTCAAGAATTCCCGATGCCCAAATTCAATAAGGAAGATAAGCTGCTTGCGCCGCCATTGACGAATCGTTATGCATTAATAGGTACGGCTTTTGATTATTTAATGAGATTCTATCTAAAGAGGCTTAATCCGATAGCCATAACAAAACAATGGGTTGCTGAGGCTACGCCACAGTTGGTGAGAGCTAATACCAGGATCTTAGTCGACGAACTGCTATTGGAAGCACATGTTACTTATGACCAATATCTCAAAACAGGAGATATGGATGACGGTGTTTTGAGAGTCTGCTTACTCTTAGGACAATTAGATCCAATTTTCCGTGCGCATTACATTGATCCCAACTTAGGCACCGTGGATTCTGAGGATATAAAGGACTTGGATAATTTGATCAGGATAGTGAATGCTGCCGATTTCCAATGTAAGGACATTTGCATGCTAAATCCTACTTTCGGGATGGCTTCAAGACTTGTCGGGGGTGCTGATATGGATTTACTTCTTGATGACACATTAATAGATATAAAGGTTACAAAAATACTGGATCTGAAAAGGGATTATTTTAACCAGTTAATTGGCTACTATGTCCTATCTCTGCTCGGAGGGATAGATAAAGCACCGAAGAAATTGAATGTCGAGAACCTGGGAATCTATTATGCAAGGCATGCATTGCTTTATAAAATTCCTATCCAAGAGATCATCGCAGAACGCAATATGGGCAAGTTTATTGATTGGTTCAAAGAAAGGGCCGCTCAGGAATTTCCTTTTCAGACAGAGTCACAGCAGTTAGTTTCGGATGATTATGATTCGGATGAACTTGTTGACTACTGCAAAAAGCATAATATACCTATCGAAGTAGCGAGAGGCATGCTAGGTCTACCCATAAAGAAACGCAATGCATAGGTAACTCATACGGAAGGATACTAAATAAATTTTACTCGATCTAGTTTAATAACTTGGGAGTAAAATCCGAATATAACGGAGGTGGTAATGGTGGAAAGCAAAGAGAAAAAGACACATACATCGCTAACGATCGATAAGTTAAGGGGTAGCTTACCAAGATGCTTGCTTTTGACCTATTTTTTACCGCGGATTAAAACTGCCGAACTACTAACTGACCTTGCCAGACCTTCCGGTGCACTAGTCTCCGCAAGTACTGATATTTGGATGCCCAGGAGCTTGATGGAATGGAAGGAAGCAGCACTAATAGACGAAGGTGATTTTCTCGATAATGATAAACGCCAAGCTTTATCGGAATGGTGGTTTGCGGTACCAGGGAATGCTACCCCACCAAATTGGGATATTGCTTCAACTTGTACTATTGAGGGGAAGAGCGGACTTCTCCTTATAGAGGCAAAGGCGCATGATACTGAACTAGACGTAAATGGCAAAACAGAACCAAAAACTGATAACGGCTGGATAAATCATAATCATATTGGCAACGCTATCGAACAGGCTAATAGTAGCCTGAAACACATATTGAAGGGATGGGCTCTTTCTCGGGATACCCATTACCAACTGAGTAATCGGTTTGCTTGGTCATGGAAACTGGCCAGTTTGGGCAAACCTGTAGTGCTTATATATTTGGGGTTCATTAATGCGGCGGAGATGGTTGATAGAGGTCGACCTTTTGAGGATGCCGACACCTGGAAAAGGTGTATTCTAAATCATGCCGACGGGATGGTGCCAACTGATGCATGGGATAAAAGGCTTGAGGTTGTGGATACGCCTCTATGGTTTTTAATTAGATCACTGGAATTAACGTTTAATCTGTAATTAAACGGTTTATTTACACTGGAACTTTCCTGACCATGGTTTTGGTATGCCTAAACCCATAGGGTACAAAAACTCTCATTAATTAATGGGCAAAAACGACATAATTTACTTGACAAGTTCAGGATTGCGACACATCGGTTACACGGCAAGGCACTGGTAGTTGATAAAGGCAGGCTGGGAAAAGTGGTAAAAGTAAAATGTTGTGGCCTATAGCGTGACGGATGCCTGGCCTTCAATTTGTTGCAGATTTGCGATTTCTAAGGCCTTGATAACCAGATGCGCCCAATTTACCTTCAGGGATATTTTCTTGATGGGTTTTTATTGTTATATAAGGAAGATTTCAGGAAAAAGACCATGCTTAAATACAACAAGGAATTTAAGAATCCTCTTATAATTAACAGCTAATCAAAGCTATATTATTTCTTCTTTAGACTAGCATTGGGTACGGTAATAAGTAGTTTTTTTAATCTAGCTTCCAGTAGTGGCTGTCTGCTTCTAACTGCATATGATTCCACAAGAAACTTGTCTATTGCGCCAAAGAAAATATCGCGAAAAGCCTCTATTCGGATTATAATCATGTTAGGCTCAACATTAGGGTCAAAAAAGACAGGAAGACCGCCTCCGTACTGGTAACTTATGATTTTAGCAAGGCCAATTTTCGTCGTTCGTGATTCTGATGTGTAAGTGTGAACAACAGCGCATCTAGCACTATACAAGTCTTCACCTGTTACGGAAATTCGGCCATTGCTTAGACCAGGGCTTAAATATTGGTTCACCCAACGAATGAAATCTTCTCTTCGAACTTCCTCCTGGCCAGCTGGAAGAGATAGATATGCCATGGAATCAATGCCACAATAAATCAGAATCAGGCAGGAACCAAGGCATTCATTATCGAAGGTCACTTGGATTCCTCTTTTAATACCTTGGTAAATGGCGTTTATGAGAGAATCTTCAGAATACTTCATGATAACCTCTACGAGCTAATTCTTGGCTGGTTCCGTTTTGTGTTTCGGCCGTAAAAACCAGTGCTTAATTTGTTTCCAAATACTTGTTCCTTGTACAATTTTAAGCGTCTGCGCTTCTATATCAGAAATTACTGCATCAATTCTTGGTTTGATGAGGTCTCGTTCCGAACCCCACTCACGTACTATGGCCTCTAGTTCATGCATTTCCTTCAGCTGCTGCTCAAATTCAGTCTTATTTTGCCAATAATGAGACCCTTGTCGCTTTCGGTAATCAGGAAGTTCGCTAGCTGCCGACAATATTTCATTTACTATCCGCTGCAACTCAAAAAAGGTTTTGCGGAGTCCTTGCCAAACCTTGCCATATATCGATACCGCATGGAATAAAGCTTATTAAATGGTTCCTGATGTTTGTTATATCTTTCAAAAACAACATAGGCATCATCATGGATTTTCTTATCCTCAGGTGATTCATTTGGGTCTGCTTTGCGAGTATTGCCTTCGCCGACGAAGCCGAAAATATTTCGTATATAGCTAATTGCATCACGTGCTTCGTAAAATAAAGCAAGGACTTCCTCAGCTAGTTCAATTTTTCTTTTGCCCACGTACTCTCTTTGCCACGCACCAACGCCAAGTATTACTGCTATCGCAGCGATAATCACAGATAAGCTTGCCAATATACTAGAAATATTAATACCCACTTCTGGTGACATTTGCTACCCCCTTTTTATGATCTTCATAACCGAGGCTATCACAATCCGGGAACCATGTCTACATCATTTATTTTGAACGTATTTGAGGAAGTAAATAGGTGAAGTATTTCACGGTACTCAAACTATTGCCAATTCCTCCACCAAATGACTATGCGCAGTGATTTTTTACCCCTACCTATCCACCTGCCCAATCCCTCGCATCCTTTAATCCGTCTTCAGATTCTTCATATATTAACGGTGTATTTCACTAAAAAGAACCAACTTTAATATTACCCTGACCATGTATCGGTACCACTGGTAAGGCCAAGGTTAGGATGGTTAGCATTTTTAATATATAGCCCGCCTACGCAGCTGCCCTCGACAGAAGCAGGCTAACAATTCATAATATACACTAGATATTGATGAAATGGGAGATGAACATGAAAGGATGGGCAGATGAAGAAATCAAGAACAGGGATTTGATGGCACCATGTGGGTTATATTGCGGTAGCTGCGGGGTCTACATCGCAACAAGGGACGGCAATGAAAAATTCAGGGCGATTATGGCGAACCTTTATGGAACAAAACCTGAAGAAACAGAATGTCTTGGATGTATGCAACCTAATCCTCCGAAAAAGCTTTATAGTTTCTGCAATACATGCAGAATTAGGGATTGCATTAAATCAAAAGGGTACTACTCTTGCCATCAATGTCAGGATTGGCCGTGCGGTCTGATTCAGAATTTCCCTCTTGTTACTGGCCTGCGGGTAATGAAACGAACGATTCCCATATGGAGAGCAAAGGTGGCCGAATATGGTGAGGAGGAAGGCAGCGTAGAATGGGCACGCACAGAATGTGAACGATATCACTGCCCTTCGTGTGGTAACCCGATTTTCAGGGGTGCACAACGTTGCAGAGTCTGTAAAAGACTGTTAGCGGATGAACTGGATGGCTCCCTGTAAGCCGACTTCAGCCAAGTGGGGATGCAGATTATAATGGATGGCGTCTTTGCCGTTGCTTTCCTGGCTTTATATCACTACCGAGCTGCAAAAGTGGGCTAGCTACCTCAATCCATCCACCGGGCTCAACTGGTTATGTACCTCTACTGGATCATAGCGGTTTGACTTATTTTCCCAATTTCCTCATTAATAATTACACTTTCTTACCCCTACCCTCTCCCTATGCCCAATCCATCGCATCCCTTAATCCGTCCTCAGATTCCTCATATATTACCGATGTATTTTCAAAAAGAGAACCAACTAATAACCTACCCCATCCCTAGACCCACTACGGCGCCAGCACGGCACAAAATGTTCATCCAGTTTTTCTACATAGTAAATAGAGACGAAAGTCCGGGGCAAAGCGTTTTGTCATATCTACTATTTCAAGACCGGCTAACTTGATCCCAGATTCAAAATCGTTCCAATCGAATCTGCGTCTAGGTTCCTCTACCAGAAGAACTCCACCCGGTTTAAGGACTCTTGATATTTGTAAAAGTGCCTTTTCCCATTCTGGGATATGATGCAGGACAGCAAATATAAAGGCAGCATCAAAGGTTCCATCAGCGGCATCAATTTTTGTCAGGTCCCCGACAGCAAAATCCACTTTAAGGTCGCGTTTTTTGGCCAGAGCGATCTGTTCCGGCATGAAGTCGAAGGCTACAATGCGTGATGGATGAAACTCATTCACAATAAGTTCGGTGCTATACCCGGATCCGCATCCACCGTCCATGATTTCTTTGCTATGCAGTTCAATGCCGGCTTTCTTTAACTGGTCTTTAAATATCTTAAAGTCAACATGTTTCAGCCTCCACCTGTGGAGCGCATTATTCATGGCCAGAAATTCAAATTTGCCTAATCTCATGCCCTCTCTTTCATTAATAACGCTGTTCATATTAATCTCCGTTTATAAATGGTTACGCAACTGTATATTTGACTCTAATTATACAATGGACTAATTTACGGGGGAGATGTCACCCATACCCTATCCCTATGCCCAATCCTGACCAAGTATCGACACCACCGGTACCAAGGTAGCTGGGTTAAAAGTTAGAAAGATTACGGTTTAAATTTGTTTGGCAACAGCTCTGGCAGAATTTGCAGATTTGCAGGCTTATGCATTTTTTACTTTTGAAATCTGTCGCCATTGACAATGCTTAATCGCTATAGTACTTTAAAGCTATGGAGATATTATATGCCACGAGAAGTTGAACTAGATCGCTTCACAGTCAAGACTGATGAAGGAAAAGAATACACGATTATTGAATACCAAGAATATATTCCATCCAGGGGTTATGATGATCCATCTACTGAAACGCTTGGTCTAAAAAGATGGACTACTTCCGAAGAATTACATGTTCACTATATAGACCCCACAACGTTTAAGATATTTGAGACTGGCGAGATAGTTAGGAAAATCTAAAAGCCGGTATTTATCGTAACCGACGAATCTCAGCAAAGAAACCAAATATCCAACTATTCATACGGATATAAGAAAAATAGATAGCATGAATTGGCACGTTTATATAGTTGAGTGTAGTGACGGAACTCTTTATACAGGTATCAGTAATAATATTGATAAGCGTATAAGGGAGCACAATTTAGGGATTGGTTCTAAATACACTAGAGGAAGGAGACCTGTTAAATTGCTAGCCAAATGGAATTATGCCGATAAATCACATGCATCTAAAATGGAGTATAAAATTAAGAGACTTACTAGAGAAGCTAAACTAAGATCAATCATCAATGGTCAGGTTTAACTCGAAGTATATCCATCCGCCCAATCCTGCACATCCTTTAACTTATCTTCAGATTACTCATATATTGACGGTATATTTCACCAAAAAGAACCAACTATTAACCTTCCCACTGGACTTAATCTTTCGTAACTATCCCTTCAAAGCAAGTAAACAATAAATTAAGTAGGCAAAGCCTAAAATCACAAAAATAAGACCATACCATTTCATGAATTTAGCTCTGCTCTGTTTTTTCTGTTCTGGTGCTGCCAGATAATTACCTAGATAGGTCATTACTGCTCCAATACCAATCACGACTAATGCTATGCCTATCAATATTAACCGATAGCTTATATTCGTATCCATCCTGATTGTCTCCTGTTTGATAATTTGATCACACACAAGTATGATCTTTTGTGCGACTCCACCCTATTATAGCCGTTTGATCTATTTCTTAGATTTCCTCATTAATATCCATGCTTTCTTACCAATACCCAATACCTATGCCCAATCCATCGCCTATCAATCCTATAGATCGTGAAGGATTGGCTTTTGTGTGGTTCATTGACATTGAGAGTTGAATCATCTATTGTGGAACTAATAACTCTAGGAGGTTTATCTGATGACAGCGTACTGTATGAAATGCCGTAAGAAGAGAGAGATGAAAGACGCTAAGGCCGTAAAGATGAAGAATGGCAAGCCAGCAAGCAAGGGTATATGCCCTGTATGCGGAACTAAAATGTACAGGATCGGAAAAGCCTAAAACCTTTTAAACGTCCTCAACAAGACACTGGACAAACAATAATCACTGGAGTGACTATGGGTTAAATATTGTTAAAAATCCGCCATCATATAAGTGTTTTTTATACTCAATCCACTTAACGGTTACCGGCGATACTGGCCTGTTAGCACGTGCATTATGCCTTTTGTGTTCAATCAAACGGTTTAAAGGGACAGATAATGACGTGTAGGAATTCGCACGAATAGAAAGGTGAGTAGAATTGGAACTAGCTTCAGAGGATTGTTTGGTGGAGCTGAGGGGAGTCGAACCCCTGACCTTTTGACTGCCAGTCAAACGCTCTCCCAATTGAGCTACAGCCCCATGACGACAACGTACCAATTTAGCAAAAAGCAGGCAAAAACTCAAATCGGCCAACCCTTTATTTGGGGTTCCAGGAATGCACCAGCGGACGGTACCAGCGATCCTTGCGGTATTCGCCCGCTATGAGCACGACGTCCATGATCCACCAGATACCCAGCCCACCCAAGCAGGCCAGCTTCATCCAGCCCGACTTGTAGCGGGCTATATAGAACCGGTCGGCGCCGCACCAGCCGAAGAAAAAGGCCAGCAGCAGCGCAATATACCAGCTTCGCAAGCGAGGCGGCGGCTTTTTCAAAACGGCCAGTGACCCCCCAGTAAAGTTATCAGGGCCTTCACGCCGAAAAAGCCCACCCCGGCCACGATGGTATTCTTGACCGTCTTGCCCGCCAGGCAAAGAATGAAAAAGCGCCACCAGCCGAAATGCATCATGCCGGCCAGCGCCGTGAATGGATAAAAAAGCGGGTTGAAGATGGCCGACATGGCGAATACCGAGATAGCCCCCCTGGTCTGCATCCAGATCTGGAACTTCTTCATGACGTTGTTATCCAGGGCATGCATGGGCCGTGCGCCGGTCAGCCCGGTCAAATAGACCAGCATGCTGCCCACCGCCTCGCCCAATCCCGCGATCAGCCCGATGAATACCGGGTTGAGCACAGCGCCCACTGTGAAAACCACCAGGACGCTGGGCACGGGAATAAAGAGTGTTACCCCGGCCAGCAGACTGATAACCAGCACTCCGACATAGCCGTATTTGGCAAAGCCAGTGAAGTCCTCCCAGTATAATGCGACGAGTATGCACAGGGCCGCCGTTATGACCAGCGAGACGCCGGCCAGGATGTAATCCTTCCACGGACGGCGGCGCCGCAGGGCCATTTCGTGCATTATGGGGGAGCTATTCACTTAACCTGCTGTCTTAGTGCTTCTCTTTCTCTTTTTGGGCCCGGCGGCAGAGTCTTCCTCGCCCTGCTTGCCAGCTATGACGGCGGCGCCGACCACGTTAAAGGTCAGCGCGTCTTTTTCCACGGCAACCTTGACCTGGTCGCCGTCCTTGATTTCGCCGGCGATGATCTTGCTGGAAAGCGGGTTTTCGATATAGCGCTGTATGGCCCTCCTGAGCGGACGCGCCCCATACTCGGGGTCGTATTCCTTGCGGAATACCCACTCCCTGGCCTCGTCGGTCAGCTCCAGACCGATCCTGCGATCGGCCAGCAGCTTGTCGACCTCTTTGACCAGCATGTCAATGATCTGCTTGAGGTTCTGCTCGTTAAGTGGATGGAAGATGATGATGTCGTCGATCCTGTTAAGCAGCTCCGGCTTGAAGGTCTTCTTGAGATCGGCCTCGATTACCTTCTTGAGCTTCTCCCACTCATCTTTATCGGCCCTGTCCTGCGGGATATTGAAGCCTATCATCCGCTGGGCCTGGCGCCTGAACTCGTGCATGCCCAGGTTGCTGGTCATGATAATGACGGTCTCCTTGAAGCTGACCGTGCGGCCGTGGCCGTCCGTCAGCCTGCCGTCCTCCAGCATCTGGAGCAGAATATTGAACACGTCGGGGTGCGCCTTCTCTATCTCATCGAAGAGTATCACGCGGAAGGGACGCCTCCTGACGGCCTCGGTAAGCTGGCCCGCCTCATCGTAGCCTACGTAGCCCGGAGGGGCGCCGATCAGCCTGGCTACCGAATGCTCCTGCATGTATTCCGACATATCGATGCGGATTAAGGCGTCTTCATCGTCGAACAGGAACTGCGCCAGGGCCTTGGCCAGCTCGCTCTTGCCCACGCCGGTGGGACCCAGGAAGATGAAGCTGCCGATGGGACGCTTGGGGTCCCTCAGCCCGGCCCTGCTCCTCCTGATGGCCTCGGATACGGCGTTTATGGCCTCCTGCTGGTTTACTATCCTGTCGTGAAGCCTGTCCTCCATATGGATAAGCTTCTCGGATTCGCTCTCCTTCATGGTCGAAACCGGTATGCCGGTCTGCTTGGCGATCAGCTCGGCGATGTCGTCGGCCCCAACCTCGTTGTCAAGCTTCTTCTCCAGAAGCCATTTCTCCCTGGCCTTGCCGCACTCTTCTTCCAACTTCAGCCGGTCGGCCTTGATCTCAGCCGCCTTCTGGTAGTCGCTGCGCTGCGAGGCTGCGGCCTCTTCATCGCGCATCTGCTGTATCTTCTGCTCCATCTGCTTTATTTCAGGCGGGGCGCTCTCCATATCGATGCGCAGCTTGCTGGCCGCCTCGTCGATGAGGTCGATGGCCTTGTCCGGCAGGAACCTGTCGGAAATGTAACGTTTGCTCAACTGGGCCGCCGCCTCCAGCGCCTCGTCGGAGATCTTCACGCTGTGGTGCGCCTCATAGCGCGGCCTGAGGCCACGCAGCATCTCCACCGTGGCATTCACGCTGGGCTCGCCCACGAAAACGGGCTGGAGCCTGCGCTCGAGCGCCTTGTCGGGCTCGATGTGCTTGCGGTATTCATCCAGGGTGGTGGCGCCCACGCACTGCAGCTCGCCCCTGGCCAGCGCCGGTTTCAACATGTTGCTGGCATCGATGGCGCCCTCAGCCGCTCCCGCGCCCACCACGGTATGCATCTCATCTATAAAAAGGATCACTTCGCCCTTGGCCAGGCGGACCTCGTCCATTACGGCCTTTAGCCGTTCCTCGAACTCGCCGCGGAACTTGCTGCCGGCCACCAGCGCGCCCATATCAAGCGCAATCACCTTGCGATCCTTAAGGGAACTGGGCACGTCGCCGGCCACTATCTTGAGTGCCAGGCCCTCGGCCACAGCCGTCTTGCCCACGCCGGCCTCGCCGATGAGCACCGGATTGTTCTTGGTACGCCTTATGAGCACCTGCATGACGCGCTTGATCTCATCCTCACGCTCAATCACGGGGTCGATCTTGTTATCTCTGGCAAGCTGCGTCAGATCGCGGCCGTATTTTTCCAGAGACCTGTACTTGGTCTCGGCGCGAGGGTCGTCCACCCGGTGTGCGCCGCGTATATTGAGCAGCGCCTGGTAGATCTTCTCCTGGTCGACATCGAACTCCTTGAGAATGGCCACGGCGTCGCCACTGGCCTCGCTGGCGATGGCGATCAGAAGGTGCTCCACACCCACGTATTCGTCGTTCAAACGGTCGGCCTCACCCACCGCCGCCTGCAGCACCTGCGCCACCCTGGGCGTCGGGTAAATCTGGACGCCGCCGATGGAGCCCCGGGGCTGCTCGGTAATCTTGGGATATTGGCCGAGCACGTCAGCCACGCGTTTTTTCATAGCCGTCAGGTTGACGTTCAATCTCTTGAGGATTTCGGCCGCCAGACCGTTCTGCTGCTCCAGCAACGCCAGGAATATATGTTCCACATCCCACATGGAGTTGCGGAACCTGCTGACCAGTTGCTGTGAAGCGCCCAGAACTTCCTGGGCATGCTCGGTAAATCTTTCCTGTCTCATATCTTATTCGTTAGCGGCTGTTTCTTCGTTTATCAATTTATCCCGGTAATCCACGACATATCTGCAGTCCGGACCCTGGCACAGGGCTATTTTAGCCCTGATTTGTTTGGGAAATTTGTGCCTGGGATCCTCAGCCACCGTCTTCTTGTACTTGCCCCACCAGGTGCACTTGCACGACCAGTCGCCGTAGACCATAAGAGTAACGTATTCGCTGACCATGTCGCACTCGATGGTGGTCGCAGTAACCTGCCAGACGGCGGGCGGGATGTCTGTCCGGGCCTCAGCCACTATTAACCTCCTGGTTTAATTTTTTTACTGCCCGTATCCGCTTTTTTAAGCCTTTTCAGCTCGGATTCAAGGCTGTCGATCCTATGCTGCTTCTCCGCCAGCATCTCCCCCAACTTCAAAATGACCTCGACGCCGGCCATATTGATGCCCATGTCGTCCATCAGCACCTTGATATGGCGCAGCTTACCGATGTCGGCCTCGGAATAATAGCGGATATTGCCTTCCGAGCGGTAGGGCTGTACCAGCCCCAGCCTCTCGTAATACCTGAGCGTATGGATCTCGCAGCCGAGCAACCTTGCTGCTATGCTTATCACGTATCTTGGTTCGTATACTTCCTGAGGCATTTTATCCTATCACCCCATAGATTCAACTTCAATATCAACTGGGTCTCATATTTTTGAATTGCTCAAATAAGGCCCGCTCTTTAGCATTCAAATTGGTGGGCAGCACCACGGCCACCCTGGCCAGCATGTCGCCGCGGCTAGTATCGTTCAAGCGGGGCATGCCCTGCCTGGCCAGCCTGAAGACCTTGCCATTCTGCGTCTCGGGCGGCAGCTTCAAAGCAAGCTTGCTGCCCCTCAAGGTAGGCACCTGTACCTCGCCGCCCAGCACGACGGCCGTGAGCGGAACGGGCACATCCACCAGCAGGTCGTCCCCCTCCCGCTTGAACATGGGATGCGGTGCGACCTTGACAATCAGATAAAGGTCGCCGTTGGCGCCTCCCTGGCCCGGGTTGCCTTCCCCGGCTACCCTGACCCTGGAGCCTTCTTTGACCCCGGCGGGTATCTTGACCTCCAGCCGCCTGGGCTTGATGACCCGTCCGGCGCCCCTGCACTGAGAGCAGACGGCGTTCTTGACACGGCCGGTGCCCTGGCAGGCAGGACATGGCTGCTCCGACTGGAGCTCCATGACGCGCGCCGTACCGTTAAAAACTTCTTCCAGCGATAACTCAATGCCGTGCTCGATATCCTGGCCGCGCCGCGCCGGCCTCCTGCCACCTGTCCTGGTGCCGGCGCCGGCAGTCGCCCCGAAGCCACGGAAGAGGTTCTCGAAGACTTCGTTGAGGTCGCCCATGTCTCCGGGCTCATAGGTGGCGAAGGGCGCTCCTCCACCCTGGGTGCGGCTGTATTGCTGCCGGGCCTGCTGCTGCGCACGCGCATAGGCTTCCGCATTGTCGGCATCCGACCCGTACTGGTCGTACTTCTTTCTCTTATCGGCGTCGGACAGCACCTCAAAAGCCTCGTTGATCAGCTTGAACCTGGCCTCCGCAGCCTTGTCGCCGGGATTTACGTCCGGATGGTACTTGCGCGCCAGCTTGCGGTAAGCCGCTTTTATATCTTTATCGGGGGCATTCCTGGGTACGCCGAGTGTGCCGTAATAATCTTTTCCTGCCATTTCTCCACCTTGGCCTGAATTATAGAAGCTTTAATTTATTAGTGTCAAGATAGCTCATAAATTTATAACACATACATTATATTAATAGTTATAATACTTGACAAATATTATCATGTTTTATAAACCGACATCCCTCGAGCTGAAGAATTGTAGCTAAGAAAACCAGGGCGGTTGAAAGCTAGTTATTGCAGCGGGCGCCGCTCACCGACCGCAATATATCCAGGAACTGGTTTAAGATCCAGGCCGTAGCTCCCCAGATAATCCTGCCGTCAACCTCGAAGGTATATACCCTGATGGACGTGCCCATGAAGACCATATCCTCTTCCTTTTTGTCGGCCTTCATGAGGGCTTCCAGCGGCAGGTCGAAGATCTCCTCCACCTCGAAGTCGTCTTTTTTGAATTCATAGGGATAAGGGATGAGGCCCACGAAGGGAGTGATGCGGTAATTAGAAGTTGCGGTGGCGGCATCATCGAGCTCACCCAGTATTTCGACGTCCTTCTCTTTAAGGCCTATCTCCTCGCGGCTTTCCCGCAGGGCCGTCTCCACGGCTGATTTGTCACCCTGATGCCGCCCTCCGCCGGGGAAGGATATCTGCCCCTGATGGTGCGACAGGTGCGAAGTGCGTTTGGTGAATAGTATATGGCATCTGCTGTCTTTCTCGAATATGGGGAGCAGCACGGCCGAATCGTTCAGGCTGCTATCGGCGATGACCAGCTTGCTGCGCGCAGCCAGGGCCTGCCTGATCTTTTCTTTCATAGTTCGTTGTAATCATACAACTTATAAGAAAAACGTGACAAATATAATGGCCTAGCCGGAGTCTGCGAAAAAACCGCCAATGCGCCGGGGCCGTATCTAAAATTTGATTACGCAATCTTTATTTGTATATACTGTGGAATTGAGGTTTTTTTCATATGGCTACATCAAAAGACTATTACGACCTGCTGGGCATCCCGCGCAATGCCACGGACGAACAGATAAAAAAGGCCTTCCGCAAGCTGGCCATGGAACATCATCCCGACCGCAACAGCAGCCCGGAAGCCTCGGAACGGTTTAAAGAGGTCAACCAAGCTTACGAGGTGCTGTCCGATTCTCAGAAGAGGGCCTATTATGACCGCTACGGGCGGACGCCCGGCAACGGTGGGGCAAGCATGGGCTTCGATACCTTCGAGTTCGGGGGCCTGGGCGACATCTTCGAAGCTTTCTTCGGCGGGGCCACATCCACAGCGCAGCGGCGCTCGCCGCACAAGGGCTCGGACATAGTTGCCAGGGTAAGCCTGACATTCGAGGAAGCTTATTCCGGCGTTCAACGTGAAATCGAGATCAGCCGCGTGGAGCTGTGCAGCGTTTGTAAGGGGGTGGGCAGCAAGCCGGGAACCAACCCGGAGAAATGCCCGGAATGCAACGGCGCCGGACAGGTACGCCGCACCCAGCAGAGCATTTTCGGCCGTTTCGTCCAGACCTCTACATGTTCCCGCTGCGGCGGACAGGGCACGATCATAACCAGTCCTTGTATACATTGTAAAGGCCAGGGCAGGGAGCACGTAAAACGCAAGCTGTCAGCCAACATTCCGGCAGGTGTGGACGAAGAGAGCCAGATGAAGATGCAACATGAGGGCGAGGCGGGTTTTTTCGGTGGCTCGGCCGGCGACCTTTATATCAGGTTCGAAATAAAACCGCACAAGTTCTTTGTGCGCAGGCATTCAGATATCATCATGGCCCTGCCTTTGAATTTTTCGCAGGCTGCACTGGGCTGCAGCGTGGAAATCCCCACCATGGAGGGAAAGTTCACCTTGAAGCTGGCTCCGGGCATACAGCATGGAAAGGTCATCCACATAAAGGATAAGGGCTTCCCACGCATCCATTCTAAGAACCGCGGCGACCAGATAGTTATCGTCAGGCTGCTTACGCCGGACAAGCTCGACGAGAAACAGCGGCAGCTATTGGAAGAGCTTTCACAGAGCCTGCCCAAAATGGACGAGTGGTCCCGTCCCAACGATGACCTGCTGCAGTATTTGAATTGAGCCTGACACCCCGCTAAATTACCCTGGCGCTTTTATCGCCGATCTTGGACTCTGTGCCGGCCTGCAGCCGCATGATATTGGTACGGTGCTGGAAGACGATAAGGCCGACCGCCAGCAGGCCGTAGATCATATAGACAGGCGCTACAATGGCGAGCACCACCAGCGCTGTCAAAACCAGCAGCATTCCCAAAGCGCCCAGTATCGATCCCAATGATACGTACCTGGTTATCAGGATGACTATGACGCCCACCAGCAGACCGACCAGGCAAACGAACCAGTTGATGACCAGCATCCCGCCTACCAGTGTAGCCACGCCCTTGCCGCCCTTGAATTTGATATAGACAGACCAGTTATGGCCGATCATGACCATGAGAGCGGCCAGTATCTGGGCAAACTGTACATGGATATCATACCCGGCCACGAATATTTTGTCATCGGCTATGATATAACCGGCTGCCAGCACGGGCAGCGCCGCCTTGGCCAGGTCGAGCACCATCGTTATCAGCCCCGCTTTGGCGCCGAGCACGCGGAAGACGTTGGTGGCGCCTATATTGCCGCTTCCGTACTTACTGATATCCACATTGTACATCTTGCGAGACACGATAAGGCCGAAGGGTATGGCCCCGATCAGGTAGGCCATAAGCGCTACCGCTACATATTTTATGATCAAAATCATGAGATCTTGCCTCCGGATTTAGTTGACCGTCGTCTAGCGGCCTTTTTAAATAGTAACTTGAGCGACGTTCCCGAAAAGCCGAACGTCTGGCGCAGCCTGTTCTCAAGATAGCGCTGGTAAGAAAAATGCACCAGCTTGGGGTCGTTGACCATGAAGGTGAACGATGGGGGACTGATGCCGGCCTGGTAGGCCCTGAAAACCTCCAGCCGTTTGGTGCCCCTGGGCGGAGGCGCATGCGATGCCACCGCATCCTTCACCAGCTTATCGATGACATCATCGGGCAACTGCTTTTTCCTCTCGCCCCAGGCTTCCAACCCTATGGGGATTACGTTTTTAACGCCGAGCCCGGTCAGGGCGGAGGTAAAAAGCAGGGGAGCGTGCGCCACGAACTTCATGCGTTTATCCACCAGGGCGACGAAGGCGTCCTGCTGGTCCCTGTCGGCCAGGTCCCACTTATTTACTATCAGCACGATGCCCTTGCATGCTTCTTTGATGTAGCCCGCAATATGGGTATCCTGGGCGGTTATGAACTCGGTTGCGTCCATGACCAGCAGTGCCACATCGCAACGGTTGATGGCACGCAGCGTACGCACCAGCCCGTAATATTCCAGGCCCGTGCCGGCTTTGCTTCTCTTGCGTATGCCGGCCGTGTCTATCAGGAGGACTTCCTGCCCCTTGTATTTAACGACGGTATCGGTGGCATCACGCGTGGTGCCTGCAATGGGATCTACTATCACCCGCTCTTTGCCCACCAGGGCGTTCAACAGCATGGACTTGCCGACATTGGGCCTCCCCACAATAGCCAGCTTGGGTCTATGGCTCTCTTCGGGGGCGGCTTCGGCCGGGGGCAGGACCTTAACCAGCGCTTCCAGCAGATCATTGATACCTTTGCCGTGATGGCCGCTGACCGGCAGGGGGTCACCCATGCCGAGCTGGTAAAACTCGGCGCTGGACTCCCGCAGCTTCTCGGTCTCGGCCTTATTGGCAGCCAGTACAACGGGCTTGCCCAGCTTGCGGAGGATATCGGCGATTTCACGGTCGGCCGCGATCAGGCCGTCCCTTACGTCGACAACGAAAATGATAGTGTCCGACTCCGCAATAGCGGCTTCGATCTGTTGCCTGATTTTCTTGCTCATATCGCTGGGCGATTCGGGTTCCATGCCGCCCGTGTCGATGAGCGTCACTTCACGGTTCAGGATCTCGACATCGGCAAATATCCGGTCGCGCGTGGTCCCCGGCAGGTCTTCGACAATAGCGATAGGAGCGCCTGCTATACGGTTAAACAAGGTCGACTTGCCCACGTTGGGCCGGCCGACTATGGTGACGATCGGGTTCATTCTACTCCCACAATTCTAGCAGATAAAAGCATTAATAATAATAAGTAATTCTACGGAGATTTGCGGCCGGCGGTGTTATTTTATTTATAAAGCTCGGCCAGCAGGGTGCGCTGGAAATGAAGCCGGTTTTCGGCCTGATCGAAAATAACCGAGCGGTAGCGGTCCACGATGCCCACCGCCACTTCCTCACCGTGGTGCGCCGGCAGGGGGTGCATGACAAGGGCATCCTTTTTGGCAAGTGAAAGCAGCTTATCGTTAACCTGGTATTCGGCAAAAGCGATGCAGCGCTGTACGTATTCTTCCTCCTGGCCCATGCTGGTCCAGACATCGGTATAGACCACGTCGGCATCCTTGGCCGCCATGGCGGGCTCTTCCAGCAGCATGATCTGGCTACCGCTCTTCTCCGCATACTTGTTAGCGATCATGAGGACGTTATCCTTCAAGCTATACTCCTGGGGTGAGGCTATGAGGAAATTGATGCCCACCATCGAGCAGGCCAGCAGCAGCGAGTTGGCCACATTATTGCCGTCACCGACGAAGGCCAGGCTCAGACCCTTGAACTTGCCCTTGCGCTCGTATATGGTGGTCAGGTCCGCCAGCGCCTGGCAGGGATGCTCATAATCGGAGAGGGCGTTAATCACAGTGATGCCGCTGTATTCGGCCAGTGTCTCCAGCGTGCGATGCTGGAAGGTGCGGGCAACTATGCCCTGCACGTAACGGCTGAGCACGTGCGCTATATCGGGCACCGACTCACGTTTGCCCAGGCCTACCTCATCGGGCGACATGTACATGGCGTAGCCGCCCAGCTGATGGACGGCCAGCTCGAAGCTCAACCTGGTGCGGAGCGATGGCTTTTCAAACAGCAGGATGATGGATTGGCCCGCCAGCACCTGGGGCCAGGCTGTCTCTTTCTTCGATTTTAGAGTCTGCTTTACAAGCTGCTCGATTTCGCCGGGCGTAAAGTCCGCAACCGACAGAATATCGCGTTTCGCCAATTTAATATTTACTCCTGTACAAAGTACCAGTATACCATATTGCCCGGCTATTTATGGAGTTGGTCAAAACGCAGTCCCTGGGACAAAAAAGGGCCGCCGTTTTAAAACGGCGGCCCTGTCAATAATTGGACTGTTCCTTATTAAGGCAGCCCAGGCTTCAGTGTATTTTGATAAGCCAGTGCCAGGTCGCTCACTTTCATGACGATATTGCCGTTGCTGACCTGGTAAGGGACCGAGGCCTTGGGGTAGTTGACACAGCCTCCTGCAATGCCTATGCCGGTTTGAGCATTAAAGGTGGTAGCACATACATCGCAGACCAGTGTACTGCCGCTGAGGGTATAGGTCTTGCCCCTGCAGGGCGGGCAGATGCTGGCGCGAACATACGTTTGTCCGTCCAGGTTATAGGCCATAAAGCTTTCCTTGGCACCCTGAATATCCACAGAAAAATGGACGTTCCAGTCTTTCTGTACGGCGCTTACCGGTATGGTAACGGTATCGTTAGCCACGGTCGGCACGATCTCAGTAGCCTTTACGGGACCGGAAGGTTTATTAGACACTGCGGCAACAGGCACAGGCTGCGAGACCGGCGTGAGGGTTACCGGGGCCGGGTCAGTCTGCGAGGCCGGAGTTTGGTTTACCGGGATGTTTGCCGCAGCAGCAGAGGCCGCCGGTGACGATGTCCCGGAACATGCCGTTAGAATCAATACCAGCGACAATAGTACAATCCCAATGGTTATCTTTCCATGCATAATTTTATTTTCTCCTTCTTAAAAGCATTAACTGTGTAATATTCACATTATTTATTGAATTGACCGGTATTTACTGGCCGCAGCAGCTCCTCCTCTGGGTGGTAAGGGTGCTTTGCCCACCGCCACCGCAACAGCTTGCACCTGCGACCGGGCCGACGGATGAGCCGGTAGCGGCCGTTACTGATGTCTGGCAGCAACTGGGCTTGGCAGTGGGTGCATCCGCCCCTGCCAGTGCAGTATTGGGCGCTGCCTGCGGCGCGACCACGTCGAATTGCCCGGCCATTTGACCGAGGCTAACTGTATAGGACTGGACCGAATCCTTGGATGTGTTGAACGTGACGTCGCGGCTGTCTCCGGCCGGGATATCTATGGCTCCTACGGCTTCAACTACGCCGTTAACTTTGAGTTGGGCATTATAGGTCCCGTCCACATCGCTCGTATTGGCGATTTTAGCGTTGATAATAACTTTCTCTCCCGGGCCGACCTCGGAGGGGTTTACACCCAACCCGACAACTTTGAACTCTGCCTGACTGGCAGGCGTTGGATCGGCAACTACGGGGTTAGCCCTTGCCGCGGAGCATGCCATCAGCACGAGCGAAGCTGTAACTAGTGCCACAGCTACGATAGCAGCCACGAGAACCCCTTTCGACATCTGACTTGTAATACTTTTTAACATTTTATCTACCTCACTAATTGCGGAGCAGCCTTGCTGATTATCCGGCCGTCCTGCAGCGTTATGATGTGTTTGGCCTGTTTGGCGATATCGGCGCTGTGTGTAACCATGAGGATGCTGCGCCCTTCCTGATTCAACTCCTTGAAAAGTTCGAGGATCTCATTGCCCGTTTTCTGGTCCATATTACCGGTCGGTTCATCGGCCAAAATAAGGCTGGGGCCGCCGACCAGCGCCCTGGCGATGGCCACCCTTTGCTGTTCGCCGCCGCTTAACTGGCTAGGCTTGTGTTCGGCCCTTTTGCCCAAACCCACCCTCGCTAGTATGGTCTTCACCTTCTGTTCATCGGCACCGTTGCCGCAAAATATTAAAGGCAGGAGAACGTTTTCCATCGCCGTCAGCGATGGGAGTAGATGATACTGTTGAAACACATAGGCGATCTTGCCGCGCCTGATATCGACCAGGTCATTCTCTCCCAGGTTGTCGATACGATGCCCATCCAGGATCACCTCCCCGCTGGTGAGCCGGTCCAGTCCACCTATGATATTGAGAAATGTGGACTTGCCGCTGCCGGAAGGCCCCATGATGGCTATAAAATCGCCGTCTTCAACTTTAAGCGAGACCCGGTCCAGGGCCACCACGCGTGCGGTCCCTTCGCCGTATATCTTGGTCACATTATTGATTTCCAGCATTTTCCCTCCTGAAATTCTCTCAGCTTCTCTCAGGGGTTATACCGACCTGAAGGAGTCGGCAACCCTGATCTGGCTGGCGCGGATGGCCGGGTAAATAGTGGCCGCTACAGCCACGACAATGGATACTCCCAACGCCAGGGGCAAGTATTGCGGCACAAAGCTGATAGCAGTGCCTTCAAAGACCAGCGGTCCGATTGCAAACGCCAGGGCAGTCCCCAGAAAATAGCCGGCTATGCCTCCCAGCACCCCGATGATTAAAGCTTCGTAGATAAAGACCTTGATTATCTGGTTGCGGGATGCACCCACCGCCCTCATGATCCCTATGTCTTTGATCCTCTCATGTACCGATGACATCATGGTATTGACCACGCCGAACAGTCCGACAGCAAGCGTTATGCCACCCAGCGCCAGCATGAGGTTGCTCATCTTGTCAACCAGCCCCATCTCGGACTTGGCGATCTGTTTTACAGCAACCGCCCTTACACCAGGAACATTCTTGTTAATACTGTCGGCAATAGTTTCCACCGGGCATGAGTTGCACAGGGCGCGTATATCCAGCGAGGAAACCATCCCGTCCTTATCGAAGGCCTTCTGCACGGAGGCCAGCGGAGCGAATATCTGATAATCATCGCTGGAGCCTGTTTCATCCAGGATGCCTGCGATCTTCATCTGGCTGTTGTTAAGCATGACAGTATCGCCGACATTCAGCTTTAAAAGCTCGGCAGCCGTCGATCCGACCAATACACCATCAGGGCCGTCCATGTAGTCACCCTTGCCGACATTCCACCAGCTTTTGACTAACTTTTCCGGTTCGGGATCCACGCCGACCACTACCAGGGATACGCCGTTAACCTTGGTATTTTCATAAAGTTGGGGCGCGATAGTAGCAATGTCGCCCTGATCGTCGATCTTCATCACTTCCCTGATATTACTGTCGGCGATCTGCCTGATGGCTGGCACCTGGCTCTGGGGGATGTAGTTATCCCCAACCGTAAGCGTTCCCATACTGAGATTGCCAAGCTTCATATCCAGGTTGTTTATGGCCGGGATCACCGTCAGGTTGGGACCGTACTGCTCCAACTGTTTATAGATCTTGGCCTGGCCGGCAAAGGCCATAGTAAGGATGCCGACGACCGTCGTGGTCCCTATGACCACGCCCAGGGCCGCATACAATACGCGCCGTTTCCGGCGCATTACGTCTTTGGCAACAATCTGATATAGCTTCATTCGGTCCCCCCTTTATCTTGCAACTAGATTACCCGACAATTATGAGAATTTGATGGAATTTATATGAAGAATTGATGAATTTTTCTGTTTATCCACATTGGTTTTTTACTGTCGGAAAGGTCTTGATGATATCTATGGAAGTATAATATATAATGAACTCTAAAAGCAGCGGTGTACGGCCGGGAATGGGAGATGTCTAAAGAAAAGCCCCTTTTAATACTCTTTGATGGCAACGGACTCGTTCATCGCGCCTTTCATGCGCTGCCTCCGCTGACCATTACCAGGACAGGTGAAATGGTCAATGCTGTGCAGGGATTCGCCAGCACGCTGTTGAAGCTCCTGCGTGACAATAAGCCGGACTATTGGGCGATCGCCTTCGACCGCCGTGCTCCTACCTTCCGCCACCAGATGTTCGAGGAATACAAAGCGCAGCGTCCCAAGACCCCGCAGGAATTGGTAATACAGATCGACAGGGTACACGAGCTTTCCGAAGCGTTTAACCTGCCGGCATTCGAGCTCGATGGCTATGAGGCCGACGACATCATCGGTACCCTCAGCCGGCAGGCTTCCGCCAGGGGCGTCGACACGCTTATTGTAACCGGAGATAACGACATGCTGCAGGTAGTATCACCCGGCATTAAAGTCATGTCTCCCCGGCGTGGCTTCGCCGACACCGTCATCTATGACGAGGCGGCGGTGCAGCAAAAATACGGTTTGTCACCCGTACAGCTTATCAGCTACAAGGCGCTGATAGGCGACAGCTCGGACAATATACCCGGCATCAGGGGCATAGGCGACAAGACTGCGGTCAAACTGCTACAGCAGTTCGGTGACCTGGAAGGGATTTACAACCACATCGAAGAAGTCACACCGGAAAGGCTGCGTTTGCTCCTCTCTGAAAACAGGGAGCAGGCCATGCGCAACCGTGAGCTGGCAGCCATCGTCACCGACGTGCCTGTACCTTTCAACATAGAAACTTGCGCCGTCAGCGCCTACGACCGCAATAAAGTGGTCGAGCTATTCCGTGAGCTGGGCTTCTCCTCGTTACTTTCACGGCTCCCCAGCGAGATCGGTGCGGAGCCCGCAGCCACACCCAAATCACCCGATATAAAGGAAAGCTATCGCGTGGTCGGCACGGCCACTGAACTGGATGAACTTGCCCTGCGCCTGTCTTACGCAGGGACCTTTGCCCTATCCGTCGTACCTGGCGGTGACAACGCCATGCTCAGCAGCCTGGTGGGAATTGCCATTTCACCCGCTAAAGGCGAAGCCTATTATATCCCGCTGGCGCATGAGACGCTCAGCCAGGTTGAACAAATGCCGCAGTCCAGGGTGCTGGCAGTCCTTAAACCTTTTATCGAGCAGGAAAAGTATGCCAAAATAGCCTACGACGGCAAATTCGACATCATCCTGCTGGCGCAGAACGGTCTTAAACTCAACAACGTGGCCTACGATAACCTGATCGCAGCTTACCTGGTCGGCGAAAAATCACTCAAGCTTCAATCCATCGCCTTCAATAAGCTGGGCATCGAGATACCCTCGCTTTCCGACCTGACAGGCAGCGGGGCCAAACAGATCCCACTGGCACGTTTCCCAATCGACCGCGTTGGCGAACTGGCCTCCACCGATGCGGACATAACCTACAGGCTCAAGGAATCGCTGGAAAAGGACCTGCGCTCAGAGGAGATCTTGAGCCTGTTCAACGACGTGGAGATGCCGCTGGTGCCACTGCTGGCCGAGATGGAAATGAACGGCGTCCTGCTGGACAGGGCGTTGCTCAATGAGATGTCCTCCAGCATCGGCGCCGATATGCTGCGGCTGGAAACGGAGATATACAACGCCGTCGGCCACGATTTCAACATCAACTCGTCACAGCAGCTGGCCACCGTTCTTTTTGCGGAGCTTAGACTCCAGTCCGGGCGCAAGACGCAGAGCGGTTACTCGACCGATGCGACGGTCCTGGAAGCACTGGCCGACGCACACCCGGTCATCAAATTTATCCTGGAATACCGGCAGCTCTCCAAACTGAAATCGACCTATACCGACGCCCTGCCCATGCTGGTCAACCCGCGAACGGGCAGGATACACACCAGCTTCAATCAGACGGGAACAACCACCGGCCGGCTATCGTCCAGCGAGCCCAACCTGCAGAACATCCCGATACGCGGTGAGCTGGGCGCCAAAATCAGGCAGGCCATCGTTGCACGGCCTGGCTGGCACCTGCTCTCCGCCGATTATTCGCAGATAGACCTGAGGGCACTAGCCCATATCTCACAGGATGCCGAACTTATTGCTACTTTCCAGCGTGACGAGGATGTGCATACGCATACGGCCTCCGAGGTTTTCGGAGTGCCCGATTCGGAGGTCACGCCCAAGATGCGCAGGGCGGCCAAGACCATCAACTTCGGTGTGATTTACGGGATGAGCGGCTACGGGCTACACCAGGCAACCGACCTGACCAGGGAGGAGGCCGAGCTATTTATCAGCACCTATTTCAACCGCTACCCGGGCGTAAAGAACTATATAGAGAACACCAAAAAGCAGGCAGCCAAACTGGGTTACGTGCAGACGGTGCTGGGCAGGCGCCGATATATCCCCGAAATCAATTCCCCCAACCGGCTTGCACGGGAAGCAGCGGAAAGGATGGCCATTAACATGCCCGTGCAGGGAACATCAGCCGATATAATTAAGATAGCCATGGTAGAGCTGCATCGAGAGATGGTCAAACGGGATATGAAAACCAGGATGACGCTGCAGGTACACGATGAGCTGGTCTTCGAGGTACCTCCCGAGGAACTGGACACTATTAAACAGCTGGTACAGGATATTATGCCCAACGCTATGAATCTGATTGTCCCCTTAAAAATAGATATTAAAGTCGGAAAGAACTGGGGTGAAATGAGCTGATGCCTGAGCTACCCGAAGTCGAAACGATTAAGAACAGCCTGGAACCGCTCGTGGTGGGACGTACCTTCACCGGAGTCAGAATTGACGACACAAGACCTCTGCAGAATTTAAAGGCCGGTGAGTTCCGCAGGCGGCTCATAGGTAAGACCATACGCAGTTTGAAGCGGCGCGGCAAATACATGATATTCGGGCTTTCGGGCGGAGAGAACCTTATTATCCACCTGCGAATGACCGGGGCTCTACTCTGGAACCTTGAAGGCGAGGAGCCCTTCGCGCGCATAGAGTTTTCCTTTGAAGATGGGGGACGCCTGCTCTATACCGACGTCAGACGGTTCGGCACCATGTATCTGGTCGGTGATGCCTCCGCTATAACAGGCAAGCTGGGGATCGAGCCGCTCGGCGACCGGTTCACTCCGTGGTATCTGGCGGGCATCCTGAATTCACATCCAACCCCCGTCAAATCTTTGCTACTCGACCAGGAGCGGATTGCAGGTATCGGTAATATGTATGCGGACGAGGCGCTTTTCCAGGCCGGAATACATCCCTTGAGGCCAGGAAATTCCCTTGACAGGGCAGAAATAAAACGTCTTCACAGGGGTATACGGTTTGTGCTCAAGAAGGGAATCAAAAACAAGGGGGCCAGCATCCGCAATTACCGCTGCCCTGACGGCCAAACCGGTACGGCCCATGAAGAATTTGCGGTTGCCCACCGCGAAGGCCAATCCTGCCCGCGCTGCGGCAGTAAGATTGCCCGGATCGTGGTGGGACAGCGGGGCACGTATTATTGCCCGAGGTGCCAGCCCTAAAATAATAATTCGAAGAGGACAATGGAATGAGAGCACAATGGTTGATGATAGGCGGAGCCGCACTTTTTGTGATCAGTTGGGCAGCGCATGACATTTTTAAAATCTTCATCAGCGGATGGGAAGCCACCGCCCTCAGCCTGGTGATTTTCCTCAGCCCGATTGTTGCACTGCTGGGCATCGTAATATTCATACTCTCGCGCATACGCCAAAGAAAACCACCTCAAGGCTGAATGTATAGCGGGTAAATTGCATTCTTATACGCTTTGTGGTAAAAAAAGCCAAGACCGTATAAAGGAGGTAGCCATAATGCCGGTGTGGATGAACATGACTGACCAGATAGGACCGGAAAAGCTTTTGCACGTTTATGATCCGGAGACAGGAATGAGGGGCGTGGTGGTTGTGGACACTTCATCGACCATGGGCGCTGCCGGCGGCCTGCGGCTTCTGTCTGATTTTACTACCGATGATATTTTCCGTTTTGCCAGGGCAACATCTTATAAATTTGCGGCTCTTGGCCTTCCCATAGGCGGCGCTAAAGCAGGCATCTGGGCTGAACCCGAAATACGCGGACCTCAGCGCAGGGAACTGTTCGCCTCCTTCGGAAATGCGATTAAAACTCTGCTCTGTTCCGGGCTTACCCTGGCAGCGGATATGAATACGGATCGCGATGATATTGCAGTCCTATATGAGACCGCCTGCACAACAAAAAGGTCCACCGGCCTGTCAACGCAGGTTGTTGACGGAGAGCCGTTGGAAGACCATGCCAGCGGATACGGTGTTGTTGTGGCCGCGGTTGCTGCCTGCCAGACGGCGGGTTTGAATATCAAGGATGCCAGGGTGGCGATTGAAGGTTTCGGCAAAACGGGAGGCGCCGTAGCCCGCTATATAAGTGAGTCCGGCGCCAAAGTTGTAGCTATTTCAACGGTTAATGGGGCAGCCTTCAACAAAGACGGGTTGGATGTTATGACCATGCTCCAGGCCCGCAAAGTAGCCGGCGATAAAGCTATTACCGAGTGCAGGCAAGCTAAACATATTAAGTCCAAGGACCTTTACGCGTTAAAAGTCGATATCCTCGTCCCCGGCGCCAGACCCTATGTCATAACCAAGAAAAATGCGAAAGGCATTAAGGCCAAGGTTATAGCCTGTGCGGCCGATTTACCCATAACCGACGAGGCTGAGGAAATACTATTTAAGAGAGGCATTATATCTGTACCTGATTTCATATCCAACGCCGGGGGCATGGTTTTCGACGTTGTGGATGCCGTAGGAGGCTCTTCCGACGACGTTTTCAGGGTGCTTAGAGACTACTACGGCCCACTGATATCTCAGCTTCTGACGGAATCCAAACAGCAGAAAATCAACCCCAGGACTTTAGCAGTCAGAAAGGCGACAGAAAAGATACTTGCTGTCAGGAAGCAGTCCCAAACCGCCGACCTGGAACAGACGGCAGGCGAATTGAGAAAGCGCCTGGGCATAAAATAAAGTCCCTTCTATAATAAATAACCGTTTTAAAGGAGGTGCCCTATGGCAGATTCCGCCGCCAGGGCCCTGGCATCACTGCGCGATGGGAGCCATTTTCAGTGGTATATAATCCCACTGTTATTGCTCGTTATGTATGTGTATGCCAACGAGGTAGAACGAAGGAACTGGAGCCTGGTGCTGGCCGGCCTGGCTTTCTGGCTCATGGACTGGTTCAACGAGATCTGGAACGGTCTGGTTTTTCATTTTACCAACTATGCCCCGGTATGGGGCACCCCCGGTAACGGCAGCTCGCTGGTAATCCTGATCGGACTTAATATCGAGATTTGTTTCATGTTCGCCATCATGGGTATAGTGATGGCGAAACAGCTCCCGGCCGATAAAAATTTGAAGATACTGGGCATACCCAACCGCTTGCTCTACGCTATTGTCGGTTCGGCATTGGCTGTCTTCGTAGAATGCCTTCTCAACTGGGTAGGAGCGCTCACCTGGGAATACCCGTGGTGGAACCTGCGTGCGCCGTGGCTCATCTGGCTGATAGGTTATATGCCCTTCTTCCTGATGAGTTTCTGGGTCTACGATATGAAGTCAATGAAAAACAAACTGATCACGGTCGGCACTATATTTACTGTGGATGCTTTGGCCCTCATTCTTTTTATGTGCATCCTGAAATGGATCTAGCCAATTCCTAGTTGCCGTCATCGGTTTCAAGAGGCCGCTGATATATATCAGCGGCCTCTTATTTTTGCCTGTGGCGGCTCAGGTTTGGCTCAGCCAAAAGTATGACCTCCGTGTCGGATTATAGGCTTACTACCACCTCCTCATCTGTCCCCCCAAAGTAAGACCCCACTCCGATTACACGTCAACCAGACTAAGGTAGACTTTGTATGTCCATTTAAGGAGTATTTGTATTAATGATGAAACCTGAGACTTCAGCTACGGAACAAACCAGCACCGCAATTTTAGAAAAGGCTATCACCTTTGGAAATAACGGGATAAATCTGATAGGTAAGATGTTTATACCGGTAAACGCCAGCAAGCAAAATCGCGTCCCGGCAGCTGTCCTTTGCCACGGCTACGGTTCCGACCAGGCCATATTTGAACACAGCGCCAGGGAACTGGCGACAGAGGGTATCGCTACCTTGACTTTCGATTTCCGGGGACATGGCTCCAGCGAAGGCGAGCTCGACGGCAGCTTCGTAGATGATGTTATGGACGCCTGGGATTACCTGCATGCTCAGCCGGAGGTTGACCACAAACGTATGGGCTTGATCGGGCACAGTATGGGGGCCTTTTCCGCCATCCTGGCTGCCGGCAAGCTGCGTAAAGCTAAAGTGCTGGTCGCCCTTGCCTGTCCGGGGGAGATTAATAATCCAATTGCTGTGAACCCCAGGCACATCTTCCACCCAGCATTGAAGTGGGGCATAACGATGATCTTTAAGATCGTTAAACGTGTAAACAAGCTTGAGGCACGTGTAAACTGGAAGAAGTTCATAGCGTTCTGGCCGAGAATGAAACCATCCAAGGCGTTGGCTGAGCTGAACGATTGCTCCAAGCTATTCGTATTCTGTCTGGGAGATCCTGCGGCACCCTACAATAAGTTCCTTTACTCATATGCCATGGCCAGCGAACCCAAGAGGGTAATGGTTACTACCGGCAATCACGATTCACCCATGGAAGAAGGTACGCTCCGTTCACAATGGCAGAAGTGGACCATTGGCGCCCTTCACGGCAGGCACCCGTATTAAATCAGGAAATAAATATCAGATGAAAGTATTAATAACCGGCGGCGCAGGCCATTTGGGGATAACGATATCCCGCTATTTCTTAAAGCAGGGTGTCTCGGTCAGGATCTTCGACCTGGACAACCCCCGCAACCGCAAATCCGTCGCAGGGTTAAAGGATTTGGTGGAAGTAAACTGGGGCGATATAACGGATGAAGCCTCAATTAGAAATGCACTGGAAGGAATCGATACGGTTGTGCATATGGCAGCTATATTACCTCCCATTGCCGACCGTATGCCATTGCTGGCGGGCAAGGTCAATATCGACGGCACACGGCTGCTGGTCAGTGAGATTAAATCCACCGGCCGGGCTATACCGCTGATCTACACCTCTTCCGTAGCGGTGCATGGGCCCACTCCCGATGCTGCGGAGCCAATTTGCGCCGAATATCATACCTGTAATCCCAGAGGGGCCTATGCACAGACCAAGTACGAGGCAGAGAATATCATCAAGAAATCCGGACTGGATTATGTAATCCTGCGGCTGTCCATCAACATGTATTTCAATTTCGAGGTCAGCGATATCAAGCGCATGTTTAGTATCCCGTTGAAAAACCGCATCGAGTTCTGCCACCCCGAAAACACCGCTGTGGCCATAGTCAATGCAGCGGCCAAATTCGAACGGGTCAAAAACCAAACTTTCATAATCAGCGGCGGCCCCAATGACCGGATGCATTACAGGGACCTGATAGGCGCCATCCTCAACGTTATGGGTTTACCGGTGCCTCCGGAATATAAATTCACCAGCAAGCCTTATTACCTGGACTGGTATGATACGCGTAAATCCGAGGCTATGTTGACATACCACATAAAGACATTTGCACACTATATGCAGGACTATACCAGGGAGCTGAGCCGGCGTTTCACTCCGGCCTTCCTCCCTTTCATGCGTTACTTTGTCGGACCCGTATTCGGCTGGATGGTAGTACGCTTCATGTAGCCGAAATCATAGTATAAACCTCCTTATTAGAAAATAGAGGGCTGGCACCAGCCCTCTATTTTTTCTCTTTCGACATATAATTGTATAATGCTATTTATCAGATGGTCTTCATATCTGGTTTCATAATGCCGGGAGGTTGATCTATTAAGATGGAGAGTATAATCTGCAAAGAGTTGAAATTGCGCTACCCGCCGATCGCCGTAATCCTTGCTAATGATAAGCAGGGCAACACCCCGAAATTCAAAGAAAACGGCTGGTCTTGTATGATAAGAATGTTCGTAGAGGCCGCACGCGGGGACGTCGTCGCACTCAATCGCAAGGCCATCCACTGCCCAGGAGGCAAGACAGGAGTTGGATTCGGCAACTTTTACGCCAACCACCTCGACATGGTTTCCCATTTTCTATCAACCGGCAAGCCCGGCAAATTCGAGGGGGAAGCCTACAAAAAACTCCCGAACTAGCTAAAAGCATGCTCGATAGCATGCCCACCCTGGATATACCCTTCAAAAATGTTATCCTCAAACCTCTGGAAAAAGTCGATCCCTGCTCAGAAACACCGCGCTTAATAATCTTCCTGGCCAATCCGGATCAGCTTTCAGCCTTGACCATGCTGGCCAATTACAACCGCTCCAACAATCACAGTGTCATAGTCAGCATGGGCTCTGCCTGCAGCTCGATTTGCCTCTACCCTTTCAACGAGGCTGAGAACGGGTCTCCCAGGGCAATTATAGGCCTGACCGATATCACGGCGCGTCACTACCTCGACCCCGACATCCTCTCATTCACCGTCCCTTACGGCATGTTTTTGCAGATGGAAACGGACGTGCCGGGCAGTTTCCTGGGAAAGAAGCCCTGGCTGAAATTGAAGGAGCGCATAGCGGGCTAGTCTAAAGCAGGCAACCGGCCTACAATTTGGTCATAAGGAGCCAGTTAAAGATGGGTATATTTGAAAGGATGGCCTACGCAATTTTCCGTATTGCTACGGGCGATAGTAAAAAGCGCTGGTTTTATACTCCCGTAGCGGGTCTGCTGTTCCTGTGTTTTCTGGCACTCTTTTATGTTGCGGCAATGTACACAGATAAATGGCTTAACCTGCCTTCAATAAGCTACCTGCCCTGGACCCTGATACCGGCCTTAATTCTTCTCGTGCCGGGTGTTATTCTGGTGCTATGGACCTGGATTCAATTTATACGTGCACGCGGTACTCCCATTCCCCTCAACCCACCCCGGGAATTGATCACGTCGGGACTTTACGCTTACAGCCGCAATCCCATGCTGCTGGGTATTTTTCTGATATTTTTCGGTTCCGCTATGTGGATGGGCTCGTTATCCTTGTTAGTCTTCTACGCTCCCCTGGTCGTACTTATTTTTTACTTCCAGATAACTAAAATTGAGGAAAAGGAGATGGAACTCAAATTCGGCCAATCTTATCTGGAATATAAAAAGAAAGTGTCGCTGTTTTTCCCTTTTTTGAAGCGGCCCTTTAACCACAATTAACGCTTCAGCAGGATGCCGGGGTTGGCCAATGGCAAATGGAATGAAGAACCTTAAAACGATTTCACTGCATATCTCGGGGATGATGTGCGCCGCCTGCGTGGCGCACAACGAGGAATCCCTATCGTCATTACCGGGTGTAACCAAAGCCGTGGTCAACCTGGCTACGAGCAAGGCGCGGGTGGAATATGACCCTGATAAAGTAAACCTGGAAGATATGAAAAAGGCCGTCTCCAATGTAGGCTATGAAGTAGTCCTGGATAATATGCAGCTAAAAATCGGCGGCATGAGCTGCCAGGCCTGCGCATCCAATATCGAGACAGCAGTCGGCTCTTTGCCCGGTGTTGGGAAAGTTGTGGTGAATTTTGCCGCGGGCAGCGCTGGCATTGATTATGTTCCCGATATCACCTCCCTAGATGAAATCAGGGATACCATACACGAGCTTGGCTATGATGTAATAGAGCGAGTCGAGGGGCAGGAAGCGCTGGACAGGGAAAGGGACGCACGGCAAAAAGAAATTCGCCGACAGCTTATTAATCTGATTATTTCAGGCACACTGGGCACCATTGTCATGATCGGCATGTTGCAGCCTTACTGGATTTTCCCGGCGTTCATTCCAGGGTGGCTGAATAATAAAATAGTGCTGTTTTTCCTGACCACTCCGATCGTTTTTGGCCCCGCCAGGCAGTTCTTTATTAACAGTTGGAACGGGCTTCGTCATGGGGTCACCGACATGAATCTCCTTTATGCCACCGGTATCGGTGCGGCCTATGGCATCGCCATCATCAATACATTCTGGCCCGATGCCGGATTCGGCGGCAAAGACGCCACTTTTTATGAGGCCGCGGCGCTGCTAACTGCATTTATCATCCTGGGCCGTTACCTCGAAGCGGTTACCCGCGGCAGGACATCTGAAGCCATACGGCGTTTGATGAAATTGCAGCCCAGGCGGGCACGCGTAATCCGTGATGACCAGGAGGTTGAGATACCGGCCGAGGACGTTCAGCTGGACGAGATAATCGTTGTGCGGCCAGGTGAAGCCCTACCTTTCGACGGCGTGGTCGTCGAGGGCTATTCATCGGTAGACCAGTCTATGATCACAGGCGAAAGCATACCGGTGGAAAAAGGGACGGGCGATGAAGTCATCGGCGGTACTATCAATAAGACCGGCGCCTTCAAATTCCGTGCCACCAGGATAGGGAAGGATACCGCCTTATCTCAAATCATCAAGCTGGTTGAGGACGCTCAAACTACCAAGGCTCCGATCCAGAAAATCGCCGACAAGGTGGCGGGCAGGTTCATCCTGGGAGTACACATACTCTCCCTGATAACATTTTTGTTCTGGTTCTTCATAGGATTCTCCCTGTGGTTCACACCGCAAAGCCGTATGATGTTGACACCCTACTCACTCTCGCTGGTCGGCGCATTTGGTTTTTCACTGCTGGTTTCGGTCACGGTGCTGGTCATATCCTGTCCCTGCGCACTGGGCCTGGCAACACCCAGCGCAATCATGGCCGGTACGGGAAAAGGAGCCGAATACGGCATCCTCTTTAAGGGTGCAGACGCCATGGAGACCACAGCACGGATTCAGGCCATTATCTTCGATAAAACCGGTACTTTGACCAAAGGGGAGCCTTCGGTAACTGATGTGGTTGCTTTGGATGGCAACGATAAGGAGATTTTGCACATGGCAGCCGTGGCCGAAAAGAATTCTGAGCACCCTCTGGGGACAGCGATTATATCGGGAGCACGGGCAAAGGGCATTGAGGTAGAAGATACCGACGATTTCGAGGCAATTCCGGGACAGGGCGTATCCGTCGTGGTTGGGGGACGCAAGCTGCTGCTGGGAAACCGCCGGCTTATGCTGGAACAGAATATAGCCCTTGAGAAATTATTGCCCGAAGCGGAACGCCTGGAGTATGAGGGTAAGACCGTGATGTTTCTTGCCAGTGACGGGGCTGCTTCGGGCATGGTGGCTGTAGCCGATACGCTCAAGGACACCTCTGTTCAGGCAATCGAAGAGTTATATCGGATGGGACTCGAAGTGATAATGATTACAGGAGATAACAGGCGCACGGCCGAGGCCATAGCACGCCAGGTCGGTATCGACCGCGTTTTATCTGAAGTGCTGCCGGAGGATAAAGCCGAGGAGGTAAGGAAGCTGCAGGCCGAAGGCAAAATCGTGGCTATGGTCGGCGATGGAATCAACGACGCTCCTGCTCTGGCTCAGGCTGATGCCGGCATGGCGATAGGGTCAGGCACGGACGTTGCTAAGGAAACAGGTAATGTAATACTGGTTAAGGATGACCTGCTGGATGTGGTAGCAGGTATCCAGGTTGCCAGAGCCACCTTGCGAAAAATAAAGGAAAATTTAGTCTGGGCCTTCGGCTACAATACGCTGGCTATTCCCTTCGGTATGGGAGTTTTATATCCCTTCGTAGCTCAACTTGTCAGCCCGGAACTGGCAGCGCTCCTCATGGCAACCAGTTCATTATCAGTCACATTAAATACCCTGCGAATGCGAGGCTATATCCCGCCGATAAAACGCCTCCGGCAGCCGGATTTGGTTTCCGGGCTGGAAAGATTGCCGGCAGGATAAGGTTATTTAAAAAGGAACTAAGATGAAAAATTCAGAATTAATAAGCGCTTTAATTTATACGGGTATATCACTACTGGCGGCCGGGCTCTTCATAGCTGCCACGCTTTCCCCACAATACTCCAGCATCGATAGGTTCGGGGGCGCAACATGGGTATTTATACTTTGCATCATTATACTCATGCCCGTAATAATACCGGCGGTCAAAAAGAGGTGATCCCTTCTACAAACGGCCTGTATTTCCACTTTAGATGAACCTCGCATTAAAAATAAATTGAACGCTAGTGTTTAACCCAGAGGAGGACTCGGGTGATGGGCTATATGTTTGGTGACGGATGGCTGGGGATGGTGTTTGGTTTCTTGCTGTTTATCTTGTTCTGGGGAGTCGTTAACTGGCTGATAGTCTGGGCCGTCAGAAAAGGTACTCAACGTAAAAGGAACAGAAGGCACAACCCAGAGCGCCCTGGACATAGCCAGGGTCCGCTATGCCAAAGGCGAGATCAGCAAAGAGCAGTTCGAGCAAATCAAGAAGGACCTTTCAAGCTAAGATAATTGAAAGAACCCAAATATTACGTAAAAACCGGCACTGTAAAGTAGAAGGTACTTCCGTTGCCGGCCTGGCTCTCCACCCACACCCTTCCACTATGCAGTTCAACATATTTCTTGACCAGGGCCAGCCCTATGCCTGCGCCTCCATAGCCGCGCTGGCGTGACCTGTCCGCCTTATAAAAATGATCGAATATGTATGGCAAGTCAACAAGGTCGATTCCGCTGCCCTCGTCAGCTACGGAAATATTGATATAGCCGTCACTTTCCGGTTTGGCTTTCACCCTGATGGTGCCCCCTACAGGGGAATACCTCAAGGCATTTTCCAGTAGATTATGTAGAACCTGCCGTATGCGGTCCTGATCGATATTGACCTCCGGCATATTCTCATCAATATCTGCATCCAGATGGACTTGTTTTTCCTGGCACCTCACATTGAAAACAGTGATCTCGGTATTGATCAGTTCTACAAGATTGGACCGTTCAAGCCGTAGTTTCAATTGACCCGCCTCGGCCAGAGAAAGCTCACGCAGGTCACTGACAAGCCTGTTCAAAAGGACAGTTTCATCATAGACCGAGGCTATCTGATCAGGGGATGGAGTGATTACACCATCGAGCCACGCTTCAAGATTGCCCTGTACAATGCTCAGAGGATTCCGCAGCTCATGAGCGACATCGGCCAGCAGTTGCTTGCGGCTCTTTTCCTTCATTTCAAGCTGTTCGGCCATCGTATTAAAGGCCACCGATACCTCTCCAACCTCATCGTCACTGTTATGCTCCACGCGCTGCGTTAAATCGCCCGCCGCTATCCTGTGCGCTGACGTTGCCAACTGGCGCATAGGCCGCGTTATGAGATTACTAACAATAAACCCCAGGACTACCGCAATGACCACAGCAACCAGAGCGGCAATGCCCAGGGACCTCTGCGAATTTTGCAGGAATGCCTGCTCAGGATCCCCCAACCCTACCACACCTGTAGTGGGATCGGGACACATGCAGGTCTCGCCATGCTGCATGCAATAACTGGCAAAATTGGCAGTGACGGACTGGTTAACCCAGATGGCCAAAATACCTATGCTGACAAGTGCCAGTCCTGCGAATAACAGGCTGAGCTTGATCGAGAGGTTTTTCATGTTCTATTCCAACTTATAGCCCACGCCCCTGACCGTAATAACGGGGACATCGGTGTCACCGGTAATTTTTAAGAATTTCTGCCTGATGTTTTTTATGTGTGCATCAATGGTCCTGTCATATCCTTCGTATGTCTCTCCAAAAGCTGAGTCCATGAGCTGAAGCCGCGTGAACACGCGGCCCGGGCTTTTGGCCATGACAGTCAAAAGCTTGAACTCGGCAGCGGTCAGAGAAACCAGCTCATTTTTATACTTTACCTCGTGCCTGTCGAAGTCCACCTGCAAGTCTCCCACCACCAATTTAGTAACCGCCTTCGGCCCTTCTGCATACCTTCTAAGAACAGCGGTCACCCTGGCGGCGAGCTCCCGCGGGCTGAACGGTTTGGTTACGTAATCGTCAGCGCCCAACTGAAGGCCCACTATTTTGTCTACTTCATCGTCACGCGCCGTCAACATAATGATGGGCATATTCGAAAACGTCCTTATATTCCGGAAGGTTTCCAGGCCATCCATTTCCGGCAGGTTCAAATCCAGTACTATTAAATCCGGCCGCTTGCCGCGGGCAAGGTCCACTGCGCTCTTTCCATCGCCGGCCATGATAGTTTCATAACCATCTTTTTCCAGGTAGGCCTTTATAAGCTCGCATACCTTCGGCTCGTCATCTACTACCAGCACTGTTTTTGCCGCCATTTACAGATTATCCTTTACCTCCGATTTTAGCATACACATAAAAAAGGGACGAAGTGGTCGATACTTCGTCCCTTCAGCAGGAGGATGGATATCATTTATAGGTTTTGTCTCTTTAATCCTGGTACCCGCCACAGCATGAACCCCTTCCATATCCGCCGGTAGCATTACTGCCCTGCGTACCACTCACGTGGCAGCTTGGTTGGGCAGTATAGCCATAGCCAGGAACCGGGGTACTGCCTTGATCGGCAGTCGCTGTACTTTGACTATAACCCGGACAATTGGGGCAAAAAGCAGTTGCCGTATACTGTGTCGACGCTCTCAAAGGCACCGAAGAAGTTGTCGAAATCTGCCTATCGGAGCTATACCTGGTCGCCAAAAGCGTAATGGTCACGGCACATACGATAAGCAAAATAACCACCAGCACCGGCATACTTATTTTGAACCAGTTGTTCAACGGATTGACCTCCTCTTTAATCTGATAGAAGCTATTTTATAAACATGGTGTGAATTTATTATGAAGAGAACGGGATATTTTTATGAACCAATAATACAAATTCCAGAAATATGTTGACATCTTTACCTCATTCCGGTAATCTCTGTCCTGGTAGATGAAGACTTGGCAGGACCGGTTATCCATGTCAGGCGGTGGCTTTTTATCAGCCGTTCAATTTATTCAGTTGCCGTCGTGTATATTCCTTGGCTCTTGTGTCATGATTGGTTATGTCACCCTGGCAAAGCGCCTGAACTCATAAGCTAGGGCCAGAATTTGGCATGCATAACCTGTCATAAATTAACTAATGGAGGTGCGATCTTATATAGTATTTAAGTATCAAAGGTTTTTGGGGCAAAGCGCCCATATTCTTGGCAACTAAAAAATAGGGAGGAAATTTTTAGTGAGCGCGCAACAACATTCATGGGCCGATCTTACACCTGCATGCTTATATTCACAGGCGGTTGGGTTTTTAGCCCTGGGCGTTCTCTTCGCCGGCCTCGTTCCCGCATTAAGCGCCGCATTATTAGTACCCTGGTTTTTCGGTATAGCCCTGGTCAATATCATAGGCGGCATAATATTACTGCGTAACAACGACATCTATAGCGGCACATTGAACTTCATAGTGGGCGCCGTGTTTTTCACATCCGGCAACTGGGCGTCGTTGCTAATCAAATTCGTCGGATTGCCGCTCTATCAACCAGCCGTCGGCACGTTGACTGCAGTACCTTTGCCGACACAGATGGAAGGTTTTTGCTTCGGCATGTTGATCATATTCCTGGTCGTCGCAGCAATCCTAGGCTTGAGGCTGGCATGGTGGGTCGGCGTAATGCTCTTTGTGGTAGCCCTTGCTGTTCTTTTTGGCCCCTGCATTTGGAGTCTGATGGGACAGCCCGGCGTGCCTGCAGATCCAGCCGGTGCCATAAGTAATCCTTTCTGCCTGGTTTCCGGCATCCTGTTCATCATATTTGCATTCATGAACCTGTATCTGGCCACATCGCTGTGGGTGCTTCATGCGACCGGCAAACTGGTATTACCGATAGGAAAACCCTGGCTAAAATAGATAGGAACTGAAATACAAATTAGTAGGCCAGCCTGACGGCTTATTGGCCGTCGGCTGGCCTACCTTTTTTCCATTGACACTATGAGGCTTAAAGGCCCTTTTTCCGACGCCACTGATAGTATCGGTAAACCCTGATCAAAGCAGTGGCCGCGCGCTCGGCAAAAGGGAATACGGCAAAACCCGCTTCCTGCAATCTGATAAATGATTTCTCAGGCATACCATCGTCACCCGGCATAGTGTTGACATTCATGGCCAGCACTACCGGCTTGGGAGACAACTTAGCCCACTCAATTAGAGTTTTGGTTGTAACTTTGTATTCGAAATCGCGAGGCATGAAGGGAGTTTGCTCGGGCGTGGAGAGCAGTAAAATGACGTCAGCGCCATCCCAGCCCGCAACTGCGCTGAAGGCTTCTCGGGCCTTATCCATTCCCCAATAAGGGTTGATATCTAGCGGGTTCTTGAAAATATTGCCGGCGTCGGTCTTATAAACTTGCATCAAAGCCTGTCGCAGCTCGGCCGGCAAGATCGGCATTTTCAGCCCAACCCGGCAACAATCATCGGAAGCCTGCACGCATGAGCCGCCGCCATGTCCGACCAGCAAGGTGTTCAATCCTATTATTTCCGTGCAATGCTGCAGCACTGAGACCACATCAAACATTTGTTATAAACGTGAATAGCATCGGTCTGCTGTAACAGGGCCTCCCAGGTTAAATCGGAGCCTGCGATAGCGCTCGTGTGAGACACGGCAGCCTCCGACCCGCCTTCCGTAGCTGCACATTTAAAGAGGACCACGGGTTTACGTTTGTTAGCCTCCTTCAATAGCTCGAAAAGCCTGGGGCCGTGGTTGGTACCCTCAATATAAGCGGTGATGATGTCCGTTTCTGGATCACTGGTGAAATACCCTGTCAGGTCACACTCGTTGATATCGGCAGCATTGCCGTAGCTGACAACCTTGCTGAAAAAAATGTTGCGCCGGTTGGCTTCTGTGACGCCCAGTATGCTTTGCCCTCCACTCTAGGATAAGTAGCCAACGTGGCCGGCGACAGGTTAAAAACCGACAGCGAAAGTCAGGCGAGCTGACGAGCAATAAGTGCCCATGCAATTAGGCCCGATAAGCCTTATCCCGTAGTTCTTCGCTATACGTAGAATCTTTTCCTGCAGTTCGGTACCCATCTTGTCCTCAATTTTGCCGAAGCCCGATACGAAAAGGTGAATAACTTTGACGCCTTTCTGTCCACAGTCTTCGACCAGTTGAGGTATCAGTCTGTTCGGTATGACAGCTATTACATAATCAAGCTCGGAGGGTATGTCTTTTACATTCTGATAAATCTTAAGCCCGCTTACCTCTCCCTCGCTTAGGCCCACAGCATATAATTTGCCCGTAAACCCAAATTCAAGCAAAGCTTCTATAAAGCAGTTGCCTATATTGAGTTTGAATACTTTATCGGACGTGGCACCACCACGGCCAGTGATTTTGGAGAGAAGACAGGTTCAAATTCACGCAGGATGTCGTTTTGTTTAGTCAATTTATCGGCCCTTTTGGTCAGGAGTTTATTTTTTTTAAGGCTGCCTTCAACCGCTCCATACAACGCACCCTCCCCAACACCACCATAGTCTGAAAGAGCGGCGGAGAAGCAGTTCGACCTGTTATGGCTACGCGAAGAACGCTGAAAAAGGGGCCGGCTTTCATGCTAAGTTCATCAGTCAGAGGACGTATGGTCTTTTCCATGATCTCCGAGTCCCATTCATTCAATTGTTCAAGCACAACAATAGATTTCTCAATCACTTTAACAGCCTGGCTCTTATCGAGCTTGCCTTGTAACATAATTGTGTCATATTCAAGCTCATTCACAAAAAAGAAGTCCACTAGTTGCGGGACCTCGTTCAAAGTCTTGGCTCTCTCCTGAATAAGGGGAGCGATCTGCTTCAAGTATCCGGCATCAACGGGCCGCTTTACCCCGGGCGGCAGCCCGCGCTCTACAAAAGGCAGGCACCTGGCCGTGAAATCGTCGATATTCAGGTTTCGAATATATACGCCGTTCATCCATTCCAGTTTGTCCTTGTTAAAGACAGCGGCAGTTTTGCTCACACGTTCGATGGAGAAGTTGGTGATGATCTCCTGGCGGCTCATGATCTCCGTCTTATCATCCAGCGACCATCCCAACAGGGCCATGAAATTGATCATTGTTTCAGGCAAATAGCCCTCGCTTTGATATTCGTTGATGGCCGTAGCGCCGTGGCGCTTGCTCAGTTTGGACTTGTCGGGTCCCAGTATCATCGGCAAGTGGGCAAACTGCGGAGGCTTCCAGCCTAGGGCTGCATACAGTAGTACATGCCTGGGCGTACTTGAAAGCCACTCTTCGGCCCGCATAACATGCGAGATATCCATATAATGGTCGTCCACAATATTTGCCAGGTGATAAGTTGGATATCCGTCCGATTTTAAAAGAACAAAATCATCCAGTAGGCTATTCTCGAAAATTACTTCTCCCCGGATCAGATCGGTTACGGAGGTTCGCCCCTCGGTCGGTGACTTGAATCGCACGACCGGAACAGTGCCTCCCGCCTTCTCAGCTTCAATTTGTTCTTTGGAAAGACAGCGGCAGCGCCTGTCATAGCCGGGCGGAAGTTTGCGTGCAGCCTGGTCTTTACGCATGGCATCCAAACGTTCGCTTGAGCAAAAACAATAATATGCCTTGCCCTCGGCAACCAGCTGTTCGGCATATTTTTTATACATATCCAATCTCTGCGACTGGAAAAAAGGGCCCTCGTCCCAATCCATCCCCAGCCATCCCAAGCTTTCCATTATGATATCGGTGGCGCCGTCCACCTTGCGTTCTTGATCTGTATCTTCTATGCGAAGAAGAAAGACTCCTTCATTGTGACGGGCAAAAAGCCAGTTGAACAACGCCGTCCTGATATTACCGACATGGGGATAGCCGGTTGGACTGGGGGCGAATCGAACCCTGACTTCGCTTCCCATATCAGCCGACCCCTCCCCTGGCCAGAGACTGGCTGTAAACGACCTGCTTCACAGGCAGCTTAACTACATAGGTATCGGCTATCCTATCGTGCAAGCCCTGCTTGTGGCTGTCAAAGGCAATTAAAATAAATCCGATTCCGAGCATAGCTATACATAGCACGCTACCCAGGAAGCGAATTATGGCGAAGCGAATATCCAGCGGAGAGCTGTCCGTACGTATGATTTTAATTCCGACGCCCATTTTACCTAAAGTTTGGCCCGAAGTGGCGCTGCAGGCGACATAGTAAATAGTCCCTCCAACCAGGAAGGTCAACATAACGGTTGCCATTACCCAGATCAGGCTCCCGGATAGAGGTGCACCATGCGAGATATCGATCAATCCATTGAACACACTGCGTATATCGGGAAATATCCAGAAAAGTGACTGAGATATAACACAATACAAAATATATAGTCCGGCAATTAATACTGAAAAATCGATTAAAGCGGCAGCTAACCTTAACCAGAACCCGGCATACTCCAGGGAGTACTCTTTAGGTTTCTCTTTCAACGCCTGACTCCTTAACAGAGTGCCGTCTTATCTCAAGGTTGCATTGAAGCCGTTAACGGACTGGTGTTTTCAAAGACGTTACCCCAAAGGTTAGGGAATGTAAAAACGCTGATTATTTTTCCTTGCCTTTCCCCTTGGTTAGAGTTTTGTACATCTCCTCGTATTCTCTTAAGCTTTGCCTCAGCCTTTCGACCAGCATTTCGGCCTGCTTAAGTTTACCCTTGGTCTCTTCGATTTGTGTAGTAATATTGAACAGCAACTCGTTGCGCCTGTTGGCGGAGTCGGTCTCGAAAGTACCGAAATCCTCTACTCCGCCTCCAGGGGGCGGCACATTGGAAATCTGGTTATAAATATCATTCTGACCGCTCAGATGGTCTTTTTTAATCTGGCCGAATTTATCTTGTGGTCTCATATTTTGAACCTCTCCTTTGACTAAAATTTATCACATCGGCATCATAAATAGCAACAGATTTCTTATTTATTTCCAACCAAGGGTTATGAGGGCCTTTTGTAGATCGTCGGGCAATTCACAGGTGAAGGCGCGCGAAAGGTTACTTGAGGGAAGCTTGAATTCGAGATAATAGGCATGTAAAAATTGTCTCTTAATCAAATTGGACTTCATTCCGTATACTGCATCTCCTACCACCGGGTATCCGATCGCTTTGAAGTGCACCCTTATCTGATGTGTCCTGCCGGTCTGGATATTGGCTTCCACCAGTGTATAGCCATCGAGATATTTGAGCACACGATAATCCGTCCTGGCATTTCGGCCTTTTGACACGACGGCCATACGCTTACGGTCGGATGGGTCACGTCCTATCGGTGCGTCAATGGCGCCCTTGGATGGTTCCAGCTTGCCCTTTATCAGCACCAGGTAGCATTTTTTCACGGAGCGGGACTTGAACTGGTTTATTAAGCTCTGACGGGCTATCTCACTCCGCGCTATAACCATCAAGCCGGAGGTGTCTTTATCCAGTCGATGCACAATGCCCGGCCTCATGGAACCCCCGAACCCCTCAAGATCGGGAAACCGCTTGATCAAGGCGTTTACCAGTGTGTGCCGGGAATGACCCGGCGCCGGGTGCACGGTTAGTCCAGCCGGTTTATTGATCACTATTACATCCCCATCCTCATAAACAAGCCCGAACGGGATGTCCTCCGGAAGCACTACCGCAGGTTCGGGAGGAGGGATGGTGATTTCGATATGGTCCTTGAGCTTTAATTGAAGTGCAACGCGCGCAGCCCGCCCGTTGACGGTCACATAACCGCTTTCTATGACTTTTTGAATATAGGTCCGTGTATAATTCAGGACAGTTTTTCGCAAGGTATTTATCCAGGCGCCCTACCGGGCCGGGTACTTCAAGTGATCTGTGGTTTGTCACCTTTCTTTGCTGCATCCTTTTTCCCCAGGCTAACCAGCGTAATCACGGCCAGTGAAATGGCGCCTACCGTAATAGCGGAATCAGCTACATTGAAGGCCGGCCAGAATACGTCACCCCAAAGTCTTACATAGATGAAATCGGTGACATGACCGAATCTGAGTCGGTCTATCAGATTCCCCAGTGCACCTGCAAAGATCAAACTCAGGGCAATGCCGCTTAGAAAACCAAGCTCGGTCATATACCGGAAGAAGACTAGCACGATGACCAGGCCCGCAATGGCTACCAGGCTGAGCAAGAACGCCTGGTTAGTAAAAAGGCCGAAGGCTGAACCTGTATTTTCAATATTGACGATAACTATTCTGCATTGCTCAGGCAATGAGCCGCCAAGCGGGATACTGGCTCGTATCCACTCTTTGCTGAATACATCAAGGGTAACGACAGAACCGGCCATTGCCAGGAAGACCAATCCCTTCCACCAGGTCAAGCGGTTAAAGGCTTCTGGCATTTTTCATCTGGCGTGATTTACATTTGAGGCACAGGTTGGCTTGCGGCAACGCTTCAAGCCTTGCCGACTCAATAGCATTTCTACAGATATCGCATATACCGTATGTGCCGGATTCATATTTCCTGAGGGCATTATCTATTTCTATTAAAGCACCTTCCAATTTACTCTCAATGGCCAGACGCTTTTCCAATTCAAATGTTTCGGTGGCCCCTTCTTCTCTTTTACCAAAGGGATTCCCCTCGCGCTGCCCGTCAGCCTCTTGCTCTTCGGATTTCAGATGCTCAAGCTCATGCACCAGCCGTTCCCTCTCGGCCTTCAAACGCTCCAGAAGCTCGGCTGCCTCAGACATTCCTATCCCTCACATATCTTGAATTGCAGCGACTTATTCTAACCCATGAGTTATTACAAGACAAGCTGGTCAAGCATGGAACGCACCTGCCTGATGGTATCTACAGCCTGACTCCTCCAGTGGTTATTGGCGAAAATGAAAGTGTTTTGGGCTGCTTTACTCATCAGGCCGATCTTGGGTAGCCACTCCTGGAGTTCCTCCTGTTTGTACGTGTAGTCATACCTTTCCCAGGCTTCATCATGCTGCCACCATTTGGCAGCATTTCGCCCATGGAAGCGGATATAGCTTATATCACCGGTTACTTCGGCTACCGGTGGTAGTAACCCTGGCAATTGGGGCTCATCTACACAGCAGAAACCTATGCTCCTTTCTTTCATCCACTTCAACACCTCCTGATTTAACCAGGCTGCATTGCGGAACTCGATAACCATGGGGAGCCCCCCAATCCACTCGCAAAAACATTGTAGGTATTTAAGGTTGGCGGCACTTTGGTTGAAGCTGTATGGGAACTGCGCCAATATACATCCCAGCTTATTGGCCTCGATCAACGGCTGCAGTATTTTGATGAACTCCTTAAAAACCTCTTGCCCTGCTTGCTGTTTGTGAGTCATCTCCTGGTTGGCCTTGACGGAAAAGAGAAATCCCTCACCTGTTTTTCTGACGAGGGATTCCATCACCGAAATATCCGGTAACGCATAGTAAGTCGAATTAAGCTCCAGGGCATTAAACTCCTGCGCATAATAGCTGAGCCAATTTTTGCGCGGCAGTCCGGGTGGGTAATACATACCTACCCAATCGTCATAGCTGAAGCCGCTGGTGCCACAGTACAACATTTTAAATTTGTGCCGGCTGGGGATTGGCGGTAATCAGATGGTCCATTAGAGTGAAGTAATAATTGCCCACAAGCCAATGATTGTCAGGTATATTCCGATCAGGTAATTCAGGATCTTGGGGAAAATCATCACTATAATGCCGAATATCAGTGTCACAATACCCATGAAAAGGCCGCCGGCCGATTGCATGGTGACAAACATGACAATCTCCCGCTTTATTTATTAATCAGGCTGAGGATGCCCCAGACAATCAGAAAAATGCCTATAATAAATTTGGCGTATTCAAACCAGAAAATTACCAGAATGCCGGCTACAATTGCGATAACAGCCATTGCGGTATTGCTCAGTGTGAAAGTCTTTTTTGCCATGATGAATCAGTTCCTCCTCGTGTAGAAATTATGCCAAAATAATATGTTTTTAGCCGCCAACTGTCAACGTATCGCAAGTTCAGTCTGGATCAAAGTTTTTCTGCGACAGAACAATTGCCGCTGAAATAAAAAAGGCGGCGGGTCTTTTACCCGCCGCCTTTTAGACAGCTCAATTTTTATACTTCCCTGAATTCGCCTTCGACGGTGCCTTCATCCTTGGGTGGGGGAGGAGTGTCACCTCCCGCCACTCCTGGTTCTCCGGCTCCGCCACCCGGCGGAGGTGCAGTATGCTGATAGACAGCAGCGCCTATTTTTTGCATCGAATCATTCAGGGCCTGCAAGGTATTTTTGGTATAGTTTATGTCACTTCCCTGTAAAGCTGACCTGACCGCAGCAATCTTACCCTCGACCTCAGTCTTGAGGTCTGCCGGAATTTTATCGCCATATTCACGAATAGTTTTCTCCGCAGAGTATACCGTGGCTTCAGCCACGTTTTTGGTCTCAACCTCTTCTTTCTTGCGTGTATCCTCGTCCGCATGTGCCTCTGCTTCACGGCGCATCTTTTCCACCTCGACCTTGTTCAGGCCGCTAGATGCTGTTATGGTGATTTTTTGCTCTTTGCCCGTGCCCTTATCCTGTGCACGTACATTGAGTATGCCGTTTGCATCGAGATCGAAGGTAACCTCAACCTGGGGCACGCCGCGCGGCGCCGGCAGTATCCCGTCCAGGATGAACCTGCCAAGCGTTTTGTTATCTGCCGACATGGGGCGTTCGCCCTGCAATACGTGTATTTCAACGCTCGGCTGATTATCGGCAGCCGTGCTGAATACCTGGCTTTTAGAGGTTGGGATGGTCGTGTTCCTGGGAATCAGCGGTGTCATTACGCCACCCAGTGTTTCAATGCCCAGGGTAAGAGGTGTCACGTCGAGCAGCAGTATGTCTTTGACGTCACCCTTGAGCACACCACCCTGTATGGCAGCGCCCAGGGCTACAGCCTCATCGGGGTTAACTCCTTTGATAGGTTCCTTGCCGAAGAACTGACGGACTATTTCCTGCACCTTGGGCATCCTGGTCTGGCCGCCTACCAAGATAACATCGGTGATCTGGGCCGCAGTAAGGCTGGCATCCGCCAGTGCTTTCTTGCACGGCTCGATGCTACGCTCCAGCAAATCAGCAGATAGCTGTTCGAGCTTAGCGCGTGTCAATGTAATATTGAGATGCTTGGGACCCGATGAGTCGGCGGTGATGAAGGGCAGGTTAATCTCCGTTTGCCCGGTGGTCGAAAGCTCCCTCTTGGCCTTCTCAGCGGCGTCCTTAAGCCTCTGCAAGGCCATCTTGTCCTGTCTGAGGTCGATACCCTGTTCCTTCTTGAATTCCTCGGTCAGCCAATCCATTACTTTCAGGTCGATATCGTCGCCGCCCAGATGCGTGTCTCCGTTAGTCGACTTTACCTGGAATGTACCTTCTCCGAGTTCGAGTATCGATATATCGAAGGTACCGCCGCCAAGGTCATACACGGCGATCATCTCTTCTTTCTTCTTGTCCATGCCGTAAGCAAGGGCTGAAGCCGTGGGCTCGTTGACGATGCGGATCACGTTCAAGCCTGCAATAGTCCCAGCGTCCTTGGTCGATTGTCTCTGGCTGTCGTTGAAGTATGCGGGTACGGTAATAACCGCATCTGTCACCTTCTCGCCCATATAAGCTTCCGCATCGAGTTTGAGTTTCTGCAGTATCATGGCGGAAATCTCGGGAGGGCTATACTCTTTGCCGCCCATGATAACCTTGGCATCGCCATTCGGCGCCTCGACAATCTTATAAGGGAGCCGCTTGATATCGTTCTGTACCTCGGTATCCTTGAACTTACGTCCCATAAGGCGCTTGATGCTGAAAATGGTATTTTCGGGATTGGTGATAGCCTGTCTTTTCGCCAGCAGGCCAACCAGCCGTTCGCCTTTTTTATCGACTGCCACCACGGATGGGGTCAGGCGCTCTCCTTCCCGGTTAGTGATGATAACCGGCTCGCCGCCTTCCATAGTAGCAACCAGACTGAATGTCGTTCCTAGATCTATACCTACTGTTCTACCCATTTTATCCTCCTTTTCCTTATGACTTTAACTATTGTTGGGTTAAATAGCGTTCTTAAATAATATCTTTCCTATTTAGGGGTATTTGCCCCGGCAAGTTTGCCTTTGCCCACAGTTACCTGGGAAGCCCGCAGCACCCTATTTTTCATGGTATAACCTTTTCTATGCTCGGAGATTATCATGCCTTCTTCCCCGTCTTCATAGCCGATAGCCTCATGAAGGTTAGGATCGAAGGGTTTACCCACGCATTCTATTTCGCTGCATCCGTGTGCGCGCAGGATATCCTGCATTTTGCGCTCAATGATTATAAAGCCTTCTCCCCAGCTTGATTCCTTTACCGCCGGGTCCATCATGGATATTGCCCGCTCCATATCATCGACAACCGGGAGAAGAGACTTGATCAACTCGGCATTAGTCCAGGTTAAGGCTTCCTGCTTCTCCTGCTCGACTCTTTTCTTGTAGTTCCGGAAATCCGCTTCCGATCTTTGAAGGCTCGCCAGATAACTGCTGGCTTTATCTTTCTCCTCGGCAACGGTTTTATTCAATTCGTCTATATTCTCCTGTTCTTGAGTAACGGGTTCCTCTGCCAAAATACCCTCCTTAACAATAATAAGCCTTACTGGTCGCGGCAAACCCTGGCAACAAGCTCGCTTAGCAAGCCCGAAATATAGTTGACAGCAGATATCGCCCTGCGATAGTCCATCCTCTTCGGACCGATGATGCCTACGGTGCCCATGGCCTGTTCCGGTATGCCGTAATTGCTTAGTACAAGGCTCAAATCATGCAATCCGGTTTCACGGTTTTCGTCACCGATGATTACTTTCACGCCTTCGTCGGTGACCTGCCAGTCGATAACATGCCTCAGCCAACCTTTGGCTTCCATAAGCTCAAGCACACCCAACATCCTCTCACGTTGAACGAATTCGGGCTGCCCGAGCATCAACCTCAGGCCTTCCAGATAGGAATTATCGTATTCAATGGCATCTTCGCTGGCCATAACGTCAGTAACCGCTATAAATATTTTCTTCTCAATAGCTGTCAGTTCCAACTTTTTCCCCTTTATCTGGCTTCTGGTCTGACCGGCATATTCACGGTTAAATTTGGCCGCTGACTGGTTCAATTGTTCCTGGTCGACATGCTCTCCCAGGTTGAAGGTTTGACGCCGCAGTACTGCGTTGCTCAATATCAATACCAGCAGTGCCATGTACTGCTGCATTTCAACCAGCTCAAGGTGCTTGAACTTGCTTTCTGCAGACTTGGGGAATGTGACAATAGCTGCGTTCCCTACCAGCTTCGCCATAGAGCTGGCTGCGGTCTTAAGCATGCTGTCATATTCATCGATGGCTGTATCCAGCAGTTGTCTAATACGCTTCTGGTCCTCTCCCGGCAGGTCCAGGCGTTGTGACAGCGTCTCGACGTAAAACCTGTATCCCTTATCCAGAGGAACTCCACCCGAGGAAGTATAGGGCCTGGTGATAAAACCCTCCTCCTCCAGAGAAGCCATATCATTGCGAATAGTTGCTGGACTGACACCGAGGCTGTGATGGCGCAGAATTAACTCAGATGCTACCGGCGTCGCCGTAGCGATATACTCACTTACTATTATTTTTAAGACTGCATCGCGTCTTTTATAGGCAGCCTTGCTCATTTTTTAGCACTCTCCCATTTAGACTGCTAATTCACTATATAATGTAGCACCTCGTGTAAAACAAGTCAAAGCCGTTAGAAATATAGGGGCGGCCGTTTAGCCGCCCCTTAAAAACCGATAAATAAATACCGGCTATTTAGGTGATGCCGTAACCTCCAGCACCACATCCGACCACTGCACGAATTGCGCTACATTATTCCCATTAGTGACGCGTTGCATAAAAGCTGCTTCAACCTGAAAACGCGGCAGCTGATTATATATGGCATTAACCATCTCGGGCGTGACGTCAACAGTGTCCATCGTCTTATTCAGATATGTCTCCGCCCTCGATAGTTGCCCGCCGCCCTCGACATTGAACTTAGGAAGGGTGCTTCCATAGCCGAAACTCCGCAACTGGAAGCCTCCGACTCCTGTGACCGGATCGAAGGGATCGCTTCCCACTACAGTTGTACCGACGAATTTAAGGGTGGCCTGCTTGATATCCATACCTGCCAAAGGCAAGATGTTATAGCTGAAAAACGCCCGGTAACCTATATTCTTTTCATCATCTCCCGCCTTGTAAACGGTATTATCTCTGTCGCCGTCAGAGGACACTGTGCCGCTTTCCTGTTTAACCAGGTTAAACGTCTGGATGCTGCTTACTGGGGCTACCGGTATGACGAGCTCCTGCTTGGTCTCTGAGCCCTTGCCATCGCTGACGATCACAAATATGCTATAATCGGCGGCCTTACTCGGAGGAGATACCCAGGATACCATATTGCCGGTTCCGCTTAAGGCGCCGTCTTTGGCCTCCCATTTATACTGTAGGGGATCGCCGTCAGGATCACTGGCAATACATGTCAGGGTGGCACTGGAGGAAAATTGCAGTGATGCGGGGTCTGCCTTCAAGCTCGAAATTACAGGGGGATGATTGGTGCTTACCGTAATAGGGACCGTAGCTTCAGCCGTACCGCCCTTCCCATCATCCACAGTCAGCTTGATCTGGTAATTGCCGACAGTATTGGGAGCCCGCCATGTATTGTTGGCCCGGCCTGATTCAACAAAGCTGCCTCCGGTAGCTGTCCACTGGAAATCTATATTATCATTATTGGGATCAGAAACCACGCTCTGTAAATTTACAGTGCCCCCGGGATAGGTCTGATTGGACGCCGCAGTAAAGCTAGATATTACCGGGGGTTGATTCCCCACTGGAACGGGCGGCGGCGCCTCGGCTGCCTTCTGGCACGATAAGGCTCCAAGTATGCTAAGGACCGCCATTAACGTCATTAAGATTGCGGTTTGCCTGCCTCGAAACATAATGAACCTCCCCAAATTCTTTATTCAGTGTATGGAGCAAAGGTTACATAAAGGACCGCGTCCGGCCATTCTATATAGTCCATGGCATTATTGCCGCTATTGGTCTTTTTAAATACCGCCTCCAACTGGAACCTGCTTGCCCCGGCAACGATCTGCTTGTTGATCTCCTGTGTTACATCAATCTCACTGGGCGCGGAGCTAAACAGGCCTTTCGATGAATAAAGATTATCACCTATAGTATTGAAATCAGGTAAACCGTTGCCATAGCTGACCTGCCAGATTTTGAGGCCGTCCAATGCGCCGAACGGATCGCCGGTGATCTTGCCCGGGCCGAATTTGACCTTGGCAAGTCTCACCCTGGTTTTGTTGAGTGAGAAGACATTGTAGCTAAAAAAGGCATTATAGCCAATATTATTGTCATCATCACCGGCGCGATACCGGGCCGTGTCCTTATCCCCGGACGAGGATACAGTACCGCTCTCCTGCTTAATAAGATTGATGGTCACGCTGCTTCCGGGCTCTGTCACACTTATAGTGACCGTTTGTTTGGATTCACCGCCCTTGCCATCACTTACCACGCAGGTTATGCCGAAATCACCCGTATTATTGGGCGCCATCCAGGATACTTTATTGCCCGTACCTGAAATGGAATCGGCGCTGGCGTTCCAACTATACCTCACAATATCGCCATCGGGGTCGTTGGCAGTGCAAGTGATTACCGAGCTGCCTCCGGGTGTCACAGTCATGGGGCTAAAATAGAGGTCGGTAATAACCGGAGCCCTGTTGCTGGAAACTGTAATGGATGTTTGGCCCTGCGCCGTGCCGCCTTTGCCGTCCTCAACGGTCAGCGTAATTTCGTATACGCCAGATTGGGGTGGGGCCTGCCAGATATTGTTGGCCCCCGAACTGCCAAATCCGCCTCCTGTGGCCGACCACTTGTAAGTAAGGGCCGCGTTGCTAGGGTTAACGACCTTACTTTCTATGACCACCGTACCCCCCGGTGTAGTCTGGTTCTGGACCGGATTCAAGCTCTGAACCATCAGGGACTGGTTACCCTTGCTCTCACCCGATCCCAAGCAAGAAACGAAAACTAAAATGGATACTAATATGGTCAAATAAATGAAAGGAATACATCTGCCCAATTTCATTTGGTTTTTCGCCCTCCTCACTTAATAATAATCCCCTCTTGCAAGAATTATACCTTAACGGCTTGTAGCCGTTATTTCATAGCTGCGCGCTTTCCAGGCGTCGGGATTGGTTAGCTGCACTGTAAAATACCAGACTTCGCCCACGCCTAAAGACGCCCTGGTAGTCGATGCAGCTCCGATCATATTTCTCTGTTCATCGAAAAAAGTTACGTCGATCTCACACCCATTAATGGTACGGTTATCTATGTTTTTTGCTGTGCCCGTAACTGCGGCCATACTCTGGGCACTATTTGTTTGCCCTGTGAATTGCCGGGTAGTAAGCTGCTGGCTCACAATTTGCAGACTGCCACTAGAACCACAAGCGATTAATGTGATTAAAAAAATGGAAATGAAAACGAGTAAAAATAATGAGCGGTTAAAGTTTAATCTCATTGGTTTCCCGAAAAAGTATATCTTATGCCGGCCTTCTCTACAATCATTTGCTACAGGTAATTTTCAACTTAAAGACCCCTGAACTAAGTCTCTCATGGGAGTGAATCTGAGATTAAAGCTTGTTAATTTTAGGTTCGTTCATGTATGCTTTATAAAAAATCCCCGAGAGGTAAGCTATGGCTGATTTTCAGAATAAGATAGAAGCTCTTTTAAATAAGACTGTCGCCAATAACATCTGGAGACAGCGGGAATGCTTTAACCTGATTCCATCAGAATCGAGCCCAAGCCTGCTGGTCAAGCTTTGCGAGGTGTCGGACCCTGTCGGCAGATACGCTGAGCACCGGACAATGAAAGGCAAGGAAGTATATTTCTACCAGGCGACCGATTTTATACGGGAAGTAGAGGATGAACTGAGAAAAGAGCTTCAACAATATTTTGGATGCACTAATATCGAGCTCAGGCCGATCAGCGGCAACATGGCTAACGAGGTGGTTTTCAAAGGTATTGTAAGGTTTCTCAATAGGGAGAAACCGAAGAACCAGCCACTCCGCAAAATGCGGGCCGTGATCAATAACGGCCTGAATAAAGGGGGTCACCTCAGTGCTCAGCCAATGGGAGCATTATTTAATTTTGTTGAAGATAATCTGGAGACTGGCAGAGAGAATGTCTACAACTTCCCCGTACTTAAAGACAACCTATATAAAACGGATACAGGCAAGCTTGGCGACCTCATCCGTTCAGTTAAGCCGGAGCTGATTATCTTCGGCAAGAGCATGTTCCTCTACCAGGAGCCGGTAAAATTCGTCCATGAAATCGCCAGCCAGATGGACCCTAAGCCTATCCTGATGTTTGATATGGCCCATGTATTGGGTCTATATGGGAGTTTCCAGACGCCTTTTGCTGAAGGTGCAGACGTAGTTACCGGCAGTACACACAAAACCTTCTTCGGCCCTCAGAGGGGCGTCATTGCCGGCAACCTGAACGAGGGCACAGGGCTGGAAAAACTCTGGGTGGAGATCAAAGGACGGGCCTTCCCCGGTTCGACCAGTAATCACCATCTCGGCACTCTGCTGGGATTGCTTCTGGCCACCTATGAAATGAATGAGTTTAAGAAGGACTATCAGTCACAGGTCATAAAGAATGCGCGGGCCTTTGCCGCTGCCCTGAATGCCCAGGGCATTACGGTGGAGGGAAGCGCAGCCGACGGTTTCACGCAGACTCACCAAGTTGTCATACGCGTCAGGCAATACGGACTGGGTGAGGATATTGCGCGCAGGATGGAAGAAAACAATATCATTACCAACTACCAAGCACTGCCGGACGACGAAAGTTTCATAGGTTCCAGCGGCATTAGAATGGGCACTCAGGAAATGACGCGCTTCGGTATGAAAGAAGTTGACTTCCATCAACTAGCGGCATTCCTGGCGGACTGCATTAAATCAAACAAAAATGTTAAAAACGAGGTGAAGAAATTCAGGGGAAAATTCCTCGTTATGCATTATTGCCTGCCTCTTGATAAATCTGTTTCGCTGGCCGCACATGTTTTATCTTCGATATTGCCCGGGGATGGATACTTAAATAAATTTGCCGATAACTTGAAGTCTTATTCCAAAATATGATTCCTCGGGCAGCCGGGTGTTTGCCAGCATAATGGCAAGCCGCCGACCCATTTTGTTATTAAAACGCCGAGCACTATAATAGATAGCGGCCAATCACATGAAAGAACCTGCTGCTATCGAGACTCAAAATCTCACCAAAAAATACGGGAAAATAGTCGCCCTGGACAACCTCAATTTAACTATCCAATACGGCGAAATATTCGGCCTGCTGGGACCTAACGGGGCGGGTAAGACTACGGCCATATCGATGCTTTGCACCATTAACGCACCGACGTCAGGCTCTGCGCTGGTCAATGGGTTCGACATTATTAAACAACCCGATAAGGTCAGAAGGAGCATCGGTATCGTTTTTCAGGACCCCAGCATCGATGACCGTCTTACAGGCCGCGAGAATATGCAGTTGCACGCAACGTTATACGATGTTACGCGTTCACAGGCCAGGAAACGAATAAAGGAACTGCTCGAATTAGTGGGGTTGGCTGACCGTGCCGACTCTCCCATGAAAACCTATTCCGGAGGGATGAAAAGAAGGCTGGAACTGGCCCGCGGCTTATTGCACCACCCAAATGTACTATTTCTTGACGAGCCAACGCTGGGTTTGGACCCGCAGACACGACAGCATCTCTGGTCACACATCGAGGAACTGGCAAAACAGGAAAAGATCACAGTTATATTGACTACACATTATATGGAAGAAGCGGAACGGCTATGCACACGGATCGGTATTATCGATTTCGGCCGGATAAAGGTCGTTGATACTCCGACCAATTTGATAAACACGTTAAAAGGCGATGTCTTGACGGTCATATGCAGCAGGCCCCAAGAGTTTATAGACAAGATAAATGAACTCAAATTAGCCCACAGGGTTGAATCGGTGGATGGCACCATCAGGCTGACGATTGCCGAAGCCGAAAAAATGATCCCGGTAATAGTTGAACTGGCTGCTTCCCACAATATAGAGATCAAGTCTGTCTCCATACATAAGCCCACGCTCAATGACGTCTTTCTTTATTATACCGGTAGAGAGATACGTGAGGAGGAAGCCGAAAACCAGCTCAAGACACACATGCGCGCTATGGGCAGGATGAGGTAAGGTAAATTGCGAAAAATAGGTGCACTATGGTATCGGGAGGTGCTCAGATTCTGGAGAGAGAAGTCACGGATCATCTCTTCACTAATCATGCCTCTCCTCTGGCTGCTGATCTTCGGCAGTGGCATGCGCAACGTCCAGATTCCAGGCATCGAAAATTATCAGATGTATATCTTTCCGGGAGTGTTGGGCATGTCGATTCTTTTCACCTCGATCTGGTCGGGAATTTCGGTAATATGGGACAGGGAGTTCGGTTTTCTCAAGGAGATACTGGTGGCGCCGGTTCCCCGCGCTTCCATTGTGATAGGCAAAGCGCTGGGGGGAGGAACCAGCGCCTTCATACAGGGCTTCATCCTGCTTCCGCTGTCATTCCTGGTTGGAATCAAGCTGGCCCCGCTTTCTTTCCTGCTTTTAATCCCGGTTATGGCACTCCTGTCGATCGGCCTGGTATGCGTGGGGCTATTGATCGCTTCGCTGATGAGCAGCATGGAGGGCTTTAACTTTATTATGAGCCTGGTGGTTATGCCTATGTTTTTCACCAGTGGGGCATTGTTCCCGCTGACGTCGGCACCCGCCTGGCTGCGTGCCGTCAGCTACGTTAACCCCATGACCTATGGTGTCGACCTTCTACGATGGTCTACCCTGAGCGGCGCTTCAACAGCACTCCCTATCTACGCCGAGGTGCTGCTGCTGCTCGGTTTCACGTCAGCCATGATATTTATTTGCTCGTATACTTTTAGCGTTAGGAAGTAGGGACCTATTTCACCGTTACGTTAAGCTTGAATGTCCAGGCCGCCTTTTGTCCGCCATCCCAGGGCTGGCTATATTCTTCATAGATGGTGCTGCTGCCGGGTTCAAGCGCCTTAAAAGTCCAGACTTCATTGCCGGCCACCCCAACCTTTCCTCCTGTATCCGAGGGCGGCACCCAACTGTAACCCGATTGAGATAATATCGCAGGATCGCTTATCTGAGCACTTTCTGTCCAGGAAAACCCGGTAGTCCGGTTGGAACTGAGCTGCACAGTAATTGTTTTACCGATGGAAGTGCTAATATCCTGTACGATGTTATTCTGTTGGGAAAACTGGTCATAGGTAACGTTTACTGACGTATCGCCTTTGGCTGAAGGTGCACATGAAAGAGCCATGGCAGGCACTATAAGAACAAGGCAAAATACACTAAGGCTATATTTAATCACTCTACTTTTCCTCCGCTTATGCCCTTAATATTTTACCAGCATTTTAAGCTCTCAGCTATATAATTTCAACGACTGATTTCTGTTCTATCGTTCGCTGTTGACATTGCTAAATCCGATGATTACAATTTGCCATCATTTGATTAACACGCTTAAAAAGTGAAAAAAAACTGGCAACCCAAGCCGGGCACCAAGTTCGGCCGTCCTCAAAGATTTAAGATAAGACCGCTCAGGCGGATCCTACGTACAACACATTTATTCAGCATCGCCTATGGAGATGTAGGCTCCTCCATTTACTATGCATTAGGAGTCGTTGCACTGGCTGCCAGCGGCGCCACGCCTTTGGCGCTGGGACTGGCGGGCATTATCTTCGTTTTCACCGCGCTCTCCTATGCAGAAGGGACCGCCATGTTCCGCCAGTCGGGTGGGTCAGCCAGCTTTTCCCGTCATGGTTTCAATGATTTTGCAGGGTTTATAGCCGGCTGGGGCCTTATGTTCGGCTATATAGTAACCATATCTATCTCATCTTACGCAATTCCATCCTACCTCGGTTTTTTCTGGGCTCCTCTCAAGACTTCACCAGTTATTATGACCAGTTGCGCCATGTCGGTCCTGATATTTTTAATGACCATCAATATTGTCGGTGTGAGGGAATCTTCAATTTTGAACATAGCGCTGGCCATACTGGACCTGGCAACCCAGGCCCTGTTGATTCTGCTGGCACTGATGTTCTTTTTCAATCCACAGCTTGTCTTCGAGAGGATAACCAACTACTGGCCTGACCCTCAATACCTGCTTTTCGGCATAGCTATAGCAGCAATTGCATTTACGGGTTTGGAGACCATATCCCAGATGGCGGAGGAGACCAAGAGGCCCGAGGTGCGTGCACCTAGGGCTTTGATTATTATGACCGTAGTTGTACTGGTTATATACGCCGGTATCTCTCTGGCCGCCTTTTCCACTATGACACCAGCTGAACTGGCTGTCAGATGGTCCACTGATCCTATAGCCGGTATTGCTGACCAGATATCGCACGGCGTAATTCCAACTGAGCTAACGTCCAAAATGTTTAATGTCGAGGCCTATCGGGTTGTTTTTACCTGGGTTATAGGGTGGATTCAAGCCTTTTTGCCAGTGCTGGTCGCAATACTGGTATCCACAATTTTGCTGATCGCTACCAATGCAGGATTGCTGGGTATCTCAAGACTTGCCTTCTCACTCAGCCGATTTAAGTTAATACCCGAGATAATGGGCAGAGTACATCCCAGGTTTAAAACGCCCTATTTTTCCATAGTTCTTTTTACCAGCGTGGCTATTATGTTGCAGGCCCCGGGTTTCTTTGTCCCGAACATGTATGCTAACCTGGGAGGGCTATACGCTTTCGGTTCGATGATAGCTTTTGCTCTTGCACACGCTTCGATCCTCGCCCTACGCATCAAACAACCTGAAGCTGAAAGGCCGTTCAAATTGGGCTGGAATATCAAGGTTAAAGGATATTTTCTACCTTTTACCGCCATACTAGGACTGATAGGGACAATAATAATCTGGATTACGGTAGTAATTATGCAGCCCTATAGTCGCTGGGTTGGCTTTGCATGGATCGCAGTGGGAATTGTTATATATTGGTACACACACAAATATAAAAAGTCTGAGTCGGATGGTGCCGCAGTAGATATTGAAATGATATCCGGTTAATAATAAACTGGAATAACGATAATAGGCACACTATAATAATGCATAGCACAGAGATTTGAAATAACCTCTATGGAAATAGATAAAATTCTGGTAGCAGCACGCGGCAACGGAGTTGATCAGGTAGCCGTTGAGTTGGCCTGTAAACTCGGAAAAAAAAGCAAGGCCAAAATATATATCGTTTACGTTATCGAAGTTAACCGCAGTCTACCTGTGGATGCTATAATTAAACCCGATATGGAACTTGCTGAGAAAGTGCTGCTTGAAGCTGAAGAATACGCACAGGACAATGATTTCGAGGTTGATACGGAGATTATCCAAGCACGTGAGGTTGGGCCAGCCATCATTGAAGTTGCAAGACAAAACAGCGTAGATATGATAATCATGGGGATCACTTATAAAAAACGTTTTGGCTCCTTCACCATGGGCAATGCTGTGCCGCATGTTCTGGAAGAGTCGCCTTGCAGGGTGCTGATATGCCGGGAACCGAAGCAATAAAACAAACTAAAAGCAATATAGTGATTATGGGCTGTGGCCGCGTCGGCGGCAAACTGGCCGCTATGTTCGATGCTGCTGGCCACAAGGTGACCGTAGTCGATCTCGACGCCTATAGCTTTAGGAGACTACCCCCGACCTTCAGTGGAACAGCGTTGATAGGCGATGGCACTGATGAGGACGTGCTGCGCAAAGCAGGAATTGAAAATTCCAACGCCTTCATCGCCTTGACCCAGGGCGATAACCGCAACGTAATGGCGGCACAGATAGCCAAGCATATTTTCGAAGTGCCCCGTGTCATCTGCCGCATATATGACCCTTTGAGAAAAGATATCTATGAACAGCTTGGGTTGGAATCCATAAGCCCCACTGAAGTCTTTGCCGATTTACTCTTCCAGAGGTTATCGCAGAAAATATAACAATGCTTAAACCTCTTTATATCGTTATAGTAGGAGGGGGTAATATAGGTTATTACCTCAGCAAAGCCTTGCTCAGCCAGGGCCACGAAGTGCTCATTATTGAAAGAGATATAAGTACATGCGAACGACTGGAGGATGAGCTCGGCAGTTGCTCCATGAGGGGAGACGGATGCGAGACGGCCGTCCTGACAGAAGCCGGACTTAACCGGGCCAACGTATTGATAGCTACTACCAGCCACGATGAAGATAACCTGGCATCCTGCCAGGTTGCCAAACATCGATTCAAGGTACCCAGGACTATTGCGCTGGTTAACAACCCTATCAACGAGAAAATATTCAAGAAGCTTGGCATCGACGCAACCATTTCGGTCACTAACACCATCCTGGAGCACGTCGAGCAGGAGATACCTGCGCACTCATTGATCCACCTGCTTACCATGAGCGGTCAAATGGAAGAGGTAGTGGAGATGACCATTACTAGGGAATCTCCGGCTATAGGGAAATCCATTGCTCACCTAAGGTTGCCTGCTGACACCACGATTGCCCTGCTTATGCGTGAGGGAGAACGACCAAAAATACCGGGAGTTGATGCTGTTCTCAAGGAAAACGACCGGGTTATTGTGCTCACGACTTTGGAGAGTGAGAGAAACCTCGAGAAGGCGCTCCTAGGCTGACCTTTTCGAAATTAAACTGCCTTAAATCAATCCTTGATTACCGGCTCCTTTAAGCCTGCTTTAAGCTTTGCATACATGGTTTCCAGACCTTCCGACAGCACCCGGGTATCCGCAAGAACCGTCATGAAGTTGTGATCCCCATTCCATCTGGGTACAACGTGCGTATGTATATGTTCCTCAACACCTGCACCCGCCACCCTGCCCAGGTTCATGCCTATATTAAAACCGGCAGGTTTAATCTCGGCGATTAGTAGTCTTATACAAAGTTTTACGAGCTCCACCTGTTCCTTGCCCTCTGCAACGTTCAGTTCCAGCACATTCCCTATGTGCCGATAGGGAGCGATCATCAAATGGCCGGGCGTATATGGATAAGCATTTAAGATTATAAAATTCGACTTGCCACGGTACAGGATATAGTTGACTTCATCCTTTTTTTCGGCGGGTTTATCACACAATATGCAACCCTTTTCCTTATCGGTCTTCAATATGTAAGCTGCACGCCAGGGCGCCCAAATTTTTTTCATTTCCGAATACCTCAAAACCTTAATTTTCCTATTGTAGCACGATTATTGACTTTACTGCTTAAGATTGATATCTTTGTCTTAGTCAGATATGGCCGAATCGGATATAAGCTATTTTTCCAGGGGCAACGTCTCCGGGAGCTTTAAAAAAGAAGTTTCTGAGGTACTAAACGACCTTTACAAACGGTTTGGACAACGTTCTCCTTACAAAGTCGAAGTCTATGCTTTCGATACCGAAGATAACCTCAACAGCTTTTTGCGCGAAGAAAAGTTTAAACGCGGCCTTTCCTTTAACACCGTCGACGATGCCGAAGCATGCACCTATGATGTGCTGCGCGGCTATCCGCGCCTGCTGATATGCAGCGATCGCCTGGTAAGATACAGTAAACGCGGAAGGGCCGGTGCCATCAGACACGAAGCTGCGCACACCATCCTCCATGGCTCCCTGGAATACAACATCTTCCAGATACCTGAGGACTGCCGCCATACAGCCATGGTAAAGGGCATTGATAACGAGAAACTGCAAGAAGTCTTCTTTCAACTCTCTATGGGAGTTAAGGATTTTGAGGCAACCAGGCTGCTTATCGAGCACGAATTTATTAGTTGCCAATTTGCCTATGCATTGGAATGGATACAGCCCGTAGAAGATGATAGGACCGCCTGGAGCATATCGAAAACCCACAGGCAGACCCGTTTTGTCTATGAGAGCGCACTCATGCGGCCTATCCTGTTTACCAACCCCCTGCTCTCTTTACCCAAGTCTAAAAAAGTCCCGGACGAAGACCATGTTCAACTGGGTGCACGTATCGAGAACATGGTATCTATGCTGGGAGAGACCGAAGAAAACAAGGTGCTGCAAGTTGCCGGGTCGATAATAGATGCACTTGTCGATGATACTCACAAAAACATCGACTCCGCCTTCCATCTGCTCATCAATCTCATTTAAAAATCACTTTTCAAGAGGCAGCCTGACATGAAATTCCACAACTCTATCAAATTATCGGATAACCTGTATTGTTATATCTGGAAAGGAATGGGTAACAACTGCAATACCTGTGTACTGACGGGTATTCTGAAAGGCGACAAACCCCACGTCATTATCGATCCGGGACATATTATAAATGAAGCAGGCGAAAACTGCCTAGGCAGCCTGGAAGCAGCTATGGTGTCCGATGGCATCAAAATTGAGCACACTGGTTTAATTATCAATACGCACAGCCATCCCGATCACTGTGAGGCCAACGAATTGATAGCCGGCAGAAGCGGTGCATCAATTACCATGTCCGAGGAAGAGAATGAGTTCAGGCTTTCTACCGGAATGCAGATGTACGAGCTATTTGACGTGGAACCACCTCAGTTCACTCCCCTGTTCTATTTAAAGGAAGGAAACCTGGAGCTTGGCAAGGACGGATTTAAGGTCAATGTCATACTTACGCCGGGCCATTCACCAGGGTCTGTATGCCTTTATTTTGAGAAAGAGAAGATCCTAATTACGGGAGATGTCATATTTTATATGAGTGTGGGCAGGACCGATTTCCCTGGAGGAGACACCGCTCTTCTCGAAAAAAGCGTCCAGCGTCTGTCGCTCCTGGATGTGGAATACATGGTTCCGGGCCACAATACAGAGCCCAACGGAGTAATTCGCGGCAAGCAGCAGATACAGCGAAATTTCGAAGCGGTAAAGATGTTTTTTTAATCCGGAGTCCAGATGGAAATAGACGAGAAAATTAAGTTTGTGATTGAACACACCCAGGTGCTCAGGCCGCCCAAACAGCAACTGGCGACGTTCGGCGTCACAAACATCTATTACTATATGATCACCGAGCTTATGCAGGAGGTGAACGTGGTAAGGGAGGGCAGGGTGATATCCGCAAGGCCCAGAATAGTCACCCCCTCATACCTGATCAATTTGGAAGGCTTCAGCGGATCGGCAAAACGGTATATTCAGATGGTGTCAGAGTATAATCCACGTGAGCCGGGAATACTATACTCCTATAAAAATGAGAGTACTGAGATGAATGTTGTGTCACAACCGTTGCCGCAAGTCCTCGAAAAAATCAATCAGCGCATCGATAGCCGCAATGACCCGCTCAGCGCAGTCATCAAAGGTATAGAAGAAATGTGGGATGTCTCCTTAATAAAATTCACCTTCGAGCTAACCAGGGACTCAGCACGGCACAATTTTTTGGAGTTTTTCGGTCAGGGACGACTGGCCACAGATGAACAGGGAATACCCAAAGACGCCCGGGAAACTATCGAAGAGCTTTTTGCAATGTGCAGGAAGGACCCCTCTGTCGCTCCTGAGCTTGTTAGCGAACTCCAGCGCTGGAACTTATGGTCGGAATATCAGGACCGCTTTCTGCAACTTTTCAAAAAATCCTGAGGTTTTGTACGTAAAATCCGGCTCAACTTATTATTGAGAGATATTCTATTGACAACACGGGGAAAGAGTTATATATTACTCCTACGTACGTTCCACAATGGAAGAGGAGGGTGATAAAAAGTTTTGAAGTCCCTGAAGGGGCTCAATATTTCTTATGACGGTAAATAAAATGGAGGAGATGCATATGTCGGAAAAAAGGATGCTCATACTTGATGCGGAAACTGTGCAGAAGATCGAAGAAAACCGCGGCGACATGAGCGTCTCCGAATTTATCAACTTTATTATCGACAGCCATTTTGAACGTACAAATAACTCACGAAACGATGACTTCGTCACCAGGGAAGAGCTGCACCAGTTCGAAGAAGGTATCAGGGACCTTTTACGCAGCTTCCTGGAGTTTTTCCTGAGCTACGGGCTGGAGCTCGGCAAACAACCGGTCAACGGTGAACTGGATAAGTTGAGCCTCAAGCTTCAGGGTTTGAGCAAGACCATTAAAACCAGGAAATAGTTCTCTCATCCTCATCTAACAGCTCGCTACCCGCTTTCCTTTAGTATATTGGTTTTCCTGAGCATCGCATGGACCGGCAAGTCCGACTTCCATATGAAACTTTAGTACTAGTACCCACCTAAATTCCCCCCAAAACCTATTGACATCCATATGTGGCGCTTGGATAATGGTTTTGTAACTAATTAATATATAAGGGAAAATCATATTAGTAGTAATACACGTTATACAAAACACGGCTTCTTAGATATCCGGCTGATCTTGCGCCGTGGCCTCACATTACTGGCGCCGGCAGCAATTGGGGTTGGGCTTTATATTCTGCTGTCATTCATCGGACAGTCATTTTTCCATGTTGAAATAACTCCACTTGGCCTGGCTCTCAGCATTGGCATCGCCCTGTTAATTGCGTGTGTGATTTATCAGACGCGTAATTTAGCAGCTAGGCAGATTGACCGTCTTTTCTATCGCGACAGCTACCAGTACCGCCATGAGTTAAATGAATTCGCCAGGAAACGCATACGGGGATTAATCAGCCTGGATGAGTTGGGCACAGAATTGCTGACTCTACTGTGTGGCGCCATCAAATCCAGGCAGTCGTATCTGCTGCTCCCCAGAGAGGATACAGGAGATTTTTATATACGTTTCGCTGTACCCTTCAAAGAGGACAGGCCGGCACTTACCATCAGGAAAGACAGCCCCATCATGCAATGGCTGAGGACAAATAATAGCTATTTAACCAAAGAAAAAATGGAGGCGGCCCGTGAATTCAAAGCCCTACGGCAAGAGGAAAAGGAAAGTATAAACCAACTCAGCATTCAACTGTTCTTCCCAATCGTAAGCCGTCGCAGGATTATCGGCATCCTCGCGCTTGGGGAAAAGATGGTCAAAGCTAAATATTCACGTGAGGACATTAGCCTTTCGGAAAGGGCTGTGAACGACGTGGCCACCAGTCTCGAAAAAGAGTACCTGGCGGACCAGCTTCAAAAACGGGAACAGGAGCTTTCTATCATTAACAGGCTGGCGGGTGTAATATCATCCAGCCTCAACATACAGGAAGTATACAATGCTTTTGTTAAGGAACTAAAGCAGGTCGTGGAGGCGGACTTTACAGCCATCATATTGGTTGAGGGGAACGAAATATACTTTTCTGCCTTGTCCACCGAGGTCGGTTCCGCCTGGCAGGCGGGGCAAAAAATACCCATCAGCGAAACAGCCACCGAATGGGTGTTCCTCAATAAAAAACCTTACTATGAAAAGAATCTCTCTAAAAATAGGCAATTCCGGAGCGGGGAAGAATTTATCAACCGGGGCATCCAATCCCTTTCGTATCTACCGCTTATCAATAAAGGCGAAGTAATCGGTGTGCTTATTCTGGGAAGCAAGAAACCGGAGGCTTACAGCGCCGAACAAATAACATTGCTTGAACGGCTTTCAGTACAGATAGCGGCACCCATTGAAAACAGCAGGCTATACGCTAAAGCCGAGGCTATAGCACGTATAGATGCCATCACCGGACTTTTCAACCGCCGGCACTTCGACCAATGTTTAAGAGAAGAAATCCTCCGCCGCACTAATTACGGCGACACCTTTTCTCTGATCCTGATCGATATGGACAATTTCAAGAAATACAATGATACTTTCGGCCATATGGCAGGGGACCGTATCCTTGTCCTGGCCGCAAGGCTTATCGAAGGTTCCATAAGGACGACGGATTTAGCTTTCAGGTATGGGGGAGATGAGTTCGTTATTATCCTTCCCAATGCCTCAACCCTCGATGCTTTCAGCGTAGCGGAACGCATTCGTGAAAAAATCCTTTGTGAAATGTCCATAAAGCAACTGGACTTATCGGTGAGTTTAGGCATTGCCTCGTGGCCCGGGGACGGGTCAACCCTGGATGAGCTTTGCTACGCCGCTGATATGGCCCTGTATTATGCCAAGCATACCGGTCAAAATAGGACCTCCATAGCCTCTAAAACGCTCTTTTCATTAAACGAGCCGGCCACGGACGTCAACAGTGAAGCCGATGTGCTGGCCACCATCTATGCCCTGGTAGCCACGCTCGAAGCCAGAGATAAGTATACATACGGACATTCCCGCAGGGTCAGCCGCTATGCCGTTGCGGCAGCCGAAGCATTGAATTTGCCGCCTGAGGAGGTAGCCATTATCAGCGCTGCCTCCCTCCTGCATGATATTGGCAAGGTTGGCATCCCCGATAATGTCCTAAACAAGAGCGGGAAATTGCTGGATGAAGAATGGGAACTGCTCAAACAGCATCCCGAACTGTCTGCGACCATAGTCGGGCATATACCCAGCCTCAGCGCATGCTTGGCCGCTGTGCGCCACCACCATGAGCGATGGGACGGCACAGGCTATCCCAGCGGTCTGAAGGGAGATGCAATACCCATTGAAGCTCGTATACTGTGTGTGACGGATGCCTTTGAAGCTATGATCTCGGACCGGCCTTACCGCGGCCGGCTGACGTTTAAACAGGCCATTGCCGAACTGGAAACCTGTTCCGGTACACAGTTCGATCCTGATGTGGTGGCGGCTTTTATACCCATAGCATTGGCAACGGCCCCGGACGACATCGAGCTTGAAACGCTTAAAAATTACCGTTAAAGAATTAATCAGCCCGCGCCAGGACACATATATTCCTGGAAAAATACTTTAAGGGCAATTTGTAACCAGCTTCAGGATATGATTTCAACACCTTGAATCCGGCGGAAATGACCTGTTGCTCTATCTCCGGGTATGTGTAAAGGTAATAGTAGCGCAGTATTTCCCCGTCTTTAGTCTTCCACGGCACCTTAGCCTCCCGGCCCTTATGCCAAAATGCCTTTTGCCAGCGGTTCCACACTGTGATAAATACCTCTCCACCAGGCTTCATGACCCTTCTCAGTTCTACAAAGGCCGCTTGCCTTTCATTTTTATCTCGAATGTGATGGTAGGCAGCCACAGATATGGCCCAATCGAATACACGGTCTTTAAAAGGCAGATTGGCGGCATCACCCACTGTCAGGCCGACTTCGAACTTGAACTTGGCTGCGTATCTGACTGCCAGGGCTACCATCTGCTCGGATGAGTCCAACCCCCAGAGTTCGAATTTGTCCTTAAAAGGCAGGAAATCGGGGCCGTGAGCGCAGCCTATATTCAACAGCCGGCCGCTTCCCCATCGCCCATCCACTTCTTCCAGTTCCCGCTTAAAGCGGGTCATATGCCTCAGGCGGTACCAGCTTTCCGCTATCTTGTCGTACGTGTTCAATCAGCCGTTTACCTTTGTGATCGTTTATGCAATTTGCTAAACTGTCAAAGTAGATCAAATATAGCACAACGATAACCATGAATCACGCCGTCAGGAAGATCTCGCGCACAATATCCGGGGTTACGCCCGTAGCCGTAATGGCCAAGGCTACACATTGCCCCGGCTCGTGCGTATTCTGCCCCACCTATGAACAGGCCCCCAAAAGCTATACGCCGGAATCCCCGGCGGTGCTACGCGCCCTGGCCTGCAATTATGACGCGAAGAAACAGGTGGACCTGCGCCTTAAAGCGCTGTCGCATATGGGGCACCCCGCCAATAAGGTCGAGCTCATTATTATGGGAGGCACCTTCCCTGCATGTCCACCCGACTATCAGTACAGCTTCATAAAGTCCTGTTACGATGCCTTGAACGGCCGTGACTCCCGGGACCTTGAGGAAGCCAAGACCATCAACGAAACGGCCGTGCACAGGTGTACCGGCTTGTGCATTGAAACCCGGCCGGACTGGTGCGGCGAGGATGAAGTGAAGCGCATGCTGGAGTTCGGCGCTACCCGCGTCGAGCTGGGCGTTCAAACGCTGGATGACGACATATACCGCCTGGTGCGCAGGGGGCATACCGTGGCGGACGTAATCAATGCCACCCGTCTGCTGAAAAAATACGGCTTAAAGGTCTATTACCACTGGATGCCCGGGCTGCCCGGCTCTACATTGGAGCACGACCTGGCCATGACGCTCCAGCTTTTTGAAAATGACTGCTTTAAGCCCGACGGCCTGAAGCTTTATCCCACGCTGGTCGTAGCCGGCACAGAGCTTGAGAAGTGGTACAAGGAAGGCACTTATATGCCTTACAGCATGGACGAAACCATTGATCTCTTAACCGGCATGAAAAGCCTGGTGCCTAAATACGTGCGGATACCCCGCGTTATGCGTGATATACCCACCAAATTCATCATTGCGGGAAGCAAAGACCTGGCGCTGAGGTCATCCGTCAGGGCGGCTATGAAGATAAAAAATTTGCAGTGTGCCTGCACGCGCTGCCGTGAGTACGGACACAGGCTTCGCGACGGCTGGAAAATAGGTGAACCGGCCCTGCAGAAATACGAATACACCGCATCCAACGGCAGGGAGATATTCCTGTCGTATGAAGACGAAGGCGGCACACTCTTCGGCCTGCTGAGATTGCGCATCGGCACAGGCGGGGAAGATGTATACCCTGCGATTGTACGGGAACTACATGTTTTCGGCTCGGAGGTGCCCATAGGAGGGCAGAATAAACTCGCTGCCCAGCACAAGGGGTTGGGGGCAGAGTTGCTCAAGCAGGCTGAGCAGATCGCCCGGCAGGATTATTCGGCCGCAAAGATCGCCGTGATCAGCGGCGTGGGAGCCAGAGACTACTTTCGGACGGAATGCGGCTACGTTCTGGAAGGCCACTACATGGTCAAAGCCCTGTAACGCCGGCTAATAGAGGTGGCAGGCTACGAAGTGGCCGGGAGCAACTTCCTGGTATTCCGGATCGACTTCAGGACAAATAGCTATCATCCGGTGGCACCTGGTGTGAAAATGACAGCCGCTGGGAGGCTTTAACGGCGACGGCACATCTCCCTTCAGCAAAATCCTTTCTTTGTTTACAGGACGCAGGCTGGCGATTGCTGACAGCAAGGCCTCGGTATAAGGATGCAGCGGATTCTTAAAAAACTCGTGCTTCTCTGCCATCTCGACAATCCTGCCTAAATACATCACGGCCACGCGGTCCGATATATATTTTACTATCGATAGATCGTGGCTCACGAACAGGTAGGCCAACCCGTCCCTGTCCTTGATATCCATCATTAGATTCAATATCTGGGCCTGAACTGATACGTCCAGGGCGCTAACCGGCTCATCGGCGATGACCAGTTCCGGGTCCATAGCCAGCGCCCTGGCTATGCCTATGCGCTGCTTCTGACCACCGCTGAATTCATGCGGATACCTCTCATAAAACCCGGCCTCCAGCCCCACCTTCTCCATTAATGCGGCCACACGCTCGGAACGCTCACCAGCACTCTTGATGCCCTGCACAACCAGCGCCTCTTCGATTGACCCTCCCACAGTCATCCTGGGGTCAAGCGAAGAATCGGGGTCCTGGAATACGATCTGGAGTTTGCCTCGCAATTTCCGCAGGTCCCCCTTGTTCAGCTTTACAACGTCCCTACCATTAAAAATGATCTGGCCGGCTGTGGGTTCTTCCAAGCGTAAAATCGTCTTACCCAGCGTGGTTTTCCCGCATCCCGATTCTCCCACCAGCCCCAGCACCTCTTTCTCGGCGATGGTCAGTGACACCCCGTCCACGGCTTTTATGTCGCCAACCGGCCTGGGTATCAGGCCCGACGTCACCCGGTAATACTTTTTCAGGTTCTTTATTTCTAATATTTGCTTAGCGTCCATTATCTTTTACCCATTACATCGGCGTCATACAGGTGGCAAGCGGCAGTCTGTACACCGGATATGTTCAGCATCTCCGGCTCGACCGTGTGGCAAATATCCATAACACTGGGGCACCTGGGGTGGAAAGGACAGCCGGATGGAATGTCGATGGGATTGGGCGTATTGCCCGGTATGGACGGCAGCCTTTTTAGCTCCGAGGAAATATCAGGCAGACAACTTATCAAGCCTATGGTGTAGGGATGAGCAGGTTTATTCAAAATGTGTTCAACCGGCGCTATTTCAACCACTTTGCCGGCATAAACGACGGCCGCCCGGTCGCCTATCTCACGTACCAGCGACAAATCATGCGTGATGAAAATGATCGACATGTTGCGCCTGGCTTTCAGTTCCTGAAGTATGTATATGATTTGTGCGCGTATGGTGACATCCACTGCCGTTGTCGGCTCATCTGCGATCAATATTTTGGGATCGCAGGAAAGGCCCATGGCTATCATAGCCCTCTGTTTCATACCGCCCGACATCTGGTGCGGATACATCTTGAGCGCTCCGCTGGCTTCCGGTATCTTCATCTCTTCGAGAAGCGCCGTGGCCTTCTGCCTCGAATTCCGTTTATGGCGCGGCATATGAGTATTGATCTGTTCCTCTATCTGGTCGCCTATGGTGAAAACGGGGTTCAGCGCCGACTGGGCATTCTGGAATACCATGGCAATGTCCTTTCCCCTGATACTGCGCAGCTGCGGCATCTGGCAGGTAACCAGGTCAATACCTTCATATAAAACTTTACCTTCCACGATTTTGCCCGGGGGGCTGTCAAAGAGACGTAAGATCGAGAGGGCGGTAACGGATTTGCCGCAGGCCGATTCCCCCACCAGGCAAAGGCATTCGCCTTCATAAAGAGCAAAGTTTACACCGTTTACAGCTTTGACTACCCCCCGGCGTGTATAGAACCAGATCTTTAAGTCCTTTACCTCAAGTATCGTTTTAACCGTCAAATTAATAATTTCCCTTGTATTTAAACCTTAAAAAGACGCCTTCGGATCGAAGGCATCGCGTAAACCATCGCCGAAAAAGTTGAACGATAGGACCGTGAGGAAGAGCATGATGCCGGGCTCGACCGCCACCCACCAGGCGGTATCCAGGCTGTGCTGGCCGGTATTCAGGATGGTGCCCCAGCTAGTGCTCATCGGATCGCCCAAGCCTATGAAGCTCAAGGCCGCCTCCGCCATGATCACGCCTGGTATCGACAGCGTGGCCATGACTATGATCAGGCTCGCCACATTTGGAATGAGGTGATTGAATATAATTCTGTTATCGCTGGCACCCAGCGCCTTAGAAGCGGTGATGAAATCCCTGGTCCTCAGTGACAGGGCTTCGCTTCGTATGAGGCGCGCCGCTCCCGTCCACCCCGTCAGGCCGATGACGATCACAATAATGGTAAGGCTGGGCCCGAATATAAAGACAATAAGCACCAGCAGCAGAAAGAAGGGGAAGGTCATCATGACGTCGGTAAATCTCATCAGCAAGTTATCGGCCCAGCCTCCCAGATAAGCGGACAGCACGCCCAGGAAGGTACCTAAAAATATGGCGATGCCCGTTGCCAGCAGCCCAACCAACAGCGATATCCTCGATCCCGAGATCAGCATAGCCAGCATGTCGCGTCCCTTGCTGTCCGTGCCCAGGGGATGGTCCGCTCTGCCTGCATACACTGTGGTTGTAAAGGTATTGGTCTTGATATCGTATATCGATTGCTGCGTGGAAAACCCCAGCGGGGGCAGATTCTTGATATCGAAATCGACGTGCTGCGGGTCGGCGGCCAGGAACGGCCCGAATATGCCCAGGAGCGCCAGGACCACAATAAAACCCAGTCCGGCCAACGACAGCTTATTTTTCTTAAGCCTGTCCCAGTAATATTTGACCAGCCTCCGGTTGATATAGGCCGTCCTTTTGACCCTGCTCCGACGGCTTATTATCTCTTCACTCATACCTTATCCTCGGATCTAGATACGTATAAATGAGGTCGGTTGCCAGGTTGATAAACAGCACCAGGAAAGTCCCGATCAGGGTTACCGCAACCACCACCGCATAGTCATTGGCAAAGATGGCGTTGAAGGAGACCTGTCCCAGCCCGGGTATACCGAACACGATCTCGGTAAGGTAAGCGCCGCCGAAAACCACGCTGCCCAGGTCGAACATAATTATGGTGACTAGCGGCAATATGGCGTTGCGCAGCACGTGTTTGCCGATTACTGTCCTTTCCGGCAGGCCCTTGGCACGCGCTGTAGTTACGAATTCCTTGCGCAGGTTATCCAGCATGGCCGAGCGTGTATAACGCACATAGCCTGCCAGCTCGCCTATGCCCAGCGCCATCACCGGCAATATCAATTGTTTGAGGTTTTCCAGCGACCAGATCGGGTAGTTCGTATCGTAATAGGTCTTAAAAACCCCCAGGTAGACGGCGAAGACCAGAATCAGCATCAGGCCCAGCCAGAAACCGGGGATGGATATGCCGATAAAAGAAAAAATGGAGGCGGCGTAATCGAACTTCGTATTCTGCTTGACTGCCGCCAGCATGCCCAATCCCACGCCCAGGATAATGGCAAAGATAGTTGCCAGCAAGATCAACTGGAAGGAGTAAATCCAGTGGGAGCCGATCAGCTCCAGGACGGGCATGGAAGCGCTGAACGACCACCCCCAGTTTCCTTGCAGCAGGTTGCCCATGTAGGAAAAATACTGTTCTGTTATGGGCTTATTAAGGCCATATCTGGCCTCAATGGCCTGTTTGACCGACTCCACATCCTGTCCCCGGGCGGCGATGTTGAGGATATACCTATCAACCGGGGAAGAGGGGCCCACGCGCAGCAGGATAAACGTGATGGTGAGAATGCCCCAGGCAATAATTACACTGTAGATCAGCCGCTTGATAATGTAATTGCGCATAATCCCGTGCCAGGCGCAGCGCCGGCGTGGCTGGAGCGGTCAGACGGTAAGCCGGTTATTCGAAGCGCCACAAATAAGAATTATATCCTATGTTAACGCCCGGCTCTATGCCCGTCACGTTTTTCTGAAAGCCCAGGTTGCTCCGTGTATATACCAGGAAATCGACCGGCTGCTCATCGGAGATGATGCCGGCCAGATCGGAATACATTTTGGCCCGTTCCGTCTTGTCCAGCCCTTCCTTGGACCGGATCCTTTTGAAGAGGTCGTCCACCTTATCGTTGAAGAAACCGAAGGAATTGAGGCCGCCGTCGCTGGCATAGAATACGCTGGTGCCGGAAGGCGCAAGCGGGTCGGTATTATGCCCCATTAAGGTCATGTCCCACGCCTCGTCGCTGACCGCCTGGGGCCCGTTATTATACCTGGGTTCCTGGTCGCTGCCGGGCACTTTATTCATCATATAGCTGCGCAGCAGGGTGGGCCACTGCACCCATTTGACCTCGACATTGATACCGATTGCCCCCAGTTCCTGCTTTATTAGTAAAGACAGCGATTCCACTACATCGCTGCCGGGTGTAGTGACCAGCAGCAGCTTAACAGGCTTGCCGTCTTTGCCCAGCAGCACATCGCGGCCGCCGTCTTTGCCGTATGTATAGCCGGCCGCTTTAAGCATCTCAATAGCCTTGTCCTTGCTGTTCAGCGGGGTTACCCCCAGTTTAAGCGAGGACTGGTCATTGAACCAGGGCGAGCTAGGGGGGATGAAGCTAAAGGCAGGCTCGGCAAAACCGAGGTATATTTGCTTGACGATGGGGTCCTTGTCAATAGCCATGGAAATGGCCTGGCGGACCTGTTTATTGCGCAGGCCTTCCCAGCCGTTGGCACGTTCGTTGTAAGAGATGAGGTTATAGCCCCTGGTCGGTATGGTGAAAACATTGATGCGCGGCATATTCTTGAATTTGGCAACGTTTTGCGGCTCTATGCCGCAAAAGTTGATATCACCAGCCTCGAGAGCAGCCTGCATGACCGCCGACGTCCCGAACTGCTTTATCGTATATTGCTGGAAGTAGGGAGCGCCGTTGTCCTTCCCCATGAAGTAGTCGGGGTTTCTCTCGAGCACGAACTTATCGTTTTTCAACCATTCTTTGAATTTGTAAGGTCCGAGGTTGCCTGTATAAGAAAGATCATTGAATTCTTTGGCCTGCGTGAACGCGTCAATGTTACCTTCATACTTGGTGGCAATATATTTGGGGTAGGGAGTGAGACTATATAGCGTGTAAATGAACTCGGGCTGCACGGTCTGCCGCGTGATAGTAAATGTCGTGTTGTCCACCACCTGTGGGGTGATGAAGACCTTCGTGCCCCCTACCTCCTCCTTCCAGTCGTCCTTGTAGTTATAGTTCAGCCAGTCCGAGAACATCAGGTTCTTGAGGGTATATACGTAGTCCTCGGCGGTCACCTGTGATCCATTGCTCCATTTCAGGTCGTCCCGGATGCTTATGGTATAGACCAGTCCGTCCGGTGAAACATCGATGTCCTTAGCCAGGCAGCGCAGGACGACGTTGAATTTGTTGTCGTAGGTGGCCAGCGATTCCAGGGTATAGCCGACATAGCCAAAAGACGATGCATCCGCGGCCAGAATATAGTTGAGGGTCTCCGCCTCTCCCCCGGTCACGTCGCCCTCGATGAAGTTACCCGTGGCTGCCGGGGCGGAGCAACCACCCAGGGACAGCATAAGTAAAACAGCCGCTGCCGCCAAGGCAAGCCCTTTATACGGTCCGCTATTAAGCAATAATTAACTCTTCCTACTTAAGTAGTTTTATTGAAAGTACCAGAACTGGTAGTTATACAGGATATTGGGGCCCGGTTCCACTCCTTTCACGTTGCTCTGGAAAGCATAGTTATCACTGTAGAACACCAGGAAATCCACCGGCTGATCGTCCGACATGGTCTTGGACAGCTCAGTGTAAATCTGTTTGTGGCTCTCCGGGCTCAATCCCTCTGACGACCCGGCCTTTTTATAGAGGGCATCGACTTTATCGTTAAAGTATCCGAAAAGGTTAAACTTGCCATCCGACGAGAAGAAGTCACTGCTTGCACCCAGTGCCAGCGGGTTGGCGTGTGAAGAAAGAATGGCGAGGTCCCATGGGTGGTCTCCCACCGCTTTGGGCCCATTATTGAATGAAGGCTGCTGGTCTGAGCCGGGAACTTTATTCATAAGTCCGGCGAAGACCATATCGCGGGGGAGAATTTGGGGGTGATATCCAGCCCGATGCCCAGTAAATTCTGCCTGATGAGGATAGCCATGTTCTGCTCGAAATCGCTCCCCATATCCACCGGGAAGGTCAGCTTAATGGGATTGCCGTCACTGTCGACGAAGACCATCTTGCCGCCGACCTCTTTTTGTTCATAGCCGGCGCTCTTGATCAGGTCGATAGCCTTTTGCTGGTCCGCCGCCGGGCTCATTCCGAACTTGTTCAGTACACTCTGGTCATACCAGGGTGAGTAGGGCGGTATGAAGCTGAAGGCGGGTACGGCAAATCCCTGGTACATTTGCTGTATGATCGCTGGTTTGTCTATGACCATGGAGAGGGCCTGCCTGACCCTGGCGTCCTTTAAGCCAGCCCAGCCGTTGTCACGCTGGTTATAAGCGACATATACGTAAAAGCCCGTTGGGATGGTATATACGGTGGTATTACTCTGAGACCTGTAGGTGTTGGCGTCCTGGGGCTCTATATAAGCATAGGAGATTTGTCCTGCGGTCAGCCCATCATTAATTTCTTGCTGCAGGCCGATGGCCTTAATGACGTACTTTTCAAAGTACGGGGCGCCGGTTTCTTTGCCCAGGTAATAGTCTGGGTTACGCCTCATAACAAAGCCGTCCGAGGCGTTCCAGGCAACGGGAAGATATGCTCCCGTATTGCCGGCATAGCTCATATTGACGAGTGCAGGCGCCGCCGTGAAATCATCTTTCTTGTTCTCGTATTGCACTGCTACGGCTTTGGGATAGGGCATCAAATCATAAATGGTGTACACAAAATCGGGGTCGGCCGAGCGGCGTACAATTTTAAAGGAGGTGTCGCTCAGACGCTCAGGGCTTACGGGATATGTCTGGTTGTCCACTATTTCCTGCCACTTCGACTTGTCCGCACACTGCAGCCATTCGGCCAGCATAATATTCTTGAGCGTATAAACATAATCGTCAGCCGTGACCCTGCTCCCGTCCGACCATTTTAAATCGTTTCGGATGGTCACCGTATATGCCAGCCCATCGGACGAGACCTCGATGTCCCTGGCCAGGCAGCGTAATTGAAGCTTAAACTGATTATCGAAGACGGCCAGCGGATCCACCATAAAGCTCGCATACCGTTTAGACGCTCCTCCGTCTGTCGCTATGATCCAGTTCAGCGTCTGGGCATCACCGCCCAACTGCGCTTCGGTAAATGTGCCTTTAGCCGTGCGCAATTGCTGACTTGTGGCACAGGCCGGCAAAAGCATAGAAAAAATAGCGATGACGGCAGCCAGGTATATTATCTTTTTCATAGTTCTCCTCTAAGTAATTTATATATATAACGCCGGTTCCTTAATTTGGTTGTATAAATTATTCATTCCTTTGCGTCTGACCGGAATCGATGGCATTGGTGGGATTCTTCATGAAGTCGGGAAAGTGGTCCAACCCCAAACCCTCCCGGTGCTCTTTATTTTCTTCATTAAAAACGCTATATACTATCATAAACTCATCTTCAAATGAAGCGTTCCCTGATGCCGGCGATGAGTTCATCCACCTTTTCCTCGGTATCGGCGCCCACGCGCGTCAGCGCCTCATCCACCCTCTGATATTTCCCGGCGTTATAGATATCGTTGAGATCCTCATAGAGGCCCGCTCTCCTGCCCAACCTGAAGTTCAGCCTGTCCCTGAGGGGCATATTCAGATACCTGTTGACAGCGTCCAGGCATTTCTGTTTAGCCAGGGGAAAGCGGCCTTCCAGCTCGGGCAGAAGGTTCAATACGTGGTCGCTTTTCAATTCTCCTGTGAAATCCAACTCCTCTATAAATTCGCCGATCTCCCTGACAACTTCATCCTCGCGCTGCAGGGCAAATTCGCCCTTTTCCAGCCTGGACCACAGCAGCATATTCTCGCTGACCTGCAGGGTGCGCAGGCGGATGAAATCCGGATTGATCTCGCTCAGAACCCGGGCCGATTGGGAGGCATGCTCATGCGACCACTGTCTCCCGCCCAGGCCCGGCATATAGTATTCGGAGAGCTCGATGCCCGCCTCTTTAATATTCTTCCCCCCTTTGATATGGTCTTCAGCCGCGGTGCCTTTATCGACAAATTCAAGCACCGTATCCGAGCCGCTCTCCATGCCGATATGGATGCGCGAGAGCCCCGCCTGCCTGATTTCCTTGAGCTCGGCCGGGCTTTTCTTGGCGGCGGTCTTGGAACGGCAATAAGAAGTGACCCTTTCCAGCGATGGGAAGGACTCCTTGAGGGCATTCAGCACGTTCACCAGGTCGGGTGTCCTCATGATGACGCTGTTGGCGTCCTGCAGGAAGGCTGACGTGCCGCCCGCCCACAGCCACAATGCTACCTGCCTTACGCAATCCCTGGCGGTGACCTGGTTATAAATGTAGGAGGCGGCCTCTTTCAGCCGTCCGTCCTGGCCGTTTTCCGAGCCCAGTTCATTAATGGCATCGGCAATCGATTTGGCGGTTTTTATATCTTTGATCACGTCTTCGGCCGGACGCAGTTCGAACTTTTCCCCCTTATATGTATGACAGAACTCGCAGCGGTTCCAGGGACAGTTGCGCGTGGCCCTGATCAAAAGCGAATAGGCTTCGCTGGGCGGCCTGATAGGACCGGTTTCAAAATAGTAGCTGTTGATTTTATCGTAATTCATGTTCCCACTATTTTAACCCCTATTTTAAGCCGGGGAAAATCTATCGCTTTAACAGAGCCGAACCTGAAATGCTACAATTTTAAAACATGCATGCACTAAAAGACGCCATAAAGGTGGTCTCCTTCGACGTGGAAGGCACCCTGGTCACCACGGACTTCAGCTCTGCCATCTGGTTCGAAATGATACCTCAGCGCTATGCGCAAAGGTACAGCCTCGATTTCGAAGAAGCCACGCGTAGGATCCGCAAAGAATATGACAGCGTGGGCGACCAGCGTCTGGAATGGTACGATGTTCAGTACTGGTTTACCAGGTTCGATCTCGGCCGGGCCGATATAGCCATGGAAAAGTTGCAAAACAGGGTGAACTACTATCCGGACACAAAAGATGTTCTGGAAAAACTGGGCGAGAGATATAAATTGAGCGTAGCATCGGGCTCCCCCAGGCCATTCCTGAAGCACCTTCTGCACGGTATCGAACACAAATTCAGCTCAGTTTTCTCCTCGACATCCGATTTTAAGAAGGTCAAGTCGGCCGATTTCTACCGGGAAATATGCGACCGGCTGGGAGTGGATGCGGGCCAGGTCGTGCATATCGGGGACAACATGCAGTTCGATTTCCTGGAGCCTGACAGCGTAGGCATACAGGCCTTCCACCTGGACCGCGAGGGCAAAAGCGGCAACCCGGCCGCGCTGCGCAGCCTTTCGCAACTGGCGGACCTGCTCGACGGCCTTTAGCCTCTCGGACTAATTCGTTCGGGTTTGGTTGGATAAACGGAACGCTGGCGTTGAGGAAGTATTAACATGCCATTGCCAGGAGCTCTTCTTTACATGTCATTGCGAGGAGCCGCAGGCGACATGGCAATCCTTCGGCATTAAGTCAAGCAAGCCTTCTTCGATCAAGGGATTGCTTCGCTATCGCTCGCAATGACACGTTACATGTTATTAGGCGTTGAAGAGGGAACCTGTTCCCTCTTAGAAAACAAAAATTTCCCCTCTCTTGGGAGAGGGGTAGGGGTGTGGGATTAAATTGCCATTTTGCCCTAAAAAGACTATTATTAACTTAGAGCGATTAACAAATAGTAGTCCGGTCACTTGTAAATGACCGGTTTTTTGTTGAATAAACGGCATAGGCTGTAGTTTGGCGGGGAGGCCTGAATAGTCCAAGACGGACTTAAATAAGTCGATAAAAGCATATCCGGGAGGGTAATCCATGGAAATAAATCAATTCGCAAACATGAGCAAAGACCTGTACACGCAGATCAAGTTTGTCGAGAATCTTGTTAAAGGCGATTCGTACAAAGAAGCGCGCAAGCGGCTCTCAACCGCGGAAGAAACCTGTAATAATCTGGAATCTCTAATGTCGCCGGATAATCGAATACAGAAGAATATAGTAAATAACCGCCGGCAGGAAATAACCTGGATCCAGGATGCCATTCAACAGGGTACTGCAAAAGCAAAGGCCAAACCCGTCAGAAAGCGTATATCCAAATCTAAATAGCGCTTACCGCTCAAGCAATCCTGTCCCCTAATTTATCAGCCTTCTTTTTCGCCGCGTACTGCGCCCTGTGACTCCTGGCCGAAGGACAACTGCATGATTTGCAGTTTTTTATGGTGATCTCACTGCGGGCATGGTTTACCAGGTGAAAGGTGAACTCACAGCTCCCGCCGTGAATATAAAGCCCATTGCAAAAGCCTTTCGTATTATCGAATATCATTTATCTCCATCCTATAATGCTCAACCGGGGACATACATAAGCCCGAAGCGGGCCTGCATATGTCCCCGGTTCAATTTGTCTGCGACTTTAGTTACCTGCTGCTGTAGCTGTGCATATCGTAGCTTGAGCTGCCGTTCTGCTGTTTCTTGGCTTTCCTGCAACCCGGGCAGCGCTTGGGCTCGTTGGTAAAACCTTTAGTGGCGAAGAACTCTTGTTCTCCCGAAGTGAAGGTAAAAGCAGTACCACAATCGGCGCACTTGAGTGATTTGTCTTCAAAACTCATCGGATGACCTCCTTAATAAATTTAGCCAGTATTCGGGCCATCCAATGCTTAATAGAAGTGGCGAGGTATAAGAAGCTTGTAATAACCTAAACTTGAACTATATTTGAAGTATACACTGAATTGAAACTTATGTAAAGAAATGGGAATGTGCGAAACTCACTCAATGATGAAAATTGAACTATTCCACGATATATCAACCGAGGACAGTTTACCATGTTCGTGCCGAGCTACTACGAAAAGTGGGAGTATCTGGCCCGGACCATTCCCCCGGCGATTGATCAGGTTGCCGTAGTCGATGCAGCGCTCGAGGAGAAATTCTGGCAGGCGCTGAAAACCATCGGCAAGTCGTACAACATCAAGGCGAGAACGCCTATCGTCTGCAAGATGATCGACCTGGCCAACGGGGATTCGGAGCCGGTCGATAACTGGCATTACCTGGCCGCTATCTTCGGCCCGAAGGTACCGATGGAGGTCGGCGCCATGCTTGCCGATGTCGTTAAGAAGATGAAAAACCGCAAGGACATTACCGACAAGAACCGCTGGCAGGTGCTCGAATACCTGGCTGCTGATTATCTGGGGAAATAATTGTTTCTTAAAGAATACATCAAAAGAATAGATTGTTTGTTAAAGATATTAAACGGGGCATATTCTATTCGGCTGGTCGGGGTATGACAAACCAAACGGCCTGATTTATTGTTCAAGGTACCTTAATATCGGGTATACATTTTTAAAAATGCCACATACCGTCTCTATCAAAACTTTTTTATCTCTAAGTGTAGGATCGTTTCGCCCGAATTCCCTTCCTATTTGCAACCCTGGTAGGCTGACATCCTTCAACATTCTCAATATGTATGCGACCATTTCATCGCTAACATAATCCAATTGAAATTTAGCTTTGGACTCCCATTTGTCATTGCCTCGGCCAGGGTTGTTACCATGGAGTGGCACTCTATTGAAAATCTCAACATAATATCCATTTCCTAGCGCTGTCAACAATGACTTTAATTTGCCTGGCTCGCTAGCCATTTTGCTGTAAAGGTGATGCATCGCTCCCTTACTATCACCACATTTTCCGCCTTGAATAACGGCGACACATTGTAGCTTCTCACTGTCTATCGGCATGCAAAGATTGCAATTTTTAAAGGGCCCTGTGTCGCTTTTTGATTTTCTAAAGTCCACAGACGCCTCTTGTCTCTCCTTTTTTATTGGAGGTACGGTAAGATTACCGTACTTGGCACGCATTTCCGTTGGCATGTTTTTAATTACCAAGTGTCCGAACTCTTCCAATTTGCTTCTAATAGTTTGTCTATAGTCGTCGTCGCAAGACAGAAAGAAACTGAAATCGTCATCCACAAAACCGCTAAAAGGTGCCATTCGAATAACCTCCAAATACTGTCTGAATTGGCTTATCAGAAAGCCTTGTTCCGATGCTAGGCTCTCATATATTTCACTCCAGGATAGGTTGCAGCGGTCGACTTTGTTGCCATCCCAAGCAGCTTCCCTCAAATGGCCTTGTATTTGGGCTTCGCTTGGACGGCCTTCCAATTTAGTTTCTATCATGATTGCAAGGGAACTGGGTATATAGATCCAAGCATCCGGCTTTCCACCCTTTCCATCTTTGGATTGGACAGAAGGATCCCGACAAATCGATAGAAGTATCCTTCTGTCACATCCCTTACATATTTCAGGTATGCTTTGAAGGGCAAATCTGTATTCATGAGTTTGCTTTGACGTAAGAGCTTGGAGGCCAAGCTTTGATTCAACAAGTCTGAGAAAAACCGGTAAAGCCTTTTCTGAACTATAACTCAATAAGTTGATTAAGGCCTTGGTAGTATTGTTTTCCAGTTGTTTGTCGACGCTGATTTTGCCTAGTTCTTGCTTTGTCGGTCCACGGTAATAGTAGAATATATTCCTATGAGGATCCATCGTAAATTCCTCTGAATAAAAGCTATGTCAGGGACCATTATACGCCCGCGTACCTACGAAAGGAATATCGGTATTTTCGCTTACAAAGCTGCAAGTTCTGTCAGACTGGCCTAACCACCTAAAACAAGTCCAATTGATATCAACTAAACTACGGAATTTACTCTAGTCCCAACTCCAGAGCATTGCCGAAATCGGATTCGGCTTTTTCCGTTTCATCTTTGTCCTCATAGATAACCCCACGGTTGTAATAAGCCTTGGCATAATTCGGGCGTAGCTTTATTGCCATGGTGAAATCCGACAGGGCTTTTTCTTGTTCACCTGTTCTCCCATAGGAAACCCCACGGTTGTAGTAGGCCGTGGCATCCTTAGGATTAAGCATTATAGCCCTGATATAGTCAGTTACGGCTTTTCCGTGTTCACCTTTCATCCCATAGGTAAACCCACGGTTGCAGTAAGCGTCGGCATACTTCGGATCAAGCATTATAGCCTTGGTATAGTCAGTTATGGCTTTGTCGTAGTCCCCTTTTTCCCCATAGGCAACCCCACGGTTATAGTAAGAATCGGCATCTTTCGGATTAAGCATTATGGCTAGGGTGTAGTCAGTTATGGCTTTTTCGTGTTCACATAGCATCATAAGGGCCTCCTCAAGGCAGATCGCAAATTTTTCTATGTCTTGGTCGCTTGTTGAATTTGCCTGATTACGTTCGTTGGTGACATTTTCGATATTCTTGATTTTCATATACTAATTATACTCTGAGATTTCTAGATTTAGCTTCAACCATATGCGAGGCCATTAGTAAAGCGATGCGTATCAGCCAAAACTTGTGGGGAAGTTGAACTAATGCACTGGGGGCACGTTGATTTTCGCGCCACTGAGGCCTAGAATTTTTGTGAAGTGGACAGGTCGACGAATTGTCGGTGCTGCTTGCCTGAATCGTGGAGAGAATCACAATGTCAATCAACGGATGTCTAAGTCGACGATATGATGAATGGAAAAAAGACCACCCAAAAGAGCAACTGATAAGGCAGGGGTTGGTATGTGAGAACATTTATACTTCCGCCAAGCCACGGATTGTGCTTTTGGGCAGGGAAGTGAATGCTCTGGGGAATCGTGACTTCGAACTTCTTAAATTCTTGCGGCGCGAGCTTGAAAAAGGCAACAGAGGCGAAAAGTTCAAGATGTCAGCAAAGCAGGCTGGTTTGTGGGCTTATGGGATACTGACTGGGTTCCAGGAGGACTACCATCAGTTGGATCTTAATCGTAATGCCGCCCTAGGTTTGAAGAGCATTGGCTGGACGAATCTCTCGAAAATCGCGGGAGGCGGAAAAGCGGATCTTGCTCAGGTGAGGGAGAGCGCCTGTAATCAGTTGAGTCTTTGGAAAGATGAATTGAAGATCATGAATCCGGAAGTAATTCTCTGTTCGGGCACAGGCACACATAGCCTGATGGCCACATTGCTCGGGCTTCCTCAGGAATTTCTCCTTTATAATGAGGAGCAGCGACGAAAGATCAACTATTCGAAATGGGATTTAGGAAGTCACGAATGTCTTTGCGTTGATTTCTTTCACCATGCGGACCGTCGCGGTTACGCGATATTGTATAGGATTTTAAGGGAAGTCTTTGACAAGTTTGAGAAGAATGGCCTGTTCACCTGGATATAGATACGGTGCGTCGGGTTTACTTCAAAGAGCCCTCCAGGAAGATAACTATGAGCTGGCAACTCTGGCTATCGTTCTAGAATCAACTTCAAACTGAAGGTTCTGCCTACCTTACACTTAGCTCCACTAGGTAAATATTCCTCATGAAAAAATCCAAGGAGTCACATCATGGCCAGAAAACCGACAGGTCGCCCTACCGGACGGCCGAAGAGAGTCATCGACTGGCAAAAGTTCGAGTTTGGCTGCTAGATCAACGCCACAAAGGAAGAAATCTGCAAATGGCTGAACGTATCTGACGAAACCCTCGAAAAGTACATTAAGGTTCAATATGGGGAGGGTTTTTTGGCGGTCTATAAAAAGCTGTCAGTGGACGGAATAATTAGCCTGCGGCGTATGCAGTTCAAGAAAGCCCAGGTGGGCAACGTTCCCATGCTGATATGGCTCGGCAAGCAATACCTGGGCCAATCCGAAAAACACGAACTAAGCGGACCCGCTGAAAGCTATTAATACATTTAAGCTGAATATCCGTAGTTTATATTATTTTAAGCGTGTATGCCCGGACTGTTACCATAAATTACTGAACAGTCACAGTCACAGCCGCGGTTACGGAGCCGTTCCCATTAGTGGCAGTAAGGGTGTAAATGGTGGTTTGCGTAGGATACACCACCGGCTGTTCAAAAGCCCGGGGGGTGCCAACCTCCGGATCGATTGAAACTGTTGTTGCTCCCGTGACCGTAAACTGTAAGGTCGAAGACTGCCCCACACCGATACTGCTCGGGGTTGCGGTAAAACTGTTTATTACCGGCAGTGACCCTGTCGTAGCTCCCACAGTAACCGTAGCTGAAGCCGTTACAGGTCCGTAGGAATTGGTAGCGGTAAGGACGTAGGTCGTGGTTGCAGTCGGGGCTTCTGCCAGTGCGCCTGTGGCATCCACAACGCCGATGCCATGGTCGATAGAAACAGAAGTTGCACCCGTGACATTCCACTGCAAGTTCGCAGACTGCCCCGAAGTAATATTGCTCGGGCTTGCGGTAAAACCGGTTACGACCGGCTTTAAACCGGTTGAAGAAGTCACTGTAATCATAGCAGGCGCATTGACAGAGCCATTGCTGTTGGCGGCGGTAAGCGTGTACGTGGTAGTTGCAACGGGGTGTACCACCCGTGTACCAGAGGCAGGCACAGGGCCGACTCCGGGGCTGATAGAAATAGTCGTTGCCCCTGTGATATCCCACTGTAAATTCGACGTTGCCCCTGTAACAATCGTGTCCGGGTCCGCGCTAAAACTGTTTATGGACGGCGGACCTGCCTGCCCAACCGTAATCGCCACCGATTTGGAAACAGAACCGGCGGCGTTGGAGGCGCTTAGGGTATAGGTCGTGGTTACGGGCAGCGTAACTACCCTGGTCCCCGCTATATCAACCTTGCCTATGCCCTGGTCTATGCTGACCGCTGTAGCTCCCGTGACATTCCACTGTAAAGTTGACGTTTGCCCGGGAGTAATCGTGCCGGGGGTTGCACTAAAATTGACTATGGATGGCGGACTGGGCGCTGTCACTGTAACTTCTGCTGATCTGGTGACAACGCCGGCGGAGTTGAGGGCGGTTATCGTATAAGTAGTGGATTGGGACGGTTGCAGGTCCATGGTCCCCGCAATATCAACCTGGCCAATGCTCGGGTCTATCATAACCGATGTAGCTCCGGTCACATTCCACAGCAATGTTGTTGTTCCGCCGGAACTAATCGAAGACGGACTGGTGCTAAAGGCTATAATAACCGGAGGGGCCGTTGGCGTGGATTGACTTTCACCACAACCTGTAATGAGAACCAATAGTAATGACAGAGAAAGAAAAATAAACCTTTTCATCGTGCTTATCCCCCCGTATATAGTGTCTTTATTATCAACAAGGCTTATTATTTTTTCTTGCGCCCACCTTGAACTTCTCATATACTTATATACCTTAAAACATCATTGCGTCAAATACATTAGCTATAAGTATACAAATTTCCGCCTGAGCCAATAAATACGCAACGAGGAGCAATAGCATGAAAATCGGTAAAGTCTCTAAAAACTCTATCTGGCTGGTTTGTTCGGCCTTTTTAATCTCTATCCTGCTGGCCTCTTCCCTTCTGGCAGCCTGCGCCCAGCCTGCCGTCTTTTCCACAGAGACCGTCAGGCCGGAGGACGTCGGACTTTCATCAGACGCACTTAACCAGATCGGTACCACGCTAAATGCCGACATAGCCGAGGGCAAAATCAACGGCGCTGTGCTCCTGGTGGCCCGCAACGGCAAAACAGCCTATCTCAAGAGCTTCGGAACACGGGACGCCGATGGTAAGCTGCCCATGCAAACCAATTCGATTTTCCGCATCTTCTCCATGACCAAATCGCTCACCGCTGTTTCGGTCGCCATGCTGATGGAAGAGGGTAAGCTGGCGCTTACGGACCCGGTCTCTAAATACATACCGGCCTTTAAAGATATCCAGGTGGGGGAGATCGTAAAAGACAAGGACGGCAACGACGCGGTTAACCTGGTGAAACCAGCCAGGGAGATCACAATCAAGGACCTTGCTACACACACATCCGGTTTGGGCTACTGGTTCTTACTGCCTACTGCCACTCAGAACATATACCTGCAGGCCGGCATGGCCGACCTGGAAGGATTAACCAATGCCCAGGTCTGCGAGAAAATAACGACTCTCCCGCTGATGGAAAATCCGGGGACCCTGTACAGGTACGGCATGAACTACGATGTGCTTGGCCGGGTGATAGAGGTTGTATCCGGCATGACGCTGGACCAGTTCTTTGCAGAGCGAATCTATGAACCTTTGAAAATGAAGGACTCCGGGTTCCAGGTCGCAGCCAACGACGCAGACCGCCTGGTTTATCTGGACCCCACATGGCCCCTTTATATGGATCCAACCAGCCCCGACAGGAAATACTGGAGCGGAGGCGGGGGCTCGGTATCGACGGCCCCGGACTATGCGCGCTTTGCCCAGATGCTGCTCAACGGCGGCGAGCTCGACGGCGTGCGCCTGCTGAAACCGGAAAGCGTGGCCCTTATAACTTCGGACCAACTGGGGCCGCTGGGCGACCGCAAAGATAGCATGTACGTGCCCGGCCGCGGCTACGGCGAAGGCTTCGATTTTTATGTCCGCGTCGATGACCCGGCTTCAAATGCTCCGGGAAGTGTCGGCGCGTTCACCAAGGACGGCATTGCCGGGACCGCTTACTGGGTCGATCCCAAGGAAAACCTGGTTGCGGTCTTTTTAATAAGTTCAACCTCGCTCGGACAGTATTACCGGTTTTCCATGGGGCCTATGATCTACCAGGCCGTCACCAAATAGTCTAAAACCGTAAACACGGAAATGCACTGGGATAATGAATACAAGCAACAAAAACATGTGTGGGGCAAAGGGCCCAGCGAACTGGCCGTTTTTGCGGCCGCCTTTTTGAAGCAACATCCGCTGCCGGCTAAGATCCCGCACATGATAGACCTGGGCTGCGGTTACGGCCGCGACGTGTTCTACATGGCGCAAAATATACGCTGCAGCATCACCGGTATCGATAAATCGCCGGATGCATTGAAGTTGGCCGAGGACGGCCGCCCCCCAAAGCCGCAAGGCGAGATCGGGTTTGAACAGCAGGACTTCCTGGCGCTTCCCGCAGGCAGTAAATACGATGTCGTATTCACCTCGAATATCTACCACCTGCTCAGGCCGGAGGAGAGGGCCAGGTTCAGGGATGTAATAAAGTCAGTGCTGAACCCACGGGGCCTGCTGTTTATGAGCGTAATGTCGGTGCGCGACCCGCAGCATTATGGCATTGGCACGCCCGTGGCGGGCGAAAAGAACTCGTTCGTCGACAAGGTCTATCTCCATCTATGTTCAGAAGAGGAACTGCGTGATGATTTCGGCTTCCTGGCCATCCGGGAACTGCAGGAAAACCCCTACGACGAGCCCCGCGCCAACGGCGAGACCCATCACCACATGCTATGGTTGCTGGCCGGGCAAAAATTCTCTTAATAATTTAGTATAATTGGGCTCTGGTTATTTATTGGAGGAGGCTAGTATGAAGAGACGCTCGCTGTTAATCGCAGTCCTGGTCTGCCTGTCTGTCCTGGCCGCACTGTCCGGATGCATTACCGTGACTATCCCCAGTCCCTCAGGCTCATCGTCAACCACGCCCTCATCGACCACGGCGCCGCAGACACCGGATTCTACACCCTCCACAACTCCCGTTAACCCCGGCACCCGTCCGGTGATCACCTCTCTCTCAGCCAGCCCGGCCGCTGTCAATATCGGCGTTGCTTCCACACTGAGCTGGAGCGTCTCCGGCGCCGACACCGTCAGAATAGACCCCGGTGTCGGCAATGTGGCATCGTCCGGCAGCCGGATTGTGCTCCCGGCCTCCACCACCGTCTATACGCTGACGGCCATTAACTCCGCAGGCAGCAATATGGCCTCCACCCAGATTGTGGTCTCGATGGGAACACCCACCACAACCCCCACCACTTCCTACGGCCTGCCCGTGATCAACTATTTCACGGCCAGCCCTTCCAGCATCGCTACCGGCAGCTACTCTTCCCTGACCTGGAGCGTATCCAACGCCACCAGTGTTAGCATTACGCCCGGAATAGGCCCCGTAGCCTCATCGGGCAACCTGGCCGTACAACCGTCACAGTCCATGACCTTTACCATGCTGGCCACAGGGCCCGGCGGAAATACTTCAGCCACAACCACTCTCACTGTCTCCGACCAGCAGCAGCAGCAGCTGACCGCCAACTACTCCGGCACCTGGGCGCTCACCACCGTGCGCGGCTGGGAAGGCAAAATGTTCCTCAGCCAGGCCGGGAATGCGGTCACCGGCACCTATGAGTACCAGCACGGGCACATCACCGGCACGGTCTCAGGCCTCACACTGACCGGCAGCTGGTCCGAGGAGCCTACCTACGCGCCACCCGACGACGCCGGGTCCTTCACCGTAAACATGTTGCCCGACGGCAGTTACTGGTCGGGCACCTGGCAATATTCTCCTTCCAGCACCTATAGCGGCGGCGGGTTCGAAGCCTACAGACAATAAACGCAGCGCCTTCGTATTTTGACCCGTCACCTTCGCCCTGCTATAATACGGCAATAGCTTTCCGTAATGTTATGCCGTACGATACTCAGGACGTAGAGAGAAAGACTTATTCCATCCTCAGGGTTCTGGCCACTTCATCCGAGCCCCTGGGTTCCATCGTCATTGCCCGCAAGCTGCAGGGTTTAGGCGTAGACCTGGGCGCGAGGGCCATCAGGTACCATTTCAAGCTGCTGGATGAGCAGGGGCTGACCCGCCTGGCCGGCAGGCGCGACGGCAGGGAGATCACGGAGCTGGGGCTTAAAGAGCTCAAGCAGGGGCTGGTCAAGGATAAGGTAGGGCTTGCCATATCCAGGATCGAGCTGCTGGCCTTCCGCACTACCTTCGATATTGATAAACGGTCGGGGCTTGTGCCCGTAAACATCTCCTTCATCAAGAAGCAGGACTTTCAGAAAGCCCTGCGCGCTATGGAGCCCGTCTTCTCCTCCGGGCTGTGCGTCAGCAACCTGGTTCAAAAGGCGCGGGCTGGCGAGAGCATCGGCGACATAGTCGTCCCTGAGGGCAAGATAGGCCTGGCAACCGTATGCAGCATCGTGGTCAACAGCACCCTTCACCGTGCAGGAGTGTCCATGAACTCGAAGTTCGCCGGCCTGCTGCAGATCGAGAACCGCAAGCCGCGGCGCTTCGTGGAGCTCATCCACTACGCAGGATGTTCCCTCGACCCATCCGAGGTCTTCATCCGCGCCAGGATGACTTCCGTCTCACAAGCGGTCAAAACGGGCAGCGGCAATATCCTGGCCAACTACCGCGAGATACCGGCCATCTGCCGGCCGATGGCGCAAACGGTCATATCCAGGCTGGCCGGGGCCAGGCTCAACGGCACACTGCTGATGGGACATGTCAGCGAGCCGGTGTGTGAAATCCCCATGGAACTGAACAGGGTCGGTATGGTCCTTGTGGGAGGTCTCAACCCTATAGCCGTGCTGGAAGAGTCCGGCATCGAGGTCGAAGCGCATGCCATGAGCACTGTGGTCGATTACCATGATCTTATTGAATTCTAGGAACTACTTAATACTAATAGACTGGTTTCAGCGACCGCCCGGACGGCCTGATAACCGCAAAGTCTTTTAAAGGCAAGTATGATGAATAATCACGGTTTGAAAATAGACCTCTTCTGCTGTTCGACCAGCTTCGACCCCGACGCGCTGGCTCGTGGCTACAGCCGCCGCGAAGACCGGCTCAAGGTCATCCCCCTGCCCTGCTCGGGCAAGGTGGATATCCTCTACCTGACCAAGGCCTTCGAAACGGGGGCCGACGGCGTGGCCGTGGTGACCTGCAAGGAAGGCGAGTGCCAGTATCTGGAAGGCAACCTCCGAGCCAGGAAAAGGGTGGAGGCCGTGGACTCGCTGCTGGAGGAGACCGGCCTGGGCAAAGGCCGCATGGTCATCATCCGGATGGGCGAAGGCGGCGTGAAACAGGTCCTTAAGGAAGTGGAAGATTTCCGCTCCGGAATTCAGGCTGCACCCGGCAGAGAATTAGACATCAATAAGTCGGAGCTGGATAAAAAGTGCTAAATGCCGCGAGGGCGAGATAAGGAAAAATGAGATGAAACCTGACAGCAAACTGGCAAGCAAGATAGAGGGCAAGGATTTTATTATCACGGCTGAATACCTGCCGCCCGCAGGGACCAGCACGGCTGCCGTGGAAGCCGGCGCCGCTTACCTGCGCGACGGCCTGACCGCCGTCAACGCAGCCGATAATGTCAACGGCATCGCCATGTCCAGCCTGGCAGCCTCGCTGGCGCTGATGAAGGCCGGCGTAGAACCCGTCTTTCAAATAGTTACGCGGGACAGGAACCGCATCGCCCTGGAGTCCGACCTGCTGGGGGCGGCCTCGCTGGGCATCAAGAACGTGCTCTGCCTTTCCGGCTATCACCAGACTCTGACGAGCTGCCCTGAATCCGCCAATGTCTTCGATATCGACTCCATCCAGCTGATCGCCGCTGTACAGAAGATGAACGAGGGCTTGCTGATCGACGGCAGGAAGATCGAGGGCCAGTTCTGCATGCTGATCGGGGCGGTGGCCAACCCCTCACTCAAGCCGCTGGACCTGAATATGCTACGCCTCAGGAAGAAGATAGCGGCCGGGGCAGGCTTCATCCAGACCCAGGCGGTCTTCGATGTGGAGGCCTTCAAGCTCTGGCTGGAAGCAGCCCGTAAGGAAGGGCTTACGGAAAGGGCCGCCATACTGGCGGGCGTCTGGCCCCTGACCGGCAGCAGCGAAGCAAAATTGTTGGCTAAAAACTATACCGACATGGATATTCCCGCCGGGGTGATAGCCCGCCTGGAGAAGGCCGGCGACGCCGAGGCGCAGAAAAAAGAAGGCCTGGCCATATGCGCTGAGATAGTTAAAAAGCTCAAAGGCCTGCCCGGACTGAGGGGCATTCACATCCTGTCCGGCGGCAACGTGGCCGCTGTGCCGCAGGTCATGGCAGCCCTAAAGTAAATAGGGAATTTGAATTATGCCTGACAAATACCATATTAAAACGCAACCCGTGCCGGCCCGCCGCCCGCGCATCGGCAAATGCGGAGTGGTGGACTGGCGGGAAGATTGCGCCAACTGCCATAACTGCGTGAAGAAGGCCTGTGTCTTCGACCGCTACAGGCAGGAAGCGGACTATATCCAAGGCCTGACCGACATGGACGCCTTCTTCTTCCAGTGCATGGGCTGTTTCTCCTGCGTGCAGCAATGTACCAAGGGGCTACTGGCCCTGTCGGAAAATCCCGTCTATGAAAGGCTGGGCAACAGGTACTGGACCCCCGCCATCATCGAGACCACCTGGGAGCAGGCCGAGACGGCCAAGATCCCCGTCTCCGGCGCAGGCTACCGCGGCAAGTTCTCCGGCCCCGGCTTCGACTCCATGTGGACCGACATGTCGGAGATCGTCCGGCCCACCCGCGACGGCATCCACGGACGCGAATATATCAGCACCGGCGTGGATATCGGCAGGAAGCTCCCCGTGCTACATTTCAGCAAAGACGGGCAGATCAAAATGCCGCCGCTGGTGGATATCCCCATGCCCATGATGATCGACATGCTGCCCAAAGAATACAGCCTGCCGCAGCTACTGCCCGTTTTCAAGGCCGTGGCGGCCGCCACCGGCATCATCATGATCGCTGATTCGAAGGACATCGGCCTGCTGGGCAACGATCTGGAGCAGTACCTCCCCAATATCGCCTTTTATTTCAGCAGCGGGGCGCCGCTGCTGCATAAAGATATCTTACAGAAGACCAGGCTGGCCGAGATCAGCGATGACGATAAGATCGACCAGCGCATCAAAGAGCTTAAGAGTATCAATCCCAACATGGTGGTCGCCGTAAGGGTGACGCTGGATGCAGCGGGCGTCAAGCGCGCCATCGAGCTGGCCCACCGGCCGCATGTCGAGGCCATCCACGTGGTGGCGGATATGAACGGCGACGAGATCGGCGCTAAAAATCCCAGGTTCGTCAAGGACATGGTACGCCAGATACACAATCCCCTGGTGGCCGACGGCATACGCAACGAGGTCACGTTAATAGCAGGCGGAGGCATTGCCCTGGCCGAGCATATGGCCAAGCAACTCCTCTGCGGCGCCGACCTGGTGACCATCAACCTGCCCCTGCTGATCGCGCTGGAATGCCATCTCTGCCGTGTTTGCGACGTTTCACGTTGTCCCGCCAGACTGGATGAGATGGACGGGAAATACGCCGTGGGGCGCATGATCAACCTGATCGCAGCCTGGCACGACCAGCTTATCGAGGTCATGGGCGCTATGGGCATACGTGATGTGCGAAGGCTGCGCGGCGAAGCAGGCCGCGCCCTATTCTTTGAAGAGCTCGAGGAGGCAACCTTTGGCAAAATCTTTGGTTCCCGAAAAAATAGATAACGAAAACCTGCCGCCCAATACGGTAAAAACGCTCGTTCCGCAGGCGAAGGTGGAGCGCGTGATCAAACCCGCGCCGCCCCGCTACCGCAACGAGCTTGCCAAGTATATTATCCGCCGCAGCGCCGACTGCATCATGTGCGGCAAATGCGTCGAGGTCTGCCCGCAGGGCGTGCACATCATGAAAGAGGGCTACAAGTATTTCGCCGCCCCGCACCAGCATACCTGCATCGGCCCGGCCTGTCAGAAGACCGACCATTACTGCGTGGACCTCTGTCCGCAGAAGGCCCTGCGCATGGTCGAGAACCCCATGATGAAGCTGCTGGGCGATTACCGCTGGCCGGCCGACCTGATCCTGGCCACCTGGAAGATGGCCGAGACCGGCGAACCGCCCTCACCCGATTACGGATATGATTACGAATGCGGCGCCTCCGAGGGGGGCTTCGACCGCCTGAGGTTCAAGTTCCCGGAGAAACCGCCGGTAGAGCTGAGCGAAGATGAGATCGATACCAGCCTGGAGTTGAACCGGCGCAACGACGGCCGGCCGCAGATCAAGCTGGACGTGCCCTGGTACGGCGGCGGCATGTCGTTCGGCTCGGTGAGCAACGTCACCCAGCTTTCCAAGGCCCGCGCCGCAACGGCCTTCAACACCTTTACCTGCACAGGTGAGGGCGGCTATATGGAGCGCATGCAGCCCTACGACGACCACACCATCACGCAGGTCGCCACCGGCCTGTTCGGCGTGCGCGAGGAGACCATCCAGCGCGTGCGCATCGTTGAATTTAAATATGCCCAGGGCGCCAAGCCGGGCCTGGGCGGCCACCTGCTGGCCGACAAGGTCACACCGGCTGTGGCCCGCATGAGGGAGACCGTGCTGGGCATCTCGCTCTTCTCCCCCTTCCCCTTCCACAGCGTCTACTCCATCGAAGACCATAAGAAACATATGGACTGGATCAAGCATATAAATAGAAAGACGCTGGTATCGGCCAAGGTATCGACGCCCATCGACGTGGACATGGTTGCCGTGGGCAGCTACTCCGCCGGGGCGCACATCGTGCACCTGGACGGCGGCTACGGCGGAACGGGCGCGGCGCCGGATATCGCCAAGAAGAATATCGCCATGCCCATCGAGTACGCCATCGTCAAGGTCCACGACTTCCTGGTCAAGGAAGGCGTGCGCGATAAGGTCACGCTGATCGCCAGCGGCGGGCATACGCAACGCCCATGATATAGCCAAGGCCATAGCCCTGGGGGCCGACGGCGTGGTGGTCGGGACCGGCGAGCTGGTGGCGCTGGGCTGCGTGCGCTGCAGCCGCTGCGAGAGCGGACGGGGCTGCCCGCGCGGCATCGCTACCACCGACGAGGAGCTGGCCGAACAGATCAGCGTGGAATGGGGCTCGCAGAGGATCATCAACCTCTACAACGCCTGGCGCATCGAACTGGTCAATATTTTAAGGAAGCTGGGGCTGCGCAGTGTGGCCGAGCTGCGCGGACGCACAGACCTGCTGATGCACCTGGATTACACCAACGAAGCGGAGCCAAAGAAATGAACGGCGACAGGATAGAACAGCTTCTGCTTTCCCGCAAAAACCTCTCTGAATCGCTCCAGCCGGCCACGCCGGACAGGAAGCTGGAGGAGGAGGGCGGCTGCGGCGTTGTGGGCTTCTGCTGCACTGAGCCCGTGGCAGCCAGGCATATTTATGAGCCTTCCAGGCAGATGCACAACCGCGGCAACGGCAAGGGCGGCGGCATCGCTGCGGCGGGCCTTAAACCGGAACAACTCGGCGTGAGCCGGGATGTGCTGGAGAACTATTACATGCTGCACGTGGCCTTCCTGGACCCGTCCGTACGCCCGGCCCTGGAGAAGAAATATATCACCCCTCATTTCGAGATCAGCTCGTCTCAGAAACTTGAGTCGCTGGACGACTGGACTAAGGTGGAGGGCCTGGAGGCCAAGCCGCCCGAGGTCTGGCGCTATTTCGTACGCGTGAAAAAAGCGGTGCTCGATTCATTCGTAGCCGCCAACAAGTTCACCGGCCTGAGCCTGGACGAGGCCGAAGCCGAGTTCATCAACCAGAACAGCATCAGGCTCAACCAGGAATACTATGCCTCGCTGGGAGAGCAGAAGGCCTTCGTCATGTCCGAGGGCAAGAATATCATGATACTCAAGGTCGTCGGCTACGCCGAGGCCATCGTAAAATATTATAAGATCGAAGAGCTCTGCGCCCATGTGTGGATTGCCCATCAGCGCTTCCCTACCAAGGGACGTGTCTGGCATCCGGGCGGCGCCCATCCCTTCGGCGGCATCAATGCCGCGCTGGTGCATAACGGCGACTTCGCCAACTATTACTCGGTATGTGAATACCTGGCCGAGAGGCACATCTACCCGCAGTTCCTGACCGATACCGAGGTCTCCATCCTGATGTTCGACCTGCTGGAACGGGTCTACCACTATCCGCTGGAATATATCATCGAGGCGCTGGCGCCCACTTCGGAGCTGGACTTCGACCGCCTTCCGGCGGACAAACAGCGCATCTACCGGGCGGTGCAGGCGGCGCACATCCATGCCTCGCCCGACGGCCCCTGGTTCTTCATCATCGCCCGCAGCATACCCGAAAAGAAGAAATTCCAGTTAATGGGCATCACGGATACCGCCATGCTGCGTCCGCAGGTATTCGCCTTCTGCGACGGCGAGGTGCAGGTCGGCCTGATCGCCTCGGAAAAACAGGCCATCGACGCCACGCTGCTCAGCCTGCACAAAGACGACCCGCGCATCTGCCCCATCGCCGACCGCTACTGGAACGCCAGGGGCGGCAGCCATACCGACGGCGGCGCCTTCATCTTCGACCTGGAGAGGAACGCCCAGGGCAAGCTGCGCATGACCTGCACCGATAAATTCGGCACGGCCGTCCCCATGCCTTCCGGCACCGAGGCCTGCGATTTTACAGCCACCTCAAGCAAATCCAACGGCAATATCGGCGGCAGCATCCAGAAGTGCTTCGAGACCGGGAGCGCAGCCTCCGTTTTCGATTATGTCTCGGTCAATATGAAGAACTGGTCCTACGATGATATACGCACGGCCTGCGGCGCTATCGTGGAGATGGCAGCCGACGCCCGGAACACGGCCGCAGCCATAGAGGCGCTCACGCTGCTCAACGACCGCAGGTACGCCTGCGGCGCCAAGAAACGCAACCATATTTTATACATAGTTCGCGAGGCCCTCAGGCGGCTGTTCGGCGGCCTGCCCAAACTGGATTCGGCCGATAGCGAGAACACCTACCGCCTGATAGATTATGCTACCCGCGACCTGCTGCGTGCCCCGCACGGTCCGAGACTACACTGGTCATCAACGTAACGGCTTCGACGCGGAGGGAGACCACTGCGATGCCTCGCTGCTGATGGACGCCTACCTCAAGGGCTGGAGGCATTTCATCAGCTATAACTGCATCGGGCAGCGCTTCATCGGCTGCGGCCTGGGGCCGGAGACCGAGGGCGTGACTATCGATGTATATGACAGCTCCGGCGATTACCTGGCCTCAGGTATAGACGGCCTGACCATTACGGTGCACGGCAACGCCCAGGATCAGGTTGGGCAGATCATCAAGAACGGCAAACTGGTAATACACGGGGACATCGGACAGACCTTCATGTACGGCGCCAAGGGCGGCAGCGTCTATGT
>CAWJIA010000002.1:0-348449 GCA_963842805.1 uncultured Chloroflexia bacterium | reverse complement strand
AACCCTCATAGTGGCACCCCTCTTTCATGTTATGGCCTTGCAGGAACAGCTCCTGCCTAGCCTGAAGATGGGCAATACAGTCATAATGCTCAGCGCCCTCAGCATAACGGCCTTCCTGGAAATAGTGGGAAAGGAAAAAGTGGAATTTCTGGTGGGCTCGCCTGCAATCTACAGGATATTGCTCGGTTCGGGAGAGGTTGCCAAATATGATCTGAGCCCGGTCAAGCTGGCCGGTTTTGGCGCTGCACCCATGTCCCCCGACTTGATGTCACTGATGAAGAAGTCCTTTGTGAAGGCCAAGTTTTTCAACGGCTTTGGCCTGACCGAGGCCTCGATTTCGCTCGCTTCCCTGGACAGGGAATGTATCGAGAACCCCACCTCCATCGGCCGCCAGAGCCTCGGCTGCGAAGCCAGGATAGTGGATGAAAAAGCGCGGGAATTGCCCGTGGGGGCCGTCGGTGAGATAGCCATTAAAGGGCCCAATGTGGCAGGAGGATACTACAATGACCCCCAGACAACAACGGAGTCGTTTAGGGACGGCTGGTTTTTGACCGGGGACCTGGGCAAATGTGATGAAAACGGATTTTTCTACGTAGTCAGCAGGAAGAAAGACATGATAAACCGGGGCGGTGAGAATATATATCCGGTGGAGGTGGAGAACATTATTTATTTACACCCCAAGGTGCTTGAAGTGGCCGTCTACAGGGTCCCCGATGCAGTCATGGGTGAAAAGGCTGCCGCCTCCATTGTGGCCGTACCCAACACCAGCCTTACTGCGGAGGAGATACAGGAGTTCTGCGCGGATAAGCTGGCCAAGTATAAAATCCCGGAATACATCGTGTTCACCACATCGCTGCCCAAGAATCCGGGGGGCAAGGTAATAAAGGAAGAGTTGACCAGGCAATTTCCCCACTGAATGGCGGACCAATGCTTATTTAATAAAGATATGGGAGTTGTAAAGATGGACTTTCAATTGACTGAAGATCAAATAATGTTGAAGAAGATGGTGCACGACCTGGCCGAGAAGGAGTTCCGTCCCAGGGCGGCCGAATGGGAGGCCAAGGCCGAGCATATGCCACTTACGTATCTGAAAAAACTGGCTGAGTTGGGGCTTATGGGTTTGTGCCTGCCGGTCAAATATGGAGGGCAGGGACGCTCCGCCTTTGAAGCCGTGATTGCCATTGAAGAGCTGGCCAGGATATCGAGCATGTGCGCCGCTCCCGTATTCGAATCGAACGTAGGCCCGGTCAAGGTAGTTGAGCAGTTCGGCACCGAAGAGCAAAAACAGAAATACCTGCCGCCGGTCTGCCGGGGTGAGTCGCTGATCTCCATAGGGATGACGGAGCCCGAGGCCGGATCGGCTTTGACCGACCTCTCTACCAGGGCTGTACTCGACGGCGACCATTACATCGTAAACGGTCAGAAACGCTTCTGCACGGGCGGCGGCGAGTCGGATGCCTACATGGTGTACGTCAGGCTCAGCGAGCAGAAAGGCGCCAAAGGCATCGGCGGGTTAATCATCGAGAAAGGCACGCCCGGCTTTTCCTTTGGCAAACAGGAACAGCTCATGGGCCTGAGGGGCATGCCCAGCTGCGACCTGATCTTCGATAACTGCCGTGTGCCTAAGGATAACCTGGTGGTCAAGGAAGGCGAATTCAGAAAGTTGATGCTTGCCTTCGACCTTGAACGCTGCGGCAACGCCACCATGTGTCTGGGCATTGCGCAGGGAGCGCTGGAAGAGGCCATCGCATATTCCCAGGGCCGAAGACAATGGGGCAAGGATATCTGCGAGTTCCAGGCTATACAGTTCATGCTGGCCGATATGGCCCTCAAGGTTGAAGCGGCACGCCTTCTGATTTACAGGGCAACGATCAATGCTGCCACCGGTTTGCCAGCACCGCTGGAAGCCAACCTGGCCAAATGCTTCGCCAACCAGATGGCCAGGGAGGTGACCGGCCTGGCACTGCAAGTACACGGCGGCTACGGCTACTCCAAGGAATACCCGGTGGAACGCATGATGCGTGATGCCTGGGGCTGGGGCCTGGCCGGCGGTACCATCGAGATACAGAAGGTCACCATCGCTTCCCTGCTACTGAGGCGCAGGTTCGACCAAAGAAGGTGACGTTGCTGAAATAGTGGGGCTAAGCGGATTCGTACCCATTTTTCTTTTGACTGCAAACTTGGCCCTCTGATTTTTATTATGGATTAACATACATACCGATGTTCGTGCAGTGGTAGCGTAGATCGAGACGCGCTATATCCAGTAGTTCAGTCTGCCTTGAGTTGAGGGGATAACCTACCGCTTCGAAAAGATTCTGCGCTAACTGTTCAAAAGCTTCCCTCTGCGATACCGTACTTTACCATCCTCCAGTGACGTGGTAGGGTAATACTGAACAGGTGGCACAGAGTGAGTATGCGATGTCAGAATTAGACGTCATAGACATTGTGATAGCTCCGCCAGACGTACTTGAAGAAAGTTTAGTTGAGAAAGTCGCAGCCATAGTCAATAAGGACTTTTATGAAACACGCCTTCAACTAGCTGGAAAGATTCCTAGGATCGTTTCTCGTTACCAAGACGCTGAGGTGGCAAAAGCAATCGTTCAAAGTCTGAATGCTCTCGGCACCGTGGCATTTATGTGTAAAGACTCTGAGCTTCATAAGCCCTCTGCCGGACGATTCAGGGCACATAGTCTGAAACGTGAGGAAGGGAAGGTCACATTCCGGGACAATAACAATAAAGAGAGGAGCATGCAGGCTGAGAACGTATTTTTAATTCTTCAGGGGACGGTACAAACGTATATAGAGAATGAGTCAATAAAGACCAGAATGAAGTTTAGTCTACCCAGAACGATATTACTGGGTGGCTTCCCTGTCTGGCGCGCGGTCAAAGAGAAAACCAAGGATGTGGCCTTTCAAACTTCATGTTTCATACGACTCTATGAACGGTCGTCGATGGAACCCAGCATAGAAATCTTCCAGTATAATTTTGATTATTCGTTTCTAGGTCAGAAGATGACCTCCTCCTCTCTACTAAACCTGAGCGCTACTGCTGCAGAACTCAGAAATACATTCCCACAGGCAGCTTTCGATGACAGGCTGGCAAAATCATTTGGAGCGAGCATACCTTTCGCTTCCCCGGAGGATAGCATTGAGACCAACTGCAGGTTGATTTACTTGTACTATCAGGCCGTTCGTAGTCTCGGGTGACAGGCTCGCACTCTGAAGGGCAATACTTTGGCACTACAGCTATGCGATTGACAAGGCATACCCCTTACCCTCAACATAGGTATACTTACAATTGAGCAATGAGGCCAATGTTTGTGCAGTGGTAACAGATTCCTACAGCAAAGCAATTAGGATTTATATTCCTATGGGAACTGCTGCCAGATGAACATTTTCTCCGCTATGGCGTGCCGATTAGCCAGGCAATTTGGCGTTCTCTACAGAATTGTTAGTCACTCAAGTATGGCCGTATTATTTGGCGGCAGTTCATTAATTCATATGTTTTCTACAACTGATGTTTACTTGAAATAATCATGTAAAGCTGATAATGTACAAATAGATTACCGGACATATGCGAGGAAGGGGGTGACGCTATGAGCAAGACTGAAGGGGGCAAAATCACAAAAAAGCCTGCCGGTCCTTTGGAAAACTCAAGTATGCGTGATTCTCCGGTGGAAATCGGGGCCGGGGGCGATAGGGTGGGGCAAATACGCGATATCCTGTTTGGTGCACAGAGGGAAGAGTATGACAGGAGGTTAACCCGCCTTGAGGAACTACTGGTCACCAATATTGCCGACATGGGCAACGATATCGCCCACAAACTTGCCGTGCAAAGGGAAGAATACGATAAAAGGCTGGCGCGACTCGAAGAACTTATGGTCACCAATATTGCCGACCTGGGCAATGATATCGCCCACAAACTTGCCGTGCAAAGGGAAGAATATAATAAAAAGCTGGACGGGCAAAAGGAAGATTATAATAAAAAGCTGGACGGGCAAAAGGAAGATTATAACAACAGGTTGTCGGCCCTCGAGAAGCTTATAATGGAAAAGCTTGAGAATGAGCGTGAATCAAGAGGCCAGGCCCTAGAGAAAAAAGCTGATAAGAGCACTATAACCAGGCTAATGACTGATATTATCAAGATCGGTCGCAAGCACGGTATATTGGAAGCGGAGGGCCCCAAAGTTGAATGATCCAGCTCCCCAAGCCCAAAGCACGAAACCCGATTATCAGCGTGATGATTTAGTTCAACTTCGCTCGATAATTGTGGGGCCGGAACAGAAAGATATAACCAGCCTGCGAGAACGGCTGGACAATCCTGAGATCAGGGCCAATGAATTAAGCAATGTGCTTGCCGAAGCTATTTTAATATGTGCTTCCAGGGATAAGAAACTGGCGTTAGCCCTGCTGCCTACCATCGAGGAGGTGATCAGGGATTCTGTTAAAAGGGACCCACAATTCCTTGCTACTGCGATTTTTCCCATTATTGGGCCGGCCATCAGAAAGGCCATCTCCGAATCGATCCGCTCGATGATGCAGTCATTCAACGAGGTCCTGGATTATTCCGTTTCGTGGAAAGGCCTTAAGTGGAGGTGGGAATCTCTCAAAACGGGCAGGCCCTTTTCAGAAGTTGTGCTGATGCATACTTTGATCTACCGCGTTGAGCAGGTTTTCCTTATTCATGGAGCGACCGGTCTGGTTATTCAACATGTAGCCGCCAATGACGTAGTGGTCCAGGATGAAGATATGGTTTCCGGGATGCTGACAGCCATTCAAGACTTTGTAAAAGATTCATTTGGCATTACGGAAGGCCAGGCTTTGCAGAGCATGCATATAGGAGATCTCACAATTTGGATTGAGCAGGGCGCATATACGGTATTAGCTGCTGTGATACGCGGGAATCCTCCTGAGGATCTGCGCATCGTATTGGAAGAGGCAGTTGAGAAGATTGAATTTGAGCAGAGGCAGGCTTTAATGTCGTTCAAGGGGGATTCAGCGCCCTTCCTGGTGATCAGGTCGCTTCTTGAGAGTTGTCTGCTGCAGGCTCGCGCCAAGGGCAGGAAAGGAGACATCGCAGCCACATCCAGACAGCTTGAAAAAGCAGGTGAGGCTGATAAAAAAGGAGCAAAACCCAATCTGCAACTGGTGATAATCGTGGCAGGGATACTCTGTTTAATAGTTATTCTTCTGGGTTATTTTTTCTCGCTCAAATAGCATAATTGTTTGTTGGGTTTTAGCTGATACTCCCAGGTAAGATCATGATAAAATACCTAATCTAAAATCTGGAAGGGCAAATGATACAGAAAAAAATATGTATGCTTGGGGCTTTAGCAGTCGGCAAGACCAGTCTGGTGCGGCGTTATGTGGAGAACCTGTTTTTCGAAAAATACCAGACAACTCTCGGGGTTAAAATCGATAAAAAGTTAGTCAAAGTCGATGACCAGGATATTACGCTGGTTTTGTGGGACCTGGCCGGACAGGATAGCTACAATAATATCAGACAATCATATCTGCGGGGTGCATCAGGCTATTTACTGGTGGTTGACAAAACACGGACCACTTCGCTCGATTTTGCCCTGAAGGTCTATGAAATAGAAAAACAGAAGCTGGGGGATATCCCTTGCCTTCTGCTTTTCAATAAATGGGACCTGACAGGCAAGTGGGACATAACTGAGGATACAGTTGATGAGCTTGGTCGTCAGGGATGGGACGTGATCAAGACCAGCGCCAAAACCGGCATGCAGGTAAATGACGCCTTCGAGAAACTTGCAATAAAAATGATCGCACAATAAGACCTGTTTAAACGTGTGTGGTTTAAAAATATTGATATCGATGCTTTTTTCCCGGGCTGAAAATGGAAGAGTCTATATTAGCCGAGGTTCTGGCTGCAATCGATCGGGTAGTCATCGAGCAAACTGATGATGGACATTTCAGGGCGCTGAGCATCACTCCCTCTTGGGCTAAAGACCTTTTCAATATTCCAGATACGGAACCATCAAGCTTCAAGATTGACGACAGCCTCTCCTTTTTGGGCAATTTTTTACCGGATGCATGTGACTTCTGGTCAACCGGTGAATCCGGGGCCATACTCAGAGCTGGCCTATGGGAGGAATCTCTTAAATGCGGCACAAAAATCGAGCTTGAGGCCAAGGCTGTTAAACTGGGTGAAAGAAAAATATTGATAGTTAGAAAGGTGGCCGGCGAAGTCATGGCAGATAGGGAGATCTTCCAAAAGGCCAGGGAAAATCTTTTATCCTTTGAGAACCTTTTCAGGACGGAGCAGGACTTGGAGAAGTACAGGGATTTTCTCGAAGCCGAAGTTGCCAAGAGGACTGAACAGCTTCAGCAGGCCTTGCAAAAAACAAAGAAGACGTTGAATGACGTCATCGATACCATGGCCAAAATTGTGGAAATGAGAGATCCGTATACTGCCGGCCATCAGCGGAAAGTGGCCGACCTGGCGACCGCTATAGCCAGTGAAATGAAATTAGAAGATACCCGGATTGATCAGCTCAGGATGGCGGCAGCAATCCATGATATCGGTAAAATGTTTGTTCCTTCTGATATCCTCAGTAAACCAGGGAAGCTGTCCAATATGGAATTCGACCTGATAAAAACTCATGCACAGGGAGGCTACGATATTGTAAAAGGCATGGATTTCCCTTTTTCTGTCGCACAGGCCATCTTGCAGCACCATGAAAGGCTGAATGGTTCAGGATTTCCCAATCGGCTTAAGGGTGAGGAAATGCTCTTGGAAGCAAAAATACTGGCAGTTGCAGACGTGGTTGAAGCTATGGCTTCACACCGCCCTTTCCGGTCGGCACTGGGCATTGAGGAAGCACTTGAAGAAATATCAAGGAACAAGGGCAGACTATATGATCCTGATGCGGTGGATGCCTGCCTGGATCTCTTCAACAGCCATAAGTTTGAGTTTGAATCTATATGAGACTAAGATCAGCTCGCTGCGCTCACAGCGAGCTGATCTTAGTTGGCAGCAATCTAAACGGAGCTATTCCTTCTTGATGATGGCGGTTACGCCCTGGCCGCCTCCGCAGCACTGTGTAGCCAGACCGTATTTGCCTCCCTCCATCTTGAGTATCCTGGCCAGCGTGCCTACCAGCCTCAGTCCGGTGGCCCCCAGCGGATGGCCGATGGCCACGGCACCGCCCTTCACGTTCACCTTCTCTTCCGGAATGCCCAGCTCCCGCATGCAGTAAAGCGCTACCACCGAGAAGGCCTCGTTTATCTCCCAGAAATCAATGTCCTTCGCTTTCATGCCGGCATATTCCAGTGCCTTCCTTGAAGCAGGCACAGGGCCGGAACCCATAATGGTGGGATCAACTCCCGCCACGCCGAAGGAGACGAAGCTGGCGATAGGCTTGCAGCCCAGCTTCTTGGCCTTGTCCCGGGACATGATCAGCATGGATGTTGCCCCGGCGTTCAGAGGAGAAGAGTTACCCGCGGTGATGGAGCCGTCCGGCTTATAGGCTGGCTTGAGCTGCAGCAGGGCTTCCATCGTGGTATCCGCTCTTACACAGGCATCGTAGTCATACATCTGTTTGCTGCCGTCCTGCAGGGTTATCTCGATGGGCAAAATTTCACCCTTGAAGAAGCCTTCCTTCTGGGCATTGGCTGCCAGTTGATGGGAGCGCAGCGACCATTTGTCCATCTGCTCCCGGCTGAAGCCTGCCAGTTCCTGCAGCTTCTGCGCCGTGAAGCCCATATTCCTTGAAAAATCGATATCGTATTGCTTGTATCTCGGGTCAGTGCTCAACTTGGGGCTGATCTTCACAGCCGGGTTTCCTCCGCCCAGGGGGATGTGTGTCATATGCTCCATCCCGGCACACAGCACCACGTCGGCGAAACCCTCGGAGATGGCCATGACGCCCGTCCTTAATGCATCAAGCGAGGAACCGCACTGCTGGTCTACCTGTTGGCTGGCTACTTCCACAGGAAGCTCGGCGAAGAAGGTAGGCAGTTTCCCGCCGTATGTCCACATTTCCATTACAGGCCTGGCCACCCCGATCACCGCCTCATCAATGACCTTTGGATCAAGGTTGTTCCTCTTTATCAGATCCTTCCACAACATACCTATGACTTCGTCCATGGTGTAATCGTTGAGCAGGTCCTTCTCGGGTTCCTTGGGTCGTGACCTGGAGAACGGCGAACGTAAATAATCTATGATAACAACTTCCCTGGCTAACTTCATGTTTGTTTACTCCTTTTACTCAAATAATCCAGCGAAGATTTTATACAGTTTGCGGGGTATATGACAAGTCCGTCCGCTGCAAAACGATCCTGTTAAGCCTGAGTTCCATTGTGGCTATGTAGAACCAATTGTTAAAAAATTATATAATCTTGATTACCCGCCCGTATGTTACCTGAGTAGGGGCCCAACCAGAGACCACACATCGACTTTTATTGAATAATCGTTATGGATAGTGAGCATCCGATAAAAAGGCCGACCAGGCTCTGGAACCGTGATTTCCTGCTGCTCTGGCAGGGCCAGCTGGTCAGCCAGGTGGGGCAGCGCGCCTTCGGCCTGGCCATGCTATTCTACATCAAGGAAACTACGGGCTCAGCCAGCCTGATGGGGCTGATGATGATGTTTTCCAGCCTGCCCGGCGTGCTCATGGGGCCACTGGGCGGCACCTTTGCAGATAATTTCTCACGCAAAAAAATCCTGGTCTACGGCGACCTGATTAATGGGATTTTTGTATTATCGCTGGCTGCTTTGCTTTTCTATATGCCACAGGTTATCGGCCTGAACGTGATCTGGCTGTTCGTTGTGGCTATGGTGGGCGCCATCATCTTCGCTTTCTTCACACCCGCAGTACAGGCCGCCATCCCTGACCTGGTACCGGAGAACAAGCTCGACCCGGCCAATTCGCTCAACCAGCTGGCCCTGTTCGTATCGCTGTTCATAGGGCAGGGGCTTGGAGGCCTTCTATATTCTGTGACCGGCGCACCAATGCTTTTTCTGATCAACAGCTTCACCTATTTCTTCTCATCCGGCGCGGAGGCCATGATTAAGATCCCTCAGATTATACCGGATAAAGCTAAAAAGGGCAGCGTCGCATTTAAGGCCTTTATTGCCGATACCAGGGAAGGCCTGCACTATGTCTGGAACCGTAAAGGCATGAGGGTGCTATTTTTAGTAGCGGCCATGCTTTACCTTTTTATCGCGCCCATGGCACTGTTGCTGCCCTTCTATGTGGAAGACTATTTGAAGCTGAATGCCTCGTGGTACGGCTATCTGTTGATGTCCCTGGGCGTGGGCTCGGTATTGGGCTATGTCATCGCCGGGACCGCCAACGTACGCGGCCGCGCCCAGAGCCGCATGATTATCACATCTCTGCTGGGCGCTTCCATCGCCATGGGCATCCTGGGCTTCCTTACGCAGCCATACATCGTTCTGGCGGTGATCTTCCTGGTCGGCCTGCTGGCCGGCATCTTTATGGTCAAGGCTACTACCATACTTCAGCTCTCCTCCAGCAGCGAGATAAGGGGCAGGGTGTTCGGGCTGCTGGCCACCCTGACCAGCGGCCTGGCCCCGATAGGTATGGGTATAGCGGGGGTTATCGCCGATATCGCCAATAAAAATATCCCGGCGATCTATGCCACCTGTGGAGTGCTGGTCTTTATCCTGGCCCTGGGCATGTCATTTTCCAAAGAAGCCAGGGCTTTCCTGACTCTTGGCGCTGGCCTTGACAGTGAAAAGTGATCTAAACCGCCATCTTTTATGGTATACTACCTGATACTATCATGAACTGGGTCAGCCTTATCTCCATACCTATCGCTTATCTGCTGGGTGCCATATCTTCGGCTTACATCGTTGCCAGGTACAACGGAAAAATCGATATACGCGACGAGCCGGACGGCCGCATCAGTGCCGCCGCGGTCTACAGGCGGGTGGGCCCGCTATCGTTCCTGATGGTGGTGTTCATGGATATCGGCAAGGCCATGCTGGCGGTCTGGATTGCCAGGTTAATGGGCGCAGTATTGCCGGTAATATTGCTGGCGGGCATAGTCACGGTAGCAGCGCACCAGTGGTCGCCTTTTATCAAGTTTCAGGGAGGGCTGGGCGCCACCGTTATAGCAGGCGTGCTGGTCACCATAGCCACTGTCCCGACCATAATCGCCGCCGCCATTGCCGGTATGGCAGCCTGGATCATAAAAAATTCCAGCTACGGGTTCGGCATCGGTATAATAGCGATGGTCATCATATTTTTTGGCATGCAGTATGCCCATGTGGCAGTTCAGCCCTTTAATATAATTACTCCGCCCCCCTTCCCTCCCGACTGGATGCTGATCGTATATCCGCTGGTACTGCTAGGAATGATGATCGGAAAGGCGCTGCAGATCAAATATAGGCCAGGCGCCCCGATAATTGTAAAATAAGTACAGGGTAAGTAAGTTACCAATTATGTTTAGCCAGGCCGCCGTAAGTTTCAATGCCTTTAAGGCCATCTGGGTGCCTCTGGTGGCCTGGTTCATAGCGCAGTTATTCAAGGTCATTATCCATCTGGTCAATGACAGGCGGCTAGACCTGTCCTATATGTACAGTCCGGGCGGCATGCCCAGCGCCCATGCAGCGCTGATGACCGCCCTGGCTACCACCATGGGGCTGCTCTACGGGTTCGATTCGCCCTTCTTCGCCGTTTCTCTGGCAGTGGCCTTTATCGTGATGTACGACGCTGCCGGAGTGAGGAGGACGGTAGGATACCAGTCCACCATGCTCAACAAGATGCTGGACGAGCTTTTCAAGGGCAATAAGGAATTCAGCCAGCGCCTTTCGGAGATTATAGGCCATTCCAAGTGGGAGGTGTTCGTGGGGGCTGTGCTGGGCATAGCGCTGGCGCTGCTCTTTACCTGGCCATAGCGAACCAGCCTTACGCAGTCAGGTGGATTTTCCTCAGATAGACAAATCCCGACCCCGGCCGTAGAATTTATTCCATTAATTGACCAGTCAACCAAAATTGGACAAATGCCTGTAGCTTGACGTAATCTATAGCATAATTTTTCAGGAGATGAGGTATGGACAAGGCATACGCTTCAGTTGAAGAAGCAGTCAAGGATGTTTTCGACGGCGCTGTCATAGCCTTTGCCGGTTTCTTTTCGGCCGGCAGGCCGCTGGAGTTGACCAAAGCGCTGGCCAAAACCGGCGTCAAAGGCCTAACGATAGTGGCGCAGCAGGTCGGCACAGGCAACGAGGAGATTTTGGAACTGGTAGTCAACGGCCAGGTGAAAAAGGTCATCTCCAACTATCCATTCCCTCGTTCCGCCACCAAAGGCTTGGAGCACCCCTTCGAGCAGGCCGTCCGGCAGGGCAGCATACAGGTGGAGGTGTACCCCATGGGCACTTTCGTCGAGAAGCTGCGTTGCGCCGGGGCGGGTTTGCCCGCCTTCTATACGCCCACCGGCGGGGGCACCGTGGTTGCCGAAGGCAAGGAAGTCAGGGTTTTCAACGGTGTCGAAAACGTGCTGGAGACAGCTCTGCCAGTGGACTTCGCCTTCGTCCATGCCTGGAAGGGCGACCGTGAAGGCAATCTGGTCTATCACTGCACCGCCCGTAACTATAATAATGCCATGGCCATGGCCGGGAAGGTCACCATTGCCGAGGTTGAAACACTGGTCGATGCCGGCGGGTTGGACCCGGATTTTATCCATACGCCGGGGATATTTGTAAAGCGAGTGGTCGAGGTCGGCAGGCCGAAGCTGGAAAAGGCCAGCGTTTAGTGGGGTGAAATCAAAATGAGTGAGTTGAAGAAAGTAATTATACCCGAGATGCCCCCGCTGGAGCGTGAGATGGTCGCCCTCAGGATCGCCAATATGCTGGAGGACGGCTCCTATGTTAACCTCGGCATCGGCATCCCGACCCTGGTTTCCAACTGGATAGAGGGAAGGGACATTATATTGCAGGCCGAGATAGGCATGCTCAAAAGCGGGCCGCTGGTCGAAGAAGGCCAGGAGGAACAGGACCGCATCAATGCCAGTTGCCAGTTCATATGTGCTATGCCGGGCTCAAGCTATTTTGACATTGAAACGTCGTTTGCCATGATTAGAGGTGGATGTATGGATGTGGCAGTGCTGGGAGCCCTGCAGGTGTCGGCCAAAGGCGACCTGGCGGGCTGGAATAACCCCAGCCGCGGACTGGGCAAGGTGGGCAATATAGGCGGCTCGATGGACCTGGCGGTCGGCGCTAGGAAGGTCATCGTCGCCATGGAGCATTTCACCCCGGGCGGCGAGCCCAAGATCATGAGCGAATGCAGCTACCCGCTCACGGCCACGGCCTGTGTGGACGTAATCGTCACCAATTATGCCGTCATCGATGTTACCCCCGAAGGGCTGGTGCTGAAGGAAGCTATTCCCGGAGTCACCGCCGAAGACGTTCAAAAAATGACGGCCGCTCCCCTGAAAGTAGCCTCGGATTTCAAGGAGATGGAGCTCTAGATAGGTTGCATAGAACGTAATCCGGGATTAAAATTAAGCTCTGGAGGGAATTACAATGGCCAACCAGGTAGGCAAAAAATACGTTTGCACAGTTTGCGGTTCCGAGTTTATCGTGACCAAGGGCGGCAACGGCCAGCTGACCTGCTGCAATAAGCCCATGGAATTAAAGAAATAGAACCAGTTACCATTTTCAGGAGAGATAAAATGGCAAACCAGCTTGGTAAAAGATACAAGTGCGATATATGCAGCACCGAGGTTCTCTGCACCAAGGCCGGCGATGGCACAGTCGCCTGCGACGGCAAGGATATGGAGCTACAGAAACCCAAGTCCCTGCCTTCTTCCGATTAACCACATATCCCCGATGATATAATAGGGCTGTATGTCCTGCCCCGATGAAATAAAGGCGCCCCTGGCGGGTACACGCGTCCTCGATCTGGCGGATGAGAAAGCAGCCTTCAGTTCAAAATTGCTGCATGACCTGGGCGCCGAAGTGATCAAGGTGGAGGGGCCGTCCGGAGACCCGGACAGGTACACGGGTTCTTTCTTCGATAATACGCCAGGTCCGCATAGCAGCCTTTCGTTCCTCTATAAAAACGGCGGCAAACTCGGGGTCAGTCTTGATCTAGATAATGCGCGTGACAGACAGAAATTGCTGCAGATCGCTGCTGTCAGCGATGTCGTAATCGAGTCCTTTGAGCCTGGTTATCTCGACGGCATGGAGCTGGGCTTTCAAACGCTTTCAAATTTAAACCCCCGTCTAGTACTGGCCTCGGTAACCGGGTTCGGACAGTCCGGTTTTCACAGCCGGAATAAGTCATGCGATCTCATCGCTTCCGCTGCGGGAGGTCAGATGTATGTCTGCGGGCGTCCTGGCAAACAACCTCTCAGGCCGTACGGCGGGCAAACCTACTATCTCTCGTCCCTGTTTGCTGCGCTGGGGGTCATACTGGCGCTGAGGGTATGTGAATATAGCGGCAGGGGCCAGCATATCGATATTTCCGCCCAGGAAGCGGCTGCTGCTGCTCTGGAACATGTCCTCGTTCAGCATTTCTATGATGGCAAAGTCCCCTGTCGGCAGGGTAGCATGCAATGGAACAGTACCTCGGACATTTTCCCGTGCAAGGACGGCTATGTTCTGCTGACCTTTAACCGGGAGTGGGATACGCTGGTGGAACTGCTGGACCAGAAATCGATGGCTGCCGATCTCAAGCATCCCGCCTGGAGTGACGAGAACTTCCGCCGGGAGCATATCGACGATATCGAGGACGTGTTTACTCTCTGGACGTGCATACAGAGTAACAGGGAAATATTCAAGCTGGGTCAATCGATGCGCTTTCCCTGGGCGATGCTGAACAATATCGACGGAGTGGCCGCCGACGAGCAGCTCAACGTCAGGGGCTACTTCATAAACGCCCGGCACCCGCTTGCGCAGAAAGAATTCAAGGCACCACGTCCGGTGATAAATTTTGCAGACGGGCCGGATTATATCTGGCAAAGAGCGCCCTACCCCGGTGAGCATAATGAGAAGGTTTTTCAGCTGGTCCAGGCTGTACGGCCTTTAAAAATTAAGGAGGTGGCCGGTCAGCCGGCGATGAAACTACCGTTGGAGGGCGTGCGCGTGCTGGATTTCACCTGGATGCTGGCGGGGCCCTATGCCACACGTATGCTTGCCGACTTTGGTGCGGAGGTCATCAAGGTACAGTCGAAAAAGACGGCCACGGGTGCTGAGCAAAACGACACCGGCTATTTCGTTACCTGGAACCGCAACAAGCTGGGCATCACGCTGGACCTTATGAGGCCGGAGGCACGTGACATCGTATTGGAACTGGTCAAGAAGTGTGATGTGCTGATGGAGAATTTTACGCCTCGCGTCATGGACAACTGGAATTTGAACTATGAACAATTGAAGATCGTCAAACCGGACCTGGTTATGGTCAGCCTTTCCGGCTTCGGCCATTCGGGACCCTTGCGCGAATTTGCGGCTCTTGGCCCCACCGTGCAGGCGCTGAGCGGGTTGACTGCTTTGACCTCTTACGAGGCCGGCGCTCCCACCGGCCTGGGCTTTGCCTATGCTGACCATGTATCCGGACTTTATGCTGCGCTGGCTACTATGGCGGCCCTGCGGCGGCGGGACGCTTCGGGCGAAGGGTCTTATATCGACATCTCCGAGTACGAAGCGGCCTGCAGCCTTTTAGGCCCGGCCCTGCTGGACTTCTCCGTAAACGGCCGTATAGCCCGCCCGGCGCCCAACAGGCCGCTGGGGAGGGTGGCTGCGCCCTACGGCTGCTATAAATGCAGGGGTGAGGATCGCTGGATCGCCATAGCGGTTTTTAACGATGAGGAATGGGAATCGCTGTTCAGGATCATGGGCAGCCCGGACTGGACACGGCTGAAAAGGTTCTCAAGCATGCAGGCCCGCTTCGCTAACCACGAGGAACTGGATGAGAATATGGCTAAATGGACTGCCCGTCAGGAGAGGGAGCAACTGGTTGAACAGCTTCAGGCTGCCGGCATTGCGGCTGCGCCCGTCATGGACGCGCGTGATCTGACGCAGGACTTGCACCTGACGGAGCGGGGCTTCTTCATTGACCTGCAGCATCCGGCGCTGGGAAAGATACGCTCTGATGGCAATCCCATCAAGATGAGCAAGACTCCAGCCAGATTTGAAAAGGCGGCGCCCCTGCTGGGTGAGAACAATAGGTACGTTTTCCGGGATGTACTGGGGATGGATGAAGAGCGGTTCAAAAGCTATCTTGAAAACGGCGTGATAGGTTAGGAGACTCCGCCGCAGGCCACCTTCCCGGCAAGCACGGTCATCTCCACTCTGATGCCCTTCAGCTCCTGCGGGTCCGCCTGGAAGGGATCGGCGCTCAGGACGGCCAGGTCCGCATATTTGCCTTTAGATATGCTTCCTGCTTCTTTTTCCCTGAAGCACGACCACGCTGCATCGGTAGTATAGAGACGCAGGGCGTCCATCACGGATATCGCTTCGCTCTTGACCACCTGCTGGCCAGTCTCGGCCCTGCGCATTACCGCAGCATAGATCCCCTTGAAGGGGTCGGGTGGCGCGACAGGAGCATCCGATCCGGCAGCTGGCTTCAGGCCCGCTTTCAGCATGGTATTCAGGGCATATAGCTGCCTGACTTGCCGCGGGGGCACAGTGGACAGGTACCGCTCACCGCTATAGAAAATGAAAGCGGGGTTGGTTACCACGGTTGCCCCCAGTTTGCGAAGCCGCCTGGCTATGCTCAAATTGCAGATTGAGCAATGCTCTATGCGGTGGCGCCGTGCTTTATCCGGGAATTCCCTAAGAGCGTAGCTCAGCGCATTTATGGCCGCTTCCACTATGGGCTCCTCCACGGCGTGAATTGCTGTCTGCAGGCGTCGACGGTGAATAGCCGAAACAAGCCGGTTGAGTTCATCCTGAGACGGGTTTAGGCAGCCTCGCACCTCATCCAGCATGATCTTGACCGCCCCGCTTGTGAGCCCAGTTTCCCGGTCATAAAGCGGGAGTACCTGCGCCTCTTCGGCGCCGAACATGAGGATAGTCCTGAGTGGAAAGATTTGTTTCCTCTTCCAGTCCAGGAATTGCTTCCAGCGCGCCCAGCCGTTGCCCGGCGAAGCATCCTGCACCGCGGTTATGCCCAGGCTCAGCAAGGTTTGACCGGCTTTTTTCACAGCGGTATCCAACTCATCGGAGCCAACGGGTGGGATAGTGCTGCCGAGGTAAGCGCCCATGCCGTAGAGCAGGCCGTTGGGCAGGCCCGTCCCGAGGTCGCGCTCGATCATGCATCCCGGCGGTTCCTCGCTTTCATTATGGATGCCGGCGAGGCACATGGCCGGCGTATTTAAAACATGCGCATGCCCGCTGCGGTGCGTCAGTTTGACAGGATGGGCGGTCGTCGCCCTGTCCAGGTCATGCCGGGTGGGATGCCTTTTCTCCGCCAGGTAAAACTCGTTATAGCCGGTGCACCTTATCCACTGGCCGATCGGTGTGCTTGCAGATGCATGCCTGATTTTCCGGACTATATCCTCGATGGAGCTTACGCTGGCAGGTCCCAGGTTGATATTGAGCAGGCTCTCGGCGTAGGCCACCATATGACAGTGGGCGTCGTGGAAAGCCGGTATGACCGTCCTGCCCGCGCAGTCGATAACCTGAGCTGAGGGAGAGGCCAGCCCGCGCTCGATATCCTTGCTGCTGACCTTTAAAATGCTCCCATCCCCCATATAGATGGTCCTGCCCCGCGGGCGGCGGCCGTTGAGCGTCACCGCATGGCAGTTGCGCAGCACCAGGTCTGCCTTACAGCTTTCCATTCCGTATATCCTGGAAATACCTGTTCAGTCCATTGTAAAAAGCCCGTGCATTGTCATCCAGGTCAGGAGGCGGCATAAGTTCGGCTTCAGACGGATGATATATCTCCTCTTCCCCGATCGGCAGCACCGGCAACGGCGTGTCCGATTTCCCGTCCCAGCTTTGGGCAAAAGGAAGGCCGATCCTGCCCAGTGGCGGATCTACGGTGGCGTCCACCAGCACGTAACTGTCCTTGAGGTAAACCCTGCAGGCCAGGTGATTGACGGGCGCCATCTTTTGAGCCAGCTTCCACAGATCGGGAGGATAAAGCTCCTCGAACTCGGCCCAGCGGTAGGGATAGACTGCATAGAGGACGTCCAGGCCCAGCCTCAAGAACATGTTGCACATCAGCAGGTGCTTGGGCGTGCAGGAGCCCATATTGGTTTTCAGTATGCGCAGGTATTGGCTGGGGCTGTTGAGTTCCGGCAGGATGCCGTAGGGGATATCCCGTATCTTATAGAAGACCGTCACCATGGCCTGGCGCGGGCTTTGGCCCGCAGTCCACTCCCGCAGCTTGCGGCCGATGACATCTTCCGAAGGCATACAGTATTTTAAACCATCCGGCCGACCGGTATAAGGTAGACAGGTGTTTCCGTAGCCGGCAATCCCAGAATGTCGCGCGCCTTGCCATTATCGAAGCCGCTGGCTGTGACCAGTCCCAGCCCCATGGCGGTTGCCTGTAGGGCGACGTTCTCGGCCACGTGGCCGATCTCCAGGCTGGAAGCCCTCACAGCGTAATCGCCGAATGTCTTGGAGGCTTTATCGTCCACTGACGCGATCACCACCAGGGCAGGGGCGGCGCTGAAGACCTGCTGGCCCAGGCTCCCGAGCTGTGCCTCCAGCCCTCCGCTCTTGACGAGTTCAAGGCTGTGGTCCTGCGGCTTGTAAGAGTATACGCCCGGCTTTAGACCATCCACATTGCCGGCTACCAGGTAGGCCTGAACCAGGTAAACAGCGATCGGCGAGGGAGCGGTGCGTAATCCCTTAGCGGCCGTGATGCCCTGCGCAGCCCACAGAAGCTGTGCAATGTCCTCGAGCTTCAAAGCGGTAGTTGTGTACTCCCGAGTGGACCTGCGTGCGTGCAATGCCTCTTCTACTGACATGCTGCCCTTTAATTTGGCCGGTGGGAGTTTGATAATATCACCCATTTCCATACCTCCGAATTTATTCCCCGTTTAAGCATAAGTTTATTGCCATATCAAGCGATGGTCAAAATGGGTGCAGGTTTCTAAGTTGCAAAAGCCTGCTGCCGCTGCACTGGCAAAGCGCCACTCAAACCAGTGCTATAATTCTATTTGTGAGGAGGACAGGATGATATGCACGCACCAAAAAAGATAAAACCACAGTCCCTTTCCGATTACCTGGAAGTTATGAGCAAAGCTGTTTTTCAGACGGGGATTTCCTGGAAGGTGGTTGAATCAAAGTGGCCCGGTATTAAAGAAGCCTTTCACGGATTCGATCCCAATGTGCTTTCAAAGATGACTATGGCAGAAATCGAAAAACTTTCGAAGGACAGCCGTATCATAAGAAACTTCCGTAAAGTTGACGCAATCATAGGCAACGCCCGCCGCATGCTGGAACTGGATAAAAGCTACGGTACGTTCACCAAATACCTGCGCTCATTTACCTCTTACGATAAGTTGACCAAAGACCTGCACAAACAGTTTAAGTTCCTTGGTGATATGGGCTGCTATTATTTCCTGTGGGTGGTTGGTGAAAAGGTGCCCAGCTACGATGAGTGGCGAGCCAGATACACTACGAAGGACTAATATCTTACATGGTGATACATATAGGATATTAACTTGGTCATTACGGAATAATTTTCGCTAATAATTAGCGAATTCCTTGAGTAGTAATCGATATTAATTGCATTAAGAGACCAAATGTAAATAGATTAATAGCAATGATGATAGCTATACTGGCCCAAATATTTTTTACTTCGAAAAATGTTACAAGAAGAGCAATGAATGCCGAAATACTAGGTAAAATATAACTCAATTTCTGGACTTTTGTAAGACTTTCAAAGAGTGTAAATCCGTACACTACTAAACCAAAAAATAATAGCATGGCTAAAAAGTATAAATAATTGCTAGCTTTTGTGAAAATTTTAAACCATGGTTTTTGACTGTCAGTTTTGTTTGTCTGTTTAAACACATCCTGTAGACTTATATTTTGTAGATTGACTCCATTGTTTAAAACCATAAAAGTTACAGATTTAGAGCTAGCATTCTCGGCTATAATTCTTACTGTTACATAGAATGCGGGTCCATCTAATTTATTGATTGGCTGCTGATAAGTGGGATGCATAAGGTTCTCACCGCTATGTAGATAAAAATTTTTGTCACCTTTTTGTTTAACAAATAAATCTAGAGTTTGTGGTGCGCTTGGTCCCACATCTATTGTCTCTATATGTGGGATCATTGAGGAATCGATAAAACGCATCATTTTTCCAGTATTAGGATCAATATCGAATCTTCCTTCCGGTGAACTAGTCCATTTAACGTGTTGTGGTAATGGTGGCGAAGGAACGATATGATTTGTGGTTGCATCAATTATTTCCACGTATGCTTTGCAGCCTTTAGCTACCCTACGAGATAAGAAAGTTAGACCAGGAAATTTAAGAGGTTTATTTATGACCTCCAATTTAATGAATCTAGATGTTGGATTACCAGATGGATAATCGAAAACTTCTGTATGCGGTTGAGCTCGCCTTACCTCCAAACGCGGGCTAACTAGCCATTCAAAAATAATTATGGCAACGAGAGCAACAATTAACCCAATGAGTATTTGTATATAGTCCATTTAATCTTATTTTCGTGGATTGAAATGAAGATCAATTTGTTGAACAGATTCTTTTATCAATTCTGTATCACGTGCAAGAGATAGTAATGAACATTCCCCTGTATCTATATCATATACATGAAACCAAGCACATTCTTCTTCAAGACAATCGACTACCCGCATTTTATTCATTACAAAAATTGGGCATTTCATATACAGTATCTCCTAAAAAAGGAAATAGTATTTCAACTAATACGATTATATTCCACGTATATTATATGTCAAGTATTTTTCCTTGTGATAAGATTGGAGACGCAGACCGAGTATTCTCCGCGGGGGTTATATCATGGACGTTATCGAGGCCATCAATTCCAGATGCAGCGTACGCGCTTTCAAACCCGACCCGGTGCCCAAAAAAGTGCTGGAAGAGCTGCTCAGCGTTTCCCTGCGTGCCCCTTCGTGGGCCAACACCCAGACCTGGGAGTTCGCTGTGGCGGGCGGCGATGTGATGAAAGACCTGAAGGAAACTATGGCCTCCCGGGCTTTTGCTCAGGATGAGCGGGGGCCGGATATCCCCCGACCCGAATGGACTTCACCCTATAAAGAGCGCCGCAGGGAGAACGGCCTGCGGCTTTATGAACTGCTGGATATCCGGCGGGATGATGTGGAAAAACAGTTGAACTGGTTCGTCGAGATGTACCGCTTCTTTGATGCCTCCAACGCCATCTTCATTTTCACAGAACGTGATGTGAGCGTGTGGGCCATGATGAATATCGGGCTGTTGGCCCAGACCATCAGCCTGGCTGCCCTGAGCTACGGCCTGGGATCGATCATGCTGGCCGCCGGGGCCGGCTACCCGGATATCGTGAGGAAAAAGCTGAATATCCCCCATTCAAAGCAGCTTGTCATCGCTATGGCCATAGGCTACCCGGATAACGATGCTGCTGTGAACAAGTTCCGCACCGAACGTGTGCCGCTTGCAGAAATATGCTCATGGTATGGAGTATAGCTGGTTAAACCCCTTCTTATACACTTCTTGCGCTCCAGGGTTTTCGAATATATACTTGCATTGAAATTGAGCCTTTTTATGGGAGGTTGAGATGAAAGAAACTGCCAATTACGATCTGAAATCAATCAAGTTGCCGAGGTTGACGGGAGGGCAGCTATCTTTCGCTGCAAATGCCGTGGAGAACCCGTTGCTTAAGGCGGCGCTGATGCCCTCGATGTTGAAGACGGGAGGAATAGATGTGTTTCGCTCGCTGGCACCGGAAGAATCCCCAACCGTGTTTCCCATTATGTTTGTGGATAAACCGGCAAACCCTGTCGATAACCCCGACCTGAAAGCGCTGGATAAAATAGAGGCAGGCAAAGGCGCATCCATACCCTATAAGACAACGCGGGATTATGCAAAAGCTTACCACGATGGAAAAACCAGCCCCGAAGACGTGGCAAAGCGCGCGTTGGATGCGATCAAACAGGCGGACAGCGGCGACCTGAAACTACGCCCATTCATCTCTGTGAACGAGGGCGAAGTTATGAACCAGGCCCGTGCTTCGGCCGAGCGATGGAAGAACAAGAAGCCGCTGAGCGTGCTGGATGGTGTGCCGGTAGCAGTCAAGGACGAGGTGGATATGGTGCCTTATCCTACAACCTGGGGGACACGCTTCGTGGGAAAAGCACCGGCGAAACAGGATGCTACAGTAGTCGCACGGTTGCGCGCCGCAGGCGCCCTGCTGCTGGGCAAGGCCAACATGCACGAGATCGGCATCAATCCGGACGGGCTAAATATCAACTATGGCTCGACCCGTAACCCCTTTAATCCTAAATATGATACGGGCGGCAGTTCGAGCGGTCCCGCTACGGCTGTTTCGGCGGGGATTTGCCCGTTTGCTGTTGGCGCCGACGGAGGAGGGTCCATACGTATTCCTTCGGCCCTCTGCGGAATAGTTGGCCTGAAGCCGACCTTTGGCCGCCTGAGTGAGTTCGGCGCTGCTCCTCTATGCTGGAGCGTGGCTCACGTGGGGCCGCTGGCGGCAACGGTTGAGGATACGGCAATCTCTTATGCCTGCATGGCAGGCCCTGATGTAAAAGAGCCGAACTCGCTACACCAACCGGCTGTCACATTGGATGGTTGGAACAAGACGGACCTTAAAGGCGTAACATTGGGTGTATACAAGCCGTGGTTTGAGCACGCATCGCCGGATGTAGTGAAGGTCTGCCAAGAGCTGCTTGGAAAACTGGTGGACAAGGGAGCGCAGCTAAAAGAGATTGTTATACCCGGCCTGGATACGATGCGTATTGCCCATGTGATCTGTATACTGGGAGAGATGGCGGCCTCCATGAGCAACTATCGCGCCAACATGCGTGATTTCGGCGCGGAGGTGCGCGTCAGCCTGGGATTGGGGCGCGAATTCACCGCCACAGACTATTTGAAGGCCCAGCGACTGCGCACACGGGCAATAAATGAGTTCAAAGATATTTATAAGGAAGTGGATGCTATTATCACGCCGGCAACCGGTATGGCCGCGCCTGAGGTATCTATCAAAGACGCCGCCGGAGGCTGGTCCGACCTTTCCAGCACCACCGAAGTGATGCGCTTCGCCTTCCCCGGCAATCTGGCAGGACTGCCTGCGATCAGCTTCCCCGCCGGATATAACAGCCTGGGGCTGCCTATCGGTATGCAGGCCATGGGGCGGTGGTGGGAAGAGAATGTCTTGCTGCGTATAGCCTACACTGCCGAACAACTGGTGGAGCGAAAGAAACCGGAGATATTGTTTGAGCTTATCTAAATATCGATAACCCGGTCTAAATTGGTTGACGGGCCAGCCTGCTTTCCAGCTTCAGGCCTTCCTCCAGCGGCAGGTCCAGGCCCCTGGAGACAGCCTGCTTGATGGCTCGCACAGCACACTGGTCTCGGCCGGCTATTTTATCTGCCACGGACTCGGCTTCGGGAAAGAGCCTTTCCTTCGGCACGACGCGGTTGATCAGCTTCATTTGTAAAGCTTCCTGTGCGTTGATTCGGCGTCCGGTCAGCAGGAGGTCTAGCGCTCTGCCGGGGCCGATGGCACGGGGTACGGTCTGCGTGGCGCCTGCGGCGGGGATGATGCCCAGCGCCACCTCGGGGAGGCCGAATTGTGCATCCTCGGAGGCTATCCTGATATCGCAGCACATGGACATCTCGATGCCTGAACCCAGCACATAGCCGTGTAGCGCTGCTATGACAGGCTGCGGCACGCTTAAAAATCTACCCCATAAGTCCCTCAACCAGCGGGAACGCCGGGCGCCGGTGGGCGATGGCGCAGACAGAAACTCGCTCAAATCTGCACCTGCGCAGAAAGCCTTTTCGCCCGCCCCTTTCAGGATGACCGCGTGTACCTCCTGATCCTCTTTGATGGCCCCCAGGACTTCATAAAGCTCGTCGCGCATGCGCAGGTTATAGATGTTCAGCACCTGCGGACGGTTGAGCGTGATAGAGGCTATCCTGCCCTTCTTCTCGAATATTATGGTCTCGTAGCCGGTCATGACTAACTCCGGTAGGGGGCTTAGATACCTATTTACCTTGGAACCTGGGCCTGCGTTTCTCTTTGAAGGCCGTAATCCCCTCGGTCCTGTCGTCGGTAGTGTGCAAAAGGAAATATAAATCGCCCTCAAGGTGCAGCCCCTGATCCAGCGTCATGTCCAGCCCCTTCATCACTGCTTCCTTGCAGTATTGGAGTGACAGGGAGGCTTTGCCAGCCATCTCCCTTCCCAGTTCCAGAGCGTATGGCAGCAGTCCCTTTTGAGGCAAGACCCTGTTGACCAAACCAATTTGCAGGGCATTCTTCGCCGTTATGGTTTTCCCGGTCATTATCAGCTCCATAGCTTTGGCCCTGCCCACCAGGCGCGGCAACCTCTGCGTAGCGCCGTCCGAGGGGATAAGTCCCTTATTAATATACGGCAGGGAGAAGCGGGCCCTCACCGAAGCCAGGCGGATATCGCAGGCCAGGACCAGCTCAAGTCCCATGCCCGAGGCCTCACCATCGATAGCAGCGATGACGGGGCAATTCAAGGCAGCTACCGGACCCGATAGCGAGAAAGCCGGCTTTTTACTGCTCGCAGTACCGGTACAGAAGTCTTTCCGGGCTGCCCCTGTTATTATGACCGCTCTAATACCCGAATCGAAGTTGATATCCTCACATACCTGGCGCAACTCGCCGGCCAGCCCGGCATCGGCCAGGTTGTTTTTCCCCGTGCCGCCAATGGTCAACAGGGCCAGGCCTTCTGCTGGATGCGTGATCTCCAATTTATCTTTCAAATGGTCGTTGTCCTTACTATTTCTGAGGCACGGCAGCCTGTACTACAAGCTGTCTCGCCTTGAAGTCCTCGATCTGGTCCTTTGTATAGCCTATCTCCAGCAGGACCTCGTCGGTATGCTGGCCCTGCATGGGGGCAGGCCGCATGACCTTGCCCGACGTTTCCGAGAATTCGGGCACGATGCCCTGCAGCTGCACGCGTCCGTTCTCCGGATGCTGCTGAAACTCGTAGACGCCGGTATCCATGCAGAACTGGTCTTTGAGCAGGCTTTCCAGGTTCTGCGCCACGGCAGCCGGCACGCCCTTTATCAATAGCAGCAATGCCCATATCCCAGCCGGAGTCGTAAGGAAGCTCTCGGTCAGGATAGCGGTCAACTCCCTATCATGCTTCTTGCGGGCTCCGGCCGTGGCGAAGCGCGGGTCCTGGGTAAGCTTCTTCATGCCCAGCACCTCGCACATTGCCATCCAGTGCTCTTCTTTAGGGCAGTACACATAAAGCCACTCGCCGTCGATGCCCTGGTACATGCGGTTGGTGGCGCTCAGCCCCTTGATATCGGGCTTGCCCAGGTTTTTGCGTTTCATGCCTTTATATCTGATGAAGTTGCCCGATTGCAGTGTAACGGCAGAGCGCAGGAGGGAGGTCTCTGCGAATTGCCCCTGCCCGGTCCTCAGCTTGTGGAAAAGCGCCAGCGATGCGCCGAAGGCGCCCATGAGCGGTCCCATCTCATCGTTTAGCTGTATCTTGTGAAAGACCGGCGTCTGGCCGAGGCCGCCCTGGCCCTCCATCTGCCCGCTCCATGCCTGGAAAAGGGGGTCATAGCCGGGGCGGGTGGCCTCGGGCCCCCGTGAGCCGAAGGCCGGGCTGGATATATATATGATATCCGGTTTAATCTGCTTGACCGACTCGTAGTCCATGCGCAGCTTTTTCATGATGCCGGGACGCGAATTCTCAACCAGCATGGTGCAGGTGGAGATAAGCTTGTAGGCGATATCACAGGCCCCTTCCTTGTGCAGGTCTATAACGATGGCGCGCTTGCCGCGGTTTACGCCCATGAATCCCCCGGCCAGCATGCGCCAGGGGTCGCCGTCGACCGGCTCGATCTTGATCACGTCGGCGCCCAGGTCGGCCAACTCGCGGCAAATGCCGGCGCCCGCCAGCATGGTGGTGAAATCTGCAATTCTGACATTTTCAAATGGCATCATTCTCTCATCTCCTACCTGACTACCCCGGCTTTTTTAAGCTCTTTAATCTTCGGCGCCCGGTAACCCAGCGTTCTCAGTATCTCTTTAGTATGCTGCCCCGGCAAAGGCGCCGGCCCCTTTATTTTGCCCGGCGTTTCCATTAATTCGACCGGGATGCCCATTTCCTTGACCATGCCGACGCCCGGCTGTTTCAGAGTTTTCACCATATCATTGGCGATGACCTGCGGCTCCTCCATAAAGGCGTCTACCGACTGAACGGGCGCTGCCGGTATCCCATTTGATGTAAAGAACTCGATCCACTCGCCCCGCGTTTTGCTCAGGTATATATCTTTGAGCATAGCCATCACCTGGGCATTTCTGGGCGGGAAGATCAGGAAGGGCGCGCCTTCGAACAGCGGGTCGGTCAGCCACTCATCATGCCCCAGCGCCAGCGCGAACAGCGTGAAGAATTTAGGGTTGCCCAAACCGGAAAACTGCCACTTACCGTCCTTGCACTGGTAGGGACGGTAGAGCGGCAGCGGCCCGGTCGGACCCCAAGGGGCCCGGAACATGCCCTCGAAGTCGACCAGGAATTGCCGGAATGTTCCAAGTATGACACGAAACATGGATACATCGATTTTCTGTCCTTTCCCCGTTTGCTCACGCACACACAGCCCGGCCGTGATATCCAGGGCTGCCGCCGCCGCCGAATAGAGGCTGGCTAGGGGAAGCACGATGTAAAGCGGGTGGGTAGCGAAGCCCTGCTCGGTGTAGACTGACCCCAGCGCACTGACCAGCTGGTCGTAGCCGGCAATATTGGAATAGGAACCCCGCGGGCCGAAGCCGGATACGGAGCAATAGACGATGCGCGGGTTAACGGCTTTAACCGCTTCGTATCCGACGCCCAGCTTGTCCATCATACCCGGTTTGAAGTTTTCGATGATGACGTCCGACTGCTTTGCCAGGTCAAGCGCAATCTTCAATCCCTCAGGTTTCTTGAGGTCCAGCGTGATGGCCTTCTTGCTGCGGTTCCAGACCATGAAGCCATCGACATGGCGGTAAGGGTCGCCCCCCGGCCTCTCAATTTTGATTACTTCGGCACCCTGTTCGGCCAGCAACTGCGCCGCAAAGGGGCCTGCGATATATTGACCGAAATCGAGGATCTTAATGCCTGATAATGCTCCGCCCATCAGTGTATTTACCTCCTATAAGCAGATTTATTGGCCAGCTACGCTTGCCAGGTATAACTTAAGCAAAAAGCCGCACGCGCCTCCGCCCGGCAACAGGATTGTGATACGCGTTTATATATAGCACCTTGCCAGTCCAAAGTCAATGCCTCCGCAAGAGTGTGAGGGTATACAAAAATACTCACAGAATACCTTGCGTGGCTGCGTTCCTTGCGGTAAGATAGGCGGCGGGCGTAGGACGGTATATGACAAAACAAAGGCTGGATACGTTGCTGGTGACCAGGGGCCTGGCCGAGAATAAGATCAAGGCGCAAGCTGTGATCATGGCCGGCGACGTTTCCGTAAATGGGAATGTCATGACGAAAGCGGGAAGCATGGTTGCGGAGGATGCTCAGGTGCAAATGGCCGCCAAATTGCCTTATGTCAGCCGCGGTGGTCTCAAGCTGGAGCATGCCCTTGAAGAGTTTAAAATCGGCGTCAAAGGGCTGACGTGCCTGGATGCGGGGGCTTCCACAGGCGGCTTTACCGACTGCCTGCTGAAGCGCGGGGCGGAGAAGGTATATGCGCTGGACGTCGGGTATGGACAGATTGACTACGGGCTGCGCCGGGACAGCCGGGTGGTTGTCATGGAGAAAGTAAATGCGCATTTCCCCTTCGAACTGCCCCAGAAGGTGGATTTGGCCGTCATGGACCTCTCTTTCATATCCGTGACCAGCGTGATACCCAACGTGCTTCCTCACCTGAATCCCCCTTCAGATATGGTGGTCCTGTTTAAGCCCCAGTTCGAGGCTGATAGGGAGGAAGTCGGCAAGGGAGGTGTAATCAAAGACCCGGCGGTCCATGCCGGGACCATAGCCAATTTGATTGTGTGGATGAACCAAAACGGCTTAAGGTTGCTTAATCTTACGGCTTCGCCCATACTTGGAGCCGAAGGGAATAAGGAATTTCTAATATATATGAGGCCGCTATAAATATGAGATTCAGTAAAATCGAGCTGGGCCAACTTGGCATCTGCATGCTGGTTATGGGTTTTTGCTTCTCCTTCGGCTGGTTCTTTAACCGCGAGGGCGAACCCTTCTCCACTAACCTGATGAATTTCTTCGTCTATGTGCTGATCAGCATTGTGGCCATAGGCTTGGGATTCTTCTTTCATGAGGTGGCGCACAAGCTGGTGGCGCAGAGGTACGGCTGCTGGGCGGAATTCAGGATCTGGAAGCCGGGCCTGATATTGGCCATCGCCACCTCCGTCCTGAGCTTCGGCACATTCATCTTTCTGGCTCCGGGGGCTGTGCATACCGTCCCTTCCCGTGAGTTGAGCGCCAAGGAGGACGGGCATATTTCCTGTGCAGGGCCGGTGACCAACCTGGTGCTGGGGGTGCTGTTTTATATTATGTATGCCTTCCGTTATTCGTGGGGCCTGGCCGGGGATTTCCGCTGGCACTTGGAAATACTCGGGCTTACCTTAAATTCATATCCGTTCAATATCTTCACACTCATCGCCAAGTTCGGGTTTCAGTTGAACTGGTGGCTGGCGGCCTTCAACCTGATACCCTTTGGACCGCTGGACGGCGTGAACATCTTCCACTGGAATAAAATTGTCTGGAGCATCCTGGTCGTGCTATCGTGGGGTTTCCTCATAATGGCGGCCTTCGGAGTATTCACTCTGTGAAGAATTCTTCTGTCATCCTTTGTGCCGATGAGCTGATGGTCGCCGGGGAGGTATATGTCCCCGACGACTGCGAAAAATCTTATCCTGCAATTTGTATTTGCCATGGCATACCCGCCGTAGCGTATAACCCGGATGAAAAGGGCGGCTACCCCGAGCTGGCCGCCAGGTTTTGTGAGGCGGGCTTCGTTTCCATGGTCTTCAACTTCCGCGGCTGCGGCCCCAGCCAGGGAAATATCGATATGCTGGGCTGGACGCACGACCTGGCCGCGGCAGTCGACTTTCTAAATATGCTGCCTGAAGTCGACAAGTCCAGGATATGCCTGCTCGGCTCATCGGGGGGTGCGGCCGTCAGCGTTTACGTTGCCGCCAATGATCCCAGGATACACGCAGTGGCAACCTTCGCTTGCCCGGCTGAGTTCAATTTTATGGCCACAGGCGTGACTGCCGAGTCACTGATAAGCAGGTTCAGAGAGATCGGCGTCATCAAAGACCCTGCCTTCCCTCCGTTAATGGATAAATGGCTGGAGGACTTTAAAACCATTGACCCCATTAACTATGTGAAGAAGATATCCCCCAGGCCGCTATTGCTGGTTCATGGTGACAAAGACGAGACCGTGCCGGTGGAGCAGGCCGAGCGACTTTATGCCGAGGCCGGTGAACCCAGGCAGAAGGTTATATTGCCGGGGGCCGGGCACCGGCTGCGTCAGGATGAGCGTGCAGTCGCCGCGGTCATGGACTGGTTAACGGTCCACTCGAAGTGAGCAAAACCCTCGCTAAACATTTGTGAAATTTATCCCCCGGGCAACCTGCGTTAAATTGACCGTCAAGCGCTAAAAGCCTTATAATCCATATGTAATCCGATGCATGATTTGCACGAAAGCTGCGGCATTTTCGGTATTTACGCCCCCGGAGTAGATGTAGCCAGAGTAACTTTCTTTGCCCTATACTCGCTTCAACACCGCGGGCAGGAAAGCGCCGGCATCGCTACAGCCGAGAGCGGGAAGATATATATCCATACGGATATGGGCCTCGTATCACAAGTATTCAACGAAGAGGAGCTGGCACAGCTTAAAGGCAACATCGCCATCGGCCACAACCGCTATTCCACCACAGGCTCCAGCGTGCTCTGCAATGCCCAACCCGTGCTGGTCGGAATGACCGACACCAGCCTGGCCCTGGGCCATAACGGCAATATAACCAACTCCAGCTCACTGCGCGCCGAGCTTGAAGAAAAAGGCTTCAGCTTTAACTCCTCGACCGATTCCGAGGTGATCGCCGACCTTGTGCTATCGGCTCCCGATAAAGATATCGAAGGCAAGATAAAATACGCCATGCACCGCCTACAGGGCGCCTACTCCCTGGTGGTGCTGTCTAATGATAAGCTCTACGGTGTGCGCGATCCCATGGGCGTCAGGCCCCTGTGCCTGGGCAGCTTAGACGGCGGCTGGGTGCTGGCTTCAGAGACCTGCGCCCTCGACCATATCGGCGCACAGTTCGTGCGAGAGATCGAGCCCGGTGAGATCGTGACCATCGACGCTGGCGGCGTGCGCAGCACACGCATCGAAAGCATACGCAGAGCCCTCTGCATCTTTGAATATATTTATTTCGCCCGGCCGGACAGCGTGCTTAACGGCAAGCTCATCTATACCATCCGCGAGAGGATGGGGGCCATCCTATCGCGCGAGCATCCTGTTAATGCCGATATTGTGATCGGGGTTCCGGATTCCGCCACCGCCGCAGGTATAGGTTATGCCCGGGCATCCGGCATCCCTTACCATGAGGGGCTGCTTAAGAACCGCTATGTTGGCCGCACCTTTATTGAGCCCGACCAGAGGCTGCGCGAGCTGGGCGTGCGTCTCAAGTTCAACCCGCTCTCACAGGAGATATCGGGCAAACGGCTTATCGTGGTGGATGACAGCATCGTGCGCGGCACCACAACCCCCAGGGTCATCAATATGTTGAGGAAGGCCGGCGCCCGGGAAGTGCATATGAGGATCTGTGCGCCTCCCATTCGCTACCCCTGCTTTTTCGGTGTGGATATGGCCACGCGCTGGGAGCTGATCGCCGCCCAGAAGTCCGTACCGGAGATCAGGGATACTATCGGCGCCGATACGCTGGGTTATATGAGTATGGAGGGGCTGATCGAATCTGTCGGGCAGCCCAGCGACATATTCTGTGCCGCCTGCTTCACCGGAGATTATCCCATGCCGGTTCAGCTCGAAATGGATAAATTGCAACTGGAGACTCTGCCTACGACCTCTGCGAGGAGCCTCAGTGAAATCGAGACGTAAAGATGCCTACAGTCAAGCCGGCGTAGACATATCCGCTGCCGATAAGACCAAGAATCTCATCAAGGATCTTGCGCGCTCCACCTTCCGCCCGGAGGTCCTGACGGATATCGGCCATTTCGGAGCCTTTTTCAAGCTCAAGCAGTATCATGACCCGGTGCTGGTCTCCAGCGCTGACGGCGTAGGGACCAAGCTCAAGATAGCCGTGCTGATGGGCAAGCATGATACAGTGGGAGTGGACCTGGTTAATCACTGTGTTAACGATATCCTCTGCTGTGGCGCCAGCCCTTTGTTTATGCTCGACTATATCGCCCTGGGCAAGCTCATGCCTCACAAGGTGGCTGTCATTGTTTCGGGGCTATCGCAGGCCTGTAAAGAGGTTGATTGTGCCCTGATCGGGGGCGAGACGGCTGAGATGCCCGGTATGTACAGGTCCTCCGACTACGACCTGGTTGGCTTCATCGTGGGCGTCGTGGAAAAAGCCAGGATCATAAAAGGCGATAAGATCGCCGAGGGGGATGTCGTTTTGGGGCTGCCCTCCAGCGGCCTGCATACCAACGGCTATTCCCTGGTGCGCAAGGTGTTCGGCATCGACCGTGATGTACTATCTTTGAAGATGTTTTATCCCGAGTTGGGCATGACTCTGGGGGAAGCGATGTTGCAGCCCCATCGCTGCTACCATAATGACCTGAAACCCTTCCTGGATAATATTCATGGCCTGGCCCATATCACTGGAGGCGGATTCGTGGGCAACATACCACGCATACTGCCTGAAGGCCTGGCAGTCCAGATTAACCGCTCTTCCTGGCAAATACCGGGTATATTCGAGCTCATCCAGAAACGCGGGAATATCCGGGATGAAGAGATGTTCCATGTGTTCAACATGGGCATCGGCATGGTAGTGATTGCTTCTGAAAAAGATATTATGTTAGCTAAATTGGAAGCTGGCTTGGCGAATGCAATAAGGATCGGTAGTGTAGTCAAATCCAACGGCAGCGAAAGAGTCATAATACAATAAAGGGGGTTCGTATGCGCGCTATCCTCAGCGTATCCAACAAAGCGGGAATCGTCGATTTCGCCCGGCAACTGCTGGATTTAAAGGTGCATGTATACAGCACGGGAGGCACCAAGAAGTCGCTCTCGGAGGCCGGCTTGAAGATACATGGCGTCTCGGAAATCACCGGTTTCCCCGAAATACTGGACGGACGTGTGAAAACGCTGCACCCCATGGTGCACGGGGGCATACTGGCGCGGCGTGACCTGCGAAAGCATATGGACGAGCTGGAAAAACATAAGATCAGCCCCATAGATATGGTGGTAGTCAACCTTTATCCCTTCGTAGAAACCATCTCCCGCACCGGCGTTACGCTGGAAGACGCGCTGGAAAATATCGATATCGGCGGCCCCACCATGATACGCGCCGCCGCTAAAAATTTCCCACATGTGCTGGTGGTAGTTGACCCTGCGGACTATGAGGATGTTATTTCGAGCCTGAAGGCCAACAAGATCGACCTTGCCTTACGCAAGAAACTGGCGCAGAAGGCATTTCAGCATGTGGCGCTCTACGATACGGCCATCTCCCAGTACCTGCTGGAAGGTGAAGCCTTTCCTGACAATCTTACCCTGGCGCTTAAGAAATCCTATAATCTGCGCTACGGCGAGAACCCGCATCAGGCAGCTGCATTATACGTGGAGAAAGTGGCCGGCAGAAAAGCTTGGGGCATCGCACAGGTCAAGCACCACTCGGGCCCCGAGCTGTCTTTCAATAATTTCCTTGATATCGATTCGGCATGGAACGTGGTCAGCGATTTTGACGAGCCGACCGTGGCTGTCATCAAGCATACCAATCCGTGCGGGCTGGCCAGTAACCATGACCTTCCCGAAGCTTACCGCCGGGCCCTGGCGGGCGATCCAGTCGCCGCCTTCGGGGGCATCGTGGCTGTTAACAAGGTCATGGACATTGACCTGGCCACCGAAGTAGATAAGACCCATTTCGACGTCATTCTAGCGGCCGGCTACTCCGACGAGGCGGCCAAACTGTTGGGGCGCAAGAAGACCCTGCGGCTGGTATCTATGCCACCCGAAGCGAGGGTGCCCAAAGGCAAAACCGTGGAGTTCCGCCCCATCACAGGAGGGTTCCTTTCGCAGCTCAAGGACTTCTATACTGAGGAGGAGTTCAAGCCCAAAGTGGTAACCAAACGTAAGCCTACCAACAAAGAATGGGATGACCTGTTCTTCGCCTGGAGGGCGGTCAAGCATATCAAGTCCAACGGCATCACGCTCGTCAAGGACTGCACTCTGATGGGCATGGGGGCGGGACAACCCAACCGCTCGGTCAGCGCACAGATCGCACTGGAGCGCGCCGGCGACAGGTCCAAAGGCTGTGTGATGGGGTCGGATGCCTTCATTCCTTTCCCGGATACGGTGGAGCTGGCGGCCAAAGGCGGCGTCACGGCCATTATACAGGTGGGCGGGTCCGTACGCGACCAGCAGTCTATCGAGGCAGCCGATAAATACGGAATGGCGATGGTATTTACGGGCGTCCGCCATTTCAAGCATTAGCCTGAAGAGGGTAAAATAGGGACAGAAGGTAAGCCATGTTGATTATCAATATCAACACCTTTGAAGACGCCAGGAAGAAGCTGACCGATACTGCACTGAGACAGGAAGGCATCGCTGATCTCCAAAAAATACTCGAAATAAAGCAGGCGCACCTCTGGCGATCGGAAGCTATAGCTCCCTGCTGCGGCAACCTGGGAGGCTTTGCCTGCCAGCTAAACGAGGAGACGACCCTTTTGGAGAAAGCCCTGCCGCTGATTGAGAAGGGGGACTTGGCCTCGGCGTCGCCCATGCTGGACCGTCTGGCGCTACTAATAAGCTACGGCATGGGCCAGAAGGAGACCCCCGAGCTGATAGAGCGGCTGACCGCTTCCCCGGGGCAGGAATCAGTTTAGTTTACATGCGCAGGTGATAATGTCTTCTATAACGGAGTTGGGCCAAATTGTATCAACCCTGCCGCCGCACACACAGCAGATCTTCAATCGCATTTTTTCCGTCAATGTTCTCAAGGGTACACTTAAACCACCCGCTCAAATGCTCCCCTGGATAGAAGAACGTTTTGGCTCGGTGGATAAAGTAACCCGGCAGAATGTAGTCAGGGTAACCAACCTGGTAACCGCAGAGAGCTCCATATTCAATCCCCTTCGCTCGCTTCGCCCGCACGATTTCAGTCAAGGAGCTACGGATGAATCGCGGAACATACCTCTAATGGATGATGACCCCTTTTCCAGTCCGCTCGACAGCACACCGGAAGACCCCTTCGGCAGGGTCAAAGGAAAATACTGCATCACTGCGAGCAATGTAGCGAAATTCGAGCAATATCACTGTGTGGTCATATTCAAAAACCATGAGCCTCTTAGCTTTAACCGCAGTGAGGTTGCGGACTATATAGAGACAGGCTGGAAATGGGCGCAGAAGGCACATGCTTACGACCCGTCAGCCAAATATTGCCTTTTCCTCTGGAACTGCACCAACCGGGCAGGCGCCAGCATAATGCATGGACATGCCCAGGTGGTTATCGGCAGCGGCTCCCATTATGCTAAGGTCGAGCAACTGTGCACAGCAGTATCGGGATACAGCAATAAATATGGCCGGAACTATTTTAATGACCTCTTCATGGTACACCAGGCCCTGGGGCTAGCCTGGAAGTCAGGTGATGCAAGGACGATCGTATACCTGTCGGCGCTCAAACATAAGGAAGTTATGGTGCTGGAGCCAGCCCTGGACGATGCCTTCGCCGGCTCTATATATAACGTGCTGTCTTGTTTCCGCGACCGGATGCAGGTTAAATCGTTCAACCTCGGCATTGTCTTCCCGCCGCTGGGCGATGTTTCCGGTTGGGAAGGCTTCCCACTGATCGCCAGGATGGTGGACCGTGGCGACACGGGAGACTTGTCCTCGGACATCGGAGCCATGGAGTTCTACGGCGCCAACGTGGTCAACAGCGACCCCTTCGAGACGGCCAGGGCCTTAGAAGAATCGTTTAACGGTTAGTGCGGAATGTCACTATCATCATATCCCTGGACCCTATTGTGTCATAATATTTATTGTCCAAGATAATGAAAGAAGGCAGGACGGAATAAATTGAGCGTGCATGAGCATGGCGGGCCGGGAGCCGCCGTCAAATTGGGCTACGGGATAGCTATCACAGCCGTTGTGCTGGTCATCGAGGTGGCAGGAGGCATTTTATCCAACAGCCTGGCGCTTTTGAGCGATGCGGGCCATGTTTTTACGGATGGTGTTGCACTGCTGCTGAGCTGGTACGCGGTCAGGCAGGCGGAGAGACCCTCCAGCAGCCGCATGACCTTTGGCTATCACAGGGTGGGCGTGATTATCGCCATCGTCAATGCTGTGAGCATCGTGGTGATAGCCGGCGTTATTTTATACGAGGCCTACCGACGCTTCTTCGAAAGGCCTGAGATCAACGGAGGGATGATGCTGGCCGTGGCAGTGGTGGGCCTGGCAGCTAATATATTCGTGGCCGCCTGGCTGCACAGGGAGCAGGGCCGGAGCATTAATATTAAGAGCGCTTTCTGGCATGCGCTGGGCGACGCCCTGGCTTCGGTCGGTGTGATCGCAGGCGCTATCATCATCATGTTCACCAAGCTTTTCTGGGTCGATGCTGTGGTCAGCGTGCTTATCAGCCTCATTATTTTGTTCGCCGCCTGGAGCATCTTCAAGGAGGGACTGCGCATCCTTCTGGAAGCCGTGCCCGGTGATATAAGGGTTTCCGAAGTGGTGAAGGCCCTGAAGGTTATCCCCGAGATCAGGGATGTGCATGACCTGCACGTCTGGAGCATTTCATCCAATCTAAATGCTATGAGCAGCCATGTAGTCATAGACGATTGCTCGGTGAGCCAGGCCGAAAATATCCGTCGGCGCATCGAGGATACGCTACGGGAAAAGTTTGGCATCGGCCATGCCACGGTGCAGTTCGAGTGCAATCAGTGCGCAGACAGCGGGCTTTTCTGCAAAATGGCACCCGATGACAACGATCAGAACAGGCTTGGTGACTGAATAGAGAAGGAGACGGGTATCAGCAAACAGCATAGAGCGCCGGTCATCAATATAGCCCACCGTGGCTACAGCCGCGATTTTCCTGAAAACACGCGGGAGGCATTTAAAGCTGCTTTGGAACTGGTTGTGGACGGCATTGAGTTCGATGTGCAGGAGACTTCCGACGGCGAATTTTTCATTTTTCACAATGACGATATAGAAGGAAGAAAGATCGCCGATATGCAGGCTGCCGATATCCGGGAGATCAGGATAAGGGGGAAATACAGAATCCCCTCCTTTAAGGAGACGCTGGCCCTGTGCGGCCCCGGCCTGATATTGATCGTCGAGCTCAAGCAGGTGAAATCGCTGGAAAGATTCCTAGCGATGTTGCGCAGCCATGCCGATGTCACACGCGTTGTCATCGTATCTTTCGACCGTGGGTTGATATCCAGGCTGGCCGCGTTGGCGCCCGACATCATGCGGGCGGTGATAACGGATACGACGGTGGATCATCCTGAGGAGATAACTACTGCCGTGGGGTCGGCCGCTATCGGCCTGCGCTGCCAGGATGTCAATGCAGAATCGGTCTCCGGGCTTCATCGAGACGGCACAATGGTATTTGTCTGGGGCTGCCCGGATGCCGCCGCTGTGCGGACCGTGATGAAGTTCGATATAGATGGAGTTATCTCAGACTTCCCCGATGCCGTTAAGGAAGGCAATGCAGAAAAAGCTTAACTCAATATACTGTGGCGATTGCCTGGAAGGGCTCAGGACGATGCCGGCAGGTTCCGTTGACCTGATTTATATAGACCCTCCCTTCAATTCCAACAGGGAGCACCGGGGGCCGGCAAGCCAGGCAAGAAAACACAGTTTTGTGGATAAATTCGAGGATGTAAATGCCTATCTGGACTATATGAGGCCGCGTTTAAAAGAGATGCACAGAATCCTGAAGCCCACCGGCTGCTTTTTCTATCACTGCGACTGGCATGCTTCCCACTATATAAAGGTGCTGCTGGATGCTCTCGATTTATTCGGCTATGATAATTTTCAGAATGAAATTGTATGGTGCTACAGGTCTGGCGGCGCCAGCCCGGGAAAACGCTTCAGCCGAAAGCACGATATCATCCTTTTTTACAGTAAAACACCGGCCTATTGCTTCAACAGGCTTCAGGAGAAATCATATAACCGCGATCACAAGGCCTATAAGTTCAGAGACGTCAAAGAATACTGTGACGAAGAGGGCTGGTATACGCTTGTAGGTATGAAAGACTACTGGGAAATCAATATGGTTGGGCGCACCAGCCGCGAGCGTCTTAATTATCCAACACAAAAACCGCAGGCGCTGCTGGAGCGAATTATCAGCTCAGGCAGCAACGAAGGGGATATCGTGCTGGATGCCTTCTGCGGCTGCGGGACCACCCTGGCGGCCGCCCAGAGGTTAGGCAGGAGGTGGATAGGGATGGATATCTCGCCGGCTGCCTGTGAACTGTCCTCGATGCGGCTTCAAAACAGCTTCGGTCTTAGAGCAGGGCGGGAATTCTCGATAAAAGGGCTAAACCGCAGGGGATTGGGGAAGACTAACGCGGTTTAATTTTATTATAATAGTCCATTGTCTTAAATCCACTTTTAAATGAAATGAAAACTTCTACCCTCGACCTGTTAAGGTCCTTGATACTTCCCTTTACTGTCCTGCTGATTATGCCGGCGGTCATCCTGTGGCTGAGCGGCGTCAGAATGGGTTGGGGGCTGGGACTGCCCTGGGATGGGGTGGTGGTAATGCTGGGGGCCGTTATTATGGGCAATGGGTTGTACTTCCTTGCCACTTGCATCTGGCTCTTTACGTATATAGGCAAGGGTACGCTGGCGCCATGGTCGCCAACCCGAAAACTGGTCATAGTCGGGCCGTACCGGCATGTCCGCAACCCCATGATCAGCAGCGTACTTGCCGTACTTCTGGGCGAGTCCATTGCCTTCGGGTCAATAGGAATCTTTGCCTTATTCCTGCTCTTTTTAGGAATCAATCATGTCTATTTCATCACGTCCGAGGAGCCGGGGCTATATAAAAGGTTTGGCGAAGAATACCTGGTATATAAAAAGAATGTCCCGCGCTGGATACCCCGTCTGGCTCCCTGGTCTGGCCCTGATAGTTAAATAGTTTCCTCATAAAAAGTTGCAAGAACCCGGCCCCGCAGATTCCCCTGGAGGATGTGAGTGGAGACCATCGTGAGCAATTCAAAGTTTGCCTTTTAGGAGGACTTTTAATACTTTGGCCTTTCAAAAATCCGACCTGATAAATTTCTATTCGCACCTGACCGGGGCGATAGCCTCGCTGGCAGGCTACATAGTTCTGCTCGGCGTCTCGGCTGGCTCAGTTCCGAAAATAGTCCTTGCCACCATCTACAGCCTGTGCGCCGTCTTTATTTTCACCTGCAGCTCGATCTATCATGGGCAGAAGGAAGAACAGGACGATACCAACCCCTGGCGCAGGCTGGACCACATCGCCATCTTCTTCATGATAGCCGGCACCTATACGCCCATAAGCTATATCTACCTGGATGGTTACTGGCGCTGGGGCATAATTGTGGCTCAGTGGCTGCTGGTAGTCATAGGCCTGATATTCAAGCTGGTTTACATCAAGGGACCGCGCTGGCTGACTGCCGTTATCTATATACTGATGGGCTGGATGGCGCTGATAGCCTTGAACCAGTTGATGTTAACCATGCCGCTCAACTCGATGTACCTGCTGTTTGCGGGCGGCCTTGCTTACACACTAGGCGCTTTTATCTATGCCATTAAAAAGCCCAATCCCTTCCCGGGCATATTCGGCTTTCACGAGATCTTTCACCTGCTAATCTTGTGCGGGGCTGTCCTGCATTATCTCATGGTGTATTTTGCTATCGCCGGGGCTAGTATATAATAGTCATGGTGGAGGACGTAAATGAAAATTGAAATCCTCGGCGCACATAACTCCGAGACCGATAAAGCCAGGTTGCCCAGCCTGCTGGTGGAGGATGTTATCGCACTGGATGCCGGGGGCTTGACCTCCAGCCTCTCGCTGCAGAGACAGCATCAGATAACCTCGGTGCTCCTGACGCATCATCATTTCGATCACACACGTGACCTGGTGACGTTGGGATCAAACGATACCCATCCGCCTTCAACTGTCGACGTTTACGGTTTGCCGGAGACACTGGAGGTTGTCTATAAATACCTGCTCGACGGCAAGATGTACAAGGACTATACGCAATGGCCCAAAGTTGAGGCGCCCAGGCTGCTGCTTAAACCTTTAGAGGCCTACCGGCATCTCGTTATCGCCGGCTGCGTGATCATCCCCGTGCCGGTCAACCATTCTGTGCCATCGGTCGGTTTCCTGGTTACCTCCCACAACGGGAGAAGTTTCTTTTATACAGGCGATACCGGGCCCGGATTGTCCGGCTGCTGGGAACATATAAGTCCAGAGGTGCTGTTTATCGAGATAACGGGATTGAACAGTATGGGCGACGCCATGCGTGGGCTGGGACACCTTACATCGGACATGCTGGTTGAAGAACTGCAGCAGTTTCAAAAATTAAAGGGATATTTACCGCGTGTAATAGCCGCTCATGTGTCTACCCTCTGGGAGGATAAGCTGTGCGCGGAGCTTGCCGAGGCAGGTCAAAGGCTCGGCAAAGAACTGGAAGTAGGATACGAGGGGCTCACCGTAGAATTATAGAAATTATTGGATGAGCGCTCCCGACATTTACCATGTCGGGAGCGCTCTTTATGCTGGCAAATTATTATTTCAGGGTGGTAATGTCGAAGGGTATCATTTTGCCATCCGGCGTATAGTCGTAGAATCCTTTGCCTACCTTGCGTCCCAGCCGCCCGGCGTTGACCATTTTTTCGATTATAAGTAATAATCCGAGATTACCGGTGTCTTCCAGCCCTGCGAAGGTCCTGCCCACGCGCAGGTAGGTATCCAGCCCGGAGTTATCGGCGATCTCAAACGGCCCTATGTTCCAGTTAAAGCCGTAGCGCATCCCCTTGTCCACATCCTCGACGGTGGCGATGCCTTTCCATACCAGGTCGAGCGCTTCCCTGAAGGCGACCGAGCTGATACGGTTCATAACAAACCTGGGTATGTCCTTCTTGACCTTCACCGGGTAATGCTCGAGGGACAGGATAAAATCAACACTTTTCTGAAAGACCTCATCCGAAGTTTTTTCGCCCTTGATGACCTCGACCAGCATCATGAGTGGAACGGGGCCGAAAAAATGCATGCCGACGACCCGCTCGGGGTGCTGCGTAGCTGTGGCAATACGGGTGATAGGGATGCACGATGTATTGGTAGCCAAAATTGCGTTGACATGACATATTTTATCCAGCTTTTTGAAGATCTCTTTCTTGAGGTTCTCATCCTCGTAGACCGCTTCTATCACCCACTGGCATTGCGAGGCAATGGATAAATCCTTGACTATACTTATCCTATCCTGCACAGCCTTAGCTTTGTCCTTGATCTTCCCCTTGGCCGCCAGTTTGTCAGTAGACCATTTAATCTGTTGTATCGTTTTGTCTAAGGCTTCAGGGCTGGCATCCTGAAGGTATACCCTGTATCCCCCCTGTGCCGCCACCTGCGCAATTCCGCCGCCCATGAAGCCCGCGCCGATAACGAGTACGCTGTCCATGAAAATTATCTCCTTAAATGAATTTGTTGTTGCCTGACCGGGGCGTACTAATTGTGCAAAAAAACCGCTTATATTACAAGACGCGTTGGAGCGACCATGCGGGTTTGGTATATAATAGTTGTTGCCGCCCGGTCAGGGTTTCTCCACAGAGCGGCTGCCTGATTAATTTTACGGAGGCATTTCTCTTGTCTTCAGTTGAATGGAAAATTGATGAGAATATCGCCGTGCTTTCTATGAACGCTGGCGAGAATAGGTTCAACTTGGCCTTCCTTGCAGAGATGTTGGGAGCCCTTGACGATATCGAAAAAAAAACGAAAGTTAACGCACTGGTGGTCACGGCCACTCACGAGAAGATATGGTCCAACGGCATGGACCTGGACTGGCTTATTCCGGCCGTCGGCAGGAAGGACCCGGATGTCGAGAAATTCCTCGACTTGCAGGATAAGATGATGAAGCGCATGCTGTTTTACCCCATGATAACTGTAGCGGCCATAACGGGACATGCTTTCGCTAGTGGGGCTATCTTCGCCTGTTGCCATGATTTTCGCTTCATGCGCAATGATCGCGGCTTTTTATGCTTTCCCGAGGTCGATATAAATATCCCCTTCCTTCACTATATGGATGCGCTCATTAAGAAGGCACTGCCCAAGCATATGGTGGAAGAGGCTGAATTTTTAGGCAAGCGTTTCACCGCCGGGGAGCTGGAAAAATTTCATGTCATACGCAAAGCCTGCACGCTAGACGAACTGATGAAAGAGGCTACGGCCTTTGCCAAAAGCCTGAACAAGGGCAGGTGGATCATAGGTGAGATGAAAAAAGTAATGTATAAGGATATTGGCTACCTCATAGACCACGTTGAAAGACCGAATCTGGACCCGGCCAATGTGCCGATAAAGTGACTCGATTGTTATTAGAAAACCCCCCGATCAACTACAGGCCACATACAATTAGGATTGCTGTCATCTTGATATTTGCTCTTGCGCTGTTTTCACTTATTTTATGCTCGTGCTCCAATAAAGTTGTGGATTCAGTGGTGAGAATTTATACGGACAATGATACCCTGACGGGCGTGATCATAGATAAGGCCGGCTATGTGGTTACCAGTGCTCAAAGGGTGGAAGGCGGTGGCAAGATCGGAATAGAATTGAAACCGGGCGGCGCGCGCTACGAAGGAACTCTACTTTGCACCGATTATGTGCGGGATGTCGCCGTAATAAAAATCAAAGGGGATTACCCGGCTCTGCAGCCGGCCCCGCTGGGCGATTCTGACATGGTCCAGCTGTGGGACGATGTTTCAGTGGTGGCTTACCCCCCCTCCGCCAAGGCCCCCCATATTACGAAGGGCACAGTTACAGGGTTTCCGGACCGCGATAAATACAAAGAATTTCAGGCCGATGCAGCGCTGGACCCAGGGTCGGCCGGAGGAGCGGTTGCCAACAAGGTCGGGGAAATAATAGGGACAGTAGGCTGGAATAACACCCAGCCCGGACGTGAAGGTTTCGTACTGGCTATAAATGAGATCAAATCGGTTCTCAGCGAGGCACAGGACTGTGAGACACATTCCCTGTATATCGACGTCAGCACTTCCAGTGTATTTAACGATCATGCCGTGATTTCCTGGAAGACCAGCAAACCCTCTACCAGCCTGTTGGAATACGGCTTAACGCCAGGTGCCTATACCTTTAAAGCCAGTGATGATGCGACTTTGCTTACGGACCATAGTGCCGTTATACAGAATTTGCAGCCCAAGACTACCTATCACTATCAACTGAAAGCGGTTGACGTCTGCGGCAACGAAGTCATTTCATCAGATGGTTCTTTTACAACCGCTGAGACCGGTGTGATGCCGGGAAAACTTACCATTACCAATATCAACGTTTACGATATCACCAGTTCCGATGCCTGGGTAAGCTGGATCACCAATAAGCCCGCTAATAGCTCGGTCAGCTTTAATGCGGATAAGTCCAGCGAGAACCAGACCCAGTCGGACAGCAATATGGTTTTCGAACATAAAATCCATCTGGACAGGTTGGACGCGCAAACACGTTACCTTTTGAGTGTAAAGTCGGATAATGAATATGGCGAGTCGGCTCAACAGGACGCCACGCCATTCGCGACCTTGCCTACCGCACCCATCTGCTGCAAAATCAACTGCAGGATACCCGATTTTAGCTTTAAAACTCTCAATGATACCGACTTTTCTAATGGCGATATCACCGGTAAAAAAGTCATACTGGTCTTCGTAAATACCGAGTGTGGGATATGCACACAACAGGCTCTCCTTTTGAATGATTACTATGAGCACGGGGCCAGGAAGGATTTTACAATGTTCCTGATTACCGGCAACCCCAAAATATCCGAGGTGATAGACTGGGCCAAGAAATATGGATTAACCGTTCCGATTTATATAGATCCCACCAGCCAGCTGGCTTCTACCTGCCAGCTCAAGACCATTCCATCGTGGTTTGTGCTGGATACGGGGTCGGTTATCAGGTTCTATAAAAGCAGCGGGTTCAGCAACGTGAAAGAAGTCGACCAGGTTCTTCAGCAGCTTCAGTAATTTGTTCAGGGGAAAACGAATGACCCTCTATCCCGCCCGCACACCTCGGTCGTATTCCTACATTTAAGTTTGGGGGCTTAGATTTGGCGAAACTTGACTTAAAGTTGGATGGCAAAGCTGCAGTTGTTACCTTGGACCAGGACGATAACCGACTCAACCTCGACCTCTCCCTTTCTTTGCTGGGAATGCTGGATAGGGTTGAGAAGGAGACCGATGCTCTGGCCCTGGTGGTAAAGTCAGGACATGCCAAGGTATGGTCCAACGGCTTCGATACCGACTGGATTAATGCCAGGCTGGCGGAGGGCGATAAGGAGAAGGTCAGTCAGTTCCTGGCTAAGGACATTGAGTTGCGCAGACGGCTGCTCACTTATCCCCTGCTGACCATCGCCGCTATCAACGGCCATGTATTCGGAGGAAGTGCAGTCCTTAGCTGCTGCTTCGATTTCCGTTTCATGCTGTCTCAACGGGGATATTTTTGCATACCCGCCGTCGACATAGGCTATCCTATCGTACCCGGTACCGCTGCTTTGTTGAAACATGTTATGCCCGTGTACATGGTGGAGGACATTATCCTCAGCGGCAGGCGTTTCACCGGGAAAGAGGCTTTGGCCGGTAAAATCATCACGGAAACGTATAATGAAGATGAATTTATCGATAAAGTGTTGGCCTTCGCGGGCGGCTGCAGCAAAGGCAGATGGATCGTGGGGGAGATGAAAAAGGTATACCATCTCGGCGTACTGAAGCAGATGGCAACCGATATGGAGCACATAGAACCAGGCACAGTGCGCGTATAAGCAGGTTCTATTTAATAGCGCTTTCACAGTTTCAGAAGATTCTTCAAATCCCTCTTGGCATCTAAAATTTTAGCCCAGAGGTCACCGGTTTCGGTCAGCCGCCGGGGGACCGACTGGATATCAAGGCTGGTGGGGGATATTTTCCGCAGCTCGTCCCAGCGCAGCGGGAGCGAGACGATCGCACCGGGAGCGGCGCGTGGAGAGTAGGGTGAGGCCAGAGTCTTGCCTCTCACGTTCTGATTGTAATCTATAAAAATCTTGCCCGTGCGCTTTTCCACGGCCCACTCGACGGTTATTTCACGCGGATGCTGGCGCAATACGAAGCGGGCGATGGTTTCAGCTGCTGAGCGGACGGCGCGGTAGTCCAATTGCCGGTTGATAGGTACGTAGATATGCAGGCCTGTGCGTCCCGAGGTTTTAATAAATGCCGAAAGTGAGAGCGAGTCCAGCATCTCTTTGAGCCATAGCGCCACTTTGCATACAGCATCGAAGGCGGTCATATTGAACTCAGGCTCAGCCCCTCTCGCCTCTTTGCCCGAATATATGTAGGGATCGAGGTCGAAGATGATGAAATCGGGATAGTCGGTGATATCAATATTTTTATCGCCTGCGTCGCCGATGTAGCCTTCAGGGGCTGAGCTGACGCGGGAGAACCACGAATGATACTCGATGGTACCCAGCTGCCCCAGCCACAGCAGCGTGGCCAGGTTATTGCATTCCAGGTAGTCCTTGACATTAGTTTCATGTTCCGTGGCCAGGGCGACTGTCTCCACGAAATCAGGTTTGGGACTGTCCCAGTGCCTCTGGTAAAAATGCTGGCCATCAATGCCTGCCGGATAGCGGCTGAGTGTAAGAGGGCGGTCTTCCAGGTGGGGCAGGATAAAGGGTGAGACAGTTGTTAGGTAGGAGATCAGGTGGCGCTTGGTAAAAGGCGGCTGGCCCTCTATTCCGGGCCAGAGCTCTTTATTGAGATTGGTCAAGGCGATTTTATGTCCCTGAACCACGATTTCCAGGTCTTCCCTTGGCTCGGCGAGCTGCTTCAATATTTTTTCTATCTCGCTGGAAAACGCGTCGGCTTTGACAGACTGTGGGTCACCGGGTGCAGATATGATCGCCGTGCGATGAACTTCGCGCGGCATTTTGTCTTCGCGGAGGCGTAAAAAGACAGGCTGACGGAGGTGGCCGTCCTGCGTCCACTGGGCAAACTTGACCTCAGCGACCAGCTCGGGGCGTATCCAGGTGGAGGCTGTGTGTAGCGGAGGTGGAGAGGTGAAGGGACAATCGGCGGAGACGATACGCTCCATGCGAGCCAGTAAATCGGACAAATTTTGATCATCGAAGCCGCTGCCCACATGTCCGGCATATATCAGCCCACCCCCTGCATCATAATATCCGAGAAGAAGTGCCCCGAAGGTGTGCGCCCGGTTGCCGTAACCTGGCGTGAAGCCGCCGACCACAAAGTCATCGCTGAGTGTAGCCCTTATTTTCAGCCAGCTATGGCTGCGACGGCCAGGCTCATAAAGGCTATCCTTGCGCTTGGCCATGATTCCCTCCAGTCCCTGCCCAATAGACGCACGGTAGACGGCAGGCCCGTCATTTTCGAAGTAGGCCACCGGGTGCACAATGCGGGTATCCTTTAAGATCCGGCCCAGCAATTTCTTACGCTCAATTAGTGAAACGTTCCAAAGCCCATACCCGTCCAGGTAAAGGATATCGAAAACGTAATATATAAGCGGTGCGGATGCCCGGCCCGGATCAGCTTCCTTGTTGGCTTTCAGATAGTCCTGCAGGCACTGAAAGCAGGGATGCCCCTTTTCATCCAGCACTGTTATCTCACCGTCCAGTACCAGGTCGGCATATTTTTGGCTATCGAGGTCCTTGACCAGCAGGGGATAGTGGCTGCTGATATCCAGCCCGTTGCGGGAGACCAGTTTGGCCTTACCTCCCTGGATAATTGCCAGAGAGCGGAAGCCGTCCAACTTGGGTTCGAACAGCCATCCGGGCTCTGACGGCGGTACGGGGGCTAACCCGGCCAGCATGGGTGCAATCGAGGACGGGAAAGGCCCCCGGCTGGCCCCGGGTAGATTCCCCGGGTCTGGATGGCCGCCCGTCACGGCGGGCGGCTGGTGACCGGCTTTGATATCTTCGATGCTCAGGCCCGAACGCACCGACGTATTTTCGCTCAGCAGGTCATGGCCGTCCCCAGCGAACTTGTCCCCGTGTTTAATCAGGAGCCAGTTATTATTGGGGCCGGACATCTTGACCAGTGTCCATGACCCCTTCATGCGTCGGCCGCGCAGCGTAATCGACAATTTGCCGCTTTCAAGCCCCTGCCTCATTAATCGGCCGGCCGTTTCAGGGTCATCGAAGAATAGCCTGCCGCTATCCTCCGGTGAATAATCGCCATCATCCCAGACGATCACTTCTCCGGCGCCATACTGGCCTTTGGGGATGGCCCCCTCGAAACTTCGATAGTCCAGGGGGTGGTCTTCCACCATGACCGCCAGCCTTTTTACCGCGGGGTCGGCCGATGGCCCGGATGGCACGGACCAGGACTTGAGGACTCCGTCTACTTCCAGGCGGAAATCGTAATGAAGGCGGCGGGCGGCATGTTTTTGGACGACAAATTTGAGAGGCCCCTCACTGTCTGGCAAGCGTGGAATCGGCTCGGGGCTACGGATGAAATCGCGTTTCTCCTCGTATTCCCTCAACATCAACTCAATTATACCGCCGGAGAGCAAAAGGCTCACAGGGGTAGCCGACAAACATAGCTGCGGGAGGCACTGCATTGACCTGAAGCTAATATATGCTTATGATTAAATTAATACAGGATCGAATTTATCCATGGGTCGAATTTTAATAGGTATTTCATCTTGGGCGGACCCGGCCCTGTTAAAAAACGGTTTTTATCCTGAAGGCATAAAGACCCCGGCTGAGCGTCTGGCTTACTACAGCACCCACTTTGCGGTGGCTGAGATAGATTCCGTTTTCCATATCATGCCCACCAGGACCAACCTGAACCTGTGGCTGACTCAAACACCGCCGGGATTTGTTTTCGACATCAAGGTCTTCAGCCTGTTTACCGGGCACCCGACCCCCTTCAGTGCCCTGCCTCCATTTGCCCGCAGGGACCTGGAAGACTACACTCATAGAAACCTCTATCTGACCTTAATGCCGCCTCCACTGGTGGATGCCCTGTGGCGCTTATTTAACGACCTGGTTAAACCTGTGGCAGATGCCGGTAAGCTGGGGGTATTGCTGCTTCAGTTTCCACCGTGGTTCCATGCCCAGCACAGGAACATGAGCTATATCGCAGAGTGCAAAGAGAAACTGCCAGGCTATGATCTGGCGGTCGAATTCCGCACCAATGACTGGTTGGACGAACGGAATAGGGAAACCACGGTTGACCTGCTGCGCAGGCTGGATATCGCAATGGTTTGCGTCGACGACCCTCAGGGTTTGAAAACCAGTGTAGCGCCGCTGGCCGAGGTCACATCATCGGTCGGGATCATCCGCTTTCACGGCCGCAACGCGGAAAATTGGGAGAAGAAGGGCATTCCTGCCCCTGAACGCTATAAATATTTATATGGAGAAGATGAGCTGAGGGAATGGCTGCCGCGGCATACGGAAAATGGAGGCGGAAACCGACGAGTTGCACATTATCTTTAAGAACAAATATCAGGATAACCCCGTTAAAAATGCTGAGCAGATGGTCCGACTGCTGGCATGATCCTTCCCTCAGTTGCACGCTATAGCAAATCCTGCAGAACCGCCTGGCCTATTTTGTTCTGCCTGCCGTAGCGGTTTCCTTCCTGGCCGTTTCAATGCTGGTGCGCAGGGCTTCCATGAGGTCTTTGACGGCCGCCCTAGGCTCCCTGGGCGCCTTGATCTCCAGTCCCTTCACCCTGGCGTCGATAACCTTTTTCAGGGCTTGGTGATACTCGTCGAGGTAATCTTGCGGCTTGAACTTTTTAGTCATGGCCTCAACCAGCGCGGAGGCCATATCCAGTTCATCTTTGGAAAGCTCTGGTGAGGGCGGCTTCAAATCGTCTTTGGATAAAATATCAGCCTGGTAATGAATGGTATGCAGCATCATTATATTTTCGAAAGGCCGCAGGCAACAAAGGTGCTCCTGACGTTGAAAAGTCACCTTAGCGATGCCTACTCGCCCGGCCTTCAATAGTGTCTGCCGCAACAGGGAAAAGGGTTTGATGCCCAGTTCATCGGGCTCCAGGTAATGGCTGCCCTGATAATAAATAGGATCGATCTCACCGGCATTCACGAAGCCGGCGAGGCTGATGGAGTGCAGGGTCTTGAGCGGGACCTTTTTAAAATCGCTCTCTTCCAGCACCACATACTGACCGGGAGCATATTCATAGCCCCTCACGGTTTCCTGCAGGGGCAGGTATTCATTATCTACCGGGCAGAACCACATTTGCTTTAAACGGGAGAGGCATTTCTTGTGCAGTATATGAAAGCTCGTACTGTGGACCTCGGTAGCCACATACATTTTAACGGGTATGGCGACCATGCCGAAGCTGATAACCCCTTTCCAAAAAGCCCTGGCCATCATTTCAACCTCCTTGCCTGCATATCCGGGATATAAAAATCAACTGCCCTACAATGCTAGCATAAAAACGACGGTCCGGGGATAGCTTATTTTAGACAGCAAAAGGCCGGCACGTAGTGCTAAAACATGCCGGCCTTTGGTTACTAGATCCTGAAGGTGAGCTTTAAGGCGTCCGCTACCTCGATGGTGTCGCCGTTTCTCAGCAGTTGCCTGCCCTTGCCCCGAATGGATTCGCCGTTGAGGCGGGTACCATTGGTGCTATTGGTATCCTCGACGTAGTAATCGCCGTTTTCATATTCCATCGTGAGATGTTTGCGGGATATCAGGTCGGCCCTGTCCGGCGTTGCCAGGGAACGGAAATCACTGCGACCCAGCGGCATGGCGCCGCCCCTGATGGGCAGCTCGCCACCGCCGGCCGTAACCAGCCGTGCCGCGCCCGCCCCGATAGGCGTGGTGTGCGGCGTGCCGGTGGCCGGCAGGGTAGCTGCGGGCGCCGTCCCCGCTGCAGCCGTAAGGGCCGACGCTGTGCCGGAATGCTGAAGTGCCGCTGCAGCAGGCTTCCTGGTGAGGAGAGCTATGATAACTGCGGCTGCCACGCCCATAATGGCGATCAGCAGAATGATAGGAAGCCACAGGTTGATTCCTGCCGGCGTGACAACCGTGCTGGCTTCAGTAGCGCTGGTACTTGGCTCGACCGGCGGGTTGGTATATGTGGGATAAGTAGTCACGTAGGGCGCCACTGTGACGGTGGTACTGGCGGTCACAGTGCCCACGCTGTTGGTGGCAGAGATGGTATAAGTTGTAGTAGCTGCCGGTGTGACTGTGGCCGAGCTGGAGATGGCTACAGAGCCGATGGACGGTGATACACTGACCGAGCTGGCGTTGCTGACGACCCACGATAGCGTGGCCGGCTGTCCCGGTTGAACATAGTTGGGGTTCGCGGTGAAAGAGCTGATTGTCGGCGCATAATCGGGCTGTGATTGAACAGGATAGGTCTGGTAGTAGTTGTAGTTATAAGGAAATACCGAGTCGTTGTAGGGATAGTACCCGTAAGGATACTGATAGTAAGGATACTGATAATATGGATACTGGTAGTATGGATAGGGATAGGGATTGGGATTTGGATTAGGATGCGGATGTGGATGTGGGTATGGCGGTGTCGGTGGACGATAGTGATGCCCGAGAGGGCCCGAAGGGCCGGAAGGCGGAGGATCTCCGGGCACAGGTGGGGTGTAAGGGTGATGGTGCCCAAGCGTTCCTGAAGCGCCCGCAGGTGAGCTTGGAGGATCGGCCGTTGGCGCTAACAAGGGCACTGTTGTATCAGTGGTCGAAGGCGTCGTCACCGCAGTATCTGTAGTCGTGGTAGTAGTCGTTGCCGCGGTGGAATCAGTAGTCGTGGGAGCGGGTGGAGGAGGTGGGGGAGGGGTCGTTCCGGTAGCGTCAGATATCGGTGGTATGGTTGTGCCGGCAGCTGTCGACGCTGTAGTCGTGGTAGTATCGGCCGGCGTAGTTGTGGTAGTATCGACCGGCGGCGTAGTCGTGGTAGTATCTGTCGTTGTCGTCCCAGCATCGTCGTTGAGCTGAACTGCCGTTGTTCGCGGCCCCGTTGTATCGGGTACCGCGTAAGCGGGCGTCAGGGGGAATACAAAGATGGCGCAGGCCACCAGTGATGCCAGTATGAGTATGGTCTTTTTATAATTCATAGTAACCTCCTTGAATTGCACTATTTTTTAAAATTAATTTTTAATTTATCTGCCAGGTCAATGGTATCCCCGTCCTCCAGGGCATGTCTGCCGGTACCCTTGATCTCCGTCCCGTTAAGGCGGGTTCCGTTGGTGCTGCTGCGGTCCTCGATGTAGTACCGGTCATTCTCATACCAGATATTGATATGTTGCCTGGATATATAAGAGACGCTATCCTCCGGCAGGAATTTATCGAAATCGTGCCTGCCGAACGACCTCGAATTGCCTGCCAGCAATATCTCGCTGCCGTCCGGCATTGAAAGCTTGGCCGGCGGGATCTCCACTATCGATGTCACCGCAGGGGCGGTGCCGGCCGGCATAGTAGCCTCAGCGGGGCTGGTGCTGGCTGCATGAGTAGTTGAGGCCTGTGATGTAGCTACTTTGGCCGGTTTTCTGGCTAGCAGTGCTGCGATGATGACAGCTGCTACAGCCAGTAAAGCTATGAGGCCCCAAAGCAGGACAGGCGGATGCTCCACGTGGACGGTTGCCGAGGCCGACTGTGTGGTTCCGTCGATATACGTGGCGGTAAGGTTATAGGTGGTCGTATTTTCGGGCGATATCCTGGCGCTGCCGCTGGAGCTGTAGCTGCCCACGCCTGAAATGTATACTTGCGTTGCCGAGGGCGCATTCCAGGACAGCGTGGCATACTGGCCGCTCTGTATAGTAGCCTGGTCGGCTCTGAGTGTAGGAGCTACCCTGGGCATAACCGTAATCGTCAAAGAGGATAAAACGGGATTGCCCGAGTTGCCTGTAGCCGTAAGCGTATAGGCTGTCGTGGCTGACGGAGTCACCGTAGTAGCACCGGCTGAGGCCACCGTGCCCACGCCCGGCGAGATCGTCACGCTGCTGGTATTGCTGGTAGTCCAAGTCAGAGTCGCCGTCTGCCCCAGCTCCAGCGAGGGTAAGCTGGCACTAAATGAGTTGATTACGGGTGCTGCCACGGGTGTTGGCGTGGGGCTCGGTATATCGTTCGGATAGTAGCCCCGCGTATAGTTGAAGCTCAGCGAGCGTGTCGACCAGGTGAAACCGGAGATGTACCACATCTTCCATAAATAGCGTCCGGATGAGTCCCACTGCTGGGCGGCGAATGGGCCTATCCTCCAGACTCCTGCGCCGGGACGGTACCACCGGTAGCACAGCCAGTGCCCGTAAGGGCTGCTGCCCGAGGGGTAATACTCCCATAGATAAAAATAGCCCGGGCCGTTGAAGGATACGATCAGATAAACCTGCTGGGCGCTGTAAAGGTTGGTCAGCAATTGCCCGTAGCTGTTAACCAGGTAAGCATTTGTAATCGAACTGGGTATGCCCGGTTCAACCGGTGAAGGCATCGGTATCTGCAAAGCCGGCCAGTTTTGGCCGTAGGTTTCCACGCCAACCGAAGGTTCCAGTGAGGTCCCGCCATCGTAGGGCGGTTGCCAGGTGTCATCGGGGCTCATAGGCGGCGTAGCTTCCGCCTGGGCCAGAACCGGAGAAAAAATGCTGACTGCAGATGTACATATCAGTATTACTACAAGCAGCGGCATCAGTATTTTTTTCATTGTGAACAATCAACTCCCGTTGAAATAATTTTCTTCTGTAATAAATATACATATCACGGGAGACGATTGCTTGACTGCGGGCTTACAGGTCACTGACAGTTTTCTGACAAAAAGAAGCGCTTAGAGCCGATGGAACTTGAGTTTGATGGCACCGGCCGGCTCAATGGTATCACCATCGTTCAGGTCTACCGGTCCCCTGCCTTTGATGTCGATGCTGTTGAGCAGTGTGCCGTTGGCGCTGCCGCTGTCTTCTATAGAGAACTGGTCCCCATCGAGGTTGATAACGAAATGCTTTCGGGAGATGAGTCCCAGATCGTCCAGGGTCAGCGTCCGTGCCAGCTCTCCTCTGCCCATGATTTTGCTGGCGCCTGCAAGCTGAATCTCCATGCCGTTGGGCAGGTACAGTTTGGCCCTGGCCGTGGCTGGGGGTACAGCAGCAAGGGAGACTATATCAGGAGCAGAGACAGGAGAGGCCGCTTCTTCGTGAGGTTCAACAGGTTTCGGCTCCGTAACCGGCCTCGCACGCCTCCTGCTGTAAGTCCTGTATGAAAAGACAGCAATGACTATACCCAGGATAATGCCGCCCAGCAGGAATATCAGGGGGTGGGTAATAAAATTGGATAGCTGATCGGTTAGAGGGGCTTCTTCCTGGGTGGTCGGGGTGGGTTGAGAGGGCGCCTGAACGGGGGCAGCGCCTTTTGCATAGGTCCAGTAGACCAGGTTGTCCTGTGAGCCTCCCGGCTCCTCGGCGGCCCATTGCCCGTCATTATAAAACCATATCCGGTAGATATGCTGTCCCTCAGCCTCGTTATCCATCGGGCTGAAAGGTCCCAGGCTCCATTGGCCGCTCTGCGGCAACTGCCATTTATAGGCGATCCACTGCCCCTGTTTATTGTTGGGAGGGTAGTATTCGTAGATATAAAGCCAGCCAGCGATGTTTATATCTATATCCATGTACCAGTTCTCATTGCCCGTGACAGTGCCGTTTCCCGAAGGGCTGATGAAATCAGCGATAAATACCGGGGAGCTGTTGTCGCTCTGCGAAGTCGGCCCTTCCAGGATGAAGTTGACCGGCGGCTGGATGGCGGAGTATCCGGAGGTGCTGTTGGGGAGGTCGGTAATAGTGTAATTCTCGGTGGGGGCGCCCATGGCTACAGCTCCTGCTGTCCAGCAGGCGGCTAAGGCCAGCAGTCCCAGGGCCCATATGACGGCGGATATCAGCTTATTACTCATTTTTTTAACGCCGCCTCTACGGGTTTTGCGGGGTAGCCCTTTTCCGGCGAGAGTGCAGAGCGCATGGCTCCGGCGTCGGCGAACCTGTCACCGGGGGAGAACATAATGGCCTGCGCCAGGCACCTGGCCGTCCGCTTGGATATACCCACGGATATGAGGTAATCTGCAACGTTTCCGGCCTCGGCGTAGGTGCGCGGCCAGTTTGATTTGAACAGTCCCGAGCAGATCTCGTTGGGCTGTCTGAGCGTAAGCAGGTAAATGGCGGTCTGTGCCAGTCCGCAAAGGTCGCAGCGCTGGTCGCTCTCGCCTCCCAGGAATAGCTCCGGGATGTCAAAGCCTTTGTTGGCGATTTGCGTGAAGGGGTCGCCGAGCTCCCTGTCCTTGTCCGTCTCGTACATGTTTTTAGCCGTGCCGAAATCGATCAGCTTGACGGAGCCGTCGCTCACCAGCATGATGTTCTTGGGGTTCACATCCCTGTGAATTATGCCTGCGGCATGAATATATCCCAGTGCGTCCAACAGATTGCAGGCCCAGTCAAGCACCTTTTTTTCGCCGGGCGAGGACCTGGGAGATGAAGACATGAGGGTCTCGCCGTTCACATATTCCATGACTACATGGAACTCGCCATTGTAGTAAAAATCTTCTATATGCTTAACTATCACGGGGTGGTTTAATCTCCTGAGATATCCCGCTTCCAGCATGAGCTTGTCCAGGTACACGTTATCCATAGTGGTGCCCCGGCGCGGCGTCTTGATAATATAGGTCCTGCGTGTCTTGCGCTCGGTTGCGATCCAGATTGTCGCCATACCCCCCTGTTTAAATGGCTGAAGCCTTGCGTCATAGCGACCGTTGACCGGGAAGGTGTTTTTACCCACGGCAGAGGCCGCAGGCCGGCTGGCCTTCACCCTATTGGAGGCTGGCCTGACGCGCTTATATTTGCGGGCGACCTGAACCAAAGCCACGGTCAGTGGTATGGCAGCACAGATGGCCACAATTATTACGATGATGATATTTCTGTCGAATATCATGGTGTCGTCCTGATACTGGTTTTGGCTGTGGTAAGGGCCTGCCATGATGGCAGGTTGACCGGCCTGGCTATGATAACCGATATATTGTCGGGACCCCCGGCCATATTGGCCTCGGCTGTCAGCTCAGCGCAGGCCTGGCTGGGTCCGGGGGAATTTAGCACAACTTCGGTAAGTTTCTCTTGAGGTAGCACTCCGCACAGTCCGTCGGAGCAAAGCAGGATATTGTCGCCGGCATAGAGCTTCATCTGGATCAGGTCGGGGACACTGTCTCCTGAGTAGCCCAGGACGCGGGTTATTTCATTGCGGCGCGGGTGGCTTCTGGCTTCCTCCTGCGTGATCTTTCCAGTATCCACAAGCTGCTGGACGACCGAGTGGTCCTCGGTGACCTGGAGGGTTTCACGGGTATTGATGATATAGCAGCGTGAGTCGCCTATATGCGCTACGTACATATCATGGTCGATCACCAGCGCGGCGGTGAGTGTGGTGCCCATGCCCTGCAGGTCCCTGTCCCCGGCGGCCTCTATAACGCTGCTATTGGCCCTGTCGAAGGCGTCCGACATGATGGTAAGGGGTGGAGAGGGCGACCGTCCCAGCAAACCGGCCAGGCACTCAGCGAAGAAGGTCTTAACGGCAAGGTTGCTGGCGACCTCGCCGGCATTGTGCCCGCCCATGCCGTCGGCTACTGCGAACAGCCCGGCCGATGCCGTGCCCAGGTGGGTCTTGATCTCGAAGCCGGTAAAAAAAATGCTGTCTTCGTTCAGCTTGCGAAGAAGTCCTGTATCCCAGCCGTAGCCTATATCCAATTCATTCTCCAGTGTACTTGCAACATTACATCAGCTTAAAGGTCAGTGTCAGCTCCGACTGCAGGGACAGCTCGATGCGATCGCCGTCCTTTAATGCCTGCCTGCCTTTATTGTGTATATCCACATTATTCAGTTTGGTATGGTTAGTGCTGCCTCTGCCCTCGCGGCCGTAGTCCTGGATGTAATAGGTGCCCTTATCGCAGGTTATCAGCAGGTGCTGCCTGGAGATGCTCATTAAAATGTCGCGCGGCAGGGTGCCGTCGAAATTGCTGCGTTCGATGAAGGTAGGCGTGCCGGAGAGCAGGATCTCCGCCCCGCCCGGCATAAGTACCTTGGCTTTGGGCGCAGACAGCAGCGTACCCGCCTGTTCCTGCTTGTCGGAGCCGGTTACCCCGTTACCATTTTCAGCCCCGGCAAAATAATTGCCGCAGGTATAGCAGAAAAACCTGCCCGCGCTGTTCTCGCTCCCGCAGCGGGAGCAAACGATGGTATTTTCGGCTGCTTCATCCATAGTTTGCATAAAAGTCTAGTTAATCGGCAAGCGCATTGCTTGACAGCTATCTGACGAATACCTAATATAAATCTGACATATTTATACTATGCTGCAACTGCATGCAATATATTATACTGCAACCTGTATGGCCGCTAAGCAGCGCCGGAGGTAAAGATTGGCTTTTATCGTGGTCAAGAAAGGCGACGTAGAGGACATGGGGAGGATATTCACGCTGGATAAAACCGAGACGGTGATCGGCCGCCGCACCCTGCAGAGCAAGCCCGATATCGAGCTTAACGACGAGGTAGTTTCCCGGCGTCATCTGGAGATAGCTCAGAAAGGCGTTCGCTACTATATAAAAGACCTGGGCAGCACCAACGGCACTATGCTGGATGACGATAGGATAGTGCCCGGCAATTTATACGAACTCAAACATAACAGCAAGATCGGCCTGGGCGTCGCCGGAGACTCGGCGAAGGTCGTGCTCCAGTTCAAAGAGTCCGAAACCACCAATATCATGACCAGGGACTCTGCCGTCGCTAAAAACAAAGCTGCCGCAGTGTCCTGGCTCAAGATTGATGAGAGAAAGAAAGAGGTGTGGGTGGATGCCAAACAAAAAACGATGTCTAAAAAGGAGTATGAACTGATACTCTTCCTCTATAAGAACGCCGGCAATATCTGCTCGCGTGACGAGATAATTCAGGCCGTCTGGCCGGAGAGCAAAGACCCCTCCGCCATCTCCGATGCTACCATCGACCAACTCGTCCACCGCCTGCGCGAGAAGGTGGAACCCGAACCTGCCAAACCATCCAGGATCGTCAGCAAGAAGGCATTCGGATATATGCTGGTGTAATCTTGAAATTTACAGCACGGATATTTAAGCGCGGACGGCGGGCTTCATCCTGTCTTGGATCAATTGATGAACCCTGGATGAGGCCTCATCCAGGTGCTCAACTTCCGATGACCACATCATTATGATGGTCTGCGGGTATTGATCTATGATAGTCAGGATCTCAGTGTATTCCGAAATCAGTGAGGAAATGATATGCAATAACCTTGCCAGTTCCTCTTTGAGAAGTAAGTTGTCGCTCCCCTTTTCAAGCGCTGTCAAGGCGATGAATTTATATTCGTCGGAAGCCAGCCTGGCTATGAGATGATTGGCCCGCCTGGTAATTTCGGACCAGTTCACACGCGTTGGCCCGACCGTGGGTATGATTTTTTGACGGGCTAATTGATTATGGCGCAATATAATTTCGCTGGTCTCACAGAAAATATCTTTCAATGAATCCAGTTGTTGCATCTCCTTGCTGGCTGCTTCAAGCAAATGCAGCTCGATCTCCGGGACCTCCAACTTCTTAGCTTTACCTTTAGCCGGCAATGCCCTTTTCCTTCTTCATGCTCTCGCCGAGAAAATCATGCGTCATGCGTTTTTGATAATCTAACCCGTACAAAGGATTTTGTCAAGTACTTATATGAATAGCCTTGGGTTTTGGAAAAGTTATAAACCCCGCGCACGGCTGCAAGTTTTCGGCCTTACTGAAAGCCATTTGCCTATCTGCTATAATAAACTAGTATCAGCCGAGGTAACAGGTGAACAAGACCGCCAAAATAATTGTTGGAACATTAATTGCTTTAGTACTGGGAAGTGCCATAGGTATCGGGTCCGCCGTAAAGGCCTTTGATATTATGGCAAACAGGTTCAGCGTCCATAACGGGCCCTGGGAGACCAACCTGGCCGCGGGCAGCCAGCAGGCGGACCCCTATACCAGGGCCTCCATTGCCATACACTATCTTCTTGCGCTCAACCAGTCAGAGGTACTCTATTACAATGCCTATACGGATGATAGCGGCGACCCCCTGCAGGCCGACTGCACATACAGGATCGACGGCAAAGCCCTGGAAGCGCGCTGGTGGAGCATCACCGCTTATGGCGCCGATGATTTTCTCATCCCCAATGAATTAAACCGCTATTCTTATAATATGGACAACGTGCAATATGACGCCGACAAGAATTTCGTAATTTACCTTTCGAAAACCACGAAGCCAGACGGCTGGTTGCCCCTGGGTGACCAGAAGACTTTTTCTCTCTCACTGCGGCTGTATAATCCCGGCCAGCTGATTCGTGATCACCCGGATATAGTCGAACTACCTCACATTATAAAGGAAGGCTGTAAATGAACAGGTGGTTATGGTGGACCGCTCTGGCAACCGTAGCCGTTGCGGTAATAGTCCATTTCATCACGATATTTGCCATACCGGTTGTGATCATGAATACCGCCATGTCCAAATATCCCATAAATGTATTGATGAAGGGGGGACGCACGACAGCCGATAACAGGATGGTGGTCAGGCCATGCCCCGACCTGGTCTATTCGATCCTGCTATACGACGTAAGCCAGCAGCCGATCCACTTCGAGGCGCAGGTGCCTACCGATGTTTACTGGTCGGTAGCATTTTACACGGCCAACACGGATAACTACTTCGTCCTGAATGACCAGCAGGTCAAATCGAACCCGGTGGAGATATTGCTGGTCAAAAAGGGCGCTGCTATCCCGGAAAACGAAAAAGCGCAGGTGGTCGTTTCCCCCAGCGACAGGGGCATAATGCTGGTCCGGCACCTGCTTGTCAGCGACGACCAGTATGACCAGGTGGTTAAAATCCAGGGGCAGTCTTCGATCGAGATGGGATATTAAGGCAGCGCTAAATCCCACTTTCGATACAGTATTCACGAAGGGTATTTAACGAAGCGAAGAACTCCTTCATCATAGTGCCTACCGGGTACATGCCCCGCCGGGTAACCGAGACAAGTCCCTCTCTCTCCTGGATAATGCCCGCCGTTTTAAAGAAGAGGAGCTCGGCCCATAATTTCGAGTGGATATCTGCGCCGAAGCGCTTCCTGAACGATCCAGTATTCAGTCCCATGCCGAAGAACTGAGTCAGCATATAGTAGCGGCGGTGCTCAAGTCCGGACAGCCGGCGCATGCGCACGATGGGCAGCTTATCCTCTGCCACCCGGTTGTGGTAGCCTTCCAGCGAGAAGGAGTTAACCAGAAAATCCCCGCCCAGGAAGCCGACCGAGCCGGCCCCCACACCGATATAGTCGTCATATTCGATGATATATTCGTCGATCATGCGGTCGCCGCGTGAGAAGCACCAGGCGGTGGAGGCTTTATAGCCGCTATCCAGCAGTTCCCTCAGGATAATATCGTAGAACCGCTTCTCCCTGGATGTATCCACCCGGCGGAATTTCCTTTCCAGGGCGTCCATTTTGTGGGGCGATGGCATGAGGGGGTAGAAGGTGGCCTGGTCGGTGCCCAGGTCCTTGAATATCTTTACATCCGACCTGAATTGCTCCTCTATCTGTGTGGGGAAGTTGAACATCAGGTCTACATTAACAGTATCGAACTTGCCCTGCACCAGCTTGAGCTTCTCAATGGAGTCCTCACCTTTGAAGAGTGTCCTGCCCACGGCTTTTAATAATGTATTATCGAAGCTCTGAACACCCACCGAAAGGCGGTTGATGCCGAGCTGCTGAAGCTGCTCTATTGTATCGGGCGTCAGCTCGCGGGGTGTAGTTTCAAGAGAGATGCGCTTGACCTCGAATTTAGCCCTCAGGTATGCGATGAAATCGCCCAGTTCGTCCATCAGGACGGTGGGCGTGCCGCCCCCGAAATAGAAGTCATTGAACTTGAAGCCCAGCGCACCGTACATGTCTACCTCCCTGCGCAGGTCGACGAAATAGCTGCGGGCCTGTTCCTCCTTGAAGAGATAGCGGTTGAAGCAGCAAAAGGGGCAGAGCGTACGGCAGAAGGGGATATGGATATAGAGCGATACCCGGTCACCGCGTGTCACCGCCTCGCCGGCGAGGCGGGACAGGTCAACATCCCCCGTAAATCTGAGGAATTTTTTACCTTCGTTGCGGACGACCGAGCCGACGAACCAGGGTATCATGACAAGAAATTATACAACATCGGCCACCCCTCTCCCTGCGCTCGAGGAGAAATTCAGGCAAGCGCCGAAAACCAGTTGGCCTTCAATTCATCCGCCGACTGGTCGGCCAAATAATTTTTCTCAAGAAATAATTCAAGGAGTCATATCGTGGTACGCAAACCAAATAAAGGCCCGACCTAACTTCCAAAGCTCGTTATTGAATTGCAGAACTTCGAATTTGGCTGCCGGATCAACGCCACCAAAGAGGAAATTGGCAGGTGGTTAAAACGTATTTGAAACGACTCTGGACGCAAAGTATAGTGCACACTATCACCGGATGGTGACGGCTCTCAAGTCACTCGTGGACTCAGGCCGGGTGAATTCAGGCACAGTAGTGCGGTTGGAGACGGTGGTAGTTGCCATTCCTCAGAAAGGCACCTCTACTACAGGACCCCGAGAAGGTGATTGACAGCCAAGTGCTATCGACCTACTATTAGTGGCAATGGCGATGAGGGCCATGATGCATCATCGCCAGTTTAAAAGGGAAATCCTATGAAAAGGGTTTCATTGGTAAGCCGCATATTTTTTATGTGTTCGTCGGTGGTGGTGGTTGTTACGCTGGCAGTATCCTGCTCCGGGTTACGGGCGAAGGTAGGGGAAAACAGCACATATTCCATCATTGTTGACTCGGAAAGCGTCGGGGTCCAGTTCGGGCCCGCTCAGTACCAGATCGGACTGGCCTATTTAAGCCAGAATAATTACCAGGAGGCTCTGACAGCCTTTACCTCTGCACTCAACAATGGGTATTCCACAGGCGACGTGCATTTCGGCCGTGCCCATGCCTATAACGACCGCGGCCTTGCCTATTACTGTAAGGGCAATTACGACCAAGCTATATCTGACTGTAGTACGGCGATTAAACTGGACCCTAGTGACTCCATGTTCTACCATGTGCGTGGGTAGGTATATAGCAAAAGGCCTGATGATCGGGTCAAGAAAAGACCCAACGCGCTATTTCAGGCTATGAACGTAAGCTGATTGACCGGTGGACCGGTAATTTAATAAGGAGTACGCATTATGGCGAAGGTTGAGACTAAACGCGAAGATATGGTCTACGTCGTGCAAATAAACCGGCCCGAGTCGCGTAATGCAGTTGATGCTGAGATCGCAGCAATGCTGGAAGAAGCCGTAACAGAGTTTAAACATGATGATACGCTGAGAGCAATGGTTTTGACCGGCGCCGGAGATGTTTCCTTTTGTACAGGAGCTGATTTAAAGGCAGTGGAAGGACTGACTGCCAGAGTGGGGGCGGAAGAGTCAGGGCCAATGGGTTTCAGCCGGATTACTGATGTGCGGAAGCCAACCATAGCTGCTGTAAACGGTTATTGCCTGGCAGGTGGTCTGGAGCTTGCCTGCTGGTGCGATTTCCGCATAGCAGCGGCAAACGCCAGGTTCGGAGTTGTGAACCGGCGCTGGGGTGTGCCTCTGATCGATGGCGGGACGCAGCGGTTGCCCAGGATCGTAGGCCTCGGAAATGCTCTCTACTTGATAGAGACCGGTGTGATGATAAACGCGGAGCAGGCGCTCAGGATGGCACTGGTACAAGAGATAGTACCCGAAGGGAAAGCCCTGTCCAGGGCCTTGGAACTTGCGAAGATACTTACTAACTACCCATTTACCAGCCTCGTGAATGACCGCCTCGCAGTGTATGAAGGGTTATCTATAGGGCTGGCTGAGGGAATAAAACTGGAAAAAGAGCTCCACAGATCGAGCTTGAAAGACAGTGAGATGATGGACGGACTAAAGCGGTTTGCGGATGGCTGGCGCCCGGAACCTCCTGTGCCACCGGGCTGAGTCAAATCTCAGCCCAGTTTCCTGCCTATGTTGAGTGTCCGGCACCTGATAACCACATGCGCATGGGTTTTAGGGACTGTCATTTTGGCATTCTTGTTTTTTCTGTCATAATTTACTTAGTTACACATAAACGACCAACAAGATTCGAGGCCGAGGGTTTAACGAAATATCGGCTGTGTATATTGGCAATTTAGCAGAATAAAATTACCTCCGGAGGATATAGATGGCACAGCAAATTAAGGCGGACAAAGACTACACGCTTTTAACTTCGCTACTTCAGGTAGCAGATATTTTTGTCAAAATCAGGGAAAGGGAATTGCTGCCCCAGAACCTGTCAGCCACTTCTGCAGATATATTATTCCTGATCGATGCTATCGGCAAGGACGTTATACCGGCCAAGATTTCAAGGATGCTTCTTAGAGAACCGCACTCCGTATCGGGCATACTTATGAGAATGGAAAAACAGGGCCTTCTAAAAAGGGCCAAGAACATGGAAAGGAAGAACCTCATCAGGGTCACCTTGACTTCCAAGGGGGAGACCGCGCTCAAACAGGTCATTAAGAAAGAGGGAGTCAAGCATGTCCTGTCCAAGCTCACGGAAGAGCAGCGCAGACAGCTCAAGCAATCGCTTAGCGCTCTTAAAGATGCAGGAATGAAGGAGTTAAATCTGAGCCCCAAGGCACTTCCCTGGCCGTGATCGCAATCCTGAACTTGTCAAGTGCCTAATCGCCGGAAATGCTTATTCGAGCAGGTGGAGACCAAGGGAAACTAGAACTCGAGAGAAACAATCTAACCGCGAGGAAAGCCGAGTTGGAGGGCGAACTGGGGAAATATCGGGCCCAATTGGATAAGTTAGAGCAAATCAAGGTAGAGAGAGTTGCCCTCCTTGGTAAATTCAACAAGACAAAACACGACCACTACCAACTAAGGAAAGCTAAGTACGATGACCTAACTGCTCAGTCCAAGGGTAGGCTAAAAATGACCCTGACCTATGCTGCTAATCACGATAAATTCAGCAATGAACTCATCGGCTTATTGAAAGGCTCGGGAATTAGAAAGGAAGTCAGCGAACGAATCTCCAGTAGGCTCATGCCGTCCGAATTCATTGATCTAGTCGTGAGTGGGGATATTAAATCATTAGCTACTAAAGCAACTATTGACGAAACCAACTCCAAGAAAGTCATTGATAACCTCAACTCGAAAGAGTCCTTCGATGAGGTACTTGCGCTTTCACATAGCTGCTTCCCGGAAGATACCCCAACCATAGAATTTAGAAAAGAGGATGGCGAGTATTATCCCTTGTCTGAACTATCTGTTGGTCAGAAATGCACCGCTCTTCTGATTATTGCTCTATCCCAGGGGAATAGACCGGTCGTCGTAGACCATCCCGAAGATTCCCTTGATGTATCTTCGGTTTATGAAGATATAGTCTCCAAGTTGCGAGAGGGGAAAGAAAGAAGGCAGTTCATATTAACGACCCACAATTCGAGTGTGGGTGTCGCTTCGGATTCAGACAATTTCATTGTTCTCAAGAGTGATGCAAGCCGGGCATTTATAAAGTGTTATGGAGCGATCGACAGATTAGCTGTCAAGAAGGAGATAATTGACCATCTTGAGGGCGGCCCTACGCCGTATCATCTGAGGAACAGAAAGTACAATATTAAGCGCCACGAATGAGACATACTTACATAAATCTTGCTGTAAAGACTTCGTCGCTTCACACTTTACTCAGCAGTAATTATTTCTCGAGAAATAATCCAAGTATTCATATCATGCCAGAAAACCATGGCGGGATACCTGGCCGGGTTTAACAAAGAGCGAACTAGATGTTATACATGGTGATGTTAAACCCGAATTTCGTCAAAATCTTATCTTCCATAACACCATCAGGTCATAGTGTGTGTTTTCTTGCTTGACTTCTCAGAGTGCCCGACGGGTAGTCTTTGGACGGCATCTCTCGTCTCATGCCATACCTATGATTTTGAGAAAGCGGCGCACAACCAATGAACCCGGATTATATACTTGTGTAGTCGGCTGGGCGCCGACATTAGGCTCACCAGTGATCTGGAGCCACACCTCTTTAGAGTGTTTTCATATGGCATCGGACTAATAGACCGCTTAAAATGACCCGTAAAATGCCTGTCTTGCATAGCTGGGAGGACGACACGTTAGCGACATTCTTCTTCTCATTCACATGAATTTCCGAGTATTGCTTGAGTCATAATCGGCAGCTATCTCACCGCGATATCACACTCCACCGCCTTCCAGTTACCAGCTCTCCAACAGGCCAAGCCAGGTCCCCGAAGTTAGGCGTAATATCCAGCGTTGTTATGCCCATAACCGAGTCCATTAAGCTGAGGAAAGTATTTAAATTTTTCTAGCGTCTATTTTTTCCTTTGGGACAGACGCCATTGTATGCATGGCCCTGGCAATCAGAGTTTTGACCGTACCTTTGACGGAATAGACTTCAGCTTCGGTAAAAAGGATTTGCTTGCCGGGTTTGAGTACCCACGCCTTGCATTCCAGAAAATTCCCGGATGCAGGTCTCAAATAGTTTATTTTAAATTCGATAGTAAGAATACGGTTCTTCTTCGAAATCAGCGAATAGCTCGCATATCCAGCGGTATGATCGGCCATCGCGGCGATCAGGCCCGCATGTGCGAAGCCATCTTGCTGACAAAGACGCTTTTCAAGCTTTATGCGCGTGACGAATTTGCCCGGCTTCAAAGACACGGGGACCAGTCCGATCGTCCTGGTAAACCCCTGCACCGCATCCTTTTTCAGAAACTCCAGCCTGGTTTTATCAACCTTCATGGCACGTCCTCCCTAGTGCAATGCCATTGATTCAGCCCCATATCACAATCTTACAATATGGCTACGCCGTGGTCGCTCCTGTCGGTGAGGATTTCGAAGGCGGCGCGGTGTGATGTTGTCAGGAGCTCGGATGAGCCCTTTCGGCTGCCTTTTCCGTAAGTTACCCTCAGGTTACAGGCAGCGATCTTGGTATTGAGGCAGTATTTGTTGCCTCCGGGCGGGTTATAGTAATTCAGACCCACGAAACATTCCCGATCGGCCCAGATCCGGCCCGACAGGCCGACATCATCGTTCTCCGAGCCGAAGTGCCAGTCGAAATATATGAAGTGGCCGTGCGCAAAGATGGTTTGAGAGATATCGTTGAGAGCGAACTCCTCTCCTTTGTGCCTCAGAACGATGGGGGTCATGGCGGGGGTCCAGAGGGGGCCGATCTTCAGCCTTGCCGTGGCCACTTCCAGAAAGCTTGCGGGATTATTATCGAAGCCGGCCACCTGCCCCCAGGCGTAAAGATCGGTGTGCTTCGATCCCCAGTTATGGTTCTGGCTCCCCACCCATTTCTCGATCTTTATATCCCTGCCGTCTACCTTGAGGATGCCGTTAAATTCGGCCAGGGGCAGAGGCACACAGCTTTTGGCTTTGGGGAACCTGCCGGAATACATGCTCAGGGGCAATAAGAAGAGCGGCCGCGCCTCTCCGCCGTAGTCCATCTCCCAGTAAATCTCGTGGTTGCCCGATGCAGCGCCGCCGACCAGCCTGACAGAATTCAGTATTGCCCTGCCTATATTGATATCCAGCGTCGATGGACTGAATGAGCATTGGGCGAAGGGCACTTCCTTTTTTACAGCTATATTGGTTTTGGTCTCACCGTCGAAATACACCGCCCACAGCTCGCCTATGGCTTTTTCGGGGCTGCCCCGCGGGCTGAAGGTGGTGTAACGTATCCAGAAGGCCAGCGGCCTGGAAGGGTGGTTGGCCCGCAGGAAATAGCTTTCGTAATGGCCACTTCTTTGACCCGGCCTGTAGACCGTGTTGTTGGCCCCGGATATCCAGTAGTCTTTATTTATCTTCACCTGCGCCACCTCCTCAATACCATTATATAATACCTGAAGGTATGTCCCTGCAGATTGCGGCGCTATAACGTGGAATAGCTTTCGCGTGCCAGGACGGCAGCGCCGAGGGCGGCCATCAGCCGGGGGTTGTCGGGCACAATAGCCTTTATGGCCAGTTTTTCTTCAATAGCCTGCAGCAGGCCGATGTCCAACGCTCCTCCGCCGATGATGACGACTTCCTTTTCCAATATAAAACCGCGGGCCATGGCTGCGACCTTTTCGGCGATGGAGCGGTGTATGCCGGCCAGGATGTCTTCCGGCCGGTCACCCTGCGAGATGCGCGTGATGACCTCGGTCTCGAGGAAAACGCTGCATGAGGTGGAGAAATTGGACGGCCTGGTGGCCTTTAATGAAAGAGGACCTATCTGGTCCATGTTTACCTGCAAAATGCGGGCCAGCACCTGCAGCAGCCGTGCGCTGCCGGTGGCGCAGATCTCGGATGCGGTGAAATTGATCACGCTGCCATCTTCATCCATGGTGATCACCTGGCTGCCCTGGCCGCCGATATCGATGATGGTCCGGGCAGCAGGGAAGGTGTGGCTGACCCCCCTGGCATCGCAGATAATTACTCCATGATAGTCATTGGCCCCGGCCGCTCCAGCCGCTAGCGCGTTCCTGCCGCCGATGCCTGTGGCTGCGCTGCCTTTAATGTCGGAAGCCTGCAGCCCCGCCCGGCTCAGCGCTTCGGCTTTTACAGTGGCCGAGGTAGTCCCGTAGTTGGTGCCGGAGGGTATGACCGCCGACGCCAGCAAGCCCTTGTTATTTACGATGACGGCCTTGCTGCCGACCGACCCTATATCTATTCCCAGAAAATACTCGGTCACCGGCCGTTCTCCCCGAAATCGATATGGGCTTCGCTGAGCTTTTTCTCCCGATGGGCATCGTATTCTCCACTCTTGATAAGCTGAAGGGCCTGGTCGTGCGCCAGTATGGCTGCTCCCAGGGCGCCTGTGATAAGCGGCTCTTCGGGCACCATCACGGGCATGCCCAGCACGATCTCGATGGCTTTGACCATGCCGGCGTTCTTGGCCACACCCCCGGTGAAGACCACGGGAAGCTCGACCTTCAACTGCCGCGCCAGCTTGACCACGCGTGTAGCGATGGCGATATAGACCCCGGCCAGTATCTCGGGCAGGGGCTGCCCTTCGGAAAGGCGGGAAATGATCTCCTGCTGGGCGAAGATGGTGCACAGGCTGTTGATCCTGACCGGCCTGTCGGTTTGGAGCGATATCCGTCCCATCTCGTCGAGGTCCAGTCCCAGCGTATCAGCGGCCACCTCAAGGAACCTGCCGGTCCCGGCAGCGCATTTATCGTTGGTCAGGAAATCGGTTAATTTGCCGTCTTTGATGCGGAGCACTTTGGCGTCCTGTCCGCCGATATCGATGGCCGTGCGTACAGCCGGGAAGAGCGAGGCCACCCCTTTGGCATGGCAGGTGAGCTCAGTGACCTGTTTATCGGCGAAGGGGACATTGACCCGGCCGTAGCCGGTGGAGATGATGTAGGCCACTTCGCCCAGCGTTAGGCCGGCTTTCTGGAGCACGTCCTCCATGACCTTATTGGCGCGCAAGCGGTGCTCAGCGCCCGTCTGCCCCACCACGTAGGCCCGCGTACCGTCCCGGGCGTCAACTATGACGGCCTTGGACATGGTGGAGCCGATATCGATGCCGGCGAAGAAAAGTCCGGAAGTAGGATCATTCATGGTGGCCTGTGCTTACCTCAGCCCAGTGTCTCCACGAATGCCTCCACCCTGGTTTTAATGGGAGCCAGCGACCTTTCGCTGTAGTCGTGCTCAATATAGAGGCTGGGTATGCCCAGCCCATCCAGATAGTGCCTCAAGTTGGGCACCTCATAGCCGTGCGTATCGCAGTACTTAACGCTCTGCAAGATAGCTCCTTTCACCTTCCAGTCCGTCACGGCTTTCTTGATATAGTCGAACCTGCTTTCCAGGTCCTTGTCATAATTCTTTTTCAATTCGGACGGCTCCGATTGGCGGTAGGTGCGGGGGCACTTGATGTCCACCAGGTAGTGCTGTGCCAGGCTGTGCAGGTTGTAGGGCGGCTTTACATCGGCCCAGAAAGCACGAGTGCCCACGCAGGTATCGTCAACCACCACGCTGGCGCCGGCGCTCTCTATCAGCTCATAGAGTGAGGTATTATCGAAGACCGGGCCCCAGACCAGCAGGCGGGCCTTCTTTTTATCGGGTTTATCTTTGCGCTCCTTGACCTCTTGGATCACATTCTCCAGGAGCTCGTTGCCTTCTTCGACCGGCAGGCTGAAGAGCGCCACCAGCACCTCCAGGTTCTCCATAGAGGTCAGCAGAGGCGGGTCGGGCTTGCGCAGGTCGTAAAGCTGCCTGACGAGCTTGCGCTGCTTGTTATGCAGTTCGATGGCTTTCGCCAGCTTATCATCGGTCAACTGCTGTCCGGCGAATTCCTCCAGGTGCCGCTTGAAGGAATTGATCTGCCCTTCAAAATAATCAACAGCCGGCGCATGGTCGGTGTGCGGTACGTCCAGCAGGTGCGAAAAATTGGGGGACTTAACGAAATCGCGCCACTGTAAAATAAGGCCCGCCCCGATATCGCAGGTATGTGCGCCCACAACCCCGTCCAGGAAGTTGAATTTGCCTTTGAGCGCCAGGTCGATGATGCTGCGCAGGAAGGGGCAGACCAGCGTAGTGGATACCTGGTCGGCGGCCGTGATGGTCTCATTCATATCGCCGAAGATGCGGAAGGGGATCATGCCCAGAGCGGTGATCAACTCGACGGGCGGATAAAGGCATATATAGCCGATGATTTTCTTGCCGGATTTGCGCAGCTCACGCATGCGTAGTCCCCTGTCCTGATAAACGCCCCTTGCCAGGGATAGCCCTTTGGTCATTGCTATTACCATATCAATCTCCAGATTTTACTATTCGGTTCACCAGTCCAGGCCCTGTGCTTTGCGGACCTTGCGGTAGTGCTCCATGGTCTGCTCAAAGGCTTCCGCCCTGGCTAAAGTCTCCTGAGGGTTAAAAACACGCTTATCGATAATATCCCCCTCCACCCACAGGGTGGGCACGTTAAGCCTTTTCATCAGAAAGTCCTGCACCGACCTCAAGCCGGCGCTGGCGGCGCGGCAGGAGATGAGCGGATGCAGGAAGAACCCGTCGGCCTTGAATTCCCTGGCTGTTTGCAGGTAGACCTCTGCCACAGGATTGGCTACCCCTTCCTCCAGAGCGCAGGGGTGTATGCTGAAAATAAAATTGCGTGAGAGGCGGGCCAGCTTCTCCAGCGGGTCGCTGACGCGGCTGAGATCGGGTGGCCTGGGGGCGTGATAGCCCCAGCTCTCGAAAACAAAGTTCCAGCCTTTCTCGGCCAGGCTGTCGAAGAATTTAAGGCTGTGCCAGGGCGGCAGCTCGCTGAACACCATGCGGTATTTCTCCGGGTAGTTGATGCCGGTGACTTTGTTGTTTACGCGTTCCTGCACCTCGGCCAGCATATCCTGATAGAGCTTGAGGGCCGTGGCCATGTCCCCGGCGAAGAAAAGCGAAGGGGGCATGCTGCTCCAGAAATCGGTGCTGTGCATAGGGCCGGGAACTGATTTACGCAGCTCGCTGATCTGCCAGGTGGTCTTGTGGATTTTAACGGCCAGGTCGATCAGCTCTTCCAGCCTGGCCCAGTCCATTTTCCTGCCTAACAGTTTCTCAAGGAAATCGATAAAGGCCTGCAATTCCCTAACCAGGAACTTGATCTGGTAGCCTTCCAGGTCCGGCTCCATGCCCTCGGCGGTCCCCATCATGGGCATCTCAAGCACCCACTGAGGGGCATCGAAATACCTTCCCAGCGCCTGGAACCATTTGAAGCGGGCGTCGCAGATAATGCCGGAGCCCAGCAGCAGGGTGGGCTTGGCCATGCCTCCCAGCGGCGCCTCGGGAGGTATGCGGCCGTTAAGGTCTTTCATCATGCGATAGGAGTAGCCGATCGTGCTGCGGCCGTAGCCGCAAAGGTGGGTGGGATAGCCGTCCGAGTCAGAGGCGTCCAGGAAGGGCTCGGCGCTGCCCGTGGAGGCCAGCAGGGTAGAGTAGTTCTCGGGATAAACGATATTGAGCCCCATGGCTTTGAGGGGAAGGTCCCCTTCCCAGTAGTTGAGCATGGCCCAGACGGTGGGTTTGCCTTCGTTGCTGGCGTTCAGCGTATCTATGTAGTCCTGCTGCACCAGGTTGCGCAGCGGGTACATGCTTTTAAGCCGGTTGATGGCCCTTTTCTGGTCGGTTTTGGCGGGAGTTGCGGTTTCGCTCATGGGACACCCCTTTTGATAAATTATTGATTGAAGGACAAATCAGTCTTAATGTTAAGCATTATCTGGGTAAAAGTAAAGGTACATTCCCCTATGAAACTACGTCAGCCGGCAATATATCTGCCAGTGTTAAGGGTCTTCGACAGTATAACGGGCCCATGAGTCACAGCCGTGGCCTTAGGGCAACCGTTAATAATACTCTGTCAATTGGCCAGTTAATCAAGTGATGTATTATAATAGCGGAAGGTTTTTCATTAGACTCGATAGATGATGAGGCAGGCAAGAGAAGTGATGGTCACGATAACAGCCGAAGCCAGAGAGGCGATCAAATCATCTCTGACAAGGGAAGATAACCCGCGGACGATCCGTATAGATCTGCATTCCACCGGATGCTGCGATTCTTCACTAGGCCTGAGTGTAGATAAGGTTCGAGAGAATGATTTAATCCAGGAGATAGAAGGCCTGACATTTGTTATCAACCCTGAAATTTACGAGCTTGTAGGAAATAGTGACGGTATCCTACGTGGATGAAAAAGGGAAGAAAGGATTTGTCTTGAGCTCGAGCAAACCCTTGAACGAATGGGACGGTTTCGGGACCTGCGATATAAAGTTATAACACCGCATATATAAAGGTGATCAATTACCTTAAATATGGCAAATTGTATCCAAAAAATATATAAGGAGGGAGGCACAAGTGGAACAATACAAGCTGTTCATCAATGGCAAATTTGCAGACGCAGCCAGTGGCAAGACCTTCGAATCGATCGATCCCGGAACCGAGGCCCCTATAGCGACTATAGCACAGGCAGGCAAAGCTGATGCGGAGGCGGCCATAGCGGCAGCTCGCAAGGCGTTTAACAGCGGGGTCTGGAGCGGGCTTACCCCGGCGGCCCGCATGGCCAAGATTCACGATTTTGCCGACGAGGTGGCCAAACAGGGCTTGCGTCTGGCTGCAACCGAGTGCATGGACTCGGGCCAGATCATAGGCCTGGCCAAGTTTTCCCCTTTGCTGGGCATCGGGCTGCTGCGCAACCTGAGCCTGACGGCAGCCACAAAATTCCCATGGGAGGAGGAGATACCAGTATCCGGCTACGCCTTCGGCCCCGGCCGTGAGTTCATCCGCAGAGAGCCCATAGGCGTGTGCGTGGGCATTATACCCTGGAACTTCCCCATGACCATGGCCTTCTGGAAAATCGCTCCTGCCCTGATTATGGGCAATTGCCTGGTATTGAAGCCTGCTTCATACACATCATTGAGCGCATGTATCATTGCCGAATGCGCCAAAGCGGCAGGCATCCCTGACGGTGTGATAAACGTTCTCACCGGACCGGGTGGGGAATTGGGCAGTGTCCTCTGCACCCATCCCGACGTAGATAAGATCGCCTTCACCGGCAGCACCGAAGTCGGGCGTGAGATCATGAGAATGGCCTCGGACACGGTTAAGAAGGTGACGCTGGAGCTGGGCGGCAAATCAGCCAATATCATACTTGACGACGCCGATATGGAGCTGGCCGTGGAGGGCGCCTGCTTCGGCACCTTCTTCCATCAGGGCCAGATATGCGAATCAGGCACCCGCGTGCTGGTCCCGTCCAAGATATATGATCAATTCCTAGAAAAAATGAAGAAACGGGCGGAAGCCCTGCGCATCGGCTATCAGCTTGATCCCACCTCGCATATGGGTCCGCTGGTCAGCAAGCAGCAGCTTGCCACGGTAGAACGCTACGTTAAGATCGGCAAAGATGAGGGCGCCAAACTGGTGACAGGCGGCAAACGCGTTGAGGTAGCGGGAATCAAGGGCGGCTATTATTATGCTCCGACTATCTTTGCCAACGTGAACAACAAGATGCGCATCGCCCAGGAGGAGATCTTCGGCCCGGTGGTCTGCGTGATTAAATATGACAGCGATGAAGAGGCGGTAGCTATCGCCAACGATTCGATCTACGGCCTGGGAGGCGGCGTATTTTCCACTAATCAATCCAGGGCCGAACGTGTGGCCCGCGGCGTACGCACCGGCACGATGTGGATCAACAACTACCATATCTTTGCCGATTATTGCCCCTTTGGCGGCTACAAGCAGTCAGGTGTGGGACGCGAGCTCGGCCTTGCAGGACTTAGTGAGTACACCGTGATCAAACGTATACACGTCAACTCTCTGGCTGATGCCAAGAGTAACATGACATTCCAGCTTATGTCTGATTACAAGAAAGTGGACGGTTTTGCCTACAATTGCCCCACGGCTGTGGTCGCCGGGCACGGTGCTCTCAGCTCAATCTACAAGACAATCGTAGACCTGGGCTGCAAGAGGGCTTTGATACTCACCGATCCGGGCGTCAACAAGGCCGGGCTGGCACAAAAGGTAAAGAATGCCCTGGCCGATTTCTGCGTGGGTATCTACGACAAAATCCCGTCCGACCCCGACCTGGAAGCGGTGGACGCAGCCACAGCAGTAGCGCGCGAGCTGAAAGCGGACTGCATAGTAAGTGTGGGCGGCGGCAGCGTTATCGACACAGCTAAAGGCGTATGTGTAACCCTAAAGAACGGCGGCAACGCCAACGATTACCTGAACTTCCTGGTGCTGACGGAGCCTCAGACCCCGCACATAGCCATCCCGACCACGTCGGGGACCGGCAGTGAAGTGACCAACGTAGCGGTGCTGACCAGCCACGGCGCCGGGCGCAAACTTTTCATAGTTGACGTCAAGATCACGCCCAATGTTGCCATCCTGGACCCGGTTTTTACCATGTCCCTGCCCAAGGAGATGACCGTCAGCACGGCTATGGACGCCATGACGCATGCCATCGAGGCCATGACCAGCACCATGTCTAATAAGATCTGCGATGGCATGGCCCTGCAGGCCATCCGCATGATCAACGAGAACCTGCCCCTGGTTGCAGCCGACGGCAAGAATGAAAAAGCCCGGCTTAATATGCAACTGGCGGCTACCATGGCAGGATGGGCGTTCACCGTTGCGCAGGTGGGCCTGGCGCATGGCATGGCCCATACAGTAGGTGCAATGCACCATGTTCCGCACGGTGCAGCCTGCGGTATAGTCCTGCCCAAGGTGATGCGCTATAACGTCGAGACCTCGGCGGATAAGCTGGCGCAGGTGGCGCATGCCCTCAACGCAAGCACTGCCAATATGTCGGATCGTGATGCCGCCCTGGCAGCGGCCGACGCCGTAGAGGCGCTTATGGTCAAGGTCGGACACCCGATGAGGTTGCGCGATGTGGGCGTTCCCGAGGAAAGCATCCCTGTCTGCGCTTTCCACGCCATCGCAGATACGGCTGTCATATTCAACGGGCGGCCCGTCAACGACCCGAACGACATTATCAAGCTTTACACAGAGGCTTACTAGCTCTGTAAATTCCGGACAGCCTGAATAAACTGAATAAGCAGGACCGGGGCCGGTTATAAAATGAAAGTTTTAAAAACCGGCCCCGGCTCGATTTTATGGCAAGTGCAGAGCCCGTAAGACTAAAAACATATTATAATATGTAACATCAGGCTATTTAAGTGATCTGGATAGATATGGCCAAGATTAATATTAACTTTACCGGCTCGTGGAGGCTTTTTGTCGGTGTGGGCGCTGTGACTGCAGATGTGGACAACATCGGGGAAGCCAGGGAATATATCGAGACCAATTACGGCCCCGCCTACCGGGATAAATTGCTTTCCATGGGAGTTAACAGGCAATTGTCCATCTGGCAGAGCAGCAATGTGCTGCTGAACGGCAAGAATGTGAAGCAGATGGCCGAAAATTCTCAATTGAAAGATGGCGACAAACTGGACCTGCTACTGGCAGTAGCTGGCGGCTAAAACTAGTATGAATCATCGAATTGACAAAGAGTGAGGGATGATGATAAATTACGCCAGCATATATCGAACGAGCGGTCAATCGGCTGTTTTAGTTCTCCACTATTTTAGGCTGCTATAATCTATTATAATCATGGCAACAATAGTCAAATAAAAAGGAGTTATTAGCATGGCAAAGTATGCAACGCAGGAATGGTGTGATCTTTACAGGGAGGAGCTGAATAAGAACACGGCCTGGTCGGAAGCCGCCAAGACATGGGAAGGCGATTTCTATTTTATTTTCGAGGTTGGAGGCCCGATCAAGGAGCCGCGTTATATGTATATAGATCTCTGGCACGGTAACTGCCGTGCCTGCGAAATGGTCACTGACGCCAGTAAATACAAGCCCGAGTTCATCATTTCAGCGCCATATCCTATTTGGAAAAGGATTTGCCTTAAGCAACTCGACTCCACCCAGGCCATAATCACCAAGCAGTCCAAGCTTACCGGCAATATGGCCAAGATCATGCGCTACACCAAGGCGGCTAATGAACTGACCAACACCACGCAGAAGCTGCCGACTGAATGGGAAGACTAGATAGTCCGCGATAACCGAATATAAAAAATAAGGAGGTCAGCATGTGGGCTTTTTCATCCCCAATGATATCATACGGCGATAATGCACTGGAGTACATACTTCAGATCCGGGGTAACAAGGCTTTCGTTGTCGCAGATAAGAACATTGTAAAACTGGGACTGTTAAAGCTGGTGACAGATCAGCTTGACGCCGCCGGTAAAAAATGGGAAGTGTTCGATGAAGTCGAGCCTGAACCTTCCCTCATAACGATTAAAAAGGGCGGCGCCGCAGTGGCTAAATTCCAGCCCGACTGGGTGATCGGCGTGGGCGGCGGCTCGGTCATGGATGCAGCCAAAGCCATCATTCTGCTGCTGGCCAGACCGGACCTGGAGCCCGACGCTCTTTCGCCGGCTGAGACGTTCAATTTCAGGGATAAGGCCAGGCTTATGGCTATCCCTACCACCAGCGGCACCGGATCCGAAGCTACCTGGGCCATAGTATTGACCGACACAGTGCTTGGCCGTAAACTCGGCCTTGGCACACCCGAATCCATGCCTGATGTCGCCATACTCGATCCTGTTATGGTGATGGGCATGCCCCCACTGATTACGGCCGATACCGGCATGGATGTCCTGTGCCATGCCATCGAAGGATATACGTCGCTATGGGGCAGCACTATTACCGACGGGCCTGGGCTGATAGCCATGCGACGGGTTTTCCAGTACCTGCTCAGAGCCTATAAAAATGGCTCCGACCTGGAAGCACGCAAGGAAATGATGTACGCGGCCACACTGGGCGGTATGGCGTTCGGCAATTCGATGGCCGGCCTGGGGCACAGCCTGGGGCATGCGCTGGGAGCCCTTTTCCATATCCCCCACGGGCGAGCAGTTGGGCTTTTCCTGCCATATACGATGGAATACCTTATGAACGGCTCCGAAGAGACCACGACCAAATATGCCGAAATGGCCCGCTTTTGCCTGGGCGCCAGCGGGGATGACAAGGCCTGTGCTAAAGCCCTGATTGCTGCAATACGCAAGCTGGCCAAATCACTGGCACAGCCGCTCTCGGTAAAAGATTGCGGCATCGATAAGGCTAAATATGACAAAGCAATACCGGATCTGGTTGACCGTGCTTTGAATGAAGTTATGACCATTTCGGTCAAACGAATCCCTGAGAGTGGAGACCTGATCAAAATGTTCACCTATGCCTATGAGGGCAAGCCTATCGATTTCTAACGAAATTAGAGAGGGAAGACTATGAACGGATATTGGGGAAAGATACTGGTTGCAGACCTTACAAAGGGCGTTTTATCGGAAGAGCCGTTGAATGAAAACTATGCCCGCGATTTCTTGGGAAGTACAGGCCTGGCAGCGCGCTACCTGTTCGATATGGTAGATAAAAAGACCGACCCGTTGGGGCCCGATAATCCTCTAATACTTATGCCCGGGCTTTTCAACGGCACCAGCGGGCCCAGCGTAAGCCGCTGGGGCGGCGCAACCGTTTCCCCGTATACCGGACAATATGGCGATGCCAATGCCGGAGCATGGTTCGGCGCCGAGTTCAAGAATGCCGGTTACGATGGCATTATACTTAAAGGTCAATCACCCAAACCGGTCTACATTTTTATCCGGGATGGCGTGGCGGAGATCAAGGATGCCGCTCACCTGTGGGGCAAGGATACTTATAAGACGCAGGAAGCGATCAAGAGCGAGCATGACGATAACCGCGTACAGGTAGCGTGTATCGGGCCTGCCTCCGAGAACCTCGTGCCTATGGGCAATATCATGTCGGAATGGGGGCATTGCCTGGGTCGGGCCGGCCTGGGCTGCGTGATGGGCTCTAAAAAAGTCAAGGCCATAGCGGTGCGTGGCAAGTTGAAGATCCCAATGCACGACCCCGAGAAGTTCCGCGAAGCAGCGAAAAAGGCCATGGACGAGGTTAAAGAAGGCTTTCTTAGCCTGATAATGCATGAGACCGGGACGGCAGGCTGGGTAGATTCGGCTATTAGCTACGGAGATGGGCCGACCCGCTATTACACAGCGCCTACCATGCCGGAGGCAACCGATATAAGCGGCGTGACGCAACTGGAGAAGTATCAGGTGGGCAATACCGCATGCTACGGTTGTCCCATACGCTGCCGCAAAGTGCTGCAAATAAAAGAGGGCAAGTATTTATACGACAAGGTGGAAGGCCCTGAATATGAAACGCTCATGGCCTGGGGTCCCATGCAGGGGCTGGTCCTGGACATGTCCACCTCGGTATATTTCAATGAGCTATGCAATTCGTATGGTTATGATTCCATAAGCAGCGGCGCCAGTGTCGGCTATGCCTATTACCTTTACGAACTGGGTGTTATAACCGAAAAAGATACAGGCGGGCTCAAGCTCAACTGGGGTAATATCGAGGCTGCCATTGAGCTGGCGCACCTCATAGGCAAGAACGAGGGCTTCGGCAAAATACTGGCCGGCGGGACCAGGCGTATGACACAAAAATACGGCCGTCCCATCGGGGAAGCTGTTCAATGCAAGGGCCTAGAGTTTCCCATGCATGAACCCAGGGCATACCATTCGATGGCGCTGGTTTACGCCACAGCTCCGCGCGGCGCTGATCATAATAAGAGCGATGGTTACCAGGTAGACGGCGGCACAGGCCATTTTGACCTTGGCCTTAACGCCGGCGACCGCTGGGATAGCGATAAGGCTGCCATGGTGGAAAAAAGCCAGAATTTCAGAGCGCTGACCGATTCGCTGGGCATCTGTCATTTCTGCATGCTGCCCTTTGCCAGTATGGTTGATATGGTCAATGCTGCTACCGGCTGGAATGCCGGCGTCGACCAGCTACTCAAGACGGGCGAGCGCGTCTTCCAGTTGCAGCGGGCGCTTTCCTGCAAGCTGGGCATTTCGGCCAGGGATGATGTAATGCCGGAGCTTGCACTCAGGCCTATCCCGGACGGTGGGCAGGAAGGCCATGTGCCAGACATGGAGAAAATGTTGCCCGAATATTACGGCATACGGGAGTGGAATAAAGTCACGGGCAAGCCTTCCAAAAGACGGCTGGAAAGTCTAAGTATGCCGGAGATAGCAACTTCTATCGGGGCAGAATAGACACTTAATGGATTAAATCGAGCTTTATAGATATGGCCTTGAAATGCCGGTGGCCGGCGAATAGGCCAGTCCGGTTGAAAAACTAACGGGCTAGTTCTTTTGAGAAGGCTACGATTTATCTATGCCGCGGGCTAGCGCTACTGCCATATCCTGGCACAGTTCCGAATACTCTTCTAGCGTATAATTGCCCCGCATAAACGGTCCCTTCAGAATCCATTCATGACAAAGCAGTTCTATGCTATAAGCGGTAATTCGTAAATCCCTGAAACTAAAGCATCCCTCTTTTTTGCCCTTTTCCAGGATTTCTTCAAAATACCCTATGGCACGGAATTCTATATGTGTAATCACGCTCAATTGATCTCGGCTTAGATATCTAACCGTATCGTACCAGAACATAATTAGCTTGTTCCGGCGATCGATCCATAACAAATATTCGCTAACGGCCTTCCTGAGGGTATTCTCGAGGGTATTGGTGAGCATCTCCTTGTGTATTTCCTTTTCAATTATGTCGAGATCGCTGTTATGGATTTCGCAAAACATCTGAGGGAAATCATTTTTCGACTTAATGTAATAGTAGAGGGTCCCAACGCTGATGCCGCAGGCCTCGGCCAGTTCCTTGGTCGTCGTCTGCATGAATCCCTTTTTAAAGAAAAGGTTGGCTGCTACTTCGGCAATGTGCCTCCTCTTAGCAACAGCGCTTCTTTTCTTTCTGTTTTGTCTGGAGCTGGTTTGTGGGGTGATCTTTACCTTAGTCATTCATCAGTCTCGGAATTATACACAAGTCGCCAGCATTATATAGGAAACGTAAAGGTGGCTCAATTATTTAAGGTATTTTCAGCAATTTTTAAAGTAAATATTGCTTCGTATGGCTTGACAATAAATTCCTGTTAATGATAAAGTACCTTCCGCGTAAATAAATCGAGCGATCAGTCGACTTTCCAACTAGATAGTTCTAATAAAATTTTTTAGGAGGTTCAAGGTATATGCGGAAATGGCATGGGATTACAGCAGTTTTAGTCGTTCTCGCTACTGTGCTGGGCATAGTGGCCTCGGCATGTGCGGGAGGGGAGAAGCCGGCGCCTCCGGTGGCCACCGGGCCGGTCATCTACAAGATGGGATGCCCAACGCCGCTGAGCGGCCCTGCGGCGCCCTGGGGTCAGGCCGGGCACGATTTTTATCAAAAATGGATCGAGCTGTTTAATCAAGCCGGTGGTTTCAAAGTGGGGGACACTACCTATAACGTTACATATACTGAAGTAGACGATGAAAACACACCTGAAGGCGGCGCCGCCGCAGCCAAACAGCTTATCTACGGTGACGGCTGCCAGGCAATAGTCGCTTACTGGAGCTGGGGATACCCGGCAGTGCAGGCGGTGACTACACCCGCCAAGGTCCTTCTTTTAACCAGGACGGGCAACGAGGCTGTGCCTTCGTCGGAAGGCGGAATATATGATCCCCAGAAGTATCCTTACACTGTGTTTTGCAATCCTTCTCACGAACAGATTATCTCCGACTTTAAGGCCATCGCAAAAGCGTATCCGGGCAGAATGATCGGCATTGAAGACTCGACGCTGGGCAAAGGCCCGGGCTGGGATGTCGTTGACAAGACGCTGGATGCGGCGGGCATCAAGTATCACCATGAGTGGTATACACCCGCGGCCACCGACTATACCCCTTACATCACCAAGTTCAAGGAAGCAGGTTGTGGTGTTATCTACAACGCCGGCGACATCGGCGCAGCTTTTGATACTGCCAAGCAGCGCTGGGACATGGGCTACAAAGATATCATATGCGGGGTTGCCGGACCCTGTGTCGACCCGGCCGTATACAACACCGTCGTAGGTTACGATGCTTCACAGGGCTTCATCGATCAGTATTTTGGAATCTGGGATTACAAAGAGACCAAGATAGATCCCGCGATCATGGCCATGGCCAAGCAGGTAAATGATGACGTGGCCAAGGATACCGGTGCTCCGGTTGTCTATACAGGCTGGATCGGCTGGATGCCCTCGCACATGTTGATTCTCACGCAGGCGATGACAAAAGCCGGGAGCACTGATCCTGATGCCATCATGAAAGCCATCCAGGGCGGAACTTTCAGTACGACCACGGGCACCTATACGATGTCAGGCGCCAAGACTTACGGCTCCGCGATCGTTTTCGGCACCCCGGGCGCCCTCTCCCAGATCAAGGGCGATAAAGAAGTCTATCTCTCCGAGTCACCCTGGACTCCTCTGCCCTAGTAGCACTTAAGAATTATAAGGAGAAATGGTATGCCCCCTGCTGGAATATGGATCGATGGACTGGTGCAGAGTAGTACATATATAACCATGGCGTTCGGCATGGTGCTGGTATTCAGCATCCTGGGAATATTGAACTGGGCGCACGGACAGTATTACATGCTGGGAGCAGTCGTCGTCTTCTATGGAGTGACAGCGGCGGGCGTACCTTTTCCCTTCAGCATGCTGGTTACCGGTTTGATCATAGCCGGCCTGGGCATGCTCGTTAAAAAGGTTCTTATCGATCGCGTATCGGGCGATTTATATGTAGGTGCGGTCACGCTGGCGCTGATCTTCTTTTTTGAGGGCCTGGCCAGCATGCTTTTCGGCATGCAGGATAAAGGCCTTGCCAATGTGATGCCCGGCTCTCTCGACTTTGGTACTTTCAGCGTGAGCTACCAGAAAATTGCCGTGGTAAGCTTCACGCTGGTGGTCATGATAGCCATGTATATCGTGCTGAACCGCACCAAAATCGGTTTGTCCATACGGGCTGCGGCGCAGGAACCAAGGGCGGCGAGTTTATACGGCGTTCGCGTGGAACGCGTTTCACTGACCGTTATGGGCATCGGGTGTCTGCTGGCTGCCTGGGCAGGCTGCATCATGGCCCCTGTTTACGCCATTAATCCCTTCATCGGGCGTATTCCCATGATTTTTTCACTGCTGGCCATCGTCATTGGTGGCCTGGGTAGTCTGAGCGGTGCAATTATCGGCGGACTCATCCTGGGTTTCCTCAACAGCGTCATGACCTATTATATTTCATATTATTCTGAGGTTGTTTTGTTTGTGCTGGTAATTATCCTATTGCTGGTCCGGCCGCAAGGACTATTCGGAGCTGCCTTGAAATGAATATATGGTTAAATAGATTCAGGACATTTGATTGGAGAAATACCTGGCCGAAGGTGGTGGCCGCCGTCCCCGTCATTATTTTCCTCCTCATCCCCGTTTTCACCCAGGGAGAAATCGTCCTCAATATGCTGATATTGAGCGGCATCTGGGCGGTGGCGGCCATGGGCTTTACTTTGATCCTCAGAACGGGGCAGTTCAGCCTTGGCCAGGCCGCTTTTATGGCTATCGGCGGATATACCTCTGCCATACTATCGGTTGTGTTGGGATGGCCGTGGTGGTTTGCATTTTTGCTCTCAGGCATCGTTTCGGGTATAGTAGCCATGCTGATCGGCTCCGTGGTTCTGCGCGTGGGCGGGATTTATTTTTCAATTATCACCCTGTCGCTGACAGAGGTTATAAGGATAATCGCTCAACAGTGGGAGCCGGTTACCCACGGTTCGAGGGGACTGATAGCTTCCCCGCCACCCAATATCGACCTTGGCCCGCTGCACATCAATTTCATGGCCAATTCAGTTCCATTTTATTATTTGACACTGATACTTGTGGCAGTTACCGGGCTGGTTTTCTGGCAGATAGGGAAAACACGAATGGGCGGAACATTCTTTGCCATGCTCGCCAACCAGACGCTGGCTGAACACGAAGGCATTCATTTGATGAGATACAGGGTGATCGCTTTTACCCTGGCCGGTGTATTCGCCGGGTTCGCAGGCGCTATTTATGCCAATTACCTGACCGTGATATCACCGCTTATATTCGGTCTCTGGCAGTCAATACAGATAATGATGATGAGCATTGTGGGCGGTATGAGTTCACTGGTGGCAGGCCCCATAATTGGTTCCACTCTGCTTTACGTGCTGGGTATACAACTGGCACGGCTGCCGATTTACGGTATTGCGCAGTTGCTTTATGGAGCGGTGGTTGTGCTGGTGCTGATATTCCTGCCCAAAGGGACCGGGCTTATCGACCTCTGGCCCAGGATATGGCGCAGGATATACCGTGAGGTCGAAGAATACGAAATACCCGGCGAAGTGAGGCAGGAAGACTAATAAATCAGGAAATTAAAAACGATGGCCTTTTTAGAATTAAATGATGTAACCAAACTTTTCGGCAAACTGGCGGCCGTTGAGGATATCAGCTTTAAAGTAGAGCAGGGTGAGGTGCTCGGCATAGTCGGGCCCAACGGCTCAGGCAAAACGACTCTTATCAATTTGATTTCGGGCTACTACAAGCCGACGCGGGGAACAATTTCCTTTATGGGCAAGATGATATCCGGGCTGAGACCTGATCAGATAGCCAGATTGGGGCTGGTCAGGACCTTCCAATCGAACGTGCTTTACGAAAAAGCTACGCTCATAGAGAGCACGTTGATAAGCTCTCATCTGCAATATAAAAAAAACGACCTGGAAGCGTTCCTGGAAACTAAAGGATATAAGGATGAGCATGAAATCGTCGTAGGCAACGCACTGCAGACATTGCAACTGCTCGACCTTTTTAACGAGACTTTCAGGCCGTCATCGGTGTTGTCACATGGGTACCAGAGGATGCTGGGGATCGCTATAGCACTGGCTGCTAATCCCAAAGTCCTGCTTCTGGATGAGCCAACCACCGGCATGAACTATGAGGAGGCCCAGTTCGTGGTCGAAAATATCAAAAAAATCAATGAGCGGGGCATCACGGTATTGCTGATTGAACACAATATGAAGGTGTTGCTGAATGTGGCCACCAGAGTGGTCGTCCTGAGCTTTGGCAATAAGATTGCCGATGGGGACCCTCACGAAATGATGAACAAACCGGAGGTCATCGAGGCCTACCTGGGAACGGAGACAGTATAAATCATGCTGGAACTGAAAAGTATACTGGTCAAATACGGGAAAACTGTTGCTGTCAGAAAATTATCCCTGGCGGTGGAGAAGGGGGGTTTCATCACCATCCTGGGCGCCAACGGGGCCGGCAAGTCCTCGACGCTCAATGCCATCAGCGGCGTTGCCAAGGTCAGAGCGGGTGAGATAGATTACAAGGGAGAAAAAATAAACGGGTTGAAGCCGGGGACAATTGCCGCCAAAGGCATAATACAAGTACCCGAGGGCAGAAGGCTTTTCCCGCTTATGACAGTGGAGGAGAACCTGAAAATGGGGGCCTATCTGCAAAATGACAAAAAGAGGATAAAGGAGGCATTGGAGAAGGTATTTGTCCTCTTCCCGGTACTAAAGGAAAAGATGCATGCCAAGGGGCGCGAGTTAAGCGGCGGCCAACAGCAGATGGCTGCCATCGCCCGCGGGCTGATGGCCTTGCCGGAAGTTCTCATGTTCGATGAGCCGTCCCTGGGATTAAGCCCTTTGTTGCGCCAGCAGCTTGCTGAAAAAATCAAGGAGATTAACCGCGACGGCGTCACCCTCATCCTGGTTGAACAGAATGCGCGGATGGGATTGATGCTGGCTAATTACGGTTACGTTTTGGAAAATGGCGAGTTGACGTTGCAGGGCAAAACATCCGACCTCATGCAGGATGATAACGTCAGGAAAGCCTACCTCGGGGCATAAATTCTAATATCCATCAAACTGGGCTGAAGATATATCTTCAGCATAGGCGGAGAAGCTGCAACCCCGTATACGCATTGTCTCGCTGCAAGCTGTCATTTTTTATTTCCCTTCACTTGCCTGCTGCCCTATCTTTTGCGTCTTACACATGGTTAGCCCTATTTCTTGGTCGGTCTTAATTAAGGAGAGCGAAAAAATCGGTCTATAGACGCAACTGCGAGGTGTCCGTGAGCGTGAACACCTCGCAGTTTGGGAGGACTTGAAACAAAGACCGCTTAAACCAACATAGGAAAGCGATCCCGCATCCTGCTACTAATGAAATGTCGACCGATTAGTCGGTCGAAACCTCATTAAATTGAGTTTAACATCAAATTTTAGCAGTGTCAAGAAACCAATCGCGGGTACATAGTTATGATCTTAAGCCTCAAATAAAGGATGAGAAACTTGGAAGAAATTGAACAACTCGGTAACTTGGCAGGAAGAACATTAATGAAAGCAAAAAATTACCGGTATATGCGGGGTGATCTCCGCATATACCGGTATGCAGATCGTTTATTTTATTTTGATTTCTCTTCTTCCTGGAGAACCCTGCGCAATACCTTACCGACCATGGTCCTGGGCAGGTCTTTGCGGAACTCGTAAAACCTGGGCACCTTGTAGCCGGTCAACTTCTCCCTGCAGAATTTCTGCAGCTCGTCGGCCGTTACCTCGCACCCCTCCTTGACAATTACCCAGGCCTTGACCGCTTCACCCTGGCGCGGGTCGGGTATGCCGCCCACGCAGGCTTCGACCACCATGGGATGCATCATGATGACATCCTCTACATCACGCGGCCACACCTGGAAACCTCCGCACTTGATGAGGTCCTTCTTCCTGGACGTGATGAACATGTAGCCATCCTCGTCCAGATGGGCTATATCGCCGGTATAGAGCCAGCCGTCGCGCATGGCCTCGGCTGTTTCCTGCGGATTCTTCCAGAACCCCTGCATCAATTGGGGAGCCTTTATGCACAGCTCGCCGTCTTCACCGATGGGAAGCTCCTTGGTGCCGGTCTCGAGGTCCACGATTTTAAAAATATTATCCGAGTAGGGGCAACCGACGGAGCCCTGCTTCCATACGCCATGGGTGGGAGTACAGCTTCCAGCAATGGCCGACTCCGTCATGCCGAAGCCCTCGATGATAACGCCATTGGGATCGATCAGCTTCGCAAACGCATTCCGGGTCTCGGTCATGAGGGGCGCTGCGCCCGAAGTTACACGGTTAACGCACCTCAGGTCATCCGGCCCGCGGTCGGGCGAATTGAGTATGGCGATGAGCATGCTGGGAGTTGCCGAAATACTCTCGGTAGCATGCTCTTTGATCGTTGCTATAACGTTCTTGATGTCACGGGGATTGAAAACCAGCACCTGGGGCATATGGGCCATGAAATATACGCCGAAGGCGACGAAACAACCGAAGGCATGGAACATGGGCAGGTTGGCCAGCATTTTGTCTTTCCAATCTCTAGTGCGTGATTTCCACCATGCATAGTGCTGCATCCCTATCATGACCATGTTGTGATGCTTGTGCATAACGCCTTTGGGCGCGCCGGTGGTGCCGCCGCTGAAGAGAATTAGGCCGATGTCGTCTTTGGTTACCTTAACCGCCGGCCGGCCCTTGCCCTTGTTTTTCTCGATCAGGTCGCTCCACCATACATCGCCCTCTTCCAGCTTGACGGTGCTGGCCGCCTCGTTCTTCATGGGCGACACCGCGTAGCTATCCAGATCGGTGACAATCATCTTGCGCAGCTTGGTTTTAGGCTGGAAGCCTTTAATTGTCGTGTACCACAGTGAGGTTACTATAGCTACCTCGGTATCCACGACCTCTATGCCATGTTGAAGCTCGAAGGGAGTGTAGAGCGGGTTGAGCGGTACCACTATTGCGCCGGCCTTCCAAATGGCAAAGTACGCCACGAAGGTCTGTGGACAATTGAGGAAAAGCACGGCCACCCTGTCGCCTTTTTTAACGCCATTTGCAATGAGCGCATGTGCCAGGGCATTACTGTGATTTTCCAGCTCTTTGTAGGATAATTCCCTGTTCATGAAAATGGCTATGGGATGTTCCGGCCTCTCTTTCGTGTAGTCTGCCAGAAGGTCCATTACGGTAGTATTTGGATAGGGCTCTAAGGTATGTGGTACATCCGGGTCGTAACTCTTGAACCAAGGATAGTCTTTCATAGGTCCTCCCTTATTTAATATGATTAATTGTTTGTAAATGCTTAAAGCCGGATCGATTCAACTTCTGAACCATAACGTATGTTGTTTATGTGTCATAAAAAAGGTATACGCCCTGGCTAAAAAGCCAACTCACACCTCTCTCCCGACCATTGCGCGAGCCGTACTCTATCACTAATTGGAAATTACTGTCAAGCTCGGCCTCGCAATCAATTTAGATACAAGCTGCGATGGTTTTTGAGTATAATTTCTTCCAAGGTCTGTCTTTCCTGTATATTTAAGGTTAGTAATGATGCAGAGAATGGGAGTGGGATTATCATGAGGGTATTGCTCATCTCTATGCCTGATACCATCAGCGTACTGGACGCCGTTATGCATATGCCCAATCTCGGGCTGTGCTCAATAGCAGGCAACCTGAAGGGAGGGGAAGTAAAAATAGTTGATCTGGCATTTCATAATAAGAACATAGCTAACTTTATCCGTCATATTACGCGTGAGTTTCGCCCCGAAATCGTGGGGCTAAGCGCTATGAGTTTTCAATACGATAGCGCACGGCGGGTTGCGCAAATCTGCCGTTCTCTTAACCCCGGGATAATAATCGTCCTGGGGGGATATCATGCTTCTTTGATGTATGAGGAGATCGGGTCCGGGGCCGACGCAGATCTCTTTGACTTCATGGTGAGGGGAGAGGGTGAAATAACCTTCCCGAAACTAGTGCATGAGCTGGAGAACTCGGGAAGGGAGTTTGGACTTATACAGGGCCTTTCCTTTCACCAAAACGGCAGGTTTCAGCACAATCCGCAGGCGCCCCTTGTAAACCTGGATGCTCTCAATCCCCCTGATCGTAATTGCCGCGTCCTGGACGGCGCCCGCTTCCTAGGGCAGCGTTTCGATTGCGTTGAAACATCGCGCGGCTGCACCATGGGCTGCAGGTTTTGCAGCATAGCCCATATGTACGGGCGTTCGGTCCGTTTTTTTGCTCTGGAGCGCGTTATCCAAGAGCTTCAAGGGTTGAAGCAGCAAGGCGTAGAAGGGGTCTTTTTTGTCGATGATAATATCACCCTGGACGTGCAACGGCTGAAAAACTTATGCGATCTGATCGTGGATGAGAAACTCCATACTATGTCATATGCTATACAGGCCAGTGTTAAAGGGATCGCGTCTGACCCCGAACTGGCCGGCCGGCTGAAGAAAGCAGGTTTTAGGTGGGTGTTTCTGGGTATCGAGAGCGGGATAGCAAGAAATCTGGAATCTATGGGCAAGGCTGGTGTATTTAATAACACACAGCGCGCCGTATCGCTGTTGCAGGAGCAGGGAGTAGGAGTTTTTGGCGGTTTCATTGTAGGCAGTCCGGATGACAGACGTGAGGATATCCGGTCCACCTACCGGTTTGCGCTGGAGTTGGGTGTAGACCATCCCATCATGCAGTGCATGACGCCTTACCCCAAGACGGAAATCCGTGAACAACTTCTTTCTGAAAGCCTTATCACCAACCGTGATGATTTCAGCTTGTACAACGGGTTTATCTGCAACGTACGCACCAGGCATATGAGCAACCGGGAGCTTACGATGTCCATGTTCTGGGAGGGCCTGCGTTTATACTTTCATCCGCGCTACCTGATGAAAAGCCGTTTCTGGCAGTACCGTCCCTCGCTCTGGCCCTCGCTGGTGGCCAATAATTTCCGCTATCTTATTGGGGCGGCCAGGGGCCGGATGTTCGCTTCTCGTCATAGCTGGTAGTTTAAATCGAATTCTTTGCGCGGCATCAGTTCAGCGGGATATACTAATAAAGCATTTTAATTTATCAGGGCTGCCAGGGGGGATTTTCAATGAAGAAAATGGTCCGGTGCAAGGCATGCGGTTATATTATGGAGGAGGCCAAGCTGGGCGACGTCTGCCCGGCCTGCGGTGCCCCTCGCATTTCTTTTGAGCCGTATACTGATACAGTGGGTGAAAAGCGGCGCAGACTTCTCAATTTCGATCTTCATCCCATAGCTGTACATTTCCCAATATCGTTTATAGTGTCTGTGCTCGTGTTCTCTTTGGCCTCCTTCTTGTTTTCCGGCCAGGTTGCAGACCTTCTCATTTGCACCACTAAAATGCTGGTTTTGTTCTTGCCCCTTGTTGTGCTACTGGCCTTTCTGGTGGGCTTGCTGGACGGGATGATTCGGTTCCGCAAAATCGGGAAGTCACATATACTCAAGACCAAAGTAGTGCTGGGGATTATCCTGTTTGTACTATCGGTGGGCCTTGCCTCAGTGGTCTGGTCCAAAGGGTTCGTCGACCCCGTTTATACTGTTTCAGCCATCGTGATAGACGTCGTAGCACTGGCCTGCATCGTAGTGCTATCTTTATTGGGCACGAGCATATCCAATTCTGCTTTCCCGGGTAAATAGGCAATGGAATCTGCTGCACTTGATTTAGCCCGCGCCCAATTCGCCGTCACCACGATCTTTCACATGATATGGCCCCTGCTCAGCATCGGGCTCAGTTTGATGATGGTGGTGATGGAGGTCTTATGGCTCAAAACCAGCAATGAAATATATTACCGGCAGGTACGCTTCTGGTCGATCATCTTTATCATGGCCTTCGGCATCGGCGTGGCCAGCGGCGTCCCCCTGGAACTGGAATTCGGCACCAACTGGTCGCGTTTCTCGACGGTAGCCGGTGATATCTTCGGCACCATACTGGCTTTCGAAGCATCGATGTCCTTCGCACTGGAGGCCGCTTTCCTGGCTGTCTTCTTCTTCGGGTGGGACCGGGTACCCAGAGGGATCCACCTGCTCTCCAATATTATGGTGGCTCTGGGGGCTTCTCTTTCGGCCTTCTGGATCATGTCGGCCAATTCCTGGATGCAGACCCCTGCGGGCGTGCAGATGCAGGGTGGGAAAATGGTGATCACCAATTACCTGCAGGCCATCTTTAATCCCGACCTTCCCATTGCCTTCATGCATATCTGGGTGGCCAGTGTTGAAACCACGCTGTTTTTTGTGGCCGGCATATGCGCCTGGTATGTACTGCGCAAACAGAATGTTGATTTCTTTCTTAAAGCCTTCAAGGTTATGGTTGTCATAGGCATCCTGGTCGCCCCTCTGCAGGTCTTCCTGGGCGACGCTTCGGGCCTGGCGGTGCTCAAGAACCAGCCTGCCAAGGCTGCGGCTATGGAAGCGAATTGGGTCACTAATACACCTGGTACCAGCGCATCCTGGGTAGCCATTGCCTGGCCGGACCAGGCAGCGCAGAAAAACGTCTGGGAAGTTAAAGTGCCTTACATGTTGAGTTTGCTTAGCGATCATTCACTGACGGGACAGGTTACGGGGCTGAAGGACTTCCCTCTCAGTGACCAGCCACCGGTTACACTGCCGTTTTATGCCTTCAGGATCATGGTGGTGCTGGGTGTTTTTATGGTCTTGCTGGTATTGTGGGCGCTGTGTATCTGGTACCGCAAGAAGCTGCGCACCGAGGTGGCCCCGCAAAGCAGGATATTCTGGCTCTGCTGGCTCTATGCTCTCCCTGCGGGTTTCATAGCTACGGAGTGCGGCTGGATAGTGCGTGAAATGGGCAGGCAGCCCTGGATTATCTACGGTATCCTGCGCACAAGCGATGGAGTTTCCCCACTTGGCGTTGCCACGGTTGCCACCAGCCTGGCACTCTTCATCCTGATTTATCTTTTACTGCTGGGACTGTTCGTTTATTTCACACGTAAGATACTGATCAAGGGGCCGGATTTAACCAGCCCGCTGCCCGGCCAAAGGGCATCGGGTCCATCGCCGGAAGACGGCGCCGGTTACAGGGATAAATGATCTATGGAAGCCTTTCTGCCGTTGATCTGGTTCTTCATTGTGGGCTTTACGCTGGTATTGTTCATCATACTGGATGGTGCCGACCTGGGCATCGGTGTCTTATCCCTGGGGGCCTCGGAAGAGCGACGCGTTTCCCTGCTCAACGCCATCGGCCCGCTGTGGTATGCCAATGAGACCTGGCTGGTAATAGCCGGGGCCACCATGTTCGGGGCTTTCCCACGGGCTTACGGCGTTATTTTCAGCGCACTGTATATCCCTGCCATGATGCTCATCTTCGGGCTCATGTTCAGGGCCGTTTCCCTGGAGTTCCTCGACCATTCGCAAAACAAACGGCTATGGGGATATTGTCTGGGTGCAGGCAGCCTGCTGGCCATCGTGGGCCAGGGGTTTCTCTTGGGAGGCCTGCTTACCAATATCAGCGTAGCCGGCGGCTCATTTGCCGGCGGCCCCTGGGACTGGTTAAATCCCATGTCCATTTTGATTGCTATGGGGACTGTGGCGGGCTATATCATGCTGGGGGCATCGTTCCTGGTCAGTAAAGTTCATGAAGACGCCGAGGCCGGCAATTGGCGCATATTGCAGACCAGCTCCTGGGTGGCGTACGGTTTTTTTGTTTTAGCGGTAATCTTGATTCCGCTGGTGCGTACCCCTGTCTCCCAAATGTGGATCCGGCAGTTATTACGCTCTGTTATTTCAGGCCAGCAGCAGTACATCTACATTATGCCTGCTCTATTGCTGGTAGCCATATTCGGGTTCATCATGATTTTCGTCAGCTCGGCCCGGCGTACAAATACAAAGGCTCCCTATGTATGGAGCATCGTGTTGCTTTTAAGCGTTACCGCTTCTATCATAGCGGCGACATTTCCATTTTTGATACCGTTTTCGATCACTATAAACGATGCAGCCTCCTCCACAACATCCCTGATTTTCATGCTGTATGGAGCGGGTGCTGTGATCCCTATAGTAATTGTTTATAATTTATACGTACGCAAAGTTTTCGGTGGCAAGGTCAACAGGGAAGAAAAGCAGGCTGGATATTAGCCTTAGGATCTGTTTGCCAGCTACCGTACCGATGCCAGGATAATGCCGTCAACGTGTATCATCCAGTCTCAGGAGAGCAGATTTTAACTGTGTGATGCATGGTTAAAAAGCACCAATAAAAAGGGTTGGACGCTGATACGGCTATATTATAACACCAGCAGGTCGCTAGCCTCCGAAAATCCTCCTTGGGTTTTCCACCATCATGAGGCCGAGCTGCTCATCGGTGATCCCGGCCTGCTTAAGCTGTGGGATGATATTTTTGAATAAATGAGTATACGACCAGTCTGCGATCATCTGGACCGCAAAATCAGGCAGATTATAGGGGCGCCCAAGCCATTTAGCCGAGAAATCGTGCGAGAGCACAATACGGTCGGCGAAACCCAGTCCCAGCAGTCCCAGTAAGGTAGCCTTACGAAGATTATCAGGGAAAAGGAAATTTATGCCCCAGCGGTCAAAGCCTATTGAAACGCCCTTATCTAAAACCGCCATATGATACTGGAGATTGGCGTTGCCGCACATATGACCGATAACGATCTTCCCGGGGTCCACCCCTTCCCCTGTAAGCAGTGCAGCCTGCTCCGGCCCCATGGTTCCCTGCTGTGTATGGGTTATTATGGGCACCCCGGTCTCTTTCTGCGCCCTGGCGGCGGCTTTGAGGACCCGGTCCTCATAGGGCGTTATATGGCCGTTGCCGGTGGCAACCTTGATGGCGCCGGCTTTAACTCCGGATTTTCCGATGCCAATGGTGATCTCATGCACAAAGGTCTCGTAAAGCTCGGTCAGCGTGTCGTGAACCTGGGCACGGAACATTATATAGGCGGGCATGCCCTCTTCTTGCATATACATTCCCGTCGAACAAATGATATTAAGCCCGGTTTTCTCCGAAACCAGCTTGATAAGGTCAACATTCCGATTGAGATCGTTAGGGGTGGCATCGACTACAGTTTTTATACCGTATTCTTTAACCGCGCCCAGTGAATCCGCCACTATTTTGGCCAGGTCGTTCAATTCGATATCCTCGCACAGCGCGTCCTTGTCCCATCCAGGATAGGCCAGGACCATATGCTCATGCATGAGTGTGGGGCCCATTTGATCGGCTGATATGCTTCCTAGAACGGTGTTGATCTTTGACATGGCAAACTACCTCCTCAATTTCTTGTCCTTGGATATTAAGGCAATATATCACCCGTAAAAATCAAAGTCAACGCCTTCCACTTTACATGTATCCCGCCTTCTTATACTCCCGGGCTACATCTACGTAGGCGTCGGCGCCAAGGCGTATGACGGCCAGCATTTCATCGCTCAACTGCTCCTTTATATGGGCGGGCGAGCCGATTGCCAGCGATCTATCAGGTATCTTCATGTCCGGTGGTACCAGTGCCCCGGCCGCCACCAGGCAGGACCGTCCCACATCGGCATGTTGAAGCAGCACTGCGCCGATGCCTATCAAGCTGTCGTCACCGATACTGCGGCAGTGAACGGTCGCAGCATGGCCGATGATGACGTTGTCGCCGATAGTGATTTCGTCCGGCGTATGGATAACGCAGTTATCCTCTACGCTGGTATTTTTGCCGATCTTTATGCGGCCGAAATCGCCCCTGACAACGGCTCCCGGCCAGATATTGGAGTTCTCGCCGATCTCAACATCTCCCACAACATAGGCCGCCTCGCTGATAAAGGCAGTGGGGTGAACCCGCGGTGTTTTCCCTTTGTAACTTCTTATCATCTTAATACCCTCGCTCGATTAATCTGCTTCAATATGTATTATAGCGGATGTCGATGCAGCGGCTTGCCGCTGTCCGCATTGACACCCGGATGGTCAGCACATACAATCGAAATCGTGGAAATACTCGTCATCCTCGCCCATCCCAATCAAAAGAGCTTCAACCACGCCATTGCGGCGAGGGCCGTTCAAGCCCTAAATAAAAATAGGCATGAAGTCATTTTTCATGACCTGTACCGGGAAGCCTTCAATCCTGAGCTGCCTTATGGTGAGATTCTGGAAACTGAAAAAATTCCTGAGGAGATCAAGAAACATTGCCGGGAGCTGGCTGAAGCCGAAGGGATCATTATCGTGCATCCCAACTGGTGGGGGCAGCCTCCGGCCATACTGAAGGGATATGTCGACCGCGTATTCCGCACGAACCTGGCCTACAGGTTCGAGGAGGGCGATACCGGCGAGGGCATACCTCTTGGCCTGCTTAAGGCAAGGGCGGCCCTGGTCTTCAATACATCCAATACATCAGGTGGCAGGGAGATGGAAGTCTTTGGCGACCCGCTGGAAACGCTCTGGAAAAATTGTATCTTTGATCTATGCGGAGTGAAGACGTTTCACCGCAGCACGTTCGGCGTGATTGTCACCAGCACGGCAGAGCAGCGCAAAACATGGTTGGATGAAGTTCAGGATACTATAAACGGGTATTTTCCATCAGGTTAGAGCCAGAGGCGCAGACGTTTGATGGCTGCCATCTTCTCTTTATCATCGACTTTAGCCCTTTCCAGCGCGTTGTGCAGTATTTCGATGCTCCTATCGTAGGTTTTCCTGTCTACTGGGAAAGGGATGCCGTCTTTGCCGCCATGTGCGAAACTGAAGCGCGCCGGGTCGCGGAAGCTTACCGGGATGCCGTAGATAATCTCAGAGATGAGGCTCAGGGCGCGAAGAGTTTTGGCTCCCACGCCCTCCATACCCAGCAGACTCTCGAAGCTCTCAGGTTGCCTTTCATACGTCTGGACGAAGATTTTATAGAGGCGGTCGGGATGAATGTCTTGCGTCAATATGGCGTGGCGTTTGGGCAACTCGAGATTCTTGAGATGTTGCAGGTGGGCCATTATCTTGTCCGGATTTTCCTGGCGTGTTATATCCGCAATCGTATCTCTGGCGCCGGCACTTTCCACGGCCACCAGGTTGAGCGTATTTGCCCCGGCCTCGGCACATATAGCACTGTGCGGCTCGCAAACGAAGTCTGTAACCCTCCCGCCCAGCCAGTGATAGCGGCGGGCAAAATGGTTCTCCTCGTTCATACCCTGTTGAATTACCGCCCAGGAGCCCTCTCCTGTGAAGCAAAATACGTGATGGTATAGCTGATATCCGTCCTGCACGGCATTGCTGTCTACCTTTGCTGATAAGCGGCTGGCATAGACCAGCTTACCGGCGTCCGCTTTGATCAGGTGCCCCACATTCTCTATCTCCGAGGGGGTTTTGCGGGAGGTCCCGCCTTTGCCGCCGGCCACGAATAATCCCAGGTCGGATTGCATATCTTTAATGCCCTCTTTAAGCGCTCCGCAGGCAGTAGTCGTCACACCGCTGGAATGCCAGTCAAATCCCAGGACGCATCCGAAGGCCTGGAACCAGTAGGGATCGGAAAGGCGGTTCAACATTTCCTCGGGTCCGAAATCCGAGATGATAGCGACGGTTATCTCCCTGGCCAGTCTGGTCATGCGCTTGAACAGCCAGGCAGGCGCCTTACCTCCGTGCAGCGGAAGGTGGGCTATACCTGTACGACGAGCGGGAAAATCCATAATTATTGAGCCACCCTTAATAGTTTAATGATAGCAGAACGGGAAAGTGATAATATACGTAGTGAAGGGAGGTTAACTATGAAGAAAAATCCTGTCATATACAAAAACATGAGGGAGATAGTTGATCCGTCACATACAGCGCTTGTGCTGTGGGATGTGCAGGACGCTCTAGTCAGCGTAATTTATAACAGGCAAGAATTTCTCCTTAATTTGAAAACACTGACTGATGCTGCCAGAAAACACGGAATCCCGATAATTTATACTAAGATCACGCCTTTGCCCTTTAGCTGGGAGTCATCCTTCAGGCTGTACATGCAGATGAAAAGATCCCGTGTGGATTCTCTAGATAAGTTACGGCCTTTCCCGCAGCCGGGTAGCCCTGAAGCCGAGATAAACAGCGAAGTGAAGCCGTCGGACGGCGACATTGTGCTCGACAAGCACACGGCAAGCATATTTATAGGTACGCATTTTGAAAACTTGATGAGAAATGCGGGCATAACCACAATTCTATTCACCGGCATATCCACTGAATTCGGCATCAGCTCGTCCGCCAGGGACACGGCCAACCGGGGTTTTTATCCGGTGATTGTTGATGACTGCGTCTCGTCTCCTAACAGGGATCTGCACGAGGCTGCCCTCAAAACACTGACGGTTATGAGTATCGTCGTTCCATCGGCTGAAATAATCAGGGAATGGGCATAGAAATTGTAGATGCTGTCGGCAGAAGGGGAGAAGTTAGATATAGCTGTCGGTGCTTTTATTGAGGCCGCAGCAGTATGAGACAGCCCTGCTGGCCAGCCCGATATACCTGTTCAGATAGTAATAGCGCTTAGTCTCGAGTGTAATTAACTCGCAGGATATATCATCCTCCACGGTCATAACTCCGTAGCTGCGATGCATGGCGGGGAACCTGCCTATAACGCTGCCCGGATTGAAAAAGAGTATGCCGTCCTCAACCATATTCCTGCAAGAGTGTGTGTGGCCGTAGAGTATGGCATCCAGCTTGCCCTCGAACTGTGTCATCAGCCCCCATTTGAAGCCAAAGGGGAAAACACAGCCATGGCCGTGAATGATGCCTATGCGCTTGTTGTTAACTTCTATGAGGTCTTTCTCCGGAAGCCCCGGGATATGGCTGTCATGGTTACCGGCCACACCGCGAAAATCTGCGATCTCTTTGAGGTCGTTGACCAGGTCCTCCGAATGGAAGTCTCCCAGATGCACTACCATATCCATACGGGTGAGCGCATAGATAAGGGAAGAGGGCAACTCGCTGATGCGGTGTACGTGAGTGTCAGCAATTACACCTATTTTCATGATATTTACAATTAAATCCGAACGATTTTCCTGATTGAGCGAACGTGGCACATGTTATCACGTTTTAAAAATAATGTCTACCCTTTTAAATGTGATTACGTTAATTATCGATCAATTCACCGGTTCGGGACATAATCCATGACAGTGGGCATGATTAAGAGGTATAATTCCAACGTTTTTCGTTTATTTATGGAAGGAGTCATGAGCTGTGATCGTTAAAAACCGTGAGGAGTTGATATATTCCAACCTGCGCGCCAGGGCTGTGGAATTAATTGAAGCCGGGATCACCCGTGTTTTGCCGGCCAACCTGCTAAGGACGGCCATCCGCTATAACCACGATAGAAAAATCCTGCGTGTAATGGGAGAAAGCTATGACTTGTCACGGGGCCGTATATTCGTAGTGGGTGGCGGCAAGGCTGCCGGGCTGATGGCGGAGGAGTTGGAGAGGATAATTAGCCCCACCGATATCACTGCTGGCATTGTGAATTGCAATACCGGGGATTATGAGACCAGGAAAATAGCGGTAAGGCAGGCGGGACACCCGCTGCCGGATGAAGCGGGCGTACACAGCGTTCAAGATATGCTGGCCATGAAAGCCCGACACTCGATAGGCAGGGGTGACCTTGTCATATGTTTGATTTCAGGCGGGGGTTCGGCCCTTTTGCCCTGCCCGGCCAGCGGCATAACCCTTCAAGGACAGCAGGAGATAACTCTGCTTCTACTGCGAAGCGGCGCCAATATCAAAGAAATTAATATCGTCCGCAAACACCTATCGCTTATTAAAGGCGGCAGGCTGGGAGCCTTTTATGAGCCGGCCAAAATAGTGTCTCTTATTATCTCCGACGTTGTCGGCGACGATCTCAATACCATAGCATCCGGTCCAACCGTCCCGGACCCATCCACCTTCCGCGATGCACAGGCTGTATTGAAGAAGTACGGGCTTTTAACGAAGGCGCCTAAAAACGTGGTTGATTTTATAAACAGAGGTATGGAAGGGCTTGAAGCTGAAACGCCCAAAGAAACCTGTAATTGCGACAACTATGTTATCGGTAATAACAGCATGTGTCTCGAAGCTATGGCAGAGAAGGCCAGGGACCTGGGCTTGAGGCCGAACGTTGTGACAGCGGAACTCAGCGGGGATACAACGAGGATGGCCTTTGCGGAGGCGGAAGAAATAGCCGGCGGCAAATATAAAGGGTTCGATGTTATCTTGCTGGGCGGCGAGACGACGCCTACCCTGCCCGAGAATTCAGGCAAGGGAGGCAGAAATCAGCATTATGTAGCTGTCTCGATGCTGGCTATGAAGAGACTGCCTTCTGCCTGGCTGGTGGCATCAGTGGGAACGGACGGTTCAGATTACCTGCCCGAGGTGGCCGGAGCGATGGTGGACGACCGCTCGCTGCCCGCGGCTTTGGCAGCCAAGATCGATGTCGAGGACTATATCGCCAGATTCGATAGCTATTCGCTTTTCCGTAAGATGACCAGATCGCTTATAATTACCGGATCGACCGGCACCAATGTCAGCGATGTAATACTTTACCTGTTAGGCTGACAGGTCTTTTTCCATGAAACAGACCAGGAAAGGCAGGTGCTCAAACTGCTTGGTGCCCGTTACCCTGAAGCCGAAGGATTTATACCAGTTTTTTAAGACGGTCTGGCTGTCCACCATTCCCAGCGCCACTTTGCGACCTCCCTGCTTCCGCACGTAGTCCAGTAAATAGTCCACCAGCTTCCGTCCGTAGCCCTGGAGCCTGTAGGCGGGCAATATCGACAGCCGGTCCATAAAATAGACGCCGCCTTCGCTTTTTTCCGCTGCTATGAAACCAACCTGGTTCCCGTTAACATAAAGTCCCCAAAAAGTTGCCTTTTTATGCAAGTCCCTCAGCCTTTCTATGGTGTAAAATGCGGGGTGGTCCGGGGTCTTTTCGCGCGTCACATTCATTTCTTCGGCCACCGTCCTGAAAGACTGCCTGATAACTTCCAGGCTCTTTTCAAGTTGCTTTTCAGTTTTTATTTGCTTGATGTCCGGCATATGCTTGTTCCTACTCGATTCCGTTGAGCGTGTTATAGCCCTGCCAGTATTTGCGGAAAAGGAAGCCGGGCCTTGCCCCCGGCAATTTTGCCAGGTTTGATCCCCATTCCCCGACGATGCTTCTGGTTCGGGCAAAATGCCTGTCTATAACGGACTGATTTGGGGCCGTATCCGCCCCTTCCACGGTTTGCAACATCTCACGTTCGAAATCTTCGGTTTTCGAACGCATTTCTTTTAAAGCGGAAGGAAAACGCAGGAGGGCTTCCCTGTGCAATTTTTCACATTGCCACCAGTAAGAATCGGCGCTGTAATCCGCCTGGCCCTCCAGATAGCCGGCCGGGTTAGCGGTGCCAGGGCCGAATACCGGGTAGAAGGGGCTGAGGCAGGGGTTAGCCGCTCCAGTAACGTAAAGCAGGCTCCTCTTTGCACTAACATTACCAACCATAGAACCAACCGACTGGCTGCGACGTATGAGTTTGTCCGCGGCATGCATGCAGACCGTTCCGCCGTGCTTATCAGGCCGGAAGTCATCACGCCCGCCGTGATCGCGCAGGATCGATATGAAGTCGGCAGTGGTCAGGGCGCCCTTCTTTTGGGTTAGCAGGTTGCGGGAACATGCAACCCGGTTGTTGGCCGCAGCCGCCCATGTATAGAGCGGGTCCGAATAACAGCGGGCGAAATCGAAGGCCGATTCCTTGCGGCACCAGCCTTTCTTGATGGCGTTCCGGACCAGCCCGGGGGAAACTGCATCAAAATCGCGGCCGATGGATATTACATTGGAAATGCTCCAGACATCCTTGATTTTCTTCCAGGCCCACCACGATTTAACAGCCTCCAGAACGTATGCTTCCTGAGCATCCGCTATCAGGAAGCTGTTCATATAGTAGAATTTCTGCCTGTAGCCGCAGTTGCCGCCCTGCCCGTGCGTCTCAAGAAGCTTGATGATAATATCCAATGCTTCTCCGGCCGTCTTGCTCCTTTCCAGTGCCAGGCGCAGCAGGTCCATGCCCAACAGCCCTATTTTATCCGGTTTTTCCTTGGTGAAAAGCGCCTCATTGCCGATCATTACGCCATATTCGTTGGCGCCCATTTCGGCGCCGAACATCCAGAAGGGCTGACAGAGGAGTATCCGGGCGGTTTCCTCAACCTGCGGAATCGAAATATAGGTGCATTTAACGGTTTCTCCCGGCCCATACCGCCTGCGCGGCCGGATAACGATGTTCTGGACCTCGTCGGGTTCGCGGTCGCTGTTCTTGCCGAAGAGCGTATTGCCGTTTGCCGTAGCTGTCCCCAGTGCAACGATAGTATCGCACATATATCCCTCCTTCCCGGTCGTCCTTTCTGCATCTTAGCAGAATACAGGCAAGCTTGACAAAACAAGCCCGGCTTCATAAAGTGTGTTGATGGTTCGACATAAAAAGTTCGGGAGGATTTAATAAATGCCGAATTTGAAGCAGTTCTCACTGGAAGGGAAAGTTACGATGGTAACGGGCGCCAGCAGGGGCATCGGGCGTGCTACGGCGCTGGCGTTTGCCAGGGCGGGTTCCGATTTGATATTAACCAGCCGCAAAGTTGAAGACCTCGAGAAGGTAGCAACTGATATAAGAAATGAAGGCCGGAGGGCGCTGGTTATCAGCGCACATCTGGGCAGGATGGAAGATACTAAGAACGTGGCGGCTACCGCCAGGGCGGCCTTCGGCAGGATAGATATACTGGTCAACAATGCAGGCACCAGCCCCATTTTCGCCTCTTTCCTGGAGTCGGACGAGAGACTGTGGGACGCCATTATGAACCTGAACCTCAAGGGACTGTTCTTCCTGAGCCAGGCCGTGGCTAAAATTATGAAGGAGCAGGGCGGGGGCTGCATCATAAATGTTGCCTCGATAGACGGCTTTTTACCTGAGACGGACAATGGGGTGTATGCCGTCAGCAAGGCCGGGGTGATCATGGCCACCAAGGTTATGGCGCGGGAGCTGGCGGCTTTCAATATCAGGGTCAATACGCTGGCGCCCGGATTTGTGCATACCAAGCTCCTCGATGCCAGCTTCCAGGCCCGGCCGGGGCGTGAGGAAGAATGTAAAGGCTTTGTCCCGCAGGGACGCATCGCAGAACCTGAAGATATGGTGGGTACTATGATCTACCTGGCATCGGATGCCTCAAAGTTCGTGACGGGGCACGTGGTGATTGCCGATGGCGGCATGCTTTATATTTAATAAAGGCTCTACTTGAGGGCGAGGGTCTTGCATATCGCCATGATCTGGTCTTTTTTAGCCTGGTCGCCGAGCGTCCAACCGGTAACAGCGATACCCACGCCGTCTTTATTGATTCCAAGAGAATAGCCCCACATATTGACTATCATTATTTTAGCAGTGACTATGGCTTCAACTGCAAAAGTCTTGCCGTCTGCCAGCGCAGTCAGTTTGGATGACTCAATATTCACCTTCACGCCTATGTTTTTCAGGCCCGGGCTCTCATCAAAAGCAGCTTTAATGGCTTTGCCGAAATCAGCTTCCGGCGTGTTGCTGACACTTGCCGGAGCAACGCTGACATTCACGCTGTCGGCGCCCTGGAAGCTGCTCGCAGCTATGGCAAAAACCATGGCGCCCGTTTTTTCCGCTGTTATCCAATTGCCGGGATACATGAACGTGAAGCCGTACTCGTCATTAGTGTATGTAGCATCGAACACTTCCTGCCTCCTTTGATAAGAATCTGATCAATAAAGTAATCTACTACCCGGTTGCTAATCTTGGAGAACTCCTCTCGCCTCCTTTGATACTCTCAGCACCATAAGACCATATAACTCGGAAAAAATACAGTAAACTAACTCGCAAGTCAAATATCTGGACGTTGTAGCCGCCGATCTGTTTGAACACCTTGAAGGTCTTATCGTAGATAAAGAGACACGTCTCATGAATACCTGAGGTTATCCTCTTAAAAACATCTATCAACAATCAACAACATTTCACATTCAAAATGGTTTTTCTTATATTAGTAAAATGGAATCATAACCTGGAGGTTAGTTGCCCGATAAGTATTTGTGGCTAGGATTATAATTTCCATAGGCGGGCGGAAATGGTTTCAAGGTGTGTGAGACCTGTGATACCGTGGTTCGAATCCCGTCCCCGGTCCAACGGCTTCAGGTTATGAGTCTGACTAATGATATCCCAAAAGGATATTATAAGAAGGACGTTGACAGCGTCCGTTAGTTGGCTTATCGTATGTAAAATATGAACACCGAATCAAAGCCCCTGCTTGATTATGTTCACGCCTTGGCGAAAGAACTAGTAGCAGGCAACGCCACTGAGCATACGCATAGAACTGCATTAAAGACGCTAATCGAAGCGTTTACAAAAGACATTACCGCTACCAATGAACCTCAGCGTATCAAATGCGGCGCGCCGGACTTCATCATCACCAAAGGTGCTCTTACCATCGGCTATATTGAAGCCAAGGACGTTGGCAAGAACCTTGACGAGGCGGAAAAGTCAGAGCAATTAAGCCGATACCGTGACTCCCTCACCAATCTTATCCTAACGGACTACTTGGAATTCCGTTGGTATGTGAACGGGGAACGTCATCTTTCGGCACGATTAGGAGCGGCTACAAAAGAAGGAAAGATTAAGCGGGATAAAGACGGCATTGAATCGGTTGCTGAACTGCTCACTGGATTTTTGTCTCATAAGGCAGAGGCTGTGGGCACGCCGAAAGACTTGGCCTTGCACATGGCGCGACTGGCGCATCTAATTCGTAACCTTATCGTCAATGCCTTTGAAACAGAGACGGAAAGCGGCAGCCTGCATGCACAGCTCGCGGCATTTCGTGATAATCTCATTCCTGGCCTTTCCGTTGAATATTTTGCCGATATGTATGCCCAGACCATTGCCTACGGTCTGTTTGCCGCCCGATGTACCGCACCAGCTAATAAGGATTTTACCCGCCAGAATGCCGCCTATCTGCTGCCGAAGACAAACCCATTCCTGCGCAAGCTGTTCAACCACATCGCTGGCCCTGAACTGGATGACCGTATTGCCTGGCTGGTTGATGACCTGGCGCAAGTGCTGGCGCAAGCGGACATGGAAGCCGTCCTCAAAGACTTCGGCAAGCACATGGGCAAGTCAGATCCCGTGGTGCATTTTTATGAAACCTTCCTGAAAGCCTACGATCCCAAAGTGCGCGAGATGCGTGGCGTCTATTACACCCCTGAGCCCGTGGTCTCCTACATAGTACGCTCTATTGACCACATTCTGAAGACACGCTTTGGCAAACCACAGGGGCTAGCTGATGATAGGACGCTCATCCTTGACCCAGCAGTAGGAACAGCAACTTTCCTGTACATGGTTATAAACGAGATACACAATGCCAATATAAGTCAGGGGCAGCAGGGCACGTGGAACTATTACGTCACTGATAAGCTCTTACCACGTATCTTCGGCTTTGAGTTGCTTATGGCTCCCTATGCGATCGCCCATCTCAAGCTGGGACTTATCCTCCGGGAGACGGGCTACAAGTTCAAGAGTGAGCAGCGGCTGGGTATATACCTAACCAATACGCTGGATGAGGCGATTAAGCATTCCGAGACACTCTTTGCCCAGTGGATAAGCGAGGAAGCCAACGCCGCCGCCAGAATCAAGAAGGATGAGCCGATAATGGTGGTGCTGGGCAATCCGCCATATTCCGGGAATTCGGCAAACAAAGGTGCGTGGGCAAAACAGCTGGTAGAGCGATACAAGACCATTGATGGCAAGCCCCTGGGTGAAAGGAACCCCAAGTGGTTGCAGGATGACTACGTTAAATTCCTTGCATTTGGCCAGTGGCGCATTGAGCGCACCGGGCAGGGCATCCTGGGTTTCATCACCAATCACTCCTACCTGGATAATCCCACATTCCGCGGCATGCGCCAGTCCCTAATGAGCACTTTCACTGATATCTATATTCTGAACCTGCACGGCAACTCCAAGAAAAAAGAGGTTGCCCCGGATGGCGGCAAGGATGAGAATGTATTCGATATCCAGCAGGGCGTAGCCATTGGTATTTTTGTTAAAGAACCCGGCAAGAATAGCCCTGCATTAGTCCACTATACAGACCTCTGGGGACATAGAACAGGAAAATATCAAACTCTATCTGAAACAGATATTAACGGGTCTGATTGGAAGGAGCTTATACCCTCCAGTCCATTTTATTTGTTTGTGCCAAGAGATGAAGCTGAATTAGATGAATACATGAGTGGCTGGAAAGTAACTGACATTTTTCCTGTCAATGGCGTTGGCATGACTACTGCTAGAGATGACGTCGTAATTGACTTTGAAGCGGAGCCGCTGATTGAAAGAGCTTCACTGTTCCGTGATTCACAGGAAGCGGACGCGGTTGTATGTGAACAACTAGCGATACCTCAAAAACTGGGTTGGAATATCAGCCATGCAAGGCAACTTATCAGGCAAGAAAAAAACCTGAAACAGTTCATCAAACCCGTATTATACCGCCCTTTCGATACTAGGCTTATCTTCTACCATGACTCTTTAGTCTGGCGCACCGTAAAACAAGTCATGCGGCACATGCTTGCTGGTAAGAACCTGTCGTTATTAATCACTCGGCAGACTCGTGACCAATGGGATATTCTCGTCACAAGCTTCGTTATTGGACACAAAGCATTGTCCGCCTATGATATTACTAGCCTTGTACCCCTCTACCTCTACCCCAGCGCAGGAGAGATGCAGCTTGAGAGTGGTCACCGCCATCCCAACCTGAACCCAAAGTTCATCAAAGTCGTTTCAGAGAAGTTAGGGCTAACATTCGTTGACGACGGCAAGGGTGACTTAAAGCGGACTTTTGGCCCGGAGGACATCTTCAACTATGCTTATGCCATCTTCCACTCACCCACCTACCGCACCCGCTATGCCGAGTTCCTCAAGATGGACTTCCCGCGCCTTCCGCTGACCTCAGATAAACAGCTTTTCAAGGCGCTGGCGGAAAAGGGAGCGGAATTGGTAGGCTTGCACCTTATGGAAGCACCCGCTCTGGATAAGCTCATTACCAAGTACCCTGTCACCGGCTCCAACATAGTAGAAAAAGTCGGCTATGACGAGAAAATACAACGGGTCTACATCAACAAGACCCAGTATTTCGAAGGCGTGCTGCAAGAAGTCTGGGAGTTCCACATCGGCGGTTATCAGGTCTGCCAAAAATGGCTCAAAGACCGTAAAGGCAGGACGCTGACCTATGATGAACTGACCCACTACCAGAGGGTAATAGTAGCGCTGCAGAAGACCATCCGGCTGATGGGAGAAATTGATAGCCTAATACCTAGCTGGCCTATTGCATGATTAGTGCATAATACAACCCTTCTTTTTATCTGCATTAAATATATAATCCCGATATAATTGGGCTAACTTGAGGAAGTCCGCAGAGATGCGGGCTTTTTATGTTAGCGGGCTCTTCTATAATTGATTTTCCTTTACCTATTAGCATAATATAACCTCGTTGAATTTTTTCCGTGGGCCAATCATGGTGATTTATAGAAGTAACAGGGTTGCGGGGTAATCAAATATGCCATATAAAACACCAGAGGTGGCAGTAAATCCAAGTGTTTTAGAATGGGCCCGCAGGACATCTGGTTTTTCGCAGGATGATGTTGCGCGGCACTTGGGATTGACTTCCAATCAAATCGCCACGTGGACTACTGATGTTCCACATGTCTATCTAAGAATACGACAATTGCAGGAATTAGCTGATTATTTCAAACGGCCATTGGCATCTCTACTTCTAGAAAAACCGCCAGCGGAATTAAAACTTCCTCATGATTATCGCCGTGTTCGAGCGGAATATAGCACTTTATCACCAGACCTCATGTTATCAATCCGGCGTGCTCGGCGATTTCAAAGAATTGCACGTGAATTAATGGAGTCTGCTGAGTTATCTGTTAACCCGATGATTCCAAAGATTTCTATAAAGCAGCAACCAGAGGATGTGGCCTTTGAACAGAGAAAAGCATTCGGCATCAATGAACAAGAGCAGTTTGGTTGGAGAGATGCCAGAATAGCTTATCATCGATGGCGAGGAATGCTGGAAACTATTAATATCTTAGTTTTTCAGAATGATTTTCTGCGTGAGGAAGCTCAAGGGTTTTCTTTATCAGACAATTTGCCGTATATAATCATGGTCAGTTCTAAAGACTCAGTAAATGCTCGCTGCTTTACTTTATTTCATGAACTAGCTCATCTCTTGTTGAATGAAGGCGGGTTATGTATCACAGAAACTGCATATACTCACAAACATGATCATTCAAGTGGCGTAGAGAATTGGTGTGATCGGTTTGCAGAAGCTTTCTTAGTTAGCGAAAGCAGTTTGATTACCAGGGTAGAGACTGCCGCAATTATCAATAGAGAACCAGGCTATGAATATAGATTGAAGCGCTTGGCTTCAGCTTATAAAGTTAGTCAATCCGTTATTCTTTTCAGGCTCTGGCATACTAATCTAATATCCGAAGAAAGATTTTGGGATGAATATTCTAGCGTTCAGAAATCGCTCAAGGAAGATGCCAATAAAGAGGTCAAGAAAGAAAAACCACGGCGACCATCCCCTGCAGTGATGTCCGTTCAAAATAGAGGAAGATTTCTTACGAACCTAATCATACAATCCCTGGATCGACAGACATTGGGATATTCCGAAGCTATTGACTATCTCGGAATTCGATTGAAACACCTCGATAATGTTCGACGGATAGTGCGTGGCGAAAGGACATGATCTATTAGTACCAATACGGTAGCATATTGCATTGATACAAGCTCTTTGATTACAGTGCAAAGGGCATATAGGTTACCTATATTTCCAAGTCTCTGGACACACTTAACCGGTATGGCAAATTCTGGTCAATTATTAGCCCCGCATGAAGTTTATAAGGAACTAGAGGCTGGTAGTGATGATGACATTTTCAAGTGGGCCAAAAGATATAAATTCATATTTCGTGACTTAAATACGGAACAATTTGAATTGGCACAAAAAATAATAAATGATCCGAAATACAGAGATTCTTTTGATTTGGACAAAGAAACGCCTGAAGCTGATCCTTTTGTGATAGCGCTTGCAATAGTTGAACAACATGGTATCAGTCTTTTCTCCGCTCAAATCATAGTTGTATCGGATGAAAACCGAGCTACGCCAGGTAAGAAGCCCAAAATTCCCGATATTTGTGCAGATCCAAACTATAAAGTTGGATGCATAAACATACTGGATATGTTTGATCGTGAAGGCTGCCAGTTCTAGTAATTCCTAACCGTCTAAACAGCTTTTGTATCCCATACCCTGTGTAGAAGTGAATTGTTGACTCCAACCTGTGTAACGAATCACCCACAAAAATACGTTCAAATTTTCTCCCTTTATGTGAACTAGACCATTTAGATTTCCCGGTTTTTCTCTTATTATCAAGTTATCAAACGTAAAAGGAGAGAGAAAATGGCAACACAGATCAAGAAGGAAAAGGAAACCAAATTACTCACAGCAAGGGAATTGGCTGAGAAGGCTGGTGTTTCTCCTGCCGTACTCAGGAAACTGCTCCGCCAAGAGTTCAACCGAGCAGGCAAGGTATTGGTCGAAGGTAATCGCTCTGAATACCGCTTTGATCCTAACGATGCTGTAACCAAGCAGATCATCGCCAGAGCCAAGGTATTAAAGGAACAGCCTAAAGAGCCACAGACATCAAACGAAAAACCACATCACCTGTTAATTAGTCAAATAGAGAGGGCATAACCAATGGCGACTAAAAGGCTTCTAGATTCAAGCTTGCATCTCCCGAAGGTCGCAGGTTCAAATCCTACCCTCATTTCTAAGTTTTAAGGCGCCTGCGGCGCTCGTTGTATTCGACTACCATCCTGAGAGCCTCAGCGGCTGCCGGAAAGCTGTAGTAGACCGCTTTTTTAGAGGCCACCATTATCTGCACCAGCTCGAAAATCCCCTTCTGGCGATCGGGGATGATGCCGTTTTCGCAGATATAGGCCACCGGCTTATGTGACACGTCATAGGCATGGCTGAGTGCATCGCCCCACATGAACAGGGCAGCGAAGGCTTCCCTGGGCATCTGGCTGGGACGCATAAAACCGACACAAAAATCTATCTCATCCCATGCGGTCAGCACATCCACTGCTTTCTCAAGGGAGCCGGAATCCATCATGCTCTGCGAGTAGTCTACCGGGTTGCCCAGCATATTGCCTGCAAGGCTGGTGAAGCCTATCAGCGTTTTTCTGATTACAGCGGTCACACGCGGCAGCTTGAAACCCCTGCGCTCAAACTCGTCGGTGAGCAGTACGCTGGCGCCCCCTCCCGGGCCGATTAAAAGCGCATTCCTGCCGCCCGGATTTGGTATGAATGACAGGGTGACCAGGATATCCACAAGCTCTTCCACGTTGTGCACCATGATGGCGTTGGACTGCCGGCAGAGCGTCTCCCAGATGGCATGATTGCCGGCCAGTGAAGCTGTATGAGTAGAGGTAGCCCTGGCCCCAGCCTCTCCACAGCCTCCCTTCACCAGTACCACAGGCTTTTCCCTGGCCGCCTTCTTAAACAGAGGGAGAAACCGCTGGCCGTCCTTCACGCCCTCCAGGTACATGGCGATAATATCCGTTTGGGGATCTTCGATCAGGTACTCCAGGAAATCGCATTCGTTGAGGTCGCAGGCGTTGCCGAAGCTTATGACCTTGCTGAACCTTACGCCGCGCCAGCCGGCTTCGGTGATCACATAGTCAGAGTTGCCGCCGCTCTGGCTGATGAACCCTATATGCCCGCTTTCCCTGGGAAAGTTAGGGTCGAAAGAGACCCTTGATTCAGGGCAGTAGATGCCCATGCAGTTGGGGCCCAGTATCCTGATGCCTGTCTCGTGCGCCAGCCGGGTAAGCTCATCCTGCAATCCTTTGACATCTTCCTGGCCGGTCTCGGCGAAACCCGCAGTACAGAAGTGGATGGCCCTGGCGCCTTTGGCCGCACATTGCTTGACGATCTCGGGAGCAATTTTGGCGTTTACAGTGCCGATGGCATAGTCGATGGTTCCCGGTATTTCATCGACCGATTGATAAACTTTGTAGCCGTCCAACTCTCCGCCGCGTGGATTGACCGGATAAAGCGGACCCTTGAACTGGAATTCACGCAGGGCGCTCCAGAAGGTCCTGGTCCAATGAAAGGGGTTGCTGGTGGTGATCCCAACCAGTGCAATGTTCCCGGGGTGAAATATGGGGTCGAGCACATCATAAATTTTAGTCATCCGGCCTTCTTAATAGGTGCAGCAAGATTGTGTTGATTAACTAATCAATTAATAGCAGCAATTGAAATTATATTATATCAGGGTCGTGATAGACAAGCGGCCTTTCAGCGGCCACCGGCCTTTCCAATGGTCATCTGTATGGCGCGGGTACGTTGCAGCAGCGGCGGATGTGTGTAATTCAGGAAAACGTAAAAGGGATGCGGCGTGAGGTTGGAGAGATTATTCCTGGATAATTTCTTCAAAGAATCGACCATCCGCGCAGCAGCCGGCACGGTTAAAGCTGCGAAACGGTCCGCATCATATTCGTATTTACGTGAGAGCATGTTCATGAGCACGGAGAGCACAAGCTCGATGGGTGTGTACAGCAGGCCGAAGAAGATCAACCCGGTATAGATCGAAGGCTGCTGCACGTAAAAAGCCTGGTATAAACCTGCGCTGTTGATGAACAGGGACAGCAGGAAAAGCAAGATGCCGAAATGCAAGAAGTTAGTGATCAGCCCCCATAGGATGTGCTTTTTCTTGTAATGCCCGATCTCATGCGCCAGCACGGCTACCAGCTCCGGAACCGTATGCTGTGCTATCAGCGTGTCGAAGAGGGCTATCCTCTTATTGCGGCCTAACCCCGTGAAAAAGGCGTTGGACTTGCTCGACCTCCTGGAGCCGTCGATTACATAGACATTTCTGACGGGGAATTTTACAGATTCAGCGTAATTTATGATGGCGCTCCTCAGTTCTCCATCTTCCAGCGGCGTGAACTTGTTAAAGAGCGGCATGATCCAGTTTGGTGCGATGAACTCGATAACCAGAAGATAAATGGTCAGTGCCGCCCAGCAGTAAAGCCAGGCGTAAATGCCTGCCAGTTCGAATAAAGCTAAAATACAGGCCAGCAGTGGGGCTCCCAGGATGACAGCCAGCAGCAGCGCCTTCAGCCTGTCGATGACGAAGGTGCGTGGCGTCGTCCTGTTGAAGCCGTAATGCTGCTCGATAACAAAGGTGGCGTAAATGCTGAAAGGCAGCATCACCAGGTTATAGGCCAGCAGCAAAATGCCGGTGTACAGCAGTCCGTTTAGTATACTTCCCAGTCCCCACGACCTGACCGCCTGGTCGAGCCAGTTAAAGCCCCCACTGAACCAGAATGCCAGCAGCAGGACCAGGCTGAAAGTGCCCGTAACCAGTCCGAAACGTGTATTTTCGCGTGTATACTCTTGCGACCTGCTGTAAGCGTCGGGCGTATAAATGTCCTTAAGCTCATCAGGTGGCTCGAGTTTGAGCGCCTTAAGGTTCAGAAAGTTGGAAACAAGGTCCAGCAAAAACTCCAACAGCAGGGCTGCCAGGATGACGGCGGCGAAAATATTCATGGGAATATTATAGGAAAATTTCAGGGCATGTAAACCTTTGCCACCCAGCGCCGTTAATATATAGGAATTCAAAAAAATGGGAGGTCTTACTGCCATGAGAAGCTTAATTATCCTGTTTATGGCGGTTTTTATAGTAGCGATGGTGGCTGGCTGCCAGGTTGCATACGGCGGCACGCCGGTAGCCGTAAGTTACGATAACAGTGACACCAACGTTTTCACCCTCAAAATAACCCAGCCGCAGGATGAATCGGTGGTGAGGAGCACACCGCTGGCCGTCAGCGGCACTATAACCTCACCGGCGGAAATTACCGTAAACGGGGTTTCAGTTACCATCAAAGATAACCATTTCAATACATTAATCGACCTGGACCCCGGCCCCAATTCCATCGACATATCGGCCAGAGATACATCGGGCCGCGAGACGTTTAAAAATATCTCAGTGGTCTACGTGCCTTAATTTTGACAGGGCTTCTTGCTATCCTTTAAATTACCCGGGTAATGAAATCCATAGTTCTTGCCTCCTCTTCCCCGCGGCGCAAGGAGCTGCTGGAAACGATTGGGCTTAAATTTATGGTCGATGCCGCCGAGATCGAAGAGGATATCGGGCGCAAACTCAAGCCCGCCGAGCTGGTTAAAACCATTTCGCTGGAAAAGGCGACTGCTGCTGCCGCACGGCATTCCGATTCAATAGTCATAGCCGCCGATACCATTGGCGTGATGGGGAACAAGCTGCTGGGCAAACCGTGCAGCGCGGTGGAGGCGGTCGCCATGCTGCGCATGATGAGCGGCCGAGGCCACAGTGTTTTGACCGGCTTCACAATCGTGGATTCCGGAGATGGCAGGACGGTCTCGAAGGTGGTTGAGACCAGGGTATATTTTAAAAAACTGAATGACGAAGAAATCGAAAACTACATCCGGAGCGGTGAACCTCTGGACAAGGCCGGGGCTTATGCAATCCAGGGCATTGGCTCGTCGCTGATAGAGAGGATCGAAGGTGATTATTATAATGTGATTGGCCTGCCGCTGTATGCGCTGGTAAGTGAATTGAAGAAATTCGGCGTCACGCTACCGGGTGGCGTCAGCCATGCGTCGCTGCGGAATCCCCCGCCAGGTAGCCCGTGGAGAAAGCGGCCTGCAGGTTGAAGCCTCCAGTATCGGCATCGATATCCAGCACTTCACCGCAGAAATAAAGCCCTTTTATCAGCTTTGACTGCATTGTGCGCGGGTCGACTTCGTCCAGGCAAATGCCCCCGGCTGTCACCATGGCTTCGGCCAGGGGACGCGGCCCTGTAACATCCAGCCTGAAGTCCTTTAAGCTTCGGCTGATAATTTCACGCTGTTGGGCGGTGACCTGGTTGGCCCTGGTCTGCCCGGAAATCCCGGCCTCGGCCAAAGCGGCGGCGGCTATTTTCTCCGGCACGAAATCTTCGAGTATATTTTGCACGAAACGGCTGCCGAGACGGCTGAGCATCTCCTGCAACTTTTCCTCCATATGTTTATGTTCTTTTTTAGGGATGAGGTCGATGGTAATGCTTGCGGGATACTGCTGCAGGGCATCCACCACCGCCAGGCTCATAAGCAGCACAGCCGGGCCGCTGAGCCCGTAATGCGTAAAGATGATGTCGCCGGTGCGGCTTTCGATGAGAGGCAGCCGGATCTTGCGGCCTGCTATGCCGCGTCCGCAGTCTTTATTAGGGATTAAGGAAGGGTCGATATCTTCAGCCTTGCAGGCAAAGGATGTTATCCTTACACCCTTCAGGCTTATACCCTGTAAATCGCGGGCTTTTGACCCCTCCGTCACCAGCGGCACCAGAGCAGGCCGCAATTTGACGATCGAATGTCCCAAGGCGGCCGCCATTTTATAACCATCGCCGGTTGACCCGGTCTGAGGGTAGGAGGCGCCCCCGGTTGCCAGTATTGCGGCATCGGCCCTGTATGATCTGCTGGCGGTGCATATGGTGGTGACATGTCCACCTGATGCTTCAATTTCCCTGACAGGTGATTCTAACGCGATTTTGACGCCATTTTGAGACATATATAGTAAAAGGGTGGCTACTACATCAGAGGAGAAGCCGGAGGCCGGGAAGATGCGACCATCCGGCTCTGCAAACGTTTTAAGGCCCTGCCGGGCGAAAAAATTTAGAAGGTCATTGCGGGAGAAGTGGCGGAGGGAGGGGTAGAGGAATTTCCCGTTCTTGCCGTACATGCAGATGAAATCTTCGAAGCCCCCTGCGTTGCTGAGGTTGCAACGTGTGTTGCCGCTGATGAGGACCTTTTTTCCCGGGCGCTCCATTTTTTCCAGCAGCAGCACCTCGGCGCCTGATTCAGCGGCGCGACCGGCCGCCATCATGCCGGCCGCCCCACCACCGATAACGACAACCCTTTGCTTGCTCATGGCGCTTCGCAGTCCTGGAAAGCGTCTTGGCAGCGGGAGATTATCGAGCGCCGGATCGTAGGTTTGTGCATGACCCTCTCAATCCGTATTATAATATCATCATTTCCACCCGGTAGTAATTTATCTCAAAATGAAAGAAACCAGCGGCGTGTTGACACGCCAAGACATGCTCGATTTGCTGAAAGGTCAGCCTCCCCTCTTAGCAGGGTTTGTAAACCTTGAGGAGCAGTTGCAGCCCAACGGCGTCGACCTGACTGTGCGCGAAGTCAGCGCCTTCTCATCCAGGGGCAGTCTTACAGAGACCAACGAGGGCAGGGAGCTGTCCAAAATAACCCCACTGGTATTCGATGCTCATGGTGGCGTTGACCTGTTGCCGGGCGCTTATCTTGTCACGTTCAACGAAATCGTCAATCTGCCCTCCAATATTATGGCTTTGGCCAGGCCGCGTTCCAGCCTCAATCGCTGCGGCGTCAGCATGCACAGCGCCGTCTGGGATGCCGGCTATGCAGGACGGTCCCAGTCGATGCTGGTTGTATATAACACGCACGGCTTCCGGTTGCATAAAAACGCTCGGGTCATGCAGCTCGTCTTCATGTATACTACGCGTGATGTCGGCCGCGGCTATAGCGGACGGTATCAGAATGAAAATATTTAATCTTTAATTAAGGAGAACCTATCCCGATGAAAATAACCAGACTCACATTTTACTTGATGATAGCAACTTCATTTTTATTGCTCGGTTTGGCGGGCTGCATCAACCAATCTCCCATCGAACAGGCGTTCATTACAGACAATGTGACCAAGACAGGCCAGCCGGAGTTGGCGGTGGACAGCTTCGCTCCTGATGTAAATAACATATATTGCTCGGTTAAACTTTCCAATGTATCGGCTTCATCTACGGTTAAAGCGGAGTGGTATGTAGTCAAAAGCGAGGAAGCCGGCCTGACCGACTCCCTGATTGGTAATGAGACCCTGGCGGCATCGAGCCCCAATATTATTTTTACCTTCACACGTGCCGACCAGCTGTTACCGCGGGGCGATTACGAGGTAAAGCTGTACTACGATAATAAATTACAGAAGTCTGCCACGTTCAAAGTACAGGGCAATACGTCTGCGCCGGCAGCCGCTGTGAGCGAAGCAACCATGTGCTCTGCCATCGACCTGCTGACCAACAAACCTATCGATAAAATCGATACCTTCCCCAATGATGTCTCCAAGATATTCTGCTCCTTCAAAGTAAGCGGGGCTGGTGTAAACACCGTGCTTAAAGGACACTGGGTATATGTAAGCGGCGAAATCCCGGCCCTGGCAGGCAAGACAATTAACGATGGCTCTACCACCGCGGAGGGCAGGGACTTTATAAGCTTTTCCATAGGCATGCCGCCCGGCAAACTCTTCCCCAACGGTGAGTATGATCTCAAGCTGCTGGTGGAAGACAAGGAAGTGGCTGACTTGCCCTTCAAAGTCATTGCTCCCGCATCCATGCCCGGGCCCTTTTTTACAGGCATGTCGACCTTCGCTTACTCGGGTTCGGATAACAATACGATTGTTTTAACGTCGCAGTTTCCGGCGGATGCCCCCCAGGTCAACCTGCTGATTAAAGCTTACAATGTGCCGACAGATACAACCCTTGACATTCAATGGATTGTTGCTAAGAGCACCGACCAAACACTGATCGACCAGGTCGTAAAAGAGGAGAAGTTACAGATCAAAGGCTCTGGCCCGATCGTTAGTTCGCTTATCAGCCGTTCCGGCCCCTTTATCAAAGGCGACTATCAGGTCAAACTGCTGGTAGATAATCAGGAAATAGCCACGGTTCCCTTCAAGGTGCAATAACGGAGTTCGATGATACGGCCAATTTCATTATGCTTTGACTCACCGTATAAGGTGAAGTAAACTCACATAGTATGTCTAAGAAGAAGAAACTCAAGCCTTCATGGTTCGATAATCTGAAGATCAGCTTTAAACAGGCGCTGGGTATGAAGATCATCCTTTGCGATTCCTGCCGGTACGATTGGAGGGGCGCCTGCCATCAGCCTGCCCGCCCCAATGCCGTATGGTGCCCCGAATACCGCAAACGAGGCAGCTAGCCATTATCTGGCCTAACTCAGCCCAGTCAGCGGCGCCTTAACGACCCTGAGCGGTATGCGGGTCATCTCATGGCCTTCCACCAGAGCATGAATGGAATAGGACCCGTATTTGGGAAACTCCACGTTGTCAAAGCGCATAGCAATGCGGCCTGTGCTCTCGGTGCCTGAGGGGGGCCTGGGTATGGTGATCTTGCCTTTTAGAGGTGGGATGATCTCTTTGCCGTCCTCATCTATCATATGCACTTCGAAGTTCTTATCGCCCGCCTCCACCACCGTGGCTCGCATCTGGATAACCAGGAAGAAGGTCGGGTGCCGGGTCGGCACCTGCTGGGCAACTATGGTATCGAAGCCGATGCCCAGGGCGTTGATCTTGTTGGTAGCCTCGGCATAGTCGCAGATAAAAGAGAAATCCACCTGCATTACGCGTTTATTCTACCATGTCCGGCAGGGACGTATTTTCTATTCAAACCCGACGAAGTCAAAATGTACTATTTCTTTGACGGCACATATAGCTGATGTTATCATAAGTCCAACTCAGTGGCTAAGACGGGAAGGATATGGATAGTCAGCACGGTTTATATTTCATAATAATCTTCGTATGTCTGCTTTTATCGGCGTTCTTTTCCAGCGCGGAGGTGGCCGTCATTTCCATTAGCAGGATACGCGTGAAGCATTTGCTCAGCAACGATGTCAAGTTTGCGGACATACTTGAAAGCTTCAAGCAAAATCCTGGCATTTTCCTTTCGGCCATCCTGCTGGGCAATACGCTGGTCAATATCGCCGCCGCTTCTATGGCTACGATCATCGCTGTCAGCCTGTTTAAGGAGCAACTGGGCGTGGTGGTTGCGACCATCACCCTAACCATGATCATCCTGGTATTTTGCGAAGTCATCCCTAAAACCATAGCAGCGCATAATAACGAAAAACTGGCGCTGGCCTATTCCATTCCGGTGCAGCTTTTAATCTGGATCCTTTACCCCCTCGTCTGGGTATTGAGCAAGATCGGGGCCGGGTTCACACGCATAGTGTCAGGAGAGGAGGAAGCCAAGCTGACGGTAGACGAGGCCGAGATTCGCACTGCCATTGACGTGGGCGAAGCCGAAGGCGTGTGGAAGGATACCGAAGCCGATATGATCCACAAGGCCCTTGAGTTCCCGGACCGGCCGGTGAAAGACGTGATGCAGCCGCGTACCGAGATTTCATTCATCGAAGAGGGGACCAAATTGGACGAGTTCCTCAAAATTTACAGCGACCACCCTCATTCCAGGTTCCCTGTCTTCAAGGAGACGCCCGATAATGTGACGGGCATGCTGACCACCAAAGATGTCCTGATGGCCATAGCCAGGGACTCTGTGGAAATGACGGAACCCATCGACCTGATGGTCAGGCATGCTTATTTTGTGCCGGAGACCAAACGCCTGGGCGAGATGCTGGCCGAGATGCGCGACAACAATTTCCACATGGCTATCGTCATAGACGAGTTTGGGGGTGTGGCAGGGATAGCCAACCTGGAGCACCTGGCCGCTGAGATTATGGGCAGCATGGGCGACGAGATGGCCGCCAACGAAAAAGAGATAACCCCTATCGACGCCAATACCAACGAGATAGACGGAGGTCTCAGGGTGGAAGAGGCTAACGATCAGCTTGACCTGGACTTGCCTGTGGGGGAGTATGATACGGTGGCCGGGTTTATACTCAGCCACCTGGGACGCATACCCAAGCAGGGCGAGCATTTCAAGTTCCGCGATCTGAAGATGGTGATTACGGAGATGAGGGATAGGAAGATCGAGCGGATCACTATAACCAGGGAAAAGAATGCACCGTCTGCGCCTTAAATTCAGCCGCGGCGAGCAGCTCAAATACCTTTCGCACCTGGACCTGATGAGATTATGGGAGCGCGCGCTACGCCGTGCCGGACTGCCTGCCGCCTACTCCGAGGGGTTCAGCCCGCATCCCAAGATCTCGCTGGCCTCGCCCCTGGCCCTAGGTGTGATCAGCCGCGCTGAATTGATGGACGTTTTCCTGAACCGTGCGGTCTCCCCCGGGCTTTTCATGAAAAAGTTAGTGCCCCAGCTTCCCGAAGGCATAGAAATTCTGGAGGTGGTTCCTGAGAATGTTCAGTCACCTTCGCTGCAGTCGCGTCTGCGTAAGGTGGAATACCTGGTTGAGCTGGAAACCGATAAGAACGCCGAGCAAATAACAACGGAGATGAAATCCCTGCTGGCCAAAAACAATTTTCCCTGGCATCATTCCCGCGACACCGGCGAGCGGTTCTACGACCTGCGCCCACTGATCGAAGACCTTTGGCTGATCGAAATAAAAGATACTTTGTGCCGCATCGGCATGCTGCTGCGCTGCGATGCCTCCGGGACCGGCAGGCCCGAGCAGGTGGCCAGGGCATTGAACTTCACACAGCCACCCACCTGCATTGAACGCACTAAACTCATCTTTGCCTGAACCGTTTCTTTCTGTTCACTGATTGCGAGCGTCTGGGTTTAACCATATAATAAACCGTCGGTAGACGACAGCATTCAAGGAGGAGACCCATTAGACTCTATCTTATACGGCATGGCGAGACCGTCTGGAATAAACAGAGGATCATCCAGGGCAGCGGAAGCGATACGGAATTGAGTGAGACAGGGAAAATGCAGGTTGAGAAGCTGTCCCTGGTTATGAAGGACGTGCCGTTCACGGCTATGTATTCCAGTCCCATGCAGCGCGCTATGGAGACCGCCGGCGCAATTGCCGGTTATCATGGCCTGGAAGTCCATCCGGAACCAGATCTTAGGGAAATACACGTAGGTGAGTTGGAAGGCATGCCACTTGAGACCTTTGCCAAAGGTTTTCCACAGTTCCTGGTCGACTGGCAGACCAAAGGCGAGGACATCAACTTTAATGGCGGCGAAAAACTGGGGGAGTTCAGGGACAGGGTATGGGCGGTAGTTGAAAAGATTGTTAAGTCCAATCCTGAAGGCATAATAGCACTGGTATCACACTACTTCGTAACTGCCACGATAGTCTGCACGGCGCTGGGACTTCCTTTAACCAACCTGGTCAGGATCCGCATTCAACCCAGCAGCCGGACCATCCTGGACTTTGAGGATGGCTGTGATCCGCGCCTTGTACTACTGAGCGATATCTGCCATTTAAGGGAGAAGTGATTTGCACGCCAGTGCCATAAGCTTCCCTAAAAGCGTCAGCAGTTATATACGGCAGTACGGCCTGTTGTCCGGAGTGGCGAAGGTGTTGGTAGCGGTATCCGGTGGGCCGGACTCGGTGTGTCTGCTTCACGTGTTAAACAGCCTCAAAGACGAGCTTGGCATACAGCTTCATATAGCGCACCTTGACCATAGCCTGCGCGGTGTGGAATCCGATGACGACTCACAGTATGTTTCTGCCCTGGCTGGAAAACTGAATTTACCTGTCACCGTCGCAAAAAAAGACGTGCGTGCGCAAAGCATCCAGGGCAAGATTTCGCTTGAAGAAGCTGCCCGTGAAGCCAGGTACAGGTTCCTGGATGAGACCGCCCGTCAGGTCGGCGCCTCCAGGGTTGCAGTGGGGCATACGCACAGCGACCAGGTTGAAACCGTCCTCATGCATTACCTGCGGGGTACTGGTGTACAGGGGCTGCGCGGGCTGAGGCCGGCCGTTCCCATGCCCTACGGCAGCAAAGAGGATGGCATATGGGTGATCCGTCCCCTGCTTAATCTTACCCGGGAACAGACGGTGGAATATTGCAACTCCCTTGACCTGAAGCCGCGCAGCGATTCAACCAATGAGCATGCCGGCTTCCTGCGCAACCGCATCCGTCTGGAGCTCTTACCGCTGTTGAGGCAGTACAATCCCGATATAGACGATGCACTCACGCGGCTGGCAGACCTGGCGGGTGAAGATGCCGATTTGCTGGATGCTCAGGCTGCTGCTGCCTATGACCAGACGGCCAGCACCGAAGGTTGCCTGACCTGTTTGGATTCCGGCAAGCTGCGAGGCGCTCCTCTTGCGCTTCAAAGGCGCGTTTTCCGCATTGCGCTGGAGCAAGCCTACGGGAGCCTGAAGGATATCGAAGCCCAGCATGTCAATGCGCTGGTCGGCCTGCTGTTCGGCGCTACCGGCAGGCGTGTGAGCTTGCCCGGAGGTGTCACGGTCACCAATGAGCGCAGCCGCATGGTCATATCCAAACCGGGAGTCCCGGTCTGCCCCTGGCCCGTTTTAACGCGGAGTTATGATTTGAAAATTCCTGGAGAAACAAAGATGCCGGGATGGGATGTCACGGCGGAGATCATCGGTGAAAACTACTACCGGGACGATGATATATTCAGTGCCAGCCTTGATTTAGCTAAGACAGGCAGGTCGCTCACGGTAAGGAGCCGCAACCCCGGCGACCGATTCAGGCCGCTGGGTATGGAGCATAGCCGCAAGCTGCAGGATTTTATGGTGGATGCGGCCATACCGCGCTCATGGCGGGATACCGTTCCGCTGGTGTGCTCCTCCTCTCAGATCGTATGGGTGGTCGGCTGGCGGATAGACAATCGTGTTAAAGTGACGGGCGGCACCGGGCAGGTGCTTCGCCTGGAGTTCCACCGCGCAAGCCAGGATTGATAATGACCGAAGACAAACACACCGCGGGGAAAGTTAATGAGCTTGATGTAAATATGGAGCTTGACCTGCATGCCCTGACAGTGGATGAGGCCCTACCCCTGTTGCACGATTACCTGAATGACGCCTGCATGGCCGGCCTTAAAGAGGTTCGTATCGTACACGGAAAAGGTACAGGAACCTTACGGCAGGCTGTTATGCACGAGCTCAAAAAACATCCGCTGGTGAAGTCCTTCCGCATCGGGGGCCGCTTCGAAGGCAGCACCGGCGCCACGGTGGTACTTCTCTAGATGCAGGTTGTTTTGATAAAAGAAAGGGGGCGCACAATTGTGCGCCCCCTTTTGTTTTTGTGTGTAAATTGTGTTCTTTATTGCGTTATCGTGATTTTAGCGAAGCCGGGCTTGTACCCGTTTTTGTAGACGGCTACTTCGTACTGGCCTGCCGAACTGAAAGTATATACAAACTGCCCGTTGGAGTCGGTGTTGCCGGCCAGTGTTCCCCCGCCTTTACCATCCCTGTTAGACCCTGGCCCCTGTTCGTCAGTGTCATTGTCCACGCATTGAACCGGTCGCTCCTTTTCTTGCTGCATTCTATCGTTCTGCGGGACATTCTTGCCGTTCTCCACTATGCCCATGCGGTTTCCCCTGCCGCCGAACAGGTCGCTATGGTTCTGCTGAGAGTTGGAAATGGTTGGCATCAACTTTTTTACCTCAATGCCCTTGAGTGTCAGGATGTAAACAGCGGCGCCTGCTACCGGGGTAGCGTTATCGGAAACCGTGACAGTGACCTGTTGCCCGGCGGCAGATGACTGCGGAGCTGTTACTGTGAGCTGCTGTGTGCTGCGGTCCGGCTTATTATTCTGATCGGAGATTGCTACAGGTAGAATGGAGTAACCCGGTGAATGATTATCACTGACGGCCATGAGAAAGTAACGGCCGGCAGTCGAAAACCCGTAAGATACCTGGCCCTGGGTGTCAGTGGTCCCCAGCAGGATACCCGACTCCTTTATGCCTGGTATTGAGATCGACCAATTGTCGCTATCAGGCTCATTTGATTTATTGCCAAATGGCCCGAACTGCTTGTCAGGGCCTCCTGCAGGGCTATTGCCCGCGAATCGCCGTGCATAGAGCTGCGAACCGGCAACCGCCTGCCCGCTTTCCCTCTCTATTACGGTGAAAGTGACGGTCTCATTTAGAGCCGCCGACGAGGGTGATTTTATAGCCAGCGCTTTTTCAGGGGTGGATGATACCGTCAAACGTGAAAAACCGGGTATAAAGCCATCTTTAGCTGCCGCCAGCACAAAATGCCCGGCCTCAGTGAACTGATAATCCAGGGTGCCATTATCGCTGGTAGTGCCGATCAATGTCCCTTTGGACTCGATCAGCGCCGCATACTCGGTGATCAATGCTGTGTAATTCTCACTGCCCGGCTTGATAACCAGGTCATCGGCTTTGATGGAATATACTGAGGCCCCGGATATTTGATCGTGACCGCGTTTGCCGAAAACGGCGATATTAACTGATTGACCCAACTCCACCCTGTTGGGGGTCTTAATTACCAGCGCCGCCGGAAATGATGCCGCGGGCTTTTCTTTATCTCCGGAATCTGCAGTAACAGGCGCTGTAGCGGGTATGATCGTGACCAGCGCCAGAGTAATCATAAGAATACTTGAAAATATGCGGTTCAATTGATCCCTCCTGTTAAAATTGCCTTGCCCCCACGGGCATAAACAAATCTCTTAAATTCCTATTTGTACCCCCGTGCGCTTTCATGTTACTAATAACGATACTAACCAAAAATAGTTTAGTCTGGGCTCGTCATAGTGCTTGACAGGATATCTGTCAACTGCGATAGTATATAGAAGCGGTTTTTATGAAAGATTTTAATAAAGAGACACGGGCGGTAATCGATGGTAAGCCAACCGGATAGTTCGGACCTGGTCAATAAATATAAAATACTGGCGTGTACCGGCGAGCTCGTATTTACGGGTACTTTCATATACGGTTTCGAGCAGCGCCTGATAGACGCAATGAACGAGGGCGTTAAGACCGGAGCCTCAACCAAGATAGTGGAGTTCCTGCCCCTGGAAGATGTGACGATGAAGGCCCCAGAGGGCGACGATCAAAAGTTCAGCCAGATCTATATAGCCAAAAGCAATATAATCTTCGTGGCGCAAAGCCCGAGCATAAGCCGGGAGAATCCGCTGAGCACCTATCCCTTCAGACAAAAAACACCTGTGGGGGTGACCATTTATGCGGCACAGATATATGTTGCGCAGGTCTATGCCGCCCCGTATATATTGAAAGGACAGCTCTACATCGACACCTGGGGCCAGGTTGCCGACGCTATTGAAAGTTCGGCCGACTTCATCCCGCTGACGCAGGTGGAGATAACGCCTGCTCTGCCGGACGGCTCCTCGAAATTCGACTTCATTGCTATCAACAAGCAGCGTATTATCAGCATCAGCCAAAACCCCGCTTCGTAGAGACTTTTCAGATCAAATCCAGAACTACTTTATTATACGTAATTTCCTGGAAGCGGCGGAGGCTCAGGTAGATAACCAGGAATTAGCTTTGACCATTTAGCATTAATTCATGGAGGTGTGAACGTGAGGAAATTTATTATGTCCGACCTGCATATAGGCCATCCACAGGCACAATACGATGTCATGGACGAGGCCGTCAAGTACATCCTCCAGTATGCGCAGGCGGGAGATAGGATCTGGGGATTGGGGGACTGGTTCCACCTTAACGAAATGGGCCTGGACCATTGTATGAAACAGCCGATAACCACGAAACTACGCGACCTTGCCATAAGCATCCCCACGAGGCTCATACCTGGCAATCATGATAATAAGCTGGGAATATACTATGACAATCCCGACCTGGTCAATCCCATCAGCCCCATTGAAATAACCAGGCCTTTCTGGCGCGACGGGTTCCTCTACTGCCACGGCCACGAATACGACCCGGCTGCCAGGTATATAGGATCGTGGCTTCCCTCCTTCTGGGACCGTTTCCTGCACAAAAAAACCCCCGGGGAATTGAAAACCGAGACCTTAACAGAGGAATTTCTAATGGCAGTGGCGCTGGTCCATTCAAGAGCGCTTTTAGAGCTTCCGCGAAAAGCTCAGGAAGAAGGCCAGGTATGCAGGGGAGTCGTAATGGGGCACACGCATTTCCCGGTTATACAGCAGGCGCCTGAGCTGCCCTATCTGGTCTGCGATGGCGATATGAGGCACAGCGCCAGCTTTGCCGTGCTGGATGACGGCGGGTTCCATCTGATGAACTGGGACTATAAGCTTAAACAATGGCACGAGTCCTCAAGCCTAACGCCCTGATGTTGCCGCCAAATTGAAGATAATATGAAATACATATAAGATCTTTTTCTTTTTTGACTTAGTATTTTCCTTCTTTCCTGTATCCTGTGTTACTATATATAGCTACTAAATTCTGATAATAATATGACTGATAGCTATGCAGTTTCTTGGAGCGGCGGCAAAGACGGCTGCCTGGCACTTTACGAGGCGCAGCGCAGAGGGTTAAATATATCCCACCTGGTCAACATGATTAACACAGAGCCTGACAGGGTGCGCCTGCACGGCAGAGACGCTAAATTGATCCAGCTGCAGGGTGAGGCCCTCGGCATCTCGCTTATGCAGGTCGAGACGACCTGGAAGGGTTACGAGCAGGACTTTAAATCAACTTTGTTGAAGCTGAAGCCCTTGGGCGTCAAGGGAATGATCTTCGGGGATATCTATCTGCAGGAGCACCTGGACTGGGTAAACCGGGTCTGCGGCGAGATCGGCATTGAAGCTCTGGAACCCCTGTGGGGAAGGGATACCGGGCAGCTGTTTGATTCTTTTGTGGATGCTGGCTTCGAGGCTTCCATTGTAAGCGCCAAGTCCGATCTGATTGACCGGGAATGGATCGGGCAAAATCTCGGCAAGCCGTTTGCAGAGTATATGAGGCAAAAGGGCATCGACTTCTGCGGCGAAAAGGGCGAATATCATACACTGGTAAAACATGGCCCGCCGTTCCGCCGCAGGTTGGTATTTGAGGAAACCCATATTGAGGCACAGGACGGCTACTGGCTTTTAGATATTAGAAAATACCGGCTGGAATAGCCTGCCTGCGGTTGTGTTAATATCAAAATCCTGTTACAGGTATAATCTTGTCACATATAAAGGGTTAAAAAACAGCAAATGGTGACTGATAAATTCTCTGCTCTATTTAATGCCCGTTCGGTGGCCCTGGTGGGCGCCTCCAACAACGGGCGAAAATGGGGCTATATAACCTTAAAACACCTGGTCGACGGCGGCTTCAGCGGCCGGATTTATCCTGTTAACCCAACCGAGAATGAGATAATCGGCCTCAAGGTCTACGGGAGTATCGAGGATCTGCCGGAGACGCCTGATATGGCTGTGATCGTAGTGCCTCCTCCATCTGTTCCGGACGTTATTAAGCAGTGCGTCGGCAAAGGGATAAAGGCAGGCATCGTCATCACTGCCGGCTTTGCCGAGCTGGGTGGAGAGGGCGTTCGGATACAGCGGGAGATAGCTGAGACTGCCCGCTCAGGCGGGATGGTCTTCGTTGGGCCGAACTGCAACGGCGTCATGAGCCCCTGGAACAAACAGTATGTGCAGTTCCCGTCCTTTTTCGTTCCTCCTGGCCCCATAGCTGTAGTAGCCCAGAGCGGCAATGTGATGGACTCGCTGGCGCGCCAGGTTATGATGTACGGCCAGGGCTGCAGCGTATGCGTTGCCAGTGGCAACGAGGCCAGCCTGCATATAGAGGATTACCTGGAATATCTGGCGGACGACCCCCGCACCAGGGTTATTTTATCCTACGTTGAGGGATTCAAGGACGGCGATCGCTTTATCAAAGTGGCGCGCCAAGTTAGCAAAAAGAAACCCATTATCATTGTCAAGGCAGGCAAGACACAGGCCGGGGCCAGGGCTGCAGCTTCGCATACCGCCTCTATCGCCGGCTCCGATGTTATTTTCGATGCTGTCTGTAAACAGTCGGGCATAATCAGGGCTGCAAGCCTGAACGATCTGGTTAATATCGGCCTTGGCCTTCTGCGGCAGCCGCTGCCTAAGGGGCGTGGCCTGGGAATAGTCACGGCGGGTGGTGGATGGGGTGTGCTGGCCGCCGACGCCTGCGCCGCGCTGGGCTTCGATGTGGTCAAATTGCCGGAAGCAACCATCAAAGAACTGGATAAACTGCTGCCAGCCTGGTGGAACCGGGGCAATCCAGTCGACCTGGTGGCCGGCGTGGCAGGCGATAATATTTTCAAGGCAATTGAGCTCGTCATGCAGGTCCCTTCGGTAGACTCCATGATGTTTTTAAGCATCATGCCTGCCTTAAAGGTAAGGGGATTCGATGCGCCGCTGGAACAGGAAGCAAGAGAGAAATGGGGCGAGGAGATAACTGCAGCGGTGATAGAAGCCTTTGAACGGTTAAACGGAATTGCAGATAAGTATCACAAGCCGCTGGTAGTGGCCAGTGAGCACATGTGGTCTACGGCGGTCGAGCAGGCCAGGATCGGTTACGCTCTGGGGCAGCATAACGCCGTCTGCTACCATATGCCCCATGAAGCTGCTGCCGTGCTGGATGCAATGGTAAAGTATAGTGATTATTTACGGGGAAAAGCGCGTTGAACAATTCGGCCTTGCACTTAACTGGAAAGGCATAAAACCGGCTTCAGAAATATTTTGCAGCACGTGAGTGACGAATGGATATCATCGAGGGCAAAAACCCGGTAATAGAGGCGCTTAAGGCTGGCCGGCCGATCAGTAAAATATTGCTGGATAAAAGCCTCAGAGGACACGGGTCAGCGGATCAAATAATTCGCCTGGCCAAAATCAAGGGTATTGAAATCGAGTATATAAATAAGCAGGCTATGGACAGGCAGAGCGCAACGGGCTCATACCAGGGGGTCATAGCCCTGGCGGCGGCCAAAAAATACGTCGGCCTGAACGACCTGCTGTCGATTTCAGAGGCAAAGAAGGAACCTGCTCTCTATCTGGTGCTGGACGGCATAGAGGACCCGCACAACCTGGGGGCTATTTTGAGGACCGCCGATGCGACAGGGGTTCACGGTGTAGTTATCAGGGAAAGAAGGGCGGTGGGCATCACACCGGCGGTGACCAAGGCCTCGGCTGGCGCAGTGGAATACGTGGCGGTAGCTATGGTAGCCAATATCGCCCAGGCCATTGAGACCTTGAAGAAAAACGGCGTTTGGGTCGTCGGGATTGATATGGTGGGTGAGACAAATTACGGCAGCGTGGACTTTAAGCTGCCGACTGCTATCATTATCGGGGGAGAGGGAAAGGGGCTTTCAGACCTGGTCAGAAAGCGCTGCGATCTCACCGCTTCCATCCCCATGCAGGGGCATATTTCATCGCTCAACGCTTCCGTAGCGGCTGCGGTGGTCATGTACGAGTCGCTCAGGCAGAGGACTAAAACTTAGAATGCTTTCTTCTTTTTGGCCATAACGATGTAAATAGCATAGATGACTGTCAGGTAGCCGAGCACCCGGATTACTAGTATAAGACCGGACAGACTGGTACCCAGCCCGATCAGATTTAGCAGATGCGTTATGGCGAACAGGCCGAAGGCAATGCCGATGTAAAGTACTGTCCGCGACTGGCTGCGTGCGTATTCCCACACACCCATAATCAGTATGATAGTGGATAAAACGAGATTTGAGACAGTTACCATATCCATTTGAACAACCTCCAATTAGAACTACGACGAGTGCGGCCTTTTGCTGATTTCACAGCCCGACTATCATCCATCATAACATTATTTTCGGCAGACAGAAAGAATTATTAAGGTCGGCCGATAGCTATCGCCGATGCTGTTCAGACGAACGAATAGATGCCAGCATATCTGTTCAAAAGCTGGGCAGCCATACTGAGAATGGAGGCAGCATGATACTTGGCGTTCAGGTTGAATAAGGTTGATGAGTGGGGAAAACCTATTGTATTTTAACCAGCTCGAGTTCGAATGTCAGGTCTTTGCCGGCCAGAGGATGATTAGCATCTATCGTGACCGATGTGTTGTCCGTTACCTTGGTGATGGTGACTACCATTGTAGAGCCGTCTTTCTGGGTCGACTGCAACTGCATGCCCACCTGTGGTGTCATGCCGCTCGGAAGTCGTGTCATGGGTACTTCACCAACCAGATTATCACGGCGCTCTCCGTAGGCGTCGGCTGCGGGTATCGTCACGGTTTTATTCTCGCCGACCCTCATGCCCGTAACCGCTTTATCGAAGCCGGGGATCACCTGACCCGATCCCAATGTAAACTGCAGAGGATCCTTTCCCACAGACGAATCGAACACAGTACCGTCCGCCAGTTTGCCGGTGTATTGTACCTGCACTGTATCTCCTGCTTTGGCCTGCGGTCCTGAGTTCAAGGCATTACAGCCTGTAACCAGCATCGCGCTGAATAACACAAGTATTGTTAAGAAAATGTGGTTTTTTTTCACCACGTACCTCCGAATTCAAATAATAAAATCCCAAACTCATAGTGTAAATACGGTACTTATAATAGCATAGTTCTGAGATGGGACGAAATATCAAGAATCCCGCCTATTTTGCACGTATACAGCGGTGCAGATTTTATGTATGCGCAGCACTTCCTGGACCCTGGCCTTATCAAGCGGCACTTTGCCCACGCAGGTAAGCCTGTCGAAGATAAAGCTGCAATCCTGAAGGGAAGCTTGAAATCCTCCCCCCTCCATGAATTTCAGGATCTCTTCCAGAGTGGCGAACTGGTGGTATTTCCTTCCTGTTTTTTTCTCAATACGCCTGTCTATGAGCTTCAGCATCCAGGTTTTGCGTATTTTTTCGTAGGGAAAAAAATCGGTAGTTATCCAGACTCCCTTTGCAGCGTAACGGTCAAAGAACCGGGCTATATTATCACGTAGCTTAATTTTTTCTTCTGCGGTCAGGTATTGCGCAAGCCCCTCATGAATCACTGCGATGTTGCTTTTATTTCCGCTGAAAAACATGCAGCCGAGATCATCCCATCCCTTAGGATCAAGCGCATTAAGGGCATAGAAATGATGGTTTGGGCTTTGCGCCGTGCTTTTTCTGGCCAGAATCTTCTGAATAACCTTCTGCTTGATAGCCAGCATGTCCGGCAAATCTGTCTCTATGTAAACGGAAGGCTTTGATATCCTTTCCAGGCCTCTGGCCGACAGCCCGGAAGCAATCTCTATAATCGTATAACTGTCATCAAGCGAGTTAAGCGCTTCATTGAGCGATAGATACCTGCCCTCCAGGTAGGCAAGCCGGCCTGTGCTGCGGGGTGAGAATTTTGCCAATCTGGGAAAAATCGAAGGGGTCTTTTTAAAGAAGAAGGGTTTGGTCATCTGCCTTGCCGCGGAATATATTTCCCCGGCATAAGGCATATCAGTGTACCGTGCGCGCATGAATGCCACCAGCACGGCCGTGGGGCTTATCTTCTCATAATTTTCAGGCATAAGCATTGTACATTATAGCAATTAAATCTTGTCAGAGAGGACAACTTAATCGAATATCTTGCCGGGATTCAGAATACAGTGCGGGTCGAGGGCGGCTTTGATATTTTTGAGCGTTTTCAGTACGACCTTATCTCCGGTCGTATTGAAGAATCCTTTTTTATCGATGCCGATGCCATGCTCGCCGCTCACAGCGCCCCCGTAGTGGCCGCATAGCTCATAAATGTCTTTCATCAAGCTTGCAAGTTTTCTCTTCCATGTGTTATAGGGCGTATCCCTGCAAATTGGATGCAGATGGACGTTGCCGTCTCCCGCATGGCCGTAGACGACCACCGGAATGCCGTATTTGGGCTCCAGCTTTTTCACGTCGGCCACGAAGCGCGCGATCTCGCTTCTAGGAACCACGACATCCAGTATCTGCATAGGGGCGAATTTCTTGATAGCATGGTAAAAGCCTTCCCTGGCCTCCAGCAGTTTTTTCATAGCTAGTCGTCCGGGAGGCACCAGCGCATCGGCCGCTCCGTGTTTTCTAACGACCGTTTCCACATCGCAAAAATAGCCGGCGATCTCATCCTGGCTGTCAGCTTCGGCCAGCACCAGCAGAAAGGCCGCATAGCCCCAGTAAGGCAGCTTCTTGCCGGTATAACCCTCGGCGATCTGCAGGATGCGTTCTTCCATAAACTCCAGCCCGACTGGGACCTTGCCCAGCATCAGTATCTCCGGCACGGAGTCAATGGCCTGCTGCAGATTGTGGAAGGGAATGAAGAGAGCTTCTCGGTAGGCCGGCTTGATATGTAGCTTGAGCGTAACCTCAGTGATAACTGCCAGTGTTCCTTCCGAGCCCACCAGCAATTGCGTCAAGTCATATCCGGAGGAGCATTTAACGAACCTGCCTCCCGTACGTATTATCTCTCCATCGGCCAGCACCGCTTCCAAACCCAGAACATGGTGACGGGTAACGCCGTATTTGACGGCATTCATACCCCCGGCATTGGTAGCGACACTGCCCCCTACCGTAGCCGTCATCTCTCCCAGTGCGACCGGATAGCTTAGCCCCACCGCTTCCAGGCTGTCTCTCAGTTTACCGAGCTGCAGGCCCGGCTGGACCACTGCCACGAAATTGTTATGGTCGATCTCCAGAAGGCGGTCCATTTTCTCCAGCGACAGGACGATGCCGCCGTTAAGGGGCACACAGCCGCCGCTCAGGCCGGTCCCACCGCCGCGTGTGGTGACGGGAATGCGCTTGCTATCGGCGTATTCGAGCAGAGCGGAAACGGCCCGGGCAGTTTGCGGTTTGATAACGAGCTCCGGCAATCTGGGTTCAAGCAGCGGTGTCTCGTCTCGGCCGTAATCAAGCAGCTTTTCCGGCGCAGTGATGATATTTTCCCGACCGGCTATAGCGGCCAGCGCTTTAACGTCTTCGGATGTGACTTTATGATAGCGACGCAGCCCCTTTTTTTCAGGGGACACTGCCCGACTCCTCGAGCGAAAAGCCTTTTTCGCGGAAAAGTCGGGTACAGGCAGCCCCCACCGCTGTATCGTAAAGTGTTCCGCTGTTGCTCGAAATTTCATCCAGGGCGGCATCGATACCACGGCTCGGGCGGTACGGACGGTGAGAAGCCATGGCCTCTACCACATCCGCAACCATTAAAATTTTGGCTTCCAGTATAATCTCGTTTTCCTTTAGATGGCGGGGGTAGCCGGAACCATCCAGGCGCTCGTGGTGCTGGTAAGCCGATTCAGCTACCGGCCAGGGAAAATCAATGGACTTTAAAATATCGTAACTGCCGGCGGCATGTGTCTGAATGATCTGCCGCTCGATAGCGGTGAGTATGCCCGGCTTACTGAGGATCTCCATCGGAACGTAAACCTTGCCTATATCATGGATTTTGGCGGTTAACTCGATACCCTGCGCCAGTTCTTCGGGCAGGCCCATCTCTTCGGCGATGGCCCTCGCCAACCTCGCAACCCTTTCCTGGTGCCCTGAAGTATAGGGGTCCTTGAGTTCCACCACTTTGGCCATAGCTTCGATCACTCCCAGGACCGTCCTCTCCAGCATCACCAGGCTTCGCTCGGCCTTCTCTTCGGCAGCTTTTCGGTCGGATATTTCCCTGCCCTCGCAGAGGATGGCCGTTGGCTCCCCTTGCTGATTTCTGACGAGCGAAAAAACTACCTCGGACCAGTAGGTCGAACCGTCCGCCCGGTATAATTCCATATCCAGCGTGCGCGAACGATTTGGATCGGCCTTGCCAGACTTCTCTACATCCATCTCTTCTTTAAAAATCTGCAGTGCCCTTTGCAGGGAATCGGGCGTTACCTGCCGGTCAAAAGGAAGAGACATCCTTGCTTCTTCTGAGAACCCACGGAGCGACTGCTTGAACGGGTTGACCCAGATAACCTTCAAGTCCATGTCCAGCAGCCATATCATGCTTTTGATGTTTTGCGATATCGCAAGATCGTAATCACTATGTTTCATATCAGTTTTCTCTTCGCTAACATGTTTTTTATATAGGGCAAGGTCGAACAACGTCGCCGTTTGCTGATTGGCGCCGGACACAGCGCTGATGTAGACCATGACTTCTTTTTGGTTACCCTCCCGGTCGATGAAGCTGAATTGATAAGCATCGGGCGCAGAGCCGGGGTCCAGCCTCCTCATAAGATAATACCTCTTCAACCTGGCCCTGTCTTCCGCTGCTACAAACTCAATCCAGCTCTTCTTACCTTCTATCTCCGATCGGGGGTAGCCGGACAGCCTTTCGAAAGCGCCGTTGACGGCGGCTATAATAGTGTCTTCGTTGATCAGGATAAAAGCTGTGGACGTATTTTCCAGCGCCGCCGCGATCACAGAGATCGTTTGTTGTTCCAACTGAACTGCGGGAGTTGCCTCTCCAACAGCAGGCTTCTGATCTCGAGTTATGGGCGCTTCACCTTCGGCCTGATCCTCCGGCTTGCCGCGCACGTTGATAACGATACAGAGCGGCGCTCCCTTATCATTGTTAATCCATGAAATATCCATTAACACCGGGACGGCGGAGTCGTCCTTTTTAATCAAGGAGCAGCTGATCCTGCCCGGTGAACCCCGCCTCAGGATATCCATTATCTCAGGCCGTATGCTGTCTCTCTTCGAGACTACAGCCAGGCTGCTTATATTTTTGCCCAGCAAATCTTTGCTGCTATCATAGCCCAGCAGCGCGATAAACCTGCGCGACACATGGGTTAGATGACAGTCGAGGTCTGCCACTGCCACAGGTTCAAGGGAAAGGTCTACCAACGAGCGGTAAAGGTTTTCTTCCTCCTTCAGCCCTTCCTCGACCCTTTTTTGCTCGGTTATATCCTGGAAGTTCACGATAAAATATGTTGGGCCGTCTTCGCTGTCCCCGATAAGAGAGATATTCACGGCGACCCAGACCAGCCTGCCGTCCCTGCTCTGAAGGCGCATCTGAAATGGCCTATCCGGCTTTTCCAGGGAAAGGAAGAGGGCCATAATATCGCCACAGGCTTCCCGGTCCTCCGGGCATAGGACCTCGTCGAAGCGGCTCTCCAGTATATCCTTTTCTTCGTAGCCGACCATATCGCAGAATGACTTATTGACCTTGAGAAAAATACCCTCTGTGCCGATGATGGTGAGGCCCGTGGCCAGGTCTTCGAAAGCCGATTGAAAACGCCTTTCCGCCTCACGCCAGGCTTTTTCAACCGAATGGTGCTCGCTGATGTCCAGCCAGTGTCCCAGCGTCAGCCAATTGCCGCCGTACTTGAAATAAGTGATCTTCTCGGATATCCATTTTTTCTTCCCGTCGCGGGTGGTGATCTTAAACTCATGCCCGGTATCGTTGTCTTCGTCCCACAGGAATGCGACGTTCTGCTTGGGCATTTGCCTGTAGCGCGGGTTAATGATCCTCTGGTAATCCTTGCCCGAAAGCTCGTCCTGGCTGTAGCCCGTTATGTGGCGAAATTCGATATTGGTATAGATGAACTTGCCGTCGCGGGTAATGTAGATACCCGCAGGCGAGTTTCTGAACAGCGCGGTGCAGAGCTCTGCAGCCGCTTCAGGCAATATTTTCAGGACGTCAGTCCTGTCAGAGATCACATCCATAAATCTGCTCTCAGTCTTCGCCATCACCAGACCTCCGCATTCACCGGGCCAGCGTGGATATGGGGCATAACCCGTTTCCACTGGCACTATTTTACCCTTATTGATGCCATCAGTAAAAACCACATATACTGGCAAGGCAACGGAAATGTTATAATAGCAATAACCTGTAAAGGCCGGGAAATACACGGGGAACGAATATGAAAACGGTTACTTTTATTGCAGCCATTGTTCTGGCTATAATCGTTTTGCTGGCGCCAGCCTGCAAAACGACCCCGCCCGAGTTGCCGTCGCAGATACCCCTCGGCTGCCTGATGCCATCTTCCACTACGCCTACCTGGGGCCCCAACTTAATCAAAGCAGCCCAGCTGGCAGTGAGCGAAATAAATGCCGCTGGTGGAATAGATGGAAAATCACTCGTGCTGGTAATCGAGGATGAGGGTCCCACGCCTGCTTCGGCCCTGTACGCAGCCCACAAGCTGGTCGATGAACAAAGGGTGCAAGTCATTATAGGCGGCACGACCAGCGACGCGGTAATGAACATCGGATCTTATCTGGCTAGCAAGGGAGTGCTGCTGGTAACTCCTTCCGCGACCTCCAGCACACTGGCTGGCCAGAGCTGGTCCAGATGGGTCTATCTGGTATCTCCTGAGGACTCTTTGCAGGGTGGTGTGGTCGCCAAATTGATCAAGGATGCCGGATGCAAGAAGGTTGCCACCATCGTACAGGATACTATCTACGGCAGGGGCATTGCGGATATGGCCGAGCAGTTCCTGAAAGGCAGGGCCGACATCGTTGCTTCCATCAAGTATGATCCCGCCAAGCTGAGCTACCACGCCGAGCTCAATGACCTCAAGGATAAACAGCCGGATTGCGTTTTGCAAGCCGGTTACTATGGCGACAGCGCTGTCATATATGAGCAGGCCCGTCATTCCGGCCTGGACAGTATACCCTGGGTTACATCCGATGGAGTCTATGACATGCCTCTGGATCAATACCTTGAGGCCGCTAAGTTCATGGAGAAGGCTGTCACAGGCACCGTACCCATTCCCGACCTGCAGTCTGACGTCTACAAAAGCTACGTGGCGGCCTACCGGCAGGCTTACGGCCTGGCCCCCACCATTTTCTGCGATACAAGTTATGATGGAGTGAAACTTATTGCAGCGGCTTTGAAGAAAGCCAATGTCTATGACGGGGCGGCCCTCAGGGACGCCCTTGCTATCGTAGGAAAGGACTACCACGGCGCCAGCGGGACCATCACATTTGACCAGTCAGGTGAACGTATAGCCGGCAACTACGGCATCTGGAAAGTGAAGACGGTCGGCACGCAATATCAATTCGTGATGACCGGGCAATCAGTCAGCTTTCTGAAACCATAACTGAAACCCTGAAAAACCCTCAGCTGGGCTCCCGGGACCATATCGTATATCACTTAATGCGGAAGCCCGTCGGCCGAATAATGCGGATAGTCCTGGGTGATGACGAACTTATCCCATCTGCTGATGTGGCCGTAGAGCAGGTGGCATTTCTGGCAGAGTATCACGCAATTGCTCAATGAAGTGTCGCCGCCCAACTCGGCGGGCTTCTTAAGGTGAGGATATCCGCTATCTACCTCCACCCTCTGGCCGCAGTGGGCGCATGCCCCTTTTTGACGGATAAAAGCCTTATCTTTGACATCCTGCGTAAATTCTTTCAGACCCATAAGTCAAAACCCTATTTACTAAAGTTATTTATAAGTTTAGTCCAATTTAAGCACAACGTGCAATTGATTTCAATATGCTGACCTTAATTCCCGGCCTATGGCACTCAGTACTTGCGGCAGTATGGCTTCGATCTCGGGGGTCAGGTACAAACCGTGCGACGTATCTGCTGGTTCGACGCCGATAATCACCACTTCGGGCGTTTGCATACCAAGGTTTTGCATCATCTTGAGGCTGTCCAGCACGCCCAGCCCGTGCAGCGAGGGCGGAGCATCATCAGCTATATTGGATTCGTGAATTTCCAGCCTGTACAGCGTGCCCGGCTTGCCGCCGCCGTGCAAAGCGTCCACGATGATAAGCTTCCTAATATTTTCGTTTAGCAGAGAAAGCAGGTCGGGCGCAGTGCCGCCATCTACAATTTCAACTCCACCATATTTATCGTTGTCCCGCATCTCTGTGATAACGCGGATGCCCAGGCCATCGTCACGGCAGAGGGGATTGCCGATGCCCATTACTGCTATTCTAGTTTTGTCCGTCATAGCTTTAGCAGATGCGCGGCAGTATCTCTCCTGTGGGCATATCCACTATGCGTGACGAACCGATCCTGGTCTTCAGGACTACCCGGCCTTTTCGCCCGCCCGTTACCTCCCCAATGATGGCCGCCTGGCCTGCATACCTGTTTTTCCTCATAACGGAAAGCAGTTTCTCAGTGTCGTACGGCGCTACGGCGGCCACCAGCTTGCCCTCGTTGGCAATATATAGTGGGTCGAGTCCCAGCAACTCACAGGCGCCCCTGACGCCGTCGTGGATGGGGATCTTATCTTCCTCTATGATTATGCCCACCCCGGATTGACTGGCGAATTCGTTAAGCGTGGAAGCCAGGCCGCCCCTGGTGGGGTCGCGCAAGCTGTGTATATTGCTGCTGACCTCCAGCATTTCCTCCACGAGTTTATTGAGCGGAGCGCAGTCGCTGACCACGGGCAACCGGAATTGCAACCCCTCGCGCTGGCTCATTACTGCCATTCCGTGCTCGCCTATGCCGCCGCTCAGGATGATCTTATCGCCTTCCCTGGCGTTGGAGCCGGAGATGTCCAGCCCCGCCCCGATCACACCTATGCCGGCAGTATTGATAAACAGGCGGTCGGCCTTGCCCCGGTTGACCACCTTGGTGTCGCCCGTAACTATTTGCACGCCTGCCTCTTCAGCGGTTTCCCTGACCGATTCGATGATTTTGCGCAGCTCTTCGATCTCCAGCCCCTCCTCGATGATCAGGGCCAGGCTGATATAAAGGGGTTTGGCTCCGCTCATCGAGAGGTCGTTGACGGTACCGCAGATAGCCAACCTGCCTATATTGCCGCCGGGGAAAAATATGGGGTTGATCACATAGCTGTCGGTGGTAAAGGCCAGCTTGCCCGAAAGGTCAAAGACGGCCGAATCATCCATGCGCGCAAGGATGGCGTTGTTAATAGGCGGCGCAAGTATTTTTTCGATCAGGTCATGGCTGAGCTTGCTGCCGCTGCCATGAGCCAGCAGTATCCTGTCATTCATCGAAGTCTCCGTACTGATAGTAGGCGGCGCAGGTGCCTTCGGATGACACCATACACGGCCCGATGGGGTTTTCCGGCAGGCACAATTTACGAAAGAGCTTGCAGTCCGTGGGCCTGATAATACCGCGCAGCACCTCACCGCAGCGGCAGCCGGGAGCCTCTTTTACGGGCGGCAACTCGACCTTGAACTCTTCATCCGCATCGAACCTGGCATATTTTTCTTTAAGTTTAAAGCCGCTGTTGGGAAGATCGCCGATTCCCCGCCAGCTTGCGCCGGCCACATCGAAAACATTGTGCATCAATTCCAGAGCCTTAAGGTTGCCCTCGGGTTTGACGCCCCGTGTGTAGGCTATCTCGACCTGCGGGTTATTATTCTCTATCTGCACGATCAGCATTTCGATAGCTTGCAGGATATCTACGGGCTCGAAGCCGGCCACCACGCAGGCCATTCCATAATCACGCGCATAGGACTCATAAGACCTTGTGCCTATAACGGCGCTGACGTGGCCGGGACAGATGATGCCGTTCAAATTGACCTCGCCCAGGTCCAGGATTGCCTTCATGGCAGGAGGGGTCATCTTGAGCTGGCAGAGCACGAAGAAGTTTTTAAGGTTCTCTTTCTCAGCCTGGAGCACAACCGCGGCTATGGTCGGCGCTGTGGTTTCGAAGCCGATGCCGATGAAGATGACCGACTGCTGAGCATTATCCCTGGCTATTTGCAGCGCATCCTGAGTGGAATAAACGATGCGGATGTCGCCGCCCTCGGCCCGCGCCTTTTGCAGGCTGGAGTAGCTGCCTGGTACCTTCAACATATCCCCGAAGGTGGTGATGGTGACATCCGGCAGAGAGGCCAGTGCGATGGACTTATCGATATCGCGGTTGGCTGTGACGCAGACGGGGCAGCCCGGACCGGAGAGCATCTCGATGTTGGGAGGCAGAAGCTGGCGGATGCCGTTACGCATGATGGCCACGGTATGGCCGCCGCAGAACTCCATCAGCCCGGTAGGCTTATGGGAGATGCCGTTTATCTTTTGCGCCAGCTTTTGTGCCAGGCCGACATCCCGGAACTCATCTATAAACCTCATCAGGCGCTAACTCTACTTGAAATCAAGCCCGCCCGCAAACCTGCCGATTTTCAATGCCAGGAGGCGAGCCCGGCATCAGTACAATCGCTGTATGTGATGCGGGTCTGGCCGGTGCCGTCGGCATTCATAATATATATTTCACCGTTGTCATTAGTGCAATCGCGCTTGGAATAAAATACGATTTTGGTGCCATCTGGTGACCACGCCGGGTATTTATTATCGATATTAGCGCCGGTAATACGAGTACGTCCGCTCCCGTCCGCTTTCATAAGATAGACCTCGAAATGCCCCAGCTCATTGCTCTGAAAGACGATTTGGCTGCCATCAGGCGACCAGGCCGGGTAGTCATCCGAAAAGAGGGTTGAACTGAGCTTGGTCTGATTGGAGCCGTCGGCATCCATGACGTAGATCTTGGGATTGCCGTCACGGTCGCTCTGGAAAACGATCTTCTTGCCGTCGGGCGACCAGCAGGGCGCCGCATCGTCGGCGGAATTATTGGCGATACGAATCTGGTTGCTGCCGTCGGCGTTCATAATATATATCTGCTCGACGCTGTCACGGTCAGAGGTAAAGGCGATTTTGGTCCCGTCCGGCGACCACGCCGGGAAAGAGTCACTGAATTTATTACTGGTAAGCTGTACCTGATTGCTACCGTCGGCGTTGATAACGTAAATCTGCGTATTGCCGGTCATGTCGGAGTAGAAGGCAACCTTCGTGCCGTCGGGTGACCACTTGGGGAACCGCTCCCCGCCCTTGGTATTGGAGGTCAGCTTTATCCAGTTGCTGCCGTTGGCGGTCGAAGTATATAGCTGCGGTCCTCCCACATCATTGGTACCCGAGACAAACACCAGTTTGCCCGTATAATTCAGCGGGCCGCTGGACTCCCCGCCTGTGGACTGAGGTACGGGTATGACTTTGATGGAAGGATTGGAGGGCAAAGTCATGGGCGGCCTGGCTGTGGCCTGAGAATTCTCAGTGGGGGCCTGGGCCGGCTTGGAAACACAGCTCAACCCCGCCACACTTAAAGCCATTAAGACTACGGAAAAAAGAACGATAAATCGCCTGAACATTACTGACCTCCTTGGCAGCTCAAATATTCAAAGAATTATAAGCCCATCGCCATATCTGTTGGGGGAAGGGTTGTCCTTAATCCCCGCCTTCACCGGCTTCAACCATGCGTTCCAACAAGTTAAGCGTTTCCTGCGCTTCATCTTCGTTCAAAACGTTTATGGCATAGCCAGTATGCAGCAGCACGTAGTCGCCTACCCTGGCTTCGGGTGTAAGCGTAATGCTGACCTTGCGGCCCACACCGCCGATATCGACTTCAGCCTGCTCGCCCTCGATCGAGGTGATCTTAACCGGAACTGCTAAACACATGTGGCTTAAGTATACTCAAAAAAGATACGGCGAACAAGAATCGCGTTGCGAGATAACTTGCCAAAGGGCTTGCCACCATTGTTAAAAATTGCGATAATATCTATTGATTGACTGGCAAATCAATATAAGGAGAAAAATTATGCCCGGAGCTTTAGCAGATATACGCGTTGCGGACTTCAGCCGGATGTACGCCGGCCCGTTTTGTTCTATGATTTTGCGAGAGTTGGGGGCGGAGGTTATTAAAGTGGAGTTCCGAGAAAGCGGGGATGCCTGCAGGACAATTCCGCCCATCACCGATGGCGGTGAAGGATACACCTTTTCTATGCTCAACCGCGGCAAAAAGAGCGTCACACTGGAGCTGAAGACTGAAGGGGGTCAAAAGATAGCGCGTGAACTGATTGCAAAGTGCGATGTGCTACTGGAAAATTTCAAGCCCGGCGTGATGGACAGGCTGGGGTTGGGATGGGACGATGTTAAAAAAATAAATCCGGGGCTTATTTATGCTTCCCTTTCAGGGTTCGGGCAGACCGGCCCTTATGCCCACAAACCGGCCTTCGACATGGTGGCACAGGCTATGGGAGGCCTGATGAGCGTAACTGGTTTTCCCGAAAATCCGCCTACCAAGTGCGGGCCCCCTATTGCCGACCTTGGCGGCGGTGCATATACTGTTATCGGGATACTGGCGGCTCTTCAGCACAGACATAATACCGGCGCCGGCCAGCATGTAGATATATCATTGCAGGACTCTATTTGGGCCATGACGGCCGTTGAGTCGCTGGCTGCCTATGCCCTTGCGGGCACTCCCCCGGGCAGAATTGGCAATATGCATCCGGGCATCGTGCCCTGGAATGTTTACCAGGCCCTGGATGGCTATGTAGTTCTCTGCATTCTTACCATAGGTCATTGGCAAAAATTCGGCCGGATAATCGGCAGGCCGGACCTGGTGGAAGACCCGGATCAGTGTGCCATGGTCTTGCGTGTGGGCAGGCGGGCCGAGCTGGACGCTATTGTAGCGGCCTGGGTGAAAGACAGGACCGTAGCCGAAATAGTGCAGATGATGGATGAAGCAGAATTGCCCTGCTCTCCCGTTTTGGACACAGCCCAGGTAGTGAATGACCCGCATATGAAGAGCCGTGAGATGACGGTCGAGGTCGAACAGATGCTATCCGGCCCGCTCAAGATGCCGGGGACTGTCTTTAAGCTCACTGAGACCCCGGGCGACCCTTTGAACCCAGCCCCCTTTTTGGGCGAACACAACAGCGAAGTCTATATGGAGCTACTGGGCTACAGCGAGGAGAAGCTGGGTGAGTTGATGGACAAAGAGATCGTCTAGATTGCACCGGCTATCACTGCCTGTCCCAGGGAGACGCCGCCGTCGTTGCAGGGCACCTGTTTGTGGATGAGCACGTTGAACCCCGCCGCTGTAAGCTCGTCTAACGTTTTAACCAGCAGAAGGCGGTTCTGGAAACATCCTCCGCTGAGGGCAACCGTTTTCAGTCCCGACTGGCCTTTTATTTTGAGGCAGACATCGCGTGTCATGGCCGCTACCGTATAGTGGAACCGCATGCCCACAACCTGAGGGGGGCAACCCTTAAGCAGGTCATCCATAATGGCTGCCACCAGGTCGTGGAGCAGGACGATGGTATAGCTTTCATCGCCGGTGGTTGAGAAGGGATATGTGCCTTTTTCGTGCTGCGCTTCATAGGCCTTCATCTCCATCTCTATGGCCGCCTGGGCTTCATAATCGATGGCTGAACGTATCCCTGCCATGGCCGAGACGGCATCGAACAGCCTTCCCATGCTGGATGTGAGTGGCGAATTCAGGCCTGACTCTATCTGTTTACGCACCAGGTCCAGCTCGACCGGGTCGAAGCTTTTGAGAAATCCCAGCCTGCCGTCCAGTGCGCCGTATCCCAGGAGCGCCATGATATAGCCCGCAGCTATACGCACAGGCCTTTTGATGGCCAGAGAGCCGCCCGGCAGGGGCAGGTATTCAAGCTGGCCGGCACGCCTGAAGCCCTTAGCGTCGGCGATGAGGAATTCCCCGCCCCAGATATGGCCGTCGCTGCCGTAGCCGGTGCCGTCAAAGGCGACGCCGATGACGGGCCCCGCCGCCTCATTGTCGGCCAGGCAGGAGGCTATATGAGCATGGTGGTGCTGTACAGGGATCGCCTTAACCCTGCCTTTTTCAACCTGCTCCAGCGCGTATTTGGTCGGCAGATACTCCGGGTGCATGTCGTAGGCTATGATCTCCGGTTGTATACGGAAAAGCCTTTTATACAGCTCGACGGTCCTCTCATAGTGCTCCATGGTTTCCATATTTTCCATATCGCCGATATGCTGGCTGACGAAGGCGTGGTCATCCCTGGTGAGGCAGAAGGTGTTCTTCTCCTCCGCGCCGCAGGCCAGGATTTGGGGAGACTGGTAAGTAAGATGAATGGGGTAGGGGGCATAGCCCCTGGCCCGGCGCAGTATCTGGGGCGTCTCATTCACTACCATGGTCACGCTGTCGTCGTAAGTCGAATATATCTCACGGTTATGCATCAGGAAGTAGTCCGCGATGCTTCCCAGCCTGTACAGCGCCTCGTTATTCTGACCGGCTATAGGCTCCTCGCTGAGGTTGCCGCTAGTCATAACCAGGGGCAGGCCGGCTTCCCTCATGATGAGGTGATGTAGCGGCGTATAGGGCAGCATAACACCAAGGTATTTAAGGCCGGGCCCGACCTCCTTGTAGATGGTGGATTCCGGTTTCCATTTCAACAATACGATGGGGCTCTGGGGAGATTTGAGCAGCTTTTCCTCCGCCTGTGTAATCTCGCAGTGCCTGCGTGTTTCATCCATATCTTTGAGCATGACGGCGAAGGGTTTGGACGGCCGCCTTTTGCGCTGTCGCAGCAGTGTCACAGAATCGCCGTTTTCGGCGTTACAGGCCAGCAGGAAGCCTCCCAGGCCCTTGATGGCTATGATGCTGCCTTCACGCAGCAGGGATGCCGTTTTTTTGATGATGTCATCGTAATCCACCCGCTTGCCCCTGTTATCGACCAGCTCAAGCTGGGGGCCGCAGACCGGGCAGGCGTTGGGCTGGGCGTGGAAGCGCCGGTCCAGCGGGTCTTCGTATTCACGCTGGCAGTCGGGGCACATCTTGAAGACCGACATGGTGGTGAGGGGTCGGTCGTACGGGATATCCTTGATGATGGTGAAACGCGGCCCGCAGTTGGTGCAGTTAGTGAAGGGATAGCGCCAGCGGCGGTTGCCTGCCGTAAAGACATCTTTCAGGCACGGATCGCAGGTGGCGATGTCCGGCGAGACGAGCTGGTACTTGCCGGGCTGTGCCACGCTGTGGCGTATCTCGAAACCCTTATAGCCGGCGGGCGCGTCGAAGCTGACGGACACGCTCTCTATACGCGCCAGCGGCGGGGCCTTATGCTCCAGGTCGGATATGAAAAGATCGAGGGTTTTCCTATCTCCCTCGACCTCGATCTTCACGTCTTCCGAAGTGTTGCAGACCCAGCCGTTAAGCCGGTGTTTTTTCGCCAGCCCGTATACGAAAGGCCTGAAGCCGACTCCCTGCACCACCCCCCTTGCGCTTATACGGGCAAGCTCGGTTCGTCCGCTGTCTTTCATGGATACACGTGAATTCTACTTCAGGACGCCTGCAGGTACAAATGATGATTACCTGTGCAGTGGACTCTTGGATGCGGCGAAGACCATGGCGCCCGCCAGTGCAAAGAATATCAGGGTACCGCCGAGGTATAGGATAACACTGCGATCGGCGAACCGGTCGACCTCGAAGGTACCGGCCGGCACGTCGTCGACGTATACCCAGTAGGTGCCCGGCTCGACACAACTTACGTTAAAGGTAATAAAGGTCCTGCCGCCGCTACCGAGAGTGATGTCCTGGTCTGTCGCCATATTATCATTGACGTAAAGTTTGATGTTGGCCGAGCCTTTGGCCGTGCCAGTGTTGGCCACATCAGCGATGACATATACGACGGAGCGCGGCGTCACCCTGGTGGGGGAGAGCGAGGCGCTCTGGACTGTGATATTAGCTATGGGTGCCGAGCCCTGGCGCACAGTGGAGGCGCCGCTTGTGCTATAGCCGGGGACATGGACATAGCCGTTTCCGTCCTCAGCAATGGGGGTTGCAAAGCTCTTGGCTCCCAAGACTGAGTACCTGCTGACCCATTGCTGCACCGGGTTGTAGGCTATTACGGGGCCGGGCATCAGCGCGATCGAGCCTGTTCCCAATGCCAGCATCAGGACCATTAATACCGAAAAATATCTCCAGGCTATTGGATTCATCTTTCCCCTCTTAGCCTATAAATACTATGCTTCATGTCAGCCCTTGCGCATCGGCTAGAAGTCTAACATTCGATAGCCACCTGGCCAATAAATTATACTGTTTATCTTAACCAAAAAGGGCGTGCTGTATAGCACGCCCCTACAAAATGCTTGTAACTAATACTATTTGAACTTCACTTCCAGCATGTGGGTGGAGCAGGAGATGCAGGGATCATAGGCCCTGACCAACATCTCCATGGTCAGCCTGATCTTATCTTGCGGCTGGTCGATTATCTCGGGCAGCAGCTTATCGAAGTCATGCTGGATGCTGTTGTGGTTCTCGTTGGTGGGGATGATGATATTGGCGGCGATGCATTTGCCTGCATCGTCGAAGGTGTAATCATGGAAGAGGATGCCCCTGGGAGCCTCCACGGCGCCCACGCCCCTGCCGGCTTTTACCTTGACCTCGGGCTTTTCCGGCTTGATGCCTTTGGTAAGCAGCTTGTCCAGTATCATGATGCTGTTTTCGACTGCATGCATGGTTTCTACAAGCTGGGCTACACTGATAAAGAAGGGGTTATAGCAGGGGGCCTTGAGGCCGAACACCTGTGCGACCTTTTTGGCCTTGGGATGCAGCTTGTCGTGGTTGACGTTAAAGCGCGCCAGCGCCCCCACCTGGTAGGACTCCCTGAGGTGCTTGGTCCATTTGGCGGTCGATTGCGGCACGCAGAACTCGTTGGTTACCTTTTGATAGTCGTTGATTGGTATGGGCTTACAGTCGGTAGAACCGATGGCGCCGCCGATGAATGAATATTTGTCCGGCCGGTAAAGCGCTATATATTCGGTCTCGCGAACAAACTGGGGGAATTTCAAAGTTTTAAATAGCTCGACGCTGGCCTCGAGGTCTTGCATGTACTGGCCTTCAAGGGTAGCTTTGAGCTCTTTAAGCTGCTCGATCGCAGGCCATTTTACAAAGCCCCCGGCAACCATTGATATCGGATGTGTTTTGCGTCCACATAGCATATCCGCCCAGTCGTTGGCGACCTTCTTCATGCGCAAAGCCCTCAGCACGACATCAGTGTGGGTTGCAGCCAGCGGAATAACGCTGCCCACACCGAAGAAGTCGGGCGCCACCAGGAAATAGGTGTGGAGCACGTGGCTGGTGACGGTTTCTGCATCGAACAGCAGCTCGCGCACCAGCGATCCCTGCTCGGTCAGCTTGACGCCGAAGGCGGCTTCGGAGGCCTCGATGGATGCCGTCGCATGGGCCACGGCGCAGATGCCGCAGATGCGCGGGGCGATGAAATTGACGTCTAAATAGTGCAGCCCCCGCAGCATGGATTCAAAAAAGCGCGGGGATTCCGGGATCTCCCACTTACACTCTTCGATCTTGCCGTCCTTGGAGTTGACTATGATATTGCCGTGCCCTTCGATGCGGGCCACGTGATGTACTGTGAAATTTACTTCTTTGGTTTTCATTATTTTGAAACCTCCAGTGCTCCGTTGAAGATCTTGAGTTGCATTAGCATGTCATCTACGGTCAGGCCGTATTTGGCTAACAGCTCCTTTTCAGAGTTGACGTTGGGCTCATCCACAGGCGCCCGGCAGCCCCAGCACTTGCGGCCTCCCGTGACGCAGACGGCGTTGCAGCCGCCGCGTGTTACCGGGCCCAGGCAGAACTCGCCCCGTTCAAAGGCGCAGATGTTCTCGGCCAGCTTGCACTCCACGCAAACAGGGTCGTGGTAAAGCTCGAACTTCTTGCCGGTAAGCAGGCACTTCACCAGCCTGATAACCTCGTTGCGATTGGGCGGGCAGCCGTGAATGAAAGCGTCAACCTTGACGTAGGCGCTGGTGGGCCTGGTGGGTATGGTCGTGTATAATTTGGCGGAATCGCCGTAGACGACCTTGAGGTTCTCCTCCATGGAGAAGCGGTTCTTGAGTGCGTTGACCCCGCCGGTGCAGGAACAGGCGCCCAGGGCCACCAGTATCTTGGCCTTTTCCCTGATTTTCTGTATCCTCTCCACATCTTTTTGCGTGGTCTGGCTGCCCTCGATGAAGGCGATATCATATTCATCGGAATGGTCGGAGCTGGCCTCGCGGAACTCCACGATATCCACAACACCGATCAGGTCTACGATCTCCAGGTTGAAGTTAAGCACTTCAAGCTGGCATCCTTCGCAGCCCGTAAAATCGAAGAAAGCGACTCTGGGTTTCATTTATACTGCCTCCTTTAATGACTTAACCTGTGCGTAAGTGAAGACGGGACCCTCCTGGCAGCAGTACAGCCCGTTGATCTGGCAGTGGCCGCACTTGCCCACGCCGCATTTCATCCTGCGCTCCAGCGACATGATGATATGGTCGTCCGCCAGCCCTTTTTTGAGGCACTCGGCGATGACGAAGCGGTACATGATGGGCGGGCCCACCACGATGGCGTATGTTTTAGCCGGGTCGAACGAGACCTTGGGGAAAAGCGTGGTGATGACGCCCACATTGCCGGTCCAGGAATCGTCGGAGCACCTGTCGACCGTCTCCATGAAGCACATGTCCTTGCAGGTATTCCACTCCTGAAGCTGGCCGATGAAAAGCCTCTCCTGTGGGGAGCGGCAGCCGAAAAGCGTGTTGACCTCGCCGAAGTCCTTGCGGTTATCCAGAACGTAGTTGATCAGCGATCGCAGGGGGAAGAGGCCGATGCCGCCGGCTACGAAGAGGATATCCTTGCCCTTGAGGGTCTGGATGGGGAAGCCGTTGCCGAAAGGTCCCCTGATGCCGACTTTGGCGCCCTTATCCAGGCTGTGCAGTTTATTGGTCAGGCTGCCGGTGGCCCTGACGGCCAGCTCGAAAGAGCCCTTATGGGTGGGGGATGAGGTTACGGAGATGGGCGCTTCGCCCACGCCGAAGATCGATACTTCAACGAACTGGCCGGGCATCTGCCCCAGCTCCTTGCCGTCGTCGAATTTGAACTCAAATACTTTCTCCCTGTCGCTGAGCTTTTCCACGCGGATGAGCTCGGCTATACGGGGCAGGTGAAGGGACTGTTTGGCCGAAAGCTGCATTACCATTTACTTTGCCTCCTTGATCAGATTGAAGGTCTCGGCCGGGCTGGCTATCTCTGCCAGGCAGGCTATAGCGCATCTGCCGCAGCCCACGCAGCCCAGGTACTTATATCTTTCCAGCAGGTACTTGCCCTTGCGGTACATGCGATGGCGGAACCTCTGCTCCTTGTGCTCGCGGAAGTTCTCCCCGCTGGCCACGGCTGCGAACTCGGTCAGCATGCAGGCATCCCAGCGGCGGTAACGCTCGCCTCCCTTGAGGTTAAGCGCCGGATCGTCCTGAACGTCGAAACACACACAGGTGGGGCATACCATCACGCAGGAGCCGCAGCTGAAGCAGGTGGCCGCCTTATCATTGAAGACCTTGCTCTCCCAGTTGGCTTCGAGCAGGGCGGGTATCTCTTCCGCCTTCATCTTGAGGGTGACCTGGTATTTTTTGAGGGCGTCCTTGCGCACCTTGTCGCGTTTCTCCTGGTCAGCCGGGGTGGCGTCCCTGGTTTTGGCTTTCTTAATCAGGCTGTCGCCTTTGGTGGTGCCGACCGTAACGAAATAATCATTGCCGATGTCGGTCAGCATGAGGTCGAAGCCTTCATCGGTTGTGGCTGTACCCATGCTGGCGGCGAAGGACTTGGGGTTGGGGGTCAGGCAGTCAACGCCGATGATGACCGACTTTTGCCTCTTCATCAAAAGGTTGGCGTCGGGGTTGGCGCCGCCGTAGACGGCATCGAAGAGCAGGAGGCCCCTGATGTCGAAGGGGTGGACGCCGATCAGGCACATGGCCTTCTCGTTGACCACAGGCTCGACTTTGGTGGTTGCGCCGAGCTCGTACTTCAACACCGTTTCTATCTGCGGGAAGAAGTACTTCTTGGGCGGCAGCAGGGCTATGTCGTAATCAAGGCGTAGCTCGGCGGCATTTTTCAGCGGTCCGAAATTGAATTTACTGTCCTTGGCCTTGATGCCGATCACTTCCCCGGCGGCCTTCGTTTTGATCAGATCATCCACGAAGCCGGCCAGGTCTTTTTTGGAAATCACCCGGTTCTGCATGAACAACTCCTTCAGGTTATTTTATTTTTTCCACATAAGGCTATGCAGCATATTTAAATATGTTCATAAATAGGTGCCGGATACGTACAGTAAACCTATTCAGTTAAAAGCTCTTTTAAAAAGTTCAGCGGGACAGTTTTTTAACGATGCAACCGCTGCTGTCGACAATAGTGACTTCCAGCGGCATCTGGCCGGGCAGGGTGTGCGTGGAACAGGACATGCAGGGGTCGTAGGGCCTCCATGCCATCTCAATCTGGTTCAGCAGGGATTCGGGTATATCCTTGCCGGGCTGGATGAGCGCCTGTGCCGCCTTCTTGACGGACATAAAAATCGCCGCCTGGTTATTGGTGGTGCCCACTATCAGGTTGCATTTCTTAATGCATCCCTTTTCATCCGCCACGTAGTGATGGGTGAGCGTGCCGCGCGGGGCCTCCACAATGCCCACGCCCTCGGTGGGTTTGCTGGTGGGTATATTCCTTATATTGGGGCCGGTAATCTCCTTATCCTGGCTCAGCTCCAGCAGCCTCTCGGCGGCGTAGAGCAGCTCGATCAGGCGTGCCCAGTGTGTGGCCAGCGTGTGGTGCACCGGCTTGCCGCCCAGCGTGGAAAACATCTTATCGTATTCCTCCTGCGCCAGCGGTGTGGCCATGCCGTCGGCCGCATTCAGCCGTGAGAGCGGGGTGGCGCGGTAAACGCCGCTGTCCTTTCCGTCCACAAAGCCTTTCCAGCCCACCTTCTTGAGGAAGGGGAACTTGGTATAGCTCCACGGCTCGACGTGCTCGGCAATGTTCTCCAGATATTCAGCCGGGGAATATTTGGCGAACTCTTTGCCGGAGGGGTCGACCACCCTGACCTTGCCGTCGTAGAAATTGACCTTATTCTTAGCGTCCACCAGCCCCATGTAGTAAGTCTGACTGGTGAAAGCATCGTTCATGATTAAGTCTACATAGGCCTTATTCTTGAGGACGATATCGCCGAAGACCTTGAGTGATAGCTGTGCAAATGCCACGTCCCTTTTAGCTATATCTTCGATTTTGGCCCTGTCTTCTTCGGAGATGCGTTTGCTGACGCCGCCGGGGAGGCCGAAGACCGGGTGGATCTGCCTGCCGCCCACAGTCTGGATGATCCAGTGGTTTTCCTTGCGTGTGTTGAGTACCTGTCCCGCCAGGTCCAGGCCGACCTTGGCTATGACGCCCAGTATATTGCGCTGGGCCACCGGGGCATCGGGGCCCATGATGAAATCGGGACCGCCCAGGATATAAAAATGCGTGGTGTGGTCGGTTACATAAAATGCGCTGTAAAGCAGCTCGCGTATCTTCTTGGCGGTGCTGGTGGGCTCGGTATGGAACATATCGTCCAGCGCCTTGGTGGCCGCCATGTGGTGGGCTTCGGGGCAGACGCCGCAAATGCGCTGTGTGATCTGGGGCATATCCTCGACGGGGCGGCCTTCGCTGAACTTCTCGAAGCCGCGCAGCTCGGGTATCTGGGTGTAGACATTGGCTACGCTGCCGTCGTCGTTGAGGAAAATGGTGATCTTGCCATGGCCTTCCAGCCGGGTGATGGGATCGATGGTTATCTTCTTCATGGCGCAATCCTTGCCCTGTTGATCATGGAGTCCGCCAGGCTGTAGCGGTAGAAGGTGCCTGCGGGGTCGACGATGCCGTCCAGTATCTTCTCGATCTCATCCGGGTCGTTGGAGTCGATGATCGAGGCCAGCGCCGTCAGGAAATGGCTGCCCTGGTCGCGCACGCCCTCGACGGGCCCGTAGCAGCCGGTGCAGGGCATGTTGGCCTGGGGGCAGGGGGCGCCGCAGCCTCCGCGGGTGGCCACGCCGAAGCAGAGCAGTCCCTGCTCGAGCAGGCATTTGTCAGCTTCGGGGACTATCTCATAAGGCCTGTGGAAGGCTTTGATCTTCTTTTCGTGTTTGACGCGGGGGCAATCATTACATACGGCGTTGGCCGGGTGGACCAGGAAGGAGCCTTTGGGCGGCAGCTTGCCGCTGATCAGCGCTTCCAGTGCCAGCCAGGTGGTCCTTTCCTCCGGCGGGCAGCCTGGGACGAAGAAATCCACGTCGACCGTCTGGGCCAGCGTCCTTACCGTCTCCCATAGTTGAGGCAGTTCGAGCTCGCCCTCAGGGACTTTTACCGAAGTCTGAGGAATGATCTTTGTCTGGTTATCCGAAGAAACAGTATCTATGAAAGCTGTATCCACCATCATCTTGAGATTGTAAAAATTGGCCAGGCCGGGTATGCAGCCTTCGACGGCGCACGAGCCGTAGGCGATCATGATCTTGGACTTCTGCCGCAGCAGTTTGGCCATGTGCTCGTTCTCGGAGTTGCGGATGGCGCCGTTGAAGAGGCAGGCGTCGATGCTTTTGTCGGCCATCTTCTCAACATCAGCGTACTTGGTGTCGACGGCGACGGGCCAGAAGACGATATCGGCGGCTTCGGCCAGCTTGAGTATTTTATCGCCGATGGCGAGGGTGGCGATTTCGCAGCCGCCGCAGGAGGCGGCCCAGTAGAGGGCGACCTGCAGTTTAGGCAACTTTGGCCTCCTCTCTGGGTTTAAAAGGGCCGAGGGCCCTGACTTTCTCGGTCATATCGTTGACAACGTGGGTAAAGCGGTCGCCTTCGGAAGCGGATACCCAGTCCATGCGGAACCTGTCTTCTTCGATGCCCAGCTGCTTGAGCGTCCTTTTGAGCAGCATCATGCGCCGCAGGGCCTTGTAGTTGCCCTCGGCGTAGTGGCAGTCGCCCGGGTGACAGCCCAGCACCAGCACGCCATCGGCCCCGAGCTCAAAAGCGCGCAGGATGAAGGCGGGCTCGACTCGGCCGCTGCACATGACACGGATGGCGCGCACATTGGCGGCGCACTTCATTCGGGAGGTGCCTGCCAGATCTGCCCCGCGGTATGAACACCAGTTGCATAGGAACGCGACGATCTTAGGTTCGAAGTCTGTCATATCAGTAAATTAAAAGTATTGACTTAACCGTCAACAGGCCTTGTAAATTAAACTACCAACCTGCTGAAATGTCAATACTAAATCTTTTACTTGCCGGGTTGCTTGTCATCAGCCCTGGCTACAGGCCTCTTCAGGCGCTCACGGTGCAGCTGGGCGGTCTGGTCGGACTCAAAAGCCTGCTTGACCATGGCGTCCAGGCCGGCGCAGGTCTTTTTAATCTGGCGGCTGTCCAGCGAGTAGAATACCAGCGGGCCTTCACGGCGTGCCTTGAGCAGGCCGGCATCGTGCAGGATGCCCAGGTTGCGGGAAGCGCGGGTCTGGCTGATGCGCATGGCCTGCTTGATTTCCAGCACGCAGGCCTCCCTTTCCGTTAATAAATAAAGGAGCCTTAACCTTGTTTCGTCGCCGGCGGCTTTAAAGACTTTAAGTAGATCACGCATTACGATCGCCTCACATTTATGCGCACATGAGCATAAGTATTAAACTTGTGTGATATTTTACCGCAGTAATTTTAGCATGTCAAAAGAGTTCAGGCCAATCGTGACGCGGGGAAAAATATTTCTTGTAGCTAACGATGCGGGATATGTGTTGTAACGGTAAGGTTGTTCGGGTAAGGGGCGTTGAAGAGTGGCTTTAGCCCCTCTTATTAATAAATTGCCCTTTCCATTTGAGGGAGAGGGCATGGTGAGGGTAACCTCGTTGAGTAAAGGGAGGTGTTGAAGAGGGAAGTGGGTCCCTCGTAGAAAAAGGAAGGCGTTGAAGAGGGAACCTGTTCCCTCTTAGAGAAAAGAACTCCCTCTCCTTGGGGAGAGGGCAGGGTGAGGGGAGAGGAAATGCCATTGACACAAGGCCTAAGAGTGGTTAGAATTTTAGCTTGTTGTGGCAGCGTAGCTCAGTGGTAGAGCAGGGGACTCATAAGCCCTTGGTCACTAGTTCGAATCTAGTCGCTGCCACCAATCCTTCCATTTCAATCCTCAGTCAAATCAAAAACTTGTATCTACGTTCCTATTGACCTTCTCCGTAAGAGGACTATCCTCTCACGCACTCGAACGAGAATAAGGAGAGGTTCAATGTCTACGAAAGTAAAAGTTATTATAATCAAGCAAGCTATTGATAGCTTCCTGCTATCCTGTAAGGTAGAGGGTAAATCCTATGGCACGATTGAGTGCTATTCTGACAAATTGAAGGGCTTTCTGTGGTACGCCACCAATTACCACTGGCCTGATGATATCAACGCAATAACTACCGATCATCTGAGGCAATTCTTAGCCTATCTAAGGGAGACTCCACATAGGTTTAATAGTACCTGCCCACGAGCCATGAAGTCTATCAACTCTACCACCGTTCAGAAGTACTACCGGGCATTATCTGCCTTGTTTAATTGGTCGGTAAGTGAAGGCATTTTGGAGACCAATGCTTTGGTTAGGATCAAGGTACCGAGAGCTGAAAAGAAGGTTGTAAATGCACTGTCTAGTATCGAGGTAAATCAGATAATTGGGGCATTGGGTAATACCTTCGATGGGATTAGGAATAAGGCTATTATTCTGATCTTGGTTGATTGTGGATTACGCCTGGGTGAACTTCTCAACATTAAGGTCTGTGACATCAACATGGAACAGCAATTGATGAAGGTAGACGGTAAGACAGGTGAGAGGGTGGTACGGTACGGCAGGACAACGGCTAAGGCATTAGGATCGTATTTAAAGATTCGTAGTAAAGTAAATGGCCACAATGATTATCTGTGGCTAACAGACAAAGGCATAACCCTCAAGGATAGCAGTGTGGAAACCTTGTTCATCAAGTTGAGAAATAAGACTGGCATTCATGTACACCCACATTTGCTTAGGCATACCTTTGCTACGTTGTGGCTGAAGAATGGTGGAGATAGCTTGATGCTTCAAAGGCTATTGGGGCATACCACGCTGATGATGACAAACAGATATTGTCAGGCAGTTGGATGCTATGATGCAGTGGAAGCACATAAGAGATTTAGCCCGGTGGATGGGCTGAGATAGGGCTTGGGGACCAGCAAACGATACAATAAGAATTATTATCTCTCTGAATAACGCATCTGGCTAGCCTTTACCTTTGTAGAAAACCAATATAACCGTTCAAAATATAGCGCGTAGCCATTTTGTCTTCCCTCTAGCTTTCTAAAGTACATTATGAGAGGGTTTAATCGTTTCCACATTTCACTGGTGATTTCAAAAATCCACTGTGGAATTTCTTGTTTATGACTAAACCCGTACAATATAAAATAACCAATGCTATCAAATTTACTTATTACCCTTTCAACTTGTTTAACACGACTTTCTCCTATCCTATTAATCAATTGAGGTATATCTTTCCAATCGTCGTTATCTCGGCCTAAGGCGTAGATATATGCTCTGTCTGCTCTGAATTCATCACTATCCATCGTCTCAAAAATTCTTAACATTACATTGATGTCACGAGTTCTTCGAGATTCATCACGATTTTTCCATTGTATGAAAGCTACTATACCAGATACTATGAAAGCAAAGGCGGAAATTACAAGGCTAACAATTTGCATCTTAATCAACCTCCCTGGATCTCACTGCTTATTTTACATCGGGACAAATAGGTTCAATTCTTGGTTCAGTGAGCAGTGTCTTCCATTATACACCTGCAATACTTCGTAATGGCATACTAACTGAACAGTCACCATGGTAACCTTGGTTAAGTTTTTGAATATACTGGTCAGGATGGTTTGATACCTTGTTATATTTGCTGAGATTCATCGCTTATTAAAATGATATCTTGAAACGGAATTAGGTTTGCAAGGGATTGGGCGTATGGATAGAGCGCGGTTGAGAAATCATTGTTATTTCTGAGGAAATTAAGGGAGAAGATTAAGGACGAATTGTTATGTTGACTTGGTATAACAGGGGGATTATTCTATGAGTATACACATATGGAACTGGAACATTTAGAACTAAGTGAAAGAAAGCAAGAAATATTGTTGGAATTATTTGCCTATTCACAGGATCACCCTGATTCCGATGGTATGGACATAGATATATTAGGCCAAAGAATAATGGGTATTCTTCATAAGGCCATAAGATCGGATGTTATTGGTTTGGAATTGGACCACCTTGTTTCTTGGAGCAAGAAACCTCGTGGTAATAATAAAGTGATCCTAACAAGATTGGGCGAGTCTTACTTAAACAAATATTTAGCTAATAAAAGCACGCGAAAAAGCAATAGAATCGTTGATTCAATAGAGCTTAAACCAAATTTCCATGGTATTGGCATTGATCTTAAAAAACTATTCCGCAAAGAGTGAAATCTAGCTCAATTACACCTACAAATCTGTAAATTCTGCCAGACCCGCTTCCAATTCCACGCAATCCCATTTTTTCTAACTTTTCACGGCGGTATCGGCTGTAAGCAAAGGGGAATATAAGTGGACTATATTATAAATTGGCTAATATGGTTAACCTTGTATTTGGTCTCGACGCCAAACTAAAGGTATGGTGATATATCTATGACTATTTGTGTTCATTAATAATTTGATTAAGCCTTTCTCCATCTATGAGTTCTATGTTCTCTCCTTGTGCCCATTGAATGGCTTTAGCTGTGAAATAGGATGATGTAATCAGAATACCTTTATTCGCTTTTTCCTTGCGTACAACGCCATATAGATTACGTACTTCCTGCTCGCCAACAGGTTTCTTGTCCCAGTCTTTACATTGAACAACATACAGTCCCTCTGTAAATGGTTTGCTTGAATGGGCTCTAATATCTATGCCATTGTCGCCCGTCTTTTTTGTAGGTTCACATTGGAATCCCATTTTTCCCAATAAATTAATGCATTGATTCTCAAACACGATACCTTTTTCAATAGTAGACAGAGGAGCAGTGGGGATATTTAAGGCTGTACTTCCTTGTGTACCTGATCCAATCTGTATCCATCCTTTTTGCAATGCGATCACTGCAACCACAATTAGAACAGCAACCGATATAAGGATTGCAACCCAGTACAATAAAATAAAAGGAATTACATATATGATCAGTATAGCCAGAACGGCAACTGCCAGTAATAAAATATCCAATCCATTGAGCTTTTTATTGATTAAATATTTCAATCCAACGTAGACAAGCAGAATTAATGCGATAACGGAAAAGATCGTTTTCTGGTTTTGTTGCCACCAAGATGTGATGGCTGTTATTGGGTTATTCCAATTTGTGGGAGTGATTATTGGTAGAGTTACTGATGGAGTTACTGATGGAGTAGTAACAGTGTTGTTTGGACTAGCTGCTACCATAGGGCCAGAGACTTGTATTGTAGCCATTACTTTGTCTGAAGCGGGATTTTTGGGGAAAATGCGTTTGGCATCTTCACAAGAATACAACTGATAATTGGAAGCAAGAATTTGATATGTTCCGGGACTGGAAGGACATGTCAAGGTAAAGTTTGCATTGCCAGTGGTTTCCTGTGGACATACGTTCGCTGATCCGTTGTATAAGCATGTTACATCATAAACTTGACGATTTTCATCTATTATTCCAACAAGAATCTGTTGAATAGTACCTGGTGAAAGTGAATGATTACGAATAGAATAGCTAGCGCTGACGTTTATCGTTTCTCCGCGAGTATAAGTAGACTTAAGGCCTTGCAATGTAATATTCCAGCTATTAGGGCAAGGATTATCAGCTACAACAATATTGGTAGTGATAAGATTAAGGCTCAATAAGAGGAGGAAAGCAAGAACCAAGGCAAGTCGCTTACCCTGCAAATATCTAGATAGCTTTCTGACTACTCCCATCATGGTTCCGCTAGCCTCACAATGTTCGAATAGGGACAATAACTGAACGCAATTATACACCTGCATGCATCGGAATGGAATACACTATTTAAGCCTACAAATTCGCAAATTCTGTCAGACTCATTCCCTATTCCACACATTCCAATATTTTCTAACTTTTCAACAGGGTTGCCTTATTTTATGTGTAGTCAACCAAAGAGACTGTGTATTCCTTGCTCTTTTTACTCATACTTTTTTTCAAATCTCATTGTACTAACAAGGAAAACTTATCAAGAAAATATCTCTGAAGGTAATTGGGCGCATCCAATTATCAATGCCCTTAAAATCCGCTATATGAAACAAATTGGAAGTCTAGGCATGGTCACGCGAGGGGCAACAGCATTTTACTTTTACCACTTTCCCCAGTCTGCCTTTATTAACTACAAGTGCCTTGCCGTGTAATTGATGTGTCGCTGTTTTATATTTGTCAAGTAAATTATGTCGTTTTTGCCCTGTAATTAATGACGCTTTTAAACCTATCGATGTCGCCATGACCAAAACCATGGTCAGGAAAGTGATAGTGTAAATTAACCGTTTAACTTGCAATAAAACGATTAGAAAAGACTAAGCCAAGGAGTATATGACACGGCCTGTAGAGCGGTTAAATTGCTCATAGAAGACCTAAATAGTAGAATAGCAATTATCCGATAAGAGGGTTGGTTGGGTTTATGGGCGATATATTTAGAGAGTGGCTGTTATGAGAAAGTGTCGAATATGTAAGAATAGAATTCCCGAACATCATAAGTTCTGTAGCAATTGTGGAGCTAATCAGGACGCAGCATTGAGTCGACAAGGCACCACGTATACAGTCTTTAGTTCGCTTGGAAGTTGGCTTAGGAATCTCTTTTCAGAGGAAATGGATGAGCCAGTAGACAGCGCTCTGATGGATTTGGATTTTGGAGATAACGACTCCGGGCTTGGAGAAATTGAAAACTATGCGCTTCAGAAGCCTAAAGACCGCCCTCGGCAATCTATACTTGCATATTCTTATAAACATGCCGCTGACCTACGAATGCATAAACAATTATTCGGCTGGGGTTATCCCGATGAGCATCAAGCATTATCAATACTATCGAATATTTGCGAAGAGGACCTAGCAGCCTCAATATCTGAAATTACACACAGCCGAAGTCATTTACTTCTAAATGATGCACTTAATAACGCTATTTCTCTGTATGACAAAAGTATAAAGGCAAAGCCAGAAGACCCAACGTTTTATATAGGCAGAGCATTTTACTTCCGATATTTAGCCGGTTGGCTCTTAATGGCATTTCATATCTTTCCCAATTATGAATCGCCTTACTCTCAGACCACTCACAAGGTGCCTTTTTATACAAGAAATATTTGTCTTGGGATGCTATCAGAACGTGGCTTAAACACCTCCATACCTGTAGACCTTGGAGCTAAGGCAATTTGGCTTTATAGGCATGCAGAGGCAGACTACTTAAAGTCCCTCGAGTTAGATCCAACCAATCCTGAAATATATTTACGTACGTCTCACATGCAGCGACAGCAAGGAAATACAATAAGAGCAGATATCAATCGGAATAAAGCACATGCCCTGTTAAATAGGGCAATAGACGCGGACAAATCGGATTTTGAAAGCTATTTGTTAAGAGCAGGCATATTCGAAGAAATTGGCGAATTTTCTCTAGCCATAATTGATATAGAGAAAGCCATTACACTTTCCACATCTGAAATTCATCTCAATAGTATTAAGGACAGGTTAGAGAAGCTCCGTAAAAATAGCCCGCAAAATCAGATACCCGGTTAAAAGTTAGAAAATATCGGGCACGTGGAAAAGGGGCAATGGTTCACGCACAATTTACGAATCTCGGACGCTTACGTGGCATAAACTCCAGTGTAACAGGATAGGACAGTGCTGACTTGCCCTGTGCATTCGCAAGGCCAGCCCTTAAAATTAGGAGTCTAGATATAAAATATGAGATTTATTATGAGAATCCTATATACATATATATAGATTGAATCTCATGTTTTTTCTCATATTTATAAATCTCTCTCCTTGAGTAGTTTATCAAGCAACTTCGGGTTGGCTTTAACCTTCGGATAGCCGGATGGAGTGACAGTTTTAAAACCAAAATCTCGTAAAATCTCTTCAATCTGTACATTTTTTAGAGGAACTTCAAACTCGGATTTCAAGTTATCTCTTATTTCACTCAATAGTACATCACTATCAAGTACCACATTGGTTCCAGTAACAGATTTAGTCATTTTTTCTTTCAGTACTAACAATAAAGCTTGATCAGGCTCGTACTTCTGGCTACTGTTAAAAACTTTGATATTTTTCTCGATCTCCCTGTCACTGTATGCAAGCCAGTCAGTGTCACCTAGGGATTCAGCAATTGCACGCAAAGGCATCCAATTATCCATGACTCTGTCCGAAACCTTGTATAGAGTTACCTTGCTAACACGGTTTTGCATCTTTTTCTTCTGCTCGTCGGAAATACGCGTTTTTCTATATTTACCTGGATTTTTCATAGTCTTAATAACTATGCTACGTGATCTAGTGGCACTATCTTGGAAAGGCGTGCGTCTTACAATAATGGTTGCTCCGAAAATATCTGATTTAACCATTAGCCATCCTTTATAACCATTGGGGATTTTATGGCTAATTTTGCTGGTTGCTTTATCATATCGTTTAATAAGATAGTCTTCATTAACTTTTCCCCCTTCATCTATGAGGGCAGTGGTAGTAGCATCCAGTTTATCTCTGAAAGTTGGGTTAGACTCGGCTGATATAACCTCAGGATCATTGACCATTCTTTTTAATTGCTTTAGTAGGTTGCTTTTCCCTGTTCCATGTGCCCCTAGTATTGCCATTATAGGCATCTTATTCACTTTCTCAGGCACAAGGTAGGTAGCCATAGCGTAATAAAAGCAGGTTTTAGCCTGTTCAAGGGTGATTCCTGACGCTTTCATAAGAGCAGGAACAAATACTTTTTCTCCCCATATAGCCATTATTGCTCTCCCTTACCGCGTATGATAGTGCATTTTACTCCGGCATATCGACGTTATCAATGGGTAGTAGTAGCATGGTTAGCCTGTTAATATGGTTATGATTATCTTAATAACCCAGCCCATAACTCATTGGGCAGAAGGTAGAAGCTATTTGATCGTACCTATCCGTACGTGAGTTATCAAGGTGCTATATATTATAAAATGGCTATCCATATTAACCTTAGCCATATAACTGGTTTTAGCTACGTTCCTATTGACCTTAGCCCCTAGGCCTATTACAGTTAAGCTGCCTTAACCAGTTGGCACAAACTGGATTATATATTGAAGAAAATAGAAGAATATGACGGCATCAATTTTGATAGAGACTGGAACTCATAAGCCCTTGGTCACTAGTTCGAATCTAGTCGCTGCCACCAAACCTCTTATTTTATCCCGACTTATGCACTCTCCCACATTTCAAGCATTTTATATCTGTTCCTTTAATTTCAAACTTACTTGTCCAATCAGTACCTTCCTTTATTTTCCATTCATTGCCGCAGTTGGTGTCTTTACAGTGTAAATGAACGATTTTACCGTCTTTGTAAACGATCTGTATGGCTTTCCCTGCCCTCATAGAGAATCTCTTCTCGACTGAGCCCTTTATTTTGGTATCTAACAGTTCCTTACCATTTTTTCCCCTTAATCTTGCTCGAAGACTTGGCGATATATTCACATTGTCTGTTAACTTCTTATGCTCCATGCTTGTCTCCTTCCTTAGTATATTGTCATTTTACGCCTAAATTTATATCCACGTTCCTATTGATCTAAGTCCCTTGGCCTATTAGACTTGTGCTGCCTTAACCAGTTGGCACAAACTGGATTATATACATGACACTGTGGAGCATCTATCTTTTTGATGCAGCTACCTCATACGTCTATATCCAGGAAGCGACGAAATTCCCTGATGCACGTTGAGCTTCTCTCCAATATTCAAATATCGACAGGAGTTGTATTCCCGCTCCGTATTAAACAGTACATAGCCATTGGGGTCGAATAGTGCTCCTGGAAATTCATGAAGATTCTCATAAAAAGTCCCGTCCTGATGATACAAGGCATGAGCAGCATGAACTCCCCACAATTCGTTTAGATACTTTCCATCAATTCTTCTGCCCTTAATCTTCGTAGTCATTTTCTCCTCCTTGTACGCTTTTTCTGTTTCGTCCGTTTGAGTTTTCTCAATATCGGCGTTATCTTTCTTATCGAATCCTGCCAACCTACGTAACACTGAATTTGGCGTATCCTCAAACGGTACTGCCTGTGACTTCAACCATGAATAGACATCGTCATCAATTCTTATCGTTGGCATCCTTTCCTCCTGTATCACTGTAACAGTATCACAGTATTTATGGTACACATATCCCAGGAGTTTTGTCAACTATGAGGTTTACTGGATGTAGCCATTATTAGGAGCAGTAGTAAAACGAAGTCTGCAACGATATTAAAAAGCGACCTTGGTACTCATAAGCCCTTGGTCACTAGTTCGAATCTAGTCGCTGCCACCAATCCTCTCACATCCCCCTCCAGCAGATTACTTAACCAGTTCGGCGGTAGTCTGCTTCTGAGCCTGCAAAATACCTGGCAAAGCAGCCTGATTGGGCAGAACCATCGTAATCATTAGTATGCCTTTATCGCTCGGCACTGTTACGACTTGTGCCTTTCCCGTCGGGTCCTGGTATGACATTCCTTTGGAAACGAATACTACTTCAACCGGGTTCGTCTTTGCCTGCGAACTGGTGAGGTTAAAGAAATTATCCGTATTCATGGCAAAAGCGGAGATGGTCCAGTACTCAGAGGTCTCAGACGTCACGCGAAGCGGGTGCTGGCTTACATCGTAAACCAGGAGTGAATAAATATCGTCAGGCGCAGGCCTGACCACGTCCGTGCTGTTGTCTGTTATCGGCGGTTGGAAAACCCACTGGTTGCTGGGAAAGTTGAACTTTTTGTTGATTGTTACTCCCATTATAGTGGTGGGAATACTGACTGCCACGACCACGTTTACGATGACGGCCACAACAATAACGGCCAGAAGCGTCCATCCTATCCACGGTATCCATTTCTTCATTATTGGCAGCCCTCCTTGATGATCTGTGGCAGCTGCGCTGCCTTCAGTGCATTGGCGTTCAAGTAAGCAGGCCCGGAGTCATGCAGGCGAAGGTACACATTCAGCGTTTTGGCGTTGCCAGTTGGCAGCCAGTTCCCCTGCTTTGGAGTCTTCGACAGATAGATTATGAAGCTGCCGTCAGGCTCAAACTGGATATCGGTAGAGCTGTACGAATAGCGGTTCTGGGCATTGGCTATCACGAAGCCATTCTCATTGTAAACGGTGATATTCCAGTATCCTGCCTTAAGCGCCGGACCCTTTATAACATAGTCACAGTTGGCGACCAGCGGCTGTCCGTTGTCATCAGTGTAGGCGTCCAGGTAAAGGCTTAAGGATGCACTCACTGCCATAAGACCGTTTTCGGCGACCCATGCCTTGATATAAGGGTTTGCCCCGGTGCTGCCATAAGCAAAATTGGTAGACCAGGGCCCGTTTGTAACGTTGCTCGAGCTGGTGACAAGATTGGCAACGGGGTTGACAGTGAAAAAGCCGATGATGCCACCTAGAACCAGAGCTATCACAGCTGCTATTAGGACCTTATAGATGGCTTTTATGTTAATCACCTCCCACTTTTACCTGATTGGTATTAAAACAATAATAACAAACACCGAATGTTAAGTTCAAGTGATTTCGACCGAGACACACGAAGGTGGACGCGGCATTTATAAGCCCTTGGTCACTAGTTCGAATCTAGTCGCTGCCACCATTATTTTTATTGCACCATTCATTGAACAGGGGATTGGTCAATAGTCACTTGAATACGTCTTGATAAGGAAATGGTAAAGGAAGCTTCGGAAGGCGTGGCAAAGGTGGTAATGGAGGAATAGAGGTTTGGGCTGGGAAGTGCATGCCATACGCTCTTCGTTGCTCATGGTTTTACCATTTTCTTTTTGTATAAATAGGCTATGGCACTTGTCACCCAAGCAATTACCAATCCGACACCGACTCCACGGATATAGTTGTTATCTATAAGATACCCCACCACAATGAATACCACGCTCAGAACCAACTCGAATAATATGAGCGTCGTATCCAACCGATTCAAAATGCTTTTTCTCCACATGTTTTTTCACCTCTTTATCATAATGTTCTGCCGCTACTTAAATACCCTGTCCTTTAGGGCGGGATTCTTTATTTAGGCAACCTCCCTGCATTCCATTTAATCGAGGCTTCACCTTTTTCGATAGGTAGAATGAACCAGTGCCAGAATATATATGTCTATATCCCCACTGACCCCAAGCCAGAGCATTACGTAGGGTATTATACACCTAAACTTGTATTCACATTCGTATTGACCTTCTCCTATCTCGAGACTATCCTCTCACGCACTCAAACGAGAAGACGTAGAAGATCATTGTCTAAGATATCAATAAATAGGGCTATCAACGAGTTCCCGTTGGCATGCAAGGTTGAAGGCAAATCTGACACCATGTCGAAGTCAGAAAATGCCGGGTATCAAGCGCCAATGCACTTTGTCACAATACTCCCGGTAGCCAGGCAGATTTTGAGCAAGGAACTTTTCCTCGTCAAAGAGCCGCCAGACAAGGCCAAGGATCGTGAGAATGGCGGGGATAAGTCCCCAATAAGAGCCAAGGGCAAGCGACATGCCGATGAAGTACACTGCCGCACTCGAATACATCGGATTTCGCACGATGGCGTAGGGACCGGTGGAGATTACTTTTTGATCCTTGCCGATCTCGACCGTGGCGGAGCCGAAAGAATTTTCTTTGAATACCTGGTAGACCATCCACATTGCAACGATAATTAAGAGGTCGCCGGCAATGGAAAGCCAGGACGGCACGCTCGACCAGCCGAAACGGTGATCGAGCCCGGGAATGATGAACGTTCCGATAGCCGGGAGCCCCGCGAGCAGCACGATGATCTTTTGAATGGGCCGCCGCTCCGCCGAAGGCCCAGCCTTCGTCCTATTTTCGAGCAATATCGGGTCTTTTGTTATGTACAGCGTGAGCGGAACGCTGGATAGGGCGCCTACGGCGAGATAGATCCACGCCTGCCAATAGTTGAACGTTCCAGCCGAAAGAAAAAGTGCGAATGCGATGAGGACAAAGCACACAATAAGCCAGAGCCATACCTGTACCTTGGGATTTTTTATAACATTATTTGTAGTTCTCATTTCAACAACGCCTTTATTGAAACCGATAGACTAACGTGCGTTCCATTCTACGCAGCGCGGGGATGACCTCCATCAGTCGGTAAAGGGCACGCCACCACAACGGGAATCGGGAAAACGCGACCAGTTCGCTTGGTTTAAATTCCTTAATCAGCTCAAGCTTTGGCTCAAGCTGCTTGATGTCTTGGGGATCATCGAGGCCCCACTTATAGGTTGCACCCGTGCCCCCGACGTTCGAGCCCGCTCTTTTCACAATCCACGGATTGCAGATATCGAAGATCATCTGACCGCCGTGGAAATGACTGACCATCGCATTGAGGAGCGCTTTCACTTCCGTTTCGTTCAGGTAGTGCAGCACCCCCTCGGCGATAAGCAGCCCGGGCCGGTCCCGTGGGACCTCGTCCAACCAGCGTAAATCGTCCAGCGATGCACCTATCAGGTGGTAGGAGGCCCGTTCGGGAAACAGTTGGCGGCGCAGGTCGATCACATCAGGGTAATCCACGTCGAACCATTGGACACTGGCAGGCGGATTGACACGGAAGGCGCGGCTGTCCATGCCGCAACCCAGGTGCAGCACGGTCGCATTCGGGTGATCGGCCAGATAGCGGTTCGTGAGCAGATCAAAGGTCGCGGCGCGCGTGGCGATGATGGTACATCCGATCTCGCTCCACAGGCTCCACGAGCCCACTCCCCCGTAGTGCTTGCCGATGTCGTAATCGATATGCCGCATCGCTTCTTCAGCCCAGGGATCGCGCAAGATGGGATTCTTCCATTGGCTCTGGATGGCTCGACCGCTCAAGGTCATTAGCATCGTCTCTTTTTCTTTTGTAAAGTGGATCTTATTTGTTGTCATTGGTAGCTCCCGGAAGCCCGCATACAAGAGTTGGATTTGATTATACTTCCTAATATATCCAAATAAAAATATAGTGAACGGAAGCTCATCAGCCCTTGGTCACTAGTTCGAATCTAGTCGCTGCCACCAAACCTCCACTAAACCGACATTGCAAAGCACGAAGTGCTGTGGCAATCCTTCGATCGAAGAAACCATCATCCCAACAAGGGATTCGTCAAAATCCTCAAGCTTATTTAACTGCCGTGTCAAACCAAGGGATTATATCCATATTGATGTGCTATAATTGACGTTGAAGGTTTTATATGAAATATACAGTGATAATCAGGGAAGCTCCTGATGGGTATTACGTTGCAGGCTGCCCGTTAGTTCCTGAAGCACATGCACAGGGCAAGAACTATGATGAATGTCTGAAAAATATCAGGGAAGCATTAGAGCTTTGTATTGAGTATCGCACAGAGCGCGGTGAAGAAATCCCTGATGAAAGCAAATCCAGGCAAGTTCTCGTCGCTTTATGACAGGTTTGAGGGTCTCAGGGTGCGGGTTGTAGTAAAGGGATTAACAACTCGGTTTTGAAAAAGTCAGGCATAAAGGCAGTCATGCTGTTTTTCATCATTCAGATTGCCGCAGAGCTGCGTTGCCTGTTCACCCTAACGAAGAACTAAGCCCGTATTTTCTTTCGGATATATTGAAGCAACTGCTTATCCCGGAAGAAGCGTTCTTGAAAGCAATACGGCATAAGCATTAACTCAAAAACAATATATCCTCATTAACTGAGCATACCTTTGCCACGTTATGGCTGAAGAATGGTGGAGACAGCTTGATGTTACAGAGGTTACTGGGACATACCACGCTTATGATGACAAATAGATATTGTCAGGCAATAGGATGCTATGATGCAGTTGAGGCGCATAAGAGATTTAGTCCAGTGGATAGGTTGATGAAGTAGGTTAAAGTCGGTTCTTTTTAGTGAAACATACCGTTTATTTATGAGGAATCTAAATACGTTTTATTAATGGCGATGGATTGAGCGTATCGGTTTATAGGTGGTCAGAAATGCCTTATAAATATGTGAAATTTTAAGAGAGCCATCCTCTAACGTTACTTGCTAAGAATCTTTGCATAAAGAGGAATCGCTAACACCAGGGCTACAACAAGAAATATCCACCATGTCCATATTGGCAACCATATTGCAAGCAGCAAACCTAAGGCCACTCCAGCAAGAAACTTGACCGTTATAAATAGTATCAGGTGACATTTTGATAACTGTCTTATCTTCTCTAACCTTTTATCAAACCAACTAGCAATACCTGCCATAGTATTTACCTCCTATCCCTGTTGCGAAATCATTGTACCACAGCCTGCATACTTCGTAATGGAATACATTACCAACCCATATCAGTTTACCAATAAAATCTGGCTCTGCGGGGCAAATTCTGGCGTTTTTTACAACCCTGGTAAAGGTTTTATGGGGTTAGTCCGTTTTCAACAGACCTTCAAAGCGTTGGCCGCATTAATGAATGGATAGATAGTGCACAATACCCTCCTATTTATCACGGTATAACCCTGTCATAAAAACGTGACACCTATATCTATACAAATAGAGGGGTGTCGTATGCTGCATGAGAGTGCAAGAATTTTTTACTCACGATGCAAGGTTAGCATCTTTTCAGCTACGAGCGAGTGCAATTTTGTGCAAAAAACTACAACAAGAGCCTTGAATATCTATTTAATCTTGTATCCACCGAACTACCAAGATATAATGCATGCCGTAGGGACAAGAGGTGCGCCAATGAAAACATTGAAAACATTGATTGGTGGCGCAATCGGTGGAGCTATAGTTGGCTTTTTCATAGCTTTACTCGGTTTTATGGGTGACTCAGCTCATCTGCCGAACTACAAGTATGTTCCCCATCCCAGCTTGTTGATTGCGCTAATTCCAGTCGGAGCTATAGTTGGAGCTTTTATAGCTTGGACAAATGAAGGTCATTGATTCCATAAAATGGAAATCTTTAAAGTCCACAGGCAGATTATCTTCAAGGACAACCGATTGGACTTAGTAATGGCATCAAGCTAAGGTATGAAGTCCATATGGTATAATGATGAATCTCATAACTTTTGAAGGTCAGTTTGGGTTCCCTATTTCACCGCCAGCATTGAAAACGATATATTACCCTTCCCAAAGCTAATCACCAAACCCCAGATAGAAGCGATTTGAGGTAACCTCGGTAGCCGATGATTAAAAACCCAAGAGAGATGTTGCATACGTTGGTGGATTGGATGCCAAATTTGATGCCAGATCATTAAACCTGCTCCGATAACGAACACCAAAACTGTGATAAGCCAAAGATTATTGAACTTGTATCTGACTAGGATCAGTAACAATAATCTCGGCAGAGCCATCATAGAGTTCAATCAGACCGTAAACATAAATCATTTTACCCTTATATTGAATATTGGGAGGGGGAGAGAACTTGTTACGGTCACTGCCCCAAATTAAGACAATGAAGCGGTTGAAGTCTGGATAGTTCTTGCCCATATTTAGGAAGGTGGGTTGTCCTTTGCTACTAAAGGCATAAGTCGCACCTATTGCCTGCCCATAAACTATTGCCCTCTCCCCGATGTGAGATTTTGACTGTTCCCAAGAGATTGCATTTATTTCATTAGTACTATTAGCGGTTAGTGCAGCATAATTTGGTTTATTAAGAGTGTTAACGACCGTGAAACAGCCAAACACAGCTAAAAGAATTACACCAATCCACATAACTGAATTCATCACAGCCACCCATATAACGATTTCATGTCTAAATCGTCATTCGTATATAATTATTCTAAATAAACCTGAACGTTGGGTCAATAAACTCTAAATAATATATATATAGTATTAACGCCCTGCACCCTTATGGCTTGCTATACAAGGTTAGGCCAGCGGCGACTTATAGAACTTCATGCTATCCTGAAAGCTGAATGACCGAGTATATTTCTGTACCATCTCCAAGCTTTCCCAGCGACCCAATTCCTTAATAGTCATAGTATCGACACCAGCTTTACGCAATAAACAGGCAGTCCCTAGCCCCTTTGTTCTAACATAAGATAAGATTAAGATTAAGATATGGTGGATACAATGAAGGAAGACAGAAAAATCGATTGGGAAAAAAGACGCGTAGAACGTGTTCTAGGTTATCATAACGATAAATACGGCACGCACCTAAAGATTAAGGGGAGATTTGCCGATGTGTGTCCACGGACAACAGGCCAGCTTAATTATGATTGGGTCTGTTGCGAAGCAGATACAGATAAAAAGATTGCAATAGAGGTCAAAAGAATAACCAATGAAAAACTCGAACGGAATGCGAAGGTTGTCCATAAACTCTTGCAGACAGTCGCGCAAGACATCTGTGGTTCCTTACCGGGTGAATATTTTTTGTCAGTGAGCATTCCAGACGACTATAACTTTCCATTGAGAGGGCACTCAAATAACAAGAAGATGTTTAAAGATGCAATAATAAATGCCGTCAGGGAAGCATCGCCAGGGCTTCAATTAGGAGAAACGAAAGACCTTAAGTCCGGGATTGAAGAGGCCCTACCTTTTAAACTACCAAGTGACATGTCCTTCGACTTTCGCAAGTTGGACGGAGAAGGAGACGTCCTAGTGCCATACCTTATTATAAGTCATTCTTTGTCCTTCGACTTTGACAAACCAGAGCTCCTGAAATTCGACCAGCTAGTTTCACACGCCAATAAGCAACTGAAAGTAGCCTGGGCGGGAAGCACTATTTTGATACTCATCGAAGAACGATACCGACCAATAGACCACTTAGCAATAGCAGAAGCATTCAAAAAAATTGCCTTCAAGAGCTACTCCGCCATCCAGCATGTCTATTTCATTAGCGGTCCCGATGTAACTGAGATTCCTTTACCCACGCCACGGGTATGACTATTTAAGCTTCCTAATCCGCAAATGCTACGAGAAATATTGCTCATTCCATACCATCCCATTTTTCCCAACTTTTAACCGGGCTAGCCGATTTTAGGTGTCAACAGAGAAAGGGATTGGTGATCCCTTGCTCTATTTACACGTAGTTTTTTCTCAAATACCATGTTATAAAAAGCAAAACTTACCAGAGGAATATTACTGAAGGGAATTGGGCGCATCAAGTTATCAAAGCCCTTAAAATCGCAAATCTGCAACAAATTGGCTAGTCCCAGATCCACCCCGTTCCTTTACATTGTCGACATCGGTTAACATTGGTAATTGGACAGTAGATTAGCATGTATTCTAGGACCCTGGAATTGATGCGGGACCGGGCCTAGGCTCGGTTGGCAGAATCAGCGGTGCGAGCGGCGATTGAGTAAAGTCGAAATCGTACATCAGATTACCAAGTTGCGGTGCGTTTTCACGAACGTCTGGGCGGGGATCGGGACGCCCATCAGTCTTTGGATCGATGCGCTGTCCGTTCAGAAACACATCTTCGATAAATTTCAGATACGCATCGAACGAAAGCGTCTGATGGTCGATGTATCCCCGCTTTGCGTACGGACTTATGACGAGACCCGGAACACGCAGACCGTAGCCGTTTTCATCAACTTTGGGTGGAATCACATGGTCATAGAATCCTCCCCAGTCATCCCAGGAAAGGAATATTGCCGTGCTATTCCAGTCGGGACCTTTCATTGCCGCGTTTATCAGGGTCGTGACATATGCCTGACCTAAGCTGATCTTGGCAGGGGGATGCTCACTAACGCTGTTTTCGGGTATAATCCACGAGACTGCAGGCAGTGTTCCGTCCTGGGCCGCGGTAAAATACTTGGCAACTATCTGAATGTTTGCCAGTTGATTATCTTGTTTGACGGTATCAAAACCCGGGAGTGGATTCCAGATTCCTGGGACCGCCTGGCTTTGCTTGGTTCGTGGGCAAAACATGGCGTCGTCTTCACAGTCCGGTTCATCGCCTTCGCTGAGATAGTAGGCCCATGATACGCCTTCATTATGCAAAAGATAGGTCAGGTCCGTCCACGCATAATCGTTTTTTGAAGTGTTCAGTCCACTAGGACCGTTCAGGGCATTCACACAGCTCTCCGGGTCGCCGGGCCTGGAACATTTGGCCGACCAGGCTGAGACCATGAAGAGGTGAGCCGGCAGGCTCCACGATGCGTTTGGCTCAAACATCTGGTCCTGCAAGACGAAGTGCTGCGCGTATGCCCAATAATTAGGTATCTCGCGAGCGTCGTGCCAGCCCATTACATCGGGTGTTTCGCCTCTTGCACAGCCCGGGGTATCCGGATCTGTACAGGCTTTCTGGGCAGCACGGAAAGTACGGATGAAGCCATTCATTTTGCCTCCATTGATATCAGCGATCGCTGAGGCTGCCGCATGTGGACCACCCGCATTAACATCTCTCGGGTTGTGGTATGGCTTTACACATTCGCCTGTCTCAGGGTCAATTGCACAGACGGTCGGCACGCCGTACTCCATTGGAATGCCATCCGCGCCGGGATACGTACCGAAATACTCATCGAACGAGCGGTTCTCTTGCATGATGATGATAATGTGCTTGATCTTGTCGCTCATAAGGGCAGACTGAGTTGACGCAACAGGTGAGGGGATGGTAGGTTGTGTCTCCTCGGCCTTCGATCGGGGCTTGGTCGTCCGGTATGGCGCTGGGGTTGCCCCAGCGCAAGCAGCAACCGAAATAAGCACGAGCACCAAGATTGTGAGAAGTGAGGCGTATTTCATATTTCCTCCTGTTGACTCCAGAGCAGAATCAGCTACCCGCGCGTTTGCCTTTCCAGGGTTGTTGTTTGGTTCACCCACCATTCGTCACCCAAGCCCTTCAATGATGCTGTCAGATCCTTCTTCCCCTTAATGGCCACCCTGCACCAGATTCACCTTTCAAAACACACAAACTCTAATAATAATGCTAGCATAACCGATAGCACTGATAAACCCATTGATTGCCAAAGGGGATGAATGCGTAGTGGTAGCTTCGTTTACGTTCAGAAAACGCCGCTGTGCCAAGAGCTGCTGTTTAGCTTCGCTACATGTTCACCATTGTACGAACATAGGGATGTCTACCATTCCATGCGTACGTTTACACAAACGGATAAAGATATTTTTATCCGAAAACTATCTCCCAATGAGTATTCCAGATACCGGCTTTTTATCCGTGTTGTTAAACTTTGAAGGTGAGGCTTAGGGCATGGGCAAGCTCTAAGGTGTCTCCATTCTCAATCGTGTGTTTGCCACCACCCTTGATCTCAGACCCGTTTAGCCTGGTGCCATTTGTGCTGCCGAGATCCTCTATATTGTACACGCCGTTTTCATAGGTAACCAGGATATGTTGCCTGGAGATTGTGTCGGCCTTGTCCGGCGATATCAGTGCCCGGAAATCTCTGCGGCCCAATGGCCTGTCGGCAACCGGCATGATGGTCCCGCCCGGCGATACAAATTTGGCCGGAAGCCCGATTTCAACGAGTGTTGTCACCGGCGTCCAGGTCGCCGGCTGGGTAGCAACGGAGGTGGTGGCCGGAGCCATGTAGGCTGTCTTGGTGCCCGTGCTCTGTGTATTGGCCACCGCGGGTTTTCTCACGAGTAGGGCGGATATGACCACGGACGCAACGGCCAGCAATCCAAGCAGCAGGTACATCGGCAGCAGGTTGACAGCGGTAGTGTTGCTGTTGCTGACGCCGCCGGCATTCACTATGCTGCCGGAGGCAGTTCCGGAACTGCCCGTGTCTATATTTACGCCGGTTCCAACGGCGTATGCAGGAGTAACGTAGGCACTTACGTCAGGCGCAACAGTCACAGTAGTGCTGGCACTGACCGTGCCCGCGCCGTTGTAGGCCGATAGCGCATATGTTGTTGTGTCGGTGGGAGTAACGTCAAATGAGCCGGTATTGGCGACCGGTCCCACCAACGGGGATATAGTGACTGTATCAGCGTTATTTACAGTCCAGGTTAATGTAGCTGCCTGCCCGGGTTGAATGTAGTTGGGGCTGGCCGTGAAGAAACTGATTACAGCCGTCCCGTAGGTTCCCCCATAGGTGCTGACGTATGGTGTGATCGTTACAATTGTGCTGGCATTTACCGCACCCTGACTGTTGTAGGCGTATAGTGTATATGTGGTTGTGTAAGTTGGCATTACATCAAACGAGCCGGTGTTGCTTACCGATCCCACTGTCGGGGATATGGTAACTATGCTTGCGCCGCTCACATCCCATGATAATGTGGCTGTTTGCCCCGATTGAATGTAATTGGGGCTGGCCGTGAATGAACCGATCACCGACGCATCTATGGGTAGCGTATACTCAGCATCATAAGGATAATAAGGATAAGAGGGGTAGGTTGGATAAGTCTGTGTGGGCAAGGGATTAGGCAGGAAATGCGGAAAATGCACTGTGCTATTATCCGAGGGCGCTAGGAAATGCGGAAAATGCACTGTGCTATTATCCGAGGGCGCTAGGAAATGCGGAAAATGCGCAGTGCTGTTATCCCAGGATGCTGGGAAAGGCGGGAAATGAGCTGTGCCATTATCCGAGGGCGCAGGGAAAGGCGGGAAATGCGCTGTGCCATTATCTGAAGGCGCTGGGAAAGGCGGAAAATACGCTGTGCCGTTATCCGAGGGTAGGGGGAAATGGTGCCCCCATCGCGTGGTGCCGGGTACAGTCAGGCTGGTAGGAAGCCCTGGCTGGGTTCCAGGTGCCTGAGTTATCGGCGGTAAAACGTTGGAAGCTGCCGGTGGGGTTGAAGCCGTAACCGCGGGCGCAGGACCCGTCGATGAACCGGTTGTAGAACTGACTGCAGGAGTAGCTGTCACCGGTAGAGCTGGTGCAGTTATTATTGTCGCTGGCGCAGGGGGTGGTGGAGGGGGAGCTGGCGGCTCAGTGGCCGCAGTCAATGGTGCAGTCTGATTATCCGAAAGCTGACCGGCGGTCGCTTGACCGGGTAGCGAATCCGGCGTAGCGGTTGTGGTCGTCGCCGTTGTGGGCGCAGGAGTGACTGCAGCCGTCGTCGGCGCAGTGGTTGTGGCTATAGTTGTCGCTGGCGCTGGAGTAGGCGTGTCTGCGACTACCGTTGATTGAGCGGTATCTGTCGTCGCCGTTGTGGGCGCAGGAGTGACTGCAGCTGTCGTCGGCGCAGCGGTTGTGTCTATAACTGTCGCTGGCGCTGGAGTGGGTGTGCCTGCGACTACCGTTGATTGAGCGGTATCTGTCGTCGCCGTTGTGGGCGCAGGAGTGACTGCATCTGTCGTCGGCGCGGTCTGATTATCCGAAAGCTGACCGGCGGTCGCTTGACCGGGTATCAAATCCGTCGCGGCGTAGGCCGGTGCCAGCGGGACCAGCAGCAAGGAGCCGGCTAATAATGCCGCTGCCAGGAAGAGCGTTGCTTTTTTCATTTCTTATTTGCCTTCCAATAATAATGTACTGCAAGAATGTTAACTAAAGATTTTTTCATTACTTAACTCACTGATTCGAAAACTCTTTATAATTAAATATACCTCGGTCTGCAAGGTAGTGCTTGACTGCAGGGTTACAAGAGACTGACAGTTAACTTACAAAATGCGGGAGATAACACCGGTGCGGCACTGATGGGCAGAGCGTTAGCACGTATTGCCTCAGTTACGTTACAATCCAATGTCATCACTGCCCCGTAAGGCATGAAAAAGGAGGTCCGGGGGCTCCAAGCCCCCGGACCTCCTGTGCTGCTCTGGATGACTTCCTATATCAATAAGTTTTAATTTCCAGTTGTAATATCCGGCGTTGCTTATTCATTGCCTTCTGCACAGACCCGCTAATGTTGCTCCGGCTTCTGCTTCTTTCAAGATAGCAATGATCATTTCTTCCCGTGTGCCTCATCTACAATTTTTGGTCATGATCCAGAGGGATGAGTTGGTGGAGCGCCTTGGCCCTGCGGCTGGATGATGATAGACATAGCAGTAACGTTGCCGCTCGCATCTTGCGGCCCCATGACGATCAAAGATTGGCCTTCACGAAGGTCCGAAAGGGTGCCAGCCGTAAAATTCTGAATAGTGGTATTATCAGAACTGATATTCACCGTCACTGGCCCTTGTGCAGTAGTCAGGGTTAAGATGTTGCCATTAAGCTGTGCGATGGTGCCGCTAGCGCCGCGCCGTGCAGGACCTGGCGTGGAGGCTGCTTTTAGGATTTGGAGGTTGGTGTGGAGCGCCCTGAGACCGGATCATAACAGAGGTTGTAGCGATGCTGCCGCTTGCATCTTGGGGCCCAATGGCACATCAGGTATCCACCCGCCATGAAGACTACAGTGCTTTCAGAATGGGTGCCTGGTCATGACATTCTGAATAGTGGTTTTATGCAGCTTTTAAGTGATCATCCGTCATTGGCCCTTGTGCAGTGGTCAAGGTTAAGATGTTGCCGTTAATCTTGGTGAGGGTGCTCATTAGATCATGAGCTGGCGCCGTGGGTAAAGACAGGTCGGGGGTGCAGCCGGAGTAGAGGGTTGGGCGTAGGAATGGGATGTTCAAGGTTAGGCGTGGGAGTACCGGAGTGGGCGTGGGCGTATAACAGCCAAAATAGCTAGAACACCGATCACAATTAGGAAAATGCCACACCACCAATAAGCTAGGCATAAAGATGAGCAAGAGACCGGCTATTATGGATAGTTACCCATATAAATCGCTGTTTCATTGACGTACCTCCTTTAAATTATTTAGCTATAAATAGCTGCACAACACCAATACCCTTTTGATTAAAGGATTCAGCCAAACGATTATTGCTTTCTGGAATCTGGATAGCCGGAAAGACATTCTGATTGAGTTTTAGACCTCAGCTATTTCAGCAGTCGGGGCGTTCATTCTATTTTCCAAGGGAAGCATTACTTGCTGTCCTTTGGCTTTTCACCCCTCTCCCCCACTGACAATGTTCTGCCCATTCGGTGCACATCCCCTATCCGAATTCACCGACTTGTCCATTCCGGAAATCTCGAATCCACATCAAGTTATTATATATGGAAATCTGCTTTGTTCTAGCAATTGTTTACCGAAAATTAATTCCTGGTTTCGGGTTTTGTTCTGCTTGCCAAATGGCCGGAAAGAGGTAAAATGTCAGCATATGGCCAAGCGGGCCCGTGAGAATGGTAATAATGAAAGGTGAATTGAAGCTAACCGGCTCCCAAATAAGCCCATGGTCACTGGTTCAATCCCAGTCGCTGCCACCAACTCGTCTCACGTTGTTGCAAGGCATGCAGTGCCGAAGCAATTTCCTGTTCCCAATCAAAGGATTCGCCAATTGATTGCTTCAAACATTAACTGTATTGTGGCAGCAACTCCAACTTAACAGGTGGTACAATTATTGGGAGCACATCAAGTAGTGCTCTTCAGGTACCGGCAGTACTCGAGGAGGGAGATGTGAACTCGACTCCTTACGACTCAATCGGTAGAAACTATAACCAAAACCGGACTGCTGATCATCGCGTTCTAGCGGTAATCAAAGAGTTGCTTGAGCTACCATTGGGCTCAGCAATTGCCGATGTTGGTGCAGGGACGGGAAACTACAGCAATGCACTCGCAGACCTTGGCTACAAACTCGAAGCTGTCGAACCAACGGGGGAAATGCGTAGGCAAGCAATTTTCAACCCGCGAGTACACTGGCTGTCCGGTTCAGCGGAAGCAATCCCACTTAAGAACAATTTAGTAGATGGGGTAATCATAATCCTGGCTCTTCATCATTTCTCCAATATTCCACGTGCCGCAAGGGAAATATATCGCATTTGCCCTAACGGGCCTATTGTAATATTTACCATGGACCCTCGAAAAAGCGAGCAATTCTGGTTTGATGATTACTTTCTAGAAATTGCCCAGCATGTTTTTAAGGTGTTCCCACCAATAGATGAAGTCGCTGGTATTATTTCCGGGACCGGTAAATGGCAAACACTAATCAAGAAGTTCCCTCTACCACCGGATTTGGCCGACAGGAATATGTGTTCAGCGTGGGCAAAGCCGGAGATATATTTTGATGCTCAAATGAGGCAGAACACATCAGGTTTTGCCTTGGCCTCTCCCGCCGTCGTCGAACGCGGATTAAAACGACTTCAACACGACTTACAATCTAAACAATGGGACAGTAACTACGGTCATTTAAGACGCCGAAAGTACTTCGACGCGGGCTTCAGATTCCTCAGATTCACAGAGCCAAAGAGGAGGGAGAGGTAGTCTACGGTCGTGTCGCGTTCATAACGAGGAAGGCAGGTCATTATTTCGTAATGGGCAGGCTCACGACTGGTGCAGCAGTATCCCGTCGTCTGGCTATTTATAATATAATTATGAAAACATCAGATTCTGAATGGTAGCGTTGATAGCAATAGAAAGTAATGCATGGGAAGGTAGTAATGAATTTGTGGTCGAAGAGAGTCGCCCGTATTAGCGCCTGGGCGCTTCTGGTATGTGTGATTGTCCTGGTTTTTTCAGGTTGGGGCATTACCCAAACGGGAGTAATATATCAAATTACCTTCGGCCTTATCGACCGGCGTCTGGCAGATTCCGTCCATAGGGCAACCAATATTCCCCTGGCGTTCTTCTTTTTAACACACGTATTGATAAATATTAGATTGAATCTAAAAAACATTAAGCGCCCATACATAGACTGGCTGATCAATGGGGTCTTGATTGCCATTGGTATGTGCATCATGTGGCTGGTGGTTTACATGGAATATTTTCGCCTGGGAGGATGAATGAAAAGTAAGCTTCTTGTACTAGTGACTTTACTGTCTGTCATGGTCCTTCTAATCTTAACCGCTTGTTTAAAGGCTGCTTCCGTGCCTCCTTCTTCTCCCCCAATACCCGGTGAAGTTGAGGCCACAGAGTTTATGGGCCATAAGCTGACGCCTATAAGCCAGCAGAATAACAATGCCCTTAAAGGCACGCAGTACATCGATCAGTCAGCATACAAACTGACCGTTGACGGCCTGGTAGATAATCCGCTTAGCTTAAGTTATGCTGATCTGCAGGCGTATCCCCAAATATCACAGCTCATGGATTTGGACTGCGTCGAGGGCTGGAGTTTTACGGCTAAATGGACCGGCCCCGCTCTGTCCGCTATTTTCAATGATGCAAAGGTCAAACCGGAGGCTAAAATCGCTATTTTTCACACTGCCGACGTCCCTGATGGATATAGTTCGCTGGACTTAAGCTATATTCATGATAATAATATCATCATTGCTTTGAAGGACAATGACATCACCCTTACGGCAGACAGGGGATTTCCTTTCCAGGTTGTTGCCATGAGTAAATTCGGCTATAAATGGGCCAAGTGGATTACCCGTATTGAGCTATCTTCCAATACTAATTTCCGAGGCTATTGGGAGAGCGGTGGCTATAATAATAATGCGGATGTCAAAGGCCCGGCATTTCAATAAGGGCAATAGCACTTTAAATCACAAAACTGAAACAAATTGTGAGGCCAGCCCCTTATCTGATAACCTGCAAAAAGTGGTTGACCGAAGCGTATGCACGGTGGCAGGAATCGGAATACCTCAGGCCAGTGAGGAGCTATCATAAATGCCGTACGCCGCTGACTTACCTGCTATAATGCTAATGGAAGCGAATTTAATACGGAGGTCAGACATGGGAAGCAAAGGAAGAAGGAACGAGAAAAAGCCTAAGAAGCAAGTAGACGCGAAGTCAGCAGCGAAGACACCAGATAAGACAGAACAAAAGAAGAGATAATAGTACCGGTAATACGAATTGGAACACGCTGGCAACCCAATTTACTCCTGGTCTTTTTTCGGAAATTTCATTGTGCTATCAATGAAAACTCACCAGGAAAATATCTTCGAAGGGATTTGGGCCTACAGGAACCGATAAGCCCTCAAAATCGGAAATCTGAAACAAATTATAAGGCCAGTTGGTATCGATCGTCGGAGGCATGTACGTGGCGTGGCATTTGTGACAAATAAACCGGGAACAGAATATAAAGCTCCTGATACAATGAAAATGGGCACTTAGTAGTATACTTTTCACCGGGCATTACAAAAATGATTCAAGGAGGCCGCAATGGCACTGGCTGACAATTTGCTTTATCGACAGGGCACCTGTCCGTGGTGGGTTTGCTCCATTCTCGATAACCCCATACGCAGAATGCTGCAAAACCGTGAGAAGATACTGCAGGGCCTGGTGAAGGAAGGGCAGATTGTCTATGACATCGGCTGCGGCATGGGATATTTCTCCCTGGCCCTGGCGCGCATGGTGGGCAAAACGGGTACAGTGATATGCGTAGATTTGCAGAAGGAGATGCTGTCGGCAGTCAGGCGCAGGGCGGAACGGGCCGGCCTTGCTGACCGGATCAGGTTAAAGCAGTGCACTCCGCAAAGCCTTGAATTGGACGTTATTGCGGATTTCGCACTGGCGTTCTGGATGTTGCACGAGGTACCCGACAAGCAGCGGTTCCTGGGTGAGATAAATCGAGCACTCAAGCCGGGCGGGACCCTGCTGCTGGTTGAGCCGACAATACTAAACCACGTGACCAGACAGGGTTTTAATGCCACTGTAGCTACTGCGCGGTCTGTCGAGTTTCAAGTGGCGGGAGAACCGAATGTGCGATTTAGCATGGCAGTGCTCTTGAGGGTAGCGGCACCTTTGTAGTATGCGGGCAAATCTGCAACAAATTGTAAGGCCTGTTGGCATAAACAATCGGAGGTAATTATTTGATTAAAATCAAATCCGGGAGGAGCTGATTTTCGAGACTTGTCACTTTTTTATTTCTACAACCAAATTATGACCGTCGGTAGTTCCTATATTTTCGGTTGCATGCGACCCCGCTTCCATCCACAAAGCCTCTCCGGACTTAAGATCAAATTCACCGGTTTTTCCATCAGCAAAGGTCAACTTGAACTTGGCGTTGTTCATTACATAGATGACATGGTTGTTGGGATGGTTATGCATAGCGGCCTTTTCGCCGGGTTTAAGCCGAATATCTAACACCCTTACCTTCTTATTTTCCATGAGTAGTGTGTAGGCATTGGCTGCTACTTTCAAGACATCCAGTATTTTTTCCACGTTTTTTTCCTCTCTATTTAGTTGCTATTTTCGACCTTTTTAACCATCTTCATTACCTCTCTCATAAACGCCGGCATGTCCATCGGCCAGCGCGAGGTGACGAGATTGCCGTCAACGACCACTTCCTTATCTTCCCAAGTTCCGCCTGCCCCTTTGATCTCCTCGGGCACGCCATCATGCCAAAAGGAAGTAAGATGCCTGCCTTTCACCAGGTCGGCCGAGACGAGAGTATAAGGGCCATGACAAATTGAGGCAACGGGTTTATTTTTTGCAAAGAATGATTTAGCTATCTCCTGCGCTTTTTTGATTTTCCGCACTGTTGTCGGTGCTCCATCCGGTTGCCCGCCCGGAATAATAAGGAGATCATATTCATCGGGATTAACTTCTGCAATAGTTTTATCGGGTTTTAAGGAATATCCATTTTCTCCGTTTATTTCCTTCATGCTGGGTGCGGCGATATCCACTTGCCATCCTTCTTCAAGCAAACGAAAAACGGGAAAGAAAACTTCCATATCCTCGAACTTGTCAGCGGTGAGTACAACGGCCTTGCCTTTGGGTTTATTTTTATTAGCCGGCATAATTGCCTCCCTTAATAATTGAATTATTTTTCCCTTCTTTATCCTGTAAGACAGAATAGCTCTATTAAATTATGCAGCCCTGATGATGAAATAGTTATAAAGTTAACCTAAAAAAGATTAAATATTAATAAAATGTGCAAAGTGATAGGGATAAGAAACAGTATATAATTAGATAAAGGTCAATCTAATATGCAAGATAAAAGAAACACTCCTTTATATCTAATTCCTATTCTTGTTCTGATTGTGAGTCTGGTATCAAGTCTATTCCTGTCATGCAGCGAGCCGCCGGTGATCAATTATTTCAATGCATCCCCGACTGCGATCACCAGCGGGCAGGCGGTTACTCTTCAGTGGGATGTCAGCGGTGCTACGAGGGCCAATATAAGCGGTGTTGGCGCCGTAGTGCCTTCAGGCAAGGCAATTGTCACGCCGAAGTCGACCACGACGTACGTTCTGACTGTACCAGAGAGCACGCAGAGTCTCTCGGTCACTATTAATGTCAAATCGCCAGTGGATGCAAGCGGGGCAGAGCCAGCCGGCGCAAATGCACCGATGCCGGCAACCAGCTCAGCCGACAACTCTTCTGTCACCATGGTTACACTCAGATATGATAATTTGGATAGCAGCTCCGATGACTATTTGTCGAGCCAGATTGCGGTATGGCATACATATGCAAAATTGCCTGGTTCCAATGCTGCAGCTTCAGCAAGTTACTCGGCAGACACTCATCAGGGGTTTACCTCGTCCAGCGCCACCGGAATCCCGGTGAAAAGTCCGCTAATAATTTTGCCCTTTAGAGAAGGCATGGTCTGCATTATTAGGAATTATTCCAGCCTGACGTACCAATACTTTAAGCTGGGAACAGCATGGTATTACGACCAGGTGGACGAGTCTGATCGTCTGAAAGAACCGGGATGGGGACTGATGACGACCTTTTCTCCCGGGCCGACGCCTTTTAAAATCCAGAAATTAGATATTGCGGGCGTCGCCAACATTACCGGTGGTTCAGCCGATGACTATGATAAGAGTCTCTTTGTCGTACGGATACTGGATGAAAAGGGTCGTCAGGTATGGACCAAATTGTTGCCCTGGAGTATATTTCGAAGCGATTCATCCGACAAGATACCTGAGGCAGTCTGGAGAAGTATCGAGGTAGGAGATGTTACTGTTACCGGGGATTTTTCTGTAGAAGTTTTAACCGAGAGCAACGCATATAATACGGTCAGGACTTCTTCTTACAATTATCTTGCCCTGGCATATGAAAAGGTCTACAGTAAGGACGTGAATACCAGATCAATCATTTCGGACGATGGAGCCAAACCCGAAAGTTGGGTACGCTTGTATAGCCAGTACGGCGGACCTCTTGCCTTTAATCTGTGTATACGAGTTGAGGGCACTTAAGTAAGTGACCATGGCCTTCACCATATAGGCAGCCAGTGTATAGGGTCAATACTAACGTAAATATTTTTGATCCTTATATAGTTACTATTAGATAAATGCCAGTCAGACGGTCGGGTCTTCAATTATCGCGGTGTTTTTCTCTATAGATACGGTTCCATCTTGGGCACGTCTCTTTTGTTAAACAACCCTCGCCAGCGCAAGAAAATCTTAGCCCATCAACGGCAGTATGACTCCTGCCAATGTTGCTCTTTTGGCCGATGTGCAACTTAATTTTTGTTGTCATGATATTTATCTCCTATACCTGTATTTTCTAAGCTCCATTTCTTGAAACCATTTTAGCATTCTCACATGAACTGGCTATTAACAGAACATGAATGCAACATTAACAGTGTCCTGCGCCCGAAAAACGCAATGAATTTCATCCAGAAAGCGAAGACAGAGGAGATAACGACTACAAGCTAATACCAAATGCATTGCACTTACAAACCCACAAATTCTGTCAGACACATTCCTCCATTCTGCACGTTCGCATTTTTTCTAACTTTTCAACCCGGCTACCCTTCAATTAGCTGAAAATTGACAAAGGACTCTCCAGTCCATTGCCCAATCTACTCTATTCTTTTCCCTGAAAACTTATTTATCTAACAAGTGAATATCTCTGAGGGGATTTGCACACCAATACTAAGTGAAGTCCAGAAACTATCAGTTTCTTATCAGGTATTTATAAGGCAGCCGTCAAGTATTCCCAAAACTGCTCGCCTATACTAAGCATAAAGTAATATCAAGAGGAGGTGAAAAATGAAAAACAAATCCCTTATTGTTCTACTGACATTAGTGTTATTAACAATGGTTGTGGCTACAGGTTGTAGTTCCTCGTATGCAACCAGTGAGCAGGTGATGGCTCTGCAAAATCAGGTCAATTCACTCAGCAACCAACTCAATTCAACTCAGCAACAGTTGACTTCAACTCAGCAGCAACTGGTTTCAGCCCAGCAGTCGCTCTCCCAGGCACAATCCCAGCTACAGCAACCGAATACGTATATTACGTCTGCACAACCGGTCGTTCAACCTACTATCCTCTATCGAAGCTATCCATCTGTATATCCATATCCGTATTATTATCAGTACCCCTGGTATTCACGGCCGCCGCGGCCATTTCTACCTTCACCAGGACCACATCGGGGACCACATCCGGCTCCATAATCTCCTATGCCCTGGCAGCTAATCATTATAGAGGGGGGAAACAGACAGCATCGGTGCCATCAGCGTTTCCTCCCTCAATATAAATGATTACGAATAGGTATTGCCAGGCGGTAGGATGCTATTATGCGGTGGAGGCGCATATTTAGCGCATCGTTACGCCGAGCATTTCCTCAGCTATCGCATTTTATTGTGGCATGCAACAAGGTATGTAGTCTGCGTATTCTGTGGTGCTATCCAACCCGTTCCATGACAGCTAGGGTGTTTTACAATACCGGACGTGTAGTAGCCTGTGCGTTGACTACCGGTGCCATTGCAGCCCGAGCATTTCTTAGCATTTGTATCGATGGCAATCTGACTGCGCCCAAGGCACACTGGGCACGTCGTTTTGGCATAACTACCGTAACCTGAACCAACCTTGCCTGTTGCGTTGCAGTAATTGCAGCGAACCATTTTATTTGGCATCTCAATCTCTCCACACATTCTGTGATTTCTTCCGTTAAGCTCGAGGCGACCCTATGTACGTTTTCATATTGGCACAAATTCAATGCGTCGTAAATAGAGATAAGGTACGTATGTGCATAGTACTAAAGTAGCCATGCGATAGGTTACTAGGACATACTACTTTGATGATGACGAATAGGTATTGTCAGGTTGTTGGATGCTATGATGCCTGAGGCACTCTGCAGTACGTGATTCAAAAAAGGGGAAGAAGTGGTGCCTTCTTCCCCTTATGCCATGAGGATTGTATTTTATCTGTGTTTTCTGTTATGCGCCTGCATCGGCCTTAGTTGTAACCACCCCAGCACCAGCCCCAGCCTCCACTATAGCCGTTGTAGCGCCGCGCCGGACATCCTGCATAACCGGGACCATATGGTCCGGATACATACTGTACATTGCCCGTGTCCACCGTTCGATAGCCAGTTGCTATCTGCTTCAAGTTGCCGCCTGTGGCTGCCAGCGTTACGCCTACAGCTGTAACCACCAGAAGTACTGCCACCAGGACAGGCAAACCGATTTTTAACCAGTTGTTCATTTAATAACCTCCCTTGTTTGAGTGTGTTAACTGGAAGTATAGAGGTCGTCTGTAAATTTATAATGAAAAAGACGAGGGGTTTTAATGAAGTTTTCAACACGCAGATTGAGGTATAGTTAGCCATTTTACAGCCGCGGAATGGTGCAGATAGCATATCGACAATTACCGGCAGGTAGCCAGCAATTGCGATAGAGATTAGTTCGAGTAGAGGTCAACCCTTCCCGTTGCTTATTGTCCTGAAAGAGCTTCCCAGAACGGCACGCGCCGGGTACTGCTAACCGTGCGCTGCTTCTCCACTGTGACCGGCACCTGCACCGCAACGGTCTGATCGTTTTTCACCTCTTTATCCCGGGTATCGGTCCAATTCAAGGTTGCGTTGGAGAAATTTATATGCTCACTGCCGGTATTGCCCTGGATCACGAGTGAAAGCGACCTGGCTCCGCTGGTATCGATCTTGAGTAGCTGCCGGTCGCCTCCGGTTGAATATTTCCCCAGCAGTCGGGAGCCGCCTACCTTACTATTGAAATTATTTAACCAGTCGCAGTACCTCAGTTCCTGATCATAGGGGTCCTCTCCACCGCTGCGGCCGAACTCTTCAAATCTATCCATATCATAGGCCATGATTTCGGGATATATAGTGGTGGATGTGATTTCAACCGATGTTGTGCTGTGGATGGGGATGCTGTAGTTGAAATACCAGAACGGAGAGTTGGTGCATACGTAACCCCACTTGCCGCTGGTGGTGCCCTGGTTATACCAGCCGTAACTTACCATTAAATCCTGGCCGCTCCTGATGACCTCTTTCTGGATCTCGGTCGTGGTCTCGGTCCTGTATTCTGTTTTATACTCCGTCTCGGTATAATTCTCCGTCACGGGGAAGCTTTTATCCACGCAGCCCCAGAATATCAGTGGAATTATGATCGCCAGCAAAGCTATTCTCCACATTCATGCACCATCCTGTTATATTATCCTGTCGGATGTCTACCGGTTGTCTCTCCAATCTGACGGCGGAGGTGTGACTGGTGGCGTCGGTGGCGTCACTGGAGGTGTGACCCATGGAGACACCGGCGGTGGTATTACCCCGGATGACTGGACGGTTATGCACTGCGACTGCGAGGTGCGGCCCGCCTTGTTCTCGGCGACGATGAAGTAGCAGGTAGACTTGAGGACAATGATTTCCTTGCTGCCTGCAGTAGGGATAGCCTCCTGTGAGCCGTTACAGGTAAACCAGGCATTATCCGCATCGGTTATACGGTAGTTAAATGTTACAGAATCTCCGTAGGTGACCAGCGTGCGGCTGGGGTTAAAGAAATCGATGACCGGCGGCTGGCCCGCCGTTGAGGGCTGCGCCTGCTCTTCTGTCCGCATGATGGTGAACTTCACCGTATCGGTCACTATATCACCCGTAAGGGAGCAGACGATGATATCAGCGGAGTCTTCAGTGTAATTATCATCGGGCCTAAAGGCGATGGTAGCAGGCCGTCCACTTGAACTGCCTTTATAGATTACAGGATAAACCCCCCAGCTGTAAGGCTGGCTCCCCTCGCTTTCACCGGTGCTGGAAGCATAGGCCTTGTCTGTAAGTGGTAGCAGGGAGATGCCCGGCGTGACCTGAGGGCTGATGATCTCTACGCTGGAGATGAATTCATCGCCGTGCTTAATGGAAATAGTGCGGGCGTTGGTGACCTCATACTCAAACCATGGCGCCTCGCCATCATTTACCACCGGGTTCTTCACACCCCAGTGCTTGATGATCGATATGATGTGCTCCCCAGCACTAGGCCTGATGCAGGGAGGCGGTGTGATCTTAAGCGCGTTCGAAGAATCATAGCTTGAAGCGAGTTTGAACACACGTTGAAGCGCTTTCATTTCCAACTTTGCCGTCGCCGACTGCCCATCCGGAGATTGCACCGTTATCTCGGCGGAGCCCGGCACAGTAGTCGTGGTACTGTCGCCAAATGTCCAAATGTTTTTGGACGGATGGCCGTTGGAGGCGCCTTTAAAACCGACAGGGTAAATCCCCCAGCTGTAAGACTGCTTACCCCCCTTTTCGGTCGAGGTCGAAGCATAGACCCCGCTATTCAGGGGCGTCAGCAACGCGCCGCTCTGCGTATCGGGCACGGCCTCTATATGGTAGATTTCCTCGCCGTCCTGGGTAATTGTCACCGCCGAGGCGTTGGCGGCCTCCCAGGTGAACACCGGGACATCGCCTGGTGTTATGTTATCATTTGCCACCTTGAAAGACACGATCTGCAGCCCCGAGGGAGCTGCAACCTGCTGTGCCCCCTGGCTGCAGGTCCACCCGGGAATGAGCAAAATCATAACTATGAATAACAACGCCGGGACGGATATGAAAGTCAGCCTTTTAACCATTACCTCAACCTCCGGGTCATAAATTTTAAACCATATTATTCCAAGCGTGCATGTGATTATACACCTTGCACAATCCAATGTGAATATAAGGAATCATGTACGTGCACTATATTATTTTTACAGGCAGTTTGTAAGGCCATAAGATATTAATTATCGAAGGTAGTTATACGGTGTGGGCATTTGTGAAGTGAACAGACCGGTAAGCTCAGGCCTTAAGCTTTTCCTTCAGCAGGTCATGGGGTTTGGGATAGTGCCCCACGCCCCGGAATTTCCTGGTATAGATGGCCTTTTGGGGGCAGTGGTTGTAACAGCTCCAGCAGCCGTAGCATTTATCCATATCGAAAACGGGTTTGGGGTCCAGCTTTACCGCCCCATAGGGGCAAATCTTCTCGCAGATGCCGCATTCATCGCAGGAATCATCCACGTATTTCAAACCCATGTCCTTCCTGGACTGTGTGCGCGGAAAGGCAAACAGCAGGCTGTTCAACAGGCCTATATTTAGCCTGGCGGCCTTGATTTCCTTGCCCTCTTTAATAAGGCCAAGCGTCCGGTCCAGCCCGGAAATAAACTGCTGGAACGCCTTTAGCTCTTTCCGGTCGGGATGGCCCTCGTTACCCCGGCCGCCGGCCACCATGGGCGGATAGCTCTCGGGCGTGTGCAAGGTATGGCCGGCCACCACCTTGAAGCCTGCGGCGGCGGCCCACTTGCCCAGCATCAGCAGGGTTTTGCCGTTGAGGGCGCCGTACGTATTGAAGACAAAGGCCGGCTTGTTGTTCTGCTGGTCGAGCTTTTCAATGAAGGACTGCATTAAATGGGGCGGGCCCCAGAAATCGGTGAAGGTGGCAAACCCGGCGGCAGCGTAACCATCCAGCTCGGGCACGCCGCTCCGGGCGATATTGAAAAGGTCGAACTTAATGCTTTTGATCTTGCTCTGGATATACTGGCAGGCCAGCCTGGTGTTGCCGGAACCCGAATAGTAGCAGATGATGCCTTTGGGGGCTGCTTTGCCGCCATCTTGAGTTAACATCACGGAACGCTCCCTTTACCCATAAATTGTTCACATGATTATAATATTATGATGGTTGTATTGCACCGTCTGACCTGCGAGAATTAACCGGTTAATAATATGGAAGGCCTGACTCTCAGCGACCTGTACGGCCGCAGGAAGCAGCAGTATACTCAGGACTGCAACCTTTGCGGCGTTTGCGTGGAGGCCTGCCCGGCAATACCGTCGACTTCCATTAGTTCCGTGTCTTCATGCGATATCCAGGCCAGGGTTATGGGACTGCTCACCTGCGGCAATATGTCCGAGGAGGCATCCGTAAGAGCGGCCAGCTGCGCACATTGTAATTCATGCCGGGACATTTGTCCGCTGGACATCAACCCTGTAATTCTGCAAGAATTGCTTCTCCTCGAGCTGGTAAAACTGACAGGGAAGCGCCGTCCCCTGATGGAGCTGAAGATTGGCGACAGCAATCTGTTTATACCGGACATCCTGGCCAGCATGCAGGTCAAGCCGGAGCAGAAGCTCTGGCTCAACCGGGTGTCCGATAGCCCCGGGCATAAAGACATCGTGGTCTTTACGGGCTGCGCCATGGTAATGATGCCCGATAAGATTTTTCTCGTCCGTGAAATCCTTAAAAGGCTGGGCCTCGATTTTGTGATAGTGTCGGGCGGAGAACTCTGCTGCGGAGCACGGTACGCCGGCGTGGACCTGGATGAATCCGAGTCTTTAACCAGGAAGCTGTTGCATACCCTGGCTGCTTTTAGTCCACAGCAGGTCATCTTCTGCTGCGCAGAATGCGCCGGCAGAATTGCCGAATTCGGCCGGCAGATCAGCCCCGTGCCGTTCCTATATGATGAGATGTTCCATTTCCTGAGCCTACATATAAACGAAATGGAGTTTATACGGCCGGTTGACAGGAAGGTCACTTTACACGACCCCTGTTCCATGAGCAGGGTGCTGGGCGATAACACTTCCCTCCGTGCGTTATTAAGTGCCATTCCCGGCCTGACCCTGATAGAGATGGGCAAAAATAAGAAAGAATCCATTTGCTGCGGTGCGGTAGCCAGCCGCAGGCTGCCCGGGGTCGGCCGTGCATTGGCGAGGCAGGTACTGGAAGAGGCGCTGACAACCGGCGCCGATGTGATGGTGGACGCCTGCCAGGGCTGTCATTTTCAGTTTTGCGCTTCGCAACCCGAATACCCGTTCCAAATTGAAAACTTGCTTTCGCTTATTGGTGAAGCCATGGGCATCCACTTTGAGGATAAGCTCAAGAAGTTTTACATCTGTGGCGACGCCGATAAGATCATGGCCGAATGCAGGTTGAATGTTGAAGCCGGTCCATACGATCCCGGCCTCACGGCCATGCTGGCCAAACATATTTTTGCGGGAGATGCTTCCCGCGGCGCATAGTCCAGTCTGCTCAACGGGGCAAGGGGAAGTCCTATTTGTTTGAAGTAAAAACGGAGGACCATATTATGCCTGAAAGAACATTCCAGGAGATCCTGGACCACGTTGAACAGAAGGCGGGTGATTATGAGGAGCTGTACGGTAGCTGCGCCCAGGGCACGCTGCTGGCACTGCAAGAGGAGTTCGGTCTGGGGGATGCGCAGACGCTCAAGGCCGCCACCGCCATGCCCGGCATCGCTCTCAGGGGAGAGGCTTGCGGCGCCGTCATAGGGGCCATCATGGCGCTGGGCATGGCTTTCGGCAGGGAGAAGCACGATGATTTCAAGGCCGTCCGCCGTACCACCAGCGCAGCACGTAAGCTGTGCAAACGTTTTGAGAAAGAGTTCGGCGGTTGCAACTGCCGCGAGGTACAGCACAACATCTTCGGCAGGAGCTTTAACCTGGTTGATCCAAACGACCAGGCTGAATTCGTCAAGGCGGATGCCCTCAGGAAATGTCGTGCGCCGGCTCAGAAAGCGGCGCGCCTGGCCGGTGAACTTATACTTGAGGGCCGGGAAAAAGCCTAATTATGCCTAAAAAAGGGAGGTTCATATGGCGATAGATTTTAAGGAAGCATCCGACGTATTACTGCGTTATCTGAAGGTCAAGACGCACCCGCTATCAATCAAGTTTATTCAGAACAGTTCCGAGATTCCCGAGGGCGTCTTGAGGCCGGGCGCCGCCGGCACAAAGATGGCGCTCTGCCAGGTGAATACAATTGCCAGGAAGTGGAACATGGCGATGGCAGTGACGCCTGAAGAAGTCAATTGCGCCGCTGCCCTTCTTGCCTTCGGGTGGGGAGACTTGGGGGAACTGAACCGGGAGGAAGAACTCGTCAACTTCATGGTCTCAGCCGGCTATATCAAGGACCTTGAGGTGGCGAAATCGTCGCTGGCCACGCAGCCGTATTTTAACGGAGAGAAAAAATTACCCTCGAGGGGGCTTATTGTAGCTCCTATAGATGCCGGCGTAATAGCCGACCCCGACGTGATTTTAATCTACGGTAATCCGGCGCAGATTGCCAGGCTAGCGCAATCTATGATCTACTCCGAAGGTGGTGTGATAGAATCCAGGGCTCACGCAGGTGTTTCATGTATCAGCGAGATGATCGAGCCGGTTGTTTCCGGCAAAGCTGTTTATATAGTGCCGGGCCGGGGCGAGAGGCAGATAGGTATGGCCGCCGACGACGAGATGGCCTTCGCTTTGCCCACAGCAAAATTGCAGGACCTTCTTACAGGTCTCAGGGAAACCGATGAAAAGGGTACCAGGTATCCTATTCAGCCCTTCCTATTCTTTGAGCCGCGCTACAATAAAGCCGTCTCCAAACTTATCAAGAAGATAAAGTTAACCTGAGGGTAACTGCGGATTATATTTTGCCGGTTCAATGCTGCAGTTTTATAATCCTTAATATCGCCAGCGATGCAAAAGTGAGGAAGATTTGATGCGTGCACTTTATATTACGGTTTTCGCCCTGGTACTTATGCTGCCGGTCATTTTTATTCAATGTACCCCGACCCCCGTCTATGTGGGTGATTTTGAGGTGACGCCGAATCCCATAACGCAGGGCGAAAATGCCACGCTACGCTGGGATACTTCGTATGCCTCCGGAGTAATAATCGATAACGGCGTGGGCGATGTTCCCGCTTACGGAACGCTCAGCGTGGGGCCTGCCGTGACGACCACCTATTCTCTCACGGCTAAAAACGGAGGAACGCCGGTCCGGAAAATGCTGACCCTAACGGTCAACCCGCGGCCGCCGGCGGCCGTTGCTGAACCGGTGCAAATTCCCACCGTCTCAGCGCTGGATACGGAGAAGCTTTTAAGATACATGGGAAAGGAAGTGCAGGTGGAGGGCGATATAACCTATATCTCAAGCTGGCTGCCGTCACGCTATCTGGAAGAGGGCACCCTTTTCCCCTGGACCTTCATTTTCTTCGTGAGCAATCCCTGGGAGGGAGCAGGCACCTCTCTGGACCTGGGCTACCCGTGCGTGGAATGCTGGCGTGACTACACGGCATATTTCCGCGCCATCATCAAACCCGAATATATAAATAATTTTAGGGACGCTTCCAGCGGCGCCCCGATTTTGTATGCAGGCCAACACGTAGTAATTCACGGTACCATGACGGGCTACCTGGCGGCTCCAGCTATATATTTGATCGGCGCCAGCCAGGTAACGGGTGCAAGTAAATAACCGTTGTTGCAAATGAAAACCGGCGGGTCTAGAACCCGCCGGTTTATGATGTCTGCCTGATAAAACGATTTCAGTCACAGGATACTAATGTTTACCGCCCGCACTTCCGGTGGTAGTGCGATTATCGGTGATAGTGCTCTTTTGCCCCGTTCCCTGGATTGTCCGCGACACCGTAATCTCCTGGGGATGCTGTACCACGCCGTTGGAATTGCTGGCGGTTATGGTATATACGGTTGTGTGATTCGGCGCTACAGTCATTTTCCCCGAGGATGGCACCGGGCCGATATCAGGGCTGATATGCACGGACGTGGCTCCGTCGACTTTCCACTGCAGTTCAGCCGGGTGGCCGACATCCAACCTGGGCGGATTGGATTCGAAATGCTCAATCCTCGGCAAACTGCCGGAATTGTCACCCTTTCCCTGGCCTTGTTTTCCCCCTGCTGGTGGTGTGATTACCGGAGGAGGCTGCTGAATCACAGGCGGTGGAGTATAGTAGTAGTTCAAAGGGTAAACGGTTACTATGGCCGAGGACGTTTCGGGCCCGTAGCTATTGTTAGCCATCAAGGTGTAATAGGTCGTTGCGGAAGGGCTGAGGACCATGGAGCCTGTGGCGGGCACGTTGCCCACACCGTTATCAATGGAAACCGAATCCGCCCCAATCACATCCCAGGTCATCACCGTCTGTTCACCGGGTGAAATGACCGGAGGATCTATGCTAAAAGAAAGAACAGAGGGGATGTTAGATGCATTAGGATTGGTAGAATATACCGGGAAGGCTGGGTAAGCTGAGGACGTAGAGTATGTAGATGAGGGCACGACGCTGAGTGTCACAGTGCTTGTAACAACACCTGTTGCCCCGCCTGCCGTCAATATATAGGTTGTGGTTGTGCTGGGGGATATGGATTGGCTGCCCGAAGCAGATACATTGCCGACCGACGGGTCAATTCTGACCATATCCGATCCTGTCACGTTCCAGGTCAGGCTGGCAGATTGGCCTGGATAAATCACGGGGGGATTGACATTGAAACCGGTGATGGCCGGTGGTGAGGAGAGGGGATTTACGGTCACGGTTATGCTGGCCGTAGAACTTCCGTAGCCGTTGCCGGCGGTCAGTGTATAAGTGGTGATGGAACCAGGCGCGACTGTGATGCTGCCTGAGGTTCCCACCGTGCCGATATTCGGGCTAAGCGTAACGGAGGTAGCTCCGTTTACATTCCACGTTAAATTAGATGTTTGGCCGCCGGTAATCACCGGGGGGCTGGCAATAAAACTGGTTATAACCGGCGCGCCGGAAGCGCTGGGGACCAGCGAGACACAGCTCATTAAACCCGGCAGTAATACGAGCGCTAGTAATACGGTTAACTTTTTCATTCAACACCTCCACAATACTAATTAGCTGATACTCCTGCGTTTTGCAGCTTACCTATTTTTTGCATTGTAGCCGATGCCTTCTTGCGTTGTCATTAAATAACGGGGAAAAAAGTAAAATATTTATTAATTTTTAGTAACCTGTGCAAGTAAATAGCCGGTGCTGTAAATGAAAACCGGCGGGTTTTGACCCGCCGGTTTTATGCTGTCTGCCTGATAAAACGATGTCAGTTACCTGGAGCATTCTGGGGTGCGCCGTGTGCGCCACCCGGAGGTCCTCCCGGAGCGGGCAGCTCGACACTGGGCTTCTGCGAGTACCAGGTCTTGTAAGCATCGTAAGTTGCCTGGGATATCTTGCCGTCCTTGAGCAGTTGATCGAGCATCGCTGTACTGCGGTCCGTCCAACTCTTAGAGGCGGTTCCTGAAGTGTTGGCCGGCTTTTCGGGTTTGGGCAGGTCGATAGCGGGCTTGACGGCCAGCCATGTAGTTGCGCTGTCGAACTGGGCCTGAGTGATCTTACCGTCTTTGAGCAGCCTGTTGAGCATATCGGTATCACGGGTTACATTGTCCGAGCTGCCAAATAAGGGCACATTATCAGGCTTGGAGGCCAGCCAGGCTTTGTAGGTGTCGGCCTGTGCCTGGGTGAGCTTGCCGCCGGCCACCCATTGGGCGAACATGTTGTTCATCCGTTCAGTGCTGAGCTCTTTTTCAGCCTGTTGGAAGGCATCGGTCAGCTTCGATTTATCGATACCCAGTATGGTTGCTACTTTGGCGGTCAGGTTATCGTTTAACATGGCCCCGAAACCGGGACCGCCGTGCCCGCCCGGCCCGCCGGGTGGAGTACCACCTGTATTAGCATCATCGGCATTGACAGCAGTCATGATGCCGGATACCGTCATTGTTATAGCGAGTATCCCGGCAATCAGCCATAAAACCTTTTTCCACATATAGTTTCTCCTCCTGTTTTGTGGATATTGCTGAGATATAGTTTTTTTCTCAGTTGCAATCAGTATACGCACCAATTGTTAATATAATATTTATATCCGGACCGTTACTTATTGAACCTGAGCGTGTTATCAGGCGACGGGAAATGAATTATAAAGCCGTGATTTATATCAGGCCTTCAGTTATGAACCGGCTGTACCGTTGAGCGATGCCTGCTAACCTTTCTGCAGCAGCTTCTCAAGGAATTGCCAGATCTCAGAGATATGAGTGAGTATAAAGATAACCAGGATGATACCCAGTATCGTCAAAGCGCATCCAAACCATCTCATTTTTATAGCCCTAACCCTGCGTACTAATTCCAATCAATAATTATAAGCGCGAGGGGTGCGCTGCGTAAAACCTCATCTCGACGGGGCGACAGCCAGCTTTATGAACCGTTTGGCTCACTTTATTGGCATCATCCGGCGGTTGTGCGGTTGCCAGCGCTCTTTTATAGTTGGGGCAAGCTTTTCGAGGATTTTATGAATAAGGGCAATGTTTACCAGGGTAAAGCGCTGGTCATAGAGGAGGAGCTGATCATCGGGAGGCTGTTTATCGAGGTGCTGGCAAGCGAGGGATTCGACGTTGATTTTGCCCCCAACGGCATGGTCGCCATGGAAAAAGTCAATAAGACGGATTATCAGCTCTGCCTTTCAGATATCAAGATGCCGGGAATGAACGGCATAGACTTCTACCATTACCTGGAAATGGAACATCCGGAACTGCTGGGAAGGATGATATTGACTACGGGAGATACAGGCAGCCCGGCCATCAGGGAGTTTTTACAAAGCGGCGAAAAGAATTTTATCCCCAAGCCTGTTCTGCCGTCAGACCTGATACGAAAAGTAAAAGAGGTTATGCACGGTAATAGCGGCTCGCCAACAGTGGGCGCCTGATATAATATACGCGGATTATCAAGACGCTGGCTTTAAAAAGGATTTGAAGGCCAGTAGAGACCTGATTTCAATTCTGGTATAGTTTAAGCGGAAAAATTTTGTTTAGCTTGAATTAATCCAGGAGAGAGATATGGCTTATAAAATTCAGACTGCGGCAGAGGTATTAGCCTGGGCACAACAGAATCACTGGATGCTGATATGGGCTACGGAAGACTACAGAATCTGTGCCTTTATGGCCAGCGGCGGCAATATCGTCGAGTTCTACTTTGAGAAGAACAAAGTAACCGTCAGATCACTGCTGTCATACGTTTGCAAGTAATTGTAAATCGGCGAGCCTGCTTCAAGTGGTAAAACAGCAGCTGTAAGGCTGTGTCCGTTTGCCCCATAGCCGGCAAATAATGGCTGCGATGCTAAAAAAGCTTGAAGACCTTACGCAGCAGCCAGATAATCAGGAAAATAACCGCTATGATGAGGGCTATATGAATCAGCCAGCCCAGAGCAGGCAAGATTATGAAACCCAGAAGCCACAGGACCAGCAGAATGATGCCGATGATTAATAAAATGTCCATAGCCGCTCTCCTTTTAATGGAAGTTAAGTATTTCCAACCCCAGCCTGTTTTCCGTTGAATATAATAGCATAAAACATTGCCATGAGCCGCCCCAATCAAAGTAAAAGCTTGCCGCTATCCGATGCGGAAACATCTCATGGAGATAGAGCCGTTCTGAAAACCCTCGTGTGTGAATGTCAGCGGCTCGTTCTTTTCCTGGAGGGCGATGGCATATATCATGGGCAAATAGTGGTCGAGCGTAGGCACGGCCAGCCTGGCTGATTGGCCCATTTTTTGAAAGTTAAGCAGGTCTTCATGGTTCCGGTTGATTAAATTGGATTTCACCCAGTTATCAAATTCCATCGCCCAGTCATAGGGCCTGGCGTCCGTATTATGAAAGTCGATCAGCCCCAGGTTATGCACTATATTCCCGCTGCCTATAATCAGGACTCCATTCTTGCGCAGTTCCGCCATCTCGGCCGCCAGGTCGTAGTGGTACTGAAGGGGCCTGGGGTGCCACTCGTTAAAGGAATAATGCAGGCTCATTTCGAATACTGGGATATCCGCTTTGGGATACATGTGTTTCAGGACGGCCCAGGAGGCATGGTCCAGTCCCCAGCCCATATCGCATTTAACCCGTACGCTGCGCACCAGCTTTGAGACAAGTTCGGCGTATTCCGGCGAGCCGGGGCCGGGATAGCGTATCCTGTATAGCTCGTCGGGAAAGCCGTAGAAATCGTAAATAGTGCGGGGCTTTGGCATGCAGCCCACGTATGTGCCGTCGGTCAGCCAGTGTGCTGAGATGACCATGACGGCCCTGGGCAAAGGGAGGTCTTTTGCCAGCTTTGTCAAACTGTCGGTATAGCTGTTCTTGGAGATGATATTTAGAGGCGAGCCATGCCCGATAAATAATACGGGCATCTTGGCGATTTGTGTTTTTTTCTCCTTGCTATCAGCCATGCTGGCCACCTCCTCCATCGTTGTGACACACCAGATTTTATAACTTCTGAAACGTATTACCAAAAAGGTATACAGCGAATGAAGGACATCGTTGCAAAACCGGAATGTATTTAATATCGAGAAATACTAGCGTCCGTGGTTGAGCACCCTCAGCAGGGTGGTCAGGAGCGTGAGCTGCGGGACGGGCACGCCCAGCAATTGAGCCCGGCGAAGGGGTTCTCCGAAAATGGCCTCTATCTCCATAGCACGCCCCTCCACAAAGTCGATCATGGTGCTCGGTTTGTAAGCGCCCATAGTGGAGGTCGACTTGAAAAAGAGGTCCATCAGGACATCCCGGTCGATGCGCGTCTTCTGGGAATGGTGTTCCAGGTCAGCGTTGCCCGCTGCCATGACTTCAGCCATCAAGGTATGTGCGGCAGAATTAAGTCCGGCATCCTCCATGATGCGGTCGGTGGCGATGCCCCCTGCGGCCACGGCCAGTCCGCTGAAGGGAATGTTCCAGCCCAGCTTTTCCCAGCGGGACTGCAGCAGACATGAGGATTCGAAGATGGTAACCTTGCTTTGCGACCATAGCTCCACGGCTTTGGCCAGCTCCGCCTTGTCATCCAGGAAGTGTCCGATAGTTATGGGCCCGTAGGCCAGATGGTGTGTGTGCCCTGGCTCCCCCCGGTTTATGCAGGTAAACGCCATGCCGCCGAAAATCTGCCGGGCGCCGAACCAGCCTGCAAAACGTTCTTCCAGCCCCAGCCCATTCATGAGCACGAGTATGCGCGTATTTTCCGCTATGCAGGGTGCTAAAAGCTTCTGTGCCTCATTGATGGAGGTGGATTTAAGCGCGCAGATAATCCAGTCGACCTGGCCTATCTCCGCACTGGTCTTATAAATATTGGGATGTGGCAGGGTCAAATCGCCTTCCGGGCTGGTTATATGTAACCCGCCTGATTTGACTGCGTGGTAATCGCGCCTCATGAGAAAGTGGACGTCTTGCCCGGCTGCAGCCAGCCTGGCGCCATAGTAGGTCCCCAGGGCGCCCGAGCCGATCACCGCTATGCGCTGTAACTCCATGAAATCATGCCCCTCTCAAATTTGGACAGTAAACACAAGTGAATGTAAAATCCATAAACGGCCTCGGCCCTAAAAGACACTGCAGGCCTGAAATACAAATCAACTGATTTTATAAAAAATCCGGATTTTCCGCCACCGGAACAGGGGGATTATGAACAAATCTAAAGTGGCGCTGGTAGCCTGCAAGACTTATGACAATGGACCTGTCTACCAGGCGGTTAAGAAGGGGATTGAGCTATTGGGGGGCGCTGAGGTTTTTGCCCGGCCGGGTGAGCGGATTGTGTTAAAACCCAACGTGTTGTTCGGTATGGACCCCATGAAATGCGTGACCACTCACCCTGAGGTTTTTAAGGCGGTGGCAAAGGCGCTGCAGGAAGCAGGGGCTGATCTTTACTATGGCGACTCCCCCGGCTTCGGAAAGTGCGAGGCGAATATGCAAAAGACGGGTTTAAAGCAGGCGGCCGATGAGATGGGAGTGAGGCTGGCCGATTTCGATGAAGGCAAGACGATCGTCCATAAAACAGCCCTGCTGAACAAAAGGTTCGTCATTGCCAGAGGCGTACTCGACTCCGACGGCGTGGTGAGCCTGCCGAAATTAAAAACGCACGGGCTGACCAGATTGACCGGGGCCATTAAGAACCAGTTCGGCTGCATTCCAGGCACGTTGAAAAGCCAGTTCCATCTGAAAATGCCCGACCCTTATGAATTCGCCACCATGCTGGTCGATATCAATACCTTCATCAGGCCGCGCCTGTATATCATGGACGGCATCATCGCCATGGAGGGCAACGGGCCGCGTAACGGAGCGCCGCACAGTCTGAATGTCATCCTGTTTTCCACCGATCCCGTGGCGCTGGATTCCGTGGCCGCTCGCATAATCGATCTCAACCCGGAGTTCGTGCCGACTTCGCAGCCGGGCGAAAAATCGGGCCTGGGCACCTACCATTCCGTGGGTATCGAGCTGGCGGGCGATGATATCGAAGCTTTCGTTGCCCGGGATTTCGATGTAGTGCGCAAGCCGCCGGTGCGGGCTACAGCCGGCCATATCAGGAAATTCTTTAAGAACCAGATTTGCCCCAGGCCGGTCATCGACCAATCCGCATGCACACAGTGCGGCACGTGTGTGGAAGTATGTCCGGTTGAGCCCAAGGCCCTCAGCTGGGACCCCCAGTCCGGTAGGGTGCCGGAACACGATTATGACCTGTGCATCCGCTGCTACTGCTGCCAGGAGATGTGTCCCGAGGGGGCCATTACTATTAAAAATACCCTGCTGGGCAGGGCCGTATCCGGCTAACACGAATTATACCTAGCCCTCAGCGGGATGATGATGATAATGATGGCAGGAGATGGGGACCGTATTTGACCGCTCAGCAAATCGGCATTATCATCCCCTTGCGGCAATGAAAAAAATGGTATGTGCAAAACTATTCAAACAAATAGTGCAGTGGCTGCTACTGGCCGGCGTTGTACTCTACGTCCTTACGGGACTGGGCATGACCCAGTTCGGCGTCTTCGAACCGGTGACTATAGGGTTACTGGTCAGGCGTATATGCGTGGCTATACATAATAACCTTCTCATCCCCTTCATCATCCTCTTACTGTTACACCTGTCGCTGCCGTATATCAGGAAGTGGCTGAATCACTCACAGCAGCTGGATTCGACGGGGTGCTCGCAGCAGTCCTGACGATCGCGTACTTGATGCAGAAATCGTGAAGGAGCAACCTGGAAGCTCACTCATTAAGCTTGCACGAGAGTGCGCCGGAGGGGCACCTGTCGACGGCTTGCTTGATTTTCCTGGCCTCAGCAGCATCGATGTTCACCCAGGGGTGCTTTCCCGGCCTGAAAACCTCCGGTAAGGCCGCAAAGCATTCACCTGAATGGATGCATTTGGTGGAGTCCCAGTAGACGGTTAGGCCATCGTTGCGGTAGACCCTTTTCATTGTGCCTGTGATTATACATCAATGGGTGAAAATATATATGTGGGCGGCGGCTGTATCCCGATGATCTATCGGCGCTGCGATGGTATGGTTATGGAAGGCTGCCATGTCCAGCCTGTGCCGTGGCAGGTTGAATGGGGGCTGAAGGTTATCCTGCCGAAGTTGGTATAGTGCCTGCCGGTGCCGTTGCAGCTGTTGCAGAGTTTTGCGTCCGTTGGCACTTTAATCCGGGCCCGTCCATGGCATACGGGGCATTCCGTCTTACCGGAGCTGCCGTACCCCGAGTCGATCCTGCCGCTGGAGCCGCAGTAACCGCAGGCCACCATCTTGCCCATCATTCTCGGATTACTCATAAGTTATTTCCTTATGATTTTATAATAGGTCGTATCCCCGGGTTTAGCAACAGCGGTACAGCCCTGCCGGCGTTTTTACGATCACGACCCGATCGGTTGTTTACCGGGGTACATCAAGAGTTGTCTTTAAGAAGGGGCATCTATATGGTTTGGAGAAGGCAGAGATACTCTTAGCTGTCAAATATCTTTGCCCGACTGATCGGCTATGGTGGCTTTCATCAGCTCGATGATGCGCCTGTTATTTTGCGCCAGCATTTCTGCGAAGGACGTCTGAAGCATGCCCAGGATAATGGGTAAACGCTGCAGGTATTTTTCGGTGTCCTTGGAGTATTTTGACATATAACCGCCCAGTATCCCCCCCATCGTCGGTGATTCCCCGTGACTATAAGCATCTTCCACGGATTGAATATCGAGTAAATGGGATTGCATGAGGTTCCCGTATTCTCTGAATACTAGCTCGGGGTCTGTAAGCTGTCGAATTTTATCTTCCAGGGAACCGTTACCCATGATTAAACCTCCTGGCGCCTATTTCTTCGTGAAATCAGCTAATTATACCAAGTCTGCTCCCATTGTATAGTGCCGGGAGGCGAAATATTTATGCCGTATATGCGGGAATTACCGTAAACTGCTCGTTATTGAATCGGGTAGGAGCCTATGTTGAATAATGCAGGCCGGATGGGTTAAAATCATGGCCGGATTTGGTGACCTGTATGTGGCAGAGGCTGGCCAACGGAGAATGTGCTCGCGCAGGCTTTAGAGTTAGGCACAGGGATGGTAAATGCTTATGAGTGATGACGTATCTCAGTCAGGGCTGAAAATATCAAAGTCCTCCGTATACTCTCCCGCCGCCGAGGGTGATGAATCCGAAAAGAACACAGTTCCCACAAAAAATAAAACTCATAGGATCCTCATCATGGATGACGAAGATACCATCCGAGATACCGTCAGTCGCATGATTGTGCTTTTTGGATTTGGAGATGTGGCAACGGCACGCGAGGGTGGCGAAGCCCTGGACCTTTACAGTAAAGCTAAATTGGAAGGGGCGCCCTTCGACCTTGTAATCATGGACCTGACGGTTACGGGGGGTATCGGTGGCAGGGAAGCGATCAAAGAGTTGCTCAAGATAGACCCGGACGCCAGGGCGGTTGTAAGCAGCGGGTATGCCGGGGACCCGCTGGTTTTGAATTTCCAAAAATACGGATTCGTCGGCGCTTTGATCAAACCGTACACCATGGAAGAATTGCGGAACTTGCTGAATGCATCGTTAACTTAGTTGGAGGGTGACATAGGTAGGAGTGGCAGTTAATATAGGCCTGGGTATAGGCTGCCTTATTATAGCAGTCCTGATGGCGTTGATCGGCGGATGGTTTTCTTGGACGGGTTTGAGAGATAAAGACTGGTCGGCGCTGTTATTAGCCATATTGATCCTGGCTGTTGCAGTGTTTGCTGTAGTCAGCGCAGTCACCCTGTTTACCAAGGTCTAAACCAGAACCCCATTTGCCTTATTTGAGACTGTTGAATAAAAAAGGCGGGGATGTTATCCCTGGCTTCTGCGTCTTTAAAACTGAGCACTTAGTTGACGCCGGCCATTCTTTTGTGAAACTGGCCTCCCGCCGGTTTATCGGGCCTGGGCAGCTGGATATTGGGCTTCTGGACATCAATCAGATACATGAAGGTTAAGCATAATTTGTTATCGGCGTATCAGTATTTTGTAAAATATTTGTAAAAAATTGACCCGGCGGCTCAGTTCACGAGATTGCTGTCGGCTTAAAAATAGTTTAAACTCAAGCAATCGCGTAAGGAGAAGGGCACCATGGACAAATCAAAGCTCGAAGTGAAGGATACTGCCTTCAAGTTTGCCAAAAAATACGAAGCGGAGTGCGGCGACTGTGCCCAGGGTGTGGTAGCCGGCGTCTTTGAAGCGCTGGGGATCAGCAATGACGATGTTTTCCGTGCCGCCACCGGGTTTGCGGACGGCATTGGCCTGACGGGTGACGGCCATTGCGGCGCCCTATCAGGTGGGGTAATGGCTATAAGCTACCTTTTCGGCAGAAAACGTGATGAATTTCACAGGCGTGGCAAGATGATGAAGGGCTTGCTGCTTTCCGGGGAACTGCAACGGCAGTTTAAAGAAAAATTCGGCACATGCCGCTGCTTTGATCTGCAGACCAAATTTTACGGCCGGTTTTTTAATCTGCTTGACCCTGCCGAGATGGAGGCTGCAGTCAAAGCGGGGGTAGTTGAGACGTGTTCCACGCTCGTGGGTGAAGTGGCCGCCATTACCGCCGGGCTCATATTGGAACAGCAGGAAAAGGACGCAGCCAAATCCCAATAGAGTTTTCCACTAGTGCGGGCGCATCAGCGGCGTTCATCTTCATCACGTTTGGTCTTCTCCTTGCCTGCGCCCAGCGAAAGCAGTTTTTCAATTACGAAGACGATGCCGTCTCCCATCCTGTCGAGTCCCCAAACAAGGTGATTGCCCGTGGTATCAACGGCTTTGGAAAATGGATTGACGGCGGTGGATTGTGGCGGGGGTGGAGGGGTGTCCGGCGGCTCATATCCTGGTGAATGGCTGCGATGCAGGTATTCCAGATAGTGGCTTATTAGAGGGTCATCCGTCACCGGCTCCTCAAGCTTGGCCGTTTCTTCGCAGGTGGATAAGGTTGGACCTTCCAGTACATCTGCAATCTGTTCTTCCACAGGCCTGGTCAGGTGCGTGATCACCAGGTCGCAAAGTTCGGACATGTCTTTGCGCAGGCGGGGGTGGTCTTCCTCGACGCTGGATATGTTGGCCTTCAGTTGATGAAGTGCGGAAAGAAGGGATTCAATAGGATCCTCTACCTTATCGGGAGGGCATAAAGCAGAGTCTTCCAAATCCGGCTGAAATTCCTGCTCCATTAACCCTTATATTATGATACGGTTACGCAATTTTCAATGTTGTGCCTACCGGGCAATGGTCCGATCCCTGGACATCCTTTAATATGAATGCACCGGTCAGGGATTTGACCAGGTTGTCCGAGATGAAGAAATAGTCCAGACGCCAGCCGATGTCCTTGTAGCGCGCTTTGAAGCGGTACGACCACCAGCTGTAATGTCCGGGCTCATGGTTAAAACGCCTGAAGGTGTCCGTATATCCATGGGCGACCAGCTTATCCATCCAGGAACGTTCCTCCGGCAGGAAGCCCGACGTCTCCTTATTTGACTTGGGCCGAGCCAGGTCTATTTCCCGGTGTGCCGTGTTAAAATCGCCGCAGATAACCAGCTTCTCGCCTTTAGCTTTGAGCGAATCCAAGTGTTCTAAAAAAGCATCGTAAAAACGCAGTTTGAAGGGCAGCCGGGCAGCTATCTTTTCGGCATTGGGAGCGCCTTCCCTGCGGGCTGTGGCAACCTCTTTGGGCCCGTAGGCTTTGGGAAAATATACATTGAAAAGTTTGAAGCCCGGGAACTCCGTCATAAGGACCCTGCCTTCGACGTCGAATTCGGCGATCCCCAGGCCCGTTTCCGTCTTTAACGGCTTTTGCCGGCTGAAGGTGGCCACCCCGCTATAGCCCTTCTTATCGGCGAAATTCCAGGCCGTGTAATAACCTGGAGGCGATTCCAGCGTGGCGGGAACCTGGTTTGGCTGAAGCTTGGTCTCCTGAAAACAGGCGACATCCGGCGCTTCTTTTGCCAGCCAATCAAGGAAATTCAGGGGAGGTTGGCCGGCCGCGGCCAGGTTGGCTTTCTCCAGCACGTTGCGCATGCTGACCACGTTCCAGGAAATGAGCTTGATCTCTTCGCTCATGCAGTTGCCAACAGGTCCGGGCGTACTATTGCAATGCCTCGCGTCCGCCTCCGCAGAAGAAGCTGCATTTGGGACAATAGCGGGAATCCTTGGAGATGCTGTTGCCGCAATTGGGGCAGATTGGTTGGACGGGATTGCCGCAATTGCCGCAAAAGCGGTCGTAAGGGACGCGTGGCCAGTGGCAGGACGGGCATTGCGAGATGGTCGCCCCCACGTTACCAAGCCGCGTCCCGCATGAGCTGCAATGCAGGCTCCCGGCGGTGTTTTCTTTCCAGCAATTCGGACAGAGGAAATTTTGCTGCATGATAATATCGAATAGCGCTAATATTTTATGCTTGTTTCATGGCCTGGGCAAGATGCTGGATTATTGAGCGGTATCGAACTGCATCACTGGGCTTTCAGCTTGATTGCCGTCCTTGTCGATTGATATCGCCTTGTATGAATAGGACGACTTGGGTATCAGGTTGGTAATGCCCACCTCATGCTGCAAAACTCCCGAATTGGTGCCTGTGGTTGGGTCGTTCTGTATGGGCGTGCTGGTATTGGCATTAGGCCACACCCCATAATCTACCTGCGAGCTGGATTGTTCATCGGTGACCCATGAGATGATGGCGCTGTGGGGGGTCGCTCCCTCCTTAACCTGCAGCAATGATATTACGGGGGCCCTCGTGTCAGTGGCTGTGACCGCCTTGGTAGGCTGGGCCGTCTTTATCCAGTGAAGCTGGAAGGCCATCAACAGGAAGATCCCCATTCCCACTATGAGCACGACCAGTGCCGAAAGCAGGATCGGGTTGGTGCTCACAACGATGTGCTTCAGCCTGCCGACGAAACCCGGTTGCGTCTGGGGTGGATACCCGCCATATTCCGGGTACTGCTGATAGCCCTGGTAGACCTGCTGACTGCCCTGCGCTCCATATCCGGCCGCCGTGTAAGGTTGCTGCCCGGGAGCCTGGTAACCCTGCTGCGCATATTGAGGGTACGGCTGCTGGCCTGCAGGCTGGGTGGGCGCTTGCGCAGTTGGCGAGAGGGGTGAGCCGCATGACTGACAGTACTGGCTGCCGGTGGCGTTGGCGGCGCGGCAGTTAGGGCAATATATAAGGAGTGTGTTGCCGCAATGCGCGCAAACCCACGTGCCTCTAAGGTTTTGTGCGCCGCAATGGGGGCAGGGCTCGGTAGATTGATACATATTATTTACGTATACGTAAGATCACGGAGTTGTATTGGCAGCGGTTTTGGCATAGTTGACATCGGACGTGGCCTGGCCGCCATCCGGTGTTGCGGATATGACGCGGTACTGGTAGTCGGTAGCCTGGGTCAGGCCTTGGATTACGACTGCATGGTCAAACGGATAAAGGACCTGTCCTGAAATATTATCTGTGACGACAGGGGTCTTGTTAGTGTAAGATCCTTTTGGTCCGTATTCGACCTGGGACGATGCCATCAGGTTGGTTTTCCACCTCACGATGAAACCGTCCAGCGCCGGCGTATCCACCGAGATTGCAGTGATTTGTGGAGGTGTAGCGTTAGGGTTGGTCTTGGTGGTGCTGTTCTCGCTGCCGAACTTCGGTAAGGGTAGACCCTTCAAGTAGCCCTGGTTGTAGGCCCAGTATCCGAACCCGCCCAGTCCGGCGAGTAGAATGACTAGCAGGAATACCAGCATGCCTTTGCCGCCTCCGCCTTCGGAAGGCGGCTGACCTCCGCGGGAGTACTGAGACGGGTAGCCGGGAGGGGGTGGAGGATATCCCGGCTGTGGGGGAGGATACGCTCCCGGGGGATAACCGGGTTGTGGTGGATAGCCTGCTGGTGGGGGATAACCCGGCTGAGCCTGTGGGTAACCCGGCTGAGGAGGATACCCAGCTGGGGGGGGGTACCCCGGTTGCTGCGGGGGATAGCCTGGCTGAGGCGGGTAACCCGGTTGCTGAGGCGGATAGCCCGGCTGAGGCGGATAGCCCGGCTGAGGCGGATAGCCCGGCTGCTGCGGAGGTGGGTAGTAGCCTCCTTGTTGAGGCGCTGCGCCGCCGGCGGGTGTACCGCAGCGGGGGCAAAAAGTGCTGCCCGGGTTCAAAGGCGTGCCGCAGTTGGGACAGCCGGATGCAAGTGGAACGCCGCATGCGTTACAGAATCTCTGGCCGGGGGCGTTATTCGCGCCGCACCTGGGGCACCTTATCCATTGCTGCATATTATCTCTCCATTACGTCCGCAAAGCTGTCTATTATGATAACGTTAATCTCGAAATTATGTTTAATGGTTTTCTTGATTATATACAGCGGTATTAAATAAATCAATATATTTTAAATATCCTGAAATACGCTATCGCTATTTACCTGTGGCATAGCTTTTGCGTGAAACCTCATGGCCCTGTGCGTCGTAAAGCACGGCGATATCAGTGTAAGCGTTGTTCCAGATGTCGCCCTGCCCGTAGTTGAAGGACAGGCCGCCGTACTGGCAGTGAATTTCGTCTGTGAAGACGAGCACGGTCTGACCCGGGTAAAGTATACATGGCTGGAGATACCCCTGTTGTCCGGCGGCGGGCTTGAGCGGGGAATCGTCCAGCGGTTGAGAGGAGCCGCACTGCGACCAGTCGATCTGGTCCTGGGAATACTGCGGTCCGGCGCCCTGATGGACTGTCGTGTATGTATTATCCACTGTTTGCGGCGTAAGCAGCCTGAAATTATTATAGCCTCCCGGCACCTCGAGGTAAGGGTCCGGGACGTTGTAAGCTACGCAGGGGAAATTGTTGGGGAAAGTGAAAGTGGGGTATCCCCTGGTTATATTCTTGAGGGTCCAGCCCCTGATATCCTGCGGGCTTGTGCTCGTGTTGCGGACGGCCACGGACTCATCCCTTTCCACCAGGTCCTGATTGCAGCAGCTCATGGGGCTGAGGGTGCCCCTGGCGTGTACTGCTATGATCTGCACGGGTGGGCCGGCCTGTTGCACCGGTGTCTCTGCGGGGCTGTTTGAAGCAGTTACATTGTCGGCAGTTGCAGGAGCCGTGCCTGGATTTGAGGCTGGCTTCGCAACGGTCTGCAATGATGTTGCGGCGTTGCCTGAGGCGGCTGCTATGGGTTGCGACGGGGCTGCCTGGCCGCAGGCTGTGATAAGGATGAGTATGAAAGCCAGCAGTCCTGTGGCTATGGCCGGCCGTTTTACGTACAGCATAAGTATAAATGAATTATAGGCGCAGGCAGCGCAGGATGTCCACACTTGAGTGGGGTTTTCGGGCCGGGACGCACCGCTTTCACGTGCGAGAGTACGAAGATGATTGCCTTGATTTTAACGGTACGTAAAGAATAAAATATAGCATTAGGGGCGGCTAGCTCAGTGGTTAGAGCACTTGCTTCACACGCAAGGGGTCACAGGTTCAAATCCTGTGCTGCCCAGGGCCGAAGTGGCGGAATGGCAGACGCGCTACGTTCAGGGCGTAGTATCCGTAACGGATGTGTGGGTTCAAATCCCACCTTCGGCACCAAATAAAGCGCCTGTAGCTCAGTGGATAGAGCGCAGCCCTGCGGAGGCTGAGGCCGTGGGTTCAAGCCCCACCAGGCGTGCCATTCAGGGCGATTAGCTCAGCGGTTAGAGCACCTGTCTTACACACAGGGGGTCACTGGTTCAAATCCAGTATCGCCCAGATTCAACCCTCAAGGTTTTGCTAACGGTTTGCTAACGGACCTCTCGTCATCCTCTCTCGGTTTCAATATCTTGTCGAAGCTTTTCGCAGCCGCTTCCTGCAGGCCCGGCAGCACATGACTGTAGGTATCCAGCGTTATTCCCACCCTGGCGTGTCCCAGCACGAACTTATCTGCAAAGATATCTTGCCAAAATCCGCTCGCTCCTTCGCCCACTCACCACTATAATATCTACAACATGCAGGTACCTCTACTCGAAAAAGCCCTCCAGGAAGCGAACTACGAGCTTGCAGCTCTGGCTATCGTCTATGGCATGCTCAAAGTAATTTATGACAGAAAAGAAGCCGAGAGGCGCACCCAAAGGCAATCAGAATGCCCGGAAGCATGGGTTCTACAGCCAGGTTCTTGACGAAGCACAGTCTCTCCAGCTTGACCAGGCTCTCGAGGTCGAAGGAATAGACGAAGAGATCGCCATCCTGCGCGTCAAGCTACTCAGCCTCATCTACAAACACCCCGACCGTGTGGACTTGCAGGTGATCACCGCCAACACTATCGCCCGCCTTATCCGCACCCGTTATAGTGTTTCCAAAGACCAGCACAAACCACTTAAAGAAGCCATCACAAAAGTCCTTACCGATATCGCCGTCCCCCTAGGCATCAAAGCCTTAATCAAATGATGTGGCCAGTTTTAGTTGTTAATCTCTTATTTTTTACTTATACTGTCGTTGACATTCGTTAACGTAGAATGTCTTTTATTAGTGGTGTGGGATAGAAACGAAATGGAATGCCCAAAATGCGGTGCCGAAATGATTTTGAGGACAGCCAAAACAGGTAAATATGTAGGTCAAAGATTTTATGGCTGCTCTAATTTTCCAAATTGCAAAGAAACCGTTGATTATCGTCCCATAAATCCTGTAACTCCTTCTTCGACGTCCCTTAAAAAACCGGAAAATGCTAACATATGCATCAGCTGTGGCGGAACAGGTAAGCGATGGATTAAATCTGGGCCCCGTTCAAAAATGTCTTCTGAAGTGGTCCTCTGTAATAATTGTGCTGGTCGTGGTTACGTTTGATGTCGATGATGCAATTTAATAGTCAACGTAATTAGTTAATAAATCATTTTATGATTTGTTTCTCGAAATAAAAAATCAAATCCTCTGCCCCTCTACCATTCTCGTATTGTAGATAATATGCCGCACGTCAGACAGCACTGGTATTGTCCCGAAGCTCAGCCCCGCCGTATTATCTCCCGCCAGGGGGTGCGCTTCTATCGCCCCATGGGCGAGGTCAAAACCCTCTATTACCGGAGAGGCAGCCGCTGGATCCGTGCTGGCCTACTCTGCCTCAATTGCCTGCTCTTCATACCCGATCCCAGTTTCATACCCCCGGTACCCACCTTCCCGCGTAATCGAAGAATGAAGAATTTAATTCATGATGGTAAAAAGGATTGACGGGGGTCAAAATGTATTAACTCAATTGCTAAGTTGCACGTGGATGAAACCATTAAAGTCGTGATAGAATATCGCCACAATAGCAAATGGAGGTGGATGGTGACAAGGGCAAGAAGTGGCGTATATGTGTGGGTTACTTGGCTATCCAAATTAATGGCTGGCGAAGCGAATTGCCAGTGGTCTGCTTGGTTTAGATCTCATTATACTGGCTATAATAAGGCTCCTCAAGATTTCCAATTAGCTACTTGGACAGTAGAACATACGCAGCTTCTTGATGAGCTGTCAAAGGAACGGTCAGCTGTAGGGGAAACAATATATAAAGAGAGCCAGAATGACTTTCTCGCAAAAAGGCCTTCCGGGCTTACTATTGCTGGTAAGCCGGATTTAATAGCAGTCGAGCCAAGTTCCGGGCACTGTACGGTCTATGATACAAAGACAGGTAATCCGAGGCAGAGTGATATTATTCAAGTCGCTCTTTATATGATGTTACTTCCTTACGCCACACCACTTTATAAAGGTAAGAAACTTGACGGATGTGTTGTGTATAAAACGGCTCGGTCTCCGGTACCTCATCAGATCATAGACGATAAATTCCAAGAGAATGTGAAATATTTTCTAAATATCTTGGAGTCACCAAATCCTCCGGCAAAGCTTCCTACTCATGTTGGCTGTCGATTCTGCGACCTAACCATTGCAGATTGTCCCGAAAGGGTGCCGTTAGAGGAATCAAATCCGGCGTCAGAAGATCAGGAATTTCCACTTTGAGTTATTAATAAATGCGTGGAGGGTAATTCCTATTGAAACACTTGGTATAATAAGCCATGTGGGTTATAATTTGAGTTGACGAATTGGAAAACCGAGGTTGCGATATGGCCGAGAACACTGATTTAAGCGAAATATTGAAAAACTATCCTGATAAATGGGTAGCCCTTTCTGGTGATAGCAGTAAAGTTGTGGGTGTCGCTGATAAGCCGGCAGAAGCTATTCAGCAAGCTCATGCCAAAAACGAACCGGATCCCATCTTGACTAGAGTTCCTAAGAATTATGGCACTTATATATTGTGAGCGTTCGTTTTAAACTCGATTACAGAAAATTTCCCGCACAGCCGACTGATCCATTCCCCAGAAGAGCCAGCGTATCACGGCCAGTAGTGCCCATTGCTTTAATAAACGGCTCTCTGCGCGTCAGGAATTTAGCCCTGATTGATTCAGGTGCTGATTATTGCATCTTCCATGCTGCGATAGGCGAACAGATCGGTCTCCAAATTGAGTCAGGCAAACGGCTTTCTTTTTCCGGGACCGGCGGCCAGGAGCAAGCAGCATTTTTCCACGAGATCAAACTTGAAGTCGGTGGCCATGAAATATCCTGTTTTGCAGGTTTTTCACGTGAATTGGAGCGCTTGCCATACGGCATTTTGGGTCAGGTCGGTTTTTTCGATAAGTTTAAAATTACCTTTGATTATAATAAAGAAAAAATAGAGCTTCAGTCCCTTGGGGACTAAATGTAATTGAAGCGATTGGGTTTGAGGTTTTAAGCTCCAAGATGAGATGCTTGGTGACTCATCCCATATGGCTTGGGTCAAATTACCCCCCCATCTCCGCTCACTTGCTCTGCTCTGCCTCAATTGCCTACTCTTCATCCCCGACCCCAGTTTCACACCCCCGGTACCTACCTTCCCGCGTAATCGAAGAGTTAGGAATATAGTTGATGATGGTAAAAAGGATTGACGGGGGGTCAATAATAAATACTCTTGACAAACAGTATGATAGATGGTAGTATTATTGGTAGTATAAATAGTATACCTGATATGGAGGATATTCAAATGATTAAAGCAGGAGGAACTAAGAAAGTATCTGTTACTCTGCCTGACGATCTAGTCGAACAGGTTCGTGTTCATGTTAAGGTTGGAGAATTCAGTTCTTTTTGTGCGGTTGCTTTGAGGAATCACCTTGCTCATTATAGGCAGCGCACTAATCTGGCGCATAGCTTTGGTATCTGGAAAGATGAGAATCATCCTGATTTGTCGTCATCTAAAGAGGTTTCCGGTTATGTCAGGAAGCTTAGGAAGGCTGATGCTGAAAGACAATCGAGGCTGTTGAATAAATAATGCGCTGGGTAGACGGCCTTATTATTTCTTGCCTTGTGGATACCGATGTTTGCATTGATTTTCTGCGTGAGCGGGAATATGCGAGGACATTGTTCCGCAAATGGCTGGCAAAGGGTTTATTATCGATCAGCGCTATTACACACCTCGAAATCTATGCCGGTATGCGTAAAGGTGAAGAAAGCGCCACCGGTGACTTCCTGGATAATATGGTTACGATCCCGGTGGACGAATCGGTTGCCTGTTCGGCTGGCAATATCATACGTCATCTGAAGTCTAAGGGTTTAACCATGTCACCGATGGACTCTATCATCGCTGCCTCTGCTTTGTTCACCAATGTACCGCTCATTACCAATAACATTGATGATTATCCTGTTTCCGCAATATCTGGCTTGGTCGTGGTTAAAGGTATCGAAAAATAGACTCGTCATAGCACTCGCTATTTCACTGTAGGAAGCGGGCTATCTCCAGGGGGAATGAAAAGAGATCAAAACAAGCTAACTTGTTTGACACCTTTCTCTAATCACATTATCATATTCCTGCGATCAGAAATAACTCCTCACGAATAGAGCAGGTGATTTAAATGCCAGGCAATGGAAGCAATAAAATCGAGTTCCAGGTTGAAATCGTCGTCGAGCCCGATGGTGATGAATACCATGCTTATTGCCCGGCTTTAAAAGGCCTTCATGCCTGCGGCGCCACTGTTAAAGAAGCCTTGAGTAATGCGCGTGATGCTGCGGCCGCATATATAGAGTCACTTATCAAGCATGGTGATCCTATCCCCATCGGTGTGGTGGTTGGCGTTTCATCAAAGGATAAACTGACATTCAGTCGTGGTAAACCAACTTCACGTAGCTATAAAACGGCTCTGACGGTAGCGACTGCGTGAAATTCTCCAAACTCATCTGGGACCAGGTTAAAAACCTCTCTGCAGATGATTTCATTTCCGCTTTACTGCGTGGTGGTTTTATTCCGGATACGGCCCGAGGTTCTCAGCGTATCTATAAACACTCGGATGGCAGGCGTGTTTCTATTCACTACCATGCCGGCGTGGGTGTACCCAGGTGCTTAATTGCCGTCTGGGTTTACAGCGCATGGCGCAGTTGCTGGCACGGCAGCGGGAACGTAGGTTGGGCAAATTAAGGAGGAGGTAAAAGCATGGCTGTTCAGCATCCGGTTTCAGAGGCCGTTCTTTTAGAACATCGCTTCGAGAAAATCGAAGTGAAAAAAGATGATGACACGTTCGTCATCATCTCTCGATGGTTGAGAGAGGGTCCGGAAAAGGCTAAGGTCATCATTCTTAATATGAATGAGGCCCGGGAGCTCGTTAAGTTCTTTGACCAGTATTTTAGTTAGTTTGGCCGGGGTAATCCCTGGGGTGCTCATAGGTCACCACGCACACAACTGTATACAATATAATCAGTTGATATTACTCTCTATCTAATCTATAATAGCCACAATCGCTTGCGAGTTTTTGTTCTAGATTAATATCTGTTAGATATGAGGCTGGTGGTTTGGAGTCAGCATTGAAATATGGGTACTGAAGCCGATACCTGCAGAAAATATGTATTACCGAAGCTTTATGCGGCTGGGTGGACTGATGACCAGATTAATGAGCAGCGTACATTTGCCGATGGCCGCATTGTAGTTACTGGAAATAGAGTCTCTCGTCTTCCTTATAAGCGGGCGGATTATTTGCTCCGCTATAAAACTAGCTTCATGATTGCCGTGGTTGAGGCTAAGCCGGATTATAAAGAACCGGGTGATGGACTCCAGCAGGCCAAAGAATACGCTCAGATGCTCGATCTCAAATTCGCCTATTCAACTAATGGAAAGGGTATCGTAGAGCACGACTTCCTTACAGGTATAGAAACCAACCTTGACTCATTTCCTGTACCTGATGACCTTTGGACCCGTTTGAATTCGAATTTGGCCATGGCTCCGAGCGATCAGCAGGATCGCTTCCTCACACCCTTTGCTTCCGTATCGGGTAAAACACTACGCTACTACCAGGAAATAGCGATAAACCGCGTAATTGAAGCTATCCTTAAGGGGCAACGCCATATACTGCTTAACATGGCCACAGGCACTGGCAAGACTGATGTGGCCTTTCAAATTTGTTGGAAGCTCTGGAATTCGCGCTGGAATCGTACAGGTGAACCACGCCGGCCGCGTATATTGTTTCTTTCAGATAGGTCAATCTTGGTTGATGACCCAAAGGAAAAGCAATTTGCCACTTTCGGTGATGCGCGTTGGAAGATTCAAGGTGAAGCCATTAAAAGCCGTGAGATGTATTTTGCCACCTATCAGGCGATTGCTAAAGACGAAAGTCGCCCCGGCCTTTATCGCGAATATAGCCCTGAATTTTTCGACCTTATTATTATTGATGAGTGCCATAGGGGCAGTGCTCGTGATGAAAGTAACTGGCGCGAGATTCTTGAGTATTTCCGACCGGCCTACCAGCTTGGTATGACGGCTACACCACTACGTGATGATAATCGTGATACCTATCGTTATTTCGGTGATCCTATATACACTTATAGCCTGCGGCAGGGCATTGAAGATGGTTTCCTCGCCCCTTACAGGGTACATCGTATTATTACCGATGTTGATGCTGCGGGCTGGCGTCCCTCTAATGATGAACGTGATCGGTACGGGCGCCAGATTCCGGATGAAGAGTTTCAGACGCCGGATTTTGAAAGGGTTGTCGTTCTGCGTGCGCGTACTGAAGCTATTGCAAAAAGTATTGTGCATTTTCTCAGCGAAACCGATCCCTTTGATAAAACTATTGTTTTTTGTGTTGACCAGGAGCATGCGGATCTTATGCGGCAGGCCATAAATAACTATTCTGCTGATCTTGTAAAAAAATACCCTGACTACGTCGTCCGTGTGGTCTCTGACGAAGGCGATATAGGTCGTGGCTATTTAAGCCGCTTTCAGGAACTGGAGACCAAAACACCCACTATTGTCGCTACATCCAGGCTGCTGACTACTGGGGTTGATGTGCAGACCTGTAAAAATATTGCAATTTGTCGCATTGTTAATTCCATGACTGAGTTCAAGCAGATTATCGGTCGTGGAACACGAGTCCGGGAAGACTATGGAAAGTTATGGTTTTCCATTCTTGATTATACGGGAAGCGCTACACGGCTCTTTGCCGATCCGGATTTTGATGGTGAACCGATCGAACCGGCTACTGAAACCAAATTGGAGGTTGATATTCCGGTTCCTAAGCCGGAGAAGACCACGTATACAACTAAAGAAAAGGTATTTATTGATAACGTGAAAGAGGAATCTCCGAAATACTACGTCGATGGTGGCAAGATTGGGATTGCTAGTCATTTTGTATACGAGCTTGATCCCAACGGTAAAAAGCTTCGTGTCATTAAGTTTACCGACTATGCTGCACAGCAGGTACGGAGCATGTGGACCTCGGCTGCTGATCTACGAACACGTTGGGGTACCTACGAGGAGCGTGCTTCCATCCTCGATTCACTCGGTCAGCACGGGATTACCTTCGAACAGTTAGCAAACAATGCGGGGCAACCCGATGCGGATCCTTTAGACTTACTATGCTTCATTGCTTTCAATTCCCCCATTCGTACTCGGCGTGAACGAGCTGAGCGGTTGCTCAAAGGTCGCATGGATTTCTGGGAATATTTCAAGCCTGAAGCACGGCAGATCCTTGAGGAAATCCTTAATAAATATATTGAATACGGCACGGCGCAGTTCAAGATACCGGATATACTCAAAGTTCCTCCACTCTCCGAGCACGGCAATGTTCTAGAAATATCGAATAGATTTGGTGGCCCAGAAGAACTTCGTGCTGCAGTTGAGAAGATGCAGGCGCTTCTATACGCAACATGATCATCAGGAGATTCTATGACAAGAAGTAAAAACATTACTATACCCCAAACTACCGCCCAGTCTCTCAGTAGTCTGGTTAAATCTTGCCGCAATATCATGCGCAAGGATAAAGGGCTCTCCACCGATATTGATCGCCTGCCTATGCTTACCTGGATTATGTTCTTGAAATTTCTCGATGATCTTGAGCAACTTCGTGAGACCGAAGCTAAGCTGGCGGACAAACGTTTCAAATCAGTGATTGAATCACCATATCGTTGGCGTGATTGGGCAATCAAGCCTGACGGTATTACTGGCGATGCCTTAATAGCATTTATCAATAACGATGAGGTAACCCGACCTGATGGTACTAGGGGAGCAGGTTTATTTGCATATCTTCGTTCTCTTCAGGGTTCCAACGGTGGTGACCGTCGTGATGTTGTTAGTGCCATCTTTCAGGGAACCGTGAATCGCATGATTAACGGTTATCTCTTGCGTGATGTTCTGAATAAGATAACTACCATCAACTTTACATCCACGGAGGATATTTATACTCTTAGTCATCTTTATGAGTCCATGCTTAAGGAAATGCGTGATGCTGCAGGAGAAAATGGCGAATTTTACACACCACGCCCGGTCATTGATTTCATTGTCACTGTAATGAATCCACAGCTTGGGGAAATAATCCTTGATCCGGCCTGCGGTACAGGTGGTTTTCTTGCCTCGGCCTTTGAGCATCTTAAGAAGCAGTGCAAAACGGCAGAGGATAATTACCTTCTTCAGCGTGAAACTCTTTTCGGTATTGAAGCAAAACCTCTTCCTTATCTCCTCTGCCAAATGAATTTGCTTCTCCATGGCATTGAATACCCTAGAATTGATCCTCTTAATGCACTACGTTTTCCTTTGCGTGAGATCGGCGAAAAAGACCGCGTGGATATAATCTTGACTAACCCCCCTTTCGGTGGAGAGGAAGAGAAAGGTATACAAGGGAATTTTCCCGAAGATAAAAAGACATCTGAGACCGCATTACTGTTCTTGCAACTTATAATGAGAAAGTTACGAAAGAAAGCGCACGGTCATTTTCTTCCACCTCGGGCCGCCGTCATAGTACCTAATGGAACACTTTATCAAACCGGAATTGCTGCTAGAATTCGTGCCGACCTAATCACAAATTTTAATTTACATACGGTTGTTCGACTTCCCAAGGGGATATTTGAACCTTATGCAGATATACCCACTAATATTCTCTTTTTTGATGTATCACGAACAACTGATGTTATGCATTTCTATCAGCATCCCTTGCCTCCGAAGCGGGCGATTTTGCGTTCCCCAAGTTACTCATTAAGCGAGCCTCTGCAATATGAAGAATTGACGCCTATTATCAATTGGTGGAAGAAAAGAGACCAGGATGTGCACTCATGGACAATTACGGCTGCCGAATTGGCCCGTCAGGATTACAATCTTGATCAGAAGAATCCCAATCAATTCAAACGCCCGGTAATTAGTCTGGCATCAGAATCTGGTGAATTGACTGATAGCACCAGGCGTCTTTCGGCTGCCGTGGATGAGCAAATAATTTCGTTGAAGCATACGGCTAAATTACTGGCCCAAGTCAAAAGTGCTAAGTGTACTACAAAAGGCCTCGGTGAAGTCTGTCGCATTGTTAAAGGAAATACACCGACCATGAAAGCTGAGCCTGGACCGTATACATTTGTTGTGACGGCAGCACAACTTCGGTCAACGAATAAATTTCAATTTGACACTGAAGCTGTGTGTGTGCCTATGATATCATCTACTGGGCACGGCCATGCATCAATACACCGCATACATTATGTATCGGGGAAATTTGCACTTGCAAACATAATGGCTGCATTGCTAGTTAAAGATGATATTCCGCTGCGCACGAAATACCTCTACTATTACCTCTGTAAACATAAGGAAGACAAACTCGTATCGCTTATGGCTGGAACGGCCAATACATCATTTACTCTTACTGACCTACAGAATGTTGAGATAATATACCCGACTCTTGCCATTCAAGACGCTATCGTTGCTGCTTTGAATCACCTCTTTGATATCGGTAGTAGGGTCCAAATGTATACCAATTCGATAAGTGAAAAGCACAATAATGTTAAGTCCGGTTTAATAGAGGCATTGTCAATCAATTGATTGCAATTTGGGATGTTGTGATTAAATTACCCAAAGGAAGCCTTGTGTAGTGCCAACACCTGGACAGATTATAGAAATGGCTGTGATGATTTCATATGAGGTAATGGATAAAAGAAGTCTGCTTTTATGGGGGTGCTATGGCTAGATTAAATTACGTTCACATTAACCGTTTTAAAAATTTCCAGGGGGAATTATAGCTTTGGTGGCGATTACCTCTCTAAATAATGCGCATCTTGAAGCTATTTGCGATGTACTTGGCGCAACAAGTGGTGGCCTGAGCGGTTCCCAAATCGGTCGTTTTTTAAGAGAATGTGATATTACAGATATTCAGCCCGATATTACAAAGCGCCACCGCCTTTTTGAAGCTCTGAGCCTCAGGCAACGTCAAGATGGCTGCGCGAATAATATTTTCAGCTTCATCAAAAGGGTTATGGATCCTGTACTTTATAGTCAATATCCAGATTATTATACCGATTTGCGAATACGGTTGAATAAGTCCATGGCTTTTGCGGGTTTCCAGGTGAGAGAGGACGGAGCAATATTACCAGTCACACCAGCAAAAACATTAGATGATGCCGCGCAACGTGCTGGCCGGCTACAAAGTGAACTAAGGCGACGTCAGGTCCACCCCGATATTCTTGTCTATTGCCGATCGGAGATAATACACGAGAATTATTTCCACGCTGTTCTTGAGGCTAGTAAAAGCTTAGCCGAAAAAATCAGGCAGAAATCGGGGCTCATTAGCGATGGGGCGGAATTAGCAACGCAAGCTTTTTCATTAGGGCAAAGTGGTATCCCTGTTCTGGCCTTTAATTCTCTTCAGACAGACACTGCTAAAAGTGAACAAACTGGACTAATGAACCTGTTCATAGGTTTGTTTGGCGCATTTCGTAATGTTACGGCGCACGGACCGAAAATATTATGGGATATCGGCGAGCAAGATGCTCTTGATCTGTTAACTCTCGTTTCTCTCTTGCATCGCCGGTTGGATGATGCCGTTCTAACTCGCCAAGCTCAGCAGTGCATATAATTTGGTTAGTTATGTTTGATCGAAAAAGGGAAGTTCGTTGCATAGATTGCGGTTACTGCGGCTTTTATATCAATCTTGGTCGCGACTTAAAGTGGATGGAAATGTCGCGGGAAATACGAACTGCGTACGAGGAAGGTAAAGACAAACAGCCTCCCGGACAGGTGCCAGGTACGGGCCATTGGAATTTCGTGAAATGCATTTTAGAAATTAACTCCGATTGGGAAAGCTCCTCGATCGACTCCTCTATTAAGCTATTACAGGAACTTGTTAGTAAGCGAATTTGTAATAGCTATTTTAGATATCATGCTGGATTTATACCTCCCGAACACCATGGCTTGGAAAGCAGCCGTGTTGATTTACATTTAAAGCAGTGGAATACGTGGATTGCTTTAATAGCCTTGGTGGTGGCAATCATCAGTCTTGTAATTACTTTGTGGCGTTGTTAATGTTCCATATATTCCCTAAGTTGTGGAGGTTGAAATGGAGCCTTTATTCTCGGAATTTTCCTATGGTTATGCTTTAACTCAGGAATTCGCATCTGGGCGCTTTGGGAATCTGATAGGGCCCCCGTTTTTCCCTCCCTTTATCAGGAGGGCCAACAGGGCGGTGGATACGATGTTGAGCTACCTTTGGAAGGCGCTCCGCTGTTTTTACAGTTTAAATTAAGCCACTATTTGTGGCGCTCAAATGCTTTAGAGTGGGCCGTATTTAATTCTGCTTATTATCGTATGTATCTTCGTCCATTGAGGTATTCGCCACAACATGATCTGCTCATGCAACTTGAACATGATAACAATGAAATATATTACGCGGCTCCTGCATTCTATACGGTAGATGAATTGAATGACGCATATATCGCAGGCAATGTTATTGATCGCACGGCCTTTTTCAGCCCATCCGATATTGGCGCGTTAGATATCGATCTACATTACTTAGTTTTTCAGTCTGCAAGTTCTGTTGCCCATCTTTATTCTGAGAAACAGCGAACCCTAGATCATTTTTATTTTGGCAAAAATTTCATTGACAGTAGGTTTGCTGTATTAAAAGAGCGCAAAGCTAAAATCGATGAACAATTTTTTGACCGGATCTCAAATCAAATTATTGAAATCGTACAAAAGCGCAAATTTAAGGTAGATCGCCTCAAAGAATTTCAAGCCTCTTTACCTGAAAAGGGGAGGTCCCTTATGGATAAAGCCTATTTTGCTACATATTTATCTCGCGTTTTCCTAGATTCGGAGCTGTTCATTATTTCCGAAAGGCCTGCTATTTAACAAACAGTAATGGCATATGATGGTGGCATTTTTGCTAACATTTTGCTAACGGATTGTTTATAACAACCCACCACCATAAAAATTCCTGATTGTAAAATGACATAATGATTTTGACCAAAACCAACCGTTTTGAAGCTATAAGCAGCAAAAGACACCCCGCTTATACAACTTACACACAGGGGGTCAGTGGTTCAAATCCACTATCGCCCACCATCTTAGGTAACATTATTACCTAACTTTAGCTTCGATTAAATCCACATATAAATGAACCCATCACCATTTTAGCTTCGATAGTGGGTGATAATATTACCATTGAACAAACATCTGGATGTACGTTACTCAGAGCAAAAAACGGAGCTCTAAGATATTCGCACTTGCCCAACATTAGACGACTGAAATATCACGGGCTCTTACGCACAGGGTGGCAGTGGTTCAAATCCACTATCGCCCGTTACAGTTCCAGGTGGCAGAATTCATCTTTAGTATTTTTAAAGCATAATGTTCCGGTTCAGCGGCGGCGATACGCCGTCCGCTGGAACCAGTTGTTAGATGACCGTTTTTTCGTCGCCCTGTCAGAAGCCCTCGAAGGCATTTATGCTACGTTCTGGCGAGGTCGAAGCGATCAAGGTTCATCACCTTGTTCCAGGCCGCTACAAAGTCATGGACAAACTTCTCCAGGGAATCCTTACATCCGTAGACTTCCGCCAAGGCCCGGAGTTGGGAGTTCGAACCGAAGATGAGGTCGACACGAGTGCCTGTCCACTTGAGTTCGCCCGTTGCGCGATCACGGCCCTCGAACACGTCTTTGTCTTCCGAGGTCGCATTCCAGGTCGTGTTCATGTCGAGCAGGTTCACAAAGAAGTCGTTCGTCAGCGTCCCAGGGCGCTTGGTGAAGACGCCGTGTTGGGTCTGGCCGACATTGGTATTCAGGACTCGCAGGCCGCCAATGAGAACCGTCATTTCAGGCGCCGTCAGCGTCAGCAATTGCGCCCGGTCAACCAGCAGTTCCTCGGCCGATACAGAAAACTTGGTCTTGAGGTAGTTGCGGAAGCCGTCCGCGATCGGCTCGAGCACGGCGAAGGAGGCCGCATCGGTTTGCTCCTGTGAGGCGTCCATGCGTCCCGGCGTGAAGGGAACCGTTACATCGTGACCAGCATTCTTCGCAGCCTGCTCGACGCCCGCGCAACCGGCCAGAACGATCATGTCAGCCAGTGATACCTTCTTGCCTCCGGACTGCGCTCTGTTGAACGCGCTCTGGATGCCCTCCAACATCTTGAGCACCTTCGCCAGCTGGGCAGGCTGGTTGACTTCCCAATCCTTCTGCGGTGCCAGCCGAATACGGGCACCGTTGGCACCGCCGCGCTTGTCGGAGCCACGGAAAGTCGATGCCGACGCCCAGGCGGTAGAAACCAGCTCCGACACTGACAGGCCAGAAGCCAGGATTTTGCCCTTGAGGGAGGCGATTTCCTGTGCATCAATCAGTTTGTGATTGACGGCAGGGATGGGGTCTTGCCAGATGAGCTCTTCGGCAGGAACCTCCGGGCCGAGATAGCGTGCGTGTGGACCCATGTCGCGGTGCGTCAGCTTGAACCAGGCCCGGGCGAAGGCATCTGCAAGCTGATCCGGATTTTCATAGAAGTGCCTTGAAATCTTTTCGTAGATAGGGTCGAACCGCAAGGAAAGGTCGGTGGTCAGCATGGTAGGCGCACGACTCTTCGACGGGTCATGGGCATCCGGCACTGTACCTGCGCCTGCGCCACCCTTAGGTTGCCATTGATGCGCACCGGCCGGGCTCTTCGTCAATTCCCATTCGAAGCCGAACAGGATTCGGAAGAAGTTGTTGCTCCACTTTGTCGGCGTATTAGTCCATGTGACCTCCAGGCTGCTACTGATCGTGTCGCCGCCTTTGCCGGTGCCGAAGCTGCTCTTCCAGCCGAGACCTTGCTCCTCGATGCCGGCTGCTTCAGGCTCAGGCCCAACATGTTTCGCGTCACCGGCGCCGTGGGTCTTGCCGAACGCGTGGCCGCCCGCGATTAGGGCTACCGTCTCCTCATCGTTCATCGCCATGCGAGCGAAGACCTCGCGGATATCCCGTGCTGCCGCGATCGGGTCCGGGTTGCCGTTCGGGCCTTCAGGGTTGACATAGATCAGGCCCATCTGCACGGCAGCGAGCGGATTCTCGAGGTCCCGGTCGCCGGAGTAGCGCTTGTCACCCAGCCACTTTCCCTCAGACCCCCAGTAGACGGATTCGTCCGGTTCCCAGACATCCTCACGGCCGCCAGCAAACCCGAAGGTCTTGAATCCCATCGACTCCAGTGCGACGTTGCCAGTGAGGATCATCAGGTCAGCCCAGGAAATCTTCCGGCCGTATTTCTGCTTGATCGGCCAGAGCAGCCGGCGTGCCTTGTCGAGGTTCACATTGTCGGGCCAGCTGTTGAGGGGAGCGAAGCGCTGCTGGCCTGCACCTGCGCCGCCGCGACCGTCACCCATGCGGTACGTGCCGGCGCTGTGCCATGCCATGCGAATGAACAGAGGTCCGTAGTGACCGAAATCCGCCGGCCACCAGTCCTGTGACTTGGTCATCAGTTCACGGAGGTCCTTCTTCACGGCCTCCAGGTCCAGACTCTTGAACTCTTTAGCGTAGTTGAAATCCTTGCCCATCGGATTGGACTTGGAGGAATGCTGGTGCAGGATATCGAGCCGCAACTGGTTTGGCCACCACTCCCGGTTCGATGTGCCTCTGCCGGTTTCTTGTTTGTTTGCTCCACTCATTACCGGGCTCTTACTATCTTCATTCATAATGTTTACTCCTTTAGTTGCGTGAGCTGTCTTCAGCTTGTTTTGCTTCTTCTTTTCCATTCCATCCTCCTACTACAAAATTCATTTTATCTGTGCTGCAATTGCTTTGTTCAATATACTTTCCGCCTTGATAAGCTTCTTATATTTTTCTTCGATTTTCTTTGAATTTTTCGCAAGAACTGCTTTGAGAAGGTCCCCCTCGATTTCCGCTACCTCAAGCCTCTCATAGTAATCCATAGTTTCTTTTAGATGTGCCAGTACAATCATACCGGTCAAGAGTGGATGATTATTCGTAACGTTTGCATCTTCAAACCTGATGCCATGCTCCAGTTCAACTTCAATCCCCTGCTTGAAAACCCTGATAGGAACTGGCATCTTCTTTACATTCACTGCTTTCAAAATCGTGGTAGCTTCTTTTGTTGTAACATTAATTTCCTTGAGGATTGACCAATCTCTTAATCCCAGCTCTTTGCATATCCGTTTAACCTCAGCTTTTAATATGTATTCAGGCAGTTTCACTTATTAATACCTCCTTCATTAATTTTCATGTCTTTAATCAATATCAGTGCTTTATACCCCGTTGGCAATCTTTACATAGACCACGAAATTCCAGTTGGTGGTGTGTAATCTTGAATCCCGTTTTCTTTGCAAACTTTACATTTAATTCAGTTTCTACCGGCTCATTCAGATCAAAAATCCGTCCACATTGGTTACATATAAAATGGTAGTGATTGTCCTGCCTGATCTCATATCTTCCGACCGGTCCGTCCACGTTCAACTCAATTACTGCACCTTCTTCCTCTAACACCATTAAATTACGGTATACCGTCCCCTTGCTTATATGTGGTATTTTTTTTCGGACTTCATTGTAAATCCAGGCGGCAGAAGGATGTGTCCTCACCCCCTTAAGCACCTCCAAGATAGCCATCTTCTGCCTCGTCTTCCTCCTCATCATATTAGTAATAAATCCTAATAGTTAAATTATAGAAATACTTAGTATATTAGTCAAAATAGAAGCTGGGATGGCATAACCTATGCAGTCTACTGTAATGCCAATACTATTACTCTTCGCTGACACTTTGCTTAGTGTGATATGCTATGAGAAATTGTTGAAGCGTTGGAATTAGCTTCTTGCTCTTAAACAGGAGTTCGGGAACTGTCCAGAATGGCCCACCATATATGCCCTTTGTTCTTTAGCTTCCATACTTGCCGGTAGCGATATGCATTCTTTTGAATTATGTAAATACCGGTGTTAAAATTCGCTTGAAATGGCCGGTGGTTATCGATAGTGGGGTTGCTTATGTCGCCAATATAGGCCGTTTGGGGAAGCATGAAGATCAGAGCGCGCAAAAAGGCGGAGGAAGAATTATCGCGTGTTAACAGGGAACTACGCGCTATCACTGAGTGTGGCAAGGCCATCGTAAAGGCAACCGACGAGCAGACATTACTCAACGACGTGTGCCGCATCATCTGTGACGTAGCCGATTACCGTATGGCATGGGTGGGCATGATCCAACATGACGCAGTTAAATCCGTGAAGCCCGTGGCTTGGGGTGGAGTGGAAGACGGCTATCTCGCCAATGCCAACATTACCTGGGACGATACGGAGCGTGGCCGCGGCCCGACGGGAACGGCCGCGCGCACAGGTAAAACATATTTTTTCCAGGACTTTGAGAAGGAACCTGCGGCAGAGCCGTGGCGCGATGCCGCACTCTCGCGTGGATACCGATCGAGCATTGCCATACCGCTGTACAATACTCTGGGGAACGTATTCGGCGTATTCACTCTGTACGCACCGGAGCCGAACGGCTTTACCCCCGTCGAAGTTGGGCTGCTTGAGGGGCTGGCCGGAGACCTGGCGTTCGGCATCAATGCCTTGCGCATCAGGACTGAACGTGACAGGGCTGTGGAAGCGCTGCAAAAAAACGAGGAAAAATTCAGACTGATAGCCACCAGAACCCCGGACCACATCCTGATGCAGGATTCAGAATTGCGCTACGTGCTGGTTGTCAACCCTCAACTGGGGCTAACGCAGGAAGATATGATAGGGAAAACAGACTATGACATACTGGCCGAGGATGATGCTGATAAAATCACGGAAATCAAGAGAAGGGTGCTGACCGGCGGAAATGCAGAATCTGTAAGTACCTCTGCCGCCGCCAGGGACGGAAGCAGGCAGTATTTCGAAGGCACATATGTACCTACCTTTGACATAAACGGCCGTGCAGATGGTATCCTGGGTTATTTCCGCAATGTAACCGAGCGTATGAAAATGGAGGAATCGCTGAGGCAGACGCGCGATTACCTCGACAGCCTCTTCAACTATGCCAACGCGCCCATCATAGTCTGGAATCCCGATCTAAGGATAACCCGCTTCAACCGTGCCTTCGAGCACCTCACCGGGCTGACCGCCGAACAAGCTCTGGGCCAGAAAATTGAAATACTCTTCCCTGATGACAGCCGCGATTCATCCATGAAACACATTATAGATGCCACCGCAGGCCAGCGCTGGCAGGTGGTGGAAATCCCCATAGTCCATACCGACGGAACGATACGCATACTGCTGTGGAACTCGGCCTCCATCTACGCACCGGACGGCAAGACGGTGGTAGCTACCATGGCCCAGGGCCAGGATATCACCGAGCGCAAGAAGGCGGAACAGGTCAAAGATGAATTCATCGGCCTGGTCTCCCATGAGCTTAAGACACCCATCACTGTTATCGTGGGCGCTATAGATACGGCCATGACTAAAGGTGTTCCGAAAAAGGAGGCGTTTCAGCTACTGGAAGACGCTGCTCTGTCTGCAGAATCGCTGGCTGGCATCGTCGATAACCTGTTGGAGCTATCCAGGGCCCAGGCCAACCGGCTGATGATCAAAAAGGAACCTGTAGATATAGCGCAGGCGGCCGGCAATGTAGCCGAAAAATTAAAAAGCAAGTCAACCAAACACCGGCTGGTAATAGAGATGCCCCCGAAGTTACCAAAGGTGGCGGCCGATCTCATCCGGGTAGAGCGCATCCTGCACAATCTGGTGGAAAATGCCATAAAGTATTCTCCCAGGGGTGGCAGCGTCACCGTATTTGCCAGACAGAACGGTGATTCTCTTATAGTGGGAGTCAAAGACCAGGGAATTGGAATTGCGCCGCAGGACCAGGAAAGGCTCTTCAAGCCCTTCGAGCGGCTCGGCACAGTCAGACAAGCGGCCGGGGTGGGGCTGGGGCTCAATGTGTGCCGCCGGCTAGTGGAAGCGCATAGCGGGCGCATATGGGTGGAATCTGAATCGGGCCGGGGGGCCACCTTTTATTTCAGCCTGCCGTTAAGCTCAGATTAAACCGGGCGGGTTTTTTTCAGTAAAGCCGAATATAATTAATACCGGAGGTTGGCATGCAGACAAAGGTTATTATTACCGCCGCACTGGCCGGCTCGGGCGTTTTCAAGCACCAGAATCCTGCGGTACCGTATACAGAGGATAACGTCCGGATGCCCAACGGCGAGCTGGCCAGGGGTAGCTGGGAGCAGGTTGAGTTGGCCGTTAAGATAGCCTCCTGCCTGGGCCGGGAACCGGCAACGCCGGACGAGGCCAGGAAGGTGCTGGGGCTTAAGATTTCAAAGAAGTGAGGATAACGAATATGGTTAAAATTTACGATCTGAGCGTGCCGACCGAGGATAACCCCAGCGAACCGCTGCCGCTGAAGGTCGAGCATAAAGGCCATGAGGCCAGCCTGCCCATCATGGAGCTGTTGCTGGGTGGGAAAAAGGAGGACATGGCTGATGGGTTGGGTTGGGCTGACGATGCCGTATCGCTGGGCGCACACGCAGGCACGCATGTCGACGCTCCCTGGCACTACGCGCCCATGTCGGAAGGCAAGAAAGCACGGACCATCGATGAAATGCCGCTGGACTGGTTTTATCACGATGGCGTAGTGCTGGATTTCAGGTACAAGCCGCAGGGTTCCGGGATCTCCATCGATGATGTCAAGAACGCGCTGCAAAAAATAAGCTATTCTCTTAAACCGTGGGATATCGTTTTGATACAGACCGGGGCGGACAAGCTTTGGGGAAAGGCCGAGTACTTCTCGGCAGGCTGCGGCATGACCGAGGATTCCACCCTGTGGCTGATTGACCAGGGATGCCGTTTGATGGGCATAGACGCTTGGGGTTGGGATCGTCCCTTTGCCGCCATCAAAGAGGAATTTGATAAGACTCATTATAAAAAATTGTTATGGACGGCCCATAAAGCGGGCATTAAGAGGGAATATTGCCATATTGAGAAGCTGGCCAACCTGGATAAGCTGCCCAAACCCTTCGGGTTCAAAGTCGCCTGTTTCCCGGTGAAGCTGACAGGGGGCAGCGCGGGGTGGACGCGGGTCGCAGCCATTTTCGACCAATAAATTAGATAGCCTGTGCAATCCTGTTCAGCCCCTCCTCCAGGATTGACCTGGGGCAGGCGATATTCATGCGCTCGAAGCCGTCCTCCTTGCAGCCGAAGATCTTCCCCGGCTCAAGCCCTACCCTGGCGTCATCGCGTATAAAATTGGCGAGCCTGTCGGGACTAATGCCGCAACCCCTGAAATCCAGCCACATGAGATAGGTGCCCTGCGGCTGTATCAGCTTTACGTCCGTCATATTGCGGGATAGGAAGCCGGCCAGAAATGAGATGTTGCCTTCGAGATATTCCAGCAGCTTTGCCAACCAGTCTTCACCGTGCCTGTAGGCGGCTTCGGTGGCAGCTATCCCGAACATATTGGGAGAGGGGACGCCATAGCTTCTAGCCCTCTCGGTGAATCGCGACCTTAGCGCCGGATTGGGGATGATGATGTTGGAGGTCTGCAGGCCCGGCAGGTTAAAGGTCTTGCTGGCGGCCGTGCAGGTGATGGAGTTATCGGCAAACTGCTCTGAAAGCGCTGCAAAGGGCACATGCTTAAAACCCCGGTAAACTATATCCTGGTGGATCTCATCAGAGACCACCAGGATTCTATTTTTCATACAGATCTCGCCCAGTTGTTCAAGCTCACCCTCTTTCCACACCCGGCTTATGGGGTTGTGAGGGTTGCAGATTATGATCATCCTGGTGCGGGGGCCTATTTTTGTCTCGAGGTCTTCCAGGTCCATCGCGTACTGTCCTCCTTCCAGCCTCAGGGGATTGTCCAGTATCTCGCGGTTGCCACAGGTTACCGCGTGAAAGAAGGGGTAATATACGGGGGTTTGCAGGATGACCTGGTCGCCGGGCTCGGTGAAAGCATTGACCAGGACGTGCAGTGCAGGCACTACCCCCGGGGAATAGGCCAGCCACTCTTGCTTGATCTCCCAGTTGTGACGCCTCTTCATCCAGCCGATGACCGAATCACAATATGATTGAGGTATGCCACTGTAGCCGAAGATGCCGCGATGTGCCACTTCGCTGACGGCCTCGATGACCGGTTGCGGCGATCTGAAGTCCATATCGGCAACCCACATGGGCAGGATATCCTTAACAGAAAAAAATTTGTCCGTATAGTCCCACTTGATGGAGTTGGTATTGCGGCGTTCTATAACCGAATCGAAATCGTAGTCTATCATCTATTTATCAGAGTGCAGAGGCATTGAAATAGCCTCGATAATTGTACCACCACCGCTATATTAATATAATTAGATCGCATGGGGATGGGCAATGGGCGAAAGTAGATCATTTTCTAAAGTTGGTGTATTCTAAATTGAGTCTGGGAAAATAGTACAACATCCCTATTGACATTAATGCTATTGGGGTGTACTTTAGAAAAAAATCAGGTGATAGAGATGAAAAAACTGCTTTTGTTGATGGTGGCCGGCGTTATCGTTTTGATGTCCTGCAATGCGCCTGTACAAAATGAGAAAATAAAGGTGATCACGGAGGACTACCCTCCCTATAACTACGCTGACGCCCAGGGTAATATCGTGGGGCAATCCACCGATATCGTCAGGGCTGTTATGAGCCAGGTGGGCGATGATTCGCCGATCGAAATCATGCCGTGGGAACAGGGGTACGCCATGGCTCTTGAGCAGCCGAACGTTGCCTTATATTCAGTTGCGCGCACCGGGGAGCGCGAGCACCTCTTTATGTGGGTAGGCCCCATCGGATCCTATGAGAACTGGCTGTATGCCAAAAAGGGTTCTTCCGTCCATGTAAACAGCCTGGATGAGGCCAAAACAGTGGGCAAAATAGCATCGGTGAAAGATGAGGCGGGGCAGCAGGAACTGGCTGCACAGGGATTTATCAACTTCGTTTATACCGGCTCGACCGCAGACGGGCTGAAGAAGCTGATGGCGGGAGAGGCCGACCTCTGGCTTGGCACCAGTGAGGGCGTTGCCTCCGTGGTCAAAGAAGCAGGAGTAAACCCCGATGATCTGCAGCCGGCCGTCTACGTTTACAAGGCGGACCTTTTTATGGCTTTCAACAAGAACACTGCCTTTTCCACGGTGGAAACCTGGCAGAAAGCGCTTGATTCCCTGAAGAAGTAGATCGTTGCGGACGAGCCGCCTGCGATCGAGGGCGGTTTAAAACACAGTAAGGAGGGAACCTAATGAAAAAATACTGGGCGGAACTTATAGGGACTTTTGCGCTCGTTCTGGTGGGCTGCGGAACAGCGGCAATCTTCACCAGATTCACGGGCAACTTAGCTTTATCACAGGTGGGCATAGCATTCGCCTTCGGACTGACAGTGCTGGTGATGGTATACGCTATCGGTAACATATCAGGTTGCCATATTAATCCTGCGATATCCCTGGCCATGCTGGTGGCTGGCAGGATAAATTGGAAGGACACTATCTTCTACATTATTTTTCAGTGCATAGGTGCTATCCTGGCGGCAGCAATCCTCTGGTTGATCGTCAGCGGCATGCCGGACTATTCATTATCGGTTAATGGCTTGGGTCAAAACGGGTATGGTGATTTTTCCCCTGCTAAGTTCTCATTAATATCATGTTTTGTGGCCGAGGTTATATTTACCGCTCTTTTCCTGTTCGTGATCTTCGGTTCGATCAGCAAGAATGCCCCTAATGGTTTTGCGGGGCTTTCAATCGGTCTCACCTTGGTACTCATACATCTTGCATGTATCCCCATAACCGGTACCTCGGTCAACCCGGCGCGCAGCCTGGGGCCGGCAGTGTTCGTGGGTGGGGCAGCTCTCTCGCAACTATGGCTTTTCTGGGTGGCTCCGATATTGGGCGCAATTTTCGCAGCCCTTATCTGGAGATATGGGTTTAAAAACCAATAGGACAGCATGTGAATCAGGCTGTGGGGATCGGTGACCCCCCGTTTTTCATCTTCTCGCTGTGGCGCGCGTAGCCATTGCGGCCGTTCTGTTTGACATAGTACATGGCCGTATCTGCATACTTGACCAGCGAGTTGAGGTCCTCGCTGTCCTCGGGGTATAGTGAGATCCCGATGCTGATGGAAAGGTGAATATCGTTGGCATTGAAATTAAAGGGAGTGGCCGCCGCTCTTATGATCCTGTGAGCAATGCGATCCACTATCTCCTCGTTGGCGATCTCGGGCAGAAGCACGAGGAACTCATCGCCGCCCAGCCTTGACACCGTATCAACCTTTCTCACGGCATGGGTTAGCCTGGCTGCAATATCCTGCAGCACCTGGTCCCCGGCATCGTGGCCATATGTATCATTGACGGCCTTGAATTTATCTAGGTCGACGATCATGATGGCCAGCTTTCTTTTGTAGCGGCCGGCCTCCGCCAGGGCCACCCCGGCACGGTCGCTGAAGAGTGAACGGTTGGGCAGGCCGGTTAAAGGATCATAGTATGCAATCTGTTTAATAGCTTCTTCGTTTTTCTTTCGTTCGGTTATGTCGTACAGGATCAGGACGTGGCTGCGCGTGCCGCCGCTGCTTTGAAGCAGCGAAACATGTGTGCTGTAATAGTGAAGGCCGTCTTTTTGATCCAGCTCAATTTCGATGTGTTCCTCACGTAAGGTTAAATAGTCGCCGCCTGCATTCAACTGGTTTACGATCACGGTCGGCAGCGGTCGACCGTGGAGGTCGGACTGCTTCAAACCGGTTATATCGCACATGGCTTTGTTTACATCCACTATGCGCCCCTTATCATCCACCACTGCGAACCCTTCATTCATAATCTCGATGGCGGATTCGCGCGCCACGGGCAAAACATCGAGAAGCCCATGCCTGGAGATGGCGAAGGTCAGACAGATAGCAGAAACGGCAAAAGCGGCGGGCGTCCAATCGGCCTGTGGAATCGGCAGAAAGGGGAAAAGATATTCAATATTGGCGATAACCGGCACGGCGACTGCTATCATAAGATAGATTGCCTGGTCCTGGAATAGGCGGGGTGGGCTAAAAAGCCTGTGAACCAGCACCAATGTACCGGCGAACAGCAGTGCATAGCTGTAGGTAACAAAAACCCAGAACCACAGGCCGTATTGGCTGGCCACCAGCATAAAGGGGCCATCGATAGTCAAATGCATATCATACAGCATCAGGTTATGGTAGTTACCTGTCCATAGCAGCACCAGGGTTATTAAGGGAATGATGAAGAACAGCAACATTCTGCGCGGGGTCAGCCATCGGTCCGCATGGGTAAACTGCAGGGAAAAAATAAGCGCCATGACCGGCAAAGTGACAATGCCTATGTAGCTGATGCTGAGGGCTATCAGCTTGCCTGCCATATGATTATTTATGAATTCTACGATGTAGCCGAACGACCACAGCATGACTGCCGCCAGAATCCCCATAAGGGGTTTGGCGCCGGGAGCAGGGTTGCGTGGCCATATATAGCCGATAAGAACAAGAGGCAGCGCAAACGAAAGGGCCAGCGCTGACATATAGCATAGCCAGACAGGATCAAGCGATGTGTAAGGCATATGAGTGCCTATAATGTTATCACTATGATTTGGCTTTGGCTATCAGGCTATTCAACAGCTCGGTTGGAGTCTGAATTATTAATGCAACCTTTTTGCAACTGTTGCGTTTTTTATTAAACTAATAATGGCAGGCAGATGATAAAAACCGAAATTCCGCCGGAAACATACGCGTTAAAGGCCGAGGAGGAGCTGGTAAAACGGGCGCAACACAGCCGTGAAGCCTTCGGCGAGCTGTACGAGCTGCATTACCAGAGGATATTCAACTATGCCGTTAAACGCACCGCCAATGTGCAGATTGCCCTTGACATAACATCGGTCACATTCCTGAAAGCCTTCAGTCAGATCAAAAAATACCGCTGGCGCGATATCCCCTTCGCGGCCTGGCTGTACAGGATAGCCGGCAATGAGATAAACGACCATTTCAGGAGGGAAGGCCGCCGGCCTGCCAGCTTCGAGCAGATAGCCGAGCTGGCGGATACCACTGATTATATGGACGAGATCCATCAGGCGGAAGAAGAGCTAAGCAGGCACGAAGAGTTTCTGCTGCTGCGCCAGAAGCTGGCGGAATTGCCGCCTATGTACCAGGAAGTAATCGTACTCAAATTTTTCGAAAAGAAGAAAATACGTGAGATGGTGAAGATTCTGGGCAAAAAAGAAGGTACTATTAAGTCCTTAATCCACCGCGGTCTGGAAAAGCTGAAAGAAAAGATGCAGTGATGCAACTATTTGTACGGCTGAGCATTATATAATTAAGAAGTCGTAGGTCATGAAAAAAGAAGAACTGATAAGAAAGCTGGAAAATGCGGCGCTTCCGGACCTTTTGGTTGTAAGCCACAAGGAAAGACTGAAGAGGCTGCTGCTCGAAAAACCGGCTTCTAGGAAGGCCGTGGCCGACTCACCGGCAAGGTGGGGTGGATGGAATTTAACAGCCATTTTTAATTGGCTGAGGGCGCCGGCCTGGAGGGCCGCCTCGGCCAGCGCTATGGCCTTATTTATAATAGGTGCGGCAGTTGCAGTCATATTTTATGTAAGTACCCCTTCCCCTTCCGCCATCGCTGCTAATATCGTTAAAAACGATCCTGGTATTCAGCAGAAACTGGGTGGCACCGGGGAGATAATAATAGTGCGCGTGGAAGTCAGGGACAGGATAGCCAGCGTGGTCTGCGGGCGCAGCGTGGGAGATTTCATCGAAGCTGATGTCGATATTAACGGCAGGACGGTGGTCAGCACCAGGCGTTACGAAGCAGTTTTCATGCCCGAGCTACCTGTCGAGGCGAGGGATAGCGCAACTAAAATCGCATTGACCGATCCGGCCGTTAAGGAAATGGTGGCCCAGGGCGGCCTAATTGGCCGGGTACTGCCTATTTTTTCGTCGATATCAAAGATAACGATGGTCAACGGCAATATTTTGGAAGTCACCCCGGCTGCTTCACAGGCAGTGGTGCCCATTCTCTACAACGGGAAATCATGGCTGGTAGAGGTGAATTTGGAAGGGAACAGGATAGAACACATAATCGAGCCGCAATCCAACTTATCCCCTTATTTGGAAATCCGTTACGCAGATATAATTCTTTAGCTGATAGCAAATTTCACTTTTTCAGGAGGATCATAGCATGTCTCTATTTAGTCAATCAGCCTCGTGGAGGCGCAATAGTCTGATACTGGCTGCAGTTGCAGTTATGATAGCTGCCCTGCTTCTGGTGGGATGCGCCAAACAAACAACTTCAGGCTCACAGACCAAACTGCCCGCAGCCAGCGGCGCAGTCCAGGTGACGCCTCTTTACGATGAAAACACGGTAGTATCCCTTTATGACAGGGCCATACCGGCGGTTGTGCAGGTGGTATCCGTGGTGGAGTTGCCTTTGAGCCAGCTGCCAAGCCCCTTTACACTTGAGATTCCCAAGCAGGAGGGCCAGGGTTCCGGCTTCTTTATAGATGAGCAGGGGCATATATTGACCAACTACCATGTGGTGGACAGCGCCACCACAGTAACGGTTATTGCCAGCGACGGCACCAAGTACGATGCCAAGGTAGTCGGCACCGACCGTAATAACGACCTGGCGTTGCTGCAGGTCGATGTGTCCAAGGCTTCTAATTTAGCTTATCTTGTTCTGGGAGACTCGGCCAAAGTTAAACCGGGGCAGATGGCAATCGCCCTGGGTTCTCCCTTCGGGCTGCAGGGTTCGGTCACGGTCGGAGTTATCAGCGGGATCGGCAGGTCGATACCGGGATCTTACTCCCGCAATATAACCAATATCATCCAGACCGATGCTGCCATTAACCCGGGCAATTCGGGAGGACCGCTGCTCAATTCCTCCGGTGAGGTCGTAGGTATCAACACGGCCATCGAGGCGTCGGCCAATGGCGTGGGCTTCGCCGAGCCTATAAATACCGCCAAATCTTTGCTGCCGGAACTGCTTAAGGGCGGTTCCGTCAAAACCGCCTGGCTGGGCATCGAGGGTACACCCATTGACAAAGAGCTGGCCGACAAGTTGAAGCTCACATCCGACAAAGGTGTTTATGTGGTGTCAGTTCTGGCAGGCAGCCCCGCCGAGAAAGCCGGCCTGGTGCCGGGTGGCAAGGATGCTCAGAGGGAACCTAAGGCGGGAGGCGATATAATAACCGCCTTGGATAATGTGCCGGTCATGAAGGTGGAGGATATGCTCACCTATTTCAACGGCAAGCGTCCCGGTGATTCTGTGACCCTTACTATCATTCGCGGCGGCCAGACTTTATCGGTGCCCGTAGTGCTGGGCGAATGGCCGGAGCAGTTGCCTACTTCACTGCTGCAGCAGCCGGGTCAAGGTGATAACCAGACCCCGAACCAGAACGACTTTCAATTCGGGCCCTACGAGTTTCACTTTAACGTAAAATAGCTGCGTAACAGGATTATAACAAAACCCCTCCGCCTTAACTGGCGGAGGGGTTTTGTTATGGTGATAAATCTATTTCTTGGGCTCTGCCGGCGCCGGATTGACGACGCCTTTGCAAAGCTGCTCGGGAACGGCCTTGAGAAGCTCGTCCAGGGTCCAGAAGTCTTTTTCCTTGTTGATCTGGGACGTGATCTGTGGCTCGGTATAAAAGCCTATATTATTACCGTTGATGAAGAAGCTGCGCCCGTTGATATATCCGGCCTCATCGGTTGCCAGGTAAACGACGATGGGCGGGATGTGCTCGGGCTTGGAGGAGAACATCTGGCTGAAGAATTTATCAACATCTTCGGGTTTGGTAATGCCCTGGGCGGCGATGCCCTTGGCGACTTTGGCCTTTAATTCAGGCGTCATGGTCAGCCTGGTGGCGGCGTTGGGCCTTATGGCGTTGCAGGTTACGCCGTACCTGCCCAGGTCCAGGGCAACAGTGCGCGTGAACCCTATGATGCCCTCCTTGGCTGCGCTATAGTTGGCCTGACCAAGGTTGCCCAACCCGGATATGGAGGACGTGTTGATGATGCGTCCGGTCCTCTGCTGCCTCATATAGACGCTGGCGGCCTTGGTGCAGTGGAAAGTGCCGTAAAGATGGATTTTAATAACCAGGTCCCACTCATCCTCGGTCATATTGAAAAGCATACGGTCCCTCAGTATACCGGCGTTGTTTACCAGGATGTCGATCCGTCCGAAAGCATCGATGGCGGTCTTGATGATATTGTCTCCGCCCTCGGGAGTGGCTACCGAATCGTAGTTGGGGACTGCTTCTCCCCCCATATTAGCAATTTCGCCGCAGACTTCGGCTGCCGGCGTCTGAGATGCCCCCGAACCGTCGGAGGCGGCTCCCAGATCGTTGACTACCAGTTTAGCCCCTTCTGCCGCCAGGGCCAGGGCCTCGGCCCTGCCTATACCGCGCCCTGCGCCCGTTACAACGGCTATTTTACCCTTGAGTCTATTGCCCATCTTAGTACACTCCTTATAATTTATTTCTCAACCAGAGTCCTATTTTACACCACCACCAGGATGCCTGCACAGCCTCTTTTCTTAAATATATTCAGTTGTGAACGTCCGGCGGTGCTGGTAGAATACTTTAATTCTATCGTATATAACCATAGTCATTGTACAACAAGTAACGGTAGGCGGGAGCAAGAATGAAACTTAAATATTTAGAATACGAGCAGTCGGGAAAAATCGGGGTGATTACGTTAAATCGTCCGGAAGTCAGGAATGCTCTCAATATGGAATTGCTTCTGGAGCTGTATGACACTCTGCACAAGCTGGACTGGGCGGATGAAATCAGCGTACTTATTGTCAAAGGGGCGGGCAAGGGGTTTTCATCGGGTTATGATTTAGACGAGATTGCCCTGCGTGACGAACTGCCGCCGCACCGGGATATTATGCGCGACTTCGACGTGCTGCGTATTTACGATGGGATCAGGAAATGCACTATGGCGACCATAGCGCAGTTGCACGGCTTCTGTCTGAACGGTGCAACCGACCTCTGCCACCAGCTCGACTTCACCATGGTTGCCGACGATTGTGTGGTCGGGTATCCGACCATGCGCTGCTGGGGCGCCAGCGTAGCCAACATGTGGCTTTACCATATGGGGCCGCAGTGGACCAAGTATATGATGATGACCGGGGATTATATTTCGGGAGCATTTGCGGAAAAAATAGGTTTCGCTATCAAGTCGGTCCCGACGGAACGTCTCGAAAAAACGACCATGGACTTTGCTGAAAGATTGGCCAATGTTGACAAGAAAATCCTGTCTGCACACAAGCGGTGTGTTAATGCCGGCCTGGATCTGATGGGTTGCCGCTCAATGCTGGATTTTGGGGCGCAAAGCGATTGCCTGACAAACATGGCCGACAATGTTCAGAGGACATTCGACAGGACCAGTGGCCTGGGGCTTGAAGCGCTGCTGAAAGAGGTCAACCAGGGCTTTAAACCTCAGAAAGCCCCCTTCGAGCCGCTGGACTCTTAAGACCCGGTCACTCATTCAACGTGGGATTTAAGCAGGTTGCCAACTTCTTGAGGCAACAGCTTTCTATACTCTCCCTCTTTGAGGTCACCCAGCTTTAGATTGCCTATCCTGACCCGTTTGAGGTCCCTGACAAGATAGCCGAGGTAAGCAAACATACGCCTCACCTGGCGGGTGCGCCCTTCGTGGATAACGATGCTGTAATTGTAAGGAGGGTCATAGCTGATTTCCCTGACGGTGGCGGGCGATGTCAGGCCGTCATCCAGCAGCAGCCCCTTTTCCATCTCTTCTTTCTCGTGCGAACTGAGCGTTCCCTCGATATGAACGAGATATTCCTTTCCCATCTCGAATTTGGGGTGCGTCAGCCGGTAAGTCAGACTACCGTCGTTGGTGAGCAATAGCAGGCCCGTCGTATCCTGGTCCAACCTGCCAACGGGGTAAATGCCCAGGCCGTGATATTCGGTCGGCAATATATCCAGCACCGTCCTGCGGCCCCTATCATCGCTGGTGGTAGTGAGCAATCCTGTAGGCTTATTGAGCATAAGCACGATCTTCGCCTGATGATGGGATTTCAGGGGCTTGCCATCGAATGTGATTTCGTCGAATTCGGGGTAAACGGGCATAGTATAGCTTGTAGCCGCCTTGCCGTTGACGGTAATTCGGCCCAGCTTTACGGCGGCAACCGCCTGGCGCCTGGCGCCCACACCGGCTTCAACCAGGAACTTATGCAGTGGTATAGATTCCATGGCAGCATAAATTGTAACATGGCCGGCAACACCCGTTTATTTGCTTTTACCCTGCAGGTAGTCGATCATGGCTGGTGTGACCAATGGCACAACATCTCCGATCATGTGCGGCATGAGAGAGTCCATCACCTTGGGCATCATCATCGGCATCTGCTCCGACATATAGTCCGGCATGGGGATCATCTCGCCCACCAGGCCCAGCATTTTGGGCATTACCTTGGGCATCATCATGGGCAGCAGCAGCGGGAAGAGAACGGGGAACATGGGTTTCATCAGGTTGAGCGCCCCAGGTATTTTGCCCATGAAGCGCATCATGGGCCCCATGCCGAAGGGCATGGCATCGATCAGCTCCGGCCACATCCTGCCCATCAGGTTGGCGAAGCCCTGCGGTGTCATAAGCGCGATCATGGCTTCGAACACGGCCCACTGCCTTTTGACCTCGGGGTTGGGGTCGGGAAAATCGAATCCCATCCTGGAGCAGCAAAAGCGCGCCAGGTCCGTTATTTCCATGTTGATCTTCTTCTTATCCGCCGACACACGCAGTTGTAACTCGCAGCAGGGGCACAGTGCTAGTAACTTCTCAGCACCCACCTCCTGGGCCTCACCGATGCGGCACTGGCCTATATCTGCGGCTACCGGCGGGTCTTTGATCAGCGTAAGCACGCTGCCGCAGCAGTGTGCAGCCTCCCGGTTATAAGGCATCTCCACGAAGTCCACGCCGGGTAGGGCTTTTATCAGCTCACGCGGCTCATCGTAAACATGTGAGACCCGGCCTATGTGACAGGAGTCATGCCAGGTGACCTTGACAGGGCCCTTGCCCCTGTCCGGGAACTTAAATTCTCCGGACTTCAGCCTGTCGGCCACGACCTCGCTGTAGTGTCTGACCGAGATGCCGAAATCTAATCCCAGTTTCTCGGCCCAGATCGGGTACACGTGCCTCCACATCATGTCGCAGGCCGGGCAAGAGGTGATGACCGTATCTGCCCCCGATGTTTTAACGGCAGCGATATTGTGCTTCATGGTCTCGGCGAAGACATCCCATTTCCCGGCCACCAGCATGGGAGTACCGCAGCAGTTCTCCTTCTCTCCCAGGTATGTGAAATCCACGCCGGCCTCATCCAGCAATTTCACGCTGGCCATGCCGATATCATGCTCCACATAGCTGGCCGTGCAGCCGGCGAAATAAACATTTTGGACTTTACGCCGATGCCGTGTTTGGCTTTAAGATCCTCGGGGAACCAGCGGGAGCGGTCGCGGCGGTAGCCTGCCCAGATATCGCCCTCTTTTAGAGTGGCCTCGGCCATCATCTCGAAGGGCGGGAAGGTCATTCTCTTTTCATCGTCTATAAGCTTGCCGCGCAATTTCATCCAGGAAGACTCGATGGGCAGGGAAGCCGAACAACGCAGGTTGCACATTTCGCAGGTGGTACAGACCAGCATGGTATCCACCATGAACTGGTCCCATTGCTGCCTGCCTTCCATGTATTCCCTCAGCCAGTACCACTTACCGCGCGGCGATTGGCTCTCCCAGCCGCGGCCATAGAACTGGTCGCACTCCTCCACACAGTAGCCGCACTGTGAGCAGGCGTAAGCGTACCAGGCTACGTCGGCCGGGATGTCTTTGACAGGCTGAAGCGGCCGTTCACTCACCTGCGTTATGACGCTGTTGCCCAGTGGACGGATCAGGGGCTCCAGCGCTTCCGCCATGCCTATAAGGCTTCCTATGGGATTGCCTCCCACCACCTTGCCGGGGTTGAAAATATTCCGGGGGTCCAGCTTCTTTTTTAATTCACGTATCTTACCGGTGCGCTGCGTTCCCAGCACCTCGTTGGCCTTGCCTGCAAAATACAGGCCGGTGGCGTAAGGCCTGCCCCCATGCCTGACAGCGATATTCATGATGGTCAGCGCCAGGCTGAATACGAAGTTATAGCTGAACTTGCGCTGGTCGCTGGGTATAAAGCCGAGGATGACGACCTCGGGCTTGCCGTTCAGGCTTTCCCGTATAATGATGCCCTCTTTAACGACGGGCTGGTCGACCTTCTTTTCGATCTCATCCATTACCTCTCCCAGAGAGGAGAGTGGCACTACAATTTCAGCCGGAACCAGGCTGGGGCCAAGGCGTTTGACCACCATCAGCTTGTAGCGGTTGGCCCATTCATGCTGCGCGATGCGGTCGCTGAGTATCTCGCCCTGGCAGGGCTTGAGCAGCACCGGCAGTCTGTCGGTTATCGCTTTGGCGTCTTTTTTGCGGAAGGTAAGCGTTGCGATATATGATGCCGGCAGCAATACGCGCTCTTCGGCCGGATGGCCGTAGTGCATCAGCAGGGGCGAGCGGTTCTTCAGCTCCGCCATCTTGGGATTGATAAATAATATCGACCATACAGGCAGATTTTCATCAATCACGGCCTGCACGAATTTCTGCAGGTCGCGGGCATCGGCGCAGCCCACGGATACCACCTGCATTTCATCGTTGGGCTGGACTTTAATGACTAACTCGCTGATGAAGCCCGTAGTTCCCTCGGCATCGGAGATCATGTCAAGTTCGTCGCCGCTAAATTCCCTGACCTGCCCGTCCGGCAGTACTACCCTGGCCTTAACCACATTATCCCTGAACCACCCGGCTTCGAAGGAACCAATGCCTGCCCCTCCCTGGGCAAACCAGCCGCCGGCTGTGGATGAGGGGTAGCTGGTGGGGTAAAGGCGTAAAGTGAGGCCTTTTTTTGCGAGCTCCCTATCCAGCTTTTCCCAGATAACGCCCGCCTGAACCCTGGTCGTGTTGGATGCAGGATCTACGTCGAGCACGCTGTTCATGCGGTAAAAGTCGACCACAATGCCCTTCTTTAGCGGTATGACCCCTCCGTAGCCGGAGGAGGCCTTGCCGCGCGGCGTCAGTGGTATCCGGTTCTTTGCCGCCCAGCGCACGAGGTCAACCAGTTCGTCTTCGGAAACGGGCTGCACAACGGCCTCGGGCACCGTGTCCCCGATGAAAGGCTTAAGGATATTGGGCATGGCCGCTATGTCGTGCCCGTATAAAATGCGTTCTGTTTTGCTGAAGTTGGCCCTGTTGCCGAACTGGCCCTGCAAGTATGCCTTTTGCGATGAACGAAGCTTACTCATTTAATCCTCCGCTCCTAAATCACTCAGTTGTCTCTATTATTGAGATCTAAATATTTTTTGACGTGCGATATTAAATTCGAGATATTCAACCCTTTGCAAGCAGGTTTCTCCTGTTCTCCAGGTTTTCCATGATGGCCTGCCGCACGAGCTCGCAGCATTCGGCGATAATCGGGGTTGCCAGCCTGTAATAGACGGCCTGACCGTCTCTGCGCGCCAGGACGATGCCGTGAGCTTTCATGATGCGCAGATGTTGAGAGGCGTTCTGCAGCTCTATACCGACCTGCGAAGCGATCTCTCCAACCGTTTTTTCCTTTTTACCCAATACTTTCAATATACCGAGCCGCTTGGGGTTGGATAGCACACCCATCATCTCGGCCTGCAACTCAAGAATAGGTTTATCTGTTTCCATTTTTCCGCCTTTAAATATAAAAAAATCTGTGCTTTATGATCTTGCTAAAGTTGCATACTTGCGAACTATTGCAAGTATAGCATTTATATGTGGGTAGGTCAATTGAAGATGGTGGCTATCAAGATTGGACCGGAGCACCAAGGGTTCTGGAAATGCAGTAAACTTCCTGCGAACTATTTATGGGCCGGGCGGTGATGGGAATGCAATTTTGCGCCTGTGTTAGAATATACAAAATATAGTATCAGGTGTAGGGAGAATATGTATCGGAAATATTTGCAGATTATAGCACTGGCTTTATTGACGGTTGCACTGATTTTGCCCTCTATCGCCTGTCAGCAGGGAGGGAGCGGCGCCGACCTGGGCGCAACTTTAACGCGGGCTTACAACAACGTTCGTGAGTGGTTCATCATGCAGGGCGCCAAGGACCGCATCGAGAATATCCGCAGGGGCGATGCTTCTATCACGGTCGTAGATGATAGCGGCATACCTGTTAGGGATGCCCGGGTATATTTCGAACAGCAGAGCCACGACTTCCTCTTCGGCTCCAATCTGTCCCCGCTGGGAGAGCCGTCCAACGGGCCGAATGCCATAGACCAGGACTGGGCCAATGCCTATACGGCGCTTTTTAACTACGGCACGCTGCCTTTCTACTGGGATGTTTATGAGCCCAAGCAGGGGCAGACCTCTGAGCAGGCTCTCAGGGCCATGGCGGACTGGGCCAGAAAGAGGGGTATTGTTACCAAAGGGTCGCCCCTTATATCCGCTGATGCGGTGCCGGCCTGGGCGCCCCCGGCTGTAAATGACATGCAGACCATCCAGGAGAAACGTATTAAGGAGATCACCGGCGATTTATGCGGGCTGGTGGACTACTGGGATGTGGTAAACGAGCCGACATTGGGTTCCCGCGCCAATACCTCTGTGGGAAACTGGATGAACTCCCACACACCGGCGGTTGTCTGCTCGGATGCCCTTAGCTGGGCCAGGTCGGCATGTCCCAAGGCAACCTTGTTAATAAACGATTTCCGCACTGACCAGGATTTCAGGGACATCCTGGAGGGTATTTTGCGGCAGCACGCCAGCTATGATGCCATTGGCATAGAGACGGACATGCTGCGCGGCAATTGGCCCCTTTACCAGGTGTGGGATATCTGCGATCGCTTCAAGGACCTCAACGTTCCCATACATTTTACCGAGGTGACCATACTCAGCGGCAGCCCCAGGACCGACCTTGGAGCTGCCGGGCAGCAATCCGGAAGCTGGCCCAGCACGCCTGCGGGCGAGCTTGCTCAGGCAGACTACGCTGAGAAATTCTACACCATGCTTTTCAGCAACCCTTCGGTGCAGGCCATAACATGGTGGAACTTTTCCGACAAAGACGCTGCGCAGGGAGCGCCATCCGGCTTGCTGCGTGCGGATATGAGCAAAAAGCCAGCCTATGACAGGTTGCTCAAGCTTATACGCGATGACTGGTGGTCGCGCGGCAATGCCTACACCGGGAACAGCGGCACAGCGGTTTTCCGCGGCTTTTTCGGCCAGTATAAGCTGATCGTTGAGAAAGGTGATACGAGGGTTCAATCAAGCATATACATTGCCCGCGGGCTGGATAATAAGCTCAAAATACAATTGACAGGTTATACCCAACCGCCGCCGACTCCTCTCTACCAGTTGATATGGCCCTATATTCTGGCCGTAGTTGTCATCGCTATAATCGTGCTCGTAGTGAGATGGATCGATAAAATGCGGCGCAGGATATAAGGCCTGCAGGTCAGGAAAAGGCTATGGATGCTATAAAAGCTATAATGACGCGCCGCAGTATACGCAAGTATACAGCGCAACCGGTGGCCGAAGAGGTTGTAAGCCGTTTGCTGCAAGCCGGCATGGCAGCGCCCTCAGCCGCCAATGAGCAGCCCTGGCACTTCGTGGTGATAACAGAGCGCAGTCTTTTGAATGAGGTGCCGTCTTTCCATCCCCATTCCCAAATGCTTAAAGAAGCGGCGCTGGCTATCCTGGTCTGCGAGGATCCGGGTCTGGAAGTGGTCAAGGGCCGCGGCATGCTGGATTGCTCGGCCGCCACGGAGAATATTCTGCTGGCCGCTCATGCCCTGGGATTGGGGGCTGTGTGGCTGGGGATCTATCCGGTTGAAGAGCGTATGGCGGGCATGAGAAAGCTCTTGAATATCCCCTCTCAAGTCATTCCGGTGGCGTTGGTCTCTATCGGATACCCCGATGAAAAACTGCGCAAAGAGGATAGGTTCAAGCCGGAGAGGGTGCACAATAACCGGTGGATGGGAACAAAGGAGTAACAAAAATGGCCAAGAAAGAGATAGTAAACGCCTGTCACTTGTACCCGATGCCGGTTGTGCTTGTAGGCGCCAAGCACGAGGGCAGGGTCAATTTTATGCCCGCCGCCTTTTGCGGCATATTGAATATCAATCCGCCTATTGTTGCGCTGGGCCTTAATAAGATGCACTTCACTTCCAGGGGCATGGAAGAAAACGGTGTTTTCAGCATCAACCTGCCTTCGGTGGAGATGGTCGAAGCAACCGACTACTGCGGCGTGGTATCCGGCCATAAGGTGGACAAATCGGGCCTGTTCAAGGTCTTCTACGGCAAGCTCGAGACGGCGCCCATGATCGAAGAATGCAGGCTCAACATGGAATGCAAACTAGTGCAGAAGGTTGCCCTGGGAGTGGATACTGCCTATATAGGTGAGATCGTGGCAACCTATTGCGAAGACAAATATATGGACGGCAAAATGCCCGATATAGCCAGGCTGAACCCGCTCATCTTCTCCATGGGAGATAACAGCTACTGGAGCATCGGCAAGAACGTGGGAAAGGCCTGGAGCATCGGCAAGGGCTATAAATAAGCCGGGTTGTTAACCCACGGCAGCGGTTAGTATAATATAGGGTCTTGCGGGCCTGTAGCTCAATTGGGAGAGCGCCTGATTTGCATTCAGGAGGTCAGGGGTTCGAATCCCCTCAGGTCCACCATTTCCGATATCAAGTGTAAACCTTCTTTTGGTAACCTTCCTATTAGTCAAAAGGTTCCTGTGCCATTTACTATACCGTTAGTCCGTTTGATTGAAGGATTTCTACTATCCTGTAGGGTTGAGAACAAATCTCCTAAAACCATTTCATTTTACAAAGATATCCTTGACCATTTCCAGTGGTATCTAAACAAATTCAATATAACTACTATTGATGCTACAACGATCAGAAGCTTTCTTGGATATTTGAAAGATACATCCAGTAGATGGGATAGTAGTAACGCACATGCCAATAGAATGGTTTCACCTACCACTGTAAAAAGCTATTATGTTGGCCTTTGTGTGTTATTTAATTGGGCTGTGAGAGAGGAATTAATTGAAGCCAGTCCTATGGCAACGGTGAAGAAACCTAAGCTACCTCATAAGACTGTTAAAGGCTTGGAACAGGATGTAATGCAGCAGATATTAAACTCCATCACAGGCAGAGGATTACGTGATTTACGAAATAAGGCTATGCTGCTTATGTTCCTGGATACTGGTTTGAGATTATCCGAGTTAGCTAATCTTACCATGTCCGATATTGACTTTGAGAGAGGTATCATTAAAACCAACGGCAAAGGTAGTAAAGAAAGATTTGCAAGGATAGGTGTTAAAACTCAGAAGGTATTATGGAACTATCTTGCTCATAGGCCTGAGGATGCTGAATATGTGTGGTTAGGCAAGGACAACAATAAAATGGCTACGGATAGCATTGCACAGATGATTAGAAAACTAGGCAAGAGGCTGGGTATGAAGTTATCACCACATAAATTAAGGCATAGCTTTGCCATAAGCTTCCTTAGAAATGGGGCTAATCCGTTTGAGCTACAAATAGCCTTAGGACATACTACACTGGAAATGACCAGACGCTATACTCAGGCATTAGGATTTGATGATGTGTATAAGAGGCATGTGGTAGCCAGTCCGGTGGATAGGTTAATGAAATAGGGGATGGGATGGTTTAAGGATTGGTTCTTTTTGGTGAAATACCTCGGTAATATATGAGGAATTTGAGGACGGAATAGGAAAGGCGATGGATTGGGCGTAGGGATAGGGCAGGGTTAAGAAATGACGGTTATCAATGAGAGAATTCAGAAAATAGACAAATTCATAAATTCTGCGAGACTGATTGATCCTTTGGCACGATCCTATTTTTTCTAACTTTTACAGGCGGTATAGGCTGACTCTCTATGTGTAAAGCAGGTGCTCTACCCTTTGAGCTAATTGCTTTGGTGCTCCTTGATCCACTCAGCCACATCATCCTTCAAAAACACTATCTTCTTGCCTATCCTGTGATAAGGTAATTCAGATTTCATCAGCTTCCTTAGCTTATACCTGCTGATTGATAAATAATCCTCAGCTTCTTTGAATGTGAAGAATATCCGTTCTACTGGCTTCCTCTTGTTCATATTTGTATTCATTCAACTTTTATAAGAGAGTCGTACTCACTATCTATCGTATAAGAATGAATTGTCAAGTGGAGGCCAGATATGAAATGCCATTATCATCCAGAATATGATGCAGTCAGTACATGCTCAAAATGTGGTCAACCTATATGCAAGGCATGTGAATCCTTTGATAAGCCAGTACCAGTATGTTTGAATTGCTATGAGCAACATATATTGAATTTGCCAAAGATTGAGTATAAAAAGAGTTCAGTTGAGATAGATATTAAAGCTATAGTAATACCAGTGATAGTAGTAGTTGGTACGGGCTTATTTACAGGGGGAACTATAGTAAATTATGCTGGATTGATGATAGTAGGAGTTATATTACTGGCGGTATCGATATTGGGATTGAGATGGGGGAAGTAGTGCAGGTTATTTATGAAGAAAGTGATTTGATAGCTGTTTTAAGCTCTAGGACTTCATTTGGACAACCAGGCCAGTCATGTTCCCAGCAAACTATTAGATCGCATCCATCCGGTTTATGATTAAAGTTACTACTACGGTATTCAAATTCAATTCTTACACGTTCCCAAATATCTTTCTTTCCTTTCACTCTTCGCTTAGCTATGCAATCTGGATAGCCAGTTTGTACAGCTTCGACAATGAAACCCAAGTCAAGGCACACCATACCGAAAAGGAAAACTACACCTTGTTCGTTGACAGGGGCATGTAATAATCCGCGGAAATTCAGAACTGAACCGTATGCTGTCGTGCCCACTGAATCATAAATAATCTGCTTTGACTTATCAATTTCTTTCGAAAGAGTACTCGAGTTTCTTACTGGTATTGGCACAATAGGGAGTTGATCCTTGAATTTGAAATCAAGGTTTGAATCCGATAACCAAGCTTTAAAAGCCAATAACGTATCATTCCATTTTCCGAATCGGCTTCTATAAAGAGAGTAACTATATTTGCAAAGTTTATTGAACTTAATAGTGGAGCATATCTCTCCACATTTCTCAAATGCCTTTGCCATCTCACGGAATATTTCATCGTCACTAATGCGAGATACGTCAGTGACAGTTAAATTAGCTGCTTTGACAGCTTCATTCCATGAATCAAAGTATTTATTTATGTGATACTCAGATATATTGCTCCTCAATTTAAACTGGACTTTAGAGAGAGTAGAACTGCCAAGCTCTTGTGCCACTCGTCGGATTTCTTGTATGATAGTTTCCCTGTCCATATTGCTGTCCAATTATACTACGGCATTATTTAGAATAGTATACTTGTCTGTTAGCCCACACAAATCTGTAAATTCTGCCAGACTCGCTCAATATTCCGCATGTTCCCATTATTTCTAATTTTTCAACCAGGCTACCTATAGGTGAGCTATATATTATAAAAACGCTAACCATATTAAACTTGTTACTGTGTATTGCCATTGGTCGGTATAGCTTTAGTTACATCGTTTGAATAAGAATCAAACGCTCTATTTAAGCATGGTCTTTATTCTCAAATACTTCTTATATAACAATAGAAATTCATCAAGAAAATATCTCTGAAGATAATTGGGCGCACATGGTTACTGAAGCCCTTAAAATCGCAAATCTGAAACAAATTGGAAGCCAGTAGATATAGAACGCCGGAGGCATTTACACGATAGGGCATTTGTGAATTGAACTAGCGGATTGTAAAAAGTGGTTTAAGTATTTTTATAAGTCCAGGTAACATTAGTGAATGCAGTTATATCCAGTTTATTGGTACAAAAAGTGCTGACTTGCCCAGTGCATCCGCAAGGTCAGCCCTTAAAACTATAATCAAGGTAATCAAATTCAATAATAATTTCCTATTTTATTTTTAGTTGGGCAGCTTTAAAGAAATTAAATATAGAAAAAGTTATTGAGTTTCATTAATTTCATTTCTAGGGTGCTATCGGCTTTTTCAGGATTATACCTTGCCAGTTATTTTGTCTCTGACTTATTTCCCTGGGATATTTCTTTTTCAATGTATGCCCAAATGCCTGCTTCGTCCCTGCTGGTATTTTCTTTATCTTGCAGAAATCGACATAAGCCTTGAACAGAATAGGTTTACTAATTTCTTCAGTGGAGTCAAAGAAGCATTCCTTTTCAATAAATGTTCCTATTGGATCAGATAAATCAGCATACTTCCCTATGGTTTTCTTCCAGGATTTATCATAAGTAAAATCGCCGTTTCCCCTAAGCCTTTTCAATCCTGCTATGGCGATATTAAGAAGGCCAGATAATTCCTTTGACGTTGTTAACTTTTGGAGTAGTCCTTGGTCATCTTGTTTACCCATAAAGGTATTAGGAAAATCAACAATAATCATGCGTCGCCAGAGCGCCATGCTGTCATCTTCAATAACCGGAGGTTTATTGGCGGAGAAGAGTAGTTTTGTCTTATTAATAAACTCAAAACCATTCTTGAATTTCTCTTCGGCGGTTATAGCATCTCCCCCTGTCAAGGCCTTTAAATAACTCGAGTCTTTTAATTTAGTACTTGGCAAATCCGGGTATATATTCGCTAGCTTGCCATATAGCGTCGAGGAAGCAAATCTATTTGTTGAAAAAGCCTGTAGTGGAATAGCTACGCAATTCTTTGGGCCAAGAAATTCCCGAAGCAACCGGAGAAACGTACTCTTACCATTTGCTCCCTCACCGATAAATAAGAGAGCCCTCTGAATTGGACTTTTAACATCAAGGCACCAGCCGAATATTTCTTCTAAAAGTGGGACATCTTCCTCTGATACAATCTGGTTCAAGAAACTTTTTATCTTTGGACAGTCGGCATCAGAGTCGAACTCCACAGGGATGCTAACTGTACTTAATAAATTAGGTTTGTGTTTGTAGAGTATCATTGTATCCAGATCAAGCCTACCATTTCTTAAATTGATAAAGCGAGTTGAGCAGTTGAATTTAGACCTTGGAACATAGGTTGCTCTCTCAATATGTCCCATTACTTGATTCATATAGTAATTGGTAGCTAGTTTGCTAAGATTGTGTTTTTCAAGAGTTGTTTCTGCCAACCCTTTTATGATTGCATCGCCATTGAATTTGTATCTTCCAGTTATAGGACTATAGACAAGAATCTGCTTAGTATCTTGGAATGTCTTGAATGTGTGTAGTCTCATGATATATCTCGCCATTTCGTCATGGCTGATTTCCTTGTCCTTTATTGAAAGCTGTGGCTCTTCTTCGACTTCGGCTTGTTTTACTTGTAACTTCATCATAATGTAACCTCCCTTATAAGGCTTTTGATATTTAGCTGGTATATGGGGTTTCTCTCCCTAAATAGGATATAGATTAATAGTTTCCATTTAATTACTTTGTTTTTTTAGATTTTTCTGTGCTCTTTGCATATTCATTTACAGCTTTTTTAAGTTCATCCCAAGTCATCATTGGGCTCGTGCCTTTCTTGGCCATATACTCGCCGTAAGCCCTGAGTTTCGCCTTCTCTTCCCTGAGTACATCACCGAATTTACCGACAGTAGGTATTCCCTTGCTATCCATTTCTTTAAGTATTTCATGTGTTACCCTTAGAGCGGCAGATCGTAAATCTAAGTCAGAGCAGGGTTGATAGGTGTCCTTCTTTTTAACCATTATAGCCTCCTTTATAATCACCATAATTAATAACCATCATCATCACCATCATCATTATATCATACCACTATAATTTGTCAAGTAAAATAGCTATATCAACGTGGTAATTCTTGACCTGATTGACACGTGCGTGTAAATTACGTTTATTAACCACAGGGCGGTGAGATATGACGGTAAAGAAAACAAATATAGATCAGCAAGAATATAAACGACAGTTGGAAGAGTTACTGAAGATTGTTTGTGATGGCACTGCTTATTTAGCTGTTTGGCGCGATTTGAATGTTGCAGATATTGAATCGGCTGCTGCCTTAAATCGGTATCGTGGATTATTTCTTACAGCTCGCAATGCTTCACTAAATGCAGGTCTTATGCAGCTTGCCAAGGTATTTGATTCTGATCCCAGGACGATTAGCCTCAGAAACCTGCTGACTATAGCTAAGGGTAATACGAAAGAGTATGTTCCATATGCTACCGATAGTGATCTGATGGGCATTGAGACAAAGATTAATGCGAGTGAGGACTTGTTAAAAAGGCTAAAAACCTATAGGGATAAACGGTTAGCTCATCACGATTCCATCGCTGCAAAAGATACTCACCTATTATACGGAGAGGTACGCCAACTAGTAGAAGATATTCAGTTCATGTACGGCGTTCTTCATAAAGGTCATCATAATGGAATAATATCATTTGATCGACTGGCTAAAGATGCTCAATGGCATACTTCTAAAGTAATAGAAATCATAAAAGATGATAGAGAGAAAGCTATAAAAATAATCCAAGACCTAGAGCGTCAAAGTATGTAATAAACTTTACCTACGTTCCTATTGACCTCAGTCCCTTTGTCACCTTAGACTCATACTGCCTAGACCCAGTGGCTACAAACTGGTTCACATAAACAACTTAATATCGTCTTGACCTGAATCCCTTGTTTCAATATCGTCGTTGCATCGTTAGTAATAGGAGTAATAAATGAAACAATTGCGTTCGAGGTCAATTTGCATTCAGGAGGTCAGGGGTTCGAATCCCCTCAGGTCCACCATATAGCTATAAAATATGCAGAACCTTTTCGCTATCCTTTAGCTTGGCCAAATAAAATATCTCTTATTTGCACATTCCAGGCTATTGTTCAAATTTCATTACATACCGAATTCTGCAATGGCTGGATATAACTTCACCGTTATAGGCCGCAATACGCCCATTTACCCGGAGCATGCGTTCTATAGGGACGGGGAAAGGGGAGTAGCGCCTTGAGGTGCAAATTGATGTGTAATCAATTGACAAGCCTGTGATATAATAACCACAATCTGCTCAATAGGAGTGTAGGTGACTACTACTTACAAAGATCCTTCTAGATTTGATCCGCCAAGCGACTGGGTAAATACTCATTCTCTATATCTTTGCCGATCTCGCATGAACCTGAATCCATCTCAAGTGAAAGCCCTAGCAGGGATAGAGGAAGAGACACTAGACAATTGGGAGAAATCGATTGAAGTACCTACGCTTGAAAATTTGGAAAAACTCGCCAAACACTATCGTTGCCCAGTCGGCTATTTCTTTCTCGAGCAACCACCGGAATTATTAATCAATAAAGTGAACTTCCGCGGTCTATCAGAAAACAAGATAGACAGTCTCAGCTATGAATCACGACTGAAAATTGATGAGTTCATATCTTTGTCTGACACTTTAGCCAGCATAGTAAATGATCTACGGGTTACCAATAGTCCTGACGTAACCAGGATTCACCTCAATGAGAATATCAAAGATATTGTGCGACAGGAGCGAGAGCTATTTAGTTTTAGTGATGCGATACGCAAGGATTGGGAATCTCCGGGAGAGGCCTTCGATTTTTGGAAACAGGCAATCGAAAAAAGGGGCGTTTATGTAATCTCTTTGGGGCTAATCGTAAATGAAGTGAGGGGGGCATCTAGATGGGAAGATGGCTCACCACCAACTATTCTTGTAAACAAAAATGATTATGAATCAGCTACGGGACGCACTTTTACTCTTCTGCATGAATGGGCCCATTTGATGTTACGCGAACCTGGAATAATATGTGACTTTATTGGCTCTCAAAATGAGGCAAAGGTGGAACGTTTTTCGAACGAATTTGCTGCTGAGATGATGGTGAGCAAGGATGAACTGCGGGAGTTCCTGGGAAGTAAACATATGGACCGCTACGAATCCCGTTGGGGTGACTCTTACATAGACATGATAAAGAATTACTTTAAAGTGAGCAGAGATGTCGTTGCAATATCGTTGGAAACCATGGGTTTCGCGCCTCCTGGCTTTTATAAGACAAAGAGAGCCCAGTGGGACAGGCGCAGACCATATTTCTCAGGCTTGCCTCCCCCACGGATACTCGGTAGGACAAAGGTGAAGCGCAGATATGGAGAGCTCGGTGGGCCATATTCAAGATTACTTACTGAAGCTTACATTAGTGGCAATATATCTGTGACCAGCCTCTCAAAGGTCTTAGGTATGAAAATCGAAAGAGTAAATGATTTCATCAACTATGTGAAAATGAACTAGGAATGCCAAGGAAGTATTCACATGTACTGTCTGGATGCAGACACTATTATCAATGTGGAACTTGCTGGCTGGTTCGAGAAGTTGCATGAATCGGCAAAGGATGGTCATATTTGTTTTGTCGAAGGCGTGTATCGCCAGCTAACAGATACGAGCACCAGGATAGGCACTAAAATCAAGAATTGGGATAAGTATGGTTGCCTTCATAAGCTTACAACTGTTGAACAAGCCCTAATGAAGCAGCTTGATACTAGATATGGTCCGCCTTTCCATATCATAAAAGGGCATAATTATTCCGGGTTTTGGAAAACCGAAGGTGTAGGTGGCGGAGTCGATTCCCAAATTGTTGCTGTAGCAAAGGAACGCGGGTATTTAGTAGTTAGTAACGACAATTCCATTCATGGGGCTTGTATGCTTGAAGATGTCGGGTGCATAAGATATGAAGAATTTGGTCGCAGATTATTGGCCGGTACTCTAGCACAGTCTAAATTGTTTTGATTATCGGTATCCGCAGCTTTCTCCTAATGCAAACTGGCTCCCGAGATAGAATTCGAACATACCACCAAGCGGTAAACATCCAGTTAATTGAACCTTGGCAAGTTCACCAAAACGCTAAAAAGTGCAATAAAAAACATGTACGATAATAGGCGGTGGTTACACTTATTTCAAATGCGGCACACTGCCAGAGGTTCAACCCACGACTATTTGTCTAGAATGTTTAACCGGCCCTTTTAAAATCAAAAGAAAAATGTGATTGCTACGTGATGAAACACTTACAACTACTTCATTAATATTATGTTGCCGTAACTGTCATATGCATCACTACAAGTGAAGATAAGGATTTGATTTACCTTCGCTAGTTCTTGAAGCAATGGTATCGTTCTCTGTAGCCTCTTGGGGTGGAAGTTAACAAATGGGTCATCCAAAAGGAGAGGTGGTTTTTTCCCTTCTGTAATGATATTTACCAACGCAAACCTAGCACAGATATAGAATTGGTCTTGCGTTGCCCGGCTAAGTTCTGAGACATTCACCCAATCTTGCTTCTCTGGTGAATAAGTCTGTATGGACAAATCTAAGTCTTTAGTTTGCTCTATCTTAACCTGGTTATATCTACCATCAGTTATGGTAGATATGTGCTTACAAAGTTCCTTCTCCAAAACATCGGCTGCTCTTGAAAGGGTCTGTTTGTGACCTTCCTCCAAAACCTGTCTCGTTATCTCAAAGACTTTTTGTTTTCTTTCCCAAAATGCCTTCTCTTTCTTCATCCATTCCAGCTCCTCTTCGACGCTTGCTAATTGATCTGGATCCGCATCAGTATGTTCAAAAAAATACGCAAGGCCAGTTTTCTGACCTTCAAAGTCAGCCTTTCGTTTTAGGAGCCCTTTTTCTCCGTTGATCTCAGTATCTAGTTTCTGTAGCTCAAGTGGATCTAATTTGAAAGATTGGAGTTTATTCAGCTCTTCTTGGTTAGCCCTCATCTTTATAACTAAGCCCGAGTTCTCTGTCTTAAATGTTTCCCAATCTTTATTGCCCAGTATGCCGCTTAGTTTGGTGAAAGGGTCGTTTCTTTTACTTAGCTTTTCCACGTACTTCGCAAATTCCTCCTGATATTCGTTATAGTCTTTGAAGCCCATGGAATCAAGAATAGGCTTTAACGTGCCTATTTTATTTTGTATCTGCTCCTCAAGTACATCTAGTTTTTTAGAGGTCGAGTTCTTTTCCCTATTCCATGTCATCTGAGAGATTAGCCAATAACCGAAGATAATGAGTCCACTAATAGCTACTCCAATGCCGAAGAATAAGTATTTGCTGATGAGCGAACCTGCCACCAGTCCACCAACAAATAGCCCTGCGCCAAGTACACCTAGGATGAGTTTCCACAACGCAGGCTTCTGGTTTCCCAATATATTTAAATCATCTTGCATCTCTTTCTTTTGGTTTGCCAAATTTTGGAGCTCGTATTTTGAATCATTGAGTTGTTTTATATACTCTGCCTTCCCGGAGAAATAGATGAATTCTTTCAGTTGTTCATCTATCGTGTCTAGATCTTCCTTAAATTTCCTTACCCTCTCGAAATTATTATATTGATCCCCATCTTTATCTATGCTGCCCTGAAGCTCCAGTATTCTGTTGTTCTTTGCTAATAAGTCTTGTTTTATAGGCAGATCCTTGCATATTTGCTCCAATTGTTCTTTAATGCTGTTCAATTCTCTTCTTTTTTCTATCAAATTTTTAATCTTGGTTTCCTGTTCAGCCTTTTCAACAGTATGTTTTTGTATTTGCTCCTCAACGATTGAAAGATGATAATAAGGGCCTTTGGCAGGCTTATTGTGTGTCTTCATGTACAGTTTTGACAGGATAGAGGAGACATCGGCCTCTTGTGCTCCACTTAATGTGGCTTCCAATCTCTGTGTTAAAGTCCCAAAGGTGGTTTTCTTTTCAGCAGGTGCTGCACCTCGTGGAATTATCCTGATAAATTCATCTTGGGCAATGCATGCTGTGCTCTCGAAGAAAACTTCCGAAGGGCACCCAGTAAGAGCGGTTATTTTATTCGCGATGGCGTTCTTATTAGCAATTGGGCGCTCTGTGGAGCCAATACTAGCAAGGTTGCAAGTACCATTACTCAAGTTTTTGTTTAGATCATAAGATGTTGAATCGGTCTGAAACTTCAGCTCGATTTCCCAGGGTTCATCTGTACCCCAGCTTGTCAATTTACGTACGTCCTCACTCACACTAGTAGGATCCTGAAACAAAGCCTTGGTTATGGCCATGCGCAGGGATGACTTTCCTGCTTCGTTATCACTTCCTTTGACAATATTTAAGCCAGGTAAAAATGTTATCAAGTCTTCGCTTTTGATACCTCTAAACCGCTTTGCGATAATGCTTTTAAGTATCATTCAATCACCTGTGAACGTCCTTGGAGAAGGGCGAAGCCAAGCTTTAAAGCCTCCGCATAGACCGATTTCTCATCTTCATTGCTGGCCAATCTAATCTTCTCCCGCATGAGCTTTAGGAATTTGCCTGTCACTGTTTCTTCCGGGAAGTTTTCGGGGGTAACTTCATCCAACTTGGGATGCCACCTATCCTCTACCCGGAGACAGAAAAACTGCTTGCCCAGCAGATCCTCTATTTCTTTAGAATTTGGGTCGTAGTCTTTACTACATAAGCCCTCCAATATCACTTTCAATATCAAGTTTGGATTAGCTTTAGCTTCAATAAGGTTTATGATCTCCGCTGCAGATTTAACCAGGCCAACATCTATGGATATTTCGTCGAATTCCTTTGTTCCCACTCGAAGCGGTATGACTTTAACATCGCTTTTTCCCAGTATGGTAATTATGGCTACGTTGCCAGCGCCCTTCTGATCCATAGATATGGGCTCAGGAGAACCGCAATAAAATGCCTTGGTGTTTCCCTGGCTGACGTCTTGGAAAGAGTGCCAGTGACCCAGAGCAAGGTAGTCAAACCCTGAGCTTTCTATCTCTCTTATATCGAGCAGCATCGTTTCCTTCTCTATCCTCCCAGGGATCCTGATAGAGCAATGTGCCATGCCGATGTGAAATCTTACGTCTTTATCTAGCAATAATCCTTGTATAGGGCTTTCGCCGTATGATTTACCATCGAAAGCTTTCCCATACACAGTGAGATCGAGATTCTTGTAAATCTCATGGTCATGTCCAGGTGTAAATATTGTCACATTTGCAGGGAAGTTAACAAAACGATATATGGACTCGTCGTTGTAAACGTCGTGAGTTCCGGGCAAGATGCATACTGGTATGCCATTTTCAGCTAACCTTTTAAAAGCCGATAATACCTTACCGATAACGATTCCATGCACACGATTAGTTTCGAAAAGGTCACCCGCTATTAGCAGGATAGAGACCTTTTCAGATATAGCCAGATCTACTATCCTTTCGAAAGTGCTGAGCAGTTGATTTCTGTATTCTCTGCCTTTTTCACCCAAGAAGCCTTTTTCGTCTTGGGAAGAGAACCCTCCACCTAGATGGACGTCAGCAGTGTGCAATATTTTAATCATCGCTCAACACCAGCTCGGCCTTTTACCTTACAAAAACAGTGTATCTTATCCGTAGGCGGCCTTAGTGTATACCAAGCCTAAACATAGGTCAACAGATACGATATATTTGCTGTATTAAGATTTCACACTGTGTCATAAAGAGTAATAACGACAGCATCTAATATTCCATTACCTACGCGATCGGCTGCACAATTGTCAGTTTTGTTTACTACACACAGTTCGTGTTGGACGAAGATGATTTGACTCTAAAATCTGGCAATCCCGATTCGGTGCTAATTCCAACTCCAGTGAAGACTATTAGGTACTTCGCTTGTGCTATCCACTGAACCAATGTGTTAATTCTTTCATTCAAGTCAGTCATTATTTGCCCGCTTTGCTGACCTGAATTCTATTATATACGTTCCTTGACCTAATTACCTCGGAACTTTCGATGCATTCACAGCCCGTTCCAAAGACTAACGCAAAACATGTAAAGAAACAGTACCTGTAAAGTTCAATCACACATAACGATGGAATGTTTAAAGATTAGCTACTTCAGACTGAGTTGAGCCCTGGCAACTCCATTTTCCCCGCGTGCCTTACTTACGTTCTATTTGTTGGCAATTTCCTTTGCCTGTCGCGCAGCTTCAACAATGTACCATGATCCCAGACCGTGTATTCCGAATTCACTCTCCAAGACCCTGTTTGAGAATTTATGTTCATTGGAGGCTATCAGCAGCCACGTTACCACGCCATTCAAAACAGTGGTTACACTAGCAGGCTTAATCCCGCTCTCTTTGAAGAACTCATCATAATACATCTTGAAGAATTGTTCTCCCCAACCCACGGCATCAATCATGACCTTTCTTATTTCATCCAAAGTCGAAATGCCACATCGCTCCGCTATCCGAACGTCTCTCGACAAATCTCCCCAGCTCTCTACCCGCTGTCCGGTATTCTCTTGCAAGAAGACTATCCAATATCGTACCTCTGGTGCTGTTTCTATAAATGCGCGCAATGAGTGAACATTAAGTTTGATATTAGTTTTGCCTTCACCAATATCCATTTTGTATGACCGTAATAGATCTGCAGCATTTTGACTAATTTGATCCAATTCGGGGTCAGAGCTTATGATTTTCGTTTGTATTCCGCTGTCCGATACAATTAAGCCTGCTTTATTAGGCGAAATACCGTGGCACATTTTGTACTTTTTGCCGCTTCCACAAGGGCAGCGTTTATTTCTACCTACTTTTGCTATGATCGGGACAGGATTTTTGTTTTCGTCGACAATCGTTAGTTGTAGCTCGACCGAAGCCGACATCCTTTTTGTTGCTACTGTAACCGGCGATAAAAATATGGTGGGTTTCGGGGCCATTGAGTGGTACTCCGAAATAGGCTGACAGCCAAGTTCTCTTGGCAGAGTGATCGACAACAATTGTTTTCCAATTGTCCCATGTGCTTCGGGACGTTCAGCCATCTGACGAATTATCTCAACTGCCTTTTTGATAATTGCTCTAGCAGGTTTTCGTTGCTTCAATAGCTTTTCAAGCGCTATCCCATCGGCAGCTTTTGTTGCCTGTAAAAAGCCTACGCATTGAACAAAGGTGAAGTCTTCAGATCTCGACGTTTCTTGACTCCAGAACCAAGATTTGAAAGAATCCCTTGCTTGTTCACTATCACACATAGTATCGAAATCCTGAAAATTTGACAGGACTGCAAATCCAGCTAAAGGTGGAGAATGATGATAAAGATAGCCCGAGAACATAATTGTTAGACGCTTGACTTCCGCGCGAGCTTTAACAAGGTCATCAATGCTAGCAAAGTTCTCCGTAGCCCTCTCTTTTAATCTGTCTAGCAAGGACTTTGCGGTAAAATCTGGAGGTCCCAGATTAGTAAGATTCTGAACAAGCCATCTCTGCGTGTCAAAACCCCCACATTTAGCAAGTCCGGTAAACCCGTACGCGAGACGGGCATTTGAACAAACAAGAATTCCCCCCTTGTTCGCTTCATCCTCAACCAATTTTCCGTCGTATGACAGTCTGCGATCACAAACTTGCACTATTTGGTCAGAATTACCAAGGGCGAGTATGATTGTCATCTGCTTGCATTATATCATTCAGTCGCTGGCACAAGCGCCCTTTTCCCCTTTGAACTGTTCACATGGCACGATAGAAATGCGAATGTCTGTACGCCGGCAACAAAATGACGGATTGTATGAAAACACCAGGTTTTAGCCTCTCCGACAGAGTTATTGCACAGCTAAAACAGATATGGCAAGAATGCCTTCACCTTTGCCTTGTATTGGCTATAGCCTGGAAACTGCTGTAACAGTAGTTTTTCTTCTTTACGACTCTTAGTTACGAAAGCAAAGGTCGTGACAAAGAACATTACTAATACCCATAGTTCGCCCAGTACAAGGACTGTGCCAATAATGGCAAGTATCATTCCAGAGTAAATGGGATGTCTTACATACTTGTACGGTCCGGACTGAATTAACTGATGCTGTGGAGTCAGTTTAATATCGCCGCGCCATGACCTTCCCAAATATATACGTGCCCAAACCGCAAAACCTAAGCCGGCCACCATTAGTATAAAACCCATTAAACACGCACCAAATCCCCACGAGACAAAACGATATTTTAAGAAACCTAATTCAGGGGGAGGGTATGAGAAGAAAAAAGCGACGAATATAAGGAAAAGAACAATGATGGGATATGATATCAGATGTTTATATCGTTCATTTCGTTGACTGGTTAGTGTGGCAAAGATACCCCAGAGAATCCAAAATAATATCCATACGATAAGAACTATCAGTCCAGTCACTGCTTAGACTCCAATATATCAAAAAACCAATAATCAATCACACCAGTATTAATTTGTCGGATTGCAGTTTCATTGGAATGGTATAACGATTGACGAACAATTCCATGCAACTTGATATTACCGTTGACACAGAAGATGAATAATATTTGTACATAATATTATCCAGTTGATGACTAAGTGTAAAGCATGGGATTATCATTTGTACAATTCTGACGATTGTGCACTTGCTGCAATGTGAAATCGCAATTGTAGTTTTTGCTAACACTTAGCGCCCTGGCGCAGAAGTGTCTTCCTGCATGTCTCCCACAGTGGAATGCCTTCGAGTTTCCAATTTGCTGAAGCCGGCGTGTGTATTGTAGACAGGCTAAACGCATTGAGAATCCGTAACGCGATCATACTTGGATTGAACGCGAACATTAGAATTGACGGCATGACATCCCCGAAGTTTTCAGAGAACCATCGTACCGCTTGTCGATCTGAATCTACACTGGGGTCAATCCATCCAACAGACTTCTCAGCTTTGTTCTTGTGGCGAAGAAGGAATTGAACGGAGGCAGCACCAGGGTGTGTGGCATCACACAGAGCGGAGTACATCTCACGTATGCCTAAAACCTTCCCTTGTTCAAATACACTAAGATATTCCTGCATACTCTTAGCCCGTTGACTATTCGGAATATCCGCAGCTTTAGGTACCTTTGTGGCATGAGAATAGTGGATCAGAGCGTCCTCTAGCTCAGGTGATACATGTAACGAATGAGGCTCACGGCATCGTCTTGTCAAAGCATCTTCCACGATGCGATAGTGTTCAGTCAGTGTCAGTATCACTACTTGGAATGCAGTTGACGCATCTGCTGCAGATTCAAGCAGGCCGCGTATGGCAGCCATGAAAACTAGAAAGTTTGGATCTTCTTCCTCCCTAAGTATCCCGTCAATCCAGCGTCTACTTCTGATAATGCTAGTCGCCGCAGCTAGATGAGTACGAAAAAGTATTTCTGACCAATATACTCTGTAGGCCTCAGCTGGATTTGTTCCCAGTATGCTCTCATATTTCTCGGCCTCCAGAAAACTGTACCTCGCAGATTTAAACTCGGGCAAGACACTGTCTATTGTTGCAAGGTAATTTACGCCCACCGGTCCTATGATAGTATCTTTTCGCATCCACATACCTCCATTCTTGGGCTCACGCAATCTCTTCGTACATTCTCATAGAATCCCGTTTTGAATCCCTAGGCGATATAGAAGCAGACTCCAAGTGAATTATAACACCAGGGATTGTCATGCCGTTTCACAACTTAGCGGAATGTACAATCTACTTCATCAGGAAGATTAGGCGTTATTTGACGCATTCCATTTAGTATAAGTGTAAAGAAGAGTAAAATTGTATTAAAGAGTCTAGTGAGGAACAAGTGGCACAATGGACATGAAGGATACTACAGCAGAATTATTGGATATTGCAGACCACATTAAAGAATTGATCCTACGAAAGCACCAAATTGAGAAGTCACGTGTGCCTTTAATAAATGCATATCAAAACATTAGGTACACGGTGTACAATCAGGTATGTGAAGCTGTGGATGAGAAGGGTAAACTCAAGTATTCAAATGAGGACAGAAGACGCCAGGAAGTAGAGCATAGACTAAGAAACGATGATGCAACTGTCAAGCTCGTTTCCGAAATGCAGAAGAATAGGAGCGAGATTGGAGAAATAATTGCAGAAATAAATAGGTTGCAAGATAGGAAGCTTATTCTCCTTGTAGCTATGGGGGCTCCACTGCCGCAGAACATTGTTGACAAGGAAGGCGAAGGCAAATATAGCATATAGCTTTTTAGACAAGGCAAATGACAACTTTTGCCTGAATGGTGCAATAGGAGACGTCTTATTTGGCTAGGCTAAAGGAAAGCGAAAAAGTTCTGTTTGTTGTACCCTTAGGCCCACCAAAAGGAATTCGAACTAAAAAAGATTATTCAACACAAAAGACACACAGAGTACTATAAGGCCATCTGAACTCTGTCTTCAATCCCCATAAAAAGGGGTTTATCCAAAATACACTTATGGCACCGTTATTTTTTACACGTATTTTCCATAAACTTATTAATGTCTTAACAATTTGCCCTTATAATGTTTTATAGAATTAATTTTAGGAGTACAAAAATGGAAAAATCATGGATGCCCACAGTAGCCGGCATTCTCGATATAGTATCGGGTGCTTTGGGACTATGCATGGGCTTATTTATGACCTTCGCAAGGCACGCCGCCGGCGCAGTGCCTAATACCGCAAGGCAGGCTGCCGGGGCAATCCCCAATGCCTCCAGGTTCGGGATGCATCCGCCGATACTGGCGGGTTTTCACCCCTGGATGGGTATAGCATTGATAGTCGTCAGCATTCTGGCTGTAATCGGAGGGATATTTGCCCTGAGAGTTAAAAGTTGGGGCCTGGCCCTGGCTGGCTCAATATGCGCTGTGATCAGCGGCCGCCTCCTGGGAGTCTTGGCGCTGATACTCATTGTGCTGGGCAAAAAAGACTTTGATTTGTCCGGGACAAAAGTATCGGTTTAACTTTTAGACGGACACACCAAATTGGCATATAGGCCCAAAGCCTTTCATGACTATGGAAGACTTTGGGCCTGCGTGTTTTTAAAATTATGGGTGGGGGAGGTGGTATTTATTGGCCGTCAGGTATAAAATTAGTGTCAAATCTTGACACCTTCAATATCATATATAAAAAGCAGAATAGGTTCATTTTGTTTTTTCGAGGAGGTTGCTATGAGCGACACACAACAATATGCTATTTCTCAATACCCTGATGTTGCTGACATTTATCGTAGACTGGAGGAGCTTGTCAGCCAGCCGATGCGACGGGTGCGCGAGGAGAGGATGCAGGAATACCTGGCTTATTTCGATAAAAAATGTGTGCGCTCGAAGGCTCTGACCGATAAAGCCAAGCGGTTTATCCCGGGCGGTGTCCAGCATAACCTGGCTTTCAACCATCCATTCCCGATTGCCATCGAAAAAGCGGAAGGGGCTTATCTCTGGGATGTGGACGGAAACAAATATATTGATTTCCTGCAGGCCGGCGCCCCGATCGTGCTGGGCAACAATTATGCCCCGGTGCGCGATAAGGTCATAGAACTGCTTCATTCCTGCGGGCCGGTAACCGGCCTGTTCCATGAATACGAGTTAAAATTGGCGGAACTGATCAATCGCTACATGCCTGCCGTTGAGATGTTCCGCATGCTGGGCTCCGGTACAGAGAGCGTAATGGCAGCCATCCGGGCGGCGCGCGTATTTACCCAAAAGAAGAAGGTCATCAAGGTCGGCGGCGCATACCACGGCTGGAGCGATTCGATGGTTTTCGGTATGCATATACCCGGCACGGGACGGATGGAAGCCACCGGCATCCCGAATGGTGCTAGCGCCAATACCCAGGAGTTCTACCCTAACGATCTGGAGGCATTGAAAAAGAGACTTATAGCCAACCGCCGTGCGGGTGGGACAGCGGCGGTCATAGTGGAGCCGGTGGGACCCGAAAGCGGCACCCGGCCGGTCCCCTTTGATTTTAATGGTAAAGTGCGAGAGCTGTGCGACGAGTTCGGAGCCCTGCTCATTTTCGACGAGGTAGTGACCGGCTTCAGGTTGGGCATGGGGGGTGCCCAGGGCTACTTCGGAGTCAAACCGGATATAACGATTTTCGGCAAGTGCGTAACCGGGGGCTACCCGATGGCGGGTGGTGTGGGTGGCCGCGCCGATGTCATCCAGTGTTTCGCGGCCGGCATCGGCGGCAAGACGGGTGAACGCGCCTATATCGGCGGGACGCTGTCCGCCAACCCGCTCTCTTGCGTGGCGGGCTACTATGCCCTGCTCGAAATGGAGCGCACCAACGCCCCGGTCATTGCAGGGAAGGCCGGTGACAGGCTTACCAAAGGCCTGCAGGAGATCATCGAACGCCTTAAACTGCCGTTCGTGGTTTATAGCCAGGGTTCGATCGTACACCTGGAGACTTCCGGCGTAATGCTGCTGGATTTCAATAACGTGGACCGCCTGTTGAAGGAAATGAACCCCCGTAAGCACATGATAGAGGAGATGGGAGCAGCCTACACGGCTAACGGGATCATCACCCTGGCCGGATCGCGCGTTTATACCAGCATGGCCGACACTGATGCGGTTATTGACGAGGCGCTGCGCAGATTCGAATCGGTTTTTTCCAGTGTAGAAGGAGTGTAGGCGCAGGCCTGTATCGGCCCGTGCGGATCCGGTAAAGCGCTGCTTAATGATAATGGATTAAGCGCGTTGATGTAATGACTCAGGCATCTTAAGGAGAAAACACTTAACAGGCCAGGTTGGTAACCGTACAGGTCTATATTTTATCATACATATACATCGTAACAGGGCAGACCGTCCTTCGTACCGCTGAACTTGAAATCCCGCACTATAGCATTAGGTTTACCGGCAATTCCGATTATTAACCCGCTGGCGGCAGGCATGGGATTACGTTCAATCACCTTTTCTTTCTCCAGTACCGCACCTGTCGCCGAATTATATATGTTCCAGTAGGCAACTGCCTTTTTCTTTTCCATTGAATTATTCCTCTTATGACTAATCATACTGCTGAAACCTGGCGATGTTAAATGTCCCTTGAAAAATGCCGTCTATATATAATGCGACGCATCGACCCGCCTGGCAATTAAGAACTTCGCATGTTTATTATCCTAGTAGCTCACCTTATTAGCCCTGATAGGCTATTGTATTGTGGAAGCTTGATACGTATATTTATATTTGTCGAGGCCTGACAGTTAAGGTCGCAGTCGATTAGTGCGCTTTTGAAAAACAACGTTGGATTAACATGAACATTGTCACGATGCTGCATTTCGGCAGCTTCCTGGCTGATGTATGGCTCATTATATATGTCATGAGCAAAAGCCCGGAGGCGCGGCTAAACCGGCTTTGCGCTTTTGTAGTGGCTGCATTTGCGTTCTGGAGCCTTTGTTACGGTCTGGCCGGTATGGCGAGCACGGCGGACAAAGCGCTGTTCTTTATAAATGTGGGTTCCATAGGCTGGTGTTTCGTCCCCGTTGCCGGCCTCTGGTGCTGCCTTGCCTTAAGTAATCAGGACCGTTTTTTAGATAGCAAAGCTTTTCTGCTCGGTTCTCTGGTGTTCCCAGTTTTTTTTATTTACCAGCAGCAGTCAGGCAACCTGATTACCGGGGTTAATGACGTAAGCTGGGGATGGGTTGCCATCTGGTCGCAGTCGGTTTATTCATATTTATACCTGGCCTATGCAGTGATTTCAGTCATGATTAGCAGCTATGCAGTCATTCGCTATGTACTCAAGGTTAAGGCGTCATATCTTAAGAAGCGAGGTATTCAGTTGATCGTAACGGGCTATATTACTATGGGGCTTGCCCTGATAGCCCGAATATTGAGTCAACAGGGGATTTTCACTATTCCCCAGATATCGGATGTGATCTGCGTAATTTTCGGGGTCGGCATGGTGATGGCAGTCTCCAGATACCGGTTAACGACCATAAGCCCGGCTGCCGTATCCGACGTAATTCTGGGCACTGTGAGTGATTCACTGATGCTTTTGAACTTAAACGGGAGAATAATCTATGCCAACCGTGCCACCGCCCATCTGCTGGGGATTTCGGCCAAGAAACTTAAGGGCGCTAGCTTCAGTTCATTCGTAGACGGTGATGACAGCGCCGATGATTTGCTGAAGGAGACAATTGCGACCGGAGGTACCGTGCGGCGTGAGCTTTCGTTCAGGTCGAGGCTCGGTCTCAGTACGCCGGCCCTGGTTTCAACATCGGTCGTGCGTGAGCCTGCCGAAGGCGTGGTCGGCTTTGTAATTTCAGCTATCGACAATACGGAGAGGAAGCTGGCGGAAGAGACGATCAGGCAGCAGCGAGAGGAATACCGCACTATCTTCGATTCCGTACGTCCTACAATTGCATACCTGGATAAAGAAGGCGTTATTATGCGCATCAATAAAGCCGGGGCAGCCGCTTTTGGTCGGGAGCCGAAGGAGGTGGTGGGCCGAACCATTTACGATTTCTTCTCTGATGATGAAGCCGTCGGGTTCGCCGCCGCAAATAACGAGGTCGTGAGGACAGGGGTTGCTCAGCTGGGAATAGTATCGGAATATACGTTGCCTTCGGGCGCTAAAAGATGGGCCCAGATCGACAGGATTCCCTATCGTGATAGGGACGGTACTATAATAGGCGTTATCACCTTCAACCAGGATATTACCAGGCGAAAACTGGCGGAGGAAAACCTGGAGAAAGGCCTGGTAGCTGTGAGAAAGAATCTTAAAGACGCCATCGCTACATTGGCGAAAATAGTTGAGATGAGGGACCCCTATACGGCCGGCCACCAGCGGAGGGTGGCCACCCTCGCTACTGCAATAGCTCAGGAAATGAGCTTGAGTAAAGACCAAACAGACCAGGTACAGATGGCCGCCATTGTTCACGATATCGGAAAGATCTACATACCCTCCGATATCCTGAGCAAACCGGCCCGTCTGACAGAAGTAGAGTTTCAATTCATAAAAACACATCCCAGGGGCGGCTATGACATTGTCAAAGGTATAGATTTCCCAGGCGCTGTAGCTGAGTCGGTCTTACAGCACCATGAAAGAATGGATGGATCGGGTTATCCCAGCGGGTTGAAAGACGATGAGATATTGCTGGAAGCTAAAATACTGGCGGTAGCTGATACGGTGGAAGCTATGTCCTCTTATCGGCCTTATCGGCCATCCCTGGGCATAGATAAAGCACTGGAGGAAATATCAAATAAAAAAGGCAAGTTGTTCAACGAATCTGTGGTGGACGCCTGTCTGCGGCTATTCCGCGAAAAAAGCTTTGATTTCACAGATTAGCGGTAAGTGATCGGCGCTCAAGCCTTTTTTCTGTAGAGAGTCAATCCCCGGTTATCGACCAGGGCAATTTCACCCGTATGCCTGTTTATGTCGATATCGACGCCGCTATTGCGCGTCATGGCCGTGTCGATCGGCGTTCCCTGGTGCCCGGGCATATAGATCTGGATCAGGCCGTCTGTAATCAGTATAAATTCTCCGGTTTGGGCATTGATTTTCAGGGCTGCGCCCTCACTATGTGTATGGGCCACGCCCAGGGAAGCCCTGGAATATGTGTCCCCTTCAGGTTTATACATATTGATAGACGGGTCTGAGACTGCAATTACTTCGCCGGTCTCATCATTGACGTCTAAATCAGCTCCACCCAGCCATGATACCGGATGATGAACGATCATTTTGAGATATCGGTTATCGCCGATGGGCCTGTACCTGACAAGACAGTCCCCCTTGGGCCACTGGTCCCCCGGCGGGCTATCTGCATCTATGGGATATGGGCCTTCTGCGCCGCCCTTATGGTTGGCAACTGCGAAGATGTCACCGTTATTCTGGTTAATGTCCAGGCCTGCGCCGGCGTGCCAGGCCCCAAATTTATCTATGGGGCTCTTAATATAGCCGCCGCCCGTTTTTTGCTGCAGGGTGAGGCCTTCGGCGTCGCTAAGCATAATAATATTTCCCGTTGACCTGTGGAACACACAATCCGCGCTGATCCTGCGCTTGGTGAACCTGTCCAGAATAAACTCCTGGAAACCATTTCCGGAAGGCTCGTAAAGATTTAATCCGCCTTCATGTACTGCAGCTATGGCCCCCGTATTATCATTGATGCTGACTCCAGCGGCTCCTTCCCAGCAGGTAAGCGGCGCGATTTGCGGCTGTTTGGTGTAATTTCCATTCTTATTGATGTAGAGGAATAACCCTGCATCGCTTATTACACAAATATTGCCTGTTTTTTCATCGATATCGACACCGGCTCCACTATGCCAGGTTATGAATGAGTCCAGTTGTATGCGTTCATATTGGGCCGCCATTTTTATCACCTACCTCCGCTGTTTATTCCGTTTGGCGCCTGAACGGGGCCAATTATTAAAATAAGGCGCGCAACTCTCAAGCTTCAGGCCATTATACGACTTTTTAATAATACTAGCATAGTAGTCGGATACAGCGGTTATCCACAAGGATATATTTCTATATCTGAATGGGTAAAACCTGAATAATCTATCTTTTCACTCGCATTGCCTGCTTTACAACAGGCAGAACTACAGGCACTACGCCCTACAAATCTCGCATAAGCTTATTGAGTATTCCGATAACACAGGATAGAATAAGAGGTCTCAAGAATATGCAGTAAGGGAGGTGCCGAATGGCAGATTATAATGTAATCGTCATAGGAGCGGGCGTTGGAGGGCTCGGCGTGGCGGCCCTTCTCTCCAGGCAGGGGCGCAAGGTATTGTTGTTGGAGCAAAGTGAGAGGGTGGGCGGATGTTGCTCCACGTTTGAGAAGAACGGATATTATTTCGACCTGGGGGCATCCATCATCGAGGATGCACAGGTGATCGATTGGTGCTTTCAGAGGCTGGGTACTTCCCTGCGCAGCGAGATCGAGCTGATACCGCCCGATCCCATCTTCACTGTCATGCTCAAGGATGGGAAAAAGATAAAATACCCCCTTTCAGTCGAGGCATCGGCCGCGGAGATCGGCAAAATTGCACCGGAAGATGTAAAAGGGTGGTATGCCTTCTGCAAGTACATGAAGGAGTTTAACGATGCGGCGGTCAGCGGTTTCTTCGTCAAGCCGGCCAACACCTTCGGTGATGTCGTTAAGATGTTTGTCGAAACTCCCAAAATGCTGAAATATATGTCACTATTCAACGGCAGTTACCAGAACGCTCTCAAGAAGTTTTTTAAAAGCGATACCATACGTGAGTCATTATCTTTTCAGGCTTTTTATGCGGGGCTGCCTCCCGAGCTGCTGCCCGGTCTGTATGCCGTCATACCCTATTCCGAACACGAAGGGATCTATTACAGTAAAGGCGGCATGATCGCCATCCCGGCCGCCCTGCAGCGCCTGGGCGAAACGATGGGGCTGACGGTAAAGCTTAACACGCTTGTCAAGCGCATAATCATCAAGGACTGCAGGGCCATGGGCGTGGTAACGGCAGATGGGACCGAGATCACCGCCGACCTGGTTGTATCGGATATAAATGCCAAGAAGCTCTATCTTGAATTGGTGGGAGAGGAGAATCTATCCGGCATGGTGCGCACAGGCGTTAAAAGCTACGAATGCTCGATGTCGACCCCCACTATTTACTTGGGCGTCGATTATGAGCCGCCGCTGGAATCGCATCATACGCTGGCCACAATACCGATGGAGGAGATGAACAAGTACTGGTGGGACTATTATGAGGCGGGCCGTTACCCGGCGGAGCAGTTCGGCATCATCAGTTGGACTTCGCACTCGGATCCGAGCCTGGCTCCCAAAGGTCATAACGTCGTCATCCTGACGCTGGGACCCGGACCCTATAAACTGGATGGGACCACCTGGGAAAATGAAAAAGCCGGGCTGATGGACAGGATCATAAAATACTATTCACAGAGGTATGTGCCTGGTCTGGCGGAACATGTTCAGGTGGCGGAATTTTCGACGCCGGCGGATTTTGCCAAGAGGTTGCTATCTCCTGAGGGCGCTATCTACGCGTTGAGACAAGATGTACCTCATTCGATCTGCTTCCGCCCTGCCGCCAAATCCAAATCGATCAAGGGCCTCTACCTGGTAGGGGCATCGACACATCCGGGTGGTGGCATACCGGTGGTAATCTCTTCGGCCATGAATGCCGCCGACTTGATAGGAAAATATGAGAAATAGGGGGCCAATAAATATGGATACCAAAACTAAGCCCGAGATTAAGAAAAAGAAACGCATCGGTTTTTTTAGAAACATATTGAGACAGGTTCGCTACCTGATACCCAGGTACTTCGTTTAATTATCGACAGCACTCATATTGTTTTGCCTGTCGGACATGCGAGCTCAGGCCTTCCGCCGGTCGAATTTCCGGTTTTGCTGATATATACCTGCGTGCAGAGCAATATCAGCGATGTTGGCTGACAATATATGAACAGCGATAAAAGGGATTTTGATAAAGAAGCGGCTGCCTGGGACGAGAACCCCGGGCGTGTCAGGATGACTAATGCTATTACCGATGCTATAGCCGAGGACATCAAATTGAAGGCTGATATGGATGTGCTGGATTTCGGCTGTGGCACAGGCCTCATAACCGTCAGGTTAAGCCCACTGGTGCATTCCGTAACTGCCGTTGACGGTTCGCAGGGGATGATTGATATCCTGCAAGCCAAGGTACGAAGCCGCAACCTGACCAATGTTGAAACACGCCGGCTGGATTTTGAGAAAGGCGAAGTCCTAAGGGGCAATTATCATCTGATTATATGCAGTATGACGCTTCATCATATTGGGGAAATAGGCCCGTTGCTCGATCAATTCTATAAAGTGCTGAAGGACGGCGGTTATCTATGCATCGCCGACCTTGACCCGGATGACGGTCAATTCCACGGCAACAATGATGGTGTTTTACACTGGGGCTTCGAACGGTCTAAATTACGATATGCTTTAACTGAGGCGAGGTTTGCAGAAATAAGGGACCATACGGCAGCCGAAGTCTTTAAGCCAGTTTCCGGTGGCGGAAAACGCTCTTTTTCGATATTTCTCATAACATGCCGCAAATGTCCATCTGAAAAGCAGTAAAAATAAAAAATGAAAACCGCAGGGAGAGCAGATGAACACAAGGGAGTGGTGCTGTTTGTGGCGGTTATGGCCTCCTTTCTGACACCTTTCGTAGGTTCTTCCGTAAGTATTGCGCTGCCTTCCATCGCCCGGGAATTTAACCTGGACGCCATCACACTGGGTTGGATTGTAACCGCCTACCTGCTGGCTGCGGCCATTTTTCTTGTCCCATTCGGGAGGCTGGCCGATATAAAGGGCAGAAAAAAGATTTTTACATATGGAATTATCATTGACGGCGTTTCGTCCATCGGCGCAGCGCTTTCGCCTTCAGGAGGGCTGTTAATTTCCTTCCGCTTGCTGCAGGGGGTGGGTGGAGCCATGATATTCGGGACCGGAGTTGCCATTGTTACTTCTATATTCCCCTTAGCGGAAAGGGGCAAGGCACTGGGGATAAATGCCGCGGCTACGTACATAGGGTTATCAGTGGGGCCTCCCGCCAGCGGGTTACTGACACAGTATCTGGGCTGGAGGAGCATTTTTGCGCTGGATGCGCTTATCGGGTTGATAATAATCGCCGCCGTCTTATGGAGATTGAAGGGCGAGTGGATGGGGGCGGAGGGGGAGAAGTTCGATGCCGCGGGGTCGGTCATTTACGGCCTGTCCCTGCTGGCTATAATGTACGGATTTACCCTTTTACCCGATATATTGGGTTTAGCGCTGATCGGGATCGGCGTGGGAGGCCTGGTATTGTTTATCTTCTGGGAAAACAGGATTAAAAACCCCGTATTAAGCATTGAGCTTTTCAAGAGAAGCATGGTCTTCTCGATGTCGAACCTGGCAGCCTTAATCAATTACAGCGCTACATATGCCATCAGCTTCCTTCTAAGCCTCTACCTACAGTATGTAAAGGGGTATAGCCCGGAGATCTCAGGCTTGATTCTGGTCCTGCAGCCCGTCATGATGGCAGTATTGTCTCCCATCGCCGGCAGGCTCTCGGATAAGATCCAACCTCAACTGATAGCAACGGTCGGCATGGCCTTGACAACGCTAGGGCTTGCCATGATGGTATTCCTGGACCAGGATACGCAGCTTTATTTCATTATGATCAGCCTTATAACGGTCGGCCTAGGTTTTGGCCTGTTCTCTTCACCCAACACCAACGCGGTTATGTCTTCGGTCGATAAGAGTTATTACGGGGTGGCTTCAGGCACGCTGGCCACCATGCGCCTGGTAGGACAGATGCTCAGCCTGGGCATAGTCATGCTCATGTTTGCACTCTTCATCGGGCAGGTTCAAATAACGCCCGCCAACTATCCACTATTTCTGGTTAGCAGCAAAACGGCCTTCATAGTTTTCGCCGTCCTTTGTTTCGCAGGTATATTTGCATCGCTTGCCAGGGGTAAATCAAGATAGCTGTATGCTACAATTATCATTGTGACTTCAAATTCCCACTATTATTAACGGAGGATCAGTATGGTACAGGAATCATTGAAAAATTTGATCGGTAAAAAAGGCACTCCCATGGTTTTCGAGGTGACCCGCAACGGCCTTCGCCGGATCGCAGACGCGGCGGGCGATCGGAACCCCCTCTACTGGGACGACGAATACGCGGCCAGGTCAAGATATGGAGGAATAATAGCGCCACCTGATTACTTCGGCTGGCCCGTAAAATGGGCTCCCAACCTCACCTTCATCAATGCCAGCGATCTATTCGTCCAGATGTACGTAGAGATAGTTAAAGCCGGCTATACGAGGGCCATCAATGCCGGCATGGAATCCGAATATTTGTTGCCCATACGTCCCGGCGACACAATAGTCATGAACAGCGAGATCGTTTCGTTCGACGAAAAAGAGGGCAAGAAGGGTGGAAAGATGCTGCTCTCAACGATAGAGATGACCATGGTTAATCAGAACGGCGACGTGGTGGCCAGGCAACGCCACAATGGCATCCATTAAGAGGTGAATGAAATGAAGAAACAGATGTACTGGGAAGATATAAATATCGGTCAGGAGATACCCGCGCTTTCCAAGATTGCCACCACCCTGACACTAGTTAAATGGGCCGGGGCATTCGGTGACTTCAACCCACTCCACTACGAGAACGATTTTGCCGTCAATTTCATGAGGACCGATGGTATAATCGTACATGGAACTCTCAAGAGGCAATGGCTTATACAAATGCTGACGGACTGGATCGGTGGTGAGGGCTGGCTGAAGAGGATACAAACGCAGTTCAGGATCATGGACCACCCACGTCATATGAAAAACCTTATCGCTCCTGAGGATGGCGACACGCTGGTGTGCAACGGGAAGGTTACGGGGAAATCGGAAAAGGATGGCGAATACCTGGTCGAGTGCGATATCTGGCTGGAAAATGGCAAAGGCGAGGTTACCACGTCCGGGACGGCTACAGTCACTCTGCCTAAAAAAGATAGCTGACTATTGCCGTAGATCAGGAGTACAAATCAGACATCGAAGGAAGCAACTTATGAACATTAAAAAGATTTCGGCTGCCGCAATATTTCTGACTGTGCTGGCAATAGTCGTCCCGGCCGGCTGTCAGCCCTCCGGTCACCCGCCACACTTTGACGTTAGCTCCCTGAGTTTTAAGCCTGCGCAGGCTACAACCGGGGAGACGGTTAGCGTGAGCGCCGAGGTTTCCAATAACGGTGGAATGGAGGGTGTATACCGCGCTACGCTTTCGATCGAGGGCACTGGTATGCAGACAAAAGATATTGACCTGGAGCCGGGGGCCAGCCAGACCGTCAACTTCCAGTTCTTCCGTGATAAACCGGGCACATACGAGATCGCTATCGGCAATGCCAATGCCAGCTATACTGTTGGCCCGAAGCTTATGCCCCAAGAAGTCGAAGTGAAAAATGATAACAGCCCAGCGAAGGATTACCTGTCTGTTGTCAAACCGTTCACCGGATATCTGGTGGGGTTCACAGCTCCCCCGGGAGTATTTACTATCAGTGCCGTGCGCCTCAACGGGCTGATTTATGGAGGCCATGGATTTCAGATCAAGGACCTCGAGCTGCAAATACTGGACAAGGATAAAAAGGTGCTCTTCCGCCAAACATATCCGGGTAATAAATTCCCGGTGTTGACGTTTTTAACCAGCAATATTGATGCGCAGGGCGCCTGGGTTGACCTGGATGTGCCTAATATCAAAGTCCAGGACAATTTTTACGTCAATATATATACCGGGACTAGCGGGGCACAGGGATTCCGTTTGGGAGTAAGTGATAGCTTGGGGAATACCCACTCCGATCTTACAATCAGGGATAGCCAAGGCATAGACAACACCTCTACCGCCTGGCCATACAGTATCGCCAACTGGTTCGGAGATAAGAACCGGGTTAACTGGCTGGTGCGCGTCGCGGGAACGGCCATGGTTCCCAGTGAATAAGATCGCACCATTAAATTAAAAATAGTTAACGGAACTTGCTTAAAGTAACCAATCTATCGAAAATTTATAAGACCGGGTCTGTAGAGGTGCGCGCCCTGGACGGTGTTTCTTTTATCGTGCCGACCGGGGATATGGTTTGCATCATGGGTAAAAGCGGCTCTGGCAAGTCTACCTTGCTAAGGCAACTGGGCCTTTTAGACCACCCTACGGCAGGCGAAATACTACTTGAAGACATGGCCGTAAGCAGGCTGCCCGACAGCATCGCATCCACTTTGCGCTTAAAGAATCTTGGCTATGTTTTTCAGGAATACGCCTTGCTTACAGAGTTAACTGCGCATGAAAATGTATACCTGCCCGGCATGATGCTGGGGGGTCGGGGCGTCGACTACAAGAAGAGGGCGGCCGAGCTGCTGGGGATGGTCGACTTGGGCAACAGGATACGCCACTATCCCAAGGAGCTCTCGGGAGGCGAGCAGCAAAGGGTTGCCATCGCCCGGGCATTGATAAATAGTCCCAAAATAATCTTCGCTGACGAGCCGTGCGCCAATTTGGACAGTATATCCAGCAAGCTTGTTATGGAAACTCTGGTCAATCTCAACCGGGATACCAAGGTTACCATAATATTTGTCTCGCATGATCCGGACGACAAGCAATACTCCAGCAGTCTGATAATACTAAGCGACGGCAAAATCGTTGAACAGGATGATATGTGGGCGGTGAAACCGAATGATTAGATCGCTGAAATCATTGAGGTCGCTGAGGGTTGCTGGATTCCTGGCCCGTAAAGCCATTATGCGCGCTAACATTGGCGTGACGCTGTTAACTGTTTTTATACTTGTACTGGTTGCTTTAAACCTCCTGTTTACACCGGGGTTGCTTAGCGGTGTTATCACCAGCGCCAACAATAAACTGATCAGTACATACACAAGCCATCTCGTAATCGAGGCCGGAGGTCTTAAGGAGCAGAATTTTAAAATCAATCACGTCTCGGACCTGATACAAGAAATTGAATCAATAAACGGGGTGGTAGCGGCGACTGCCAGGAATACTATCGGCGCCAACATAAAATATAAAGACAATACCGACCAGGAAAGGCAGGTCAACTGTATTGTGGATGCTATCATACCCGATCGTGAGGAAAAGGTTTTCGATATAAACCATTCTTTGATCGAAGGCAGCTATCTGGATGCAAGGGACCGCGACCAGATTCTGCTGGGTATGCAAATAGCCGGCGCCGATGACAATAGCGTCGAATTATATATACGTTCCCTGCGCCATGTGCACGCGGGAGATAAAGTAACTGTTACTTACAGCAACGGTTTTCAGAAGCAATACACAGTTAAAGGCATATTTCATACAGCTTTTATCCAGTCTGACGTGCAGGCCCATATATCAGAACTGGAATACGAATCGATCGTCCCGGGCACCCACGACACGGCTACAGAAGTGCATGTAAGGCTGGATGATAATGCCAACCCCAATGAAATTATCAAACGCATAGCTATGTTTGATAACAGCGTGGACTTTCAAACCTGGGAACAAAACGCCGGTATAGTCAACAGTATGACCACCAGCTTCCAGATATTAGATCAGATTCTTGACGTGGTCAATGCCCTGGTGGCAGGCGTAACCATTTTTATTGTTACCTATGTGGATGTCATCAACAAAAGGAGGCAGATCGGCATACAACGTGCCATAGGTATTAAAAACCCGGCTATCATGTTCTCTTACCTTATCCGCGCCTTATGCTATGTAGCAGTGGGGCTGATCGGCGCACGATTCCTCTTTGAGTATGCGGTAATGCCCTTCGAAGCTAACCACCCTTTTATTTTCCCTTTCGGGCCGGTTTATCTTACGATGGACAATGCCCAGCTGATACATACGGCGGTGCTTTTGCTGGTGGTGTCGCTGGTGGCCGCCTTTATACCTGTATGGCTGACGATACGGATTAAAATCCTGGATGCTATCTGGGGATGATCGCAAACTCAAGCGGACTTAAGTGAATTCTTAAACATCGCCCTGAATTTGGCCATTTTGGGAGCGATGATCACCTGGCAGTAGGGCTGGCTGGCATTGCCTGCATAATACTGATGGTGGTAATCTTCAGCCTCATAAAACTCGGTTAAAGGCCTGACCTGCGTTACGATGGGCCGGTCGAATTCTCCGGAAGCGGTCAGCTTGCTGATATATTTCTCGGCAGTTTCCTTTTGATCCTGGTTGCGGTAGAGGATTATGGAGCGGTACTGTTCTCCGCTATCGTTGCCCTGCCGGTTTAAGGTGGTCGGATCATGTATATGAAAAAAGACGTCCAGTAAAGCGTCGAAGCTGATGACATTCGGGTCATATTCGATTTTAATTACCTCGGCATGGCCGGTCGTGCCGCCGCATACCTGCATGTAGCTTGGTTTAGGCGCTGTGCCTCCTGCATAGCCTGGTATAACGCTGATCACACCCTTCAGATCGGGGAAGACCGCTTCCGTGCACCAGAAACAGCCGCCGCCGAACACTGCGGTTTCAGTCCTTTGACTCATTTTTCTCCTTAATAAAACGGAAGGACGGGAATTTACAGAGAACACCTTTGTCAAATAAGTGGCCGCATTCCTCGCTGAAGGGCGGCTCGGCACCTTTATGAACGATTACCCTTTCCTCGGTGGAGTAAGTTTATTCAGTTTCGTGGGCCCTCACCCGATCCTCAAATCCATAATTAAAGGTTATTATAGCTCTGTGATATTCACGGTCAAAACCCGGTCCTGCCAGGTAATATTCCCTATTCTACAGAGTGCCAGACTCCTGTGTTGATGTGAAGTTGAGGTAGCCGCTATCTGATATAATTTAGCCTGGTTATATACTCCTTTTGATCTTTATTAAATGACTCCGGAAAAACCGTTGGAAATTTTTGGCTTGAGGTGAAAGCATGATTAGAAAGCACCAGGAAGAAGTTATCTGTTCTATCTGTAAAGAGAAAAAGAAGCTGTCCGAGACTATACCTGCTGAATCTATCAGGGAGCCCTTAGCCGATATGATACACAAGGTATATCCCGAGTGGACTCCCAGCGGATTTATATGCACAACTGACTTCAACCAGTTCAGGGCGAAGTACATCAGGAAAATGCTCGAAACCGACAAGGGTGAACTTACAACCCTTGAAGAACAGGTCATGAAAAGCCTGCGGGAACAGGAGATACTCTCTAGGAATATCAACGTGGAATTTGATGGTAAACTGACTGTGGGGCAGCGGCTGGCGGACAGCGTGGCTGATTATGCGGGAAGCTGGCGTTTTATCATCATATTCATAAGCATATTGATAGCCTGGATCATTATTAACTCTATTATAATTTTGGTCTGGAAGCCTTACGATCCTTACCCGTTTATCCTCTTAAACCTGGTTTTATCGTGCATTGCCGCCTTGCAGGCCCCGGTAATCATGATGAGCCAGAACCGGCAGGAAGCCAAGGACCGCCTGCGAGCTGAGCATGATTACATGGTAAATTTGAAAGCCGAGCTGGAAATCCGCCATTTACATGATAAGATCGATCATTTGGTCCTCAACCAGTGGCAGAGGCTGCTGGAAATCCAGGAGATACAGGTAGAGCTGATGGAGGAGCTGGCCTGCCAGAAATCCTCGGTACAACCGGGTAAAAATCAGTCATAAACGAGCAAGTTAACGGATAAGACTGTAGAAGAGTATAAAACGGGCGAAAAATAATTTCCATCCGCTGGCAACGAAGAATTGCCTTCGGCGCTTTCCATGCTGATCATGACTATTATCATTGCCGGCGGACTGATGATCATTATAATGGTGATTGTGTTCCTGGCGTGTCACTAGCCCGGATCACGGCGCCACGGTCACAGTTACAGACCGTGAGTAGCTGCCATACGTATTAAGGGCGGTCAGTGTATACGTGGTCGTAGCTGTCGGTACCAATACCTGAGAACCATTGGAGGGCTGGTTGCCGATGCCGCTGATGTCCACGCTGGTGGCTCCGACCACATTCCAATGCAAAAAGACCGGCTGGCCGAAATGCACTGTGCTGGGGCTTACGTTGAATATCTCGATGAATGGGGTAACACTCACATTGCCGCCGGGGTAACCATCGGGATAGCCGAGGGGGTAATAATTATAAGGATATCCGTATAAGTTTCCGTAGGGGTATTGATAAGGATATACAGTGCCTACGGTGACAGTTGCAGCTTTGCTTACGATGCAACAACTGCTCGAGGCTGTCAAATCATAACTGGTTGTCGAATAAGGCGTAACAACCCTTGATCCGGAGGAAGCTACCTGGCCGATACCCTGGTCTAAAGAAACGGAATCGGCTCCTGTGACATTCCAGGTAAGGGTCGCGGACTGCCCTACATTTATATTGGTGGGGCTGATGCTTAAGTCGGCGACTATCGGGGGATTGACGGTTACTAAAAATGATTTTGTCAGAATGCCGCTGGTATTGCTGGCCGTAAGGGTATAGGTAGTAGTCTGGGTTGGCGAAATAAGCTGGTTTCCGCTAACTGGCACGCTTCCGATACCCTGATCGATGGAGACCGTGTTGGCGCCCATGACATTCCACTGCAGAGCTGCAGAGCCGCCTGCCATAAGCACAGCCGGATTAGCAGACAGGTTGATAACAATCGGAGCCGGGTTTACGACCAGCACCACGGACTTGCTGAGCGTGCCGAGTGGAGCACTTACGGTAATCGTGTAGGCGGTGGTAACATTGGGGCTCACGATCCGTGATCCAGATGCAGCCGCTAAGCCCACCTCAGGGTTGATTACAACGGAGTTGGCTCCGGGGACATTCCAGGTCAACGTTGCCGAGCTTCCGGCCGTGATTGTAGCCGGCGAGATATCGAAAGAGGTGATGGTAGGCATTAATGCCGTGCAGCCGAGCGCTAATATCATAGATATGAGCGGGATAAAAAGTAATTTTTTCATAGATTGCCTCCCTGCCGAATTTAATGGAATTGTAGCCTAGAAAGTATAAAAAAGTTATAAATTCAGGCAGGTTGATATGAAAAAAATATGACATTTGCGTAGGAAGTTGTTTTATTCAGATGGAACTGACTGGAAGTGCGCCCGTTAAAATTGTTCCATAAAATTTAAAATCTGCTCGAATGTAAATACGGGGCCGTCCTGACATATATATTGTAATCGCTGGTTCCATTGGCGATCATTAAAACCCTCACAGCGCATCCACACTCATACATGGTCTACGTGTCAAAGATATGCCCTCACATCCCCAAAATCTCGCATTCCATCCGGACCAGTTTTCGGGGAGACGGTCAATTTTTGGTCATTGTCCAGAGGGTGGGGTTGGTGGAGCGCCTTGGCCCTGCGGCAGGATGATGATAGCTGTAGCAGCAACTATGCCATCCGCATCCTGGGACCCAAGGACGATTAAGGATTGGCCTTCATGAAAATCCGAAAGGGTGCCCGCTTCACTTTTCTGAATGGTGGCATCGGAGCCGATGCTCACCGCTATTGTCCCTTGCGCAGCGGTCACGGTTAAGATTTTGCCGTTAATCTTGGTGAGGGTGCCGCTAACTCCGCGCCGCGCGCCAGTGCGTGGGGATCTGGGGTTTACGGGGCTTGCACCTTCAGGTAGGGTTGGTGGAGCGGCCTGGACCTGCGACCGGATAATTATAGAGGTTGCAGTGATGTTGCCGTTCACATCTTGGGGACCAACGGCAATCAGGTATACCCCCGGATGAAGGTCCGAAAGGGTGCCTGTCGTGATATTCTGAATAGTGGTATTATCAGAACTTATCTTCACCGTCACTGGTCCTCGAGCGGTGGTCAAGGTTAACATATTGCCGTCAATCTTGGTGAGGGTGCCATTAGTGCGCTGGCGCTGCGTCGAGGTTAGCGGCAAAGTCGGAGTGGGCATCGACGTCGGAGGTGTAGCCGGAGCAGGGTTAGGCTCAGGAGCCGGTGTAGGAGTAGGAGCGGGAGTGGGTGTTGCCGCAGGCACGCAAGAAGCCACCACCATAAGCAAAAGGACCATGAGCAGGGTTGCTGCCCATATAAATCGCTGTTGCATTGTCCTACCTCCAAATTGGTTCCATTCGGTTAAGGTGTAGTTCTGCACAAACTTCATCCAGATCTTCTATTTAGTATTCTTTTTCTTACGTTTGACAACTTTTCCCACAACTGGCTTTTTATTCAAACTGGAATTATGCTGCTTTATTCGATTTTCCCAAATTAATTCAGCTCTTTGCCAGTGATCCGCGTCCATTCCGTGAACGTTCCCTTCCTCCTCCCAAATCTGATAAGCGATTAGTCTAATTTCTTCTTCGCGATCCATATCTTATCCTCCTTTCAATCACAGAGTAATTCTAAATGACCACATACAAGGTGTCAGTGCTGATGTTCACCATATCCGGAATTCCCAAGTTACGGATTCCCTAATCGTTGTCAGCGTTGACTTCTTCTTCACGAGCTTCAACCGCCTTAGCCAGAGAGCTAAGCCCTCGATACAAAATGGCAAGCTCATCCGCGCTCATACAAGCCAATACCTTAGCAAAGTGACTCCTTTTCCTCTCTCTGAGGTTAGCCACCAGTCCCTCCCCTTTAATTGTAGCTTTAAGTACTAGCCTGCGACGATCCTTGGCATCCTCGGCGCGGCTTACCAAACCTTGCTTCACCAGCCGGTCTATTATTCCCGTTATATTGGTTGGGGTAACCTGGAGCGCTTCCGCCAGCTTCATTGAATTAGTGCTCCCTTGATTGCTGATAAAGAACAGGCATTTAAGTTGAGCAGTGGTAAGGGTCAAGGACATCCAGATATCAAGCTGATACTGCCTCCGGGCTCGATCAACCTTCCGCTGAAGCTCAACGATCTCCCCTATCAACTCCACTTTTTCCATTATATAGACACTGCCTTAATAATGAAGGTTATATTGATAATGTAATCCATATTCAGTATAATGTCAATATAAGTTTAATGTTTATGTATCGGCCATATATTCATGAAAATCATCGAGACTAATGCGCTAACACGACGATTCGGCGATCTGATTGCCTGTAACAATCTTTCCATCGCTGTGGAGCAGGGTGAAATATTTGGTCTGCTGGGGCCGAACGGAGCAGGTAAAACAACGGCAATCAAAATGCTGACTACTTTATTGCCGCCCTCATCAGGTAATGCCAGCGTGGCAGGTTACGATATCGTCCACCATGCCTCCGATGTGCGGAGGGTCATAGGCTATGTTCCGCAGTTGCTCTCTGCAGACGGCACGCTCACCGGATACGAAAACCTGTTGATTTTTGCCAAGCTGTACGATATACCCCGTCGTGAACGCAGACAGCGCATTCACGATGTATTGTCATTTATGGATTTGGCGGATGAATCTAACAGGCTTGTACGCACTTATTCCGGCGGCATGATACGTCGGCTGGAAATTGCCCAATCGATGCTGCACAGGCCAAGAGTCCTGTTCTTGGATGAACCTACCATAGGGTTGGATCCGTTGGCACGAAGGGCCGTTGGAGATCTCATCATCGACCTGCGTGACAACTATGGCGCCACCATATTTATAACCACGCATCTAATGGAGGAGGCTGATATACTCTGCGATAGGGTCGCAATCATGCACAGGGGCAAGGTGGCTGCCCTGGGGTCGCCCGCTGAGCTCAAATTAGCCATCGGCAAGGAAGGCACCACCCTGGAGGACGTCTTTGTACATTTCGCCGGCAGCAAGCTGGCGTCCGAAGGAGACTATCGCGATTACCGGGAGACACAGCGGACGAGGCGTACGGCAAGGAGGCTGGGTTGAAGTCCGTATTTGTTAGCACTGTAAGCTTTTGCCGGAAAACGCTGGTCATAGTTGAGTTGGAAATACGCAAAATGCGCCATGACCCGACCGAACTCGTCATGCGCGCCGTGCAGCCGATATTATGGCTGCTGCTTTTCGGTGAGGTATTTGCTCAGACACGTGCAATCCCCACGGGGAATATAGGTTACCTGGACTTCCTTGCTCCCGGCATCCTTGCGCAAAGTGTATTATTCATAGCTATTTTCGGAGGCATGTCCGTCATCTGGGAGCGGGACCTGGGAATTATCCACAAATTCCTGGCATCACCCACCCCGCGGGGCGCTCTTGCTCTGGGCAAAGCATTATCCGGCGGTGCGCGAGCCCTTACACAAGCTGTGGTTGTCTATATACTGGCTTTACTGATCGGCGTTAAGATGAATTGGAATCCCTTGGCGCTGCTTGGTGTAATCATTATCGTAATCTTGGCCGCCACATTGTTCTCCGCGTTCTCATTAATCATAGCGTTCCTGGTCAGAACACGGGAGCGTTTCATGGGGATAGGCCAGGTGCTGACCATGCCATTTTTCTTTGCCAGCAATGCCATCTACCCCATCGCCATCATGCCACCCTGGTTGCAGGTCGTTTCCCGCGGTAATCCTCTGACCTATGAAGTAGATGCGCTGCGCGCTTTGATGCTCGAGCATGGGACCAGCTTATATGGTCTGGGAATGGATTTCGCGGTCCTGGTTTTGTGCACAGCCCTCCTGGTCACAATTTGCACATACCTTTATCCTCGTGCAGCAACTTAAACCTTACAGGCCCCTAACTATACAATAGATTAATTCTCGGGGTAGGGCCAAAAGACAGATATTAAAAAGTATTATAATGCTAGCTGCCTGCCGGGCATAGTATTATCGCAGCCGTGTGTTTTCGGCAGCTTTATTGTTATCTGCGAGCAGAAAAAGAGGGGATGTATTATTCGTGAAACAGGTTAATGTAGTTGCCACCATCCAACTGGACACGAAGGCGGCTCGGCAGATAACGGGTATCAGCCAAAGGATTAAGTTGATCGACGCAGCCGGTCCGGCGCTGCGAGAACAGGAAGGAGACACAGCCGCCCGTCACCAGATGGACACTTTATTAGCCGATGCAGAAGTGATCTACGGGTTCAGGCTCCCCAGCAATGTGATAGCCCGCGCACCGCGGTTAAAATGGATCCAGGTTATGGCCGCCGGGGTGGACAGGTATTTGATAGATGAGATATTGCGAAGCCGTGTAACCGTGACCAATGTCAGCGGCATTCATGCAACTACCATCGGCGAATTCGTCCTGGGACTGATGTTGATGTTCGTCAAGCGGTCTGACCTGTGCTTTCAATTAAAGCAGCAAAAACGCTGGCAGCCGTTCAACCCGGGCGTACTGAGAGGTAAGACGGTGGGTATAATCGGTCTGGGCAATATCGGCCGCGAGGTAGCCCGGCTTTCAAAGGCCTTCGGCATGAATGTGCTGGCTACACGCAGGTCTGCGCGTGAAGGACAAAAGTGCAGAAACGTCGATAAGCTATTTGCAACCGAAAATATAGAGGAATTGCTTGCCAGGAGCGATTTCGTGGTTCTTACCTTGCCTCTTACCCCTAAAACACATCATATTATCGGGGAGGCCCAGTTGCGCAGTATGAGTCCCACCGCATACCTGATCAATATAGCCAGGGGCAATATAATCGACGAGAAGACGCTGGTCCGTGCGCTGGAAGAGAAATGGATAGCCGGCGCCGGGCTGGATGTGTTCGCGGAGGAACCGCTGCCCTCTGCCAGCCCGCTCTGGGAGCTTCCCAACGTGATTTTCAGCCCACACGTGGCAGGAGGCATGGAGAATTATATCGAGCGGACGAATGGAATGTTCTGCGAGAACCTGGAACGTTATCTAAATAAAAGAAAACTGCTTAACGTTGTGAATAAAAAACAAGGCTACTAGTCATAGCCTGGGCAGCCTCAAACCATCGGCGGAGTTGTCTTTGTTGGCCGCCACCGGTTCAAAGAAATAGTCCAGCGGCTTGTTCAAAACCTCTGCGATCTCGTTTAGGAGATCAAGATTGGGCTTCCTCTTGCCCAGCTCGTAGTTGGATAGCGCCGACTGTGTGCAGTCCAGCCTGGCTGCCAGTTCGGCCTGAGTGAGGCCCTTTTCCTCCCTGGCTTGCTGTATTCGTTTCCCCACCTCGCTGTATTTCATGCCAGAAATGTTATCACAATTCGTAATCAACCCCAAGCTCGTGAATAAAATATGACAATTTGTGTTGACAAGCAGTACGACAATTTGTTATATCTATTATATAGTCTATGCATGACAATATGTCATTAAGGAGATTAACTATGGATTTTAAACTCAGCGCTGAACAGTTGGGCAAGGAAAAAGAGTTTTATGCGCTATGCATCGATACGGGCTGGGACTCCCAATGATGAAGTAAAAATAATGCGAAAAGGAGCGAAAAAATGAGATCTGCGCCGATCCCTCTCGAAAAAAGGGAGCTAAGGGAACTCATCAACAAAAACTGGATGAGTCACGATGCCATGTGGTTTTACAACTGCCTTCAGGAGTGCGGCATCGAAAAAACCAACAAGATCAATAAAGCGGCTATAAAAAGTATGGCCGCCATTGAAATCAAGCGCATGAAAAAAGCCTTGGGTGTAGAAAAAATCGAGACCTTCGATGAATACAAGCATTTTTTTGATTCTATCATGGCCATAGCCACCGGCGATTTTATGAAGTACTCGTACAACTACCCAGCGCAGAACCTCGTGCATGCGGAGTGGCACTCCTGCTTTGCTTACGATGGAATGAAGGCGCTGGGCACTATAGACCGCTACGAGTGTGGGATCATGTTACGTATCAATACCTGGCTGGATACCCTGGGAATCAAATATGAAGTGCAGCCGGTGATAACCGGATGCATGATGCATACCGACGGCAAGTGTTACAGGGACTACCGGTTTTTCTTTGATAAATAATTGGAGCAGGAGGGAAACGAGATGTCAGTCAGCCAAGAAACGTGGAAATTCATACAAAATCACCTGGGTTACAGCGATGCAGATATGAAAATATTCCGCGCGGAATCCCGGAATGAGGAAGTCATCTCCAAGGGGATGGGCATGCTGAATAAAACCATTGTGGCTGAGGTCGTGCAATCGGACGGCTGCGACAGCGGGCACAAGGTGGGCGATAAGTTCTATATCGACGGACGCGGGTTGAGCCTTTTAACTAAACTGTGTCCGAGTAAAGTCTGCGTCTTTGCCGTGCATGCGCTTACCATGGCGATGCCGGCCATGACCGAGCTTTACTATGCCGGTGTCGATCCCAATGAAATAAGATTCAAGAGGTTTGGCTGCCCGGATGTTGGCGTTAAATGTGGAGGGTGGGGACACATCGTTATGGAAGTCAGGATGGAAGACCGCAAGAAATAGACAAAAGAAGGGGGTGAATAAGATGCTTGCATACTGCGGACTTCAATGTTTGAAATGCCCTGCTTACCTGGCCACGCAGGCCGATGATAACAAATTGCGCTCCGACTGCGCTCAACGTTGGAGCGAGTGGGCCAAAATTACCATCAGGCCGGAACAGATTAATTGTGACGGATGCAAGGCGGGCGGCAGGCTGTTCGTTTTCTGCAGTTCATGCGGGGTCAGGAAATGTGCTGTTGAAAAGGGCATCGACACTTGCGCGCTCTGCCCGGACTACGTGTGCAAAAAACTGCAGGACCTGATGAATCTGGACCCCAATATCAGGAAATCGATCGAAGCTCAGCGGCGGAAATCGGGCTGAAATCTATGCTTTGCCCTGCCGGTTCTGCTTTTTTAACTCAAGCAGTATCTCTCTGAGCAACAGCAGGTGGAGACGCCTGTAGTTTATATCGCTGGCCAGCTTGCCCCATTTTCTCTGATCGTCAGAGAGGAAAGGTTCAACCATATCGATAACATTCGCTGTCATATTGCCCTCCTTAGTGTATGAAAACCAGCCCGACTGATATGGCGCAGGGGATTTTCTCCGGCCCGTCGAACAGCGGATACATGTCCCAGCCCACCTTGCTGATCAGGTCGAAGACATCAATGCCCAGCGCTTCCATGGCCGGCCGGGAGCGCAGCGGGAAGCGGCACCTGCCGCTGTCCTTGAACTGGCAGACCAGCCCCTGGCACAGGTAGTCCTTGCATGAACCCCCGCCCAGCCCCATGGCCAGGTAATAGCCCTGTTTGTAGGCTAGGCGCTCAATCTCAGAGACGATTTTGGCCGATTTCTGGTGAAAGAGCAGGGTTTTATCCACTCCGGAGCTGTCCTTGCCGCTCTTGGGCGAGTAATCTTTGATCGGCTCGACGTTGGTTTTTAGCAGTATAGCGTGCGTATACCTGGCAAAGGCCTTGCGAACCAGATCCAGGTCGGGCGCGTTGGGTGGGCAGTTGGGCGTTTCCCCGGCGCGCAGACAGCGGGGGATGAGGCATTTGAGCCTGACGCGCTCATCAACTACAACCTGTGCGGCCTGGATGATCTCGGCTCCGGAGGCGCCCAGGTCCAGGGCTTTTTGGCGCAGGGACCCCAGGTTTTTCAGCAACGTCCTGTCGGATACCCGCGCCATAAAGGGATGAGCCGCTTCTTTTCTGGCTGGCATGGCTTCTAAATCTCCTTGCAGTCTTAGTGCGTTGATACAGGCAGCAGTAAGGCAGATTTTAACACAAGCATGGTGTCCAGGCTATGGACCCGGGTCAGCCGTAAGATTTTATGGCTTTCTGACGCCACCGCTCGGTAGCCTGGCACTGGTTGAATGTATAGATATGGAATCCATCTATGGCAGCGCCGACGACCCCGGCCAGAGCAACCGTCCGGGCTACCAGCTCGTCAGGGCTATAGATGGGGCTTCTGAGAAGCCGTGCCATCATACCGACATGGTTGGTGAGAAAGCGGGTGGAATCGCCCACGCCCACACGCAACGATATTTCCAGAAGCTTCCGGCGTTTGAGTACCCCGGGTATTCCCAGGTAAACGGGCAGCTTTATCCCCTGCTCCCTCATGCCGGCCAGCCACCTCATGATAGTCGCCGGATCGAAACATATCTGGGTGACCATGTAGTCCGCCAGGCGCTGTTTTTCCTGCAACGCCTGCAGCAGCTTGCTGCTGCTGATGAGCGGGTGTCCCTCGGGATAAGCGGCAATGCCGATGCGTTTGGGGCGGTTGCTTGTCTCGAACATGTGCGCTATGAGGGACCCGGCGGAATCATAGGGGCCGGCCGGCACGGGCACATCTCCCCCGATGACAAAAACCTCCTCCAGGCAATGGTCTTCAAGACGGTCGAGTATCTGACGTAAATGGTCCCGGCTGCGTACCAGCCTGGCCATTAAATGCGGTACAACCTGGAAGCCGTGCGCGGCCAGTTGCTCGGAAAGATCAAGTGTGGCTTCGATACCTTTACGCGGTGATCCGGTGATGGTGACTATGCTGGCTGAAGGAAGAAAGGCAACCTCTTCAACTACGCCACGCATTGGGATGACTTCGAACCTTGCCTGGCGCAGAAGTGTGCCGGGCGGGACCTGCTGGTCCAATTGCAAGCACATCCTTAAGAATCATTATAGGCCCGCGCCCGGGGTAAAATCCAGTCAGGTTCACCCGTCTATGCTGCGGCCTCCCGGAATTGTCATGCCCCAGGGTAGACTGCCCGGGCCCGCTCCTCAGGGGCCGGTCCAGTTCCCGGTGGAGATCCGCTCCGGGTTACAGTTACCGGGTTCCACGTCTCATCCGTGCAGTATTTTGGAGCTATACAAGCTTCTTGCCGCACTTTTTACAAAAGGCCGCATCCTTTACAACGGGAGCGCCGCAGTAAGGGCAGAAGTTTGACTCGTCCGTTGACTCGGCCTCGGTTAGAGCCTTCTTTTCAATGGTCTCCGTCACAACAGGTGTAGTCTTAGCTTCGGTAACAGCGGCCGGCGGCGGCTGAGGCGCCTGCGTCACCGTTGTGGTGGGGATAGCGGATGTGCCGGTGCCCTTGCGGCGGCGGAGCCAAAAGATCAACCCGGCGATAACCAGGAGCGTAACTACTATTACTATTACGGGGACCGTGTAGTCGTAATTCCACTCTATGTTTACGGTTTTAGTGTTGGTCATAACAACGGTGCCGCTGGTATTCACCGGACTTATGACTCCACCCATTAATCCCCAGAAATTGGGTATGGGTTGTGGCTGCAGCGCCACGTTGTAAGTGGCAGTGCTGTCTTTAAGCTGCCAGGAGCTGTCGTTATATGGGGGGTCAACTGAGACTATGTTCAGCTGGTAGTAGGTGTCGTACTTAGCAGTGACGGTCCCTGCGTTGGTGACGGTAAAGGCCAGGTTCCTGTCGGGACTCGTGCTGCCATCGGGCAGGCTCCACTCCCGGAAAAGGAATCTTTCGCCTTGCTGGTCGATGGAATCAACTGGACTTGGTGCGCTGGTGCTGAAATTGTCGCCAACAGCGTATGAGCCGGCGCCCGGTATTCCAGCGGCGCCGACAGGGTCGCTGCCCGTATTGATAACTACCTTCTGTCCATAATCGAAATAGGCGTAATTGTCGGAGGTGTCCACCATTTTATAATTAGGCCCAATGCATTCAAAACTTGTATTGGGGTCCGGGCCCGCTACGGTTTGATTGACCATCACTAAATTACTCTGGCACGGATCCGAGGTAAAGTCGGCAGATTGGTTTGCTCCCAGGATGGCCTGTTGAGTGCCGTTGACCAATACCGGCGTTTGGCCCGCCGTCAGGCCGGGGCCGATTGCGACCTTGAAATCGCAACTGGTGCTGCCGGGAATGGGGTTAGTGTAATTGGAGTAAGAATCGACGATAAGTGTGAAGGGGGCGCTGACGGGCGGGCAGCAGCAACTGCAGGTACCAATATCGTTACAGGTAGCCGTCACGATGTATGTGCCGGAGGTGCCCGGGTCAGGTGTGCCGGAGATGATCCCGCTTGCGGGGTCCACTGTCAAATTCGACGGCAAACCCGTGGCGCTCCAGATAAGTGGTCCCACGCCACCCGTGGCGCTAAGCGGCATGCTAAACGGCATGCCCTCCCATGCCACCGGGTAATATGTCGGGTTGATGGAGACACATTCTTTCGGTGCGACATTGATGGAAATTGGTATACTGTTATCTGAAAAATAGGCGCTGGGCCCAGAATGACAGGTTGTGTTGTCCTGATAAAGCGCAGTGCCCCAAATCGAAAAATTGTAGGGTCCGGGGGCGGTTCCACTGTCAGGGGAACCTGAAATAACGCCGGTATTATTATCTACAGTTACCCATGTCGGATTCCCCTGCCCCCAATAGAAAATCACATTTGCCGGCCCTGGCAAACACTTGTTGCACACAGCTGAAAGATGATGATTTATGGTAAAGGGCTGGCATTCTGTCACATTATCAGCAGAAAGATTGGTAGCGCTAATCACAAATTTTCCCCATGCACAGCCATTCAGTGACATCCCTCCCACAGCCAGTGTCAACGTAACTACAATGCCCAGGCATAGCCTGAAAAAGCCCGCTGCCGTTCGGCACTTTGTAAAAGTCGATGTCCTCATTTCATTCCTCCAGATTTACTCCAATAGGATGGATTCATTTTTCCCCTTTATCCTGCTAACCAGTAACTTACTTGATCGTGGGCGTCGTGGGTATCATGGGTGTCACGGGTAAGAGGTTGGGTATGGGTTTGACGGGGAGGATCAAGTGGTGTGTGGTGCTGGTGCATCTTTCGAGAGCCGCCGACTGGTTGGAGTTACAGTTGCCCCCGGCTTGCGTGCAAGCAGCCTGGGTAGTATAGGTGACCTGGCCGCCATTGCAGCACCAGCACATGGGCTGCTCGGGGTACGCGATGGTGCCGGTGAAGGTGGCGCAGCCATTAGCCGCCGACTGGCTGGAGTAACAGGTGCCTCCGGCTTGCGCGCAAGCAGCCTGGTTAGTATAGGTGCCGTGGCCGCCATTGCAGCAATAGCACGGCGCCGGCGCCGGTGTGGCACTACTGGGGGTGGTGGGGGCGGGGGGGGGGCGCAGGCAGCGGTAGCCGCCGACGGGCTGGAGTAACAGGCGCCTCCGATTTGCTGGCAAGCAGTCTGTAAAATATGCATGACATTGCCGTTCTGGCAGCAATAGCACATCTGGCAGGCTGAGTTAGCCTGGTCCCAGGTTGGGTAACAGGGGAAATCACTTGGGGGGCCACCCTGGGAGACCTGTCCTCCAACGCAGCGATAGCACGTCGATGCATTGGTAGTACCGGCGCAGAGTGCGGTAGCCTTGGCCTGGGTCGGGTAACAGGGAGAGTGGTAACCATTAGGAAGGGTCTGTGTGGCCTGGCCGCCAACGCAGTACCAGCACGCTGAAGACTGCTGGCAGGCTGTGGCAGCCGCCGACTGGCTGGAGTAACAGGTCGGTGCTGGTCCTGTGTCCGAGTAATAAGGGGTCTGTGAGACCTGGCCGCCTTGGCAGTACCAGCACTGCTGGCAGTGATTCTGCGCATCGGTCTGGCTTGAGTACAAGTTTGCCGACGAGCAATTATCGGTACCCTGAATGTCAACCTCGGTGGCCTGGCCGCCAACGCAGTGCCAGCACCTTCTGACCTCTTGCACCGACACTGGGTTAGAACTGTAGCAATACCAATATTCTTTTTCATCAGGGGAGTAATAACAGGGCTGATCGGAGCATTTATTAGTTAGACCCTGGGCTGCTGCATCACTCGGTTTCAGGCAGTTGCCGCAGTAGGGGGTGCATTGCGCAAACGAAGGGGGCCATGGAAACCGTATTGTAGCCCCTATAGATGAAGCAATTATTGCGTACGACTCGGGTCCCCATCTGGGCGTACGGTTATCATACCCTCTTTGACCCCATGACAGGATTAAAGATTTCGCCTGAGGCACAGTGGCAAACGATAGCGTCAGCGTTTTCACCTGCGTACCACTCGCATTTGTTGCTTCTAGGATGGTGTCGAATGTAGTGAGATGGCCCGTCTGTATTTCATAGGTCGTCATGCCCCTGACAGTCCCTTTAAGGGTGGTGTTAGGAGGGCTATGGATCTCTTTAATGATTACGCCCGCCTCAGTCACCTTCACATCCGTGGCGCCCGACACTTCGAACGTATATTTTGCAGAATCGCCATCCTTCAATGTCAAGGGGTCAGCGCTGAATACATTGATCACCGGCAGGCTTCCCGCGGCAGACGACGCTGCTGTGGTACGATCGGCTGCCCCCAAAATTATGATCCCGGCCACTGCAAGGCACAGGCATAACCTGAAAATGCCTGTTAACCGCTGACTGTTTCCAAACTTCCGTGACCTCATTTACATACCTCCTACCGCATATTTATGACAGGGACTTTTTGCCCTTCCTGCATTTTCCAGCTACCATGCCTATCACATAACCACCCTGACCAAAGGCATAAAACTACCCCCTTTGACTACATATATACCCGTGTTTTACCGCCAAGGGGATAAAGAAATATTGGCACCAGCATACAGAAAGCGAACCTACTTGTCAACGACGAACGCCGCATTCGCCGTTCACAATGGTAAATAATAATATTGAGGCTTGTTTGTATGGAAAAAGATTAGGTGCTGCGCACAGGATAAAATCCAGTCAGGCTCACCTGTCTATGTTGCGGCCTCCCGGAATAGTCATGCGCCAGGGGATACTGCCCGAGCCCGCTCCGCAAGGGCCGGTCCGGTTCACGGTGGAGATCCGCTCCGGGTTACAGTTACCGGGTTCCACCTCTCATCCCTGCAGATTCTTGCCGCACTTTTTACAAAAAACCGCATCCTTTTCAACAGGGGCGCCGCAGTTAGGACAGAAGTTTGGCTTTTCCGTTGACTTGGCTTCCTTTAAAGCCTTCTTTTTAACGGTCTCAGTCACGACGGGTGTAGTCTTAACCTCAGTAGTAGCGGCAGACGGTGGAGGCGCCTGCGCCACCGTTGTGGCAGGGACAGCGGACGTACCCGTGCCCTTGCGGCGGCTGAGCCAAAAGATCAACCCGGCGATAACCAGAAGCGTAACTACTATTAATATTACAGGGACCGTGTAGTCGTAAGTCCACTGGATGTTCACGGTTTTGGTTCCGTCCATAACGATGGTGCCGCTGGGTTGCACCGGACTTCTGACTCCGCCGATTAGTCCCAAGAAATTGGGTGTGGGTTCTGACTGCAGCGCCACGTTGTAAGTGGCGGTGCTGTCTTTAAGCTCCCAGGAGCTGTCGCTATAGGGGACGTCAACAGATACTATGTTCAGCTGGTAGTAGGTGTCGTACTTAGCCGTGACGGTCCCTGCTTTATTGACGGTAAACGCCAGGTCCCTGTTGGGATTCGTGCTGCCGTCGGGCAGCATCCACTCCGAGAAGAGGAATCTCTCTTTCTGGATGCTGGAATCAACCGGGCTTGGTGCGGTGGTGTTGAAATAGCTGCCGATGGCGTATGAGCCGGCGCCCGGTATCGAAGCGATGCCGCCGGGGTCGCTGCCCGTGTTGATAACCACCTTCTGCGCATAATCGAAATAGGCGTAATTATCGGTGTCGTTCACCATTTTATAATTAGGCCCAATGCATTCAAAACTTGTATTGGGGTCCGGGCCCGCTACGGTTTGATTGACCATCACTAAATTACTTTGGCACGGATCCGACGTAAAGTTTTGAGATTGGTTTGCTCCCAGGGTGAACTGCTGAGTGCCGTTGATCAATACCGGTGTTTGGCCCGCCCCCAGGCCGGGGCCGATTGCGACATTGAAATCGCAACTGGTGCTGGCTGGGAAGAGGACGATGTAATTAGCCCAACAATCCACGATAAGGGTGAAAGGCTTGCTTGCGGGCGGGCAGCAACTTGCCGAGGGGCACATAACTGTATCGGTACAGGTAACCGTCACTGGCCAGGAGCCGCAGGTGCCCGGGCCGGGGATACCGGAGATGACGCCGTTGGTGGCATCCGTCACGGACAGCCCTGCCGGCAACCCCGTCGCGGTCCAGTTATAACTTCCCGAGCAACCGGTGGCGGCCAGCGTCATGTTGAACGGCATGCCCTCCCAGGCTACCGCGTAATATACTGGAGTGATGATGAGGGGGTTGATTACCCCGATTGGTAGTATAGACCAGTTAACCGTGCTATTAAGAGACCAATTAGCTCCGCAAGGGAAATCGCCGATGAAACGAGGAGGAGCAAACTCGCTGCCCACAACATTAAATACACCAAATTGTCCATTGGTCCCCAGGTCAGGGCAACATGTAAATACGCCGGTATTCATATCCAGAAACGAATTTGGCGGCAATGTCCCTATCACAAAAAACTGGTAGACCGGCACGTACCCCGCTGCACAGGGTGTAGGAGTTAGAGTAAATGTCATTGTATAGGGCTTGCATTCTGTCAGCACCATAGCTGTTGGTCCGGCAGGATTAATAGTCACAGCCTGTACCGGCTGGGTGTTCAGTGCCATCCCTCCAGCAGCCAATGTCAAAGAAACTATAATGCCCAGGCATATCCTGAAAAAGCCCGCTGCCAGCCGGCCCCTTGCAAAATTCGCTGTCCTCATTTTATACCTCCAGATTTATTCCAACACAAAGAATTCATTTTTTCCCCTTACCCTGCTAAATAGGAACCATTATTTTAGGTTGGGGGTGGTGGTGAGGGCCTTGGGGATGGGTGTGGGGGTGGGGGTGGGGGTGGGTCGCTGGCAGGCTTGTACCGCCTGGGCCTGGGTTGTATAACAGCCCTCAGCAGGGCTGGTGCTCTGGTAGACCTCGCCATTTCTGCAGCACCAGTACGTCTGCTGGCAGGCTCGCAGCGCCTGGGCCTGGTTAGCGTACCAGGTGGCTCCCGCCTGGGCAGCCTGCGCCTGGCTGCCCTGGTAGACCTGGCCACCGCTACAGAACCAGCCTAGCATTTGCTGGCAGGCCTGGATTACCTGGTTCTCGTCGGTGGACCAGTAGTCGCCTCCCGCCAGGGAACATCGAGCCTGGGTGGTCTGGGCGATCTGGCCGCCCCTGCAGCACCAGCCTACCGGCTGGCAGGCTTGCACCGCGTCGGCCTGGTTAGCATACCAGGTGGCTCCCGCCTGGGTAGCCTGCGCCTTGGTGCCCGGTTGGACCTTGCCACCGCTACAGAACCAGCCTGATGGCTCGCTGTAGCAATAGCTCTTTACCCCATTATCAGCGGAGAAGCAGCGCTGTTCGGAGCATTTCTGGGTGAACCCATATTGTGCTGCTTGATCAGGTGTCAGGCAGTTGCAGTCTCCGGGACATGCCGCAAACGTAGGGACATAGGGAGACTCATTATGAGGTGATAATGCAGTAGATGAAGTTGAAGACGCTGGCGCGGAACGCTGGGGTCCCCATAAAGGCGTACGATTATCAGACCCTTTTGGACCGGCTGACTGGGTAGCAGATATCGGCGGAAGCACAGTAACAAATGATAGCGTCAGCGTTTTTATCTGCGTGCCAGTCGAATTTGTTGCTTCCAGTGTGGTCTCGAACTTATTGCTATTGTTAGAGCGTATTTCATAGGTCGTCATGCCCATGACAGTTCCTTTGAGGCGGGTGTTAGCAGGGCTTTTGATCTCTTTGATCATTACGCCGTTCTCAACCACCTTCATGTCCAGGGAACCCGACACCTCGAACATATATTTTGCAGAATCGCCATCCTTCAATGTTAAGGGGTTAGCGCTGAATACATTGATCACCGGCAGGCTTCCCGCGGCAGACGACGCTGCTGTGGTACGATCGGCTGCCCCCAAAATTATGATCCCTGCCACTACAAGGCACAGGCATAACCTGAAAATGCCTGCTAACCGCTTATTGTTTCCAGAATTCCATGACCTCATTTACGTACCTCCTACCGCATATTTATGACAGGGACTTTTTGCCCTTCCTGCATTTTCCAGCTACCATGCCTATCACATAACCACCCTGACCAAAGGCATAAACTTACCCCCTTTAGCCGTGTGTATACCCAGGTTTTGCCACCAGGGGGATTAAGAAATACTGGCATCAGCATACAGAAAGCGAACCTACTTGTCAACGATGAATTACTCATTCGTCGTTCACAATGGTAAATAATAATATTGAGGCTTGTTTATGTGGAAAAAGATTGAGTCCTGAAATCACGATCTGGCTTTGAACTTGAGCCAGAAAGCGTAAACGATCAGGAAGATGCCAGCCACATAGGCGCAGTTTCTCAGCACGTTGATCCCCAGCAGCACCGGCGTCAGTCCATCCGAGCCGGTGATCCATTTGTTCCCGATCATCCAGTTCAGCACCGGCTGAGATACGGAGATCCAGGTTAGTACCACAATAAACAGGTCGAAAATTACCAGCGCTACTCCCACCAGAAAAAGGCGGTCCGCCTTAGTATTGGTGCTGCGCACCATGCGTATAGACAGCACTGCAGCCGCAATCCAAACTACTAACTCAAGAGCATAGAAAACATCGCGGATGATTTCAGATGCCTGCAACATTAATAAGTGTCTCCTTTTAACCGTGAAGGATTAAAATCCCTAATTTGACACCAAAGGCGTGAACCAGTCTGGCTTATAGTTAAGGACGGTAATGATTTCCGACACTGAATAAGACCCGTAGGTATTGTAGGCACTGAGCGTGTAAGCAGTCGACATCGAATCCGCACCGCCGGCAGAGGGGGAAATAACCTTGCTGCCCTCGGCGGGCACCAGTTGCCCATTGAGTAGTATCCTGGTTGCGTTATTGGTCTTCCAATTAATTACGCTGGTATTGCCCTCAATGATGGTGGCGGGCGCCGCCGAAAACCATGTGACCACCGGAAGCAAGCTGACCGCATCCGCAGTGGTGTTCTCAACCCAGATAGGGATAGGAGGTTTTCCCTTTATGGGTACGACTATCTTTCCCCAGACTGTTACATTCAGTGTCGCGGTGGACGTGCCGTACCAGTTGGTCGCCGTGAGCGTATAAGTTTGATTGTCTGTGGGCGAAACTCGCATAGTGCCGATGGGTGTCCGCTGATAAGTTATATTCTCGCCTGTAGTCGTATAGCCGATATCAGGGGAGACGGTGATGGTCTTGGCTCCATATACCGACCAAGATATAGTGGAAGTATCATTTGCGTTTAAGACCGGCGGCTGTGCCGAAAAATCAAGTACGACGGGAAGAAGCGTGGAATTGTCGGTCGGCACCATCACCTTGACGGTGCCGGTAGTGGAGCCGCTGGCATTGGTCGCTGTTAATGTATAAGCTGTCGATGCGGTGGGTGTGACAGGTATAGTGCCTGCAGTATCGACCGCACCTATTGTCGGATTTATGCTGACTGAAGTGGCGCCGGATATGTTCCACTGCAGGGTGGAGAGGCCCCCGCTGTCAATGATGGTTGGATTCGCCGTAAAAGCATTGATAACCGGCGTATTGGGGGATGAGGCGCCGGCACTGGCCCCTCCAGTATTAGATTGACCGGCGGATGATCCTGTAGCGGGTTTGACCGTGACGTTTACTGTTACCTTAGTGTTGTTGGTGCCGTCGCTGGCTGTGAGAGTATAGGACATGGTAGCCATCGGCGATACAGTTTTTGTGCCGCTGGAGTCCACAGATCCTATGCCCTGGTCGATGGTCACGGTCTTAGCACCGGTTACGGTCCAGCTTAAGGTGGTCGTCTGCCCCGATGTGATGTTGGCCGGATTTACATCGAAATTGGCGATAGCCATGGATGATGAGGTCACTGAACTTGAAGAGGATCCGCAAGCCGGGCCGATGCAAACCGTCAGTATTGTTATAACGGTTAGCGCCAGCCATTTTATTTTCATAATGCTATTACTATAGATTTAAGCGGCTAACATTTCAACTTTAGCCTTAACTGATGATAAGGGTTCAAGGGCAAAGTTATAGCTACTATTTGATCAAAGCATCTTTGAATAACGAATCGGCCGGCACGGTTTAACCGTGCCGGCCCTGTGAGCTAAGCAAACCGGTATGTAAACTTAAGGTCCCAGAGGTACCACCTGCAATTGTTTAAACAGGTTCGGGTTCAAGATCAACACCGTCACTGAGATGGTCCTGTTGCTATTCCCGAATCCGTTAATGGCGGCCAGCGTGTAGGTTTGAGTTGAAGTAGGTGATACTACCAGGGCTCCGTTGGTGGATACAGGAGTGCCGTTCAACAACACCTGCGTAGCTCCGCTGGTCTGCCAGCCCAGTGTGGAAGAGCCACCTTTAAAGATCGAGGTCGGGTTGGCCGTGAAATATTGAATGATAGGCAGTTGAATCAACGTCAGGACGTTTACATCGGTCGTGGCTGTTACACCGCCTGCCGAGTTGGAAGCCGTAAGTGTATAAGTAGTGCTCGAGCCCGGATGCACAGTTGTGGAGCCGGAAGCGCCGACACTGCCGATGCCCGGATCTATCGTAACCGAGGTGGCGCCGTAAACATTCCACGTCAGATTAGAGGAGGAGCCCGCAATTATTCCGGCCGGATTGGACGTGAATGACAATACAATGGGCGGAGGAATGGCCGAGCTGTTTTGCACCAGGACCGTGGTTGACGCTGAAGCAGTCCCTGCTGTGTTGGTTGCAGTGAGAGTATAGGCCATGGATGTGACGGGTATCACGGGCACGCTGCCCGACATGCCGACCGGTCCGATGCCCGGACTGATAGTGATCGAAGTGGCATTGGATACTTGCCAGCTAAGCATTGACGACCCGCCGGCGGTGACTATGGGCGGGTTGGCAATGAAGCTACTTATCATAGGCAGCCCTGAGCCTGTGGGTGTGGGTGTGCCGGCGGTGGACCCCTTAACAAATACGGATGTAGTGGCTGTCGTGCTGGTTGTCCCGTTGCTGGCGGTCAGGGTATAGATGGTATTGGCCGAGGGTGAGACCGCCCGGCTGCCGCTGATGGCTACGTTGCCGATGCCCTGGTCGATGGTCACTGATGTGGCGCTGGTTACACTCCAGTTCAATGTGGCCACTTCACCTGCGGAGATGCTGGCGGGGCTGGCGCCGAATGAGCTGATCGTTGGGGCTCCCCCAACTCCACCGAAAGTGCCCGCCGGAACGTAAATACAACCCGAGGTAATCAATATTAAAGCTAACACAAGGAACCAAAATCTCATCATTATCCGCCTCCTATGTCATTAGGTTAGCATAGCAATGACTGGTTGTCCATGCCTTTCAGGACGTGGGAAATTAGATATGTTTTCCGATACAAAGGCCGGCTATCGAGGTTCTTCCCCTATCTATCATCGAAAAGGCCGCCCATTTTTGTTATTGTATAGGGCAGGGAACCAGAGAGGCAAAACATGGAGATAGGCAACCGCTGGGGAATGATCCGCAAGGTATTCGACGAGGCCTATAAAAGCTGTTATCACTTTGCCGTGGCCACCGTCAACGAGGATGGGTCGCCCCACGTAACCCCCATCGGCGGCCTTTTTCTCAGGGAAGACGGGACGGGTTTTTTCTTTGAGGAATTCCCCTCCAGGTTGCCGCAAAACCTGGAAAAGAATCCACGTATATCGGTGCTTGCCGTAAATGCCGACAAAATATTCTGGGGCAAATCACTGGTGGAGGGGAAATTCGCTACGCCGCCCGGAGCCAGGCTATCCGGGTCAGCCGGCTCGCTCAGGGAGGCCACGGCTGAAGAGATGGAGATGTGGCAGAAGAAGGTCGGTTTCCTGCGGGCCACCAAGGGATACAAGATCATGTGGGAAGGCATGCACCGCGTGAGAGATGTTAAATTCGATTCATACGAGCCCATTTACCTGGCGGAAATGACACAGGGTACTGTAAATCACTGAGGATAGCCGCGCAGTTTTCATCGATAGAGTTTGATAAAGGAGGAAAGGAGTATGGACTACCGGAGCTTACTATCGGACGGTTATGACCGGGCACTGGCCGAGCTTGAGCACGTTCTGGAGGGTTTAAAGCCGGAAGACCTTAGCTGGCAGCCCAGGCCGGACTGCAACAGCATCGGCTGGCTGGCCTGGCACCTCACGCGGGTGGCGGATTCCGCCATAGCGTTCGCCATGCGGCAGGAACAGCTCTGGATCAAGGATGGCTGGCATTCTAAGTTCAACCGCCCGGCCGACCCCAGGGATATCGGCACGGGCCATACTCAGGAGAATGTGGCTGCCTTTGAGGCGCCTGGCGTTGAAACCCTGATCGACTATCACCGGGCCGTGCTGGAGCGTGCCAAGCAATATTTCAATACACTGACCGGTGAAGACCTTGACCGCGTTTTAAATATGAAATGGCTGCCGCCGCTTACGACACTGGGGTCATTCCTGGTCATGATCATGGTTGACAGCCATCAGCACGCGGGACAGGCGGGCTATGTCCGCGGACTGCACGAAGGTATGGGCTGGCAGAAGTATTAATTGACTATCCGGTTTCAAGAGCTTTGGTGAAGGGGAGAAAGAAAAAGAAGAGAGGAAGTAGGCGAAACAAGTAATAGTATCTGTACGCAAATACATTCCTACAATTGCCGATTAATATTTTGTTATAATGAAATTATCAACAATGTTCAAAAATGTCGAGTTATCTTTAGATTTCTCATTAGATAAAGATATCGTAATTTATCCCGGTAGCTGTTTGGATTTGATGAAACAGATACCCGATAACTCCATACAATTGATTGTGACCTCTCCTCCGTACAATATAGGAAAGAAATACGAAAAACGGATAAAGCTAACTAAATATCTCGAGCAGCAAGGATCTGTTATTAGTGAGTGTAGTAGAGTGCTTTCGAAACGGGGGAGCATTTGCTGGCAAGTCGGAAATTATATAGAAAATGGAACCATTGTACCATTGGATACTGTATTGTACCCGATATTCGTTAATCTGGGATTAAGGATGCGAAATCGGATAATATGGAATTTTGAACATGGTCTGCATTGCACAAAACGTTTTTCCGGCAGGTATGAGACAATTATATGGTTTACCAAATCGGATGACTACGTATTTAACCTTGATCCTGTCCGCATTCCACAAAAATATCCGGGGAAAAAGCATTTTAAAGGGCCTAAAACCGGTCAGTACTCATGTAATCCGTTAGGGAAAAACCCCGGTGATTTATGGCAGATTCCCAATGTGAAGAATAATCACGTTGAAAAAACTCTTCATCCTTGCCAGTTTCCAGTGGAGTTAATTGAACGGCTTGTACTATCTTTGTCAGATGAGAAAGACTGGATATTAGATCCATTTCTCGGAACAGGTACGGCAATCATTGCTGCAATGCGCCATAACCGGAAAGGTGTGGGAGCTGAGATAGTTTATGAATACAGACAAATAGCACACGAACGTGTTATGCAACAAACTAATGGTACCCTCAAAACACGTCCGATGAACCAGCCTATCTATGATCCTATAAAGAGTGGTAGTGCTCTAACGAAGCCACCTTGGAAGAGCAAAATTGATATGAACCAGATTAGACTTATGGACAAAGCCAAAACAAAATCTCAAACAAGGGACGGCAAGCGATGAAAATAGTTGAGATTTATTCACACTTGAATGGACTCGAGTACTTGCTTGTACATAAACCGAACTTATGGTCAGAAATAAAGAAGGTAGTTAAACAAGTAGATGCTGAACAGTGCAAGGTAAAAATATCTAAAGAAAAAACAATGAAGGGGAAACTGCTCTATAGCCCGGTAGCTATGAATGAAGCATTTAAATCATTGCTAGTTCGTAAGCGTTGGAATGAAAGTCGTGTCGCCTATTGGGTAACAAAAGATGTTAGATTGATAAGACAAACCCTCGCCATGAAAATTGAAGATCAAAAACGAGAAATTGAGAAGGCCGGGGAAACTCCAATTTATAGTTACAATCAAACCGATTTTGTAAAAGAAAGGGTAGCTTTAGAGGTTCAATTTGGGAAATATTCCTTTGTTGCGTACGATCTCTTTGTAAAACACCTGGCTTTTTATATCGGCGACAAGATTGATGTTGGAATTGAAGTATTGCCTATGAAGGCACTGCAATCGCAGATGAGTTCAGGCGTATCGTACTACGAAGGCGAGCTTTATAACGTTGTACGTCAGGGTAGAGGAGTACCGGCTGTACCCCTTGTTATCATCGGCATTGTGCCATAGATAATCTTTTTCATTAAGTTTATGCTCTACCCTCTTTTCTGCAGCTTGTTCTGCGGAGGCGGCAGCAGGCGTGAAGAATCGATAATAGCGCTGGCAAGTTGATTTCTCTCTATTTTGACTCCCAGGTCGAAGCGCGTGGCGAGATGCTTCAAGAAGTCGCTGTTGGCATCGTCCGTGCCGATGGCGATGATGTAGATGCCGTCCTTGCGGGCTTCCTCCGCAGCCTTCAGGCTGGCCTGGGGATCTCCTTCGCCGTTGGGCAGCCCATCGGTCACGATCACCATGACGCGCATGCCCGTCTGATTTTTAAGCAGGTTGTGCGCCAGCCTGATGGCCTTGGCCATATGCGTGTACTTACCGGTGGTCAAAATTGAGAGGGCCTTCTCCAGGTTGGCCAGGTTCTTCTCGGGCTCGCAGACCAGCGTGGGCAGGTCATCGAACTGTATCAGGCCCGTATAGTAGCCCTGTTCGAGGGCATTTTTAGCAAATTTGATGGCCCCTTTCTGTGCCTGCTTGATCTTGTTGCTCTTCTTCATGCTGGCGGAGCGGTCGACCAGCAGATAGACATAGCCGGTGAGGGCCGCGCTTTTGGCCAGGTCTTTGGCCGTGCCGGTCTGCAGGCTGGTCTGACGGAGGCCGCCGACGGGGCCGGCCTCCCTCTTTTGAAGGCCCTTGGGGGTGCCGATCATTTTCCACATATTTCTACTCTTTAAATCCCGGTTTAAAACGTTAACATAATATATGCTATTCTTTTACATTGTGTAAAGGCTCAGGGCTATAAAAAATATGAGCGAGAAGGATAAAAAGGTAATTGTCGGCATGAGCGGAGGCATAGATTCCTCCGTGGCCGCCGCGCTGCTTAAGAAGCAGGGCTACCGGGTTACCGGCGTAATTATGAAGATCTGGGCCGGCGGGATCACAGCGGGCAAGGGCAAGCATGGCTGCTACGGGCCGGAAGAGGAGGAGGATATCGAAGATGCCCGCAGGGTAGCTAAAAAGCTGGATATCCCCTTACACGTTATCGACCTTACCCGGGAGTACAAGGACGAGGTGCTGGACTATTTCTGCCACGAATATTTGGAGGGGAGAACTCCCAACCCCTGCATACGCTGTAACCGGCGCATTAAGTTCGGCGCCATGATCGCAAAAGCCTCAGCGATGGGCATTGAGTTCGATTATTTCGCTACCGGCCATTATGCACAGACAGAAAAGGACCCCGCATCCGGCCGCTGGCTGCTGAAAAAGGGCAGGGATTTAAAAAAAGACCAGTCCTATTTCCTTTACGGCCTGTCGCAGGAGCAACTATCCTGCGCGCTCTTTCCTCTGGGCGCACATTTGAAGCAGGAGGTGCGCAGGGTTGGCCTCGACCTACAACTGGGTGTGGAGAACAAGCAGGAGAGCCAGAATTTCGTCTGCGGCAGCTATACCTCCCTGTTCGAGAAGCAGCCGGAGCCGGGCCCGGTGATGGATAAGCAGGGAAATATACTGGGCCGGCATAAAGGGATCGTCCATTATACTGTCGGGCAGCGCAAGGGTCTGGCCATAGCCGCCAGGGAGCCGCTTTTTGTCACGGATATCAAACCCGAGCTGAACGCCGTGATAGTCGGCCCCAGGGATGACCTTTATACGGATAGACAGAATGTTAAAGAATTGAACTGGATTTCCATAGCCCGGTTAAAAGATATCCTGGAGGTCAAGGCCAGGATCCGCAGTTCGCACGCGGGATATGATGCGGTGATCTGGTCGTTGGGAGGCGATAAAATACACGTGACTTACCGGGAACCGCAGATAGCCGCAGCGTGTGGCCAGGCCATCGTTTTTTATGATGGGGATGTGGTGGTGGGTGGTGGAATAGCCGAATAAATTCCGAACAAGCGTTAAGGTTCTGCCCGGTTACGGTTGATATTCATTCCTCTTGCCTGTATGATTAATTTGTATGATATGGGCGGTTGGCCTTAGCATTATAGCTTCCGCGTTATTTGTGATTCTTGGCCTATCTCATATCATCGACATCAGTAGATTTGCCTATTTGATCCTTCATCCCGGCCTTGCAACAACTACGGATATTCTTAACGGCGTCATGAGCGGTATCCCTGCCCTGTTTCTTATTGCAGGCGTCTTCGAGATCATAGTGGAAGTTATTAAGCGTAACTTCCGGTCAAAATCTAAATCCCCCAAACCGAACTCCAGGTAGATTCGAAACTCAAATCTGGAGTGATCTGCGGGTTCTATTCGGTCCAGGTATGCCAACAGGATGGTTGCCGCGTGGGGCAAGTATCAGGATAGGCTCAATAATCATAAGACAGGTCGCCTTTCACACTTGAGTGAAAGTGACCTGTCTTATATGAATGGCAATTTAGCCTTGTTGGTTAAGACGGGCTAGATTTTAACTTGTGGTTCGAGGAATAGTTTCAGCAGCGCTTTTATGGCAGCGATGAGGGCCACAGGCGCCATTAATGCGGCAAAATTCACCAGTATGCCGGCCGCCAGTTGACCGATGCCCAAAACTGTTACGGGAGCAAAGGCAGCTGTCATTGCCAGTATTGCTATCGTGGCCAGGAGCAGGATAACCAGTCCTTGTCCCTCTTTGTCAATCGAGACATGTATAAGACCGATTATAAAGCCGAAAATGACAAGTATTGCTGCAATGACTACGCTCGACGGCATTGCTATACCCCCGATAACAGCCAGTATGACACCCAGGCAAAATAGTATGAAACTGATCCATCCCCAGGTTTTGATCATGAAAATAACCTCCCTTATATATTAGTTTATTACCTTCAGCATTCTAACAGACAGATTATGCGAAGTCTATAGGTATGTTTACTTATTAATTAGCGTAGGGGAAATCCTAAGGGGAAATTCCATGGGCGTCATTGCGAGGAACGAAGTGACGAAGCAATCTCACTGCATTAAGGCGGGCCTTTCGCCTTCGATCAAGGGATTGCCACGCTTCGCTCGTAATGACCTGCTAATTTTTAGGGTGTTGACAGACTGGTGGGTCTATGTTAATCTTTACATTGTCTATAAAAATAGTGGACAATGTATAAACGGAGATCTGGATGAAAATATCGACCAAGGGAAGATATGCAACGAGGGCCATGCTTGACCTGGCCCTTCACAATGGCAAGACTCCAGTCCTATTAAAGGATATATCGGCCAGGCAGGATATATCGTTGCGTTATCTCGAGCAGATCATTTCTCCGTTGGTTGCGGCCAAGATCGTGAGCAGCACGCGCGGGCCCAGGGGCGGCATCAGCCTGGCCAGGCCGCCGCGCAAGATTAAGCTTCTGGACATCATCCAAGTCCTGGAGGGTCCGATAGCGCCGGTGGAGTGTGTGGAAAACCCCGGCGTCTGTAGGCGCGCACCATCGTGCGTGGCACGCGATGTCTGGACCGATTTAGCAAAGGCCATGTACGGGGTGCTGGAATCCACCACTCTTCAGGACCTGGTGGAACGGCAGAAGGAAAAGGAACCCGGCAGGGAATTGCTCTATCAAATTTGAAAAATTGACTTAAAAATGCAGGAGAAAATAAATTGGCTACGCAATTGAAAATAGACAAGGTTAAATTTAAGACTGTTGAGATGCCCAGGCTAACGCGCGGCATTGCCAACAGCTCTCTGGAACTGATCGGCAACACGCCCCTGGTGCGCCTGAATAAGATAACCGACGGCGCCAAAGGCGAGGTGGTTGCCAAGCTGGAGTCATTCAATCCCGCCGGCAGCGTTAAGGACCGCATCGGCGTGGCTATGATAGTGGCAGCCGAGGAGCAAGGGGCCATTAAAGAAGATACCATGCTGGTGGAGCCGACCAGCGGCAACACCGGCATCGGCCTGGCGTTCGTGGCCGCCGCACGCGGATATAAGCTTGTCTTGACCATGCCCGATTCTGTTTCGCTGGAACGCAGGCAACTGCTGGCTATCTTCGGGGCCGAGCTGGTTTTAACGCCCGGCGCCCAGGGCATGCCGGGTGCTGTGGCTAAAGCGGAAGAGCTGGCAGCCAACAATAAGAATTATCTTTTGCTGCAGCAGTTTAAGAATGAGGCCAACCCGGCCATACATAAAGTGACTACCGCCGAGGAGATCTGGCGTGATACGGATGGCAGGGTGGATGCAGTGGTTGTGGGCGTTGGCACAGGCGGGACCATTACCGGCATTGCTGAAGTTCTCAAAGCCCGCAAGCCCGGGTTCAGGGCCATCGCCGTCGAGCCCGAATCTTCGCCCGTGCTTTCCGGCGGAAAGCCGGGCCCCAATAAGATACAGGGGATCGGGGCGGGATTCATACCCCAGGTGTTGCGCACCGACCTGCTGGACGAGATAATCCAGGTATCCACCGAGGATGCCGGCATCACGGCCCGGCGTCTTGCCAGGGAGGAGGGCATACTGGTCGGCATCTCTTCCGGTGCTGCTGCCTGGGCGGCCATACAGGTAGCCAAAAGGCCTGAGTATGCAGGCAAATTGATCGTGGTAATACTGCCCGATACGGGTGAGCGCTATCTATCGACCTGGCTTTTCCAGGACCTGACGGTGCCGGGAACGGCCATTTAGCGTAAACTATAGGGCTAGGGAAATACAATGCCAGCCGCAATTGAGTTCATATTCGCTGAGTTAAGGAGTGCCGGGGAACGTCCCAGCCGATGGGATACACGCGTCCCCTGCACAATGCCCTCCACCTGAGCCGTAAGCTACACGGCAATCTTTTTCCCCATACTGTCATTGCGAACCCCGCAGGGGTGCGGCAATCTCTAAAAACGAAGGGACATTGTCCTTGATTCAAAAGATTGCCACGTTTCACTCGCAATGACGGTGTTTCCAAAAGATTGCCACGTTTCACTCGCAATGACAGGTCATCTCAAACACCAAAAATAAAATTTAACGGAGAATAAAATGTCTGATTATAGACTGGATACTATAGCTTTACACACGGGGCAGGAGAGCGCCGACCCGGCCACCGGAGCCCGCGCCGTTCCGATCTATCAGACCACCTCTTACGTGTTCAAGGATACCGACCAGGCGGCCAACCTGTTTGCCCTCAAGGAACTGGGCAATATCTACACCAGGATGACGAACCCTACCAACGATGTTTTCGAGCGGCGCATAGCCGCCATCGAAGGGGGCACGGCGGCGCTGGCAACCTCATCGGGGCAGGCGGCGGAGACCTTCGCCATTTTGAATATAACCGGGGTCGGCGATGAGATCCTATCCGCCGATAATCTTTACGGCGGCACCTATCAGCTTTTCCATTATACCTTCCCCAAGCTGGGCAGGAGCGTAAAATTCGTTAACTCGACCAGGCCGGAAGAATTCCGCAAGGCCATCAACAATAAAACCAGGGCTATCTATGCCGAAGCTATCGGCAATCCCAAGCTGGATGTGCCTGATTTCGAAGCTCTGGCCAAAATAGCGCATGGCGCCGGCATACCCCTGGTCATAGACAACACGGTGGGTACAGGGCTGGTGCAGCCGATCAAATATGGCGCCGACATCGTGGTATTGTCCGCCACCAAATTCGTCGGCGGGCACGGCACCTCCGTCGGCGGCGCTATTATCGATTCCGGCAATTTCGCCTGGAACAACGGCAAGTTCCCCGGCTTCACTGAGCCGGATCCCAGCTACCACGGCCTGAAATTCTGGGATGCCTTCGGCAACTTCCCCGGGTTAGGCAACGTAGCCTTCGCCTTCAAGGCGCGCGTGCAGTGGATGAGGGATGTGGGCTTTGTGGTCAGCCCCTTCAATTCATGGCTCTTCCTGCAGGGGCTGGAAACCCTCCCCTTACGGCAGAGGAAGCACTCCGAGAATGCGCTGGCGGTGGCTAAATTCTTAAAGGAGCATCCCCAGGTATCCTGGGTCAACTACCCCGGCCTGGAAGACCATCCGTCGCATAAACTGGCGAAGAAATATTTCAAAGGTTATTACGGTGCACTGATAGGGTTCGGCATCAAGGGCGGGCTGGAAGCTGGCAGGAAATTCATCAACTCGGTGAAGCTGCTCTCGCATCTGGCCAATATCGGCGATGCCAAGACGCTGGTCATCCACCCGGCCACCACCACCCACGCCCAGTTAACGCCGGCCGAACGTCTTGAGACGGGCGTAACCGACGACTTCATCCGGCTTTCCATCGGCCTCGAAGATGTGGAAGATATAACAGAGGATATCGGCCGCGCTTTGCAGGCCGCCGCAAGGGGCGGATAGCAGGTGACATTATGCTGGAAACTAAAAGTTTAGGAATAGTGGAAACGCGATACGCCTGGCTGGCGGACGATCTGGCGCTCGAATCAGGGGAAAAGCTGGGTCCCTTGACGCTGGCCTATGAGACCTACGGCAGCCTGAATGCTGGACGGACGAACGCCATCCTGGTCTTCCATGCCCTGTCGGGCGATGCCCACGCGGCGGGTTATCATGAAGGCGACGACGTTCCCGGCTGGTGGGACGGCATGATTGGTCCCGGCAAGGCTTTCGATACCGACAGGTATTTCGTTATCTGTTCCAACGTTATAGGCGGCTGTAAGGGGTCGACCGGGCCTTCGAGTGAAAACCCTCAGACCGGCCGGCCTTACGGCCTTGATTTTCCTATCATAACCATTAGGGACATGGTCAATGCCCAGAAAAAACTGATAGATTCACTGGGCATAGACAAGCTGCTGAGCGTGGCGGGTGGATCGATGGGAGGTATGCAGGCGCTGCAATGGGCGGTTTCCTATCCGTCACGCCTGCTTTCGTGCATCCCCATTGCCACCACGGCCAGGCATTCCCCGCAGCAGATCGCCTTCAACGAGGTCGGCCGGCAGGCCATCATGGCCGATCCCAACTGGAATAACGGCGACTACTATGGCGGCACGCCTCCCACCAGGGGCCTGTCGGTGGCCCGCATGGTCGGCCATATCACCTATATGAGCGATGCATCCATGGGTGAGAAGTTCGGCCGGCGCTTCAAGGACCGCCTGGAGAACGAGAAGTTCGAGCCCGATTTCGAGGTCGAAGGCTACCTGCAATACCGCGGGGATAACTTCGTCAAAAGGTTCGACGCCAACTCCTACCTGTATATAACCAAGGCGCTGGACTATTTCGACCTGCACAACGGAAGGGGTATCGACCAGGTCTTGAAAGGGGTTACGGCCAGGTTCCTGGTCATGGCCTTCAAGTCCGACTGGCTTTACCCGGCCTACCAGTCCCTCGAGATCGTCAAGGCCTGCAAGCTGGCCGGGGTAGACGCCACCTACTGCGAGCTTAACTCGCAATACGGGCACGACGCCTTCCTGCTGGAGATAGAGGAGCAGTCATACCTGGTCAAGCATTTCCTCAACAGCGTCAGCGAAAACAACGGGAACGGCAAGCATGAATAATGACGATTTGAAAAAGGCCAGGCTGGACCACCGCGTCATATTGGACTGGGTGGCTGAAGGGTCATCCGTGCTCGAGCCGGGCTGTGGTCGGGGCGACCTTATGGCCCTGCTGGCTAAATACAGGAAAGCCTCTGTCAGCGGCATCGAGATAGACGAGCGCGCCATCTTCACCTGCGTTTCGCGCGGCTTGAGCGTGTCTCATCAGGACATCGACGACGGCCTTGCGGAATATGCCGACCGGGCCTTTGACTACGTGGTTTTAAACCAGTGCCTGCAGGAGGTGCGCAAGCCCCATATAGCCTTGAGCGAGGCGGTCAGGGTGGGCAAAAGGGCCATCATCGGTTTCGCCAACTTCGCGGGTTACGACGCGCGCTTTCAGCTTGCTTTCCGGGGCATAGCGCCGGTCACACCGGCGCTGCCCTACCAGTGGTACGATACTCCCAACCTGCATTTCCTGAGCATAAAAGACTTTATCAATTACTGCGGGAAGAACGGTCTGGAAATCGAGAAACAGGCTTTTCTTGGAAAAAAACACCTGCTATACTTCTGGCCTAACCTGCTTGCAGAATCTGCCTTATTTCAAATAAGGCGCAAAGTCTGAGGACGGGGTAGAAACCTGAAAATCGGGAGAACCTGAGATGAAGCACATATATATGGACTATGCCGCTACCACACCGGCGGCGCCCGAAGTTATCGAGGCCATGACGCCCTATTTCCGTGATAAATTCGGCAACCCTTCCAGCATCCATTCCATGGGGCAGGAGGGCCGGGATGGAGTGGAAGCGGCGCGTGCGCAGGTTGCCTCGCTTATCCGCTGCGAGCCGTCCAGCGTGGTCTTCACCGGCTGCGGCACGGAAGCCGACAACCACGCCATCAGGGGCGTCTGCATTGCCAACCGGGAGAGGGGCAACCATATCATTACCACCGCCATCGAGCATCATGCTGTGCTTTATACCTGCCAGTTCATGAAGAGCATGGGAGTCGACGTCACGGTCGTGCCGGTCGATAAATACGGCATGGTCGACCCGGCGGATATAAAAAAGGCTATCACCAAAAAGACTTTGCTGGTCTCGGTCATGCATGCCAATAACGAGGTCGGCACGGTGCAACCCATCGAGGAAATCGGCAGGATCACGCGGGAGGCGGGCGTATATTTCCACGTGGATGCGGTGCAGACCTTCGGCCATCTGCCTATCGATGTGGACAAGCTGGGCATCGACCTGCTGGCCGCATCGGGGCACAAGCTGTACGGTCCCAAAGGCGTGGGCCTGCTGTATATCAGGCCGGAAACCCGCATAGCGCCGCTCCTGCACGGCGGCGAGCAGGAAGAGGAGAGGCGCGCCGGGACGGAGAACGTGCCCGGCATAGTGGGCTTCGGCAAGGCCGCCGAGATGGCGCAGCTTGGCATGAAGAAAGAGGCCGATCTGTTGACGGGCTTCCGCGACAGGCTGATCGAGGCTGTGCTGGGACAGGTGGGTGATACCTATTTGAACGGCCACCCCCAAAAACGCCTGCCCAACAACGTTAATTGCAGCTTCGACTTCATCGAAGGCGAGTCCATTCTGATGTACCTGGATGCCGAGGGAATCTGCGCTTCCACCGGCTCAGCCTGCAGCTCCGCCAGCTCAGAGCCTTCGCACGTGCTGACTGCCATGGGCATACCGGTTGAGAGGGCGCGTGGGTCCCTGCGCCTGACCATGGGCAAATGGACCACGCGCGAAGAGGTCGATAAGGTAATTGAAGCCCTTCCGCGCATCGTGGCCAAGCTCAGGGAGATGTCCCCGCTGGTCAAGGAAAGATGCGGCTGGATAAGCTACCTGTAACGGGGCTTTTTGTTTATACGTCGTTGCGAGGAGACCGTCAGGCCGACGTGGCCAAGCTGAGGGAGATGTTCGCGACGTCATTGCGAGGAGGCCAGCAGGCCGACGTGGCAATCCTTTGATTCGAAGACTCCATCGGAAACTGGAAAGTGGTTGAAATGGCCGGGAAAATTGGCATCGAACAGCTTGCCGCTAAAGGCATGATTGAAAAAATTGTACCGGACCAGGACGAAATTCAAGAGCTGCTGGCATCGGCCAACAGCCGCCTTACTGCCGCCCAACAAGGCCTTAAAGATAACCCGGTCCGTTCTTTTGCGCAGGCTTACGATGCGGTTTACGAAGCATGCTGCGCTTTCATGAAGCATCAGGGCTACTGGATGGCAGGCGAAAAAAGCCGCCGCATTGTCCTTGCCTTCTGTCGGCTAACGCTGGATGAGAAATACATCCGCATACTCGATACCTTCGAGAAAGCTGAGAGAAGAAGGCACGACGACATGTATGACGGCCGCTTTTCCACGGATGAGACCGAGGCGCAAGAGATCGTCAGGAAAGCGAAAATACTGATACGGCGGCTGGCGTTATTGGGTAGAAACGTATGAAGAATTAAATCTTGTAATAATTGTTTATGTGCTTGGGAGCAAAACAGAAGGAGGGGGAAATGCCTGATTATTATTTCGATATTGAAACATGCTCGAGAACTCAACATCCTGACTTTAATAATGACACGATAATTTCGGTTGCTTACCAGCAAATCGACAGCAGAACTGGTGAAGTAAAAGATAAATTAAATATTCTAAAATCATGGGAATCATCTGAACAAGACATTCTGAAAAATTTTCATTCCGTGTTTAATCCACAAGATAAGTGGAAATTTGTACCAATTGGATGTAATTTAAGCTTTGATTTCACGAGCCTAATATGTCGTTGGCGAAAAATAGGTATCGAAGTAAATGCGAAGAATTTATTTGCTGAACACCCATATATAGATTTGTATCCAATTATAATTATATTTAATCATGGTTCCTTCCGTGATAGCAGTTTAGAGAAATTTGCAGGGAAAAAATGTTCAGGAGATAAGATTATTGAATGGTATGACAGGAAAGAATACGATACGATTCACGGTTATATAGAAGATGAGGCGTATCGATTTTTAAAACTGTATCAATTTTTAATCCAAAGACTACCTGATATTTGGCTGGAATTTGCTAAAGAAAACAAAATTGTAATTTAGATATACAGGGCCTGTCTTAAAAGCTAACAAATTTGGTATTTAATACCCGGGAGTCTGAGAAAGCAACTGATTTCCTTTACACGAGGATTATTATTAGTGTCTAATTGTGTTTTACTGCTAGAAAAATATACTTGTTTCTTAGCTCTTGTCACAGCAACATAAAATACACTGAGTTCTTCGAGAAATTGCCGCTCATTGGATTGGCTAATAATCAGGTTGCATTTTGGTCTGCAACCGCAATGCCCACATAGACCATAATAATTAGGGAATGAATCCTGCTCCATATCTGGAAGAATAACGAAATCCCACTCAAGACCTTTCGCAGCATGCACAGTAGAAATTATTATGTCAGATTTGGCGTATTCAATATATTGCTTCAATCCATTGTAGTCAAAAGTATCCATTATAAGAAATTTCCTTTCGTCGTTTGAAAGATATTGATAATCAATAAATATACGTTCCCAGAATATTCCCAATAAAGTTAGCAATGCGTCATTCATTGAATTCTTGTCAGGGGGGTACTTCTGTGCAACTTTCTTTATATGGGATGCGCAAAGAGCTTTTGTAATCCTATCGCGTACTTGGATCAATTCGCCAAATTCAGCCCTACATTTTCTATGGAATTGAATATAGTCTGGATCTTCATCCGTAAATAGACAAAAGAAATATGGAATACCGAGGGCATTAAATGATTCGATAATAGAATTGGCATTATTACCACGCTGTTTAACGAGAATCGCGAGTTTGGCTCCAGCATTACTTTTGATAAGCGAAACACATTTAGCTGCAACATTGGCGGATTCTGTGTTCTGGTCGGCTGCAACTGTCAAATCGACAATAACTTCGTCTGCTATTGTAGGTCCATAAGGATTTTCTGCATTGCGCCTGATGTTCGAATCCAACCGTAACATTTGAGGATTTAATGCAAAACGGTGATTGGTATCCAACGTAATCCGGGTTAAATTAAACTCCTTCTCTGATTTTGATAGCAAATTGGGAATGGCACCTATGAAACCATATATCCGTTGCAGTGAATCGCCCAACAATATCACCTTTGATTTATCGGTGATTAGCATTTTGATCAGCCAATAGCTCAAAGTATTGGTATCCTGGTACTCATCCACTAAAATGGCACTATAATATTGCCTATAGAACTCCAGAATTTTAGGATAATCATTGAATAATTTAATCGTCAGCGTCAATATCGAATTGTATGAAATATGATCATTCGGCAGCAAGTTCGCAATAACTATTTCATTGTAACTGTTTAAACCTGCAGTCAGTGATTTAACATCAGTCTTTTTTAAAGCACTGTCAAAATCAGCTAATAGGTTGGCAGCCTTAATGTCCAATCGCTTATTAGATGCCATCGTATGCTGGGGATTACTATCGTCAACAGACTGCAACTTATCGATGGAAAACAAGAATTCACTTAATAAATAGCCATATTTCTTCAAGGCGTTTCTGCAGAAGCCATGGTAATTTGAAATGAATATCTTGTCATTAACGTTTACACTCAATCCAGTACCTGATAATAAATTGGGGATTTGTTCAATTACATCACGTTTAATCTTGTAGGCAGCATTTACACTGAATGTCAGAGCTAACAATCGCTTAGGGTATGGTATTTGGCCAGTTGCCAGCATGTAGGCGATTTTGCTGACCATTGTATTTGTTTTGCCATATCCTGCTGGCGCTTCCACTAAAATCCGCGGAGATGAGGAAAACACTACTTCAAGTTGCTTTAAATCGCCGCCATGTCTCGCACCAATCTTTGTTTTTATGGCAGTAATAGTTGAATCCGGCATCTACAATAATCTCAACGCAGCTTGAATTACGTCCACATAAATTTTTGGTATGTTCTCTCCCGAAAGGCTCTCGCCAATAAGTTTCCCCAAAGGATAAGATTTATTGATCGAGAACCACGTCAGATAATAAGATTTCAAAGCAGCCACATCGGTTTTCTTTATGGTAGTGAGTTTCAAATTGACATCATATGGTTTGGATACAACTGCGTATATTTCAAAGGCATATTTATTTAGCGCTGTAATTTCGCATACTCTCTCGCAACCTACTGAATCATATTTATCGACAATATCTCTTAAAATGGATTCCTTTCCCGAATCTACAAGAGAAACTATCTCCTCTTCAAAATTTCTCAGATTAGTCCGAAAATGATTCGATGCTGCCGGTTTTGTTGTAGAATCGTCACGATCCGAGATACCAATGGTTTTTATGCCATAAATAGAGGCAAGTTCCATTAATTGAGGAACAGCCTGGCCGTGCGCTTGAATAACACATATTCCCAAATCATCGAAATCTATAGGTGACGGAAGATTTTGGGCAAATAATGGCAGACTGGCAATTTCCGAATCTCCTTCGACAAATATTACGCACCGTGCGAAGAAAGCTTCCTTTATATAGGGAAAGTTAAGATAAAGATGCTTAGTCAGTTGCCTATTTAATTCTATTTTACTGCCTGATACGATTTTTATTGATCTACTTTCCACATAAAATCTCACAATCTGTTTGTAATCATTTAAAATTATATTTGGTGAGTGTGTCACAACCATAATTTGCCCTGTGAAATTATCAATGCCGAACAACTCTTTAACCAATAATTTGAATTCCACATTCTTGTTATTAATGACATCATTCAAATATTTGATTAATGATCTTTGCATATACGGGTGCAAATGGACCTCCGGTTCATCCAAGCCCAATACTAGGGAGATCGTTTTTTCGCCGGTGCCAGCCGCTTCAAAGATGCCCCGCTCCCTGCGTTTTTTCATAATTGTCTGAATCTTTTCCAGAATCGCTAATGTTACCAAGATGAGAAATTGAATTCCTTGCCCAGCCTTACTCAGACTATTTCCGTCGCCATCTTTCAAGATTATTAATTTTGATATTATGTTTTCTATGTCATCATCTGTTGCCACTGAAATTGCGAAATCCTTGACCGATTTAATCTTTGATATTTGGCCATTCAACACCGTGGCAAGTGCAGTGATTTGACTCTGTTGTAAGAGGTCTTTATCACTTATTTTATTGACTTCCAAATAGCGCGCGATAAGACTATTTAGGAACCGACCAACCCCCTTGCCTTTGTCGAAGTTTATCTCGCTAATTGGGTTGCGCAGAGACTCATAGTGCACATAATTGACGCACTGAACAATGTTTGCTTGAATGGAAGTCTTAGTCTCCAGGTGGTAAAACTCAATATAATCGTCTATGGTAGTTTGCTGACATTGTATGTTTATTGTCTGATAGTCATTTGCATCGAATAGATCTTGGAAGTGGCCAATTTCAATATCCGCTAATGCCAACTGAATGATTACAAGTATGGCTTTTGTTGAATCCGTAAAATCTTCTTCGGCAAAAGATCGATAAGAAAAAAGCGTATTCAATAAGGAAAGCACGTTGGATTTCCCTAGGTTGTTTTCTCCAACTAGAAAATTGCAGTCATGATCAAATGAGATGGTAACATCATCAAGATTCCTATAATTGTGTATCTCGATTCTAGTAATTCTCATACTTTAATACCTAACGATATATTCGTTTATACACTTGCTGCAATTCTGTCCGATAAGAAATACGATTATTAGACAGATTAACGGCATTATGTGCTTCTCAACGGCAGATATTTTAGCGATAGCAAACTGTCATTATCCCTATCGACCTCCTGCAAGCTACACGTTTGATTATCGCAATCATATTACGGTGAGTCTGTTATGTCAATGGCCTGTTTGGCTGCGGTGATAATATATTCAGAATCGGATAGGCTATATATTAATTAAAACCCTAATGATGTTAACCTTGGTAATATAAGAGAAATAAATTTGTTTCATTTTTAAGTGTATTCCATTCTAAATATCGTAGTTGTATAATCGACTTAGATTATTTATTCATAGTATATGAAGGGAGGAATATGTGGAATGGTAAAAAATATATCAAAGAACGTTTTCCTTAATTCACTTGTGTGCCCAATGTTAGGCTGGCTAATGTTGTCCAATGAAGAGGTTGAAGCATTAAGTGCAAAATCCCTTGCAGAGCAATTTCGAATCGAACAGGGAGTTGAAATAGGTCTTAGAGCCAAAACCCTGTTTCCTGAAGGGATTGACGTAGTTTCATCAAATCTAAATGAAGCAGCTGGCATAACTCAGCAGAACCTTATGAATAAGGAGATTAAGGAAATATTTGAGGCTACATTTTTAATAGACAACTATGTAACGAGAGCGGATATATTGATTAGAAAAAACGAGGGGTGGGAGTTAATCGAAGTAAAATCGAGTGTAAATAACAAACCCGAATTCATTGATGATATTGCATTCACAATTATGGTAACTAGCAAAGCTGGAATTAATGTTGATGAAGCATCATTACTATTGGTTTCTAAAGATTTCCGGTTGGGGATGAGCAACGATAAATTATTTGTCACGGTTCCAGTGACATATGAGGTTATATTGCGTGCAGCTGAATTTGCTCTATATTGGGAGGAAATAAAAAAACAGATAACTGTATTATCTAAGCCAAAAGCCAAACTGAATTTTCAGTGCAGGAATTGTCCGATTTTTTATGAATGTCAGGGAATAGATATCGATAATCATATTTTTCAAATACCAAGACTATCTGAGAAAAAATTTGGATTGCTGCAAGAATTGGGGATTATTCGAATAGAGGATATTCCCGCAACATTTGAATTAACTCAAAACCAATGTATAGTGAGAGACTGCGTAAAAAGCCAAAAGCCCTGGGTAAATAACCAGTTAAGGAAGGAACTCGATAGCATTATTTGGCCTGCCTTTTATTTAGATTTCGAAACCTTTTCTACCGCTATCCCTCTATATCCCGACATTGCCCCATATACCCAAATCCCTACTCAATATTCTATACACAAATGCTCAGATGTCGGCAATATAGTCATGCACAAAGAGTATTTAAGTGATACAAGCAGAGATTGCCGAAGAGAACTAGCTATGCGATTAATAAATGATCTTGAAACTAAAGGAAGTATAATTACTTACTCCAGTTTTGAAAAAACTACTATTAACAACCTAGCACGGCTTTACGTCGACCTTTCTAGCAGTTTAATAAAATTGACAGAGCGAATTGTCGATCTTTTATCAATAATTCAGAAAAATTTCTACCATCCAAATTTTCATGGCAGCACATCTGTGAAAGTAACTCTACCTACACTTGTCCCTGACATGTCTTATGATGATTTGAATATTGCGGATGGTGATACTGCAAGTACAATATATGCGTATATGGCCCAAGGAAAATATACACAAAAGGAGGCAGAAACTCTGAGGAAAGATCTATTGGTTTACTGTAGTCGCGATACAATGGCAATGGTTAAATTGCATGAGAGGTTGCATGAGTGGGAATAGATTATTGTAGGAGTGGTATATGGGATTAATTGGCGACCAGGAAGTTACGTATCCGAATAATGGTCATTTTATTGAATTGAACATAAAACGTCGGATTGTCGAAGTAACAATACGATAAAATGTGTAACAGAAAATAATCTTCCCCTGCTTTCGTGCCGCTCACGTATATGAGGTAATGAAAACTAATAACTCTTCGAATCAAGATTCTTCTGCGGCTATATCAGAAATTGTAGGTAATATATCTCTTGCTTCGTCCATAACCGATGCAATTGCGCTCGCGCTTAGTTGTCCTTTTGTTCGTTTGATAGGTGGACAAAGTGTCTGGCAGGTTTTCAACCACTCGTTATCTGCCGCTATTCGTGATATCGGTACCCATCCACGGGGTCAGCTCTTGCGTCGCTTGATCGAATATGGTCATCATCATCCAGATGAACCGGCAATCTCTATTAGCGATGGGCAGGGTGTACTTTCTGACCCAGAACTTGGTAAATGTATTGAATTCATTTTCTCCCATATGATTAATCGTTTCAAGGGAGAATTGGCAGAGCTTTTAGCTTTGGAGCCTTGTTGCCATTTATTCAAGAGCTTTATTAGTAATAATACGTTTCCTCCACAAGCTCTTCTCTATTGGGGAGAGACAATACAGGAACCAAGCTTTAAAATTAAAGTCGCAACATCAAAAAGATGCAATAAGGGGTGGTTCACTAAAGGAGCAGATGGATTATTCATTGAATCTATCCCTCCCCATAAACATGATAGTAGAGAGAAAATCATCCTTCGTGGTGTTGTTGAGGTGAAATCTATGGTTCGCCCGTTAGGGAATGTTTTGGAGCAGGTTGACCGGCATATTTCACGTCTGAGAGAAGGACTTAGCTTGGAAAATTGCAAATGGCAGTCACAAGATATACAAGTTTCCGTCCCGAAGCCCATTCGTGTGATTGTACAACCATCAAATTGGAAATTAAGTCGAGATTTCGGTAGTCAAGAATATAGTGGTCAAGGTTTGCATCGCGCGATATTTAGGCCGGCTAGTAGTCCCGAAGTGATGATTTTCCCAGAATCTAAATTGCCGTTACGGCATGTACAAAATAAGCAGATTGAACCGGATTTATGGAAAATTATTCTTCCCTGGTCACAAGAGGCACTTTCTCAAGCCGCTTTTGAAATGACATTTTGGTACATGGGACAAATTGGAAAACAAATATACCTCAATAAATCCAAACCAGAATATTTAGCGTATATGACGCCTGAGGAGATTGGTCTTAACCGAATAAAAGAAATGCTCCGTAATGCCCCTCTTCGCCCAATAACAGATCGGCAATATAAGCGCGCCATGTGGCTCTACAATTCATATTGTTTTGGCTATCCGATTGGAGCAGATGATAAAGAGATGATTTTTCTGCCCGGAGAGGGCAGTATCGATAAGATCTTTTGATTATCTTAGTGATCTTAGACTGTGATTTACTGGGTAGAATATAAACCTATGAATACATTTTTGTCATGCATCTATTCGCTTCACGGTTTCAGATAAAGTGCCACGCCAATGTGCAAGTAATTCATACAAGTATCCGAAAACAATATGGCCGTTTGTGCCGGGAACAGTTAACGACGAAATTGTCGTGAAGTTGGTTGGTGGTGAAGAGATAGTCGCCATCATCACCAAAACATCAAGCAAAGCTTGAAGCTGGTCAAAAACAAGAAGGTCTATGCAATTATCAAGGCCAGTAGCGTGATGATAGGCGTCGACTAAAGCGCCTCCCACCTATACATCAAAATGGTTGTAGGGAGACCCGCACCTCCACTCACTCTGCGAAAGGGACGAGACAAGTACTATGTTTTCAATTTCTCCCTGATGTCCTCCCGGAGCGCATTCTTCATTATTTTCCCTACCGGGTTCCTGGGAATGGCACTTATAAACTCCAGGCGTTCCGGTATTTTGTATGCCGCAATGCCTTTCTCTTTCATGAAGGCCCTGATCTCTTCCAAATTCACTTTGTCGTCGCCCTTTGGAACAACGTAAACGCAGACCTTTTCCCCCATAGCCTCATCCGGCATAGCAATGGCTGCCACGTCAAGGATCTTAGGATAGCCGAGGAGCATGCCTTCCACCTCTTGAGCGCTGATATTGAATCCGCCCCGGATGATGATGTCCTTGGTTCGATCGAAGAACCCGATACAGTCGTTATCCTTGATCTGGAAAAGATCTCCTGTGTTGAAGTAACCATCCTTATCGAAGGCCTTGGCCGTGAGGTCCGGTCGTTTGTAGTAACCCGGTATCACACTGGGTCCTCTGTACCAGAGCTCTCCGACATCGCCAACCCCCGTGATTTCCTCTTTAGTAAAAGGATTTATCACTTTGAGTTGAAAATTATTGCTGAATGCTGCGCGCTTGTCAGCCCAATTTGAACCCGCTTTTCCATATTGTGGAAAATGATCGATACGCATCTCGAGGTCCGGGATATTGAAGGGGCCGGCCACGTTTCCAGTGCCCTCATTCTGCCCCCATATATTGGCAAACTCGATCCCCCATCTTCTTTTCAACTCCAGCACAGACCATAGGGATGGAGGCGCAGCACCTATAGTGATCGCTTTCATTTTGCTTAAATTGAACTCATCCACCTTGGGATGCTTTAGAAGGGCATTCACAATGGCCGGAACAAGGAGCGTATACTGGATATCTTCGAACATGAGTTGCATGATAAAGGTAGCGCCATCAAAGGGGTGGTGCAGATGGAATGTTCCTCCGCTAAGCAACCAGGGAATAAAAACCGTTCCTATGGAAGCCATATTTACCAGAGGCCCGGCCGTAATAAGGTTGTAGCCCGGCTTAATCGGCGCCGTTTCATATTGGAAATTCATCAGGCATATCCAGTTATTATGACTCAACGGACAACCCTTTGGCTGGGCCTCGGTTCCCGATGACCAGCACAGGCTGAAAGCATCGTTGGCATCAATACCGATCCGGTCAAGCTTTCCTGTGACCTCTCCTTTGGCCATCTCCCGGATTTCAGCCAGGGTAAAAATATATTTAATTGAAGGGAACCTGGGCTGGAGCTTCTCAATCATTTCTTTATGTTTGAATTTGGAAAATTCCTCGACGGTGACAAAGGCCCGTGCCTCCGTCATGCCTGCAATGAACTCGATCTCCGACTGACGCCACTGCATGGGCATAGGAGAGATCAAGGCCCCGGCCCGGGTGATGGCAAGATAAAGCATCGCAAGCTCCCAGCAGTTGGGCAGCTGTACCAGGATGATGTCGTCTTTCCTGATACCCTTAGCGATTAAAGCCTCGGCCGTAGCATCAACGGCCCTGTCTATTTCTCGAAATGTCAACCTCTCCGGTTTCAAACCTACCAATGCTTCCTTATTGGGTGGATCGACAAGGCCCGGCGCGTCCGGCGTTTTTGCGACGTTCTCCTTGAAATAGTCGATCAAAGTCCTCTTTCCCCACACCCCCTTCTCCGTCCACTCACGAATGCTGGCCTGTGATGCGAAAATCATGATTTCTACCTCCTATACCCTTTACCTTCCTTTTTCTTTGCCTTTAGATTCCCAAGTCCCATGCACGCCGCCCCAAATCCTGCGACTTGATTATGCTTTGCCTCGGTTGCTTAGCTTATTCCCGGGTCGATTTTGGCTCGTATCGCATTATTACATAGTGACAGGCCATATGCAACGCCGGGTGAGGCTACTTTTTACCTTTCTTCATCCGTCCATTTCTATGGTTGCCCTGCAGGCAAGTATGCTAATATAAGGCAGCCAAGTAACGGGTGGTTGAAAGGAGCGAAAAGGTCATGAAGATTTTAGGCATTGTGGCGAGCTACAGGCGGCTGGGTAATACGGAGATATTGGTCAAGGAAGCATTGATGGGCGCTGAGGAACAAGGGGCTGAGGTAGATATCATAAGGTGGACAGACTACAAAATACTCCCCTGCGAAGGAGATGCAACCTGCATGTTCATGGGGAGAGGATGTAAAAATGAAGGCAAGGATGACTTCGATTACCTGCTGAAAAAGATGTACCAGTTCGACGGCGTTATCTTCGGCGCTCCCTGCTATATCCTGGAGGTTGCGGCCATAGTAAAGCAGTTCATAGATCGTCTGTTCGTGCTGTCGAGTCAACCCAGTCAAATGTGGGGGAAGCCGGCCGGTATCATCATACCCTACGCCACGCGGGGTTGGACACCCTACGCTTTTCTTCAGCCGACCATACTGCTCAAGTTTCTGGGAATGGAAACTATCGACCAGGTGCTGATCCACATTCAGGCTATGGCCGAGGCAGCAAATGACCAGAGGGCGCTGGACAAAGCACGTAAAATCGGCGTTGAAGTAGCCGCAGCGATTAAAACCGGGAACAATAAATATCTGGGAGATCCCGGGGTATGCCCTGTCTGCCACGAGCGTATCATCCGCATTTTTAAGGATAATGAGTCGGTGGAGTGCCCCACCTGTGGTATCCGCGGCCAGCTCAGCATCGAGAATGGCAAGATCAGGGTCCATTTCCCCGAAGAGGAGACCAAATGGGGCCGTTTTGATAAAGAGACTGGATATCGCCATGTGACGTATGAAATAAAACCCTCTAAAGACTACTTTGTAAGGACATGGCCGGTTATTAAGGAAAAACGGAGGAAGTATAAAGACTATCTTAAAATCGAACGAGAGCGGGTAATGCCGGATGAAAGGAGATAGTACCATGGAAGAAATCATGGCTAAGCTCAGATGGTTACCCCTCGGCCCTACTTGCGGTCCTGCAGTGCCCATCAAAAAAGCGACCTGGACAAAATAGCCAGAGAGTATGGGGTGGATATCTCAATGGAAGAAGTGGCAGGCAAGAACCTGAAGGTGGAAGGGGGTATGATGAGGGAGGACACTATGGATAGCACCCTTGAGGAGATTACCCAGACGGCCGTTACGGTATCCGCTAAAGATGAAGGGGCATTCCGGAATGCGGTGCGGGCATTGATAAAGAAATACCATGCCCCGCGTACCACCCAGGCTTTCTGGGGTAGCACGGACAGGGGTAAATGGATCGTTACTGAGCTGCTTGACGAGTATGACGGCTGGGCATAAAAATGATAGAAAGTCCCATAAAGGGACATACCTGGGAATCACCAACTTCGACAAGATTTTGCCAGCTCGATTATTTTGAGTAATCTTTCTAAGAATTCCAACGGCTTAATCTGATCCCTGATCGATGATGCATCGGCATTGGATAGGCTATAATTTAAGCATGGTTTCACTAACATTTGATTTCCATGATAACCTTATCCAATGCTCTAACTAGAGCGAGGTCGTGAAATGCAGCAAACGTTCCTGTGTTACAGATGTGGTGCTCAAAATTATATTGGTCACGCTTATTGCTGGAATTGCCAGTCGAAACTTCTTTATAGCTGTCCCTATTGCAGGAATCCCATTACATGTGGAGCTCCAATGTGCGGGTATTGTAATGCTACATTGAGCTGGCCGTCACAACAGCCTCAGCATCAACCACAACCAAGCGGTCGGGGTCAGCAGCCAGGGGGTAGCACGGGATTTGATTGGAGAAAGTCAAAGGCCCATCTGCTATTGTTGAGCGAGTTCCTTCGCGGACAGCAGCCGGAGTATTTTGCCGAGTCGGAAAGTTGGAAAAACGTACTTGGTGAAACGTCCAAACAGGCCATACAACGCTTTCTTGACGAAGGCATGCTGATGACCGCTAAATTGAATGAACACCTATCACATAAGTACAAAGTTAATGAGCTAAAAGACATGCTAAAGCAAAGGGGTTCGTTCGCATCCGGGCGTAAGGATGAAATGATACAACGACTTGCGCAAGCTGATACGAACGTAATGAAAGAAGCGGCCGCTGAATTGACGCTACTCAAGTGTGCTCCAGTGGGACAAGAGATAGCAGAACAGTATTTAATTGCCGAGAAAACGAGACGCTCCGATGCCGAAAAACAGGTAATAGAATATCTTACTAAGCGGAGATTCAAGGAAGCAAGCCTGACGGTTGCCGCTTATGAAAATGAACAGGTGTTTTCGAGTGGAATGGGTATAGACTGGGCACACTATAACCCAAGCCATGATATAGAGATACTGGATATTATTTTTAGAAGTAAACCGAGAATTGTTGACCAGTTAGGGGACGAACAGCTGGAAGCCCTGCGGATAGGTGCGGCTATGATGAAATTATGGGACGAGAATACGGCAGTGAAATGGCTGCCGGAGAGTTTTGAGACAGGTTTGTCTTTCGACAAAATTAGCGCTGCAAGAACGTTACTATTCCATGCGGTGCATCTATCAGAATTGGAGGGTTATCGCAGGGATGAAGTTTGCCAGTATGTGGAGATACAAGCATCTTCAGGATCATGTCCCTCCTGCAGGAAACTAAAAGGAAAACACTATAAGTTAAGTAATGCACCGGAGTTGCCAAATCCAAATTGTACCCATGAGATGGGTTGCCGGTGTGTATATTTACCATGCGTGGATTAAAAAGTTAACCTGTCTAAACGGTCAAAGGGACGAATATGGCCGGGAAAATGGGCATCGAGCAGCTTTGCCGGTAAAGGGATGATCGGGAAAAATCGTACAGGGAGGTGCAACGTGAAAATCAGCGCCCGCAATATACTCAGTGGCAAGATCAAATCAATCAAGCCGGGAACAGTTAACGACGAGATTGTCGTGAAACTAACGGGTGGGGATGAGGTAGTCGCCATAATCACCAAAGGATCAAGCAAAGGCTTGAAGCTGACTAAAAACAAGAAGGTCTATGCAATTATTAAGGCCAGCAGCGTCATGATAGGTATCGACTAAAGCGCCTCCTCATAAATATGTCAAAATGGTTAGAGTAACGCGTTAAATTTGCTGCCAACCGGCCTACCAGGAAACACAGACAACATGGGTGTTATTCCTGGAAACTGCTACAAATGGGTATGCGGAATTTGCAGTACCGGTGATCAGCCCAACTCTTTCATAGATATGAACGGGCCGTGCCAGAAATGGTACCACACCTGGCCGGTATATCCATTTACGCTGAGCATACTATATATCTGGTTATCTTTGAGCACTTCAACTGTATAATAGCCGTAGAACCGGTCTGCATCTCCAGTCTTCGACCCCGGAAGGTAGCGGTCAAGGTAGTCCTGGGCATTCTTTTTAGCCTGCTCTTCACTAACAGTCATGGGGGTAAAAGAACCACGATATCCCCACATCATGCCGGTCATCATCCCGTATTTGGCATTCCACATCATGTTGGGGCCTGGTTCGGGATATAAATCGCCTGTATAAGGATCGATCAAAGCCTCAAAGGCATAAATACCCGTGCTCTTTTCCTTGAACCCGACATAGAAATTGTTAGAGAACTCCAAGATTTCGGCAGCCTGAAGATCGGAATCGTTACGATCCTGCAGGTATTTGTTCACGATGCCCAAGGCCTGGTCCATGGATATCCGCGTGCCACCCGTCCTATAAGGACCGCCGGGCCCTATCACACCGCCATTTCCCATCATGCCGCCTGGACCCATCATTCCACCGGGGCCATATACACCACCGGGTGGGTAATTATAGGCAGGATATTGCGGCGACGTTGAGGGTGAACAACCGAATGCAAATAGAGAACCCATAATTATCAAAAGCAAAGCCCAAATAAGTCCACGTGTCAACATCCCATCCCTCCTTAAGATGAAGTTTCAATTTGATTTTAGCATATGGATAGCGCCTGTCATAATTAAATAACTTTGTGTGAAATGGAAAGCTGTGATACCTAAAATTCACATAACTTCACATTTATTTTCATAATATTTACATATATATAGACTAGAATTCGCATGAGAAATTAAATTGATAAAGGAGGATTATCATGATGGGATATTGGTTCGGAGGAATGTGGTTGTGGGCCGCAGCTTTTTGTGTCTTATTCTGGGGCGGGCTTATTTGGCTGGCTGCCTGGGGAATAACCAGGGTTACCGGGCGCGGAAACGCCACTGCTTCAATCAACGGCCCGTTGGAAATCGCCAAAGGACGCTATGCCAGATCTGAAATCACGAAGGAACAGTTCGAACAGATCAAAAAAGACCTGACATAGTTCGGGCACTCAAGGACCAAAATGCCGGTGATGGCAAAGGCATGTTTAGCATGCCCGTCTCTCTGCCATTACCGGCTTTATTTATTCATTTTAAAGACTATAAGGGCTGACATGTCGTTGTCGGAGATAATATTTATGGCGGCAAATCAGCAGGCATTGAGGATAGACTGGATCTCAAGCAAGACCGTAAGCAGGCGCTGACAAACCTGTGCGATTAATCCCCAAGGGATTTCACAGAAACCAGAGTCCGCCTTTCATAATAGATTCACAGCCTGTCTGTAAAATCCGCTTTGAAGATTAATATTAAGGAAGGTTTAGACAGATGAATAAACGTCATAAGATCCATCTGATGCCAAATTCCACCGAACAGCCATCTATTATATAGTATCTCCTTACACCGGGATGGTATTTCCTGTCGTATCTTTTGATTTTCTCAATAAATAGATGATAGAAGCCACTGCTGCCAGGAAAATGGCTATTGAGATAACCTGCGCTTCCTGCACGCCCCAGAACCAAACATTTTCCTGCCGTACAAACGTGAGCAGAAAACGGCCGGCTGCGTAGGACAGCAGATAGACCAGGAACTCCATACCGTCTTTATTCAGGAAGCGCTCAAGGCGCCAGATAGTAAGCAACGCTATTCCGTTCCAGATCATTTCGTACATAGGGTAGGGCTGCATTGGCAGACCCAGGTAAGCAGCGGGTATCAGGGCATGTGGATTGGTATATATGAAGGCCCATGGTAAGGTTGTCAGCCCGCCGTAGGAATCGCCGTTAATGATACATCCCGCCCGGCCGATTATCTGTGCTACCAGGAGGGCCGGAACCGCCGCGTCCGCAAGGCGGACTAGCGATAATTTCTTTGCCTTGCAGTAGATTGCGGCTTCGGCCAGACGGTTTCTCGTCTCCCTCATCTTTTGTGCGAACCCGCCTGCCAGGAAAACCCAAACAGACCTACTTGCCGGGTACGACACAGCTACTGTTGCCCCAGGCAGTTGCGCAAACGCCCAAGCTGTTACTTGCAGCTACGTTCCCGGATAGGATGCATGAGCTTTTACCCCAGGAGGAGGAACAACCAACGAAATTATTCGTTTGACCGGTAGAGCTGTTGCCCCAGTACTGGTTGTACGGCTGGGTCCAGTTGTCGGAGCCAGCGGCAATAGACGGCGTCACGTCAAAGGCAGCAATTACCATCAGACATGCCACCACGGCCAGCAGCGATATTGCGAATATTTTAAGCGTCTTCATGGCTTTACCCTCTTTTCTACATCTATTTGAATATACATTAAGTTTGCCTTCCTGTATGTGATTATAGTACCGGTGTATTAAAAAGTTACAAAATTGCGGTCGAAAAGATAGCAAATATATAACAACGCGTCTTAATGCACCTTTAATTGACGATATGATAGGAACAACTAGAAGGCTGATATCAGGAATATGCTTACTGCACGGGGCAAAAGGGTGCCGCCATTTATTATATTATGCATCATCGGCCAGGCGTAGGGGTGCACTCCACACCCCTACGCCTGACCAGTATGATCAATGACTACGGGTTTTTAAAATGCAGGTTGGAGATAATGCTGCTTAATCGGATTGTCACTATTTCTTAGTAACAGCCAGAATAGCCAAAATACCGATCACAATCAGGTAAATGCCAACGATCCAGGGCAATATGCTAGGCATCCAGATGACCAGGATGCCAGCTAGTATGGATAGAATCCCCATTAACCAACCATGTACTTTAGGCATGACAAAACTCCTCCTTTAAAATAGATAGCTATATGTTAAATGGCCAAGAATATAATAGTCATGTAATTCAGTGAAAAGATATTAAAAAGTTATAACATTTTGTGACTGCAACGTTATTTGCCGGTTAGCCCGTACAGCTCACGGTAGGCTTCTTGGAAGCCGGGGTCGGCTTCGAAGAGGCGTTTCCTCATCTCCTTCATCTTGTGTGCGAACTGGGAGCCTTCCTTCTTGTTAACCAGGTTGAGCCACTGGCCGGCCTTCTCTGCAAAGAGCCGCTCGATCTTATCCAGGCCCGGCAGGTTCATCTGCAGGGAAGAGTAAAACTTTGGGTCCTCCGAAGCGACGCTCTCGGCGATGGTCAGCAGCAGCCTGTAGGTTGTGCCGCTCACCTCACGGGCCTGCTTGAGCTTTCCCAACCCGGTCAGCGTGTCACCCGTCACAAGCGCAATGAAATGCGACAAGCCCAGCACGATGGCCATGAGCTCGTCATGCTCGGCCGGGGACATGACCGCCACCCTGGCGCCTTTCCCCTCCAGGTATTTCCTCACCCTGCCGGCCGTCGTATCCTCGGCGGGGCTGGTCGGCGTAAGCACGAAGCGCTGGCCGGCTATGCCGTCGGCCCCGGGGCCGAACATGGGGTGTACGCCCAGCACCGAACCCTTTTTAATATATTTATGCATGATTTCAACCGGCCCGGCCTTGATCGATGTAACATCGAGGATGAGCTGCTGCGGGGCTGTAAAAGGCGCAATATCACTGACAATCTGCTCGAACTTGTCTATGGGGACCGAGAGTATTACCGCATCGGACTGTTTCACGGCTTCCTGGTTGGAAGCGGCTGCAACTCCCATCCTCTCCGCCGTTTCCCGCAGCTTCCCCTGGTCACGGCCGCAGATAACCACCTGCTTGCCTTCCTTCAGCAGGAAGCGTGCCAGCCATTCCCCCATCTTGCCGTATCCGCCGATGATCGCTACTTTCATTTTCGGTCTTTTTAATTACTGGGGCTTAGCCCTCGGATACGAGCCCAGCACCTTTAAAAATGTGGAATGTTCTTTAAGAGCTTCCAGGGCATCCTGCACATTGGCGTCCTTGCGGTGCCCTTCGAAGTCCAGGTAGAAATTATATTCCCAGGGCTTTTGCCGGGTGGGCCGCGACTCGATCTTGGTCAGGTTGATGTTGCGGTCGGCAAATATGCGTATCACCTCATACAGCGTGCCGGGCTTGTGTTGCAGCAGGAAGACCACCGACGTTTTATCGTTGCCGGTAGGCGGGGAGTCCTTGCCGCTCAGGATGAAGAACCGGGTGGTGTTATTGGGGTTGTCCTCTATTTCATTGGCCAGGATCTTCATATCGTAAATCTGCGCTGCGGTGGCGCTGGCAATGGCCGCACCGTCCTGGATCTTCTGCTCCTTGATCAGCTTCACGCTGCCCGCCGTATCGTAGGAGGGTATCACCTCATAGCCCATGCGCTTGAGGAAGCCCTGACACTGACCCAGCGCCTGGGGATGGGAATAGACCTTCTTGACCGACTCCAGCGTAGCGCCCTTGTTGGCTATCAGGCAATGCGACACCTTGATCTGGGTCTCGCCGCGCACCATGACGTCGGAATCTAGCAGCAGGTCATATGAGCGGCTGATGCTGCCGACCTGCGAGTTCTCGACGGGAATGATACCGTAGGGAAGTGTGCCTTCCTGTACGGCCGCAAAGACCTCCTCCAGCGTATCGAAGGGACCGGTCTCAACCGAGGGGCCGAAGAAGCCCATGGCGGCCTCCTGGCTGTAGGCGCCCGGCTCCCCCTGGAAGGCCACCTCCATGCCCTGTATATTCTTGGAAGCCTTGATGACCAGCTTGTAAATGCGTTCCACGTCCTCCGGGTTGAGGCCCTCTTTTTTAGCCAGCTCCCTGGCGTTCTTGAGGACCTGCTCCTCACGCTGCTTGTCTTCGATGGGGCGCTTGCTCTCCTTCTTCTCGCGGCCGATCCCGTCCGAGATTTTCAGCCGCTGCGATAGCAGCTCAATGATTCTGGCATCGATGTCGTCGATCATTTTTCTCGAATCGTGTATGCTCATTTCAATACCTCTTTTATTAAACCTGCCCTCAAGGCAAAATCGCACAGGGTAACTTTCATCATGGCCTCAACCACCGGCACGGCCCTGGGTACGATGCAGCTATCGTGCCTGCCCTTGATCGATATATCCACATTTTTACCCGCCCTGAGATCGACCGATCTCTGCTTCAAACTTATGGAAGGCGTGGGCTTGACGGCTATTCTGACCAGGATGGGCATGCCGTTGCTGATGCCGCCCGCTATGCCTCCCGCATTATTGGTCAGCGTGACCACTTTGCCGTTTTTCAGCATAAATATATCATTATGCTGCGAACCTTTCATAGTCGCCGAGGCAAAGCCGGACCCGAATTCCACGCCCTTGACGGCGGGTATGGCAAAGAAGGCCCTGGCTAGGTCTCCCTCCAGCGTATCGAAAACCGGCTCGCCCAGCCCCGCAGGCACATTCAAGGCCATGACCTCTATAATGCCCCCGATGCTGTCGCCCTGTTTTCTAACTTTTTCGATCAAGGTTGTCATCCCTGCGGCCGCTGCAGGGTCGGCGCACTTAATCGGATTTTTATCCACGTTCTTTCTGATCTGGGCAGGGGTCTGTGGGGCCGCTTTGATATCTCCGATCTGCACCGTATGCACCAGGACCTCCATCCCGCAGGCCCTGAGCAGCTTGCCCGCCACCGCACCGGCCATTACAAAGCCAGCTGTGATCCTGCCGGAGAAACGGCCGCCGCCACGGAAATCGCTGTAGCCGCCGTACTTAAGATAGGCCGTGTAGTCGGCATGGCCCGGCCGCGGGACCCACCTGACCTGCTCGTAGGCGCTGGAATCGGCATCCCGGTTCCAGACCAGCAGGCAAAGCGGTGCGCCGGTGGTTTTACCGTTGAAAACCCCGGCCAGCACCTCCACCGTGTCTTTTTCCTTGCGGGTGGTGCCTCCGGCGGCTGCCACCGGCCTCCTGCGGTCCACCTCTTTCTGTATTTCAGCGGCGGTCAGCGGCAGGCCGGCCGGACAGCCGTCTACGACCACGCCGATGCAACTGCCGTGGCTCTCACCGAAGCTGGTGACAACGAATAATTTACCCAGGCTATTTCCCATCTAGTGTAACTTCACCTCCCATGCTTTCTAAGATGTCCCAGAACTCGGGGTAGGTCTTGGAAACGCATTCTGCGCCTTCTATTATAGTATCGCCGGCCAGTATTCCCAGGATGCTGAAGGCCATGGCAATCCTGTGGTCGCCTTTGGAGTCGACAACAGCGCCTCGCGGCCTGCCGCCCATGATGAAAAGTCTGTCTTTCCCTTCATTTACATGGATTCCCATGCGTTCCAGCCCCTCTCTGACCGCAGCCACCCTGTCGGATTCCTTCAGACGGGCGCGGCCGATACCGTTTAACTCGCTGATGCCGCCGGCCGCAGCCGCCAGCACCGCCACGGTGGGCAGCAGGTCGATGCAGTCGGAAAGGTCAGCCCGCAGCGGCTTGAGCGGCGACTTTTTTACCCTGACCGCATCATGCCCCGTATGAATGTTGGCCCCCATCCTTTTCAATAATTCCACTATGGCCCGGTCGGCTTGATGGCTGTGGATGTTCAAATTATCTACCTGCGCCTCGCCTGCCGCGGCGCCCAAAGCCAGCAGGTAAGATGCCGACGACCAATCCCCTTCCACACTGTAGAGGGCGGGCTTGTAGCTCTGCCTTGCCACCTTAAAGCTACGCAAACCGGGGCTCGGCCTGACTTTGACTCCGAAGCTATGCATACAGTCGAGTGTCATCATAACATAGGGCTTCGACTCCGGCGGCGAGCTCAATTTGATGGTTATCTCGTGAGGCGCCAACGGAGCGATAAAGAGCAGGGCCGATACGAACTGTGAGCTGATATCGCCCGGCAGCTCGGCTACGCCCCCTTTCAAGCTACCGCCTTCGACCGTAACAGGGGCAAAGCCCGAATCGGACCCGCAGCTCACGCCCACCTGTTTTAGCGCTTCAATCAACGGGCCGATGGGCCTTTTAGCCAGGGACGGCCCGGCGATCAGACGGCAGGTACCAGACACCAGCGAACAGACTGCGGTCATAAAGCGCAACGTGCCCGCCGACTCACGGCAATACAGATCGGAGTCCGGCCGCTTAAAATGTCCACCGGAGACCAGCCAGGAGTCCTCCCTGCTTTCAATGCGGACACCGATCTTGCCCAGCACCTCCCGGGCGGCTTCCGTATCGTCCGCCTGCAGCGGATCCAAAATCTCGCTTGTTCCTTCAGCCAGGGCGGCGCAAATCAGGCCGCGCAGCGTGTAGCTCTTGGAGGAAGGCGCTTTCAGCGTTCCGTATATATGGCTTTTCGAGATCAGTGCCCTCATTTTTTCTGCCACCATGCCGCAATTTGGTCCACAATATCCTGAACCGACAGGTCGGATGTATCGATGGTAATATCGGCGGCCTTCTCATATAAAGGCTTGCGGAACTTGAGGAGCTCCTGCACAGCCGATGCCGGGTCGGGTACTTCCAGCAAAGGACGCCTCTCGCCACCCCAGGCCACGCGCTCCAGCACGACGGACGGCAGCGCCTTGAGGTAGATTATCTCACATGTCTCTTTGAGAGCATTGATATTTGTGGGTTTGAGCACAATGCCGCCTCCGCAGGCGATGACCGCCCCGTTCTTCTTGGCAACATCGCGGGCTACCTCCGCCTCGATCCTGCGGAAGGCTGGCTCGCCGTCCTGCCGGAATATCTCGGCTATGGACTTATTGCACCTCTCCGTCATCAGGGCGTCCATCTCGACGAACTCCATATTCAGCTTCCCGGCCAGTGCCCTGCCCACGGCCGATTTGCCCGCCCCCATAAAGCCTATCAGGGCTATATTACTCTTCATATCCCCTCCAATGCACGCAGGGCTTCCTTCCGCATAATTTCCACGGGCGCCCGGTGCCCGGTCCATTTCTCGAAGGCCAGTGCGCCCTGCCAGACCAGCATATCCAGCCCGTTGATCGTCCCGGCGCCGGCTTTTTCCGCATCCTTAAGCAGGCGTGTTTTTACCGGGTTGTAAACTATGTCCACCACGGTATGCTGCGGCTTAATGATATCGCTTTTTATCAGGGTTTCGCTCGCTTCAGGTGACATACCCACGCTGGTGGTATTGACCAGGATGCGTCCCTTTTCCATGGCAACCGCAAGGTTTTGCGGATTGAGCGGCATCGCTTCCACCGTTTGACCGGTGGCTTTTGTAATGTCGGCAGCATATTGGGAGGCCCTGCCCGGCGTCCTGTTCAATATAATCAATCCCGCTCCGCCGGACGCCAGGGCAAAGCAGATAGCTCTCGATGCGCCGCCTGCCCCCAGGATAACCGCTGTCCGGCCTTTGACCTCGATACCGCGTTCTTTCAGGGCGCGCATAAAACCCGGCGCGTCCGTGTTGCAGCCTTTTAGCAGGCCCTTATCGTTTACAATCACATTCACTGCGCCGATGGCGCGGGCCGATGGTTCGATCTCGTCCAGGAGAGCCATGACCTCCACTTTGTGAGGGATTGTAACATTGAGACCCCTGATATTCAGCGCACGCATGCCCTGCACAGCGTCGGCCAGGTCTTTTTTGGCAACCCTGAACGGCATATACACAAAGTTCAGCCCCAGCGCACTGAAGGCTGCGTTGTGCATGGCGGGCGACACGGTGTGCCCGACGGGATCGCCGATGATACCGCAAACCCCGGTTTTACCGGTTATTTTCAAGGGCGTGTTCATTGAATTATCCTTAAGAGCTTGCGCATGGTCTCTACAGGAACCTGTCCCGGGGCGGACTCCTTTCCCTGATCAGTAGAGGCGTAGGTAAAATAGCTGCCGGCCAGCGGGGCCAGCACACGGCTCAACATCCCCCCTGCGCCCATGGCAAAGGCCACCACCCGGGAGCGAGGGAACATGCCTATTACCTTGAGCACTGAGACATTATCTTCCATCACGCTGGCTGTAGTCACAACCTTGCAGATGTCGGCGCCCGCCGCCATCTGACGCCTGACTATGATGGCCAGCCTGGCAGCCGACGGCGTGCCCTTCCAATCGTGATAGGAGATAAGGCATTCGGCCTTTGACTTGATCTGCGGCACGATATCTTTCAGCCCTTCGGCGTTTAGCTCTACATCGATGATAGCGGCCCCTAGCTCTATAGCCGATAATAGCTCTTTGATCCTGCTTTTTTCACCCCGCCTCCACTTCCCGCCCTCGTTTATACTGCGGTTGGCGGCTATCCACGGCTTGTGCAGTGCGGGTACGATTTCCCCCCAGCCCGCCCCTATCAAATCTATGCGGACTTCGAAGAGGTCGGCCAGCTCGGCGGCGCGCTTTATGGACCGGGCATCCCGGTCCGTTATGACCGCGCAGATCTTAACCTTCTTCATTATTCCTTTCCAGGACTTCTATGGCCAGGGCAAAGCTCACATCGTCGGCAATGAAGACCTTGCCTATCGAGCGGGGCAGTATGAAACGTATCCTGCCGTTGCGCACCTTCTTGTCATGCTCCATGGCCCTGATTATCCTGGCCATATCCAGGTGCGGGAAGGCGACCGGGAGGCCTGCCGCCAGCAGCAGCTTTTTGAGGCGTGCCAGGTCTTTAGCCTTGAAGATACCCAGCTTATTGGAGATCACGGAGGCCGATACCATGCCGATGGAAACGGCCTGGCCGTGCTTTATCCTGAAATCGGAGGCCGATTCGATGGCGTGCCCTATGGTATGGCCGAAGTTGAGGATGTTGCGCGGGCCGGCGTCTTTCTCGTCCTTTTCCACGATGGCAGCCTTGATGGCGGCCGACCTGACTATGACCTCCTCCAGCACCACGTTATCGAATGAGCGGATCTTATCCAGGTTCCTTTCTATCAGGCTGAAGAAGGCCCTGTCCCTGATAACCGCGTACTTGATGATCTCAGCCAGGCCATTGCTCACCTCTATGGGCGGCAGGCTGGGAAGCGTGAGTATATCCGCTGCCACTAAAGCCGGCTGATGAAACACACCTATATTGTTTTTAATGGGGCCGTGATCGACGGCGGTCTTGCCGCCTATGCTGCTGTCTACCTGCGCCAGCAGGGTGGTGGGGAGCAGTACGAAGGGGAGCCCGCGCATATAAGTGGCGGCAACGAAGCCTGCCAGGTCTCCTATGACGCCTCCGCCCAGCGCCAGAACAGGGGTCGAACGGTCGGCATGAGCCGCCTGCATCCCCCCGTACAGCTTGGCGGCGGTATCCAGCGATTTCTGCTCTTCGCCTTCGGGGACTATCAGTAGCAGGGGCTTATATCCCTGCTTATCCAGGCCTTGTTTGAGGATATCGCCGTACAGCCTGTCGATGACTGGGTTGGTGATGATGACGGCCTTATCGCAGGGCAGCTTTTCCCTGAGCCACGCTCCTACCTGCCCGAGCAGCTCCCGGCCTATGCGGATATCATAGCCTCTTCTGCCAAGCCTTACTTTGACTATCCTCAACCTGCTAAAACCACCTTACTGGCTGCCTGCCCTGCCTGCAACCAACTGATGTATTTCCCGGCAGGCCTTTATTATATCCTGTAGCTCCTGGGGCGTGATAGTCTGACGGCCGTCTACGATGGCCTCGGCCGGATTGTAGTGGACCTCGATCATCAGGCCGTCTGCGCCGGCGGCGATGGCCGCACAACTCATGTTGAACACCAGGTCGCGGCGGCCTGTGGCGTGGCTGGGGTCGACAATGACCGGCAAATAGGTCTCCTTTTTCATGGCGGGCACAGCGCCCAGGTCCAGCGTGTACCTGGTGAACTCCCTGCCCTTGCCCACCGGCACAATGCCGCGTTCGCACAGGATGATATTCTTGTTGCCCTCGGCAGCGATATACTCGGCGAAGGAGAGGAACTCCTCGATGCCGGCGCCGAAATGTCGTTTGAGCAGCACGGGCTTGTCCTTTCTGCCGGCCTTGGCCAGCAGGTCCTGGTTGTACATATTGCGTGACCCTATCTGAAGGATATCGACATACTCGGCCGCCAGGTCTACATGGTCCTCGCCCCTGACCTCGGTGATTACCGGCAGGCCGAACTCCCTGCCGGCGTCGCGCATCCATTTCAAGGCCTGTTCTGCGCTCTTGCGGTCGATGCCGCCCAGCCCCTGGAAGGAATGCACCGAGCTGCGGGGCTTGAAGATGCCGCCCCTTAAAACATGGGCGCCAGCCTTCTTCACTGCCTCGGCGATCATGAACAACTGCTTCTTGTTTTCCACGGCGCAGGGACCGGCCATGATGATGGGTTCGCCGTTGCCAATCTGGATATTGCCTATCATCACAGGCTTGCGGGCATCGCCGTTCTCGCCTGTAGCCCGGCCGTACTCGCGGCTGATGAGCTTGTAAGGGGTGTCGATTTTAATCACCTCTTTTACTCCCGGCAATATGGCTATATGGTCGAACGGCACGTTGCTCTCGTTGCCGACCAGCCCTATGACCGTGCGGAATTCCCCGCGGGACACATCGGCCTTCAGGCCGTAATGCCTTATCTCCTTGACGATGCGCTTGATATCCTCTTCGGTTGCGTCGTGTTTCATGATCATCATGGCTCGGGTACCTCCTGATATTTTTAAACTATAAAAAGAGAGGAGCCCTCCGCTTGGAGGGCTCCTCTTTACTTACTACTTTACTTACTACTTATCTGGAACCGGGTGCACTGCACCTCTCCCCAAGCGAATCGCCGGGCGTAAAAAACCAGTAATAGGCGTAAAAGCTTTGAGAAGCTATGCAGTTAACCATGTTGTTAGAAGATTAACATAGAAAAAACAGGCTGTCAAAAATCAGCTACAAACAGGTCATGATACGCTCATCATGTAATCAGGCATTGCTATTTGAGCAGGCCTTCCAGGATATCAACGGCATCCTTTACGTAGGCGGGGCACACCGAACGGAAAAGCCCCAGCTTGCGTACTTCCAGCAGGGTCTGGCGGTTGCTGATATCGTAGCCCAGTAGCTCGCGGCACAGGATCGACTTATGCCGTACTTTAAACTTCCGTACGAACTCGCTGACCAGATCATAGGTTACTTCGTTAGCTTTCAAGGGATCTTTGGTGGACATGCCGCTTTTCAAACCGATGATCATTATTGCGCCTGTCACGGCCCCGCAGGTATCCGCCATGCGCCCGATGCCGCCCCCGAAACCGGCGGCGATCTTCTCAGCCTTGATGGTAGTCAGGCCGTAATCTTTGGCGTAAGCCGACAGCACAGCCTGCGAGCAGTTGAACCCCTTTCTGAAAATGGATACCGCATCTTCCGCTTTAGTCATCCCTGTACCTCCTTAACCAGCGATATGACAATTGCTTCTTATATCGGGAACCTGAATCTATTTTTTAACTTTTGCCAGCGTCTGTTCGAACTGCACGAGGTGGTCCTTGAGGTGCCTGAAGTAATCGGTGATGAGGGACTCCAGCGTCATTTTCTTGTCCCCCGACAGCAGGTAGTTGCCCAGCTTTTCCTTATTGACCGTCTCGATGATATGTGCGATGAAAATGTTGTACTGCTTCCACAGCAGCATCAGGTCGGCCAGTGACAGGTCGTTCATCTTTTCCACGCCGATCCAGTCGGTCTGGTATTTCTGGTATTCGGGGAAGGTCATCTCGGTTACGAATTGCAGCCCGATGAAGCGCTGGTGGTTATTGGAGGCCGAGTTTATCAGGTGGCCCATGATCTCCTTCAAAGACCATTCATTGGCTTCCGGCCTGATGGAAGCTTTTTTATCATCGGTATTTTTATATTTCTTATAAAAGGTCCCTACCGTTTTGTTGAGATCGCTGCTGATATCTTGCATCTTGAATGTCCTCCCTGTTTCATTGCCCCGCTAGTTAATTATACATATCCGGCAACCTCTAATCACATCTCGATCTGGTATAATTCGTGGACTGCCCCGGCTAAACGTAAAGCCGACACCGGGGAAAAAATAGTAAATGGAAAACATACCTGTACAGGTGTCATTGCTGGGATCGGGAGCGCTGGTACTGGTATCGGCGCTTATATTCGTTAACGCCATCGAGTATGTGGGGTACCGGCTGCACCTGGGCGGCTCGTTTGTGTCGGCCATCCTGTCCCCGCTGTTCACATCGCTGCCGGAGATGATCGTGTTCCTGGTGGCGGTGTTTGCCTATGCCGGCAAGTCGGGCCAGGCGATAGGGATCGGCACGATCTTCGGGCAGCCGTTCATGGCCTCCAGCCTGTCGTACGGCCTGGTGGGCATCTCGATATTACTGGGATTCTGGTTCAAGCAGCGCAAAACCCTTTCTATGACCATAGACCGCACCCTGATGATACCCTATGTATTTATCCTGGTGCTCTTCCCACTGGCCCTGCTGCCGGCGGTCTTCAGCGATCCCAACATAAAGCACCTCTGCGGCCTGATATTCCTGGCAGCCTTTGTTTTTTATATCTGGCTGATGCACCGCAGACGGATGGAGGAGTTGATCGAGGATGCCGAGATGCCCTATTTTGCCAAGCTCCTGCCCGAATCACCGCGCAATGGGACTATCATGGCGGCCGTACAGCTTGTGGTGGCTACTGCCGTGCTGTATTTCGGCTCCAAACAATTGGTGGGGTCGGTTGACATGCTGGCAAAAAGCATCGGGGCCAGCACCATGGGGGTGGCATTGATAGTCATACCCGCCGCCACAGCGATCCCTGAGACGGCCAGCGCTCTCATCTGGAGTTTCAAAGGCAAGGATACCTTCTGCATCGGATCGCTGGTGGGGGAAAAGGTCCTCTATTGCACCTTCTATACCGGGCTGGCTTTACTGGTGACGACCTGGGAGCTGGACGTGCATGCTTATATAAGCGTGCTGGCGACCACCGTCATCTCATTGATATTGCTCTACTTCATAGCCAGGCAGAAGATGCCCTGGTGGGGGCTGTGCCTGGGACTGGTCTTCTTCGTGGCCTATGCCTTTTTGGTCTTCAACCTGCGGATTTGATGTGACTCTGGGATTTCAGGCCCATCCTTCGGCCGACAGGTAATCGTGAAGCTCGTCGGGGTGGTGGCGGCAGCGGTATTCGAGGCGGCTCGACTCTGCATGCGCCTTTGAGTAGGGTAGCCCCTGAGCCATGCGGTTGCGCTCATGAAGCTCGTGCAGCACCACATAGCCGCGCTCCTGCTCCTCGATATCGTTGTCGATCCAGACCTCGTTGTCCGGAACAAACTCGTAAACGTGATCGTGGCCGCCCTCGGTGAAGTCGATGTCGAAGACGCTGCGCACCATGCGTCCGTCTACTATCCAGACGCTTACGCCGTCCTCCAGCTTCTTCCACAGCTCCACGTGTGCCTTGGCGCCATCCGGCAGCTTCTGCCCCTGGTTGGTAAAGCGCGCCAGGTCGCCTGCTTTGCGGCGCTCGGCCCGCTCGGCCAGGTCGGCTTTGGTGATGGCGTCGTCGTAGCACATGCCCTTGGCCATTAGCCGGTGCTCGACCAGCAGGTGCTCTATGTAAAACTGGGTCTCATCCTCTTTGGCCTCCCGGTCTATCCACAGTTCATCCACCGGTATGTACTTGAAGCGGTAATGCTGGCCGAAGTTGGTGAACTCCTCGTCGATATGGCCGCGGATATAGGCGCCGTCCACCGACCAGACTGCCAGGTCGCCGCGCTCGTCGAGCTTCTTGATGTAGGGGGGCTTTAAGTTCACTCTTTCCATTTACCTGATTATAGCGTACAGCCGGTTTGGGTGCTATGTGGCCAGGCTTATGAGGAAATAGATGGCGCCGGCGATGATTGCGGCTCCAGGGATGGTAAGAAGCCAGGCCCAGACTATGCGCAGAGTCACACCCCAGTTGACGGCCGTCCAGCGGTTGGCGGTGCCTACGCCCGACACTGCACCTGTGATTACATGCGTGGTGCTGACCGGGACTCCCAGATGAGTGGCCAGGAAAATGGCCGCTGCGCCGCCGGTCTCGGCGCAGAAACCGTCTATCGGCCTCAGCCGTGTTATCTTCTGCCCCATGGTCTTGACGATGCGCCAGCCTCCGGTCAGTGTTCCCACAGCGATGGCGGTATATGCCAGCAGGACCACCCATATAGGGATGTGGAACTCGTGGATGATGCCGCTCGTGAGAAGGAGGCTGGTAATAACACCCATGGTTTTTTGTGCATCGTTGCCGCCGTGGCCCAGGCTGTAGAGCGCGGCTGAAAAAAGTTGCATCACACGCGACCACTTATTGACGTTGCCCGGGCTTTGCCTGTGAAAGAGCCACGAGGTGATAACTTTGAGCACAAAGCCCAGGGCCAGCCCGATGGCCGGCGCGAGGATGATGAAAAGCAGAGTCAGGTACCAGCCGGTTGGGATGATGACGCCGAAGCCGCCTTTGACTATGGCTGCTCCCGCATAGCCGCCGATCAGGGCGTGGGATGAGCTGCTGGGCAGTCCCAGGTACCAGGTGATCAAATTCCAGCAGATGGCGCCGATCAAAGCCGCCAGAATCACAAGCTCGTTGATTGAAGAAATATTGATCATGCCTTTGCCGATGGTCTCGGCCACCGCCGTGCCAAATATCAGGAAGGCGGCAAAATTGAAAAAAGCCGCCCATATGACTGCGAACCTCGGCGGGAGCACGCGGGTCGAGACGACGGTAGCGATGGAGTTGGCGGCATCGTGCATGCCGTTGGTGAAATCAAAAAAGAGGGCCACGAGGATGATGAAGCCAATGAAAACTAAGTGTAAATCCATCAGGCGGCTATCGAAATCAACATATTATTTCCGGGGTTTAATTATATATTTTTCCACCCAAAAAGTTTATACTAGCTCGATTCAAAGGCGTGCAGCTACCGGGTAGTTGCCTTCAATAATGGTTACGTGTGGGCAGGGATATCGATAAATAAAGTAGGTTGACCGTGGAGCAGCAATACAAGGTTTACAGCTACCGCTGGGTTGTCCTGGGCATTTATATGTACGTGGCGGCGCTGACACAGCTATACTGGCTCAATTTTGCCGCTATCGAAACCTATATGGAACAGCAGCTCAATCGACCCGCCAGCGATATTGAGTTGTTATTTGTGATTTTCCCGCTAATACAGGTGATACTTACCATCCCGGCAGGGATCATCATCGATAAGATCGGCTTTAAATGGGGCGTCGGTATAGGCGCAATCTTCACCGGCCTGTTTGCGTTGCTGCGGGTGGTCAGCCCGGCATCTTTCCAGATGCTGCTGATCGCCCAGGCCGGCATTTCCATCGGCCAGCCATTCATCATGAATGGAGTAACCAAGCTGGCAACCGTGTGGTTCTCGCCCAAAGAAGAAGCAACTGCGGTGGGGCTGGGTTCGCTGGCCCTCTTCGTGGGCATGTTGGTGGCTTACAAGTTGACCCCGTTGCTGGTACAGGGCAGGGATCTCAGTCTCATGCTGTGGATCTACGGCATCGCGGGACTGATCGGCTCGCTGGCCTTTATCTTTTTGATCAAGGCGTATCCGCTGACGCCTTCGCGGGCGCCGGAGCAGGGCCAGTCGGAGGTCAAATGGGGTGGCATGGGGGTCATTATCAAGAACAGGAATTTCCTACTGCTGGGGTTTGTGGCGCTGGTCGGCATCGGCGTTTTTAATGGAGTTGCATCCTGGCTGGAGAAGATACTGCAGGATATGCACAACATCTCTATGATCAATACGGGTAACGTATTTGCAATGCTGATTGTCGGCGGTCTGATCGGCTGCTTCGTTATCCCCCCGATCTCGGACAAGATCGGGCGCAGGAAGCCCTTCCTGCTACTGGCACCGCTGGTAGGGGCCATCTGTATAACGGCCTTTATATTTATCCAGGGCTATATAGGCAATATGATCAACGGCTTAGTGCTGGGGTTCTTCCTTCTCTCCGCTCTGCCCATCATGTACACCATGTCGGCCGAGATGACCGGGCCCAAGTATGCCGGCGTGTCGGTCGGCTACCTGCAGCTCCTGGGCAATGTAGCCGCGGTGATACTGGTGCCTATCATGGAGTGGCTGAACTCCGCCACCGGCCAGTTTATCATACCGCTGGTCATGCTGGTGGTGTTGCTGCTGGTAGCCTTTGTTATAGCTTTATGGATACGCGATACTCATCCGGGCAGCCTGGCGACTTAAATACGGCGCTATTTATTTTAGGCCGATTTGCCGGATACCACGGCAATGAACACCCGAAGACGATGCACCAGGCGTTGATGAAGGCGTTGATCACCAGGTCCAGGGTCGAAGCCGAGTACACACCGTCTTGTAAGTTGAAGCTGAAATCCATTTCGGCCCCCTGGTATTATTTGACCTTATTTTGTTTCTGCACCGTGCGAATCTGCCCGTCCATCACCATATCCACCAGCCAGGGGAAAAGGCGCTTCATCACGTAGGTAAATTTACCTTCCGTGCCGGGTATGATCATGAACTCCCCTTTGCCCATGCCCTTGAGCAGGGCGGCGGCCACCCCTTCCGGCTTCATAAGGCCGGCAGTGCCCTCTATCTCCGTGGTCTCGGGCGGCCTGGTCTTATTCTCCTCGGCGTAACCCGGCGTGTCCGTAGCCGGAGGGCAGAGCACCGAGACGGTTATGCCCAGCGGCTTGACTTCAGCGCACAGCGCTTCGGAGAACCCCACAACGCCGAACTTGGCCGCCGAATAGTCGGTATAGCCGAATACGCCGATGAACCCGCACATGGAGGACACGTTCACAATGTACCCACCCCGCTTCATCAACGGTACCAGGAAGGCGCACGTGTTCCAGGCGCCGTAGAGATCGATCTTGATGGTCTCGTCGAACTGCGCGTAGGGTATTTCAGCGAAATAGCCCGGTTTGGCCCTGCCTGTGCAGTTAATCAGCACGTCGGGTACGCCGAACTCGGATACCGCCTTTTGCAGGACCTTCTCAACGTCCTCATGTAAGGATACATCGAGCAGATCATAGTAAAACTTTTGCTCCGGCTTGCTGCCGCAGGCGCTGATTTCTTTGATTGCTTCTTCCAGCACCTGCTGCCTGCGGGCGAAGATGGCGACGTGGGCGCCCTTTTGCGCCAGCATTTTGGCCGTAGCCAGGCCGATGCCCGAAGAACCACCGGTTATGTAAACTATTTTGCCGTTATAATCTTTCATTTCACCCCCCTATTTTTGCTTTAGCGATGCGACGTCCAGGGTTTTCAGCCATTCCATGGTACGTTTGAAACCCTCTTTATAGCTGATCTTCGGCTTCCAGCCCAGCTCGCGCTCTGCTTTTTCAATGCTGAAACTAAACCTCGACCCCAGGTTGGTCACCGTGTAGGTGGTCAGCAGGGGCCGCTTTTGAATACGCCCCATCCGCCAGGTAAACTCCATCACCCTGGCCGCCGCCATGGCGGACCAGTAAGGGATATAGGTGCGTATGGGAGGCACGTTCAGAGCGGCCGCTATGCCGTCGCAGAACTCCTGAAGCGTGGTATTCTCGCCGTCATGCACCAGGTAGCCGTTGCCGACCGCCCGCTCGTCCTCTGAGATCAGCATCAGCAGGTCGACCAGGTTGTCGATGTAAGTGGGCCAGACGATGGCGTTTTTCCGCCAGAAGATCATATCTTTCTTGACGATGGCGTCGGCCAGCAGGGGCACGAAGGTCTGGTCGCCCTCGCCGAAGACCCACAGAGGGTAGACCATGGTCACGGGCAGGCCCTGCTCCTTATGGTAGCGCCACATGATCTTCTCCGAGTCTATCTTCGAGTCCGGGTAGGGCTCGCCCCAGTATTGCAGCGGCAGCGTCTCGTCCATCACAATCGACTCATCCGTGCCGAAAACATCGCAGGTGCTCATGTCCACCAGCCGCTTCACTTTCACGTCCGTTGCGGCCCTGGCCACGTTCTCAGCGCCCCCGACTGTCACTTCCCGAAAGAGCTTTTTGGGCGCCCAGTCGGTGACGATCGCCGCACAGTGAAAGATGATTTCCCGTCCATCCGCCGCCTCACGCACTTTGGCATAGTCGCGTATATCGCCGTTCACTACTTCCACACCGCGGTCTTTGAGCGACTTCTCTCCCGGGTCGCCCGGCAGGACAAAAGCACGCACGGAATTCCCCCTGGCGAGATTAGCTTTAACGATGTGGCCGCCGATGAAGCCGGTAGAGCCCGTAACCAGCACCTTGCTCACGTCGCGCCTCCTTAATGAAATGGGATTTCCCATTTTAACTGGCGATGATGCATCCTGACCCTCATCGCTGTTGACGCTAATAGTAGGTCGATAGCACTTGGCTGTCAATCTCCATCTCATTGATAATGGGAAGTTTTTGGAGTACTATAATCGCTGATTTGCGTATTCGCAAATACGATTAGGATACAAGGAGGCGTTGCGCAAGTTCGAATCGGTTTTTTCCAATATAGAAGGATTATAGAGTTAGCAAGGGTAAAAGAAAAATAAAACTGGGAGAAGGAGGAAACATGAAAAAGCTGGACAAAGGTTTATGGATGACAGCGCTTACTCTGGTAGTGGCTATCACGTTTCTGGCAGGCTGTGCCCCGAGTGGCGGAACAACCACTTCAACGGCCGAGCAGCCGGGTGTGGTAAACATTATTATGACAGTTCCGCTGAGCGGAATGCTGGCGAGCTTCGGCCAGGAGCAGCAAGAAGGCATGCAGATGGCTGTAGATGAAATAAATGCCGCCGGCGGCGTCAAAGTTGCCGGGAAGAACTATCTCATTAAACTGACCGTCATGGATGACGAATTTGATGCTTCCAAGGGTGAGGATGAGGTCCTTATGATGCTGGAAAAATTGACCCCCAAGCCGGTTTTCTACTGGTGCGGCAGCGATGTAGTGGGCAAGGTTATCATGGATGAAAATGAAAAGGAAAATCTTATCATGGAAATCGTGAGCTCGGACAAGGCGGTGGTGTCTACGGGGAACAAACTGCTTATCAGGCTGGAAAGCGATACTCGTGATGTGGCTAAAGGGTTTGCCAACATAGCTTACGATGACATGGGCTGTAAGAAGGCAATAATGCTGTGCGGCGATGATTCAGCATCCAGTCTTTATCGTGATCAGTGGATTGAAACCTACAAATCCAAGGGAGGGCAGCTTCTGGACAGCATAGATGTCGATCTGTTTTCGACCACCGATTTCTATCCATTTCTGACCAAGGCCATAGCTGAAAACCCCGATGTCATAAGTACCTTTGCCTCGGCTGATTCAGTGGTGCTTATGATGACGCAAGCCCAACAGCTCGGATACAAGGGTAAGTGGGTGTTTGGCGATGTCACAGAGGTAGGCGAAATGCTTCACTTGATCCCAGCGCATACACTGCAGACCATTGGGACCTTCTGTGGAGTTGCGGCATATGAAGTCGCCAACTTACCGGAGGCGCGGCAGGCCAGGTTTAGGGCTCACATTAAAAAGTTCCATGAAAAGTACGGTGCCGACAAGCTGTGGGGTTCCATTGAAACCAACCCATATGAATTATGCTATGCATTCAAATATGCCATGGAAAAAGCGGGCACTACCACGGACCCTTACGCAATCAGGGCCGGGATGGCGGAAGCGTTACCGGTCCCCGAGGGTGTTTACCCCTTTTATAAGATCAATCCCGATGGTTCGGGAGAATATTGTGAGTTTGCCAATATTTGTACGAACGGTGTAATGGGCACGTCAATGGTTTTATATGGAGATCCAAGCATAGAGCCCAAAACCAGCGAATAAAATTTAACTAAAGACCATAAAGCTAAAGAAAAGATTAACAGGGTGTCTTCTGCCGCCTGGCAGAAGACACCGCATGAAAAGGGGTTTTTAACTATGATCAGGTAAATTATTGCATTGAGGCGATCAAAAAGATAGGTATAATGTTTATCATATAAGGAAAAAACAATGTCGATGTTTCTGCAGACAACGATAAATGGGATAGTGATAGGCAGTGCCTTTTCCCTGGTGGCCCTCGGCCTTACCATGATATGGGGCATTATGCATATATCCAACTTTGCACATGGCTCCTTCTACATGATCGGCGGCTACGTTATATGGACGATTATAACGTTGCTGGGGGTTGACTTCTGGCTTGCTATAGTCATCACCGCTGTCGTTATGGCAATCTTCGGTGCTATTGTTGAGAGGTTAGCGTTCAGGCCGGCGGCTGGCCCCTTCAGCACACCTTTAAGCAGCCTTATAGTTTCTATCGGTTTGATCATGATCTTCAATAACAGTGTGCTGGCAATATGGGGTGCAAGGCCTGAAACCTTGGGTGCAATTAATGTCCAGGAATTTCATTTCCTGGATGTGACAGTCACCCTGCAAAGGGTTCTGATTGTTGTAGCTGCGGTGATCCTGATCGCACTACTGCAATTTTTCCTGAAGCGGACGACGCTGGGCATGTCCATAGAAGCCACAGCGCAGAATGAGGAGAGCGCCAGGTTAATGGGAATAAATACCAGCCGGGTGGGATCGATAGTATTTGCTATGGGCGTTAGCCTGGCTGCCATAGCCGCGGGGCTGATGGCGCCCTTGACCAATATAAATATCGGCATGGGCGACCATATGACCACGTATGGCTTTGTGATTATCATCCTGGGAGGCATGGGCAGCGTACCCGGGGCCATTATCGGGGGCTTTATCCTGGGATTGATCAGCAGCCTTAGCGCCACTTATATAACCGCCAACTATTACGAGGTAATCGTCTTCGGGGTGCTGATTCTAATACTGGCAATCAAGCCTACGGGCCTGTTCGGAGCAAAGTAATGGAAAATTTACTTAAGCTCTATACTACCAAACGCCTGCTATTTGCCCTGCTGATCGTTGTGGCGCTTGTTTTCCCGCTAGTTGCCTCAAGCTACACTCTGCGTATCATTACCATGTGCTGTATCTGGTCAATGCTGGCCATAGCCTTAAACCTGATCGTGGGATACACCGGGCAGGGCAACCTGGGGCTGGGTGCATTCTTTGGGATGGGCGCCTATGCTACCGGGCTGCTGATGGTCAAGCTGGGGCTCAACTTCTGGCTGGCCCTGGCGATCGCACTTGCCCTGACCATAATTCTCGCAGTCCTCATTGGCCTTCCTACCCTGAGGACCAAAGGCGCTTATTTTGCCATCGCCACCCTGTGTTTTAACATAATATTTACGATCGTAGTCATTCAGTGGGACGCTTTAACGAAGGGTCAAACGGGATTAATGAATATACCTAATGTACCCGCAATTCCACTGCCTTTTGGGGGCCGGATTGACTTTCATGAGTCGCTGGCGGCTAATTATTACCTGGTTCTTATTTTTCTCATCTTGACCATTGTTGTGATTTACAGGATAGTAAATTCATTGACGGGCAAAAGCTTTTTGGCTGTGCGTCAGGATGAGGATCTGGCCGAGGCCATAGGCATCAATACATTTAGAGCCAAGCTGTTATCCTTCACTGTGAGCGCTTTCATTGCCGGCCTGGCCGGTGGCCTGTATGCGGTCTATCTGGGTTTCATTGCGCCTGCAATTACATCCTATGGCATAACCTTCACTGCCATACTATATGTCGTCGTTGGCGGCGCAGCTACCGTTGCCGGCCCGATCGTTGGCTCTTTTCTATTGACGGTAATTGGTGAGCAACTAGGGGCCTTCGGTACCCTTCATCTGATAATATACGGAGTGCTGGTTGTCCTGTCGATAATTTACTTACCCATGGGTTTAGTCGGGGCGTACCAAATGTTCTGGCCACAGATCTGGCAAAAAATGAAGCGAGGTAAAGCACATGCTGCTTAAGGTTGACAATCTGGTCAAAAGCTTCGGTGGCCTGGTGGCTATAGACGCCCTTGACCTCCAGGTAAATAAAGGCGAGATATTCAGCATAATAGGGCCGAACGGTGCCGGTAAAACAACCCTGTTTAATGTCATCAGCGGAAAGTACAGACCTAGCAGCGGCAAGATAACTTTCGAGGGCAAAGATATAACGGGTCTCAAGCCATATAACATTGCCCGCAGAGGGATTGCCCGGACCTTCCAGGTCACAGCAGTCTTTTCACAGTTTACCGTGTTTGAAAATATAGTAATAGGCCACCAATTACATGCCAAATCCGGCCTGTTTGGCGCCGTATTCGGCACGGGCCAGGCACATAAGGATGCGAGGGAGAGCAGGGAGAAATCCGAGAAAATACTTGAGTTTACCGGCCTCACCGATATCAGCGATAAACCGATAGCCAATACAACCCAGGAGGAGCGGAAAAGGCTTTCCATTGGCCTGGCGCTGGCAACCGATCCCAAGCTGATCCTGCTGGATGAACCGGTGAGCGGCGTTAACATGCAGGAGATGGATGGCATTATCGATTTGATCAGGAAGATACGGGATGCAGGCATCACGGTCTGCCTTATTGAGCACAAAATGAGGGTTGTGATGGGCATATCCGACCGGATAATGGCCATTAACTACGGGAAAAAGATCGCTGAGGGCACCGTTAAAGAAGTCAGCAGCAACCAGCAAGTAATAGACGCTTACCTGGGGGTGAAAGATGCTGCTTGAAGTCGTGAACATTGACACATACTACGGTGATGCCCAGGCACTGAAAGGGGTATCGTTTAACGTTGCTAATAGTGAGTTGGTCACTATCCTGGGAGCTAACGGAATGGGCAAAACAACCCTCCTCAAAACAATTACCGGGCTGCTAAAACCGAAGGCGGGCACAATTAAATTCTATGAAATAAATATAGAGCGCATGAGCACCTACGACATCGTGGCTGCAGGAGTTTCCCTGGCCCCGGAGGGCAGGGGCCTCTTTGCCGAGATGTCGGTATTAAAGAACCTCTTACTGGGTGCTTATGTGCACCGCGACGACAAGCTGGGAAACAAAGAAATGATGGACAATGTATTTGAGCTATTCCCAATTTTGAAAGAAAGACAACACCAGACTGCCGGAACTTTGAGCGGCGGTGAAGCTCAGATGCTGGCTATCGGCCGGGCATTGATGGCAAGGCCCAAGCTGCTGATGCTGGATGAACCGTCCGTTGGTCTGGCTCCTCAGATTGTGGCTCACATCTTTAACATCATAAAAGACCTTAACAACAGAGGCATGACCATCGTCGTGGCTGAGCAGAATGCCGCCATGGCACTAAGCATAGCTCACAGGGGCTATGTTCTGGAAACCGGCGAAGTAAGTATAACAGGTGAAGCTAAAGCGCTGCTTAATGATGATAGGGTTAAGCGCGTTTATATCGGGGCTTAGGCGATCCTCTTCAACTCCGCTGTCTCTTTCAACTACATCTTCGCAAACTAAATAACCCATATGGTGCGGGCGATTGTAACAACCGTTGAGACCTGTGTCAACGAAGGTGTATGATAGTTAACGGCAGGGTAGGGAAATCGTAGTGGTGGTCTAAAACATAAACTTTTTAATTTACGCATCCGTTATCTATGCTGTGAATGAAGCTTTCAGGAGTGGGGTTATGAAAACGAAGTTGCTTTCTCTGATAGGTATGTGCATTATCCTGCTGGGAGGGCTGCCGGGCTGCCAGACTCCGGCAGCATCCGGAGAGGTACTGTTATCCGACAAGCCCAGGGAGACCGTGTCAACGGTGAACCAGGCCGACCTCTCGGCGCTGGTAGACGGCAATAATAAATTCGCCATTGGGCTTTATCAGATGTTGAAGGGCGGCGAAAGCAACCTCTTCTATTCGCCCTACAGCATATCCATGGCGCTGGCTATGACCTACGCCGCTGCAAAGGGAACCACGGCCCAGCAGATGGCGGATACGCTGAATTTCACCCTGCCTCAGGACAGTCTGCATACCATTTTCAATGGTCTCGACCAGCAGCTGGCCAGCCGGGGACAGGGCGCCAAGGACAAGGAAGGGCAGGCCTTCAAGTTAAATATAGTCAACGCCCTCTGGGGCCAGAAGGGCTACCAGTTCCTCTTGCAATACCTGGATATACTGGCGCAGAACTACGGCGCAGGCATGAGGCTGCTCGACTTCCGCGATGCGCCGGACGCCTCCCGCCTGACCATCAATAAATGGGTCGCCGACCAGACCAAAGATAAAATCCAGGACCTGATCCCTCCCGGCGCCATTGATACTATGACCCGGCTGGTGCTCACCAACGCCATCTATTTCAACGCCGCCTGGGCCACGGCTTTCGATAAGGGCGCCACGCAGGATGATAAATTCTATTTAAACGACGGCAGCAGTGTCACCGTGCCCATGATGCATGAATCTGAGAGCCTGGGCTATGCAGAGGGCAGCGGCTACAAGGCGGTCGAATTGCCCTACGATGGGAATGAGCTGTCGATGGTGATTTTACTTCCCGACAGTGGCACATTCAGCCAGTTTGAAAATGCTCTCACGTCCGACAAATATAGCAGCATCATTCAGGGCCTGGCCGCAAAGCGAATTGCTCTCAGCCTGCCGCGCTATAAATTCGATTCATCCTTCAGCCTGAATAAGGCGCTATCTACGATGGGGATGCCGCTGGCCTTCACCGACCAGGCCGATTTCTCGGGCATGACCGGAAATCGTGATCTTTCCATCTCCGATGTTATCCACAAGGCCTTCGTCTCTGTCGACGAGTCGGGCACCGAGGCCGCCGCCGCCACCGCTGTGATAATGCGCGCTACCTCTATGCCGCTGTCGCCCACCGAGGTCAGAGTCGACCGCCCCTTCATTTTCGTCATCCGCGATATCCAGACGGGGACGGTGCTGTTCATAGGGAGGGTGTTGAATCCGGCGGTCTAGTAAATCCTAAGCACCAAAGGCTAAAAAGGTATAATTTGTTAACAGGCTGCGCCGTATTGGCAAGCGCAATAGTTCTTTAACCGCCTGCCGAATTGAGGAGGAATATATGAATCTGCAAGACATGACGCCACTGGCTGAAGGTCGCGTTTCCCACGTATATGTTTTGAAGGATAAACGGGTGCTCAAGCTGTTGCACAAAACCGTGCCGGACTGGAAGGTGGACGAGGAATTCCGGCGCTGCCAAATTATTACGAAAGCGGGCGTCCCGTCGCCCCGGGCGTTGGAAATTGTGGAGGTTGATGGACGGCGGGGAATTATCTTTGAATGGGCTGGCGAGAGCGACCTGATGAAGGCCAAACTGGGAAACCCCTTGAACCTGAATTCGGGGGCGCAATTTATGTCTACGGTGCACCAGGATTTTTTAAAGCGGGAAGCCCCGGAGCTGCCCGATATAAAAGAAGAGGCATTGCGCATGAGCCGCCTGCTTCCTGAAGGGACCATCCGGCCGGGGCAATTTGAAATCCTGGAACGCTACCTGGATCAGTTGCCTTCCGCCAACACAATCTGCCATATGGATTTTCAGCCCGGTAATATCATGCTCAATGAAAATGGCTACCAGGTTATTGACTGGTCCGAAGCTGTCAGGGGTGCGCCTGTTGCTGATATCGCCCTGACGTCTTTAATACTTTCCATGGCGGAAACCGCACCGGGAACCAGCCTCCTGCTTAGAATAATTATTCCCATATTTCGTAAAGCCTTTGAAAAGCGCTACCGTACCCACGTGACATCCCATATGGAAATTACTGAGGAAAGCCTCCAGAACTGGATGCTGGTGGCGGGTATTTTTCGCCTGGCCACGTGGAATATTGAGGTGGAGCGGGAGTTCTTAACTGGATTGATCCAGGAAAAACTTAAAGAATTGGAAAAGGCAGCCCGTTAACGGGACAAACTCACAATGCAACAGAACAGGGAAGAAATTTTCCGGAAAATAAAAGCAGAAAACTGGGACTTGGTAATTATCGGCGGCGGCATTACCGGGGCTGGTATCCTGCGGGAAGCGGTCCGCCGAAATGTAAAAACCCTGCTGGTTGAACAGCGTGATTTTGCATGGGGGTCATCCAGCCGTTCCGGCCAGCTGGTGCATGGCGGCTTGCGCTACTTAAAACAGGGGGATGTTAAGCTAACCTACCAATCCGTGCGCGAGCGGGAATCGCTTTTGAAAGAGCTTCCTGGCCTCGTCAATCCGTTTGGCATGATGATGGCAATCTACAAGGGGGGCTGGTTTCAGCGATTCATCGTGGAGGCTGCCCTGCTGGCTTATGACATCATGAGCCGGAAATTTAGAAAACACGCCTATTCCGTCAGGGAATTGGTCAAGCGGTTCCCAGGCGTCCGGGAACAAAATCTGGAATGCGGTCTTCTTTTTTATGAATCCCTGACCGATGATGCCCGGCTCGTACTCCGGGTTTTGCAGCAGGCCGAAGAGGAAGGCGGCGTTGCCGTTAACTATTGCCAGGTCACCGGACTGTTAAAGAAGAACGACCTGGTTTGCGGTGTGGCATTGGAAGACAAGACCACGGGCGATAAACTGAACGTTTACGCCAAGCAGGTAATCAACGCCACTGGTGCCTGGGCCGACATATTGCGCGGCAATGTCAGAAAGACGAACGCAAAACAAATGCGCCCCTTGCGGGGAAGCCATCTGGTTTTTTCTGCAGAAAGGCTGCCGGTATCCGAGAGTATTGTGATCACGCATCCCACCAGCAAACGGCCCGGTTTTGTATTTCCCTGGGAAGGCCGGGTAATGACCGGCGATACGGATATTGATCATACTGGCGACCTGAATATTGAAGCTTCAATCACACCGGATGAGACTGATTATCTGCTGGAAAATATCCAACACCACTTCCCTCATCTGGATATCACCCGAAAAGATATAATTGCCTCATTTTCGGGAGTCCGTCCGGTGGTGGGCTCGGGGAAAAAAGATCCGTCCAAGGAATCCCGTGACCATGTTGTGTGGCAGGAAGACGGATTGCTGACCGTCACCGGAGGCAAATTAACCACGTTCCGGCTAATTGCCTTAGATGCACTTAAAGCCGCCCAACCGTTGCTGGGAGAGCTGCCGGACCTTGATAAAAAGCAGCGTGTTTTCTCACCATTAAAAGATATTACACCTGTTCCAAAAGACCTTAAAACTGAAATCGTGGCCCGTCTGCAGGGGCGCTACGGTAACCGGGCAAAGGATCTGATCGCCGGTGCAAAAACAGCTGAACTGGAGAAAATCCCCGGCACGGCGACCGTGTGGGCGGAACTAAGATTTGCCGCACAAAATGAAGCGGTGGTGCACCTTGAAGACCTGATGCTGCGGAGAACCCGCATTGCCTTGCTCCTTGAAAACGGCGGAAAAACTATCCTCCCTAAAATCAGGGCAATCTGCCAACCGCTTCTCGGTTGGGACGATGAAAAATGGTACCGAGAAGAACAACATTATCTGGAAACATGGCAGCGATTTTATGGTGCTCAATTCAGCTTTGAATAATTTTCTGACCATTTAACTCCTTTTCAATCGTAAGTCTAGCATTACAATTGGACTTATTTCGGGGGGCAGATCAACGGGAGTGGGGCAGGTTTTGAACGAAAGTGTTGAGAACCGGCCCCGGCTCGATTTTATGGCGATTGTACAATCTCAATGTTAATCATTATCGGGCTAGAGGTGCATTTGATAGACAACTCCTGATCTCTACGATACAATCTACCTTGAATGGGTGTGAAAGACAATCAGAAGACGAAGGAACAGCTCCTGGAAGAGCTCAGGGCCGTGAGGAATGAGCTTCGGGAGCTGAAGACCCGCACGGGTAGTTACCAGCAATTTGAGCACGAGCTCAAGGAATCCGACAAATTCTACAAAACCCTCTTTGAGAACACCGGGACAGCCACGATCCTCATCGAAAAAGACACGACCATCTCAATGCAGAACAATGACCTTAATATCGGTTATACCAAGGACGAAATCGTAGGACAGTCGTGGATGAAATTTGTTGCGGATGATGATACCCAGAGGTTGCTCGAGTACCATAATGCAAGAAGGGTAGACCCTGATGCGGCGCCGCAGGACTATGAATTCAAGATCAAGCGTAAGGATGGCTCGTTTGTACACATCCTTATGACTATTGCCATGATCCCCGGCACGGACCGGAGCATCGGTTCCATGATGGATATCACGAAGAGATTCAATGCAGAGATGGCCCTGCGTGATAGCGAAGAACGGTTCCGCCGACTCGTAGAGAGCATGAACGAGGGGCTCTGTATTCAGAACGAGCGAGGCATTATCACCTACGTGAATGACAGTTTCTGCAAGATCCTGAAACTTCCACGGGAACAACTAATAGGCCGGCCCATGAAACAATTCATCAGCCAGTGGGATTTCAAGAACTGGATGCAGAAACTGCGGAGTAAAGATGCCACGGAACCCTACGAGCTGACCTTGAAAGGTGGAGACGGCACCTCCATCTACACACTCATCTCACCGAGGGCCATGAACGATTCTCAGGGTAGTTTTATCGGAGGTTTCGCCGTTGTTACCGATATTACAGAGAGGAAGCAACTGGAAAAAGAAATCCTGGACGTCTCAGAGCAGGAGAGGCAGAAGATAAGTCATGAATTGCACGACGACCTCGGCCAACAACTCATCGGCATCGAATTTATGACCAAAGTGCTGAAAAATAAGCTCAAGCGAACATCCCCAAATGATACACGCTATGCGAGCGAGATAAACCAACTGGTAAAGGAGTCGATCAAAAAGACCAGAAGACTAGCAAGAGGTCTAAGTCCGGTCTACCTCGTCTCACACGGTCTTGAATCATCTCTGGAGGAGATAGCTGATTCCACTTCGAATATCTTCGGCATCTTGTGCACCTTCAACTGTCCGCGGCACGTATCCATTAAGGACAATTCCGTGGCAACCCATTTGTTTTATATCACAAAAGAGTCGATCCATAATGCCATCGAGCATGGAAAGTCCACCAAGATATCAATTGATTTACTGAACAATGATGACATCGTCTCTCTCTCAATCCGGGATAATGGGGTTGGAATACAGGATATGTCCAAGTCCTTTTCCGGCATTGGCCTCAGAATCATGAATTACAGGGCCCGAATGATCGGGGCATCATTGCAGGTGGAATCCGAACCCGGAGGTGGAACCGTTGTGACCTGTTCATTTAGCCTTGATGGGAAAAAAGGATGATCACAGGTAAAAACCCATCAAAAGGCCGGCATCGAATCCTCATCGTAGACGACCACCCCATCTTCAGGCACGGGCTGATCCAACTCATTGAGCAGGAGGACGATCTGGAAGTGTGCGGTGAGGCCGAGAATTATCATGGCGCATGGGAGGCGATCGGCAACCTGAAGCCCGACATGATCATCGTCGATATCACTTTGAAAGACCTGAGCGGTATCGGCCTTATCAAAGAGGTGCACAAGCAGCATAAAGGCATCCCCATGCTGGTTATCTCCATGCACGATGAGTCCCTGTATGCAGAACGCGCCTTCAGGGCGGGAGCAAAAGGATATATCATGAAGCAGGAGGCCTCCGGATTGGTTGTCCAGGCAATCCATCAGGTTCTGCGCGGTGGCTTTTACGCAAGTGGCAGGGTGACTGAGCGTATCCTTGCCAGGTTCATCGAAGGCTCAAAGGAATCCGCCGAATCTCCGCTACAGGCATTGACCGACCGGGAGATCGAGGTATTCACCCTAATTGGGCAAGGCTTTAGCGTAAGCGAGATCGGGCAACGGCTGAATGTGAGCGTAAAGACGATAGGTACGTATCGGGAACGCATTAAGGAAAAACTGAAACTCAAGAATGCCACTGAGCTGCTCAGATATGCCTTAAACTGGGTTGAGAAAGAACAGTAGGCAATTCACTTACATTATTTTCATCCTTTTATACACAAAAGAAACAATCCGCGCCTGATTATTATCAGACATCTTTTACCCTACCATTCTTAGGCACTACTTCTATTCAGTTGTATGGTTTTCAACTCACAATAAGGGAGGATGTATGAAAGATTATCCTTGGCTCAAGAGTTACGACCCCGGCGTACCCCGTACCATGGAACCCTACCCCAATGTTACCGTGATGGACCTTCTGGCTGAATATACCAAAGAAAGGCCGGAATTCCCCGTGGCCATTTTCATGAAAAGGGAACTATCTTACAAAGAGTTGGAAGATCACAGCAATGCCCTGGCACATGCTCTCATTGCAAGAGGCGTTAAAAAAGGCGACAGGGTGGCCGTCCTTTTCCTCAATTGCCCGCAGACCTTCGTGGCTTACTTTGCCATCTGGAAGGCCGGTGCTATAGTAGTGCCGCTCAACCCGCTCTACACCCCTTTCGAGCTTCAGCATGCTATAGAGGCCGTGGATGCCGAGTTAGCCATCGTGACTTCAATGTGGTACACGACGATCAAAGGCTTCCAGCCTAAGACCAAGCTGCGCAAGTTGATTGTCACCGACCTGGATAGTTATGCGGTATCGCCCATCAAGAACGAGGCGGCCGGAACCGTCAAGCTGGAGGAAGGCGACGTATGGTGGAGCGACCTGATAGAGAAAAACAAGTACAAGGGACGCCTGGAGGTCAAGGTAACCAAAGACGATATCGCGCTTATCCTCTTCAGCGGCGGCACCACCGGCGCCCCCAAAGGCGTTATGCACAGGCATCACAATATGGTCATCATTGGAATGCAGCAATTTGCATGGTTCAAGTCACGTACTATAGAGTGGGAGGACAAAGTGCTGGGCAACCTGCCCATGTTCCATGCGTTCGGCTGTTTCGTCGCCTTCGGCATATATTTCATGGCCCACATGCCACAGGTGCTGGTCTTCAATCCCCGCGACATCAAGGGTGTTATAGCAATAATTAAAGAGCATAACATCCAGAACATTGCGGCAACCCCCACCATGCTCATCGCCATAATCAATTCTCCCGACCGCGGCCCAGACGATATCAGGTGCATCAACCGCGTCAGCTCGGGCGCAGCGCCTCTCATGACCGAGACCAAGATGGCATTTGAAAAATTGATCGATCCCAAGGGTATTGTCGTCGAAGGCTACGGCATGACTGAATCTGCCATTGCCGGAAGCTGCACTCCCGTCGAGGGCAAATGGAAATGGAAGCAGGGCTCCATCGGCTGCCCTTACCCCGACAATATTTATAAAATCGTGGATCTCGAGACCGGCACCAAAGAGCTTCCCATCGGTGAAGACGGCGAGCTCTGTATAAAGGCCCCCCAACTAATGCAGGGGTTCTGGAAGAATCCGAAGGAAACTGCCGAAGCCCTGCGTGACGGCTGGCTCTACACCGGCGATATCGGACATCTGGACGAGGACGGATACATGTTCCTTACCTCCAGAAAGAAAGACCTCATCAAGTGCGGAGGTTTCCAGGTCTGGCCGCGCGATGTTGAAGATATCCTTATGATGCATCCCACTGTACTCGAAACCTGTGTTGCAGGCATCCCCGACCCGCGCCAGGGAGAAGCGGTCAAAGCCTGGGTGGTATTAAAAGAAGGCAAGGAAGTAACGGCTGGCGAACTGCAGAAATTCTGCAGGGAGAAATTGACCGGCTACAAGGTGCCCAGGTTCTTCGAATTCCGCAAAGAGCTGCCCAAGACCATGGTTGGCAAAGTATTACGTAGAGTCCTACAGGACGAGGAGAAATCAAAATCAAGGAAAAGTTGATTGTTGGTGAATGATCAAACTGACAGGGGAAGCCACAAAGGCAATCAAATCATTTCGGGTGGACAATATTAAGCGAAAACCGATCCGCATAGATATACATAATATGGGACGCTGCGATTGCTCTCTTGGGCTGTGTGTGGATGAGGTCCGGGAGAGCGATCTGGTTAGCAAAACGGAAGGCCTTACCTTTGTTATTAATCCCGAAATCCACGAGATCGCCGGAGATATGACGGTATCCTATATTGGTGAAAAGGGGGAGAAAGGATTCGTTCTGGCATCGAGCAAGCCCCTGAACGAGTGGGATGGTTTCGGGGTCTGCGACATCAAACCGTAATTTAGCATAGATAAAGGTAGCAGTATCTTAAATATGGCAACTTGTATCCAAAAAACATTTTAAGGAGGAGGATAAATGTGAAGCAGGTGTTATTCATTAGACAGGGTACATTTACGGTAATTCGTAATAAATAAAGGAGGTCGACAGTCGATGAAAAAATGGTACAACGTTTTGGCAATTTTAGTGACTACGGTTATTGTGCTTGGCATGTTTGCCACGGCCTCCGCGCAGAAACCAGCGCCAGCTCAACCCACGGGGCCTATAACCATAAATATCGGACTTCCCATGCCTCTTAGCGGCACAGCGTCTCCCTGGGGCGAGATTCCTACACCATTCCGTGAAGCCTGGGTCCAGGTTTTCAATAAGGAAGGCTTCCAGGTAAATGGCCAGACTTACAACGTTAAATTGATTCAGGAGGACGATGAGAACTCAGCAGAAGGCGGCTCTGCAGCTGCTAAGCAGCTCATATACGGAGATAAATGCAAGTTCTTTGCCGGGCACTGGTCCTGGAACTTCTCCGCGGTAGCCGCCGTGACCAACCCCGCTAAAGTCATCTTCCTGACCAGGACCGGCAGTCCGGATGCTACGCCTGCCAGTGGGGGTGGTGCATATGACCCCAAGACCATGCCGTATGTTGTCTTTGGCACTCCGTCGCAAGAAGAATACCGGGCTAACATCTTCGCGCTTGTAGAGGCATTCCCCAACTACAAGAAGATAGGTATTTTGGACTCAAGCGTGGGCAAAGGTGCCCCGACATGGACCGACCTGTTCGCTCGCCTTGATAAAGCGGGAATCAGGTGGCACGATGAGTATTTCGCGCCCGGCACCACAGACTTTCTCCCATTATCACCAGATTTAAAGATGAAGGTTGTGATATCGTCTTTGTCGCCGGGTGGATCGGTGAATTTATGACGTTCCTCAAACAGCGATATGAGATGGGCTATAAAGACATGAAGGTTGGCTGTACCGGCCCGTTCGTAAGCATGGACGTGTACAATTCGGTTGTCGGCGCCGATGCTGTCCAGGGCGCCCTTGGCGGGTACTATGCCCCTTGGGAGTTCAAGAAGACCAAGGTCGATCCCAAATATATTGCCCAGTGTCAGGAAGCCATGAAGATTGCGGCGCAAACGACGGGCGCACCGTTTGAATATACCGGCGAAATGCCCTGGGTACCGTCTCACATCTTAATTCTGACTCAGGCGATGCAGAAGGCCGGCACTGTCGACGACCCTGATGCCATAATGCAAGCCATCCGCGGTGGCACCTTTGACACCACGGTGGGCAAGTGGACAATGTCGGGTGCGCAGACATATGGTTCACCTGTAGTTTTTGGAACTGCTGGTTGCCTGTGTAGCATCCAGGGCGGCAAAGAAGTATATCTTGCCGAACATCCAATGGACCCAATACCGTAATAACACAGGAATGCGATAAGGAGAATTGGTATGCCCCCTGCTGGAATATGGATTGACGGACTGGTTCAAAGTTGCATCTACATGACCATGGCATTCGGCATGGTGCTGGTATTCAGCATCCTTGGCATTCTGAACTGGGCACACGGTCAGTTTTACATGCTGGGCGCTTTCGTCGTCTATTACGCAGTCACAGCGGCGGGCATACCTTTCCCCTTGAGCTTACTGATATCAGGGGTAATTGTAGGCGGATTGGGTATGGTGGTGGAGAAGGTTATCATCGAGCGCCTCACAGGTCCGGGCTACGGCCTGTTGGCCGTAACCGCGGCTACCATGGCGCTCATCTTTTTCTTTGAGGGTGCGGCCGGCATGGCCTTTGGCCTTATGGCTAAGGGAATGGCCACCGTGCTCCCAGGTGTGCTTGACATGAGTTCATTCAGTATCAGCTATCAAAAAATCGCCGTGATCATTTTCACCCTGGTTATTATGGTCGCCATGTATATCGTGCTCAACCGTACCAAGGTAGGAAAGGCTATCAGGGCAACAGCCCAACAACCGGATGCGGCGAGCTTATACGGCGTCAGTGTGGGATGGGTCTCATTGATTGTTATGGGCATCGGCTGTGGGCTGGCGGCGATGGCCGGGGGCATTATGGGGACTGTCCAGTCAGTCGATCCTTTCATGGGCCGTATTCCCATGATTATGTCCCTGCTGGCCATTGTCATTGGAGGCCTGGGGAGCCTCACCGGCGCCATTGTGGGCGGCATCATACTGGGTCTGCTTAACAGCGTCATAGCATATAAGATTTCCTATTTCTCCGAAGTTGCCCTGTTCTTGCTGGTGATTGTTATCCTGCTGATCAGGCCGCAAGGCTTGTTTGGAACTGGTGCGAAATGATAATAGGGCAACACTACTTTGCCAACAGGAATTTAATACCTAAGGTTGTGATTGGGGCCCTGGTTGTGCTTCTTGCCGCTTTCCCGCTAATCACGACCGATGTCGTGACGCTGTCCACCCTCATATCAAGTGGCA
>CAWJIA010000001.1:0-22631 GCA_963842805.1 uncultured Chloroflexia bacterium | reverse complement strand
TGCTTGGGGTTTTAGATTTTCCCGGCAGGGGTTAGACTTTCTCGTCGCTCATGATATCCAGGTAGATATCTTCCAGGGCCGATTGCCTGATAGCCAAGTCAACCAGCGCCCAGTCGTTATCCGATATCTTGCGCAGCAAGTTTGCCATCTCCTCGATATTGGAGGTCTTGACGCTATAGTTGCCGTCCCTGCGGGGATACTCGAGGTTGAATTCCGATTTGAAAACTATCTCGAACTCCCGCTTGCCCAGGCTCTTGCGAAGATTATCCATGGTATCGAACACCATCAGCTTGCCGCGCTTTAAGATGGCTATGCGGTCGCAGATATACTCGACATGGAAGAGGTTATGGGCGCTGAGGATGACGGTCTTGCCCTCTTGTGGCAGCTTTTTCAGGTAGTCGATAATGAAGAAGGATGTCAGGGGGTCCAGGCCTGTGTTAGGCTCGTCCAGTATCAGCAGGTCGGGATCGTGTATCAGGGTGCGGGCTATAGATACCTTGCGTTTCATGCCCTTGGACATCTCACCTATCAGTTTCTTACCCGCCTCCAGCTTGAGCGAATCAAGCAGCGCCTCGCCTCGCTCGGAGGCTTTTTTGCGGGGCATTCCGTAGATATCGGCGAAGAAAGCCAGGTATTCCTGGGCGGTCATGTTTTCGTAAAGAGGGTTTTCTTCCGGCAGGTAGCCCAGCGATTTCTTGATTTTAAGCCCGTTTTTCTGGATATCCTGTCCCATCACACTTAAGGAGCCCCCCGTGGGGGCGATCAGTCCTACCATCATCTTGAGGGTGGTGGTCTTGCCGGCGCCGTTATGCCCGATGATGCCCACGATCTCACCGCGGTTTATAGCCAGGTCGAGCTCGTCTACGGCGGCGAAGCTGCCGTAGTATTTAGAGACTTTATCCAGTTTGACGATCGTTTCTCGCATTATATAACCGTTCGAGTATAAAATATCAGGAAATGCGCAATGTTTTGATTATAGCAGGTCGCGAGATAATGCGCCTGCGGGCTCGCTTTGGCGGCAAGATGATCACGGCTGTGCTCATACTGGCAGCCTGTGCGGCAGGTGTCTCATTCATGGTTTTCCAGCAGGGCATGGTGCTGGCCAAGGACTTCTATATAATAGGGGTTTCCCCCAATGCGCCGCTATTGGATGACCAGCGTTTCCACATCTTGCAGGTTCCCATAGCAGACAGCGCCCAGGTACTTAAGGACAAGCGGATAGACGTTTATCTGACCGGCGCGGCGCTCTACTATCGTAATGATGACCGCTCGCAGTACGCTGCGGGCGCGCTAAAGACATATTTGGAAAAGAGCGAGATTGCCCTGCTGGCCCAGGATTACCCGCTCAACCAGGCTTTCCCTTTGAGGGTGGAGATCAATTACCTCAAGGCGCCCTCAAAGGATATCGGCTCGGCTTCACCTTTGACCCTGGCTGATATCCTGAGCGAGACCGCCAGGGAGAATGCGGCCGCCTCAGCGCCACCCGGAGCCGAAATAACGGAAGGCGCCGGTTCCCAGCCTTTGCCGCCCGGTGAAGCCGTCCCTAACGAGACGGATGAAATGGTCAGACAGCAGCTCCAGGGGCTGCAGAGCGCCAGGCTGATTCCCGAGTTCAAGGCCCAATTTGCCGGCCAGGGGGAGGTTATAGTGCCATCGCTGATGAGCCCGCCCATCCCGCTGGCCCAGGTGATGCTGGCCTTCGCCTACATACTGCCCATCTTCTTCATCAGCATATTTTTCACCAGCGGCTTTTTGGAGGAGAAGCTGGGACGCAAGCTCAATATCCTGCTCTCCGCCCCGGTTACCCCATTCCAGATCATCATCGGCAAGATGCTGCCCTATATAGGCTATTCCCTGCTTATTGTGATACTCATAACCCTGGTGCTGCACGGCAACCTGCTGCTGGCCCTGGCCATCTTCCTGCCGGTTATTCTCTTTATCTTCGCCGTCTATTTAGGCGTGGCCCTGCAGTACCGGACCTTCAAAGACCAGACCTTTTTCTCGCTGGTGGCGGTAACGGGCATAACCGGCTACCTGGTTTTCCCGGCCATGTTCGTAGGCATCAACGATTTAAGCTACATATCCCCGCTCACGCTGGCCGTGCAGATGTATCGCGGCGTTGATATTACTCCCTACCAGTATATGCTCTCTACGGTGCCCATGCTGCTCATCTTCGTACTGGCTGTGACGGTGGGAACGCGCGTCTTCAACGAAGAGTATCTGCTTAGCTTCCGCCCGCTGCACGTCAAGATACGGGATGCCATATATTACGCCATGAACAAGAACCACCTGGCGATTTCTGTTGCCGTCTTAGCCCTGCTCTTCATCCCGGTGGTTTTCATGATGGAGATGGGCGTCATAACCATATCCTTCAACCTGCCCAGGGCCCTGGCGCTGGGCTTCAGCCTCTTCATCTGCGTGATCATCGAGGAAATCGCCAAATCGCTGACAGTGGCGGTAACTATCGAGCATAGGCTGGTTAAACGCTGGTTCCAGGTGCTTATGCTGGCACTGATATCGGCTGCCTTCTTCTTCATAGGCGAAAAGCTTCTATTGTTTATGTCGCTGAAGGTCATCTCCGAATCGCTTTTCACCACGGCCGTGTTTGCCGGCAACATGCTGTGGATACCTCTTTTGGTGCACATGGGGTGCACTTCAGCCGTTTGCCTGATAACCTGGAAAACCGGGCTCAAGGGCTATCCTCTTGCAGTGCTAATGGGCTCCCTTATGCACGGCCTTTATAACCTGTCGCTGATAGGGGTGTTTAAATGAGAGGCTTCCTGGCCATGATCCTGCGTGAGGTGAAGGCGCTGCGCAAGGAAAAGACCATCATGTTCGCTATCCTGATCCAGCTTTTCATCGCCTCCTTCTCGTCGGTCATACTGCTGGGCATCATGGTCTATTATGATCCCGGTTCCATAGGGCAGAACTCGCAGGTTGGCCTCACTGTGGGCGTTATCGGTAACCGCAGCAGCATGCTGATTAAATACCTGGTGGACCGCAATTACCGTGTGCGGATTTACGACGACGCTTCACGTGCCGAGGCGGCCTTCAAAGCCGGCAGGCTGGATGCCATCGTGGTCCTGCCCGATTCGGATAAAGGCGTGGTGAATATGAAGCTGGTGCTGCCGGATATGGATGCCCAGGCCACACTGGCGCTGATGCTGCTCAAAGACCCCATGACGCGCTATGAAAGCTACCTTCGCGAGCAGGAAGGGGTGACTCTCAGGTATCAAGATGTGCAGGGTAAGCCCTTTACTACCTACGAGTTCCTGTATACGCTTATCATCCCTATTTTGATATTCTTCCCGGCCTTCATTGCAGGCAGTATGGTTATCGACTCCATCTCGGAGGAGGTGGAGAACAAGACGCTGGATACGCTGCTTTCGGCGCCAGTATCCATCAACTATATCACCGGCGCCAAGATTATAGCGTCGGTGGTGGTGGGGGCCTTTCAGTGCATACTTTGGATCGTGCTGCTGGGCTTCAACGGCTTCAGCATTCAGAATGCCGGTTGGATCTTATTGCTGTCGATCATGATCACGGGCATTATTGCTATCCTGGCGCTCATGGTGGCGCTGGTCTTCCGCGACCGCGAGCGGTCGCAGTTCATCTACTCACTGGTGATACTGGTGCTCTTCGCACTGACCTATTTCATCAGCCCCTCACCCTTCGCCCTGGTGGCTCGCCTGGCCACCGGAGACCCCTACGTAGGCGCCACACAGTTGATCACTTATCTGGCCCTGCTGGCCGTTCTGGTTGCAGTCACCCCCTTCGTGACCAGGAAATTGACGAGCAATTAGAAAGAAAAACTCTAACCTCCGGCAGTTCGGTATTCCAAACCTGTTGACAGATTTTACATATTGGTCTAAAGTACGGAAAAAGATACCGGATATCCCGCCCTGGCAGAGCGTGGCTGAAGGAGATGTTAGAATATGTCCCCCATTTTATCCAAGACCAGCTTCCTGTATGGCCTGCAATGCCATAAGTACCTCTGGACGCAGTTGCACGACCAGAAAAGTATCCCGCGTGCCGATGCCGCCATGCAGTTTATGTTCGACCAGGGTCATGAGGTCGGCGATCTGGCCAGGAAGCTTTTTCCCGACGGCATCAATGTCCCTGTAGATGACTTTGCCGCCAATACTCGGCTCACGCGGGAGAATTTAGGCGGGGACAAACCGCTCTTCGAAGCCGGTATCTCAGCCGGTAACCTCTATTGTCGTCTGGACATACTCAATCCCACCGGCGATGGTGCCTGGGATATCATCGAGGTCAAGAGTGCCACCAGCATTAAGGACGTTAATATCTGGGATGTCGCTTTTCAGAGGTTGTGCTGCCAGGACGCCGGCCTTATAATTCGCAACTGCAAGGTGGCCTACATCAATACGCGCTATGTCAGGCACGGCGAGATAGACCCGCACCAGCTTTTCAACATCGAGGACATCAGCGGCAGGGTCAACGAGTTCAGCGATACTTTAAAAGAAAAAGTAGATGAGATACTGGATGTTATGGGCAGGACGCAATGCCCGGAAGTGGGCATCGGACCCCACTGCAGCGCCCCCTATGAATGTCCCCTGCAGGAGGTATGCTGGGCCTTCCTGCCTGAGCACAGTATCTTCGACCTTTACTGGGGCGGCAAAAAGCGCTATGAGCTGTTTGAAAGCGGTATCGTGAATATCCTGGACATACCCGAGGGCTGCGGACTGAACGGCAAGCAGCAGATACAGATGAAATGCGTGGCCAGCGGCGTGCCGCATATGGACAGGGAGGGCATTCGCAGCTTCCTCAATTCACTGGAATACCCGGTTTACTATCTTGATTTCGAGACTTTCAGCACGGCCATACCGCTTTTCGACGGCACTCGTCCCTATCAGCAGATACCCTTCCAATTTTCCCTGCATGTGGCGGAGGACAGGGACGGGGAGTTAAAGCACCTCGGCTACCTGGCCGAAGGCAAAGGCGACCCTCGCCCGCAACTGCTGGAGGCACTTAAAAATGCGCTGGGAGATAAAGGCAGCATAGTGGCTTACTATGCACCTTTCGAGAAGCAGGTGCTGTCGGAACTGGCTGAAGCCTTCCCTGCTTGCAGGGAATGGGTCGATGGGTTACAGGGCCGGATTCTGGACCTGCTCAAACCCTTCAGCAGCTTCTACTACTATCACCCGGAACAGAAGGGCAGCGCCTCGCTTAAAAGGGTTTTGCCGGCCCTGACCGGCATCAGCTATGAGGGACTGGATATCAACGACGGCAAGCTGGCCGGGGTGGCTTTCTTGGCGGCAACCTATGGCAGCGCTGATGAAGAGGAGCAGTCGAAGGTCAGGCGGGGCCTGGAGGAATACTGCGGGCAGGATACGGGCGGAATGGTGGAGATCATCAAAAAGCTCAATGACATGACGGGCAAAGAATATCAGAACCCGCTGCCGCTATAGAGCGGTCAGCTCGTCGATGGACAGCTCCTTCACATCATCATGCAGCATCAGGAACAGGTCGAGCGTATAGTCGGCATCCTTGTTGGGATCGTGCATTAACAGGGGGCCGAAATCGGGCGCCTGGGCCAGCACCGGGCGGTAGGCATTCACCAGCTTTTCCATGGCTTTCAGGTCGCCGGTTTCCTGGAAAATCCGCATGTAGTACATACCAATGTAATAGTATGGCGGGAACACATTGGGGTTGATTTTCACAGCCCGGTTGAAGACCTCAAAGGCCTCCTGAACGCTGCCCAGATTATACAGGCAGATGCCCTTATTGGTAAGAGCCATCACGTTGTCGGGCTCCTTTTCCAGCGCTTTATTGAAACAGCCGGTGGCCTCGGCATCCTCTTCCAGCTTAAAATGGCACAGGCCTTTCTTGAAGATATCGTCGAAGGTCAGCTCATCAGCATGCTCGGCAGCCAGCTCGACACACTGGTTCATAGATTTCAGATATTCCTCTTCCTCGAAATAGTCATCTCTAAGCTTGCGCAGGTCGTCGATTTTCACAATTTACCCCTTAAAACGACTATAATAAACGATAACATAACGGGCTGATGCCTCCAAATATGAGTTTGCAGTAATTTCTATGATGGAAGTGATACCGGGCTTTACAAGATCAGCGGCATCTGGGACCAGGCGGACCTGGGAGCCAATGTGTACCTGCTGGCATTGGGGGGAAGGTTTACCCTGGTTGATGCCGGGTACCGCAACAGGTACAGGCAAATATTGAAGAGGATTTACAGCCTGGGTTTTGCGCCCACTAGGATACGCCACATCATCATTACGCACCATCATCCCGACCATATCGGCGGCCTGGCCGCCCTCAAAGAGCTAACCGGGGCGAAGGCCGTAGCTCATAAATTGGATGCGCCCTATATCGACGGCAGGCTGCCTCAGGCCGGACCATCGCGGCCGGGTTGGCTGAAGCGTGGCTCGGGCCTTTTCAGCGGTATGCTGGCCACGCCGCCGGCCGTGGTTGATATCGAGGTGGAGGATGGAGACGATCTATCGGTGGCAGGTGGCATCAAGATAATTCACACGCCCGGACATACTCCGGGCAGCATCTGTATTTATCTGAAGCAGGAAGGGCTGGTGTTTACCGGCGACTTGCTGGCAAGGCGGCTGGGAATCAAGCTGCCCTCGATGGTATTCACTGCCGATATACTGCATGAGATGACCTCCGTGCGGAAGCTGGCAGCACTGGACTTCGAGACGGCTTGCTTCGGACACGGTTTCCCTCTCAGGAAAGATGCCGGCAAAAAAGTGGCAGAGTTTGCCCGTAGATTGAACGCCCCTCTGGCGAAAGTCTAAAGCCTAAACTCCAAACTCCAAACTCTGAATACTAAGTAAATACAAAGCTCAAAAGGCCTTGGGATTTGAATTTGGCGTTTGGAGCTTGTATTTATTGTTCTACCGAATTCCTGAGTGCCTTGAGGTTAATGTGCGGGACGGTGATGGGGTAGGTGCAGCCGGGCGTGAGTATAAGCCGCCGGCCGTTCATCTGCTTTATAGCATCGTGGGCCTGTCTCTTTATATCCTCTGCGCTTTCCGTCAGCAGCGTTTTAAATTGTTCGATGCCACCCATCAGGGCGCTATTAAATAGTTTGCTTGCTTCCGCCAGGCCGGGCCAGGCCGTACGATCATGCCAGTTCATGGCCTGAACCGGGTAATCCGCCAGCTCTTTGAACATGGGGTTTTTGCCGTGGAGGTGCATCACATTGAACCAGCCAGTGGAGGCGGCCTTCAATATCTCCTGGTCCCCGGGACGGCCGAAGCGCACATACTCTTCCACGCTCATAACGTCGTAGCTTGCTGCCCGGGCCGACAAGAATATGCCGTCGCAACCCTCATTCATCACAGCGCGTACAAAACGGGCACAGGTCTCAGTCAGTGCCTTTATGCCGCGCTCTACGCGCTGCGGCTCCCGCCTTAAATGCACTAGGCAGGTCTCGTCGCCGGCCAGGTAACAGGCGGCATTAATGGGGTTAAAGATAGTGAAGATGACCGGGGTATCGTTATCTTTTTTGTCTATAATGATACGGAGCGCCTGCAGCATGCGGCCATAAGTACCTTTAGTGACGTCCAGCGGCTCGATATGGTCCCAGTTCTCTATCTTCTTAATAGCGTATTCCAGGTAGTCGCGGTCGCCCATAGGGCTGCCGCGCCATGCATGCTTGACTCCGTAATCATCCACGCAGAAGGTTGAGGCCACCGGCACCTTGATGAAATCGAGGTCGTAGTGCTTCTGAAAGGCAAGTGCCGCCGCCGCCAGCGTTTCCGGCTGCTGGTCCTCCTCCGGCCAATGTCTCCAGAAGCCCACTGGAACACGGTCAACCTCCTTTCCCGCCAGGACTGCCTTAATCCTCTCTTTTTTCGTCATTCCCATCATAGTGAAAATTCCTTTAAATTTGGTATTTGAGCTTTGAATTTGTTTAGAGTTTAATAAATTGTTTGGAATTTGGCTCTTGGAATTTGGGATTTATTTCAGGGTATTCTCTTTTTTATCTTGCCCCATGATCCAGTGATCAGAAAACTCTCATCCATATTATTGACCATACTCTCGAATTTCTTCATAGGCACCGCGAACGACAGCTCATATTTATCCACGAAGGGCCTGGCCGAGATATCGAACATCCCGATAACCGGCTTGGGGCGGCGCGATTCGGACTGCATCAGGGGATGGTGCACGATTGAGGAGCACCCGGAACCGAAGGGTGCTATGATGCCGTTGGGCTCAGCCTCATCGAAGCTGGCCAAAGTAAAGAGCCCTGCCAGCACGTCGGGTTTGGCAAAGAAAACGGCCACCAGCGGGTTGTCTGATTCTTCCAGCATATCCCAGCGTTTAAAGACGATATAACGGCCCGGCGCCTTAAAGGGCTGCTGCTGTGCCATGATCTCGCTGACCAGTTCAGGTGACTTCTTATAGCGCTCTCCTTCCAGTTTGCCGGGAATGCCGCAGGACAGGAAATATTCGAAGTTGGGCGTTATCTGCGTGGTGAAGCCCACATATCTTTTCCCGCCCAAACAGCCTATCGACTCCACGCCGAAGGCCATGGGGTTTCCCTTGCGGGCTTTCAGCAGCGCAGCAATGATGCACCTGTTAACTGAGCCGGGCTTGACCAGGTCAGCACGTCCTTCCTCATCCGTATAATAGAACGTCAGCGGCAGCTCGGCATTATTAAAATACTTTTTCCACAGATCGATGAACCGCTCTTTATCCTTTTTCTTCATGATTACTGCCTCCTTAGAAAAATTATGCTTCTTTTCGGTTGAATCTCAAAGATAATTGGTTATCACTCTGGGCAGTCTAACTTCCAATTCGCCAAACCCGTCCAGCTTCAGTTGAAGCAGGCCAAATTATTATCTCGGCCCGAGCTCGGCATGAACTTTCTTGAGCCATTCGGCGATGGGGATTTTCTGGGGGCAGGCTTCCTCGCATTCGCCGCATTCGATGCACCGGTCAGCCCGTTGGTCTGGTTTCATGGATATCGGGCTGTTATAGTAAAAGCGTGCTGTCCGGAGGTCATCGTACATTATGCCGTTATTGTAAAACTGGAAGACACGCGGGATATCCACCCCGCTGCTGCAGGGCTGGCAATACCCGCAATTAGTGCAGGGGATGGGGCTAAGACCCTGAAAAGCCCCTTTGATGCGCTCGATTAGCGCCATCTCATCCTGTGTCAGCGAGCCATGACCGCTGAGACCGGCTGTAGCAAGGTTCTCCTCTACCTGTTGCATGGTGCTCATGCCGCTGAGGGCCAGCGACACTTCCGGGTGTTCCCAGACCCAGAGCAAGGCCCATTCGGCCGGCGAGCGCTGATGCATTGCCCCCTCCCATATTTTGGCCACAGATGCTGGCGGCTGTTTGGCCAGGCCTCCGCCCCTCAACGGCTCCATGACCACCACCGCCAGGCCCTTGCCGGCGGCATACTTGAGGCCTTTCTCGCCGGCCTGAAAATCGGTATCCATATAGTTATATTGGATCTGGCAGAAGGTCCAGTTGTCATAACCGTCTACGATCTCTTTAAAAAGGTCGAACTCATCGTGGAAGGAGAACCCCAGCCGGCCGATGCGGCCATCGGCCATGGCTTTCTCGGCCCATTGAAACACTTTGAGGCCACGCAGGTTTGGCCAGTAGTCTTTATTCAGGCCGTGTAGCAGATAGAAATCAATGGTATCGGTCTGCAGGCGCTTTAGCTGCTCATCGAAATAGCGATCGAAATCGGCTGCCGACCTTATGGCCCAGGAGGGCATCTTGGTAGCAAGCTTCACTTTCTGCCGGTAGCCGTCGCGCAATGCCTTGCCGACCACGACCTCGCTGCGCCCGGCGTGGTAAGGGTAAGCCGTGTCTACGTAATTGACGCCGTTATCGATGGATTTGCGGATCATCCTGACCGCTTCGGCCTCATCGATATCGGCCGGGGCAGGCGTAGTCTGGGGGAGGCGCATGGCGCCGAAGCCAAGGGCCGAGGACTGCCAGGACAGTTTTTTGCCGAAGGGACGGTACTTCATATAGCGTTAATATTACTACCAGGGAGGATTAAAATGCTAAAATTCCAAATTCCAAAATACAAACACCAATTCCCTGTTGTTGCCGGCGGCTACGGGGAATAGAATTAGGGCAGAAATCAGAAGGCGGGGAAAAATGGCAAGCGAGAGGCAAAAGATTACGGCGGGCAAGATGGTCTACACGGCGGTGTGGATATTGATCTGGCCTGTAATGCTGCTGTGGCTGGCGGGAGACTGGCTGTGGCCGGAAGGCTGGATATTTAACGTCTGGTTCCTGACGCTGTGCTTCACGACCGTCATCAACCTTTACATCAAGGACCCGGCGCTGCTGGCGGAAAGGTACAAACAGCCGGGAGAAGCCGGACAGAAAGGCTGGGACCGGTATATTGTTTACGGGCTGTTGATCGGTTTTATTTCCTGGGCAGTGATCATGCCGCTGGATGCAAGAAGGTTCGCCTGGACCCCAGGTTTCCCCATCTGGGTGAAGGCCGTGGGCGTGGTGGGAATGGTGCTCTCCTTCATACTTTTCTACAGGGCACTGATGGATAACACCTTCGCCTCGCCTCTGGTGAGGATACAGATGGAGCGCAAACAGCAGGTAATTTCCACAGGGACTTACGGTCTGGTGCGGCACCCCTTGTACCTGGCAGGGATATTGATGTTCCTGGGGGCGCCGCTGTTGCTGGGTTCCCTATACGGCTTGCTGATCGGTGCACTAATGTTTTTCCTGTTGGCGGCCAGAATAGCCGGGGAAGAGAAGATGCTGGTCAACGAGCTGGAAGGCTATGCCGATTATAGGAAGAAGGTGAAATACCGGCTCATCCCTTTCATCTGGTAGGCCGATTATGTTCGCGTATTAAGTATGTGCAGGGCGACCTCGGCGAAACCCTCGCCAGCACCATGTCCACTGATATACCTGGCAGACTTGCGGAGAGTATTTTTGTCCGTCTCAGGCAGGTCGGGGTTGGGAATGAGAACACTTTGTGTGAACAGTTTGAAGAGGGAAAGGTCGGTCATGGAATCGCCCACCACCAGCACCTCGTCCGGCCCGATCTTCTGCTCATCCATGAGACCCAGCAACCGTTTCAACGTGTTCCCCTTGTCGATGCCTTTCTGCATGAGGTGCAATATATAGGTGGAGTCCAGCAACTGGACATCCCCGACGCAGCTTCTCAAGTCTTCCATAGCTATGTCGTCAGCCCGGCAGACAATATCGATCAGCCTCTCAGCGTTGTCCTCCCTCTCAATAATGCGGCCCGGATACCTGGCTTTGAGCTTCACCAGAGCCTCAATAGCGGGCTGGCGTGAATAGCCTAAATCTACTAAACCGCTTTTGTAAGTCAGCCTGGCGACTGCGCCGTTTTCGGCGATGAGGGGTCCACCTATATCCAGGCTTGCAGCCATAGCTACCAGCATGGGGTCGGTGCGGCCGGAGACCAGTCCCACCATAATGCCGTGCTCTTTTAAATTACGTATGGCATGGGAGATGACCGGGCTGAGCTCATCGCCGCCGTTATTGAGCGTGCCGTCCACATCGGTCATAACGAGTTTTATGCGGAGGGCTGTTTGGCGCGTGATTCTAGTGTATGGTTGTATCATTCGGGCAAGTTTAACAAATATTTTTAGGTTTTGAGGTTTAGAGTTTTTCTCCGGGGGCTGGTTAAGGCCCTGGCCTTGTCGTCGCTCAGCTTGTAACTGTTGCGGCCATGCTCCTTGGTATAGTACATGGCGGCGTCCGCCGCTTTGAGCAGCTCTTCGATACTGGAGCCGTCCCTGGGAAAGACGGCTATGCCGATGCTGGTAGTCACCTCGAACTCTTTCCCGTATATTGCAAACGGCTTTTGAAAAGCCGAGAGTATTTTCTGCGCCGTTTTTAGGACATCTTTGATGTTGGTAAACTCCGGGATCAGCACTACGAACTCGTCGCCGCCCAGCCTGGCAACGGTGTCACTTTTACGTACGAGGGCGGTTAATCGATCGGCCGTAGCTTTAAGGAGTTCGTCGCCGGCGGCGTGGCCCAGGGTATCATTTATTGTCTTAAAGCGGTCCAGGTCGAGTTCCATAACAGCCAGCTTCCTATTATTGCGGTGGGCCTGGGCCCAGGCAATGTTGAAGCGGTCATAAAATAGCGACCTGTTGGGCAGGCCGGTCAGGGCATCGTGCATGGCCATAGCGGCCAGCTTATTTTGCATCTCCATGCGCTCGGTTACATCCCGGCCCACGCAGCGGAAGCCGATGATGTTCCCGCGTTCATCTTTTTGCGGCGATACCGAAATCTCGGCGAACTCTGTCACGCCGTCCTTGAGAGCCAGCCTAAAGATCAGCCCCTTGTGCGGTTCGCCGGTTTCACGAACGCGGACGAACTGCGCCAAAATATCATTTATTTCATCCAGTATGGTAATAGAACGGAAGTTTGCTCCGACTACCTCTTCCTTTGTAACACGCAGGACCCTGCACAAGGCATTATTCACGAAAGTAAAATTGCCCGCCAGGTCCAACTCAAAATAGGAATCGTTTATCTCCTCCAATATGGTTCGGAATTTCTTCTCAGATTCCGTTACCACTCTCTGCAACCGTTTGATTTCAGTAATGTCGAATAAGGTAGTCCTGCTCATAAGGAAATTCCCTTGTTCATCCTTGATGGCTGTGGCGTTTACCAGGGTGGGGAAAGTGGTGCCGTCTTTGCGTACCAGGTCAAATTCCAAATCCTTGACCCAGCCGCGCTCTTTGAAACCAGGGAACTCCCTCTGGAAGACCTCGCGGCTCTCAGCCGTGAGTAAATCAAAAAACTTTTTCTTTTCGATAAGTTCGTCCCGCTCATATCCCAGCCAGGCAAGCTCGGTGTCATTGACCCCCACAAAGGTGCCGTCTTTATCCAGCGAGTGGTATCCCGCCGGCGCGTTGTTATACAGGTCCCGGATTCTCTCGATAGCTTTTTGCTGCTCCTCCTCGATCTTTTTTCGCTGGGTGATGTCATTGAATACAACAACTGTGCCTTTTACCTTGCCTTCTTCTTGAATGGGCATGCTGGTGTATTCGACCGGAAAACTCGTGCCATCCTTTCTCCAAAAAACTTCGTTATCTGTGTGATGTATTGCCCCATCCTGTAACGCTTCATAGATTGGACATTCCTCTTTAGGATATGGACTGCCGTCGAGTTTTTTATAGTGCCAGGTTGTATGACTATGCTTATCAATAAGCTCATTGGCTTCATAACCGAGCATTTTGGCGGCCGCCAGATTAATAAATGTGTGGTTGCCCCGTATGTCTAGCCCCAAAATACCTTCACCTACAGAATCTAAAATCAATCTGTTTAAATGACTGCTTTGTTCCAGCTTCTCCTCTGCCTGCTTGCGCTCAGTGATATTTTTAACGATATGTACCGTTCCTTCGAGTATGCCATTGTCATTGAATATAGGAGAGCAGGATACTTCCATATACATCCCCAGACGCGGCTCGAACAGCTCTTCGATTACACCAGATTTACACTCCATCGCCTTTTCATGCGGGCAGTTCGGGATGGGGACGGAAGACATGTGAACAATCTCATAACAATGCCTGCCAATAAGCTCCTCCGGCCGCACCTGGAATGCGTCGGCATAGGCTTTATTTACCCGGATGAGCTTGAAATCCTTATCCTGGATGGAGATCAGGTCGGAAATAGCGTCGAACGTAGCCTGCCACTGCTCGGACGTGATTTTGATGCTATCTTCCGCCTTTTTGGCGGCGGTGATGTCCTGGACGGTTCCTCCCACCCTGGTTATCAGGCCGTTTTCAGTGTAAGCCCTGCCTACCGAGCGCACCCAGCGGCGGTTGCCCCTGGCTGTGATAAAGGGCAACTCCAGGTCGAACGGCTCGCCGAAGATCACGGCGTGCTGTACAGCCTCAGTTACGACCGGAACTGCTTCCGCAGCATAAAATTTAATCGCGTCGTCCACGGTAATACGCTGCCCCGGCTCCAACTCATAAATACGGTATATTTCGTCAGTCCAGGTCAGCAAGCGAGTTTTAACATCGAATTCCCAGCCGCCTACGCTGGCCATTTTGCCGGTCTCGTTTAATAGGTCCAGAGTCCATGACTCTTCTGCCCGGGCTTTGAACTCGCTGCGCCGGAATGAATAGAGGCGGCCGGACGCATAGATGCCGATAATATTGGCCATGAGCAGCGCCACCAACGACGCATATATCGTGGTACCCAATGCCGCATGGTGTAAAAGGAGCAGGTTCAGCGACTCGGCCAGCAAGAGCAATAGCCCGCCGGCTGTCCTGAACATCAACCTCATGGGCACGCCCATGTAAATTATTAAGATTAAAACGACGTCGATGGGGATATCCCCGATGTAGCTGGAGGGCCTGGTCAGGTTGATGGCGCTCACCAGCAAGCCGCTTAAAATAAACCAGACAAGTAGATTCCAATCGAATTTAACGGGGCTACGGTTTTTCCTGAGGAAAACTATCAGCCCGATGGTAAAAACCAGATATATGCTTCGTATCGCTATCAGATAGTAAAAGGTGGGAGTAAGGCCGAAGAGAGCGTAGTCGTTATAGGCGAAGGCCACCAGCAGTATAGTGAGAATGACCATGGAAATCGTGGCTGTCCGCACATCATCCTTAAGGTAGTACAGCCTGTACTCCCTTTCCATGCCTTGCGGCAAATATCCGTCAAGCCGTGGCAGCTTCAACCATTTCATTTCCAGGAATTTCCCCTAAGTTATTCTAATTTAAACCTGCCGTCCTTGAAAAGCTTCAGGCAGACATCTACCACATCGGGGTCGTAAAGTTTGCCCCTGCCAGCCGATATCTCGGCCAGCGCCTTGTCGGGCCCTGTCGCCGGACGGTAGGGACGGTGCGACGACATGGCTTCAACTACGTCCGCCACGGCCAGGATCCTGGCCTCGATGGAAATGTCTTTGCCGCCCAGCCCGGATGGGTATCCGGATCCGTCCAGCCTTTCATGATGCTGCAGCACGGTCTGCGCAACCGCGCAGGGGAAATCCATGCCCTTTATGATATCGTAACCGCCCTGGGGATGGGTCTTGATAATTTCGAATTCCAGCCTGTCCAGCTTGCCGGGCTTGCTGAGGATATCCGAGGGCACATAGATCTTGCCTATATCGTGAATGGTGGCAGCCATCCTGAGGCGCTCAATTTGATCATCGCTCAGTTTCATTTCCGCCGCTATAGCGGCGCAAAGTGCAGCCACTTTCTTTTGATGGCCCGATGTATAGGGATCCCTCATTTCCACTATCTTGGATAGGGTATTGATGGCGTCATTAAATGTCTTTTTCAGCGCAGCGTAGCTTTTCTGCAGTTTTTCTTCGGATTGCTTGCGCTCAGTGATGTTGTCGAATAGGGCAATAAAGTATCCCTTTTCCGGGCTGTAAACCGAGATGGAGAGCCAGATGCCCAGGGAGTTTAAAAAGGTCTCGCATTTTTCGGGCTTGCCGGACAGGGATACTCTTCCTAATATTTCGAACAGCTCGGGGTCTGATTCCCGTACGCCGGGGATGACTTCGGTCACCCTTTTACCGACAACGTCCTTGACGCCGGTCAATCGCTCATGGGCGTCGTTAACCGAGATATAGACGAAGTCCCTAGGGCGGTCATCCTCGAAAATCATCTGACAGTAGGCCACGCCGTTGAGCATATTGTCGAATAGCGAGCGGTGACGCTCTTCGCTTTCACGGATTTTTTCCTCATCCAGCCTGTGGTCGGTGATATCAGTAGCTAAAGTCAGCGTGGCGGGACTGTTCTCCCAGTTTATACCGGCTGAGCTGATGCGTATCCATCTGATCTTGCCAGTGCGGTTGATCAAACGGATGCTGTAGGTTGCCTCGAACTCCTCGCCCGACAGCCGCTTTAAATGCTGCTCGATAACCATTGCCCTGTCTTCAGGGTGGACAAAGTCGATAAAGTATTGAGGCTCCCTCTCATCGAGACGGTAATCCGCCATGGCAAAGGCCCTGGGGTTGGCAAACACCACCTTCCCGTTCTGGATGACAAAGATGCCTTCGGCGGCATTATCCACCAGCGTGCGGTATCTATCTTCGCTCTTACACAGTGCCTCTTCGGCCGCTTTGCGGCCTGTAATATCTATGTGCTGGATTATGGCGTTCGTAACTTTTCCATCGTGATCAACTATGGGGAAAATCGTCACATCCAGGATTACGGAGGCCTGCCTTTCAAGAGTAAGATCTTTCAGTAACGATGTGTCATATTTGAGCTCGAACCTGGTTACCTCCCCTTTATTAAATACGCTTTCCACCAGAGACATAAAACCCTGGCTGTCAACCAGGTTATCCTTGAAGATGTTGTATTTCCCGACCACATCCTCTTCCGTGATATTTAATAGCCTGCAGCAGGCTTTGTTTATCCTGACCAGAGTGCCTTTATCATCGGAGATCCACATGGGAGTGGAACTTTGCTCGATCATGCGGTTAAGAAAAGCGTTGCTCATACTGAGCTCTTCTTGTGTTTTTACAAAATCGGTGACATCGTGGAAGAATTCCAGCTTGGATATGCTGCCGTCGGGGTTCATGAGTGGGGTGTCGAACAGGTCGTAAGTTCTGTCTGTCCTGGGATTGGACCATCGCCAGGCTACCGATTTACCCGCAAATACATCCTTATTTACGCACCAGGGGCATGCCTGCTTGCGGCCGTGGAAATATTTATAGCATTTCTGATTGCCGGGTGCCCCGAATTCACGCGCGATTACAGGATTAACATATTCAATATCGCAATGACGGTTTACTATATAGACGCCATCGCTCATGGCATCGAGAATGTCCTTCAGATAGTCGACGGAGTCTTTGGTTATATTTTTCGTTGTCTTCTGCATATTTCACTCTTTCTTTGTCCGGCATGAACTCAGCAGTGCAATAAGCTTTCAGGTTGCCAATCATCCCGCCATATTCCTTTTTACAAATAAAAAACCGACCATTCGCAAATGGTCGGTTTCAAATTTAGCTATTCTTTACAGATGACTAGATCACAGCATTCCCGTATGCACGGCTATTTGTAAATGATTTATTTTATCAATCAATACTCCTTAATGTTAATTGTATTGACATAAAAGGTCAAATGCGCATGAACGTTACATACGATGGGGCGCTTGCCAGTTATGAACTAAGCGGAGCGGGTTAGGAAATAAGGGGCATCCCATTTTAGAAACGCATAAGGCGCGAAGGCGATAGGATCCAGCTCCGCTACTACATCGCCCTTCAGCATGGTGTTGTCGCCGACTGCGTATGCTGCACCGAGGATTCTGACGATCTCGACCTCTGACCATGGATCGTAGTCGGAATGCCCTAGCTCCACCTCTGCTTCACCGAGCTCCGCCAGCTTGGGACGCAGGACTACCCTTTCACGGATGAGGCGCGGGTTATAGTCGAAGCCGCTGCCGTCGGAAGCAAAGAAATGCTTGACGTTATAGGATACGGTACCTTCTTCGGAAGACGAGTTAAGGATAATATCCACAAATTCATTGGTATTGGGTGTGCCGGTCAGTTTAACGCGCAGCTTGAAGAAGCACAGGCCATGCCGTTCCAGGCTGCCCTCCATAGTGCTGCCGTTTCTTTTGAGCTGGATATTGGCCATCTTCTTGGGGTATCCGAACACTTCCCGGCCGCCGGCCATGGCCAGGTCACCTGTTACCGGCATGGCGAGGCAGTAGTTGCCTTCAATGCCATCGTAAATAGCCCTGAGGAACAGGGCGCCCTCATAGTAGGGAGGTCCGAAGCTGGTTTTGGGATAGTAGGCTACGAAGGCGGTGGCGATGGGTTTGGGGGTGGGCGCCAGGGGCGCAGGCAACAGGCGTTTAACGATTTCCGGCTTCGTCTCCCACATTACGGTCAACATCTCCGCGTCGTAGAACTCGGATGTTTGGCGCGCTTCAACCAGCTTAGTCAGGTCTTCCCAGCTTTGAACAAAACCCATGTCAGCCCTCCTGTTTTATGATCTTTCCTGATTCAGCCTTTTAATTATAGTATTACAGCAGATGAGCCTATCATATCCTCGATAGAAATTCCAGTACAGCCTGGTTGAACTTGTCAGGGATTTCCTGGAAGAGGGCATGACCTCCCCCTTCGAGTATAGCCAGTTCGGAACCGGGAATTCCTGCGTGCAATTCCTCGGACAAGGGAAGCGGGTCGAGAATGTCCTCTTTACCGGCGAGCACCAGCGTAGGGACGCTAATTCGCCCGATGCTCTGGCGAGAGTCATGTTCAGCTATTGCGGCGCACTGCCGGGCATAGGCGTAAACGGGCTGCGGGTGGGGGTTGGTCAATACATTGTTGATTGCCTTCTGAACCCGTTTGTCATTCTCGAAAAACCTGAGGGTGAAGAGAATCAGCAACTGGTACCTGCAGCGCGTTTCCGGGCTTGTGCCCTCCCGGTCCATCCTTACCAGCATATCCAGCACCTGCAGGGTCCAGGGGTGAGAATAGGCCGACGTGCAGGCCAATATCATGCTTTTTGTCTTCTGCGGGTATTTTAAGGCGAACTCCATGGCTATCCTGCCGCCCATCGACAACCCCAGCATGTGGGCCTTTTCGATGCCCAGCGCGTTAAGCAGCCCGGCCGTATCCTCAACCATCATTTGAATGGAGTAAGGGCTATCGGGTGCATCTGTGCGCCCCACGCCGCGATTATCGAAGGCTATCACACGATATTTTTTGGAAAACTCGGGGATCTTAAAATATGACCAGGTTACCAGATCGCCGCCCACGCCCTGGATCAAGACCAGTGGCTCACCCTCCCCGTGAACCTCGTAATACATGTTGATGTCATTGACCTTTATTGTGGGCATTTCAATCTCCCTGGGTGAGCTGGCTTTGAGTTTAGATTGGAAGTCCGGCCTTGTCAAGGGATTCGGTCGATAAGGCCTTGTCCGGTTCAGTATTGAAAATCACCCGTTGATAACGTACCATTACCTTCTGAGCTTGGCCGGCAACATCGGAGCCGTATAACAACTTTTTGGAGGCCAATTATGGATTTCGATCTTTCTGAAAAACATAAGTTATTGCGTGACAGAGTACATCAATTCTCTGCCGAAAAGGTGGCACCGGTGGCGGACAAGTTCGACCGTACGCAGAAATTCCCTCTGGATAATTTCCGGGCCATGGGCAGGCTGGGGCTGACCGGGCTGGCCATACCTGAGGAATACGGCGGCAGCGGTGCAGACCACCTGTCATTCGCTATAGCGGCTGAGGAACTGGCCAGGGCCTGCGCCTCGACATCGGACATATTAAACGCCCATCTGGCCCTGTGCACCGAGCCTATTTTCATGTACGGTAACGAACAGCAGAGGAAGAAGTTCTTGCCTACCCTGGTCAAGGCCAATAAGGTGGGGGCCTTCGGCATCACGGAGTCTGATGCAGGTAGTGATATTGCTTCGATAAAATCGACGGCTGTCAGGCAGGGCGACCACTATGTACTAAACGGTACCAAGGTATTTATAACCAATGGCGACGTTTCAGATACGGCGGTGGTCTTCGCCAATATACCCGAACTGGGCAAGCGCGGCATGACGGCCTTTATAGTTGAGACCGGGATGCCGGGATACAGTAAGGGCAAGAAATACGATAAGCTGGGCATGCGCGCCGGCACCAACTGCGACCTGGTCTTCGAAAATTGCAGGGTACCGGTGGAAAACCGGCTGGGTGAGGAGGGGCAGGGCATGGCCATCTGCCTTTCCATCCTCGATTACGGCAGGATCGGTATAGCCGCCCAGGGAGTGGGTCTGGCGCAGGCTGCGCTCGACCTGGCTGCATCGTATTCACGTGGGCGTAAGCAATTCGGCAGCCCCATCTGCAGCAACCAGGGCATTAGCTGGAAGCTGGTCGATATTTATACACAGCTTGAAGCAGCCAAGCTTTTGACCTACAAAGCCGCCTGGCTGGCCGACCGTAAGGAGCCTTTCTCACTGTGCGCAGCCATGGCCAAGCTTACTGCCACTGAGTTAGCTATGAAAGCAGCTACGGAAGGGGTCCAGATCCTGGGCGGCTATGGATATATGATGGACTCTCCCATGCAGCGCTATTTCAGGGACGCCAAGCTTACTACCATATACGAGGGCACGTCGGAAGTGCAGCGCATGGTCATTTCCAGGGCACTGACACGACCTTAGCCTGCAATTGAGCCGGTTTTGGAAAACGCGCCTGGGGGAATTCGAACACACGCCCCGCTGCTTAGGAGGCTATCACTTGACCTGTACGGCCGACATGTCGAAGCGGCTACCGCAGGACTCCGAGAGGGAGATTGACAGCCAAGTGCTATCGACCTACTATTAGCGGCTAGAATTAACGGCAGCGGGAGGTTAGTGTGAAATTTGTCGGAAGAGACAGCAAGGAAGCCATTGTCAATCGTTTCGCAGAATACGTATCATCCGGCAAAGTCGAGACTTTCAAGTCCTATGACATGGAGTTCGTCTTCGGACGCCGGGAAGGTCCCTATGTCTGGGATGCCACCAGCGGGAAAAAACTGATCAATTGCCACTGCAACGGCGGCGTCTTCAACCTGGGACATCGAAACCCCGCGGTCATCAAAGTCCTGCAGGACAGCCTGAAAGAGCTGGACATAGGGAACCATCACCTGATCAGCGAACAGCGCGCCCGGCTGGCCGAGAAACTGGCAGAGCTCATGCCGGGCGATATCGCCTGCACGGTCTTTGGTGTTGGAGGTGGCGAGGCCGTAGACCTCGCCATAAAGCTGGCAAGGGGCCATACGGGAAGACATAAGGTCGTATCTGCCGTCGGCGGCTATCACGGGCACACAGGCTTCGCCCTGGCCGCGGGAGATGAGCAGTATCGGGCGCCTTTTGGGCCCAACCTTCCCGGATTCATTCAAGTACCGTTTGACGACGCTGATGCGCTTGACCGGGCGGTGGACAAAGACACGTCAGCCGTTATTTTTGAGACTATCCCGGCGACGCTGGGCATGCCCGTGCCGCACAAGGACTATTTTCTGCGCGCCAGGCAGCTCTGTAGCGAAAGGGGTGCCCTGCTCATAATCGACGAAGTCCAAACGGGCCTGGGACGCACTGGAAAGCTCTGGGGAATTGAACATTTCGACGTGACGCCCGATATTATCGTGATCGGCAAAGGGCTTTCAGGCGGCATTTACCCCATGAGCGCAACCTGTTTTAAGAAAGAGCTTGAGGGCTTTTTCCATCAAAACCCTTTCATTCACGTCTCAACGTTCGGAGGAGCGGAAGTAGGCTGTCCGGTCGCCTTGAAAGTATTGGAGGAATCATCGAAACCCGAGTTCCTGCAGCACGTGAACGAGTTGGCCGGCGTATTTAAAGACGGCTTCGAAGCATTAAAAAAGAAGCATCCCAGGATATTAACCGGCCTGCGGCAACTCGGGCTGATGATGGGTATGGAAATGGTCAATGATAGCTGCGGACCCATAATGACCAAGGCATGCTACGACCACGGTATACTGGCTATATATGCAAACAACGATAAGCGGGTTTGCCAGCTATTACCCCCGCTGATAATCGATAACCATACGGCGCTTGAAATAATTGAGAAGATCGACGGAGCCCTGAAAGATACCGCTGATTTCCTCGGGCTTTAAAATCCGGTCGACAGGAGGTTCCCCGTGCAGGTTGATGTTGAGCTATTGCAAGAATTTGAAAGAGGATTGGACCCGGCCCATCCCGAGCAAAGCAAAATACCCGCCAGGGTGCTCGGATACGGTGAAATCAGCACAATCTTTGAGATACAGTCCGATTCAGTTAAGGATCTGGCATGCAAACGCCTGCCCATCTTCCAGACGCAGGATGAGGTAACACGCTACGAGCAGATCTACCGTGACTACAACGACCTCCTCGAAAAGAAAATCGGCATTAATGTGCCTGCCTACGGCTTTGCCTGGTTTGCGTCGGATTCAGGCAGGATAACCGCTTATGACGTGCAACAAAAACTGCCGTCGGCGTCCATAGGCAATCGTGCCATACAAGTATTGAACACGGAAAATATTCTAACGCTATTTTTGCTAGTGCTTCGCGAGCTTTGCAAGGTCTGGATTTTCAACGCTGCAAACCCACAAGAAGCTCTAGGAATAGACGGGCAAATCTCCAACTGGGCAATTTCAGGATTCGATCCGGAAAACCCTCATATCGAGATGGGCATGCAGCTGCTTTATTTTGATACAAGCACACCCTTGATGAAAAAAGGTGGGGTAGAGCAACTGGACCCGGAGCTATTCATGAGGAGCGCTCCCTCTTTCCTGGTGTGGATGATCCGCTGGCTGTTCCTGGAGGGAGTGATGACCCGCTATTATGATGCCCGGCTTGTAACCATCGACCTGATAGCTAATTTTTACAAGGAACAGCGGCCGGAAGTTGTGCCTCACCTGGTGAAAGCCGCCAATGATTTCTTCGCCGGCGAGGGCAAGTCGCTGACAATAAAACCTCTGACGGAAAAAGAAATACAATCGTATTACAAAGAGGATGCAAAAATCTGGATAATCTTCCTGGCCCTGCGACGCTTCGACCGATGGCTGCACAAATACATCCTGCGCAAGCCCTACGTTTACATATTGCCCGGTAATATCAAAAGGTGACTTCAGTAGTATTATTTTGACCTTATCAAGATCAAAGTAGTGGCGCGCCTGGAGGGATTCGAACCCACGACCCCCGGTTCCGAA